>OZ244732.1:0-1871224 GCA_965219345.1 Candidatus Nitrosopumilus sp.
ACAGATGTCATGACGCTGAAATAGGCTCAAAAATTATCAAGGGATGCAGTCACGAGGGAGAAGCAGACATCACAAAAGATCTTGGAAAACTAGCTTGGAAAGTAGAGTTTGCAGCAAGATGGTCAGCATTCGATATTAGATTTGAAGCGTATGGAAAAGACATAATGGATTCTGTAAAAGTAAATGACTGGATTGCAGATGAAATTTTGGGATTCCCACATCCTCATCATGTAAAATATGAAATGTTCTTAGATAAAGGAGGAAAAAAGATTTCAAAATCATTAGGCAATGTCATAACTGCACAAAAATGGCTAGAGTTTGGTAGTCCAAAGTCAATTCTATTATTACTATACAAAAGAATTACAGGTGCACGAGAGTTAGGATTTGAAGATATACCATCTTTAATGAATGAATACAATGAATTAGAAGATATTTACTTTGGAAGAATCAAAATAGACAACCAAGTAAAACTGACAAAATTGAAAGGACTCTACGAGTATGTTAACCTCCTCGAGTCTCCAAAACAATCAAGCATACATGTGAACTATAGGCTTCTAATCGAATTAACCAAGATCTTCAAAGAAAATAGAGGAGAAAGAGTAATGAAAAAATTGGTTGATTATGGAGTAATAAAAAATCCTGAACCAGAGATTGAAAAACTCATCGAGATTGCAGGAAACTTTTCAGATGAGTTTGATCAACAAGAAAAAATACAGATAGAATTAGATGATTCCGCAAAAAAAGCGTTACAGATACTTGTAGATACGCTTAGTTCAGAGAAAGAGCCAGAGGACATTCAAAATACAATTTATCAAATTGCAAAATCCAATGATGTACAACCAAAAGACTTCTTCAAAATATTATACCAAATAATATTAGGTACCTCAAGAGGCCCCAAGATAGGGCCTTTCATCTCAGACATTGGAAGAAAACAAGTAGCAAAAACACTTTCAGAGTATGTATAACCATGGTTCACATAGAACATAACACACCACGTAACAATGGCGGATTTGCCTTGATAATTTTAGGTGCATTATTGTTATTCCTTGCACCAAATATCTACTCAGAAATGCCAGAACTAGGCACAATGTCATTGTTTGGAGGAATTATTATTGGCGGCATTGGGTTTTATCTGAAATTTTTCAGAGGGCGAGTCAAACAAGAGTAAAGAAAGATTCATCTTTTGGGAATACCAGATTATGGACATGGGGTTTTTTAGCAAGAGAAATGCAGATGGGATGATTTCTAAAAAAAGTAAAGAACCTAAACAAAGAAAAGATCTTAAGACAAAAGCAAAAAATATTCAAAATGGGTCTAATAAAAAACAAGAAGAACTAACTGTTATCACAGACAAGAATCAGACAGTAAAAGAAGAATACAATACTACAGTTAGCAACCTAATGTTAGTTAAAAAAGAACTTAATCAAAAAAACATGGAATTAGACATAGTTCAGATAGAATATAAAAAAATTAGAGAAAAAATTAATAATTTTGAGAAGATCAAAGATTCAAAATCAATTAGTGAATTCAATAAAACTGAAAAAAATCTTTCAAAAATGAAACAAAAATTAGAAGAAATCACAGAAAAATATGATAGTATAAAAAAACAAGTTGAACAAGAGCAATCTACACTACAGAACATCAGAAGCCAGCAGATGGAATATCAAAAAGAATTAGATGAAGCAAGGGTTAGACTATACAATGCAAAAGAAGAACTGGATAGAAAAGGTAATTTTCAGGAGGTTAGTGTTCTAACACCTAAAGAAAGAAAATTTATCCAGGGGGAGAGTTCAAATCAGAAAGGTTCTGCAGGGATTATAGAGGCTGCAAGCGCAGTAGTGGGTTCATTAAAGTCAAAACTCAACATGGCACAGAAAGAATTAGAAGCAGTTCAATTACTTTTAGAAAAAGAAAGAGAAGAACATGAAAAAACTAAACGACAATTAAAAAAACTCAAGTAATTAATAAAAATATTAGAATAATCATAAACTATCAAAATGCTTTTTCCATTTTGATTTTATTTCTTGTTCTGAAATTCCCATATCATATAATGGAGAAGTCACTTCAGATACGTTTGAGACATCAACTAATACAATTGAATTGATTGTACTTTTGATTCCTTTTTTTCTATAATGGCTAAGAATTTCCTCGTACAAAGAACCATCTTTAATGATTCTAGCCTGACCTTTGAATAGATAGCCCTTACGTAGAAGAGGGTCAATTACATTAATTTCCACATTAGGATTACTCTGTAAATTCTTCACAGTATCAGGTGAACGAATATCTGCAAATGCCAACACTTCTGATGTCCAAGCAATGATAGTTCCTTTTGGAGAAATGTTTGGTTTACCATCAGTAGTAACAGTTGCCACATAGCCTAGCCTTTGAAGATCCAGAAAGTCCTTAATTTCTTGAGTAATCATGGTAATTGTTACTACAAATAATTCCAACGTAATTAGTTTTCAGTACTAGCGCATTACTTCAGTCATCCATTGAGAAAAGAAGAAAAATCCAATTCCGCCGCTAATAATTGCAATCCAAGATACGATTTGTTTATTTTTAGACATTATGAAGGTAATTGCCAGACTCATTATTGAATCTAATTAAATTTCCCCAGACAATTATAATTAGACTAGTGGTTGATTAGCAATATTGACAAGTATCAAAGATATTGGAAGTTTCTTTATGTTTATTGTTGGGGGATTAGTGGCCATAATAGTTGGTTCTTTTATGATTCGGGGAACTATGCATATGTGGGACAAGCCAGAAAATGGAAAAAAAGATGAGAAAGATAATGACTAAAAAACAAGTGCTGTCAAATTACATTAGAATTGCTTCAAGACTCTTCAATTAGAAAATCACTTGATCAATACATAAAAAGAAGAATTCAAGAGATACCAACTGAAATCAAACAAACATTTCCAAACATTAAAAAAATTTGGAAGTGTGATGATGAAGCAGATTTTCTTTATGGATACTATGTTGGAAAGATCGAAGAAGGATCCTTACATTATTTGCTGAAAGCAACTCGTGCATCAGCTGGAGGTTATGTAGATACTTTTGAAATAAGAGGGATTATTGAAACACATAAGACAGAATTGCACGATGCAATAAAATCTGCAATAAATTAGTGAAGTAGAAATACTACATCAATTATGTTAAAACATGGTAGGGCCACAAGACGGAGGTTTTGGATTTGATCAATCTAAAAAATATACAAGTGTGGATAATATTGATGAGGTTTGTGTCCAGTGTCAAGCAGGACAACATAAAAAATGTTTGAAAAAAGCTGGACAGCAAGAGGTTTGCGAGTGCGAACAATGCATGATTTATGGTTAAATTGAAAGATAGATCAGGCAATTTTTATTAATAATAGAAATTAAGATCTAGTCTTGTCAAATCAGTACACATTCGAATGTAAGTTTTGTAGAAAGGATTTTGGCACAAATGTCATAGATCTAGCATTACATATTGGCAGAGTTCATGATAAACCAAGAAATTCATTTTGTTAGTAAAAAATTAAAGACCCGATAACTTGTTTTCAAGTTTCTGAATTTCTTTTTGATATGAATCAGAAACATTTTGGGCAAATTCTTTGTGTGCTGAAATGATTATAGATAAAGCCTCTTTGTAATTTGGGTGTCCTTTCTTAATTACATCGCATGATTCAAGCGAAGTTATATGACCTGTAACAGTTGCAATTGCCCCTTTGTGATTGAATTTGATGATTCCACCAAAGGCCTCAATTAGCATGTAAGCAAATTCTGCTTTACATTTGTAAGTAACCCGCCCAGTTTCAGTATTGAATAATTGTGTAACACCACCTGGCTTTCTTGTTACAACAACTGTCATAAAATATGAAAAAAATATCCAGTATTAATGATTTTAGAAAAAAGATTTTCTAGGCAGTTGCGTCAGCAGGAGCTGCAGCAGTTGCCGCCAGAATCTTGTCTATCTCATTTATGGCGATTTTATCTCTTCCGATCAGTTCAAACTTTTGTATCAAAGTTTCAAACTTTGTTTCCTCTTGAACTTGTTCATTGACAAACCATTCTAGAAATGCATATGTTGAATGATCCTTATCTTTTTGTGAGATTTCAACCATCTTGTGAATCGCAGTTGTAACTGTTTGTTCATTCTTTAGTGCAGTCTTTAGAATAGATTCTAGAGATTTGAAATTACTTGCTGGTGATTTTGTAGCAGGAATTGCTGCAGGAATGCCCAAATTATTCAGATAATGAATAAATTTCAGCATGTGTGTTCTCTCTTCTTCTGACTGTGCATAAAAGAAACTGGCACCACCTTCGTATCCAGTAACTTCACACCACGATGCCATTGCCATATAGCTATTCGATGCACTTGCTTCTAGAGTAATTTGGTTGTTTAGTGCTTTTTGCATATTTTTTGAAATTTTCATAATATTTTCACATTTGGATTTAATTTAAACAATTCTAATCATTCAAAATTGGAATCTAGTGATAACAAACACTATTGCAAATCCAGATAAAAATATAATTCCTGCAAAACTCAAAATTCTTAAGAACATAGATGGTTGAGAGGCTTTATCGAGAAATTTACCCGTGACTAGTCTAAAATTAAAAAGAGCAATTACAGGAGCTATTAGAAATGACATGACAGTTGCAAAGTCGACTAATTCTTTCAAATTATTTTCAAATTGAAATATGATTGCAAGAGCCCCACCAGCTATTACAAATAAGAAAATAACGTATAGTTTACGGAATTTTGTGCTTATTTTATCATCATTTTTAGCAAAAATCAATTCTACGGTTCGCTTTAATGACCTAGAATAACCATCCAAAACAGCAATGATTGTTCCAAACATTACTGTAAATGCAGATGCGGCAATGATGATGTAACTCCAATCACCAATTGTTTGAGTGTATAATGATACTATTTTATTTGCAAAAAGAGAATTGTTGTTTGGTAACTCTTCACCAGAGCCATAGAAAATAAAAGTGCCAAGTGTAACAAACATTATTGCAAGAATTCCAGTGATGAAATATGTTAATCTGAATTCAAAAAGGGTTTCCTTGAGTTTTGGTTTGTAGTTAGTTTGTTTCATTCTCTCTAATGTCCATAAACTGTTCCAGCTAGAGAGATCAAGAGCAGTAGGCATCCATCCCATTAAAGCAAGTAAGAAAAATATTCCGGAAATATTCCATAGTTCTTTTGGTACAAATCCTTCCACTGGTTCTATGGGGCCATTATACAATGCAAGCAAGAAAGCAGAGACAGTAGAAATCACCAAAACAATAACTATAATCTTGATCAGACTATCAAGAATATTGTATTTCCCAACAGCTAAAATTGAAACACATATCGCAAACAAAATAATTATGGTCCATTCTCCAAGAAAATCTATTCCGAAAAGATTTTCAAAAAATCCTGCAGTAACAAACCCCACAGCTCCCGTAACAAAAAACATTGAAGCAATAGTTAATAGAAAATATAGCCACAAAGCAGGCTTGCCAAGTTTCTTGTAGCCGTCAATGATACTAGTTTGCGTAGAGTTTGCATAACGAGAACCATATTCAAAAAATGGATATTTTAACAAAGTAACTACAATAACAAATCCTAAAATCAGTAAACCAAAGTCAGCACCAGCCCTTGTTGACTGTACCAAATGAGAGACACCAATGGCAGTACTTGCAAATAAAATTCCAGGACCAGCTGTCTTTGAAAAGCGAGATAATTTCTCATTCATTATGCTCAAAAAACCTTAGAAAATCTAAACAGTATTGACATTCCAGGAATCATCAACCCAAACACCAACAACTTTTACACCTAAGTTCCATGAAGAGATTGTTTCAACTCCTTTTTTAATAAATTCAATGTGTTCCCCATCAGAGACGGGATTTGCTGCACAATTGTAATGTCCAGAAAAAACAATTAGTTCTGATTTGTGAGCATGAATGGATATTCTAGCTTTAGTTTTGATGGAATCAGTGATGGAATCTTTTGTAATGTTCTTATCAACACCTGGTTCAGTAATTACATCCACATAATCAACTGAATAATTTTCCTTAATCCATTTTGCTAGGGGGATTTGTATTCTTCCATCAATACATGAAACAGAAGTTGCAAATTTTCCTTCAGACATGATTTCAGGTAATCATTCTAGTTTAAAAATTATCTTTGATAGAGAAAACATTGAGACGTGTGATCATTAACCATTCCTGTTGCCTGCATTAATGCATAACAAATTGTAGGTCCAACAAAATTAAATCCACGCTTTTTAAGATCTTTACTCAGTTTCTTTGAAATGTCAGTTGATGCAGGCAAATCTGACAATTTTTTGTAGTTGTTTTTAATTGGCTTGTGATCAATAAATCCCCACAGATAATTATCAAATGAGCCGAACTCGTCTTGAATTTTTAGAAATTGTATTGCATTGTTAATTGCTGAAGTGATCTTCAGTTTGTTTCTAATGATAGATTCATCTTTGAGCAGTTTTTTGACGTGTTTTTGAGTGTATTTTGAGACTGTCAAGACATCAAAATCTGAAAATGCCTTCCTGTAGCCATCTCTACGTTTGAGAATGATAGTCCAAGATAGACCAGCTTGAGCTCCCTCCAGTATTAGAAATTCAAACAATTTTTGATCATTGTGTTGCGGTCTACCCCATTCTTTGTCATGGTATGAGATGTTTAGTTCGTCTTTTGCCCACTCACATCTCTTTTTCATAGTTTGTCTATAATTCAATACAAAATATTAGTTGTCAAATAGTATAGAAACTATGAAGCTAAATCAGCAGTTACTACAGATTAACAGAAATTTTCTGATCTGCTTTGTTATTTCAGCATCACTATCAGCAGTAGCTGCCCAACTACTATCAGGATATGAGAACTATCTAAACACAACTCTTACTATAATTTTTGGATACGCAGTTTACTTTGGGATTTTTTCATGTTTGTTTTATTGGGACAACAAGAGACGCTACAAGACTATGAAATCAAGTTTGATCAAAAGAGAACTGCTAGCTTTGGTTTCATCATTTGGAGTAGGTGAAATAATCTATCTTGGAACGAGATGGCCAACGCTGTATTATTTTCTTGAGATTGGAATAGAACCATTCTTGGCATCACTAATTTCAGAAGTTATCTCAACTGCATTATACATGGCAACAGTTACGATATTTCTTAGAAAGACAAAAACGTTTTAGCTATTTTGCAAGCTGGTTAACTAAATCAGTAGATGTAACTAGTCCAACAATTGTTCCATTATCAGAAACTGCGAGTTTTCTAATTTTTTTGCTAGTCATCATTTCTGCTGCTGCAGATATTGGTTCATCATGACTGATTATGATTAGTGGAGAAGACATTATTTTTTCAACCGGAGTATCAAATGAAAGATTATTTGCAGCTATCTTTGTTGCAAAGTCTCTATCTGTAATTATACCAACAAGATTCTCGTTTTCTTTGACAAGAACAGCACCTATCCCTCCCTGTTCCATCATCTTTGCTATTTGCAAAGCTGTAGTTGCAGGATTTACAGAGATCAGGGCTTTGGTCATAATATCCTTGACTAGAATAGAAGAGGAGTTAAAATCGCCAGAGCTCATTACTACTTTTTGAGACTGTTGTATTTAAGAAATAACAAAAAGCGGGCTCGACCGGATTTGAACCGGTGACCTAACGCTCCGCAAGCGTTCGCACTATCCAAGCTGTGCAACGAGTCCGAAAAGTTTTGAAATTTACGCTTAATTTGGATTGCTATTAGTCAGAAACTGTTTGTGTAAAGATGTAAGGAGTCTCTTCTGGTTCGTGAAATGCCCAAACAGTTGGCAAAGAAATGGTTTGAACAGATTTGAGATTGTTTTTCTCAATTAATGTTCCCCATCCAGCTTCATTTTTTGGATCTGGTTGATATTTTTGAGAGTTAGTGCCAACAAAAACCCAACCAGTATTTTTCTCAAGGTTGGAGATTGAATCAATTTTTTCCAAGATGCCTGATGCTAGTTTAGTCCCTCCCATTTGTGCAAGACCGCCAATGAAAAATATTGGATGTGTCATATTCAATGAAGAGTAATCAAATGTTATTGCATTAGAACAATGAGGATGAAAGTTAAGAATAGTCAAAAGTTTTTGCAGATCAACCAACATATCATCAATTTCTATGCTGTATGATTCCAAATCTAGAACTTTTGCACAAAACGCAATTCTCCCATCTCCGGAACCAATATCAATTATTTCTTGATATCCAAGATCTTTTGCAAGTAGAACACCTACATATGCAGACATTATCCATGTTGGAGAAAATGGCGCATGACTTGAAGTATGTTGAATGCTGTCTAGCCAGTATTTGTTGATGTTACCTTCATAAACAACACAAAGAGTCTTACCAATAGTTTTCTCATAAGAGTTATAGTAGATTGGATTCTTTTTTGCAAACTGATGTAATAGTTCTAAATCTTGTTGTTCAATTGGAAACATTTCAGACTTTGAAACAGGAATTACTTCTTGAATCTGGCTTGTCCCATCATAGAGTTTGGCAAACTCTTTTTTTATATTTACTAAATTTTTAGCAAGTTCTTCAATCATGAGACAGCCCTTTCTCATACTGTTCAACAAATTCTTTGGTACTCATTTTTTGGCGTAGGTCTTCATAGAGTTTAGCTTCGTTTTCAATCTCTTCTTTTGATTTTTCTCGATTACCAGATTGTAGATTCTTTTTAGCATTTTCAATTGAATTTGCAAGTTGCTCCATAATCTGAGGATGAATGATAGAATTGAATTTCTTTGATATAATTTTCCCAGTTTCTTGAATTTTTTCTAGGAATATTTTGTGCTCATCTGCTTGAAGTTGTTGCTTTAGCATAACAGACATTGAGGAAATATTCATGATTTGATAATATGTCTCAACGATTTCATGCATGGTTAATTCAGGGTTTGTTGTTGCATTATTGATCAAATTTTCTAACTTTTCAGATTCAGCATCAAACATACTTGATACATCATCAATGGATGTCATATGGCAAAAATAATATCAAATTTTTAAAAATGTTGGTATTTGAAAAATTATGCTTCTTTTTCTGCAGGTTTGACATAAACATAGTTCATGATCAACCCGGCAATAATTCCACCTAAGATTGGAGCTGCCCAGTATAACCAATGGAATTCCCAGAATCCAGAGATTAATGCAGGACCAAAGGTTCTTGCAGGATTTACTGATGCGCCAGTTAATGGAACTGCAACTAGGTGAATAAGGAAAACCATCCCACCAATTGCAAATCCATGTAATCCAGGTGATGCTTTCTTGTGAACAGCAACCATAAAGATTACGGTTACTAAGAAGAATGTCATAACTGCCTCTACTGCAAAACCAGAACCTATACTATTATTGATTAAATCACTAGGACCTCCTTGAGTTGCAAAGTTTACTTTGGCTCCAAGTTCTGGCAAAATTGCTTTAAGTGTTGCAGCTGCTGCTACTGCACCAATCAATTGTGAAATAATATAACCAACACCATCTGCAATTCCAATCTTTTTTGTAATCATCATTGGAATAGTAACTGCAGGATTAATGTGGGCGCCAGATACGTGTCCAAATGCATAGACCATCAATGCAATAGCGCCTCCGTGTCCAAGAGCAATAAACAATACAGATTGTGTTGTTAATTCTTCCCCAAATGCAGAAACAGCTAAAATTACTGAGAGAGGACCGAAAAATACTAATCCATAAGTTGCTATTGCTTCAGCAAGGTATGCTCTTGGATTAACCATTATGCAAAAGCCACTACAATTTCCATATAAAAGATTCGGATTAAAGTTATGATCAGAACAAGTCAAAAAGTAATTAATTACGGACAAATTCATTTTAGAATGTAATGATTTCTGAAGGAGATCCTGTTCCAAAATTTGAGATAAATGATGCCAATGGTAACAAAATAAAATCTACTGATTTCAAGGGCAAAAAACATGCCATTTACTTTTATCCAAAAGATTTCACACCAGGATGTACCATAGAAGCTGATGAATTTTCAAGAGACTATAAAAAATTCCAAAAAGAAGGAATTGAAATTATAGGTATTAGTCCAGATGATGTTGACTCTCACAAAAAATTTTGTGAGAAAATGCGAATCAAATATCCACTTTTAGCAGACGTAGACAAGAAGGTTTCAAAGATGTTTGGTGTTTGGGGTAAGAAGAAATTCATGGGTAGAGAGTATATGGGTGTTATGCGAAGTACATTTCTTGTAGATAAGAAAGGAAAGATTTTCAAAATTTATCCCAAGGTAAAGGCAGCAGGACATTCAAAAGATGTTCTACAGGATTTCCTAAATTAAAATTAAAAATAAGGAAAAGTTCGGAGTAAAAGATTAGAAACCTTTTGGAAGTGTGCCTTTAGAAGATTGAGAACCACTTGATTGAGATTCTGTTTGACGCTTTGCTCTTAGCTCTGTAGCTGCTCTCATCAATTCTTCTTCCTCTCTTTGTTTATCAGCTAATCTATTCATGTACTCAGCTTCATATGCTTCTAATGATTGTTGTTTTGAGCTTCCTGCATTACCGCTGGAGCTAGATTGTGGAGGAGGTGCTTGTTGTGTTACCTCAGCTGGTTTTGGTGGTTCTGGTGCTTGTGCTTTTATCTCAACACCTTCAACACTCAAATTTACACCACTAAAGCTTCCAAATGTTTTACCTGGTGGACTGTATGCTAATCTTTGTCTTGTTGCAAAGTATTGATTTGATGGTTGTGTATAACCTGTAACCTTTGCTTTTTGGTCGTTCCAGTTTGATGTTGGAACTGTTCCCACAGGGGCATGTAGTCTCACAAAGTATCTGTTTGCAGCTGGAGCATAGCCTGTAACCTTTGTTCTGTAATCATGGAAAGAAGTCATTTCGGCATTGTAATATGCATCTTCTAATGCTGCTTGGAATGTTACTGGAGGTCGTGTAGTTGTTTCAGCTGGTTTAGGAGCTTTTGCTGGTTTTGGAGCTGGTTTAGGAGCTTTTGCTGGTTTTGGAGCTGGTTTAGGAGCTTTTGCTGGTTTTGGAGCTTCTGCCGGTTTTGATTCCAGTTTAGCAGAAAGTTTGTTTAGCTTTGCTTCTAATGCGGCAATTTTAGATTCTAGATCTTTTTTAGTTTGCTTTTTAGCAGTTGCCATTCAATAGTGTAAATATTCCACTGTTTATTTATATTTTGATCAATCCTAGATTTGGGTTTAAATTAATTCGCAAAAATCCGTAATAATTGGTTAAATTTTCGTCAGATCAAACATAGATTTTGAAAATGATCGAAAAAATCAATCAGGCTCCCAAAACTGCATCACATACATACAATTGTTACATCGCCATAGTTTGACATGTATACCATTATCAATATCAGCAACATATGTCCCGTCATCCATCTGAGTGACTTTTGGAAGGTAACTCAATTCAGAATTTTCAAGCCATTCGTTTTGTTGACAATTAGGGCAGTTAATGCTAGGAGGCATATACAGTATAGAAAATGATCAAAGAAGAATATTACTATTAAAAATGGGCAATGGGGGATATTTTGAATTAGACAGGCGGATTACTACAAACTAAACCCGATCTTTATATGCACAGATGAGATAATTATTGTAATGGACGATTTTGAAAAGGAATATCCGGAATTTGACTGGAAGAATACACCAGCATACAAACATCCTGGTGGCAGAAATTGTCCGTGTCCAAAGCATGAATACATCAGAGAGCAGATCAATTTTACAAAACAAGTAAATCAAAAAGGCAAAGAACCATCCAAAGTCACACTAAAGTTTTGTCCAGATCATTACAAAGTATACATGGAAGAGGTGATCCCTGCGATGCCACTAAAATACAAAATTCTAACAAAGATTGCTCTCAAACTTGGAGCGATTCAAGTTGAACAGTTAAAGTATATGGAATCAGAATTGTGTTTTTACTGCAAGTTTGGTTCTGGTGGTCATGACAAAAAGACTGAACTTCCACCAGTGTAAGTTACTCAGGGTTTAGCAAAATTTTTGGTTTGTTTGGAGTGTCATGATGACATCTTTTTCCACACAAAGGACATTTTTTTCGGTCAAGAAATATGCATTGACAGATATGAGAGTCAAGATATGATTTAGCAGACTGATTTGGCTCGCCTGTTCCATTACAAAATGGACATTGAGAACCAAGTAATTCTATGGTTCCTTTTCCCTTACAAACTACACATTTGTCATTGCCCAATACTATTTTTCCTATGAATGAGAACTAAAATACATTTGTTAAAAGAATTTTAAGAAAAATCGCTTTAACATAAATCCAGTTAAGCTTATACTTGAACCAAATTCATAGGCATTGTGCCAATAGAAGACACTCATGAATTTATTAATGAACTAGAAAGGAACGGAGAGTTAAAGCGAGTGAAAACTGAAGTTGACTCTAATTTAGAAATTGCAGAAATATTGAGGAGAGAAATGTACTCTAACGGTTCTGCAATTCTTTTTGAGAATGTAAAAGAATACAATATTCCAGTATTAGGAAATGCGTTTGGGTCAATGAAAAGATTAGAGATAGGACTTGAAATGACAGACTTTACTGAAATTGGTCAACGTATTGCAGATATGACCAAGATGGATATTCCATCAGGTTTTCTAAACAAAATTAAAAAACTTCCAGAACTCTCTAAGATGGCTTCGTCATTTCCTAAAACAGAAACAAATGGACCAGTAACTGAAATAACATCAAGTGATGCATCTTTTGATGATTTACCAATTCTAAAATCGTGGCCAAATGATGCTGGTCGGTTCATTACTCTAGGATTAGTTGCTACAAAACATCCAGAAACAGGAGTAAGAAATCTAGGAGTTTACAGAATGCAAATAATTGATAAAACTCATGCATTGATGCACTGGCAGAAACATAAGAGAGGTGCTCACCATGGAGATATTTCAAAAGAGAGGGGAGAAAAAATCCCAACTGCTATAATTATTGGAGGAGAACCTGCAACAATATTTTCATCTATTGCACCAGTACCAGAAGGGTTAGACAAGTACTTGTTTGCAGGAATTACAAGAAAAGAAGGAATCAAGACTGTAAAATGTAAAACAATTGATTTGGATGTTCCCGCAAATGCTGAGATTGTTTTAGAAGGATATGTTGATCCAGAAGACATTAGAGATGAAGGACCGTTTGGAGATCATACAGGCTACTACACACCAGTTGAGCCATATCCAACATTTACACTAACAGGAATTATGAGAAGAAAAGATCCGATCTATGTTACAACGGTTGTTGGAAAGCCAATCCTTGAAGATGCATATATTGGAAAAGTAATTGAACGATCATTTTTGCCATTGATTCGAATGCTCCAGCCAGAGGTAGTGGACTATAGCATGCCAGCAGCAGGATGGTTTCAAGGAATAGCAATCATCTCAATCAAAAAGAGGTATCCAGGCCAAGCAAAGAAAGTGATGATGGGGTTATGGGGCATGGGACAACTATCTCTAACAAAGACGTTTGTTGTAGTAGATGATGATATCAACGTACATGACATGAATGATGTTATTTGGGCAATTACTACAAGAGCAGATGCAGTAAGAGATACAGTAATTATCAATAACACCCCAACTGATACTCTTGATCCTGCATCACCACTTGTCAACCTAGGTTCTAAGATGGGAATAGATGCAACACAAAAAACCAAAGAAGAAGGATATGAAAGAGAAATTCAACAATTAGTAAAAGTTGATGATAAAACAAAAAATCTAGTTGATTCTAAGTGGTCTGATTATGGACTATGACATATTAACAGGATTGTAGAAATTATCTCTCTCTTCTACCTGATAGCCTATCTGATGAATGGCATCGATGATTTTTTTATCTGTTAGTTCAGTTGAACGCGCACCAGTACATGAAACAACTTCTTCTCCAATTAGTGTACCACCAAAATCATCAGCACCATATTGCAAGGCAAGTTGAGCCATGCCGACTCCATTTGTCAACCAAGAAGACTGAATGTGAGGAATTAAGCCATCAAAGACAAGTCTTGAGATTGCAATCATCTTCAAAAGTTGAACTCCACCAGTTCCATATTCAACCAAGCCTTCTTCATGCATCAAAGTATTGATTGGTTCAAAATTCCATGGGATGAAGGCCATGAAACCTTTTGTTTTTTCTTGAAGTTTCACAATTTTGAAAAAGTGTTCAACAATATCATTTTTATTTTCTACGTGACCATACATCATAGTTGCAGAAGCTGGCAGTCCAAGTGAATGTGCTTCATCCATTATTCTAATCCAATCAGCACTAGAAATTTTCTTAGGACTAATAACATCTTTGACTGAATCAACTAAGATTTCAGCTCCCGCTCCAGGTACTGATTGTAAACCAGCATCCTTTAGCCTTGACAAGATTTCTTTTGTAGAGGATTTTTCAACTTTTGCAATCATATCAATTTCAGATGTAGATAATCCATGAACTCCAACTTGTGGAAACTTCTCTCGAACCATTCTGAATGCGTCTTCATAATACTCGATTGTCAAGTTTGGATTGTGTCCACCTTGAATCAAAACTTGACGGATCTTAAACAAATCCCACGAAGTCTTTACTCTAGATTCAATTTGATCTAGTGATAACGTGTAAGAGTCTTCAGCACCAGGAGATCTATAAAATGCACAAAACTTGCAATCAGTGATACAGACATTGGTATAATTCAAAATAATATTATTCACAAAAGATACTTTTTTGCCAAATCGTTTTCTTACTAGATGCCCAGAAACAAGTCCCATAAGATGAACATCATCAGACTCTAATAGTCTCAAGCAATCTTCAGGTTCAGGTCTTTTACCATTAAGAGAGTTGTCTAAAATATCTTTGATGTCGCTTTTTTGTATCTGTTCAGTGGTTTGGCTCAATTGTTATTCATCTTTTTTAATTTCTATTTAATTCTTGATGGAAAAATGAACAAAAAAGAATAAAAACAAATGAATGATTTGGGCTCAATTCTAGATGAACCTGAGTTCAATAATTCACGTTATTTTTAAGTAGGGTGCAAAAAGTAGATCAACACATGGTATCCGCTAGTCAGATTAGACTTAATCGAATTCTTAAAAAAGGAAGAATGCTTTGCATTCCAATGGATCATGGTATTTCAAATGGACCTATTGAGGGTCTTGAAGACCCCGCTTCTATAATTTACAAATGTGAAGGACATGGTCTCACAAGTGTAATCATCAACAAAGGAATTCTTAAAACATTACCTAAACCAACTAGTGTTGGCATTTTAGTTCATTTTTCAAGTAGTACTTCACTATCATTATCACCTAATCGTAAGATGCTAACAGGCACAGTGCAAGAAGCTATAGCATTGGGAGCAGATGGTGTTTCATTACACATCAATATTGGTGGAAAAGAAGAGCCAGAGATGTTAGAACAACTTGGGAAAACTGCTGAACAATGTCATAGATGGGGAATGCCATTATTGGCAATGATGTACCCAAGAGGCGAAAATATCAAGGACCCACATGATCCTGAAATTGTTGGACATGTTGCAAGAATGGGAGCAGAGTGCGGTGCAGATATTGTTAAAACATTATACACTGGAGATATAGATTCCTTTGCCAAAATTGTAAAGAGCACACCAGTCCCAATTGTTATTGCAGGTGGACCTAAAGCAAAAACTGATTTAGATATTCTTCAAATGACTGAAGATGTTATGGCTGCAGGAGCTAAAGGCGTCACATATGGTAGAAACATCTTTGCACACAAAGCACCTGAAAAAATGGTAGAGGCATTAGCTCAAATAATTTTCAGGAAAGGAACAGCAAAGGAAGCATTGAAGAAAATTGAGTAAAACAAGAGAACTAATTATTACACCTAAGGTGTCTCAGGCACAATTAACCAAATTCCTTCATCAATTAGAAGCTGAAGGAATTATGATGGTGTATGTTGACCCCAAAAAACTAGGTAAGAAAAAAACAAAACTACAAACAGTTTTTCCTTCAAATGCTGCAAAGTATGTAGTTCTTGAAAAAGAAGGAGCATCCAAGCCTAAAGGCAAGAAAGTAGGAAGGAAATTCAAAGTATTATCAAATTCAGATATTGAAAATGTTCTTTCTGCTGCAAAAAAGGGACTAGACTTTGTCATAGTAGAAGTAAAAGATTGGAAAATTATTCCTCTTGAAAATATTATTGCCAAACTCCATAAAATACATACCAAAATTTTTGCAATTGCGAGAACACCAAAAGAAGTAAGAAAAATGTTTTCGATTTTAGAGGTAGGGGTTGATGGAGTAATCTTTACCACATCATCAATTAATGAAGTAAGAGAAGCAATGCTATATCTAGGAACCAAAAATTTTGAGATGAGTCCTGCAAAGATTATTGAGATAAAAGAAGTAGGAGATGGCGAACGTGTTTGTGTAGATACAGCTTCAATGCTTCACAAAGGAGAAGGGATGTTAATTGGTAGTAGATCTAACTTTTTGTTTTTAGTTCACAACGAATCAGTAGGATCATCATTTACATCTCCAAGACCATTTAGGGTAAATGCAGGTGCAGTTCATTGCTATACTCTTGCACCAGATGGTACAACAAACTATCTTTCAGAAGTTGAAACAGGTTCTGAAGTGTTAATTCTCAATTCCAAGGGAAAGGCAAGAAGAGCGACTGTTGGAAGATCAAAGATTGAACGAAGACCAATGTTAATGATCAAAGCATCCGCGGGAGGAGAGATAGGTGGAATTATTGCACAAGATGCCGAAACAATTCGTTTTGTAAAATCAAATGGACAACTAGTATCAGTTACACATCTAAAGAAGGGAGATACGATTATGGTGCATGCAAAACCTGCAATTGGTAGACATTTCGGAATGGAAGTTTCAGACGAATACATATTAGAAAAATAAAATGAAATACAAGACTTGCGTATCCGTTGCAGAAAAAACCCCATACAAAGTAAAACAGGTACTAAAAATTGCGCTAAAAAAATCAGATTATGCAGAAATTAGGTTTGATTTTTTAAAGATTGAACAAATTCCAGAGACATTAGAGATAATTAAAAAAGATCTAAACAAAATTGTTTGTACTCTAAGACCTAAAACAGAAGGTGGAAAATTTCCAGGAAATGAAAAAGAACGAATTGCCATTCTAAAACTAATTGCCGAATACAACCCTTTCTTATTAGATGTAGAATTTAATACGTTAAAGAGAAATACATCATTGGTAAGATATCTAAAATCAACAAAGACAAAATTACTTGTGTCATGGCATGACTTTAGGAAAACTCCGAGTTCTGCAGAACTAAAAAAGAAAATAAATCAAATGGCCAAGTTCTCATTTAATGTAAAAATTGTAAGTACTGCAAAATCAACTGATGATTCTAACAGAATGCTTGAGTTATACAGTAAAAAAGGAAGAAATAATTTGATATCATTTGCAATGGGTGATTTAGGTAGAATTTCAAGAATTTTGTGCCTGTATTTGGGCAGTCCATACACATATGTCTCATTAGGGAAGCCAGTTGCACCAGGGCAGTTCAGCGTTGACGAAGTTAAGAAAATTACAAATCTAAAAAAATAACCGATTAACAGTTGAGAGTTTAAATCAATCATTTACTCAGAAAAATAAGATGAGAAAAACATTTGCAGTAATTGGAGATCCAATTGATCATTCATTGTCTCCAAATATTCACAGTGCAGTATTTAGAGAATTGAATTTAGATTGTTCATATATTGCTTATAGAATTCCCAAAGGGGAATTAGAAGATGGGGTTGAAGGGTTGAAAAAAATTAAGGTCGATGGATTCAATGTTACTATCCCTCACAAAGTTGAGATGATGAAGTATCTTGATAAAATTGATAAATCAGCCAGTCTGATTGGAGCAGTTAATACTGTTACATACAAAGACGGCATCCTTAAAGGATACAATACAGATATGGATGGGTTTCTAGAACCTTTCAAGAAAAAGGAATTGAATATTACAAATACCAAGGTACTTCTTCTTGGATCGGGAGGAGCTGCAAGAGCAATAGTTGCAGGGTTTGCAAAAGAGAAAGCAAATAGTATAACCATTGCAAACAGAACACTAGAAAATGCCAATAGTCTTTCAGAGTTTGCAAAAAAAATAGGATTAGATGCCAATGCAATCAAAATTGAAGATGTTAATGATGTGATAAAAGATTATGACATTATTGTTAATGCTACGTCGGTCGGTCTAAAGAATGAATCAAGTCTAATTTCCTTAGAAGGTATCAATGAAAAAACAATTGTGTATGATATTGTATACATGCCAATGAATACAGATTTCATCAAAAAAGCAAAAGAAAATGGGGCAATCATTATTTTTGGATACGAGATGCTCTTAGGTCAAGCAGTGAGATCCTTTGAGATTTGGCATGACATGGAAGCACCTTATAATGTAATGAAAAAAGCATTGTTGGGAGGATTTTGATGGCAAAAGCAAAGGCCACAGTACATGGGGCAATTTCCCTTGTAAATGCGATTGCAATCAAAAAAGGTGCAACTTTAGGAATTGCATTAAAAGTAGAAGCAACAGTTGAGACCAGTTCTGGGAAGGGAATCATAATCAAATCTAAAAATAAAAGCCTCAGTTCTCGCTTAATCAATAAAACTGTTGAAAAAATTGTTTCAAAGAAAGATTTGGAACAGAACAAAATTACAATTACACTTGATTCGGAAATTCCAACTGGATATGGGCTCAAAAGTTCAAGTGCTATCTCATCTGCAATAGCACTAGCATGTGCAAAGATATTCAAACCTAAATTTACTGATCAGCAAATTTTACTTGCAGGAGTTGATGCATCAATTGAATCCAAAGTAAGCATCACAGGGGCATTTGATGATGCATGTTCGTGTTACTATGGAGGATTCAATGTCACTGATAATGCAAAGAAAAAACGAGTTCATTTTGAAAAAGGTCCAACCAATTTAGTCGTAGTGATCTTTATTCCCAAAAATAGAAAAAGAGGAAATCTAAAAAATCTTAAACCTCTTTCGTCTGTATTTGAAAAAGCATGGGGTTTGGCAAAAAAAACAAATTATTGGGAAGCGATGATCATTAATGGGTTAACAACTGCATCCATCCTAAATTCAGATCCTGAAATCATTACAAGTTTAATAGAAAAAGGTGCACTTGGGGCATCAGTTTCTGGGAATGGGCCTGCAGTTGCAGCAATAACAAAAAAAGAAAATGAAATAAAAATAAAAAAAGTATTTTCAACACTAGAAGGAAACGTAATTGTTTCAAAAGTTAGTAACAAAAAGGCTGAAGTTCATGAATTGTAAAGTTGGAAAATCAAAGATTTCAGGACATGTGGTTTGTCCTCCAAATAAGAGCTACACACATAGAGCAATTTTTCTTGCATCGCTTGCAGGCAATAACAGTAGAGTGGATAATGTCTTGCTATCAGCAGACACCATTTCAACAATTGAGGCTTGCAAAAAATTTGGGGCAGAGATTGAAATCGAAAATTCATCAATTATTGTCAAAAATCCAATTACATTTGGTGCAAATGTGCCTGAGATTAATGCAGAAAACTCTGGAACAACAATTAGAATTGCTTCAGGTATTGCCAGCCTATTTTCTGAAGAGACCGTTTTAACAGGAGATTCTAGTTTACAAAAAAGACCTATGCAGCCTCTCTTAGATGCATTATCAAGTATAGGTGCACAGTGTGGTTCAACTGATGGAAAACCGCCAATCAAAATTAAAGGAAAAATTTCTGGAGGTAATGTAACAATTCCAGGAAATTTTTCAAGTCAATTCATTTCTGCATTATTAATCAGTGCACCACTAACAGAGAATGGAATTAATTTAACTATAGAAGGAAATTTAGTTTCAAAACCATATCTTGATGCAACAATTGCAACAATGAGGAAGTTTGGGGTATCTGTCCAAATATTGATCCCATACAAAAGATACAATGTTGTACCACAAATCTACAAAAGTACTACATTTACAGTTCCAATTGATTTTTCAAGTCTTGCGTTACTTCTTTCAGCTGCAGTACTTAATGGAGAAGAAATTACAATCAAAGGAAGCATGGGGAACTTACCGCATGGAGATGAAGTTTTTATTGATATTTTAGAGGAGTTGGGAGTAAAGGTTACTATCAATAATGAAGAAATTAAAATCAAATCACCTGAAAAATTGAACGGAGGAAAATTTGACTTGAGTAATTCACCAGACCTTCTTCCTCCTCTTGCAATTTTATCATTAAATTCATCAAATCCAATTGAAATAGTAAATGTAAAGCATGCAAGATTAAAAGAAACAGACAGAATTGCAATTATATCAAGAGAAATTGTGAAACTTGGAATCAAAGTTCAGGAAAAAGAAGATGGATTAATTCTAGAATCATCAGAAAGTCTAATTGGGGCAGAATTGAATTCTGAAAATGATCATAGGTTATTTATGGCATTTTGTATTGCTGGAATGTACATAGGAGATTGCACTATAACAGATCCAGAATCAGTCAAAATTTCATATCCAAATTTCATGGAAGAGATGAATAGTCTAGGTGCAAAAATTCAGGTTCAATGAAACAATTTTCAAAGAAATCAACTAAAAATGGTGAAAGGCATGATCCTAAAATGTTAAAAATCTGAAAATAAATGATGTAAAAAACAGTGATTTTTGTGCCTATTTTGATCTGAATGTCCTCGGGGTGGTTCTGGGGCACGATTATAAGCATCATTTAGCTTTGATAGTATGTTGCCGGGAAGTTCTATTGGCCAGCGTCTTGTTTTAACAAGTTTTGGTGAAAGTCATGGAAAAGCCATTGGTGCCGTATTAGATGGGTGTCCTGCAGGGTTAGAAATTGATGAAAAAGAAATTCAAAAAATGTTGGACCTAAGAAAGCCAGGTCAAAATCTTATTTCAACCCAAAGAAAAGAAGGAGATGTAGTTGAAATTATCTCAGGAGTTTTTAGAGGACATACTACTGGTGCTCCAATCACAATGATGATTTGGAACAGTGATCAAAAATCAAAAGATTATGAGGCTTTGAAAACAAAACTAAGACCAGGACATTCTGATTATCCAGCTATGATAAAGTATAATCACTATAATGATTATAGAGGGGGGGGAAGATTTTCTGGAAGACTAACTGCAACACACGTTATGGGTGGAGCTATTGCAAGAAAATTACTTAAAGTAACGCTAGGAATTGAAACAAACGCATTCACATCACAAATTGGAAAAGTGAAGATGGAACGGGAATTTAATGAAAAAATGATTAGTTCAATTTATAAAAATGAAGTAAGATGCCCTGAAAACAAAACTGCGAAAATGATGAGAGCAAGTATTTTGGATGCAAGAAAGAAAGGAGATTCTCTAGGGGGGATAATTGAGTCAATTACAACAAATGTTCCAGTTGGATTGGGAGAACCAATTTTTAGTTCATTAGAATCAGATTTGAGTAAAGCAATTTTTTCAATTCCATCTGTTAAAGGAATTGAATTTGGTTCAGGATTTAGAGGTTCAGAACTTCATGGTTCTCAAAATAATGACTTGTATACTGTTAAGAAAGGAAAGATAGTAACAAAGACAAACAATTCAGGAGGGATTCTCGGAGGTATTTCAAATGGAATGCCAATTACTATGAGAATTGCATTCAAACCAGCGTCATCAATTGCACAAAAACAAAGTACAGTGGATATTAAGACCAAAAAAGTAGCAACACTTCAAGTTAAAGGAAGACATGACCCATGTGTCGTACCTAGAGCACCACCAGTAGTAGACTCACTTGTAGCATTAACCTTAGCAGATCATGCGCTCCTTGCAGGGGCAATTAAGCCTATTTTATAAGAAAATGTCAGATATCAATGAACTCCGAAATAGGATGGACGAAGTTACTCTAGAAATGATAAAGTTACTAAAAAAGAGAACAGAAATTGCGAAAGAGATTGGAGAAGTCAAAAAGAATATTGGAAAAGGGGTTACTGATGAATTACGAGAAGATAATTTACGTGAGAAAGTAATCGCACTATGCAAAAATATAGGATTTGATGAAACTATTGCAACAAAATATTTGAATTTTCTCTTAAATGAATCAATAAAAGTTCAATCAACTAATAAACAGACACATCTCTCTATTTTTTTAAAAGCAAAATCACTTGAGCAACAAGGAAAGAAGATCATTCACATGGAAGTGGGAGAGCCAGATTTTTTACCACCGCCTATTGTTAAAAATGCATTAGAAGAAGTATTTGGCAAAGGGGTTCTAAAGTATGGTCATGCAAAAGGAATGCCAGCATTTAGAGAAGCACTTGCTAAATATATCTCAGATAAATTCAACACCAATATTACACAAGATAATGTTATAGTCAGTCCTGGTGCAAGATTTTCAATTTTCACTGCCATATCTACACTACTTAATCCTGGAGACGAGATGATCATAATAGAACCTGCATGGCCTGCATACAAAGACTGTTCACTAAATGCTGGAATCAAAGTTAGAACCATCAATACAACTCTAGAAGAAAAATGGGAACCATCTTTGGAGCAGATCGAAAATACAATTAATTCAAACACAAAAATGATTGTGCTTAACTATCCAAACAATCCTACAGGAAAGATTCTTCCTGAAAAGTTACAAGATGGGATAGTTGACATGGCCAGAAAAAATGACTTGTATGTGTTAAGCGATGAGATCTATTCACAATATGCAAAAAGTGGTTGGAAAAGCATTCTTAGATATAGTTATGAAAAAAGCATTGTTACTCAATCATTCTCAAAATCCCATGCCATGACAGGATTCAGAATTGGATATGGTATAGCAGACACAAAAATTATCGAAAAAATGGCAAAATTGGAGGCATTATGCCTAACAAATGTATCAGAACCTATCCAATATGTAGCAATGAGAGCGCTTGAGGCAGATACTACCGATAATACTAATACAGTTCAAAGCAGACTAGATTTGTTGGTACAAAAAGCAAAAGAGATTGGATTAGATTTTGTCATTCCAGATGGGGCCATGTACCTTTTTGCAAGAGTCGATCAAGATGGATTTGACGGTGTTAAATTTGCTAACAGTACACTTGAGAAGGGTTTAGCAGTTGCACCAGGCGAAGGATTTGGAAATTACAAAAATTTCATCAGGATTTCTGCATGTCAAGATGAGAAAATACTAATTGACGGAATGAATATACTGAGGGATATAATTACTGAGAAACAATGAAGAAAAAACTCACAGTTATCGGTGCCGGAGGTCAAATGGGACAATGGTTTATAAAATATTTTGCAAGTAAAAATTTTGAAGTAACAGGTTATGATTCAGAAAACAAATTTTCAGGAAAAGATGTCTTAGAAGCAGAGTCTTTAGTTGGTGCGATTCTAAAGGCAGATTACGTTGTTTTATGTACGCCCACAAGAAGAACACCGGAGATTATTAGGTTAATTGCAAAAGAAATGAAAAGAGGCACATATCTCATTGATATTTCATCTGAAAAATCTAAAGTGGCAGGATCATTATCTAAGATGCCAACTAAGATTAATCCAATTTGTATTCATCCAATGTTTGGTCCAGGGATAAAAACAATTAAAGGTCAAAATATTATTTCAGTTCCAATCAAAGATGCAAAAAATGAATTATCTGTTGCAAAATCATTGTTTGAAGGAGCAAACTTTGTTACAATTGATGCAGCTGAACATGACAAAAAGATTGCAGTGATTTTAGGATTAACTCACATGGTGAATCTCGTCTTTGCAAAAATTATCTCAAAAGATGAAAAGATGCACTTGACAGACAAAATGTCTGGAACCACTTTTAGAGTTCAAAAGATATTATCAGAAAGCATAATGACCGAGTCTCCAGAACTAATTGAAACCATTATTGCAAACCCCGAGATTCGAAGATTTGCAGAAGAACTCTGGAAGGACATTGGAAGATTACTTACTGCCGTTCAAGAATCAAAGACAGAAGAGGTGATTAGCTACATCAAAGAGTGTCAAGAGAAACTCGCTAAGCATACAGATACCAATGAATCCTACAAAAAACTGACAAAAATGGTCAAGGCCGTTGAAAAATAACGGAAATGCGTTCAACTAAGATAGTTACGTCTTTCATTAAAGATAATGACAAATTATTGATTTTAAAAAGAAGTGGTAAAGTAAAATCAATGAAAGGATTATGGGCAGGAATTAGTGGAATTATAGAAAAAAATGAAGAGCCTCTAAAAAGGGCAAGAATTGAGATTTTTGAAGAAATTGGAATAACAGAAGACAAGATTACACTTGTTAGATCTGCAGAAGAGATGAGAATTAATTCTCCTCAATATGAGAATCATGAGTGGGAAATTTTTCCATTTTTGTTTGAAGCAAAAAATCCAATAATTAAACTAAATTGGGAAAATTCTGAATTTAAGTGGATAAAAATAGAAGAATTAGAAAATTATGATACAGTTCCTAGTCTTCAAAAAGTATTATTCAATCTGTTGTAAATTTTGATTTTCTTTTTCATACTTTTTTTGCTGTGGTAACATCATATAGACACAAGCACCACCACACATAGTACAAGGAACATTATTTCCGGGGTGCTGTCCAGTTCGACTATGAATTTTAGCTGCTTCCTCAGGATCAATAGATAATGCAAGCTGTTTTTCCCAATCTAAAGTACGTCGGGCTTCAGTCATTTCCATATCCCATTTGATTACCTTGTCACGAATTTTTACAAGATCACCAGCATGAGCTGCAATTCTATATGCGATCAGTCCTGCTTTTACTTCTTCTACATTTGGTAAAGCTAAATGTTCAGAAGGAGTAAGATAACACAAAAGATCAACACCCTCACTTGCTGATACTGCAGCTCCAATTGCACTTGCAATATGATCATGGCCAGATGCAATATCTGTTACCAAAGGACCAAGAACATAATATGGAACATCACCAATTAGAGATTTTGCCAATCTAACATTTGCTGCAACTTCATTTAGTGGAACATGTCCTGGACCTTCAACCATCACTTGAATATCTTGTTCATGCGCACGTTTTGTTAATTGAGAGATATTGATCATTTCCTGAACTTGCAATTCATCATGAGAATCCAAAATTGAGCCAGGTCTAAGTGCATCTCCAAGGCTAAATGTTACATCATATTTTTTGGCAATTTCAATAAGATAGTCATAATGAGTCACGTATGGGTTTTCTTTGTCATGTTTTAACATCCATGCCGCAGTAATTGTTCCACCTTTACTTACAACACCACCATATCTCTGAACTTTCAGAATTCTTTTTGCAATATCTTTTGTAATCCCACAATGAATTGTTGTATAATCAACTCCATCTTTTACATTGTTTTCAAATGCATTTAGATAATCGTCTTCAGTTAGGTTCAAAGGGTTTTTGTGAACCTCAACACCATAATTGTAGGCTTCATAAATCGGAACAGTTCCAAAAGTTATTGGAGCAACATCTAGAAGAGTCTGTCTTATTTTTTTAACATCACCGCCATCACTTAGATCCATCATTGTATCTGCATGGTATTTTACTGCAATCTTGGCTTTCTCAATTTCTTCTTCCAAGTTTACATTTAGAGTTGAGGTTCCAATGTTGACATTTACTTTAGTTTTAAGGCCTTTACCGATTCCAACATTATGAATTTTTTGCGGGCGGATGTTATTACTTGGAATTATTATAGAGCCACGTGCAATTTTTGGAATTAACCAATCAAGTGAAACATCTTCATCTTTTGCTACTTGTTTCATTTCATCGGTAGCGACACCACGTCGTGCAGCAGTCATCTGAGTTGCCATAAAATAATCTATGTGTTTGCCTGATTTAAACAATCAAAAAAATTACAAAAACATTGATCGCACATAATTTCTTGTTGCTTTATTAAGAAAATTGATCGATCTTATATGTTATAATTACCATTTGTACTACTATGAGATCTATTAGAGAATGCAAGCATTGCGGTAGAGAGTTTTTTAGTATGAAAGATGAATTTTGCTCTACTGATTGTGTTACTGAATCATCAACCTAATAATCTAAATTAGTACTGAGAATAAGAAAAGGTTATGAATTTACTTTCAATTGGAGGTTCTGATCCTTCATCGGGGGCGGGTATTCAAAGTGATATCAAAGCTTTTTCATCATTTAATGCACACTGTTTAACTGTAATTACTGCAATCACTAGTCAAAATACTTCAAGCTTTGGCATGATTGAACCGGTATCACAGAAAATTCTAAAAAATCAATTAGAATCTGTAATATCAGACTTTAAAATTGATGGAATAAAAATTGGAATGGTATACAATTCTCAAATTATCAAAGTACTACATCATCAATTAAAGAAATCAAAAGTTCCAATAGTTGTTGATCCTGTACTTAAATCAACTACAGGCGGATCATTAATTAAAAATTCAGCTATCAAGGATTTTCAAAAATTTCTGATTCCTCTTGCCACAGTAATTACACCAAACAAATTTGAGGCTGAAATTCTATCAAAAACCAAGATTAATGCAAAAAATACACCTGAAAAAGTTGCAAAGGTAATTCAAAGAATGGGTGCAAAAAATATTGTAATCACAGGAATTGAAACAAAAAATAATCAGATATCAGATTTTGTGTTAGAGAAAAACAACAACTATTTTATTTCTGGGAAAAAAATTTTCAAAATTAATCATGGTAGTGGATGCAATTATTCTGCAGCCGTAATTTTTGCACTTGCAAAAAATAAAAACATAAAAGAATCATTAAGATTTGCCAAGCAATTCGCCTACAATTCAATTAAAAATGCAAAAAATTTAGGAAAAGGTATTGCAATTACACATATTCAGGAATCGGATAAAATCAATTCAGAATTATCAGATGCAATTAACCAATTTGTAGAAATCAAAAATATCTACAAAAATATTCCAGAATGCCAAACAAACTTTGTATATTCCAAACAAAAACCCAAGTCAACAAAAGATATTCTAGGCATTTCTGGCAGAATTGTTAAAGCTGGAAAACATGCTTTGATCGCAGGCAATTTGACATACGGAGGTTCAAAACATGTTGCCACAGCATTGCTAATAATGAATAAAAAATACCCACAAATTTGCTCTGCAATAAATCTAAAATATCAAAACGTAACCATGTCAAAAATAAAAAAATCGAAACTAATAGTTTCTAGTTACGATAGGAGTCAAGAACCTAAAAGCGTAAAATTAAAAAGTTCAACTATTGAATGGGGAATTAAAAGTGCAATTAAAAACTCAAAGAAATTACCTGATGTAGTTTTTCATAAAGGTGATTTTGGAAAAGAACCCATGATAATAGTTTTTGGAGAAAATCCAAAAAATGTTTTGAAAAAAATTTTAAAAATTGTTTGATTGAATCTAGTAAAAATCTATCCTTGAACATAAATAGCCACATCTCAAATAGGATTTGTGAAAGCAGTTATTCTTGCTGGCGGACTAGGAACAAGACTTCAACCATATACAACATTTCGTCCAAAACCCATGTTGCCATTAGGTGAGAAGCCAATTCTAGAACATCTGATTGACTGGACAAGGAAAAATGGGATTAAGTCAATTGTTTTGTGTGTCAGTTATCTCAGAAAAACTATTGAAGATTATTTTGAAGAAGGTAAGAAATTTGGTGTTAACATAGAATATGCAACTTCAAAGAAACCACTAGCTACTGCGGGTCAGTTAAAAACCGCAGAAGACTTGATAGACAATACTTTTGTTTGTATATATGGTGATTCAATTTTTAATTTTAATCTTAGGAATATGATAAAACAGCACATTAAGAAAAAGGCATTTGTCACAATAAGTCTAAACGAATACAAAACTAACTTACCTTATGGTGTAATTGAGACTTCTAAAACTGGCAAGGTCTCAAGATGGAATGAAAAGCCAGAGATTAAAGCTAACGTAAACATGGGATGTTATGTAATGGAACCTAAAGTTTTGGATCTTATTCCAAAAAATAAACCATATGGAATGGATGATGTCATCAAAAAAGCTATGAATAGGAAAAAATTAGTAAGCAGTTTCATAACAAAGAAAGGATTTACAGATATTGGCAATAAATCATCATATAAAAAAGCATATCAAGACTATCTGCAAAAACTTGGAAAGATCTGAAAATAACAATGAGTGAACCAATTATCAGAGAATTAAGAAAAGAAGATCTTTTGAATGGATTCCTAACAACACTTGATTCATTAAGACAAGCAAGTGATATTGAGCGAAATAAAGCTGAAGAAATTTTTGAGAAAATTAATTCAAACCCAGATCATGTGATAGTAGTTGCTGAATTAGATGGAAAAATAGTAGGGGCAACAACACTTCTGATAGAAATGAAATTTATTCACAAGGGCGGATTAGTTGGCCATATTGAAGATGTTGTGGTGGATAAGAACTTTCAAGGAGAAAAAATAGGTGAAAAAATCATGAAATACCTTCTTGAATTTGCAAAAAATCGAGGTTGTTACAAGACAATTTTAGATTGCACTGATGATGTAAAACCATTTTATGAGAAACTTGGGTTTAAACACATTGCGAATGAATTAAGATTTGATCACATCTAGAAGAATTGTTTTTTAGGGCGCTTCTTTCTCTCCTTCATTAAATAAGATCCAATAACCATAACAGGAATAGATAATGCCATAAATAAAATTGGTAAATACTTTACTGCATCTGTAATATAATTATCATCGATTTTATCTATCATGGAATAACAAACAAACATTCCTGCCAACATAATTATCCCACCTACAATAATCATTCCACCAATTTGTTTTGAACCATATTGTTTGGACGTGATAAAGGCAACTCCAGTTAAAATTCCAGCTGGTGCAAAACCCATTGAAATAAACTGAAATATTTTTGCATCAGCTGAAAATGATCTTAAAAATGCATCATCTTCAGGAATGTTAATCATAAAGTTGTAGGCTGTAATCATTAACGCTGAAAACAATACAAAGAAAACAACGCTGCCAATTGCAGACCATTTCTCAAGCGCCATAATTTTAGCAAATTTTAGTTAATAAATAAATCATTCAAAAAATCAAGTAATTCCAACTAGATTAGCTAGTTCTTTTCTGCATGCTGCACCAAGTTTTTCTGCAGCTTGCTCAGGAGAAACATCATTTAAGAAAATTCCATATCCACGTTCTAATCCAGACCAAGATTTAGTGATGGGGTAAATTTCAATATGCCAATGAATTTGCCTACTGTTCTTCTTTTCAGGAGAAAGATGGAATACTAAATTATATGAAACATTTTTAACGGCTTTTGAAAGGCCGCCCAAAGTTGACCTTAGAATTAATGATAAATCATTGATTTCTTTTTGAGTAATTTTTGAGAAACTAGTGGTGTGTTTTTTGGGAGAAATCCAAAATTCGTATGGGTAAGAGGGGGACCATGGACAAAATGCAATAAATCCCTCTGTTTGAAGAACTTGTCTTGGGCCAGCAATCTCCTCATTCACGATTTGGCACATGGGACAAACACCTTTTTCATTTAGAATTTTGTGTGAGGCTTCTGCTTCTTCCTCAATTACTGGCGGAATTGTAGAAAATGTTAGAACATGAAGGTGAGGGTGAGGGTTTGTGTTTCCAGCTAGTTCACCATGGTCACCATAAATCGAGACATAAGTAACCCCTTTTTGTGTATAAAGCCATCTTAATCTATCTTGAACAACAACAAGGACATTGGACCATTGTTCAGAATCAATTGTTGCAAATGTATCTTTTTTGTTTGGTGATGCAACCACAATGTAATGATAACCATATGCAGGTTCGCTATAGAAAGGTCTATCACTGTAAGAGTTTTCAGTCTCTATTGAGACAATTGGGTTCTTACTTTCAAAAACTCGAATTGACCAATCCTTTACATATTCATCTTCATTATCTTGAAGACGTTGTAACATTCCATCTTTTGTAACAAGGGATAAAACAGAAGGGTTAGTCATAGATTCATTACCAGGAGCAAAAGGAAATTTGTTAGGGTCAACAACTTTATCATCTTTTTTTGAAACAATCATGAAGCGCTCAGAAACATAACCTTTGCGCATATCTCCCATAATTATTATTGGAAGTAAATGGATGTTAAAATGTTTACTAACGTCTAATTAAATCAAAAATAAAAAAATTATATTAAAATTTTCATGAGATTAGGAAAATCTTACATCAAAAATGCATATTTTATTTTGATCGCATGTTTTGGTGTAAGCTTTAAAGGAAAGCATCAGATCTTGAATGAACAGGGAATGCTATGGATAATTCAAATGTTCATATGATTTACGTTCTTTTAGACGGAGTTGGAGACCTTCCGCATCCAGATTTAGATGGAAAAACACCATTAGAGGCTGCAAATACACCAACTTTAGATAAAATTGCCAGTAACGGGACAATAGGAGAAGTAATTTCTGTGGGAAAAGGAATTGCACCCGAATCAGACATTGCTGTTTTCAATATGTTAGGATACAAATTAAATCATACTGATTATGTTGGTCGTGGAGTGATTGAAGCCATAGGAATTGGAATTGACTTTAAGGACGGAGATTTAGCACTAAGAGGAAATTATTCTACATTAAACAAAGAAGGAGTAATCATAGATAGAAGAGCTGGAAGACATATTGAAAGAGAAGATGCAGATGGGATAGCTAAAGAAATTAAAGAAAAGATCAAATTTTCACATCCTGATACGTCAGTCGTAGTTTCTCCGACAATTGGACATAGAGTAACTGTTAGAATTAGAGTAAATTCTAGAAAACTATCTGCAAAAATTACCAATACAGATCCAGCATATAGCAATATTGGCGGTATGGGAGTAGCAAAAGCTGTTGGGGATTTCTTAAAAATAGAAAAATGTTTACCTTTAGAAGAAACTGAAGATTCTAAATTTACTGCAAATCTAGTTAATGAGTTTTCAGAGCAATCAATCAGTATTTTGAAAGAGAGTGAAATTAATAAGAAACGACAAGAACAAAACAAAAAACAACTCAGTTGTATTTTACTCAGAGATGCAGGCAATAAATATCCAAATGTGATTCCAATTAATGAGAAATACTCTATGAAATTTTCATGCATAGTTGACATGCCAGTTGAGATTGGAATTTCAGAAGTTCTTGAGATGAAAACATTTGAAGCTGGCAGATTAACAGATTATGAAGAAAAAGCAAGAGTAGCTGCAAAAGCAATGGAGACACAAAATGCAATATACGTTCATCTCAAGGGACCAGATGAGTTCGGTCATGATGGAGATGCAATCGGTAAGATGAAAAACATAGAAGAAATTGATCAAAGATTCTTCAAAACTCTTGTTAAAAACATTGATTCAAGTAAAGTTGCAATTATCATTTCAGCTGATCATTCAACACCATGTATTTACAAGGGACACAGTGATAATCCTGTTCCAATTTTAGTTTCAGGTGATTTCATTAAAAATGATGGAACAACAAGAGTGACTGAAGAGCAAGCTAAGAAAGGAAGTATTGGTTTGCTTCAAGGTGCAGAAGTAGTTCCAAAAGCTTTAGAATTAATTAAATCTCAAACATAGTCAAGATGTTTGCTTGTTGCATTTCAACTGCTTTATTTCTAATTCTATCTACATCTATTGAATGATACATGGAAGGAGAACTACCTAATTTTTCTAAAACTCGACGAAGCATTCCAATTCCTATACTGAGCTCATCTTCCTGAGCATGAGCAAATGCAACCGCAAATAAAAGAATTCCTTGAATAATTTCTTTTTCTCGTCCAAAACTTTGTTTCCAAGCACCTTCAAATGCCTCATGACACTCCCAAAATCTTTCATTGTTAAAGTAGAAAATTCCATCTTTGATACCTTGTTCTTTATCGATCTCTTCTTCGAAGACGTGTCTGATATTATCTAAAGGTCCAATTGGAGACAGTTTTTCAACAAGTGTGTCTAGATCCTCTTTTTCAACTCCTACGTCGAACTCTACAAATTTTGTGGCAATTCTGCAAACTCTTACAGACGCATTCATATCAGATGTAAGATCTCTAGCCTTGTTAATTATCTCACGGGAATGTTCAGGACTATAGCCTTTATTTTTGAAATGTAGCATATAGCGTTCCACATTATTTGTTTGTAGGAATTTCTTAAATTTCTTTTCTAATTACAATCAAGGTTTATATGAAATATCTAAAGGATTTTGGGTACATGTCCATTATTGAGACCATCACAGACGTAGATAATACATTTCTAACTAGAAGAGAGATTACATGTAATTTTGCAGGATTAGGAGGCAAACTCAAGAAACTTGAAGCAGTGGATATGATTACTAAGGAATTCAAACTAGATGGTAAAGTTGTCATTCCAGTGGGATTAAAAACGCAGGTAGGAAAACCAACAATTACAGGAACTTTCTATGTATATGATGATGAAGGATTAGCAAAAAAGCACGTCAACCCAACAATTTTCTCAAGATTAGAAAAAACAAAAACAAAATTAGCAGAAGCTGAAGCAGTAACAGAAGAAGCTCCTGCTGAAGAAACTAAAGTGAAAGCAGATGAGAAACCAGCTGAAGAAACTAAAGAGGAGAAATCGGAATAATGACTGGTAAAAAAGGTTCAAGCCCAAATGTTTACAAATATTTCAAAGTAGATGGAGATAAAATATCAAGAATTAGAAAGATTTGTTCAAGATGTGGAAAAGGCGTATTTATGTCAGAACACAAAGACAGACACGCATGTGGAAAGTGTGGACTAACAGAATTTAATCAATAAAAAATTATTTAACTTTAGTAAATTCTTTTTTTGTGAATTTTAGAACTTTTTTCTTCTAATTGTTCAATTTTTGAAATAAATGCAGGAACCAGTTTAATTTTAGAAAGAGATTCTACAGATAATTTTACAGTGTTAGTATCCAAAGAGATATTAGATTTTGGGAGATTTCTATCAGCCCAAAACTTCATGACCTTATCTTCAAGTTTAAAATCACGAAACCCCGCAGGAAATTTTTTTGTAATATGGTTCAACAAAGTACGATCTTTGAAAACAACTCTAGGTTCAAACAGCCTAGTTTCATCACTGTAAACATTTTCAAATAAATTTCCAGAGATTTCGTCTGAAAGTAATTCCATCTTTGAAATTTTCCTCATTAATTCCAGAAAATGTAAAAACTCGTGTGCCAAAATTGCATGAATTGTTCCCTTGAGTCCATAAGCAACCAAAGGCGCAGAAATCTGTATTACAACCTGAAATTTTTCTTCAAACATCACAGGAATTGTTCTTGCAAACAAGATTCCAAACTCGTAAGAATTTGGGTTGGGAGATGATATTACAAGAGAAGGTTCCACATAAGCAGTGGGAAATTTAATTCTTGAGGCTTTTTCAATTCTATTTATTCCTGCAACAACAATAGGAAATCGTTCTATTGTAAGATCATACACATCGTCAGGAATTATTCCTTTAGTATGTGCTTCTTTCAAGCGTATTAATGGATCCAATATTTCTCTTCGACAGTTTTGAATGTAAAAAGGTTGATTTAGCTAAGATCTAGGTTTTCCAGATTTCGCTTTCTTTTTTCTACGTGTGTCAGCCTTTTGATCAGCATGTCTTTTGTGTTTACCTTTTTTTCTTATTGGCATATTTTTGTACAATTTCAGCGTTAATTAATTGTTACATTGACTTGTGCAGTAGTAGGATTATTAGCTAAATCAGTGGCAGTATACAAGAAACTTGTATCACCTATAAAATTGGTTTCAGGTGTGAATGATATAGCAAATCCATCAAAACCAAATATTGTGGCAGTACCACGGGTTCCAGTGTTATTAATAGATGTTACATTAAGAATATCTCCAGTGTCTACATCAAAGTCATTTGATAGCACATCAATTATGTTACCTGCAGAATTGAATCCCACTATTGCATTATCATCAACTGCGGTTGGAAAATCAAATACAGGATTAATGTTGATTGTTACAGTTGCATGGTTTGATAGGACACCCTCAGAGTCTCGTATAACATAGGTAAAAGAAGTAGAACCATCAAAATTTGAATCTGGTGTAAACAGCATAGAGAGATTATTAGGTGATACAGTTAAGGTACCGCCAACTATGTTAGAACCATCAAAGGATGATATCAAGAGAGAATCATTATTAGTTGCAATATCCACATCAATGTCATTTGATAAGATATTCAGAGTGTTGCTTGTAGAATCCTCAGTTACAGTTACAACATCATTAATTGCAATTGGTGCAGTATTGATATGAGGATTTACAGTGATTACAGCATCTGCAACACCTGAAGTTTGGGAACCATCAGTGACACGAAACGACAATGTATCAGTTCCTGTAAAGGAATCATTTGGAGTATATGTTATACGAGCTGTATTGTCATTAATAGTAGTAATACCAGATATAGTTCCAGATGCAGGAGTTCCAGGAAGTATGAGAAATGTTAACTGATCATCTTCTGGATCAAATCCTGTTAAGATTAATGATACATCTTGATTTTCAATTATAGATACAGATTGGGAGTTTGCAGTGGGTCTTGTTAAATCAGGAACTGAAACTTGGATTGTTACAGTTACAGTATCAGAGAATACGCCTGATGCATCTCTGACGTTGAATTGTAACGTGTCAGTTCCAGTAAATGATGAAAATGAAGTATATTGTATCATGGCTAATGTGGGAGTTGTGTTTGGTATCTGATTGGTAAAATCAATCGAGCCGCCAGTAGGATTAGTTACAATGAAAAAGTCCAGTGTATCTCCTGTAGTAAGGTCAGGATCTGATGCAGTCAGAGTGATTGATGTGGGATTTCCACGTACTGTAGAGACAGTTGTTGGGTTTGCAGTAGGAGGCAATGCAAATGGATTTACAACTATTGTTCCCTGCATCCATGGATCAAAGATTGAAAAATACTCAAAGGTGCCAGGAGTTTGTAGTGTTACAGCAAATGTTTCACCCGGTAAAACAATTCCACTATTCCAAATGTTATCAGGTCCACTAAATGGAGTTCCACTGGTAAATGTATGTGGGGTACTATCAGTATTTGAAAATGTAACGGTATCACCAGGATCAACCATGGCAGCATTTGGAATGTAACAGTTTGGTTCACAACCACGAGATGTATCAGATGCAAGAGTTATAGTTGCATCAGCTAAGATGGTGGGGATATTTTCTACAGTTGTAACAAGAGAGGTTGAATCAAAAATAGAAAGATCTGTTTGAATTATTCCCTGACTAATTAGATATTCTATTGGAGTTGCATATTCTAGATCAGTGATAAGATCTTGGGACCACCATAATGAAACTTGTTTCACCCAAGTAGGAATACTTGCACCTTGATTAGATACTTGATTGCTAGTATCCACATTGATAAGTTCGTTATCAATAAGATATGCTAATGCTTCAACATATTTCTCATCAGTAATTTTACCAACAACATCTGGGATTCCATCATCATTAAAATCAGCCCAATCTTCAGCTAGATCAGTAATCCAATGTGGAATAACTAAAAATGAACCATCAATATCTTGTAAATCTAGATCTGCTTGTACTAATTCCCAAGGGGAAAAAATTGCATATCGCATATCAGTAGGACATGTTGTTGCAGGTAATGGAGTACCACTAAAACAATTAGATCCAGCATGTATGCCGTACAAATATACATCATTTCCACTACTTATTGCAAAGATTGGTGCACCACTATCACCATCTAAACTAGCATAAGTTGCTAAGACTTGATTATTTTGGATTCCATAGGTTGGAGAATTTATCATTACACCCGTATATCGGATTATACCAGTAGTTTGTTGTATAGTACTACCACCAAAAGGTTTGTCTATAATGCCACCAAGAATTACCGAGTCACCAACATTAGTTTGTGCCAAAGTTCTCGTATCAATTACATCATAATTCTCCCCTACAGGATTGAGGATTTTTTGTGCTAGTGCAATATTTGGTAATGATTCTACAAATGCTGCATCACTATTACGCGATGTTAATGGATTTGAAAAAATATTCCCAATTGGATAATTTGTAGGACTGAATGAATCATAGTTTGGTTGATAGATTATGGTATCATTACTAGTATTAGTAACATGACCTGACATTACAAACCCATTTTGACCATTAGTTGTAGATACGGGAATTGCTAGTACTCCACCAAAAAGATTAGTACTTGTTTCAATACCCCCCAATGGCTGGTACACAATGATCAGATGTTGAATCACATGTTTCTTCAATTATGAAACTATAACCTACATTAAGTGGTATGTTGTTTCCAACAATACCTTGTAGTATATTTGTAAAATCATCTATGCTCTGTGTTGAGTTATTATCCATACCTACAACAAGTTCTCCTGATGTTCCATTTACGAATGAAATCACTACAGGTAAATAATTTGGATCAGATAATGATAATAGTTCTCGACTATCAGATAACAAGTAATTCTGTAATGATTCTTGTGCATCATGTAAATCTTGATTGGCATATTCTTGAGCATAAGCTGGCATAATAAAGATTAAAACTAATGAAACAATCAGAAATAATTTATTCATTTTTTACTTCAAAACTAATTTGATACACAAAATATGGTGTCTTATGACCTAACATACAATTATGTTCTGTGATATCAATTTGCATAAGATCATTCTGAAAAATAAATTCTGTTTTTCCTTGTGAAAGAAATAAATCGTTAAAAGTATAATCCGCATTATCTAAATAATTTTTTATTACAACTTGTTCATCATATTGAATAGTTACAATTTCAAATTTGTCGAATATTTTAAAGGATGATTCTTCATATATGGATCCAGGTTTTCCAATATAATCATTTGAATTACATCTACCCTGTAATAATTTTCCATAATCTTCAATTGTGCCCGGTACATTTTTGATTGATGTTCGAGGATCTGACCATGCAACAGGATCTAATCCATCATTAGAAACAATACTAAAACCAAAAGTTCTAGAAAATAAATCTTTGGTAGTTTTATATGGGATTTTTTTATGTTTGTCTATTAGATTGTAAATTAAAAAATCATCAGTAGTTTTTTTAACTTCTTCATGTATGGTATACACTATGTCATTATTTTGTTCATCTATACTATAAACAACAGTAACATGTCTATCAAGTAAATTATTTTTTTGAAATAGATACTCTGCATCAAATAATCTCATAAAATGAGGAGAATGGGGATTATTCCATCCAATCCAGCTATTGTCGAGTTTTTCAATACTTGTTTCATTAATGCAGACAGGCAAATTATTTTTAATTTTAAAAAACAGAACTTTTCCTTCGTTACATTCTACATCTTGAGGCAATACACCTGATTCTAATTGAAAATTAGGACTGCCAGGAAATGAAGCAAAAGATACAGGTATCAAACTAGTTAAAACCACAGCTAGAGTAAATCCTAAAATAACTGAAATCTTAATTTTTGTTTCCAATAATATAAAATCTGGTATTTACAGATATAAAATTGACCTTACACTAGAGATTATGCGTAATCGATCATAATGTCAGCACAATACGTGGTTTTACGACACAGACACACGTCAGCGACAGGACGGCTTGCAGCCAGACAATCCGCACAACACATGAACAAAAACGCCAGAATCCAAAATGCGGTGCGCAGCCAGCAGACCCAAAGTAGTTTCTCGATCCTCGTGATAAAACAGAAACGCCAGAACCCAAAATGCGGTGCGCAGCCCTGCCTGCGTCCACTGGGATGTCGATGCCATGTCTGGTCTTCCACAGGCCGCGCTCAAGATCTAGCTCCTTGCCTTTCTGCTCCAGCTCCTTGCCTTTCTGCCCCAGAGTCTTCTTTAGTTTTTTGTTCTCCTGTTGCAGCTGGCGTATGGTTTGATCAGATGAATCTGGCATTTGACATGTGGTGGTATCGTGTCTGATCTAAACTTATCGGCGTGGGGTTTGGAGGGATTACGCATAATCTCTATTATACTTTGATATCAAGGAAATCAAAATTTTGACACTTACACGATGTATTAAGGATTTGAGAAATTCCGGGTGAAACATCATCACTATTTACAAATCTCTTTACCGGAAATCCTCCTTCAGCTATGATAAACAAGGTAAAGATATTTTTAGAATTCTTTTTGTATTTTACAGCAAAAATTTTTTTCTCAGAACATTTTCCAGATTTTTCATAAACTACTATAGGGTATTTTTGGAGATCTTTTAATTTTTTCAGATTTTTTGAATTAATTGCATCCTCAGTAGAAATTTTCAATTCTATTGATGAATTGAATTTAAGAGGTTTTTTAGGAGATTCTGGGACAATTTTGAGATTAGTAATTTTGAGAAAATCAAATGTCACAGAAGTTAATTTCGAATTTCTTTTAAGAGGATTTTTAATTTTAACAAAAAACGGTCTACCGGTGCCTAAAACCAGACTAGATTTGTCTTCACCACCAATCCATGTAAATTTAGCAGTAGAACCACCAAATTTTTTAAAAAGGAGTTGAGAAATTATTCCTTCAATACTATCAAATTCAGAGATTCCATGAAAATTGCAAATTCTACATCCTTTTCCAGAACAATTTTCGCAAGACTTTTGCTTTTGTGGAATTCCTCGTAAGGTTTTGATATATCTGCCAGAGAGAAACAGTGATTTTGAACGTATTTGACAAGATTCATCTTTCAGGTTTACTGTAAAAGTTACATCTGGATCCAAAAAATCAATAACCTTTTTTGTTTTTCTGGAAAATAATTTTCTCAATTCATTTGATATATCGGTCTTTACACTATCAATTCCTTTTAATTTGTATTTTGAACGAATGTAATCATCTCTATCAATAATAGAAGGTTTGATTATAACTCCCACATTAAATGATAAAAAAGAATAATTTAATGAAACATCAAGCATCAATTTCAAAAAATGATTTAGATTGTCAAACAGATTTTTACAGATATAGCATTTTTGAGTGGAGTTTAGATTTTTTTGAAGTTTTTTGCCAAGAAGTTTGTTGGATGAAAGATGTAATTGTTTTGAGAATAATCTACCTAAACAATTCTCACATAATTCATATTTTTTTAGGATTGGATTTGCAATAAGGGTAATTTGTTGATAATCAGACATGTTAGAAGAAAGTTTGGCGTGTAAGATTATCCTAATCCCATTTTTCTAAGTGTACCTTGCATTTGGCGCCCTTTGGAAGCCTTCATCATATTCTTCGAGTTTTTGTAATTTTTGATAAGTTCTTTAACCTCACCTTCGGGCCAGCCAGAACCACGAGCAATTCGTTTAATTCTTGATGAATTAAGCAAGTCAGGATCTGCTTTTTCACCTTTAGTCATACTTTGAATAATGTATCTCCATTTTGATACTCTATCTTCCATCTGATCTACTTGATCTTCTTTTACCATTCCTGAAAGACCAGGCATGCTCTCAAGAATTCCTTGTAAGGAGCCCATCTTAGTTACTTCTTCTAACTGATAAAGAAAATCTTCCATGTTCATTTTTCCACTAGAGATTCTTTTCATCCTTACATCATCGCCCTCATCTTCCAATCGTTTTGCCAAATCCAATACAGCTTGAACATCACCCATGCCAAGTAATCGTCCAACAAATCGTGTAGGAGAGAATTTTTCTAAATCATCAATTCGTTCACCAGTACCAATGTACATTATTTGTGCACCAGTAGCTGCTGATGCAGCAAGTGCGCCACCGCCTTTTGCAGAACTATCTAATTTTGTAATAATTACACCACCAACAGGGATAGTTTTGTGAAATGCTTCTGCTTGATTGTAACATTGTTGTCCGATAGTTCCATCAATTACAAGTAATGCTAAATCTGGTTCTGCAACTTTGTTAATTCTAGCTATCTCTTCAAGTAAGTCTTTCTCTTCTTTGTGACGTCCTGCTGTATCAATTAGAATTACATCTAACGGTTGTCCTGCAAAATGTTTTAATCCATTTTTTACAATGTTGGGAGAATCTTTGTTATTTTCTTCGCCATAGACTTCGACATTTGATTTTTCGCACATTGTTCTGAGTTGAACCAGTGCACCAGGCCTGTAGGTATCAGCACCAACAACTCCAACTTTGTATCCTTGTCTAGTTAAAAACTTGGCAAGTTTGGATGTAACAGTAGTTTTACCACTACCTTGAATTCCAAGCAAAATTAGTTTATTTTGCTTTCCAGGTTCGAAATCAAAATCAGACTCATTTCCCAGTAATTTTGAAAGTTCATCGTAGAGGATCTTTACAATATGATCCTTACGTGAAAGACCAGGAGGAGGAGTCTCATTTAGTGCTCGTTCTTCCAGTTGTTTTGTAATTTCAAGAACTAATCTGACATTTACATCAGATTGTAATAATGCTCTTTGAACATCTTTAGAAAGATCTTTGATAAGTTCCTCGTCTATGCCTGAAGACTTGACAATCTTCTTGATTGCGGCACCTAAACTATCCTTAAGTCCATCAAGCATTGTAATTCAATCCCGCATCCATTATTTCAAACCTTCCTCTATATCCATCCCATATTTTTTTGGCCTGATTGATTTTAACTGAATTTGAAAAGAGAGGACAATCAACCACAAATGTTTCTGCTTCACCTCCTTCAAAGTTTAAGTTAAATCCAAATTTGTCAGACAAATGCTTTAAAGTATCAATATCAGATTTCGATATAGTTTTTCCTAACCAAGTGTCATCTAAGCCATCAGAAGACACAGTTATCATAATAAAAACAAAGTTAGAGTCTAGTAAATCATTCATGTATTGTTCTGGTTTAGTACCCCATAATGGTGAAACTACAATCAAGTCTAATTTTGAGCAAAGAGTTTCAAATTTTTCCTTTTGAAATTGGCTTTTAATTCCACCATGAACCAATCCTTCAATATGGAATTGTTCTTTAGCATTTTTTAACAAAGTCTCTAGTGCAAATAATTCATCATTAGTTTCATCAGACTTGGAATGAATAGTTAATTGAGGAATTTTCATAGATTCAGATTGTAATTTTGTCCATTGTAAATTGGGATGATGTAGTAAATGACTTTCTTCAGATTTTGTAAAGACACTTAGAAGACATGTAACCTTATGTCCTTGTTTTTGTGCCAGATAGATAGCATAAGTGCTATCTTTTCCACCTGAAAAAAAAGAACCTAGATTCATGATCTAAAAAATATTCAATTCAACAAACTTTTGAAATTTGTTGAAAGGAGATGCTTCATTACTCATAATCCTCATCAAAAGTCAGACGGCTTTTCCGCTCATCATCAGCATCCACATTAGCTCTTAATGCGCATGATTTTAGTTTTATCCATAACGACCCAGTACTCTACATTTTGTCCATTCTGTAATTTGCCTTTAACTTCATCATCAATCATAGCTACATCAATTGTTTCAAATGTTTCAGAGTCCATTACTTGTACAGTGTCACCATTAATTGAGATGATTTGACCTACTTTCTTGTTAATCAATGGAATGTGAATTTGCATACTGACTGGCCCTACATGAGGTCTTTTTTGACCATCAAAAATTCCCTGGGCAACAATTCTTGCTTTTGCTGAACCGTGTTTTCCTGGTTTTGATGTATCATACTCAACAATTCTGCATGGCTCCCCACTGGGTTGATCAGAATGTGGTAATAGAATGTAAGAACCAATTTTCAAAGAACCAAGATCTGAGGGTTTACTCATGCAAAAACAGTTTTTCGTCGAATATTTAACTTTTCTAATTGGATACTAGTCTTAATTGTAATCAGAATCTATTCTTTAAGAGCAGTTTGTATCAATGGTTTTAGTTTCATTGTCATTTTAAAAAAATCTTCGTTAGGTTCAATACTTGCAACAAATAAGTTGCTATCGTCTATTGGAACGCTGATCAAAGTAACTTTGTCATATTCTAAAACAGATCCCTGATCAAATAATCCCATACAGGAACTCTAGATATTATCAAAAAGTAAATCTTAATCTACACAATAATTCCACTTTGATTTATTCAGAAATTTTAACTTTAGGGAGAGTCGCTATGGGAGAATCTTTTGAATATGATATCTGTTACTTAAGAACACACTGTAAGAATCAGGATAAAAAAATAAGATTTTTAGAAAATACAAAGATTGAACCAAAAAAACAAAGATTGGGAGATTTTGGGGTTTTGGGAAAGTATAGTATAGTAGGAACAGTCTACATCCTGACCAAAAAGGAATACGTGGTTGAACTAGAAGATACTATAAACGAAAACATTAGAAATATAGACGTAGTTTCTGTTGGAACATCCATTCTTCCAGGTGAATCAGGGATAGTCATTAGGGTTTTGGGAAATAGAACAGATAGTCTTTTTGATGTAATTTTCAAAACACTTGAAATCATCCGAAAGAAAATTCTTGGAGCAACAATTAGTAAAACAAGAAAAAATTGAGTAAAATATAGGGAAAAAATTTAATTTTTTACTTTAGTTGATCAAGAAGTGAAAGGCTCATTAAATTAGTCATTATCAATCCTTTTCTGTTAACATCACGTCGTGTTTGTTCACAGTATCTCTTTACACTTTGATGACTCTTTTCACTTGTAACTTCAAGTACTAGAATATTTTCAGAGTACGGAAATGTAAATTTTGAAGGAGATAAGCAATGTGTATTCATGTTTCCAAGTCCAGCTTTTTCAACGTTCATTCTCTTTAGTAAGAGATTTGCAATTTCTTGCAAGTCTTCATCAGATTCTCCATACTCAATATAATATATGGAGACAAAATTAGTTTGTCCTTGGACTTCTCTTTGAAATAGATCGTCTTTGATATTAAATACAAAAGCAGTTTTTTCTTGGTTGTGTTTAGAAAAATCTTTGGATATCTGTGTGCTATCTTTGAATTTGGCTAGAAGATAATGATTAGTTGAATCAGAAAAATATGGTTTGCTTTCAGTAGAAAATGTACCTGTAACAAAAAATAATTTTTCTATATTTTTTGAATTAATCCAAGATTCTTTTAGCTCAATAGATTCATGTGTGTGTAAATATGGAGCACAAACATAACCAGAATAAGATAATTCTAGCTTTGACATCAAAGCTTCAAAAACTTTTGACAGTATTTATGCGTATAGTACATAATACGATCAAAGGATCTAACCCGCCTACAATAGTTTTTTAATAGTATAGATCTTGTTTTCCTTGTCCCAAGCTAGCTCAGCCTGGTAGAGCTTCCGGCTGTAGTTGTTGGCTTTAGATGGCTGACCGAATAACAGCATATCAGGCATACAGAAACCGGGTTGTCGAAGGTTCAATTCCTTCGCTTGGGACCACAAAGTTTTCTATTAACTAAAAATTAATTTTGAAAATAAGAAAAAGATAGACTGGATTTAAGAAAACAAAAAGAAATCTTAAATTAAAAAATTCATTGCCTATTCTGATTTTTTGACTTTTTGAGCTGCTGGGCCTTTTTGGCCTTCGCCTACTTCAAACTCTACTTTATCGCCTTCGTTGATGAATCCGTCAACATCTGATTTGTGAACAAACAGATCGTCTCCATCTTCTCTTTCGATAAAACCAAAGCCCTTAGTACGGTTAAACCATTTTACGGTGCCTTGTTCCATTTGGTTTTTGAAATAATTAATCACTATATTAACTAAGGTATCAAAAGCAGATCAAGCCAAAAACAATAGTGGCGCCGTCAAATAATTCTGACTTGCAACAAGGGATGCAAGTATCAAAAGCAGATCAAGACAAAAACAATAGTGGCTAGAAATCTTTAGGGATGTGATTTTGTTCCTTTAACCAAGTCACTTGAGGAAGTGTGAATCTCCAAATAATATCTCCTCGTTCGTTCTCTTTAAAGTCCCAAGGCGCAATAATCACAATATCATTATCTCTAATCCAAACTCTTCTCTTTAGTTTACCTCTAATTCTACCACGTCTGGTAACATTATCAGCACATTTTATCATGACATTTTCACCTCCAAGCATTTTCAATACTCGTCCAAAAAGTTCACCTTCTTCAGGAAGACGAATCTCTTTCAGAGCACTTTCATTTTTTACTTGGCGCTTACCCATGAATATCATTTAGATTCTGAGCATATAACTGATAGGGTTTTTGATAACGTAAATTCAGGTGTATTACAATACGCAAGAGATTTTATCTATTATACTAAAAATTAATCTATGGAATTTAGATGCATAAAAGAATGCTCTCAATGTTGTATTGAAAGGGAATATTATCCAAACAAAAGATTTGGAAAAATAGGAGTGCTAATTCTTCCTGAAGAGAAAGAAAGAATAGAAAAATTAGCAAAATCAAATAGATTAAAGATCAAAATTTTGCCAAGAATTGGAATTTCTGAAGACAGGAATTCTATTCCAACAAAAATTTTGGCATATCAATTGATGGGAATTGAAAAAAATGGAAACACATGTCCTTTCTTAGACACAGATAGTGGAGACAAATCACCACATGGAGGGTTTCCGTGTAAAATTTACAAAGACAGACCACTTGCATGTATGGCATATCCGTTGATTGAATCGGAACCAGCTACATTTGATGAGAAATGCAAGTTTTGTAAAGAGCATGGAACTGCAGATCAGAATATTAATTCTGAAGTAGAGTCACTTCTAAAGATTAAAGAAAAAATGAACACCGATGCTTTATTCATTTGGAGATTTGCAACGAAAGTGGGAGAAGAGGAAGATCAGAAAATCTTGGAGTCAGGTTGGATTTTAGAAGATTAGACAAGCCATAAAACAGATATTGGCACGGTTTTAGGTAAAAATTCAAAAGGCACTAGAACTTTTGGTCAATATGAGTGAAGATGCATGGTCAAATTTAGACAAAGTTGATCAAAAAATCATAGAGATTCTTAATAACAATGCCAGAGCACCATCAAAAGAAATTGCATCAGAACTAGTAAAATCAGATCATGATGTTTCAGACAGAACAATCAGAAAAAGGATATAGCGCCTTGAGAAGAGTGGGATCATTAAAGGATACAAAGCAGTTCTAACAGATGTATCTGGAATTAACAAGTATGAAGCAATAATGATGAAACTAAAACCATCAAAATCCTTCGAGTCAGCAAAGGATTCTATCAAAGAATTCATTACAAAATTAGATAATTATCTCCTAATAGCAAATATGGATAGAGAATGGAATATGTTAGTAATAATTCAAGTAGATTCTGAAAAATCAAACGTGTCACAGAAGATTGTAAAAAAGTTTTCAGATGAATTAATTGATTATAGAATAAATGAGATAGACATCAAAGATACGAATATTCTGAACATGTCTTTACTTTTATTGTGAGCACAGTCATAGACGTCTTTGTTTGATCTTTTAAATCTGATCTAGGATTTTATTTATTATGAAACCTGTAATAATTATCGCAATAGCATTTGTTCTGTTACTTCCATTATTTACAATTCCTACATATGCTCAAAATAATGAGATTGAAGAGAACGCAGAGTTAGATTCTATCGAAGATGACATTATCATTTACAACGCGGGCTAGATTTGATTAGTGTGGGTGTTATTGATAGAGAGAGTGCTTCGTCTGATTTAATTTTCTGGCGGACTATAGCATCTGATGAGATTGATTTTACAGAATTTCCACCACCTGATGATTGGGATCTTACAAATGGTTACGTTATAGACAAAACAGGTCTAAACATTGATCCAGATTTTTACAAAGTTAAGACACGAGGTTCTTTTTTCAATGACTTTGATTTTAGAAATTATCCATACGACAAAATAGATCTAGACATACACATTGAACCTTATTTTCCTCTTACAACAAGTAGAGTAGTTTTTGAAGTAAATGAAAAATGGTGTCATAAATCCTGATACGGTTAGCGTTCCAGGATGGACAATGGGTAAACCTAAATTCTCAGCATATACAGCTGCTTATTCGTGGGGAAGTTTTACACATTTTGAGGCACACTTTCCTGTTGAGACATCTCCAGTTGGGTTCTGTTGCATCTTAGTGACCTAAGCATAACCATCATATAATTTTTAGAAAAAATGATTTTGTCAAGGCTTACGATCAATGACGGAACCAAAAGGAACACAAACCACGCTTTAGATAAATTTTGAATCTAGAGAAGATCCGTATTTTATGCTTAGGTCATGAAGATGCAACAGAACCAAAACGGATAGTATTAAAGAGTCATGCATTGTGTATGATCAATATTTCCTAGTTTGGTCTTTTTGATGTTATCTCACAAGACACATTGTTTTTACCATCATTTCCATGACATTTGTCTATTCCCTTGCCACCAACAATTTTATCATTACCTGCTTCTCCTTGGATATAGTCATCACCTGAGTTCCCATTGAGGATATCGTTACTGTTACCTCCCAAGATATAGTCATTTCCTGCACCGCCACTTATGCTATCCTTGCCGTCTCCACCAATGATACAGTCATTGCCTGCTTTACCCTTTATGCTGTCTTTTCCTTCATATCCTAAAATTAAATCATCATGTATCGTTCCAACTAGCTTGTCATTGTTTTGCGTTCCTTGTATCAGAACATAATGCGTTGCAGGATATCCACAGTATAGTGTTAAGTTATCTACAGATGCAATCTGTGGTACTAGCTTGTGTATGATATCACTTTGCGTAGTGTAATCATATATTTCGATGGACAGTGCTGTTTTATCTGGCATATTATCACCCAAGAGAATATCGTCTGCAACATCAAAGTGTACAGCCGTGTAGGGCTTGTTGTTTTGTAATAATGACTGTGTGTCAGTAATACTGTATAACATTGCCTGTTCTGGATTTATCAATCTGATATCCATAGTATATGGATCAAAGATTATTCCAGGTATTGTTACACTAAAGGATTTACCGGCATATTTTTCATGGATTTGCTGGTATCTCTTGTATTTCTCTGAGATATCTTTTGATAATGACTTTGCAAGCTGTGATGATGTTACATCAAAGGTACTCCAATTCCCTGAGTATACGTATGCAGAACCTGAATTAGTACCTGCATCATCATCTCCTCGGACTCCTGCAACTATAATATTACCTGATACAGATACAGGATCTGCAAATGTATCCCATGATGAAGTGTTTTGTGGTGATATTGCAGATACTTGTTCCCATGTACCGTCTATCTTCTCAAAGATATATGCTGCCCCACCAAAACTTGCTCGTGTTGCATCACCCCATGCTCCGACTACTATCGTATCCCCATGTATTGATACAGAATCACCAAAGTATGCAGAACGGTGTCCAAAGCTTGGGAGTAGTTTTTGTGTTTGTATCCATGAATCATCTATCTTCTCAAAGACATAGGCAGAGCCTGAATTGTACCCAAAGTCATCATTTGCATGTGCGCCAACTACTATGGTGTCTCCATGTATGGATATGCCTAATCCAAAGTGATCAGAACTGGCACCATCGCCGGCAACAATCTTTGCAGTCTGTTCCCATGTACCATTCATCTTCTCAAAGATATATGCAGAGCCTGAGTTTGAGCCATTATCGTCATCCATCCATGCACCTACAACTATTATATTCTCATAGATATCAGTAGATACTCCAAAAGAGTCATAATCACTAGCGTCATCAGGTGTTAGTCTTGTATCTTCTGACCAGCCAGATCCATCTTTTTGGTATACATATACTGCACCAGTTGATATGCCTCCAATGTCTCCTGATGCCATAGCAGATACGGCAGTATTACCATGTATGGATACTGCATTTCCAAATCTGTCTTGTGGCATGCTGTCTGATGTAGTTAACTTTTGTGTTTGCATCCATGTGTTATTTATCTTCTCAAAGATATATGCAGAACCAGAGTTTGAACCGTAATCGTCATCATATTTTGCAGATACTATTGCTGTACCGTCATATATTGAGACTGCTGCGCTAAATATATCTCCGCGTTCCAAGTCATCAGATACAATCTTTGCAGTCTGGCTCCATGAGTAATTTTCTTGCTCAAAGATGTAAGCTGCGCCTGAAAGTACATTATCATTTATCTTGGCTGATGCAATGATTGTATTACCATGTATATCGATATTTTGTGCAAAGTAATTTGCCCATCTGTTACCCTCAGGGGCTATCTTTTGCAAATAAGTTGCATGAGGGATTGCCACACCGCCAGGGTCTGATATTACACCATTAATGGTATTATCTGCATCTCCAAGGCCATCCTGTATTGTTATAGTTTGAGTATCAGAGGCACTATTTCCAGCATCATCAGTGGCAGTCCAGACAACAATAGTTGTTCCAACAGGAAAAGAGGCAGGTGCATCATTTGTTATAACAGGATTAGGATCCGTATCATCAGAAGCAGTAGCTATTCCAATTTGAGTAGAACTAAGAGTAGTCAGTAAACCCATGGCCTCAAACGTAGCATCAGAAGGCGCAACAATTACAGGAGAGGTAACATCAAGAGTCAAAGTTACTATGACATCAAAAGAAGTCATAGCATTACCATCTGAATGTGTAACAGTGCAAAGTACAGTAGTAGTACCAACAGGGAATATAGAACCTGATGTATAATCACAAGTTACAATGCCTTTATCAGCAGTAGGTAAACTAAAAGTTACAACTTTACCAGAGACATCATCAGTTGATACAGAAATATCAGAAACAGTTGATGTAAATGATGCAGGAATGGAAGGTGGAGATCCGCCAGAAACACGGGTAGCAATAAACTGCACATCATCAATTCCAACATCTTCAGCACCTAAGCTCATGTGAGCAGAGAATCTAAAATTAAAGTCAGAGACATTTGTGTAATCAGACAAAGAATAATTTTCTAAATGCCACGCATCATCATCATCAGAATTTTCTTGATTCCATTTATCAAGCTCAATCCAGCTAGAGCCGTCATAAATCTCTAAAATCAAATATTCGTTCAAGTCAAGAGCGCGGTCCACATATCTGTAAAACGATAAAAACTCATCTGAATAATCAGTCATGTCTAAAGAGACAGATTTTGTCAAAGTACAAACAGTATCACAATCATCAGCTTCAGCTACTTTGTTTGATGCGGTATGATCCGGAGGCAATCTGAACTCATCGAATCTATCAGCTCTCCAATTAGGTTCTCCTGATTTAATCCAGCCATCTAAATTACCGTCCTCAAAGTCGTCTGAGAATATTGTATTGCTTGTAGGAATAATCACACCAGATACCACAATATCAAAAGATACGCTGGCAGAATTTCCTGAATCATCAGTAGCTGTACAGGTAACAGTAGTAGTAGTACCAACAATGAATGTAGAACCAGATGTATGATCACATGTTACACCTACAGAAGAGTCTACAGTATCTACAGCGTCAGGTACATCAAATGTTACTGTACTGGATACAGACGAAATATCTAGAGGCTGAAATAGAGAAGGAGCTATGGTATCTTGTATGGTTATAAGCTGGGTATCTGCAGCAGTATTGCCAGAAGAATCAGTGGCAGTCCATGTAATTATGGTTGTGCCAAGAGGGAATGACACAGACGCGTCATTGGTTATTGCTGGGCTGGGATCCACATTGTCAGTGGCAGTTGCAGTTCCTAGCTGGGCTGCAGTTATCGTTGTGCCTGTACCTGTAGCTTCAAATGTTTGATTAGAAGGGGCAATAATGACAGGTGGTAAAGAATCTTTTTGAGTATAAGTTTCTGTACCGCCTTTAAATGACGCAATGTATGGTGCAGTCTGTGTTATAACTAATGCATTATTTTCATGAGTTTCTGTGCTGTAATATACCGAAATCATTTCGCCTGGTCATTTATGTCCTCCTCCATCCATTTCGGGTGGGTTTTCCTGATCGCGTCAGTGGCCTTTTTGTCCGAGAACGCCCTCAGCGGCGTCTGGTGGTTGTGGATGTCAAGGGAGAAGTGCAGCCTTCTCTCGTTGTAGTATTCCATGTACGCAGACAGGCTCTCGTAGTGAAATATCTCGTCCTCTATGCTGCGGTGGAACCTCTCAAGCTTCCCGTTTGTCTGGGGATGGTACGGCCTAGAGTTTATCAGCTCGATGCCGCAGTCGAGCAGCTCTGCCTCAAAGGCAGTGGCCTTCCACGTCTTCTTTGGCGTCTTTCTGCCTCCGCGTCCCACAAAGCACGAGCCGTTATCGGATAGTATGGCCGCAGGCGTGCCAAATCTCCTGATTGCCTTTCTGAGTACCGTTACTGCGTTCTCGGATGTGGCCTGCGTGAAGACCTGCGAGGCCACGACGCACCTTGAGGCGTCATCAAGATACGTGACTAGCTGGAGCCCTCTGAATCGGGGATCCTTCATCTCGTGCCAGTCCACATGCCACATGGCGTTGGAATACCTGCGCTCGTAGCGCACCCACTTTCGCCTCCGTGACCCTGCATCGGAGTGGACCACCATGCCGTTCTCCTTCATTATCCGGTATACGCGCCTGTAGCTTATATTGTGACTTGCCTGCAGGTCGAGGGTCGTGCGTACGACCCCTACTTTCTGTCCGGCGTATGCGTCCAGAACCGCCCGTGTCTCGCCTGGCGTAGGCAGTACCTGCCTTCTTCCCGGACTGCGCTGTACGTGGTGCACGCCAGTCCTGCGAAACTCCGCCCACAGCTGCTGGATGCGCCTCTGCGTCACCTTGAGCTCAGCTGCAATGTCTGCAGTGGGCCTCCCCTTCTGGCACCGGGATATGGCGTACCGGATCTGCCTTTCCGTAAGCTTGATCTTCATCCGTTTTGCTGATCGGTACAGCCTAAGGTAATCCTTTGCAAGCCTCCTAAAAGTGAGGCGAAATGATTTCGGTACAATACACATGAGTTTCTGTGCCAGAAACTATTAATGTTCTTTCAAAATTATTACTAGGATCAGACCATTGAGTACGCCATTCACAAGTGTTAAACAAACATGGATAACCCATAAGTGTAGTGTATGTACGACCATCTGAAACGGTTTCATATCCATGGCCGTAAGTAAATGGTACAGTAGAACTATCTTGAATTCTTTCATGCCTCATACCAAATAGATGTCCAAGTTCATGTGCAATAACATTACCAATTTGAGGATTAGTACATCTAACATTAACTACTGAAAATGCATTGCTTAAATCTGCTAAGATCTGTGATGCGCGACCACAATATTCAGCATCAGTGTGATTATTAAGCAATATACCGATATCTGCATTCTCATTATCTCGTACAGCGTTTCCTCTTTCCATGTATCCGTCATTTTTTGTGATTAATCGATTGAGATCAGTTACCATACTATCAGACTCTACATATCCAAGACCAGCACCAGCTATCTCAACATTGTTTAAACTTACAGGGATATCACTAGAGTTAAATGCAATATTTGATTTATCTATACCCAAGTTTGCCATCAAGCGTAAATTAATTGAGCCTTTTTCAGTTCTTGCATTATCTGTATATAAAAATACTATATCAATTTCCATGTTACGATGGGTGGTGCCAGAGAATTCACCAACAGGTACAGCACTAACAACATTTTGATAATTAGGATTTAGGTCAAGATCACCACCACCTTCTGATTCACTGCCAAATGCTAAATTACTATATTGCCTGATAACATGTTTATTATCTACTGGTTCTATAACATAGTTTTTTCCAACACCGCTTAGCTCAAGTCTGGTATAATCATTAAAAACTGCAATAAAGACATTGTTTTTAGAATCAGATGTACTTCCTACATATGTATAATCAGTAGAATTTCTAATAATGGTCTGTTCATGTGTAATTCCTATGGTCTTACCAAAAACAGCAAGATTCATGGAAGGTTCAGTTAACGCTTGTAAATTTATCTCTACATTTGATACATTATGTTGTGTATTTGATGTATCAGATGTTTGGGATTTGGCTGTTCGAAAATTATCAGGTATTGTTACAAATTCTGGCATCGTTTGTTGGGCAAAAATATCGCTAGTTGTTATAGGCAGAACAACCAGAGACAATAAAACAAAAAGTAATAATTTTATATTAATACACCCATAAATTTCGAGCAAACAGTGGCTTGCCAGTTAGTGCATCTACATATACCTCATACCAATGATAATGACCATCCATATATGGTGTTTGACATGTTGCTGCATAAGTTTGATAGAGAGGTCTGCCGTTCATTATCTTAACTGTAGGCATATTATCATCATGATCAGAATTGTATGCAATATTGCAATCAGGCAATAAAAGATCATCATATGAAAAGATATGATCTCGGCCAGCCTGTAATGATTCTTTTAGGTCATACAGATTTATTGCAGACAGATTATCATTCCAGTTGCCTATGTAGATAAATGTATAACCTGTATCAAATACTGTTGTAATTTCATTACCTCGAATATGGATACTATCTATACTCTGAGAAAATTTATACGAGTAATTATTAATAGGAGCAAAACCCTCCTGTATTGTAACTGTTTCATCAAGTGTAACACCCAACTCATCTAACATGGCAAAGGTAACCTCTTCTGCTTTGTCAAGATGAATTCTATCTTTTCCAAAAAACGTATACTTGAAACCCCAATCATAAATATTTGAATCAAAAAATTGCATCTGACCTTTTTTAGTAACATATCTGTTTCCGCCATTATTAATATCTGTTATATCATCATCAAAAAATAAAGCCATTTTCTGTGCAAATGAGCCCTTATCATCTGGAGGCATTTTGAGAACATAATCAAATGTAATGTCTTTTGGAATGATATCCGAAATATTAGTTGGGTTGAGAAGTGGTTTTAGTTGTGTCTTTTTATTTATGATATCCGAATCAACAGTAACTTGTTTATCATCAACATCGTTTGAAATAATCTGTGGTTGTGATACAACATTAGATCCAAAAGAGGGTTCATTATTTGATTGCTCAATGTTATTAGTTGTTTTTTCTGATGTCGCAAATTCAACCTTGATTATTTTCCAATTCATCTTTTCAGCAGTTTGCTCTGTAACACAAAGATGATCTACGTTTGCACGAACTGCATGAATACGATTCTCATTACACTGTATGTCCTCTGGTGCCACACCGTCTCTGATTTGCTGTAAGGGACTAGGATAATCCGAATATGATGAGGGCACTAGAGAAACTGAGACCACAAAAAACACTAAAAGAAAAACTGTAATGTTAACATTTTGTGTTTTGGAAATCAAACTAGTTAGTATAAAAACCACATTCATATAAGATTTTTTAGAATACATCATTGATTCTATTGTACGGAAATTATGTCGCGCGCCAAGAGTCCGGCGTACTGCCCAAGAGTATTTTACACTACACAAGTCCAGGCACCCCATGCCAATACGCCTGACCGACAAGGCCATCCGATACGCCGTCAGGCAGCTGGAGAAGGGCAAAGACACCAAGACGGTCGCAGAAGAGATCAACGTCACCCAGAGGCATGTGCAGCGGCTGTGGGCCGAATTCAACAGGACTGGTTCGATCCACGTCCAGCAGCCTGCAGGACGGCCGGCAGATCTCCCACCGCCCGACGAGGAAACCAATATGGTATTAGACGTTCACGGACGCAAGCCGGAGGGTGTGCTACGGACAGCCAAGAGGCTTTGGAAGGAGGGACACGATATAAGCTACTCCCGCGTATACCAGATAATGAAGTCCAACGGCCTAGTCATCGACTCCCCGGCAAAGTCGAGGAAGCGCAAGTGGGTCAGGTACGAGCGCCTGTACTCGAATGCCATGTGGCATACTGACTGGCATGTGATGAAGGATCCGCGCATGAAGGATCTGAACCTGATCACGTATCTTGATGATGCCTCCAGGTGCGTTACGGGCGCGGCATTGTTCAGGGAGGCCACCTCAGAGAACGCGGTGGCGGTGCTCCGGCAGGCAGTCGGCAGGTTCGACGTGCCGGCGACCATCCTGTCCGACAACGGCTCGTGCTTCGTCGGCAGGGGCGACCGCAAGAGGCAGACAGGCACCTGGACTCCGACCCTCTTTGAGAACGAGCTGCTGGACCACAACATAGGGCTGATCAATTCAAGACCGTATCACCCGCAGACCAACGGAAAACTGGAGAGGTTCCACAGGAGCATCGAGGAGGAAATATGGCACTATGACGGGCTGGACGACTATGTCGAGTACTACAACACGGACAGGCTGCACTTTTCACTGGACATCGACAACTACGAGACGCCGCTGATGGCGTTCCGCAACAAGAGGGCTACCGACGAGATAAGACAGCAGAATTCCAGATGGATGGAGGCAGATATCAATGACTGACGACCCAGACAGGGGGCGACATGATTTTCATATATTACAAGAATACATCATTGATTCAAAGGAATACAATGCTGAACGTTCCAAAACTAGTTTTTTCTGATGTACGTCAAGTGATTGAGTAATTCTTTTGTGATCAATTTTTGCATGTTCTGCTCCTGTAAAATAACCATCTCTAAGTAAATAATCCATCATATCTGCACCAAGTGTACCTGAAACGATTTCATTCATGTATTGAAATTTGGAATCTCCAAAGGCAATTTTTGTAATTAGCTTTTTGTCAAAACCATTTTTTGATAAACTATCACCAATCTCAGACAAAGAATAATTTTCTAAATGCCACGCATCATCATCATCGGAATTTTCTTGATTCCATTTATCAAGCTCAATCCAGTTAGAGCCATCATAAATCTCTAAAATCAAATATTCATTCAAGTCAAGAGAGCGGTCCACATATCTGTAAAACGATAAAAACTCATCTGAATAATCAGTCATGTCTAAAGAGACAGATTTTGTCAAAGTACAAACAGTATCACAATCATCGGCTTCTGCCACTTTGTTTGATGCGGTATGATCCGGAGGCAATCTGAACTCATCGAATCTATCAGATCTCCAATCAGGTTCTCCTGATTCAATCCAACCATCTAAATTACCATCTTCAAAGTCGTCTGAGAATATTAGACTTTATGCGTAATCACACTTGCAAATTTTTTTTTTTTTTTTTTTTGTGGCGCAGGCCGTACCAAGCCTGTCTGCACCCGTTGCCCACAGGCCATCCTCAAGTTCCAGCCGCTCGCGGAGAGAGCTGGCTGCCTTGATGTGCTTGCTGGCTTCCCTGTCCTTCTGCCTGATCGTCCTGTCCTTCTCTTTGAGCTCCCTTTGCAGCCTTCGTATGGTCTGTTCGGGGGACTCCATTGCATGTGGCGGCGATCAAGGCGGATCTAAATCTTTCGAAAAATTTGCAAGTGGCGATTATGCATAAAGTCTAATATTAGAATCATAATATCAAATATTGAGAAAACCCCAACCTCGCATGATTAATTTATCAGCAGAAGTTGGCTTTACACAAACTGTTTTACTTTTATCATATTTCATAAGAGATACAAAATTAGATTTACAAGATGAATTTTCAACGTTAATTTTAGATATTGTTTTTTGATCTTCAAATTCCAACAGAGGTATAGTTAGATTATAATCATGATCAAATGCAGTATCACCACTAATCGGAGAAGCAATCTCAAATCTTGAATATTGCGCATTTGCAGATAAATTAAATTCAAAAGTCTGATAGTTTGAATATTGATGAGTTACTAGATCATCAATATTTTGATAAAGTTCCCAGCCATCTAAAAGTATAAAAAAATTTTGTGTATTTTCTTTGGTTACTAATGGTAATACAGTATAGGGAACATCAATAGTGAAAACAGTGTCAGAAGTAACATTTTGTGTTTCTATTAAAAATTCAGAAATATTAAAATTACAAAATCTTTTAATTTCACCACTGCCAAGTGTATAATTTAACATTATTTCTCTTCCTAAACATCTTGTATCATAAATCTCATTCAAAGTTGGAAGGTGAATTTCTGCACTTTTTTGACCTGATTCAACTAAGCCAATACACCAATTAGGTTCTGAATAATCCACATCATCAATAATTGCAAAAGTGCCAAAATATTCTATATACGTTATTGGTTCTAACCAAGTAAATTCTAAAGTTCTTGATTCATCTGTTTGAGAAATTTGTGTAACTGATGCTAGTGATTTAAACGAATCAATATTTGTAGTCAAGCTCCTAATATTACTACAAGATTCATAGTCAAAATGCTTTAGATCAATGTTGTTTTTTGGAATAGTTATTGTAAGGCTTCCCGATTCTTGTGCGTCAAGATAAATTTTGTACCATAGATAGTTAGGTTCTGCACAAAACTGTAAAAATTCTCCATTTGTAATTGAATGTTCTAATGGCGTGATTATTTTATATTGATATTGATTTGATAAGGAATACTCCTCTTCACATCCTAATTCTGCATAAACCTCAGGTATTGTTAGTACAGCTAAAATAATAATTGCACAATATCCTAATTTTTTCATTAATAAAATAAATATTTAGTTATTATTACAAATAACTTTCTATATTTTTAGTCTGTTGCACAACCTCCACACCCATGGCTTGGTAACACCTTACAGTGCAGGTTCACGCCGTGCTACATCAGGCCCATCCTCCCCTTGACGTAATCATGTTGTACGTGGCGACCTTGAGCATGATCTCGTGGATCATATTCTCCCGCTTTGCTGCCATCACATACTCGCCAAATATCCTCTTAAAGGCAGAAAACACGATCTCCACTATCCAGCGCCTTCCGTATCTCACCCTACTCTTCCACTTTTTCTGGTTCTCCTCTTTCTGTTTGCTTGTAAGCGTTCCCACGGGGCTGACAGGCGACCCTCCAAGCTGATCCCGCACTGCCAGCCCCCACGCATCGCCGGATCCCTTGCCGCGTGCAGTGGAGTTGATCCTAAGCCGGATGAGTGGGGCGTGATGCCGCGGTTCTTGCACTATTTGTGGATATTTTGTGATGCATATGCGCCGTCCTCGTCCCCAAAGGCATCTCGATCACGGCGGCCGCCTCGGCATCTGCACCTTTGGCTGCATTCTGTTGTCCTGATCCTGCCGTATCAGGCTCCGCCTGGTTCAGCAGGGGGACAAACGTCTTGGAATCCCCCACAGAGCCGTCTGTGATCTTCAGCGAGAGGATCAGTCCCGTGTCGGTGTCTGCCAGCGCATGCATCTTGATAAACCCGCGCCTGACCTTCCACTTTTTATTTATCCACTCCCCCCCTGTTGGCCACCTTGATGCCTGTTGCATCGACTGCATAGAACATGCCTGGTGCCGTCCCTTGCAGTAACGGCAACCATGCTGCCCATGGCCTGGACGCTGAGACCACGAATTCTCCTGAACATGGTGGTGTGATCCGGTATTGGAACGCCGGGCATCATCTCTGATACCATGCTCGCAGCTGCCTGTAGGGTATCTGCGCCATGGATCTTATGATGGCAATTGATGCAAACAGGGACTGCATACAGGAACGGCGCCCCGTTCTTGCGGCAGTTTGCAGATTTCAGCTCCTGCTCCCACCCCGGATTCTGGTGCATGGCAAGCATCCTGCCACGCTCCACGTACTTTGCGTTGTCTGTAGATGCCACTGTGTATGGTTGGCAGGTTACCTGATCCAAGTGTCTTTTGGCGCACCAATGTCTGTCCAATGGTAAAAATTGTTGGCATCAGTCAGGTTTTAGGCGTAGTTGTGCAACAGACTATAATGAAGAACCAAACTATGGGTTTATCACAGCACGGCCAATGATTTTTCGTGCTTTGAGATCTTCCAAGGCAGTGTTTGCCTCATCTAGAGCATATCTTTTTGATATGACCGGTTTTATTACGCCTTTTTTTGCTAACTCGATCAATTCAACCATGTCATTATAGTTACCAGTATAAGCACCCTGAATAGTAATGGATTTGAGTGGAATTGTCACAAGTGATAATTCCAGAGAGCCTCCAAAAAGTCCAACAAGTACTAGGTTTCCCCTTTTCCGTAAAACTCCCAGCCCCGTTTTTACAGTTTGAGGGGCATTTACAAAGTCGATAACACTATCAGCTCCTTTGCCATTACAAATGGAAATTATTTTTTCTGTTGGAGTTCCAATTCCAGAAGCTAAAGACCCAGTTACATTAGTATTTACAACAAAATCTGCGCCCATCTTTTTTGCGGTTTCAAATTTTTTGTCATCATTATCAATGCAGATGATTTTGGCTTTAGTTATTGCTTTTGCAATTTGAATTGCCATCAATCCTAACCCACCAGCCCCAATTATCAATAAAAATTCAGGTGAATTTGCATTTGCTTTTTTTACAGCATTATACGCAGTAAGTCCAGAACAAGCAAGCGAAGTTGCAGAGTCTAGATCAACACCATCAAGTTTTGCTAAATATTTAGAATCTGGAATTAAAGCATAATCAGAATACCCGCCATCTTGAAAAACACCCATTGACTTTGGGATATCACATAGATTTTCATTTCCTACTTTACATGCAGGACATTCTCCACAACCTATCCAGGGAAAAACTAGAACTTCATCTCCTTTGGATATTCCAGAAACACCATCACCAATTTCTTCAACAGTGCCAGCAATCTCATGCCCAGGAGTTACGGGATATTTTACACCTCTATCTGTAACTTTCATAAATTGTCCATCTCCAAGATCGTAGCCACCTTCCCACAAGTGTAAATCACTATGACAGACACCCACAGATTGTACTTTAACTAAAACCTGATTTCCTTGAGGTTTTGGTGTCTCAAACTCTAATACTGCAAGAGGCTCATTAGGGCCTGTGATTCTGACAGATTTCATAGACTGATTTTTTGTCATAACAATATAAGAGTTGACTGGAAGTGAGAAAAAAATAGAGCCTTTAGATATTATGGAATATGGCAGAAATAATTATGTGAGTGACCCACAAACTCCCAATAGCATTTCTCAAGAACCAGTGAATATTCTATTCAGTCCATCATCTGTTGCTAAAAAAGACGTTTGGGATATTGACTTGATTCAAATTTTAAACTTGTTGATAAAAATTCTAGAAAAATCAGGTAAAAAGGATCTCAAAGTTGCAGGAATGGCAGCATTATCATCATCATTAATCTATAGAATGAAAGTTGAAAGTATTTTTGCATTACAAAGAGCAGCAATGGAGAAAAAACCAATGCATCAAAGAACAGATATAGATATTCAATTAATCGACATTCCATTCAGGCATGAATCGACATATCCAGTCTCATTAGATGATTTACTTGGACTGCTTCAAAACCTCATTGGCACAATTGCTAATCCTCAATCAAGAAGAAACAGGCGTTTAGAGATTGAGCCAATTGAGGCACCGGATTTCCAAGAATATTTCATTTCACTTGAAAGTATTATTGGAAAATATGAAGACTTGGTGATGAAGAAAATTTCATTGAAAGGATTTGGATTGCTTCAAGACATAATTACAGAACTAGATGAAATTGATTCAATCAGATGTTTCTTTGCAATATTATTTTTAGCCAGAGACCAAAAGGTAGATCTTGAGCAGGTTGAAGAGGACATCAAAATTACTGTAATAAAAGAAGAATTAACAAACTGATCAATAATGGAGAAAAGATTTCTTTAACTAGATTTTAGAGGAGAGGTTGATAATTGGCTAAAATTTCGAATTTGGATGAAGCAACGGCAAGAATTGAAGCAGCACTTTACTCAGCTGGTAGGCCTCTTAGAACAGAAGATCTAATCAGAGCCTCAGGCACAGAATCTAGAACCAAGACACTGGAATTACTCAAGAACATTATGAAAAATACAAAGTCAGCATTCAAAGCACTTGAAGTAGTCATACTTCCAGATGGTTCATACGTATTTCAGTTAAAGCCAGAATACAGTTCTACGGTGAAAAGATATGCTTCGAAGCCTGTTCTTCCAAATGCAACACTAAAGACATTATCATATATTGCATATAGCCAGCCAATCTCATCAAAACAACTTGTCGAAATAAGGGGAACAGGTGTTTATGCACACCTAAAAGAACTACGACAATTAGATTACATCAGTAATCAAAATGTTGGAAGATTAAGAATTTACACGACAACAGAAAAGTTCCAAAAGTATTTCGGAATTCAAGGAGATGCAGAAGATCTAAAACAAAGACTTTTCTCCAAAGTTAGGAAAACAGCAAGTATGAGCCAAGCAAATTCCACTCCTCAAATCGTTACAGAGCTAAACTAAGTAGATTTTTTGGCCCAGGCCTAATTTTTTGCGTTTTGTATAAATTAGAGTGATTCAGACAAGTTTTTGTGAAAAAGTGCGTGGAGAATTTAGCAACCAGTAAAATTACTGGAGGAAGAAGACACCCACTTAGAATTAGACGAAAGTATGAAACGGATAGATATCCAAATGAACCTGTCAATGGAGCTCAAGTAACAATAACAAGACATGTACGTGGGAATAATAGAAAAACAGCTTTGAAAACAATCGACTTTGTTAATCTAGCTACAGGAGATGCTAAAGTTAAGAAGACAAAAATTCTCAAAGTTTTAGATAATGCTACAAATAATGATTACAAAAGACGCGGTATTATTACAAAAGGTGCAATACTAGAAATACAAGAAGGTAAATGTAGAGTAGTTTCCAAACCAGGGCAAATTGGAATAGTTAACGCAGTTTTACTAAAGGAGTAAAATGAAAGATTACGAACACATCGTAATCTGGTTGGATTATTTTAACAAGAATTTAAAAAAATCAAAAGGAAGAAGACAGGGATTAGAAAAATGTATTTTTGATCCTTCATTAAAAGAATTAATTGATGCAACAAAAGCTGCGGGATTTGAAATAACAGAGTCTGATGATAAAGTAAGATTTCCTAAAAGACCATTTGTCAGGTCTGGGTATGTTGTTTTGCCAAAAGGATCCTCTAAAACAAAAATTCTTAACAAAATTTCTGAAAAACTAGTTTTGAAAAGGTCAAAACAATCAAAATAAAATCAAATCTAGCTCTTGCTAAAGTAAAGTTGACAGAAGTCTATGATAGGAATATCATGTTAGTTATTTTAATTGCAGGAGGTAGGCGAAATAATGCACCTAGCTGGTAGTGGCAGGGTTATCGTTCAACTATCTAACAAACTAGTTGAAGGACAAATACTCTGCGACGAAAAGGGAACTAGAGTTGCAAAAGTAATGGAATTGATTGGTCCAGTAAAAAGACCATTTGCATCAGCAACTCCGTTAACAAATAATATCAAAAAATACATTGGCAAAAGTGTTTTCGCATCCGAACAACCTCCTGCTAGTACACCAAAAAAATTTAGGAGAAGAAAAAAATGAACTTACTAGAAACCAAAAGCTGTCCTGAATGTAAATCAACATTAGTTGATGACATACAGAATGGCGAAATAATCTGTTCTGGTTGTGGCGTTGTAGTCGCTGACCAGATTGCAGACTTTGGTCCAGAAACAATTAGTTCGAATCTTGAAGACAAAATGAAGCTAGCAAGAGCGACAGGACAAACAACGTATTCTCAACATGACTTGGGAATAACGACTGAGATCTCACTTGGTGCAAAGGACTTTAGTGGAAAAACAATCAACCATGAAGTTGCAAATCAAATGCATAATCTCAGAAAATGGCAACAAAGAATACGAGTTTCCTCACCAAGAGAAAGAAGACTTGCAAATGTTTTAGCAAAAATGGGCGAAACATGTGATGGTCTTAATCTTTCAAAGAACGTATTGGAAACTGCTTCTATGATATACAGAAACTTGGATGGACATGTCGATGTAAAAGGAAAATCGGTAGTTAGTATTACAGCTGCTACAATTTACATGGCATGTAAACAATGTGACGTAATAAGATCACTAGAAGAAATTTGCCGAGGAATATGTCCATCAAAAGATGTCAAATCAAAAACAAAACTTGCAGCAAGATACTATAGAATCATGGTAATGGAAATGGGGCAATTTACAGCCCCAGTCGTAACCATGGACAAATACATCTCAAAGATAGCAAATATGACACAGACTGAGGTTAGAGTAGAAAGACTAGCCTTGGAAATTGCAGAAAAAACCAAAGATAGTAGCATTTCAGATGGAAAGGCTCCAAACGGAATTGCAGCAGCATATCTGTATGTTGCATCAGTCCTGCTTGGACAAAACATACTTCAAAGAGACGTTTCAAGTGTTGCAGGAGTCACAGAAGTTACTATCAGAAATAGATGTAAAGAGATTCTAACAAGTCACAAACTCAAAATTACTTTGAGACCATCTCTGACCAAAAATTAATCCCCCCCCTTCATTTTATTACAAAGAGTTACCGTTAGGATTAGCTAAATTTCGTCGGCATTATATAGTGAAACAAAATACAGCGCAACATGGCAGTATTAGAAATAAAAGATCTTCATGTATCAAGAGAAGGTAAAGAAATTCTCAAAGGAGTAAATCTAAAAACAGGTCCTGGACAAGTACATGCCATTATGGGACCAAATGGTTCAGGAAAAAGTACACTAGCTTATACATTGCTTGGACATCCAAAATATCAAGTTACACAAGGAGATATTTTGATTGATGGTGAAAGCATTTTAGATTTGAAGGCAGATGAAAGAGCAAAGAAAGGATTATTCTTGGGATTTCAATACCCAACAGAAGTTTCAGGTGTAGGATTTTCTCACTTTCTTAGAACAGCTTACAACTCTTTAAGCAAAGCACTAGAAGGAGACGATAGAGAAGTATTCATTACAGTAAGAGAATTTCAAAAATATCTAAAAGAAAACCTGGCTAAAGTGGGGTTAAAAGAAGAATTTCTTTCAAGATATCTTAACGAAGGATTCTCAGGAGGAGAGAAAAAACGTGCAGAAGTTTTACAAATGGCAGTGTTAAAACCAAAAATTGCAATTTTAGATGAACCAGATTCAGGTTTAGATATTGATGCTGTTCAAGCAGTGGCAAAAGCAATTAGTCAAGTATCTGGGAAAGAGGCAACTACAATTATAATTACTCACTATGCTAGAATTCTAAAATTCTTAGACAAACTAGACTTTGTTCATGTATTTGCAGAAGGAAAAGTCTTGAAAACAGGTGATGCAACCCTTGCAGACAAACTAGAAGCAGAGGGTTATGAATGGGTCATAAAACAAACAGCCTAATCAAATTTAAACAGAACATTTTTTTGAAAAACTATTGATTTACAAAGTTAAAGTAGAATTTTCTAAAGAATTTCTAGAAATAAAAGACAATCAAATTAACATTGGAATAAAATCAAAACCAGTCAAGGGATAGGCCAATAAAGAAATCATCAAAAAACTAGCAAAACATTTTGGATTATTAACTGTGCTTGTTCAGATAAAATCAGGTCACAAATCTAGCGAGAAGATTATAGAAATTCTACAATAAAGAATCTGGTTTTTTGTTTAAATAGGGTTTCAAGATTGGAAAAACATGTCTGAAGATAATGATCAATACTATTTCAATTTCTCGTTTTTCAAAGTGGATCCTAAATGGAGATGGATGGCAGACCTGGCAAAAGAAGAATCTGCAAAAGAAGTAGAAATTATAATTCAAAATTCTGGAATAATGTTTAGATCATATTCAAATCTAGGATTGAGAGATGATGCTGATTTTTTGTTGTGGTTTGCTGCAAAGACAGTTGAGGAAATTCAAATAGTTATTGAAAAATTATACAAAACAGTATTTGGAAAATACATAATTCCATCTATGACATATTTGTCATGTACACGACCATCAATTTATGTACAAGAACAAAAAGCACATGGATTCATTACAGGAGATAATCCAAAAAAACACGTAATTATTTATCCGTTCACAAAGACAAGAGAATGGTATCTTTTACCAAAAGAAAAACGCCAAGAAATAATGGATGAACATATTGAGGTTAGTAAAAAATATCCACAAGTTGTACTTAACACTACATACTCTTTTGGAATTCACGATGAGGACTTTATGTTAGCGTTTGAGGTAGATGATATTCGAGATTTTCAAGATCTCATTATGGATTTGAGAGAAACACAAGTCTCAACGTATGTCAAAAATGATATTCCAATGATTGTGTGCGTCAAAAAAGATATTGTTCCTTTAATATCAAGCCTAGGTTAGATTAATTTCAAAACATTTTCCTTATAAAATCTAAATATCAACGATACAAATCTTGGATAAACATAAATGATGAAATTTAAAATTGAAAAACAGAAAAATGAATTACAATAAACTAGGAAAAACAGACATCAAAGTATCAGAATTAGGATTTGGTGCATGGGCTATCGCGCTTGATTGGTGGGGCAAGAAGATTGAAGAAGATGAGGCAAAAAGAATGCTCAAAAAAGCATACGATTTAGGAATCAATTTCTTTGAGACAGGAGACATGTACGGTAAAGGAAAGAGTGAGAGATTGATTGGTGAAGTTTTCAAAGATATGAGAGACGAGATTGTTATTTCTACAAAATATGGTTATGATTTTAGAGGAGTAGAACAAATTGGGCATAGTGAGCTTCCACAGAAATTTGATGAAGATTTTACAAGAATGGCATTAAGAAACAGTTTGCATAGATTACAAACTGATCATCTTGACATGTATGGTTTGCATAATCCAAAACTTAACCACATAAGAGATGATTCAATTTTTAATGTACTTGATAGTTTTGTCGCAGATGAAACCATAAAAACATATCAAGTAGCATTAGGCCCGGCTATTGGTTGGACACAAGAAGGTCTTGAAGCAATGGACAGACCAAACGTTAGTGCAGTTCAAACAGTGTACAACATCTTAGAACAAACCCCAGGGAACGAGCTGATGAGAAAAGCTGAGGAAAAAAATGTTGGGATTTTAGTTAGAGTTCCAGAGGCATCAGGAATACTAACAGGAAAAGTAAATGCAGACACAAAAATTGATGAAAAGGATCACAGATCAGTAAGAAAGGGAGAATGGATCAAGGCATCATTAGAAAAAGTTGAACGACTCAAACCAATTGCGGAAAGAAATGGATTAACCATAACAGAATTGGCAATGAAATTTATCATGACAAAGAAAGGATTTGCATCAGTATTTCCTACAATGATTAGTGAAGAAGAAATTATCAATTATGTAGAAATGACAAAAGGGGAATACATTTCAACCTCCGATATGGAAGAGATTAATGAATTGTACAATACATGGCCTTCGTATGAATTAAAGACAACACCTCAAGCGAATTAATCATAAATGGTCATTCCAATAGATTCACAAAAAACACTAGAAATTATAGAGAGAATGAAGCTTGCTAAAATTGGCAAGCATAAAAGATGGGAAGCAATTATTAAAAAAATAAAAAATGAACAGTTGCTAAACCCTGGGGAACTCGAATATTATACAAATCTAACAAGGATTTACAAGGATTTAGCCATCACTAGTAGAAGCAAGATATATCATACAAAACTATCAATGCAAGATGAAAAGCCGCCATGCAAGATCTGTGGTAAAAATTCTCTATACTACTGTAACATGAATGATCAGTATTTTTGTACAATTCATGTAGTTGGACATGATGAAAATGAATTCTAAGAAACAGGAATTGTTTCTTCTAAAGTAAAGGATTTTTCTACGAAATATTCAACTCGTGTTTTTTTGAATTCACGAGAACTAAAGAGAATGTCATAATCATCAACGTTGATTTGATCTTGTATTGTCTTTGCCACCTCATGTGCCTCACCATGAGTTTTACAATGAATCATTGAAAAGACATTGTATGGCCAGTCAGCATATGTAGGTCTCTCATAGCAATGACTAACTTGAGGAAATGCGCCTAGCTTTTCTCCAACTTCGGATATTCGGTCTTCAGGAACTTTCCAAACTATCATTCCATTTGCAGTAAATCCAATTTGTCTGTGTCTTAAGATTGCTGCAAATCTTCTCATTACTCCAATGTCTTCATAATATTTCATCTTGTCAAACAATTCATTTTCAGTAATTCCAAGATTGTTTGCAGCCTTTACAAATGGTTCGTCAATAATTTCCATGTCTTTTTGTAATTCACGGATAAAGTCTTTGTCTTGTTCAGTGGGTTCAAATTTTACATTTTTAATCTCTTTTTTTTCCTCAGTGGGTGCAACCTCATGTTTCTTTTCATCTACCATGTCAAGCTTTACACCAATCTTGAATAGTTGTAAAGTAGGAAGCATTCTTATTTTTTTAATTCCTTTTAGTACGTTAAACTTGTCAATCTCTGTCTTCAAATCAGAACCAGGTGGAACAGCTAAGGTAAACCAAAGATTGAACTGATGTTCACGTTCATAGTTATGGCTAACACCAGGGTGACGATTAATTTGACTTGCTACATATTCTAGTTTGTCATGCTCAATCTCCATTGCAACTAGAGAACTTGTGTAACCAAGCTTTCGGGTATCAAAAATGGCACTTAGTTGTCTTAGAACGCCAATTTCTTTTAGGTTGTTTAGTCGTTCTTTGATAATTTTTGGGGTAGTATCAAATTTTTTAGCAATAGCATCAAAAGGTCTTGTTACAAGTGGAAATGTCCATTGAATTTCATTGAGTAATTCCTTATCCAATTCATCCATGGAAGTCAATATGTCAGTAACTCGTTCATTCAATTAAAAATGTAGCTAGGATTTTACGCGTTGATTTTTAATACATAAATAGAAACTCAAATCCTTTTGATCGATGATAGTTGATCTAAATCTTCATGATAAAACAATAATTGTTATTGGTGGTGGAAATGAGGCACAAAAAAGAATCAATTCCTTGTTAAACCAAGATTGCAAGATTCTAGTAATCAGCGATTCTGTTAACTCACAAATTAACAAGCTAGTAAAAGCAAAAAAAATCAAATTGAAAAAACAAAAAATTCACGATACAAAATTTATTTCAAAGCTAAAACCAAATATGATAATTACAACTACCAATAACAAAAGTCTTAATCAAAAAATCATCAATAGTGCAAAAAAAAGTAAGATTATTGCATATAGTTCTGATAATCCTGAAGACAGTGACTTTTCAAATCCCGCTATAATTGATTTTGAAAATATGATTCAGATTGCAATTTTTACAGGTGGTCGTAGTCCAGCAATGTCAAAGAAGATTAGAATTCAATCAGAGAAAATATTCAAGAAGATTATTACAAAAGAAGACATTATCCAAATCAAGATTCAAAAGATCGCAAGAAAACTAGCAAAAGAAAGCATCCCAACTCAAACTCAAAGAAGAGAATACATACGTAGTATCATGAATGACAATGAGATTGATCAATTAATAAAAGACGGTCAGTTGAAAAAAGCTGAAAAGAAAGCAATTACAAAAATGAGGAATTGGAAATGAATCAAAATATTATCAATGCACGTGTAACTTTTCGGAACTCACCAATCCACATTCTCGAGCAGTTTACAATAAAAAATGTGGAAAATGCATATGAGCAATTTAAGAAGCATTCAGGATTAGATGAATGTGTAATTATTCAAACATGCAACAGGATTGAGTTGTTTGGTAAATCAAAAACATATGATCTAGACAAAATCAAGAAGACATGGGCATTACTTACTGGACTTGAAGAAGACATATTTAATGAAAACCTGGAATTTGTTGAAAACCAAGAGGCACTACATCATCTGTTAAAATTAACATCAGGATTAGATTCCGTGGTATTAGGAGAAGAGCAGATTCTGGGTCAGATAAAAAATTCCATTACTTCTGCTAGAAAGATAAAAGCATCTGGGCAACATCTTAACACTTTATTTGACAAGGCAATTAGAATTGGTACTAGAATTAGAAACTCTAGTGGAATTGGTCGTGGTGGAATTTCAGTTGGCTCCGTAGCAGTAAAGCTTGCAGAAGAAAACATTGATGAACTAAAGACAAAGAAAATTTTACTAATTGGATCTGGAGAAGTATCCACTCTTGTTGCAAAATCATTACAAAAAAGAGGATATGCCTTTGATGTAACAAGCAGAACAATTCAAAGATCACAAGGATTTTGTGAGACAATGGGAGGAAAACCAATCAAATTTGAAGAAGTTCTTTCAGGATTTGAAAATTATGATGTGTTATTTGTTGCAACAACAGCACCATATTTTCTTGTAACATATGAAAAAATCATTGAGGCCATGAAAGACAAGAAAAAGGGAATAATGATTTTAGATTTATCAAATCCAAGAACAGTAGATGAGAAAGTTGCAACTATTGGTGGCGTAAAATTGATGAATCTTGACCAAATTGCAGAGATGGTTGAAAAGAACATGAAGGCACGATTAAACAAAGTGAAAACCATTGAAAATATAATTAACGAGGAAGTATCTGTATTAGAGGCCTCAATGAAAAGACTAGATGCAGAACCACTTGTAAAAGACGTATTCAAGAATATAGATTATCTTAGGGAAAAAGAATTACAAAAAGCACTTCAAATGCTTGATGAAAAAGATGAGAAAAAGATCAAGATTATTGATGAATTAACAAAAGCAGTTGTTGAAAGCATTGTTTCAACTCCAATGAACAATATCAGAAAAGCATCGGAGCAAGGCAAGCCTGATGTAGTGGAGCTAGCAAGCAAACTGTTTGACTATAAAAAACAGAATCAGGCAGACTAGGATTATATTTTACCCAAGGAGAATTTCTAATATGTCATTTCCTTCTAGACGTCTTCGTAGACTGAGAACATCGGAAAAAATGAGAGAATTGGTTCAACAGACCACACTTTCTCCAAAAGATTTCATTTGTCCAGTATTTGTTCAAGAAGATCTTAAGACTAGAGTTAAGATAGAATCAATGTCAGAAATTGAGAGACTTTCTTTAGATGACATTAATGATGAAGTTGGAACCATTAGTGATTTAGGAATTCCTGCAATCATGCTTTTTGGAATTCCAACCAAAAAAGATGACGCGGGATCTTCTGCATTTGATGATAATGGAATTGTTCAAAAAGCAATTACTCAGATTAGACAAAATTTTGGAGATAAAATAGTGATAATGGCAGACGTTTGTCTCTGCCAGTTTACATCTACTGGACATTGTGGAATTATTAAGGAAGACAAGATTGAAAATGATACTAGTCTTGACACACTTTCCAAGATTGCTGTCAGTCAAGCAAAGGCAGGAGTTGATACTGTATCACCATCTGCAATGATGGACGGTCAAGTTGCTGCAATAAGAAAGTCGCTTGATGAAGAAGGGTTCACAGATGTTTCAATAATGTCACATTCAGCAAAACATCGTTCAAACTTTTATGCACCATTTAGAGATGCAGCGGAATGTGCACCAAAGTTTGGAGATAGAAAGACATACCAAGTTCCATATACAAACTCTAGAGAAGCAATGTTGGAAGTAGAAACAGACATTGGTGAAGGAGTAGATATTGTAATGATTAAACCTGCATTATCTTACTTGGATTTAATAGCAGAGACAAGAAGGAGATTCAATATTCCTGTTGCAGCATACAGTGTTTCCGGGGAATATGCATTAGTAAAAGCTGCTTCGCAACTAGGTTATGTAAATGAAAAAGACATTACAGAAGAGATTCTATATTCAATTAAAAGAGCAGGGGCCGACATGATAGTAACATATTTTGCAAAATCAGCCTCAAGGTTTCTTCAAGAATCATGAGAGATGACGAACGTTATGAGATTCTAAGAGCATTTGACCAATTACCACATATTGTAGGCTCAGGTTGGGCAGTAGTTTGGTTCAGAATGAAAGGGATCAAAACACCCACAAGAGAAGAATATCGACAGAAAACTCTGGAATATCTAAAGATGATTGAGCCTGTCTTTGACTCTTATCCAAAAGATGAAGAATTTGCAGCTATTTGCAAGTACATTGAATTTAGAAAAAATGATGCATATGAGAAGATAAAATCAGGAGAAAATGAAGAGGTTGAAAAGCGATATGACAGATATGTGGATTATGGCTAAATTTCCTGTCTTAGTTGATTCAAAAATTCTCTTAGTATTCTAGTTCTCTTCTTTGCTTCTGCTTTTCCAGATTTTGTGTTCATTAATGGTTCTAGTTTGAGTAACTTTTGAAAGAAATGATCAACTGTCCAAGTTTTATCATCCAGAATTCTTTGTTTACAGAAAGGATCCTCAATGTTATAAAACGGTCTCTTCAGTGAACCTCCTGTAGCAAAAACTCTTGCAATTCCTATTGCCCCTAATGCATCTAATCTATCTGCATCCTGGAGTATTTGTCCCTCAAGAGTTTTAGGAATTTTGTTTTGTGAAAAACTATGATCACGAATTGCATCTGAAATTATTGTAATTTCTTCTTTTGAAAAATCAAATTTTTTAAGTATCTTTTTTGATTTTTTTGCACTTTTAATTGAAGACATTTTTGAACGTTTGTCAGATTTTGGATATGATACTATATCATGTAACAAAGCAGCGCTTAGAACCAACTTTTCATTTGATTTTTCTTTTTTACAGATTTTTTTGGCATTTTTGTATACTCTCATAGTATGCTCAAAGTCGTGCGCAGAATCATTTTCCATTCTTTTTTTTACTTCATTTTTAAGAGAATCAAGAACTTTCATTTAGAATCTCCACAGTTTTGGTTTGATAAATTTTATTTTTCTCTGAGTGATTAAAATTGTCCAGTTTATTGATGCAAAAAGAACAACTACCCCAATTCCAATACCATCAATTAATAAAATTCCAGTAAGACGGTCTTCGAAGATTTCCAGAAAAGGTGTCAAAACTGCATTTCCAAAATATATCATAATAACATAAGATACGGTTCTGCCAAACCAAAATCCAATATAGATTCCAATACTTTTGGCACGCATTAACCCATATGTAATAAACAACATATTGCTTGGAAGTGGGGTAGCACCAAACAGAAAAGATGCTATGACATAACCATACTTTTTATGATTCAGATAATCTCCAATCATGTCAAGATTAGATTTTTGCTCTTCTGCAACAAATTTTCTAAAATATCCGCTAATCTTTTTTAGAAAAAATCGACCTATAGTTGCTCCAGTTGCACCTACCACTGCAAGAATGATGATATTGAGGCTAGGATCAAGAAGATAAAATGATGTCAAGACTATCCAGCTGGGCGGCATTAAGATTGGTGCAGCGTTTACTCCAATCAGAATTAGAAAAATTCCAAAATACGAATATTCCCCAAAAATTTCAAAAATATCCATCATCTTTCTAAGATTATACCACTTTTTTTATTTCTAAATCCTTGGATTTGGAGTCAGTCATAAAAAAATTTCATTATGATCTATAAAATTAAAAGAATTACATGCTTTTCAAAACAATGATCATGTATTGTAATAAATTGGATCAATTGTTGGTTCTCCCATACGAAATCGTCTCTTATCCTACTGCGGGCCATTCTCAGTGTGCTTTGCTGAATCAGGACATTTCTGATTTGTCTTGCATCTTCTTATACTTTCTTTGCGTCAGCTCATGATTCTGTGTGCGGTATTCTTCCATGTTTGTTAGCATGTACCAATTATCTCAGGCATCTGCCTTGCAGCAGCTGCAGCTGCTGCAGCTGCTATCCTTGCCTTTTGTTTTCCTCTCCTTTTTGCAATTCTCAAGTAAAATGATTCCATCCTTGGATCAAATCGTATCGTAGTATTTGCAGCCTCCTCTACCTTGCATTGCGCAACCATGCAGAACCCCGTTTTGTTATTCCGCCTCCTTTTTGTGTTTTCCAGTCCCTGTGCGATGGTGCAAGTCCCGCATGAGACGAGTTTCTCTGCTGTTGCAAATCCGTTAATGTCAACTATCTCTGAGATTATTGTCAGTGCCGTGACATAACTTATTCCAGGGATTGTCATGACTAACCTTGTTCTTTCATCCTCGTTGCTAATTGTAGCAATTTTTGTCTCAAATGTGCCAATCTGTTTTTGATTCATATTGATATTTTCAAGATATGCATCCATTGCCATCCTGTCAACTTCGGTCAGATTGATTTCATGCAGCCATCCGTTCCTTTCTGTGAGAAGGTCTTTATTGTCGGTTGGGTGTAATCGTATTTTGCAAGTATTGCATAAATCATGTTTTTGTGTTTTGAGACACTTTGTACACGATTCAGTCTTGTTCTTGCCAGACTGCGCAGGTCCCGGTAGTATTTTTCTGGCACAAATGACTCATACACCATCATGTCCGATCTTAGCAGGTCCGCCAATACGTCTGAATCAAGCTTGTCGTTTTTGAGTTTTGCCTGTGCTATTATTTGGTCTTTGCAGGGTGTGCAAGAACGGTGTCAATGCCGTTATCCTCTAATGTGTCATGCAGTCTAATCCAATAGTTGGCAGTTGATTCACACACTGCCTGTATGTCTTTACCATATGTCTTTTTGATGTGTTTGATAAAACCCATTATTCCATGTGTGGTGTTCTCAAAGCTTGACTGTTCTAGCTTTTTTCTAGTATCTTTTTTTATTGTTGCAACGCAGTTTTTCTTATGAACGTCAATTCCCATGCTGATCATGTTATCACCTCCTTTCTGATCAAATTGCCTGATAAAGCGGAATGCTCCCATTTACCATCATCATCTGTGTGTGGTATTTTGTTTTCCGCTCGCTTTGAGTCAGTCTGTCAAACGCCCTTGTACATGGCAGTAACCCTTCGACTCTCAGGCCCAATAGTAACAATACATCACAGGATATAGAAAAGATTTCGTATAACGTCTGTCAACTTATCGTATCTTCTTCCAAGTGTTAACATACGTCGCTTTCTGAAAAATGCGGGCAGCTGGATTTGACCCCACGTCTTTCCATTCGCAGAAGAACATCTTAAACCAAGCTAGGCCATACCGGCAAAAATGAAAATTGCCCACATTCTGCGAATAGGCACTGCCATGCCCAATGAGAGGCGTTTGTCCTTACCGTGATTTATAATTACACGGGACGCAGGACAAAATGTGTCGGGACACGCTTGTTTTGTAAAAGTAAATTATAAAAAGTTATTACTCGAAATTTTTACTGATACTTGCATTTTGGATGATTGTTTTCCACTTGTTATCACCCCTGTCCTCAATTCCCGCCCTATCTGCCGGAGTATCGCCATCCAATCCGCGTGAGGTCCAATATAATTATGATATAACTTGATTCCCGTAATGGCTGGTGAATCATCTTTTTTTAATCCTCCAAAGATCTTCTCACGATCCCCGAACTCTCCGTTTAATCTTTCTTGGATATTGTTGTTTGCCACTTGATTTCTAAAATGAACTTCCTTGACATGTTTGCTTGGCTTGTGCAGAAAATTCTTTGGAGCATATTTTTTTTTTTTTTGAATGCATCGTTGTAAGCTGGCAATCCATCTGTGACAATAACTCCGGGAATACATGTTCCAAACATAATGAATATGGCAGAGTCTACAAATGAATCAGTGATATTCCTTGGAGTATCAACTATGGGGCTGCCGGTAGGGGTGTATGTTTATCTCCGGCATTTAGCCTACAGGATACAAAAAAACAATCCTCCGTAACGATAAGATTCCAGACCAAAGACAGTGTCATGCGTGACGTAACCATACAGGCAAACGCGATTGCGGCTTTCTCAGTACCGTACATACACACGCACACACGCACACACGCACACACGCACACACGCACACACGCACACACGCACACACGCACACACGCACACACGCACACACGCACACACGCACACACGCACACACGCACACACGCACACACGCACACACGCACACACGCACACACGCACACACGCACGCGCACTATCCGACTATTGATTCCGCCCAGCCGCGCTCCATCAATGGCTGTACCGAGCGGTCAAGGAGGCAGGCAAGATCATCTCTCAGGTTCTTGACCATCGTAAAGCCCGGCTTGCATTCCATGTCGCCTTCAGATGCGCTGCGACTACTACTGGACTGGGACTGGGACTTTTTTGACGTATCGGATGCGTCGTCATCGTCATCATCATATGTCTTCTCGCCAACGCACTGTTTTATGCTGATGCTTTCGTTTCTAATGTTGCTGTCCCGTCCCGCTATGTCCGCCAGCAGTATGCCAAGGTATGTCTCGGAAGGCCCCATGTGGGATGTGAATACCTTGCTGCCGGGTATTCTTTCATCGGATAGGCTGGCCTCGGCCAGGCCGCCAATGGAGGTTCTGACGGATACCGACAGCGTAGACGAGTCATCACCGGTTATTATTCTGACTAGGCCCGTCTCACAGTTCCATGAAACGCCGTAAAGCTCAATGTCGGACAGGGGCTCTCCGCTAGGACTGACGCCAGTACGGCCGCTGCTACCGCCACCACCGCCACCACCGCCGCCGCCACCGCCGCCGCTTCTGCCGCTCTTTTCGGGCTTTCTTTCCGGTTCAGGTCTTGGATCCTCCGTATCATCCACAACGGGCGGTGCAATGTTGTTTGTAACCAGATCTGCCGCAAAGCTGGCAAGCGAGTTTGGCTGTGGGAATAGCGTAAATGGTTCGGGCAGCGCGTATTGGTATATGGCAGTGTTGTTACTGCCTACGACAAACATCTGCATTCCGTCAGCAGAGAAGGCTATGCCTAACGGGAAGATGTCTTGTGGAACTACTGAAAAAGAGCCGGCAAAGGTGGCAGTGGATACGGTAAAGGGGGCGGTTAGCGCGTACTCGTATACGGCATTATCATTGGAATCTACGACAAACATCCTTGTTCCGTTGGCAGAGAAGGCCAGGCCTGCCGGGGATGATACCTGCGATGCCACTGAGAAGGAGCTGTCAAAGGTGACAGCTGCAGACAGGTCAAACGGCACGGTTAGCGCGTACTCGTATACGGCATTATCATTGGAATCTACGACAAACATCCTTGTTCCGTTGGCAGAGAAGGCCAGGCCTGCCGGGGATGATACCTGCGATGCCACTGAGAAGGAGCTGTCAAAGGTGACAGCTGCAGACAGGTCAAACGGCACGGTTAGCGCGTACTCGTATACGTTTTGATTACTATCACCCAGAACAAACATCCTGGTACCGTTGGCAGAGAAGGCCAGGTCTACTGGAATCGTGTCCCGTGGCACTGAGGAAGAGTTGGTAAAGGTGGCGGAAGATACGTCAAAGGGGGGGGTTAGCGCGTACTCGTATACGTTTTGATCATCACCATCCAGAACAAACATCTTGGTACCGTTAGCAGAGAAGGCCAGGCCTGATAGGAGTGTGTCTTGTAAGGACACGGAGAAGGAGCCAACAAGGAAGGCAGAAGCGGCAGGAATGTCATCTATGCTGCCCGTGGTTTTGGCGTATGCCAGATGGATGACATCGTCATGATCAAGCGTATCGTTAAGGGTAAGGGTGACCGTGTCTGCGGCGGCCGTGATTGCAGTTACGGTTGGGTCTGCGGATATGGTGCCGGATAGCGCAAAGTCTCCGGGTGCCGCACCGTTTATTGTGACGTCTTCGGACAGTACGACGTCAATTGTCGATGTGCTGGTAGTTGCAATGGAGGACACGATTGGCGGCGCGTCATCGGTTGTGCCGGTAAAGGTCTGGCTCGCTGCCGGGTTTGATGCGGTGTCTATCACGGTGCCAAGTGAATCGGTGTAGGTTATATCCGGAGTATCGGATGTGTCGGTGATGCCGGAGACGGCAAGGGTTATGGCGTTACCCGAGCCTGCGGGATTGGTGTTTGCTGTCACCGTTCCGGTGGAAAGGGTGAATCCTTCGCCGTTTGTGGTTGTGACGTCTATGTTCTCGCTGTACGTCAGGGTTATGCTGGTAGCCGAGGTCACGGCAGCTGCGGTGATTGTTGGCGGAATAGTATCTGGCAGCGCCGTGGTGCCGGCAAAGGTCTGGCTCGCTGCCGGGTTTGATGCGGTGTCAACCACGGTGCCAAGCGAATCGTCATAGGTTATAGATGGAGCATCGGATGCCGTGATGCCGGAGACGGTAAGCGTTATGGTGTTGCCCGAACTTGCGGGATCGGTGTTTGCCGTCACCGTTCCTCCGGTGGTGGAAAGGGTGAATCCTTGGCCGTCTGTGGTTGTGACGTCTATGTTCTCGCTGTACGTCAGGGTTATGCTGGTAGCCGAGGTCACGGCAGCTGCGGTGATTTCCGGTGGAATAGTATCTGGCAGCGCCGTGGTGCCGGCAAAGGTCTGGTCTTCTGCCTGGTTTGATGCGGTGTCAACCACGGTGCCAAGCGAATCGTCATAGGTTATAGATGGAGCATCGGATGCCGTGATGCCGGAGACGGTAAGCGTTATGGTGTCGTCCGAACCGGCGGGATCGGTGTTTGCCGTCACTTCCCCGTCAGAGAGAGCAAATCCTGCGCCGTTTGTGGTTGTGACGTCTATGTTCTCGCTGTACGTCAGGACTATGCTGATAGCCGAGGTCACGGCAGCTGCGGTGATTTCCGGTGGAATAGTATCTGGCGGCGCCGTGGTGCCGGTAAAGGTCTGGCTCGCTGCCGGGTTTGATGCGCTGTCTGTCACGGTGCCATCAGACTCGGTGTAAATCACGTTTGGAGCATCGGATGCTGTGATGCCGGAGACGGTAAGCGTTATGGTGTCGTCCGAACCGGCGGGATCGGTGTTTGCCGTCACTTCCCCGTCAGAGAGAGCAAATCCTGCGCCGTTTGTGGTTGTGACGTCTATGTTCTCGCTGTACGTCAGGACTATGCTGATAGCCGAGGTCACGGCAGCTGCGGTGATTTCCGGTGGAATAGTATCTGGCAGCGCCGTGGTGCCGGCAAAGGTCTGGCTCGCTGCCGGGTTTGATGCGGTGTCAACCACGGTGCCAAGCGAATCGTCATAGGTTATAGATGGAGCATCGGATGCCGTGATGCCGGAGACGGTAAGCGTTATGGTGTTGCCCGAACTTGCGGGATCGGTGTTTGCCGTCACCGTTCCTCCGGTGGTGGAAAGGGTGAATCCTTGGCCGTCTGTGGTTGTGACGTCTATGTTCTCGCTGTACGTCAGGGTTATGCTGGTAGCCGAGGTCACGGCAGCTGCGGTGATTTCCGGTGGAATAGTATCTGGCAGCGAACGTGGTGCCGGCAAAGGTCTGGTCTTCTGCCTGGTTTGATGCGGTGTCAACCACGGTGCCAAGCGAATCGTCATAGGTTATAGATGGAGCATCGGATGCCGTGATGCCGGAGACGGTAAGCGTTATGGTGTCGTCCGAACCGGCGGGATCGGTGTTTGCCGTCACTTCCCCGTCAGAGAGAGCAAATCCTGCGCCGTTTGTGGTTGTGACGTCTATGTTCTCGCTGTACGTCAGGACTATGCTGATAGCCGAGGTCACGGCAGCTGCGGTGATTTCCGGTGGAATAGTATCTGGCGGCGCCGTGGTGCCGGTAAAGGTCTGGCTCGCTGCCGGGTTTGATGCGCTGTCTGTCACGGTGCCATCAGACTCGGTGTAAATCACGTTTGGAGCATCGGATGCTGTGATGCCGGAGACGGTAAGCGTTATGGTGTCGTCCGAACCGGCGGGATCGGTGTTTGCCGTCACTTCCCCGTCAGAGAGAGCAAATCCTGCGCCGTTTGTGGTTGTGACGTCTATGTTCTCGCTGTACGTCAGGACTATGCTGATAGCCGAGGTCACGGCAGCTGCGGTGATTTCCGGTGGAATAGTATCTGGCAGCGCCGTGGTGCCGGCAAAGGTCTGGCTCGCTGCCGGGTTTGATGCGGTGTCAACCACGGTGCCAAGCGAATCGTCATAGGTTATAGATGGAGCATCGGATGCCGTGATGCCGGAGACGGTAAGCGTTATGGTGTTGCCCGAACTTGCGGGATCGGTGTTTGCCGTCACCGTTCCTCCGGTGGTGGAAAGGGTGAATCCTTGGCCGTCTGTGGTTGTGACGTCTATGTTCTCGCTGTACGTCAGGGTTATGCTGGTAGCCGAGGTCACGGCAGCTGCGGTGATTTCCGGTGGAATAGTATCTGGCAGCGCCGTGGTGCCGGCAAAGGTCTGGTCTTCTGCCTGGTTTGATGCGGTGTCAACCACGGTGCCAAGCGAATCGTCATAGGTTATAGATGGAGCATCGGATGCCGTGAGATGCCGGATGCCGTGATGCCGGAGACGGTAAGCGTTATGGTGTCGTCCGAACCGGCGGGATCGGTGTTTGCCGTCACTTCCCCGTCAGAGAGAGCAAATCCTGCGCCGTTTGTGGTTGTGACGTCTATGTTCTCGCTGTACGTCAGGACTATGCTGATAGCCGAGGTCACGGCAGCTGCGGTGATTTCCGGTGGAATAGTATCTGGCGGCGCCGTGGTGCCGGTAAAGGTCTGGCTCGCTGCCGGGTTTGATGCGCTGTCTGTCACGGTGCCATCAGACTCGGTGTAAATCACGTTTGGAGCATCGGATGCTGTGATGCCGGAGACGGTAAGCGTTATGGTGTCGTCCGAACCGGCGGGATCGGTGTTTGCCGTCACTTCCCCGTCAGAGAGAGCAAATCCTGCGCCGTTTGTGGTTGTGACGTCTATGTTCTCGCTGTACGTCAGGACTATGCTGATAGCCGAGGTCACGGCAGCTGCGGTGATTTCCGGTGGAATAGTATCTGGCAGCGCCGTGGTGCCAGCAAAGGTCTGGCTCGCTGCCGGGTTTGATGCGGTGTCAACCACGGTGCCAAGCGAATCGTCATAGGTTATAGATGGAGTATCGGATGCCGTGATGCCGGAGACGGTAAGCGTTATGGTGTTGCCCGAACTTGCGGGATCGGTGTTTGCCGTCACCGTTCCTCCGGTGGTGGAAAGGGTGAATCCTTGGCCGTCTGTGGTTGTGACGTCTATGTTCTCGCTGTACGTCAGGGTTATGCTGGTAGCCGAGGTCACGGCAGCTGCGGTGATTTCCGGTGGGGTGGTATCTATTGGGGGATCAATTTCATCGGATGATGGTGCAATGTTGTTTGTGACCAACCTTGCATCAAAGCTGGCCAGTGAGTTTGGCTGCGTGGATAACGTAAATGGTTTGGGCAGTGTGTACTCGTTTACGTCACCATCAGCACCACCTACAACGAACATCTTTATTCCGTCACCAGAGAAGGCCAGGCCTGATGGGAATGTGTCTTGTGACACAGAGAAAGAGCCGGCATAGGTGACATTGGATACGTCAAAGGGGGCGGTTAGCGCGTACTCGTATACGGCATCGTTATAATTGCCTGTGACAAACATCCTTGTTCCGTCATTAGAGAAGGCCAAACCCTGTGGGAATGTGTCTTGTGAGGATACTGGGAAGGAGTTGGTAAAGGAGACATTGGATATGTCAAAGGAGATGGCTAGTGTGTACTCGTATACGGCATCACTCTTAAGATCTAGAACAAACATCCTTGTTCCGTCATCAGAGAAGGCCAGGCCTGATGGGAATGTGACTTGTGAGGATACTGAGATGAAGCGCCTTATGTCGGCAGTAGACAAGTCAAATGGGGTGGTTAGCGCGTACTCGTATACGGCATCGTCACCATCACCTACAGCGAACATCTTTGTTCCGTCATCAGAGAAGGCCAGGCCTGATGGGAGCATGTCGTCAAAATACAGTAAGAAAGAGTTGGCAAAGGAGGAAGTCGATACGTCAAAGGGAGCGGATAATTCGTACTCGTATGCTGTAGCAGTAATACTGTCGGTGACAAACATCCTTGTTCCGTCATTGGAGAAGGCCAGGTCTGATGGATACGTTCCTTGTGAAGCCACCGAGAAAGAGTTGGTAAAGGATGGAAGAAGAATGTCATCTATGCTGCCCGTGGTTTTGGCGTATGCCAGATGGATGACATCATTATTATCAAGTGTATCACTGAGGGCAAGGGTGACCGTGTCGGCAAGGATGGGGGTGATTCCAGTCACGGTCGGGTTTGTGGATATGGTGCCGGACAGCGCAAAGTCTCCGGGTGCTACAGAGCTGACTGTAACGTTTTCGGACAGTACGACGTCAATTGTTGATGCACTGGAAGTTTCGATAGAAGATACGGTTGGCGGCGCGTCATCGACTGTACGGTCAAAGGTCTGGTCCTCTGCCTGGTTTGATGCGCCGTCTGCCACGGTGCCATCAGATGCGATGTAAGTCACATCCGGTCTATCGGATGTGTTGGTAATGCCGGAGACCGTAAGGGTTATGGTGTCGTCCGAACCTTCGGGATCGGTGTTTGCCGTCACCGCTCCCCCGTCAGAGAGGCCAAATCCTGTGCCGTTCGTGGCGCTGACGTCAACGTTCTCGCTGTACGTCAGGGTTATGCTGGTAGCCGAGGTCATGGCAGCCGCGGTAATTGTTGGGGCATCGGTGTCTGGTGGAATGTTGTTTGTGACCAGAACTGCCACAAAGCTGGCAAGCGAGTTTGGCTGTGGTAACAAGTTAAATGGTTTGGGCAGTACGTACTCGTTTATGTCATCGTTAAAATCACCCAGGACAAACATCCTAGTTCCGTCGCCAGAGAAGGCCAGGCCTGATGGGGATCTGTCTTGTGAATCCACTGGGAAAGAGCCGACAAAAGCGGCATTGGATATGTCAAATGGGGCGGTTAGCGCGTACTCGTTTACGTCATTGCCAAGATCACCTATAACGAACATCCTAGTTCCGTCGCCAGAGAAGGCCAGGCCTGATGGGAATGTGTCTTGTGAGGATACTGAGAAAGAGTTAGCAAAGGAGGAAGTAGATACGTCAAATGGGGCGGTTAGCGCGTACTCGTTTACGTCATCGCCAAAATCACCTAGGACAAACATCCTTGTTCCGTCACCAGAGAAGGCCAAGCCTGATGGGAATATGTCTTGTGAAGCCACTGAGAAAGAGTCGACAAAGGTGGCATTGGATATGTCAAATGGGGAGGCCAGTATGTACTCGTTTACGTCATCACCTAGAACAAACATCCTTGTTCCATCACCAGAGAAGGCCAAACCCTGTGGGAATGTGTCTTGTGAGGATACTGGGAAAGAGTCGACAAAGGAGGCATCGGATATGTCAAATGGGGCGGTTAGCGCGTACTCGTGTACGTTTTGACCACGGGAATCCAGAACAAACATCCTTGTTCCGTCATTGGAGAAGGCCAGGTCTGATGGATACGTTCCTTGTGAAGCCACCGAGAAAGAGTTGGCAAAGGATGGAAGAAGAATGTCATCTATGCTGCCCGTGGTTTTGGCGTATGCCAGATGGATGACATCATTATTATCAAGTGTATCACTGAGGGCAAGGGTGACCGTGTCGGCAAGGATGGGGGTGATTCCAGTCACGGTCGGGTTTGTGGATATGGTGCCGGACAGCGCAAAGTCTCCGGGTGCCGCATCGTTTACTATAACGTTTTCGGACAGCACGACGTCAATTGTTGATGCACTGGAAATTTCGATAGAAGATACGGTTGGCGGGGCATCATCGACTGTACGGTCAAAGGTCTGGTCCTCTGCCAGGTTTAATGCGCTGTCTGTCACGGAGCCATCAGATTTGGTGTAAGTCACATCCGGTCTATCGGATGTGTTGGTAATGCCGGAGACCGTAAGGGTTATGGTGTCGTCCGAACCTTCGGGATCGGTGTTTGCCGTCACCGCTCCCCCGTCAGAGAGGCCAAATCCTGTGCCGTTCGTGGCGCTGACGTCAACGTTCTCGCTGTACGTCAGGGTTATGCTGGTAGCCGAGGTCATGGCAGCCGCGGTAATTGTTGGGGCATCGGTGTCTGGTGGAATGTTGTTTGTGACCGACCTTGCATCAAAGCTGGCAAGCGAGTTTGGCTGCGTGGATAACGTAAATGGTTCGGGCAGTGTGTACTCGTTTATGTCAACACCATCATCACCTGAAACAAACATCTTTGTTCCGTCATCAGAGAAGGCTAGGCCTGTCGGGAATGTGTCTTGTGAGGATACTGAGAAGGAGTTGGCAAAGGTGGCATCGGATACGTCAAATGGGGAGGCCAGTATGTACTCGCTTACGTTTTGACCAAGGGAATCCAGAACAAACATCCTTGTTCCGTCATTGGAGAAGGTCAGATATTGTGGAGATGTGTCTTGCGATGCCACTGAGAAAGAGCCGACAAAGGATAAAGTGGATACGGTAAAGGGGACAGTTAATGTGTACTCGCTTACAGCATAGTCACTAGCATCTACGACAAACATCCTTGTTCCGTTATCAGAGAAGGCCAGGCCTGACGGGGCTGTTACTTGCGATGCTACTGAGAAAGAGCCGACAGAGATGGCAGCAGACAAGTCAAAGGGGGCGGCCAGTGCGTACTCGCTTACGTTTTGACTATAATCACCTAGAACAAACATCTTTGTTCCGTCACCAGAGAAGGCCAAGTCTACTGGAATTGTGTCCTGTGGCACTGAGAAAGGGCCGGCATAGGTGGCGGAAGATACGTCAAATGGGGCGGTTAGCGCGTACTCGTATACGGCATCGTCACCATCACTTAGAACAAACATCTTTGTTCCGTTATTGGAGAAGGCCAGACCTCGTGGGAATATGTTTTCTGAATCCACTGAGAAGGAGTCGACAAAGGATGCAGAAGCAGCAGAGATGTCATCTATGCTGCCCGTGGTTTTGGTGTATGCCAGATTGATGTCATCATCATCATCAAGCGTATCACTGAGGGCAAGGATAACCGTGTCGGCAAGGATGGGGGTGACTCCAGTCACGATCGGGTCTGTGGATATGGTGCCGGACAGCGCAAAGTCTCCGGGTGCCGCACCGTTTACCGTGACGTCTTCGGACAGCACGACGTGAATTGTCGATGTGCCGACAGTACCAATGAAGGACACGGTTGGGGGCGCGTCATCGACTGTGCGGTCAAAGGTCTGGTCTTCTGCCTGGTTTGATTCCGCGTCTGTCACGGTGCCAAGCGAATCGTCATAGGTTATAGATGGAGTATCGGATGTGTCGGTGATGCCGGAGACCGTAAGGGTTATGGTGTCGTCTGAACCTGCGGGATCGGTGTTTGCCGTCACCGTTCCTCCGGTGGAAAGGGCGAATCCTTGGCCGTTTGTGGCGCTGACGTCTATGTTCTCGCTGTACGTCAGGACTATCTCGGTAAGGGAGATCACGGCAGCTGCGATGATTGTTGGCGGAATGGTGTCCGGCGGCGCCGTGGTGCCGGTAAAGGTCTGGTCTTCTGCCGGGTTTGATGCGCTGTCTTCCACGTTGCCATCAGACTCGGTGTAAATCACGTTTGGAGCATCGGATGCTGTGATGCCGGAGACGGTAAGCGTTATGGTGTCGTCCGAACCGGCGGGATCGGTGTTTGCCGTCACTTCCCCGTCAGAGAGAGCAAATCCTGCGCCGTTTGTGGTGCTGACGTCTATGTTCTCGCTGTACGTCAGGACTATGCTGATAGCCGAGGTCACGGCAGCTGCGGTGATTTCCGGTGGAACGGTGTCCGGCAGCGGGGTGGTGCCGGTAAAGGTCTGGTCTTCTGCAGGGTTTGACGCGCTGTCTGTCACGGAGCCATCAGACTCGGTGTAAATCACGTTTGGAGCATCGGATGCTGCGGTAATGCCGGAGACGGTAAGGGTTATGGTGTTGCCCGAACCTGCGGGATCGGTGTTTGCCGTCACCGTTCCGGTGGAAAGGGTGAATCCTTCGCCGTTTGTGGTTATGACGTCTATGTTCTCGCTGTACGTCAGGACTATCTCGGTAAGGGAGATCACGGCAGCTGCGATGATTGTTGGCGGGGTGGTATCATCTATTGGGGGATCAATGTCATCTGGTGGCGGTGTCGATGCAATGTTGTTTTTGACCGACATTGCCGCAAAGCTGGCAAGGGAGTTTGGCTGCGGAAGCAAAGTAAATGGCTTTGACAGCGTGTACTCGTTTACGTCACTGTCATCATTGCCTACGACAAACATCTTTTTTCCGTCAGCAGAGAAGGCCAAACCTCGCGGTTTTGTATCTTGTGAGGTCACTGGGAAGGAGCTGGTAAAGGAGGAAGTGGATACGTCAAAGGGGGCGGATAGTGCGTACTCGTTTACGTCCTTGCCAGAGAGACCTATGACAAACATCTTTTTTCCGTCGTTGGAAAAGTCCAGACCCCATGGACGTGTATCTTGTGAGTTTACCGGGAAGGAGCTGTCAAAGGTGGCAGTGGATACGTCAAAGGGGGCGGTTAGCGTGTACCCGTATACGGCAATGTCATTATTACCTGTGACGAACATCCTTGTTCCGTCAGCAGAGAAGGCCAAACCTCGCGGTTTTATATCTTGTGAGGTCACTGGGAAGGAGCTGTCAAAGGTGGCAGTGGATACGTCAAAGGGGGTGGATAGCGTGTACTCGTATACGGCACCGCCAAGATCACCTACGACAAACATCTTGGTTCCGTCGTTGGAGAAAGCTAGGCCTTGTGGACGTGTATCTTGTGAGGCCACTGGGAAAAAGTTGGCAAAGGTGGCAGTGGATACGTCAAATGGGGCGGTTAGCGTGTACTCGTGTATCATATTTTGATCCTTACCTACGACAAACATCTTTGTTCCGTTAGCAGAGAAGGCCAGGCCTAATGGAGACTGGTCCCTTAACACCACTGAGAAAGAGTCGACAAAGGACGGAGGAGCAGAAATGTTATCTATGCTGCCCGTGGTTCTGTTGTATGCCAGGTTGATGACATCATTGCTATCAAGCGTATCATTGAGGGTAAGGGTGACCGTGTCTGCAACTGCCGTGATTCCAATCACGGCCGGGTCTGTGGATATGGTGCCGGACAGCGCAAAGTCTCCTGGTGCCGCATCGTTTATTGTGACGTCTTCGGACAGTACGATATCAATTGCCAGTGTGCTGGCAGTACCGATGGAGGACACGATCAGCATTGTACTGGCAGTTGTACCGGCAAAGGTCTGGTTTGCTGCAGGGTTTGACGCGCGGTCTGTCACGGTACCATCAGACTCGGTGTAAATCACGTTTGGAGCATCGGATATGGTGATGTTGGAGACGGTAAGCGTTATGGTGTTGTCTGAACCTGCGGGATCGGTGTTTGCCGTCACTTGCCCGACGGAGAGGGTGAATCCTTGGCCGTTTGTGGTTGTGACGTCTATGTTCTCGCTGTACGTCAGGAGTATCTCGGTAAGGAAGGTCACGGCAGCTGCGGTGATTGTTGGCGGGGTGGTGTCTGGTGGAATGTTGTTTATGACCGAATCTGCCGCAAAGCTTGCAAGCGAGTTTGGCTGTGGGAATAGCGTAAATGGCTTTGATAGCGTGTACTCGTTTATGTCATCACCATCATTGCCTACGACAAACATCCTAGTTCCGTCGCCAGAGAAGGCCAGGCCTTGCGGATTTTCGTCTTCTGATGCCACTGAGAAAGAGCTGACAGGGGCGGCAGTGGATACGTCAAAGGGGGAGGCCAGCGCGTACTCGTTTACGTCATCGCCAATAAGACCTACGACAAACATCCTAGTTCCGTCGCCAGAGAAGGCCAGGCCTAATGGGAATGCGTCTTGTGAGGCCACTGAGAAAGAGCTGTCAAAGGTGGCAGTAGATATGTCAAAGGGGACAATCAGTACGTACTCGTTTACTTTACCGCTACCAGTACCTACAACAAACATCTTTTTTCCGTCATCAGAGAAGGCCAGGCCTGATGGGAATGCGTCTTGTGAGGCCACTGAGATGGAGTTGGCAAGGGTGGCATTGGATATGTCAAATGGGGTGGATAGCGCGTACTCGTTTACCTTACTGTTAGAATCACCTACGACAAACATCCTAGTTCCGTCACCAGAGAAGGCCAGGCCTGATGGGAACCTGTCTTGTGAGGCCACTGAGATGGAGTTGGCAAGGGTGGCATCGGATATGTCAAATGGGGCGGTTAGCGTGTACTCGTTTACGGCATTTCCACTAAGATCTAGAACAAACATCTTTGTTCCGTTATTGGAGAAGGCCAGGCCTGATGGATACGTTCCTTGTGAAGCCACTGAGAGGGAGTTGGTAAAGGACGTGAGAGCAAGAATGTCATCTATGCTGCCCGTGTCTTTGGCGTATGTCAGATTGATGTCATCATTACTATCAAGCATATCACTGAGGGCAAGGGTGACCGTGTCGGCAGCGGCCGTGATTCCAGTTACGACCAAGTTTGTGGATATGGTGCCGGACAGCGCAAAGTCTTCGGGTGCCGCACCGTTTATTTCGACGTCTTCGGACAGCACGACGTCAATTGTTGATGCACTGGAAGTTTCGATAGAAGATACGGTTGGCGGCGCGTCATCTACTGTACGGTCAAAGGTCTGGTCCTCTGCCTGGTTTGATGCGCCGTCTGCCACGGTGCCATCAGATTCGATATAAGTCACATCCGGAGTATCGGATGTGTTGGTAATGCCGGAGACCGTAAGGGTTATGGTGTCGTCCGAACCTTCGGGATCGGTGTTTGCCGTCACCGCTCCCCCGTCAGAGAGGTCAAATCCTGCGCCGTCCGTGGCGCTGACGTCAACGTTCTCGCTGTACGTCAGGACTATGCTGGTAGTCGAGGTCACGGCAGCTGCGGTAATTGTTGGGGCAACGGTATCTGGTGGAATGTTGTTTTTGACCGGATCTGCCGCAAAGCTGGCAAGCGAGTTTGGCTGTGGTAACAAGTTAAATGGTTTGGGCAGCACGTACTCGTTTATGTCATCGTTAAAATCACCCAAGACAAACATCCTTGTTCCGTTGCCAGAGAAGGCCAAGCCTGATGGGGATCTGTCTTGTGAGGCCACTGGGAAAGAGTTGGCAAGGGTGACATTGGATACGTCAAATGGGGCGGCCAGCGTGTACTCGTTTACGGCATCGTTAAAATTACCTACAACGAACATCCTTGTTCCGTCGCCAGAGAAGGCCAGGTCTAGTGGGAGTGTGTCTTCTGATGCCACTGAGAAAGAGCCGACAAAGGAGGAAGTCGATACGTCAAAGGGGGCGGTTAGCGCGTACTCGTTTACGGCATCGCCAAGATCACCTACAACAAACATCTTTGTTCCGTTGTTGGAGAAGGCCAGGCCTGATGGGAATACGTCTTGTGAATCCACTGAGAAAGAGTCCACAAAGATGACATTGGATATGTCAAATGGGGCGGCCAGTATGTACTCGTTTACGTCATTGCCTTCATCGCCTAGGACAAACATCCTAGTTCCGTCGCCAGAGAAGGCCAGACCTTGTGGGAGTGTGTCTTGTGAACCTACTGAGAAAGTGTTGACAAGGGTGACATTGGATACGTCAAATGGGGTGGATAGCGCGTACTCGTTTACGGCATCTCTATCAAGATCTAGAACAAACATCTTTTTTCCGTCAGCGGAGAAGGCCAGGCCTGATAGATCCGTTCCTTGTGGAGCCACTGAGAAGGAGCTGGCAAAGAATGAAAGAAGAATGTCATCTATGCTGCCCGTGGTTTTGGCGTATGCCAGATTGATGTCATCATTATTATCAAGTGTATCACTGAGGGCAAGGGTGACCGTGTCGGCAAGGATGGGGGTGATTCCAGTCACGGTCGGGTTTGTGGATATGGTGCCGGACAGCGCAAAGTCTCCGGGTGCTACAGAGCTGACTGTAACGTTTTCGGACAGTACGACGTTAATTGTCGATGTGCTGGAAGTTTCGATAGAAGATACGGTTGGCGGCGCGTCATCTACTGTACGGTCAAAGGTCTGGTCTGCCGCCTGGTTTGATGCACTGTCTTCCACGGTGCCATCAGATTCGATATAAGTCACATTCGGAGTATCGGATGTGTTGGTAATGCCGGAGACCGTAAGGGTTATGGTGTCGTCCGAACCTTCGGGATCGGTGTTTGCCGTCACTGCTCCCCCGTCAGAGAGGCCAAATCCTGCGCCGTCCGTGGTGTTGACGTCAACGTTCTCGCTGTACGTCAGGACTATGCTGGTAGCCGAGGTCACGGCAGCTGCGGTAATTGCTGGGGCATCGGTATCCGGCGGAATGTTGTTTGCAACCGGGGTTGCCACAAAGCTGGCAAGCGAGTTTGGCTGTGTGGATAACGTAAATGGTTCGGGCAGTGTGTACTCGTTTATGTCAACGCCATCATCACCTGAAACAAACATCTTTGTTCCGTCGCCAGAGAAGGCCAGGCCTGATGGGAATGCGTCTTGTGAGGATACTGAGAAGGAGTTGGCAGAGGTGACATTGGATATGTCAAAGGGGGCGGTTAGCGCGTACTCGTTTAATTTACTGTTAAAATTATCTAGAACAAACATCCTTGTTCCGTCATTGGAGAAGGCCAGACCTCGTGGGAATATGTCTTCTGAAGATACTGGGAAGGAGCCGGCAGAGGTGGCAGTAGACAAGTCAAAGGGGGCTGTCAGCGCGTACTCGCTTACAGCATAGTCACTAGCATCTACGACAAACATCTTTGTTCCGTTAGCAGAGAAGGCCAGGCCTGACGGGGCTGTTACTTGCGATGTTACTGAGAAAAAGCCGGCAGAGGTGGCAGCAGACAAGTCAAATGGGGCGGTTAGCGCGTACTCGTATACGTTTTGACTATCATCATCTAGAACAAACATCTTTTTTCCGTCACCAGAGAAGGCCAGGTCTACTGGAAGCGTGTCCTGTGGCACTGAGAAAGGGGCGGCATAGGTGGCGGAAGATACGTCAAATGGGGCGGCCAGCGTGTACTCGTATACGGCATCGTCACCATCACTTAGAACAAACATCTTTGTTCCGTCGTTGGAGAAGGCCAGGCCTGATGGAGCTAGGCCTTCTGAATCCACTGAGAAAGAGTCGACAAAGGATGCAGAAGCAGTAGAGATGTCATCTATGCTGCCCGTGTTTCTGGTGTATGCCAGGTTGATGTCATCATCATCATCAAGTGTGCCGCTAAGGGTGAGGATAAGCGTGTTTGTAGGTGTGGCAACTGGATTAATGATATTATCACATTCTGGCGTAGCAAAACAAAGGGTGGGGATAAGCGTGTTTGTAGGTGTGGCAACAGCAGCAGCATTGATAATTCCAGTTACGACCGGGTTTGCAAATATGGTGCCAGACAGCACAAAGTCTCCTGGTGCCGCAGAGCTGACTGTAACGTTTTCGGACAGTATGACGTGAATTGTCGATGTGCCGACAGTACCAACGGAGGACACGGTTGGCGGCGCGTTATCGACTGTGCGGTCAAAGGTCTGGTCTGCCGCCTGGTTTGATGCACTGTCTTCCACGGTGCCAAGCGAATCGTCATAGGTTATAGATGGAGTATAGGATGTGTCGGTAATGCCGGAGACGGTAAGGGTTATGGTGTCGTCTGAACCGGCGGGATCGGTGTTTGCCGTCACCGCTCCCCCGTCAGAGAGGCCAAATCCTGCGCCGTCCGTGGTGTTGACGTCAACGTTCTCGCTGTACGTCAGGACTATCTCGGTAAGGGAGGTCACGGCAGCCGCGGTGATCTCTGGCGGAACGGTATCCGGCAGCGGGGTGGTGCCGGTAAAGGTCTGGCTCGCTGCAGGGTTTGATGCGCCGTCTGTCACGGAGCCATCAGACTCGGTGTAAATCACGTTTGGAGCATCGGATGCGGTGATGCCGGAGACGGTAAGTGTTATGGTGTTGCCCGAATTGTCGGGATCAGTATTTGCCGACACCGTTCCTCCGACAGATAGGGTGAATCCTTCGCCGTTTGTGGTTGTGACGTCTATGTTCTCGCTGTACGTCAGGACTATCTCGGTAAGGGAGGTCACGGCAGCTGCGGTGATTGTTGGCGGGGCGGTGTCTGATGGAATGTTGTTTGTGACCAACATTGCCGCAAAGCTGGCAAGGGAGTTTGGCTGTTGGAATAGCGTAAATGGTTCAGATAGCGCGTACTGGTGTACGTTCTTGCTGTTATCACCCAAGACAAATATCCTCGTTCCGTCAGCAGAGAAGGCCAGGCCTGTCGGGGATTGGTCTTGTGAGGATACTGAGAAGGAGTTGGCAGAGGTGGCAGTGGACACGTCAAAGGGGGCGGTTAGTGCGTACTCGTATACGGCACCGTTATAACCACCCACAACAAACATCTTTGTTCCGTCACCAGAGAAGGCCAGGCCTCGCGGGAGTATGTCTTCTGATGCCACGGAGAAAGAGTCGACAAAGGTGACATCCGATGTGCCGGCGACATTCGATACGTCAAAGGGGGCGGTTAGCGTGTACTCGTATACGGCACCGCTAAGATCACCTATAACGAACATCCTAGTTCCGTCGCCAGAGAAGGCCAGGTCTGCCGGTAATGTGTCTTGTGAGGATACTGAGAAAGAGTTAGCAGAGGTGGCAGTGGACACGTCAAAGGGGGTGGTTAGTGCGTACTCGTTTATGTTATTGTCGAAACTACCCACAACAAACATCTTTGTTCCGTCAGCAGAGAAGGCCAGGCCTCGCGGGACTGTGTCTTGTGATGCCACTGAGAAAGAGTCGACAAAGGTAGCAGTGGACACGTCAAAGGCGGCGGATAGTGTGTACTGGTGTACGGCATCGTTATCGCTACTAATACCAGTACTCACTACAAACATCCTTGTTCCGTCATTAGAGAAGGCCATGCCGGTTGATTCCGAGTCTTGTAGATCTACTGGGAAGGAGCTGAGAAGGGGCGGAAGAGGGATGTCATCTATGCTGCCCGTGTTTCTGGTGTATGCCAGGCTGATGGCATCATTGCTGTCAAGCGTATCGTCAAGGGCAAGGGCTACCGTGTTGTTTGTAACAGCGGTGATTCCGGTCACGGCCGGGTCTGTGGATATGGTGCCGGACAGCGCAAAGTCTTCCGGTGCAGCACCGTTTATTGTGACGTTTTCGGACAGCACGATGTTAATTGTTGATGTGCTGGCAGTTGCAATGGAGGACACGGTTGGAGGCGCGTCATCGGTTGTGCCGGTAAAGGTCTGGCTTGCTGCCGAGGTTGATGCGGTGTCTGTCACGGTGCCGGATTCCGCAGAGTAGGTTATATCCGGCCTGTCGGATGTGTTGGTGATGCCGGAGACCGTAAGTGTTATGGTGTCTGCCGCACCGGCGGGATCAGAGTTTCCCGTCACTTCCCCGACGGAGAGGGTGAATCCCGTGCCGTCTGTGGTTGTGACGTCTATGTTCTCGCTGTACGTCAGGACTATGCTGATAGCCGAGGTCACGGCAGCTGCGGTGATTTCCGGTGGAACGGTATCCGGCAGCGGGGTGGTGCCGGTAAAGGTCTGGTCTTCTGCAGGGTTTGATGCGCCGTCTGTCACGGAGCCATCAGACTCGGTGTAAATCACGTTTGGAGCATCAGATTCGGTGATGCCGGAGACGGTAAGGGTTATGGTGTTGCCCGAACCGGCGGGATCGGTGTTTGCCGACACTGTTCCGGTGGAAAGGGTGAATCCTGCGCCGTTTATGGTTGTGACGTCTATGTTCTCGCTGTACGTCAGGACTATCTCGGTAAGGGAGGTCACGGTAGCTGCGGTGATTGTTGGCGGGGTGGTGTCTGATGGAATGTTGTTTGTGACTGACATTGCCGCAAAGCTGGCAAGGGAGTTTGGCTGCTGGAATAGCGTAAATGGTTCAGATAGCGCGTACTGGTGTACGTTCTCGCCGGAATTACCCAAGACAAATATCCTCGTTCCGTCAGCAGAGAAGGCCAGATCTGCCGGGGCTGTGTCTTGTGATCTCACTGGGAAAGAGTCGACAAAGGAGGCAGTGGACACGTCAAAGGGGGTGGTTAGTGTGTACTCGTTTATGTCATCGTCGAAACCACCTACGACAAACATCTTTGTTCCGTCAGCAGAGAGGGCCAGGCCTCGCGGGAATATGTCTTGTGATGCCACTGGGAAAGAGTCGACAAAGGAGGCAGTGGACACGTCAAAGGGGGTGGTTAGTGTGTACTCGTTTATGTCATTGCCGGCATCGCCTACGACAAACATCTTTGTTCCGTCAGTAGAGAAGGCCAGGCCTCGCGGGGCTGTGTCTTGTGATGCCACTGGGAAAGAGTCGACAAAGGAGGCAGTGGACACGTCAAAGGCGGCGGATAGTGTGTACTCGTTTATGTCATTGCCGGCATCGCCTACGACAAACATCTTTGTTCCGTCAGCAGAGAAGGCCAGGCCTCGCGGTATTCCGTCTTGTGATGCCACTGGGAAAGAGTCGACAAAGGAGGCAGTAGATACGTCAAAGGCGGTAGTTAGCGCGTACTGGTTTACGGCATCGTTATCGCCACTACCAGTACCCACTACAAACATCCTTGTTCCGTCATTAGAGAAGGCCAGGCCGGTTGGTTCCGAGTCTTGTAGACCTACTGGGAAGGAGCCGTCAAGGGGCGGAAGAGGGATGTCATCTATGCTGCCCGTGGTCTTGGTGTATGCCAGGAGGATGGCATCATTGCTGTCAAGCGTATCGTCAAGGGCAAGGGCTACCGTGTTGTTTGTAACAGCGGTGATTCCGGTCACGGCCGGGTCTGTGGATATGGTGCTGGACAGCACAAAGTCTTCCGGTGCAGCATCGTTTATTGTGACGTTCTCGGACAGTACGATGTCAATTGCCGACATGTTGGAAGTTGCAATGGAGAACACGATTGGCGGCGCGTCATCGGTTGTACCGGTAAAGGTCTGGTCTGCTGCCAGGTTGAACGCCGTACCTAACAAAGAGTCAGGTAAAGAGGTGTAGATTATATCCGGCCTGTCGGATGTTGTGATGCCGGAGACGGTAAGCGTTATGGTGTCTGCCGAACCTCCGGGATCGGTGTTTGCCGACACTTGCCCGACGGAGAGGGCGAATCCTGCGCCGTCCATGCTGTTGGCGTCTATGTTCTCGCTGTACGTCAGGACTATCTCGGTAGCCGAGGTTACAGAAGCTGCGATGATTGTCGGGTGCTCCGCCGCATGTGCCGGAACAATGGACAAAGAGGCCAACATCAGCGTGGAAATTAAAATAACAAAGGAAATTCTCTCCATCTCTTTATTTTCACACACACCCCCCCCCCCCCCGTTATTCTGTTGATGCTCACAAAAAATGGTAGTTAATGCTCATATATATAAAATTCCAGCTGACAGGGTTGCCCCAAAGCATGCAACCTTCACATGACTATGCCAAGTTAATGCTCATATATATAAAATTCCAGCTGACAGGACTGCATGGAAATCAATCTGACCGAAGTTGACAGGATGGCAATGGATGCATATCTTGAAAATATCAATATGAATCAAAAACAGACTGGCACATTTGAGACAAAAATTGCTACAATTAGCAACGAGGATGAAAGAACAAGGTTAGTCATGACAATCCCTGGAATAAGTTATGTCACGGCACTGACAATAATCTCAGAGATAGTTGACATTAACGGATTTGCAACAGCAGAGAAACTCGTCTCATATGCGGGACTTGCACCATCGCACAGGGACAGTGGGGAAAACACAAAAAGGAGGCGGAATAACAAAACGGGGTTCTGCATGGTTGCGCAATGCAAGGTAGAGGAGGCTGCAAATACTACGATACGATTTGATCCAAAGATGGAATCATTTTACTTGAGAATTGCAAAAAGGAGAGGAAAACAAAAGGCAAGGATAGCAACAGCTGCTGCAAGGCAGATGCCTGAGATAATTGGTACATGCTAACAAACATGGAAGAATACCGCACACAGAATCATGAGCTGACGCAAAGAAAGTATAAGAAGATGCAAGACAAATCAGAGATGTCCTGATTCAGCAAAGCACACTGAGAATGGCCCGCAGTAGGATAAGAGACGATTTCGTATGGGAGAACCCAATTGTTCAATATCTTTATAAGCAAATTATGCCTATATTTAACCATGTCTGAGATGGTTTGGAAATGTTTTAGATGTAATCTATCATTTAAGGACAAAAATTTGGCCGAAATGCATAGAGAAATTTCAAGTCATTCAGTTACAAAAGTCAAGACACTAGTTGCATAATTATTAAAAAATTTTTGAACACTTTAGTTTTGATAAAAAGCTAATGCAGAGGGTGGGATTCGAACCCACGAACTCCTAAGAGAAGGGATTTCCTATTTTGAGGATCTTGAGTCCCTCTCGGTTGACCGGGCTTCGATACCTCTGCAATGTCATTGGATAATGACCGATATTTCTCGATTACTAATATGAAAAATTAGAAAAATGATCCATTGTTTTGTAGGTTTTTTAACAAAGCTTATAATTATGCGAATTTGATTCAAAAATACATGTCAGAATTCATACCAATTTCAGAAGCAAAAAAAATGCGAAGTGGAGTTAATGTTAAAGCCGAAGTTAAAAGTAAAGGAGACCCAAGAACTGTAAATCTCAAAAGTGGTGGAACAATTGATGTCTGCGATGCAGTTATAGCTAATGGTGAAACTGAAGATGACCAAATGAAACTCACATTATGGGGTGACGACATCAAAGCAGTAAATATTGGAGATGAAGTTGTCATTACAAATGGATATACCAATGAGTTCAAAGGAGAAGTTTCTTTAACAAAAGGTAAATTTGGTAAGATGGATGTAAATCCTCAATAAATCTAAATATTCACAGAATAAATTTTATTTTTCTATATTCTCTAATCATACTAAATCTCTTTAGAAAATTTATCAAAAAAATTATCGTCTAGATTTCTTTTTAGCTGCTTTCTTCTTTGCTGGTCTCTTTTTAGCTGCTTTCTTCTTTGCTGGTCTCTTTTTAGCTGCTTTCTTCTTTGCTGGTCTCTTTTTAGCTGCTTTCTTCTTTGCTGGTCTCTTTTTAGCTGCTTTCTTCTTTGCTGGTCTCTTTTTAGCTGCTTTCTTCTTTGCTGGTCTCTTTTTAGCTGCTTTCTTCTTTGCTGGTCTCTTTTTAGCTGCTTTCTTCTTTGCTGGTCTCTTTTTAGCTGCTTTCTTCTTTGCTGGTCTCTTTTTAGCTGCTTTCTTCTTTGCTGGTCTCTTTTTAGCTGCTTTCTTCTTTGCTGCAGCACGTTTCTTTGCAGCTGCAACTCTTTTAGCTGCTGCTCTTTTAGCTGCTTTACGTCTCTTCGCTAAAAGTTCTTGAAATTTTCCAGATACTTTTTCTAATGCTCTTTTAGTAGAATCTTCTGCTTTAGTTCGTCTTTCTAATTCTTTTACAAACTTTTCAGCAGACTTATGACTAGTTGCCATAGTTTCACGTAAAGATGGTTTTGATTGAGATTGTTTTTGAATTTTTGAAGTGATTTTTGATTTAAAATTAGAATATTGAGCAACATCATCTGAAATCTTTTTTGCAGTTTTTTGCCTGCTTTTAATCTCAGAAACTAATTCTTGAACACGGTCATTTAAAGATCGTAATCTAGTCTCTGCGTTCTGTTTTTCTTCGGGACCTTCTGAGAACTCTATCTCTTGTTCAGCCTGTTCGATTGCTTCTTTTTCTCGTGTCAGTCGTTCCTCAGCTGCCGCCACTAGTCTTCCAATGCTTTCTAATTGAGAGGTTTTTCGGGTAAGGATTTCAGATGTATCAGAGACATCTTCACGTTCAGATTCTATTTTTCTATCTATAGAATTGAGGCCTGAAGAAGAACGCCTTTCAATAGAACGGGTTTCTTTGAGTTCTTTTTCAGCTCTTTTCCTAAGCTTTGTTGCGTCCTGTTTCTTTTGACGTAGTTGAACTACTAATCTTTCTAATGATGCCACGATTGAATCAAAACAAAAGAGTCGGTTAAATTGTTAATATGATCAGGATTTGACTTACCAGTTAAGAAAATTAACTAATCATGATCGCTAAAATCATTTTTTAAAAAATATTAGTTAAAAGATTCCATAAAAATTATGGATTTTCATCCGAAAGATTTGCCAATTTTAAAGACATATGTCCTAAAAGATGAAAAAGACGCATCAGATGCAGTTGAAGATATGGTTAAACTTGGATTCCAAAATAGAAAAGAGGGATTCAAAGCCTTGATGCCGAAAGAGTCAAAGATTGCAAAAAAAATTGGATATACAGTTACAACAGGGGTAACACAAGGACTAAGACAAAAAAATGAAATTAGAGATATCAAATATTGGACTTATCACCATGATGAAGATCATTTTGCAATAGTTTTGATAAGTAATACTACTTTAACAGAATTAGGTTTTTGATTTATCGAAAATTTTGTAGAGTTTTGTTCGCTTTGCCATTACTCCAGCAAGCATTATTCCAATAACGGCCCCCCCAATGACATCCATAGGGAAATGTTGTAAAACATAGATTCTACTAATTGAAATCATTACAGGATAGAGAAGTAACAAATATGCACCTCGAGGGAATCGTTCTGAAAGCGCATAGCCCAAGATTATTCCAATTATCATAGCTCTAGCTGCATGGCCAGAAGGGTATGATGCATTATACCCACCCTCACAAAATAATGCATATGTATCACGGCTAATTTCGACGGGGAACGGTGAACCCTCATAATCGAAATCGGGTCTATCCCTATCAACTCCACATTTGATGTATCCTGTTAGTAGTGTCGAAATTACAATCAGAATCATCAGAGTGATTCCTATTCTACGGGTTTTTGGAATAATTAACATCAGAATTCCAAATGCCATCATCCACAAAACCTCACCACTTTCTGTGATATACTGCATTATGGTGTCTAATGTTGCATTTCCAACATTCTGTGAAAAAAATGAAACAGTACTTTGATCAAAACTTTCAGTCACTCCATAGTATACAAGAGCAGTAAGAATGAGAAACAAAACGGTTAGTAAGACAAAGGAACGTGATCTGATATCAAAAATCCAATTTTGCAATTAATTAAACCTCAAGTACATGGCTTTTAATTTTTATCAATAGATAAGTTTTGGAAGTATAAATCATTGTTTAGAAATAAGATTTGAGAAAATAATTCTGATCGGCTCAAAGAATTTAACCAAGTGTATAATAGAAAAATCGTGAAGGTACTCACATTAGATGATTTTGACTTAAAAGGTAAGACCGTTTTTTTGAGGGTCGATATGAATTGCCCAATCGATCCAGAAACAATGGAAATTTCAGGTACCAAAAGAATTGAAGAAACTGCTGAAACTTTGAAATCATTAAAAGATGCCAGGGTAGTTGTCGCATCACATCAAGGCAGGGTTGGAAATAAGGATTATACTGGAATGGACAAACATGCAAAAGTTCTTGAAAAACTAATGAATAAAAAAATTAAATATGTTGAAGATGTAATTGGTGAAGCTGCACAAAACGCAATCAAGAATTTGGAGGATGGAGACATTCTACTTTTAGATAATCTTCGATTGTGTGCTGAAGAAAATTACGAGTTTTCACTAGAGAATGCAGCCAAAACAATTATGGTTAGCCGTTTATCTAAATTATTTGATCTTTGCGTATTAGATTCATTTCCAAGTGCTCACAGATCACATCCATCAATTGTTGGTTTTCCACAAGTTTTGCCAGCTTGTGCAGGCAGAGTTGTTGAAAGGGAAGTTGGAAATCTAGATGAGATAATGACTGTTGCCAAAGCACCCCATGTGATTGTTCTTGGAGGCTCAAAAATACCTGATAGGCTTGAGGCAATCAGGTTATTGATTCAAAACGGTCGTGCCGACCATGTTCTGTTAACAGGATTGATTGGTAATGTGTTTATGCGTGCACAAGCCAGAATCAAATCTCCCCTTGGTATCAAAAGGGAAGATGAAGTAGTAGCAAAAGCACACTCTTTGATAGGTGAATATCCTGATGTTTTTGCCACACCTGTGGATATTGCAATTGACAAAGATGGTGAAAGAGTAGAGATGGATGTCAGAGAGATAGGTAAAGGTGATAAAATTTACGATATAGGTCCAAAGACTGTAGAGTATTATTCAAAATTAATTTCAGGTGCAGGAACTGTGTTTATCAGCGGGCCAGCAGGATTTTTTGAAAAAGAGAACTTTGGTTATGGAACAAAAGAACTACTAAATTCAGTTGCAAACTCAATGGCAACAACAATTGTTAGTGGAGGACACTTGACATCTGCACTAAAACAACAAGGATTAGCAGACAAAATCAATCATAATAGTACTGCAGGAGGTGCATTGGTACTTTATCTTACGGGTGAAAAGTTACCAATGATCAAAGCACTAGAAGATGCTGCAATAAAATACAGAGCTAAATAGAAGACTTGCAAGAAGGATTAGAACAAGTTCTTTCTTCAGATGTTCCAAGATAGATGTCTTGGTTACAAGCATTGCAGTGAAGTTTTTCAACAGGATCAAATAGCTTTAACCAGATTGTAGTAAAGTTCTGTGCAATATTTCTTGCAAGACCAGAATCACAAATTTCGTTAAAGAATGATTCAACATCATCAATTATCCAAGAGGGATCAATGTCACCATTTTCTTTGAGTATCTCAAAAATTTCATCGTTTGTAAATTTAGTATCAACATCATTGAATTTTTCAAAGATTATTTTTCTTATTTGAAGTACAATCGGAGTTACAGAAACAAAATCACTCATACTAGTAGAGATTTGCCGCGTCTTCTTTTAGTTTATCTGTATCTTTAGAATCATCTAGATGTTTTGCAAGATACGTATAAAGAGCAGATTTTAGTACTTTGAGTGAGAGTAAGGCACATTTTATTCGGACAGCTTGAAGATGTTCAAGACCTAACTCACCTAATATGTCATTTTTCTCAATTTTTCTTACCTCATCAAGACTCTTACCTTTTGTAATTTCAGTCAATACTGAAGAGCAAGCCATGCAAATTGCACAGCCTTTTCCATCAAATTTAATATCAGTAACTTTGTTATCATCAATTTTCATAGCAATGTCAATACTATCACCACACAATGGATTTGAATCGTGGAAAATTACATTGTGATCTTCAAGCTTTCCATAGTTTGTAGGATTTCTTGAATAATCAACAATCATCTCATGATAAATGTCTGCATTACCACTCATAATTTGAATACCTTCGCTACTTTATTTAATGAATTCACAAGAGCATCAATGTCTTCTTTGGTATTGTAAATGTAAAAGCTGGCCCTTGATGTTGCAGCAACATTTAGTCGTTCCATCAAAACTTGTGCACAGTGATGACCAGAACGAATTGCTATACCTTCCCCATCAATAATTTGTGCAACATCATGAGGATGTACATCTGCAAAATTAAATGATATTACACCACCGCGTTTTGAAATATCCTTTGTGCCATAGATATGAATTCCTTTAACTTCTGGTAATTTCTCCATAGCATATTTTGTTAGCTCAACTTCATGTTCTCGTACATTATCCATTCCAATCTTTGTAAGATAATCGATGGCAACACCAAATCCAACAACATCTGCAATATTCGGAGTACCTGCTTCAAATTTGTATGGTAAATCATTCCATGTAGTTTCATACTTGTGAACTTCTCTAATCATATCACCACCACCATGAAATGGACTCATAGTCTCAAGAACTGATTTTCTAACCCACAAAACACCAATTCCTGTGGGTCCTAACATCTTGTGCCCAGAAAATGCAAAAAAGTCACATCCTAATTTTTCAATGTCAACTTTCATGTGAGGTACTGCCTGAGCAGCATCAATTAGTGTAAGAACACCAGCTGCCTTGCATTTTTCAATAATCTTTTCAACATCAGTAATTGTTCCAAGAACATTTGACATTAAACTAAAAGTTACAAGTTTGACTTTTCCTGTTGCAAGATATTTGTCAAGATCATCTAAGATTAGTTCTCCATTATCATCCATTCCTATGTATTCTAATTTTGCACCTTTCTCTTGTGTAAGAAGCTGCCATGGGACAATGTTGCTGTGATGCTCATATTCAGTAGTAACAATAATGTCGCCTTCTTTGATGTGTGGTCTGCCCCATGCATATGCAACAAGATTGATTGCCTCAGTGGTTCCTCGAACAAAGATAATTTCCTGACGATCTTTTATGTTGATAAATTTAGCAATTTTATCGCGAGTTTTCTCATATGCTTCAGTTGCTTCTTCAGCTATAGCATATACTGCTCTGTGAATGTTAGAATTATAATTTCTGTAATAGTCAGTAATAGAATCAATTACTTGATTTGGTTTTTGTGTTGTAGACGCATTATCAAGATAGACAAGACGTTTGTTATCTCTAACAGTTCTCTGAAGAATTGGAAAATCTTTTCTCAAATTTTCAAAAGATGATTGTGTGCTTTGCATATTTTAAACCTCTACGTAAACCTCGTTACCGTCTATTTTAACATTGTACACTTTTAGTGGTTTTTCAGCAGGAAGATTTTGTGGTTCTCCATTCTCTAAATTGAAAACAGAAAGATGTAATGGACATCTAATACCTTCTTCGCTAAGAAATCCAGTAGAAAGATCTGCATTAGCATGAGTACAGATAAGATCTGTTGCACGAATTTTTCCCTTGAGGTTAGCTAGGAGAATTTTCTTATCATCATGAGTAAATTCCAAAAGTTGACCTTCTTTTACCTGCTCTAAATCGCAAGCCTTTATCCATTCAGACAGAAAAATCACCTATACTTGTAGTGTTGTTCGATTTCAGCGTCTTCGTTGTAGCGTGTCTCTTCAATTTCTACAAACTTGGCTAATTCTTCATCAGTATTGATAGACAATTCTTTGTTTTCCCATTTAGATTCAATCAGATATGCAATCCATGCTCTTACTTGGAAAGACATCTTTCTGGATAATGGTTCTAAGAATCCCTCAATAATTGTTCTTTCAGCTTCTCCATAGCTTAGGCATCTTGTGTTAAGATAGAAGAGTTGTTCTTCATCTATTTGGGCAACAGATGCAGAGTGAGTAGCTTTGACATCATTGGTAAGAATCTCCAATCCAGGAATAGAGTCAGACTTGGCGTCTTTATCAAGTAGAATGGAACGACCTGACAAAAATGAATTTGATTTTGTTGCATTTTCTTTAATTCTAATCATTCCTTTGAAAAGAGATTTTGATTTGTTTCGAAGAATTGATTTTTCTACAACTCGGCCTTCTGTTGATGGACTCGCATGAGTCACATTAGTTTGAATATCAAATGATTGTTCATTATTTCCAAAGATAACTTCAGAATCATTACATGATGCAGCTGGACCATTTAGGAAATACTCGATTTTGTATCTAGATAATATAGCACCAAACAAACCAGAATACCAGTTAACCGTAGCATCTTGAGCCAAGTCAGTTCTTCTTGTGCAGAAACTAACTGAGCTTTGATCCATCATCTGTAGGGTGGTTATATCCAATTGTGCATTTTGTGAGAGATTTGTGTTTAGTAATTCAAGATATGCTTGTTGTTTTTCTGCCTTTGAGGAGTATAGTTCCTGAACAATTGTTGCTTTGCTGCTCTCATCTGCAAAAATAATATTTCTAGAGATAGTTGAGATTCCATCTTCTGATAAACAAGATAAAATATGAATCGGTTTTTCTAGTTCAAGATTTCGTGGAATGTGAATGAAAACTCCGGAATTAAATGCAGCATTGTTTAGTGCAGTAAATTTATCTTCATTGGAATTTGATGCTTCTAGTGCTTTTTTTACTAAATCAGAGTTGTTTTGAATTGCATCTTCTAGAGAAGAGATTACAAGTCCCTTTGATTTTAATTCATCAGAGATATTGATTCTGCAGGTATTGGTTCCAATTTGAATAATGCATATTTCATTTTCTAACTCTCCAAGTCTTTTTTGAAGAAAACTAGGAACAGTATCAGTAGTAGATATGGATAGTGAAACTTGATGTGGATCCATCTTTTGTGCATCAGTGTATTTATTGTAAAGTGGAGATATTTCAATTGGCAATTTCTCATATACAGACAAGGAATTTTGTCTGTATTCTTTTAGCCAGTCAGGTTCATTCCTTGATGAAGAAATCTCATCGATATGACTGATGTTAAGTTTTGAAAGAGTTTCTTGAGACATGATTAATCAATGTATAATTGGGAGTCTATCCCACTGAGTCATCCATTTCTAGTTTAATGAGTCGATTTAATTCTACAGCATATTCCATTGGTAATTCTTTTGTAAATGGCTCCATGAATCCATTAACAATTAGTGTTAGTGATTCTTCTTCAGTAAACCCTCTACTCATAAGGTAGAAGATTTGTTCATCACCAATTTTTCCAACTGTAGCTTCATGAGTGATTGTCGCATCTTCTTGATTGATTTCCATGTATGGATAGGTCTCAGTCTTGGAGGTATCATCCAAGAGCAATGCATCACATCTCACAGTGGCTTTAACATTTGTAGCACCTTTTGCTACGTTAAGTAGTCCTCTGTAAGTAGAACGCCCATCTAGTCTACTAACAGACTTTGATGTGATTTTAGAAGTTGTGTTTGGCGCAAGATGAACCATTTTTGCGCCTGTATCTTGATGTTGTCCTTTGCCGGCAAAGGCAATAGAGAGAGTCTCACCATATGCTCTTTCGCCCATAAGGTATATTCCAGGATATTTCATTGTTAATTTACTTCCAATGTTTCCATCAATCCATTCAACAGTTGCACCTTCATATGCATAAGCACGTTTTGTTACAAGATTGTAAACATCGCTACTCCAGTTTTGGATTGTTGTGTATCTTAGTTTTGCATCTTTGTGTGCAATTAGTTCTACAACAGCAGAGTGAAGTGATTCTGAAGAATAAACAGGAGCAGTACATCCTTCAATGTAATGTACTTCTGCACCTTCATCTACAATGATTAATGTCCTTTCAAATTGACCAATGTTTTCTGCATTAATTCTAAAGTATGCTTGTAAAGGCATATCGACTCTGACACCAGGTGGAACATAGATGAATGAACCACCACTCCAAACTGCACTGTTTAGTGCTGCGAATTTGTTGTCCTCTGGAGGAATTATTTTACCAAAGTATTTCTTGAATAGTTCTGGATGTTCTTTAAGAGCTGCATCAGTATCCAAAAATAGAACGCCTTGTTTTGCCAAATCCTCTCTTAAGCTGTGATACACAACTTCAGATTCATATTGTGCACCAACTCCTGCTAAGAATTTCTTTTCAGCTTCTGGAATTCCAAGTTTATCAAAAGTGTTTTTAACATTTTCTGGAACATCATCCCAATTTTTCTCGGTTTTCTCTGATGCTTTTGCATAATAATAGATATTTTGGAAATCAATAGTACCAAGATCACCGCCCCAAGTTGGCATTGGTTTTTTCATAAAAATTTCATAAGAACGTAATCTAAAGTCAAGCATCCATTGTGGTTCATCTTTCATTTTACTGATTTCAATTACAGTATCTTTAGACAGACCTTTCTTGCCAAGATGGACATACATTTCTGTAGAGTCTTTAAAATCATATTTTGAATAATCCATGTCAAGATTTTCAGTTGCCATGCAGAAAATAACTCCGTTATATTATAAATACATGGGGAAAAATAGGCAGAGCTAAATAGCTTTAGCTAAACATTAGAGGGTAACTAATCCAACACAGATTCAAGTAATCAAAGTTTAGTTCGGCAGGATTAGTATGTTTTTGGGATTATATTGGTACCAAATAGGTACGAAACACCTCAAGCAATTACATTACCTGTGAAAAGTCGGGTTTATCAAAATCAGGCAATCTACTCTCTTTTTGTTTGCTGCCCTTTAACTCTCTTTTTTTGTGTGTATTAGAATGCCTTTCTAGTCTTTTTTCATCATTAAACTGCATATTACATTTTGAACACTTGAGCACATTATACAATAATCCTTCTTATTTTTATAAAGTTGTAATATGGTAATTATGCATTAGATGAAAAAACAGTCAATAGAAGAATTACAAGTATTACACCTATTGGAACGGGAATTAATTTTAAAAGTCTAGTTTTCATTTTTCACATTCATAATTTTGCAGATAATTTATGATATCTTCTTGTGCAACCTCATGTTGTAATTCTCTTTCAACATAACAATGAAAGTTATTGTGGTCTAGATTATAATTTTCATCAAAATATAGATTCATTCTAACTCGAAAATCATCTTCGTTTCCTGCAAAATACGATACATGATCATCTCGTACTGATACTTGGGCATCTTCATACTTTACATAAAATGCAATAACTTCTGGAGTATCGTTGTAAAGTTCTAGAATTCGTTTTTCAAATATGTAATCTACACATTCTTCAAACTTCTGTTGAGTTACTCCGTCAGGTAATCCTATGTCTTCAATTCCATAATTTCCATCAAATTCATTATCAAGTAAATTTGAATATCTAGCAAGATGTGTAAGTATTGGTTTATCACATCCAATACTGTATAATTCATCTTCTGCACTTGTTATCCATGCAGAACCTCTTTCAGCACCAAGATTCATTGGTGGAGGATAGTCTAGATAATCTAGAAGATAGCCATTTAGAAATAATCCCCAACATCGATGAAAACTAGTGACCGCCTTTCATCCATGAGGAAGGATTCATACAATCATACATTAGATAGAAAACATATGTCATAGATCCAGAGATTATCAATCCAATTATTATTGGTATGATGAGTTTTGTTTTCATTTTCTTTTTCTCCTGATCACAAAAATAATTCCACCGACTACACCACCAATTATTCCCACGATTAATAGAATTGCCATGTAGATTAATTCATAATCATAATCACGTATAGGCATCAATCCTGCAAGTTCTGCATCATAAACGATGCATACCCCCATTTGGTATATTGCTCCCAAACCACAGATATGATCATCTTTACTGATTTCAATTACATCAAAGTGACCTTTGTATTCTCCAGTGTCAGGTGCACGTCCTGAAAAAAAATAATACTCATACACGTTTCTGTTCTGAGTTGATTCACTGGCCCAATCTTCTAGTCTATCTTCTTTAATTGCTTGATTTAGATCCAAATATGCAGATTCCATAAACTCTGAACCTTTGTAGGAATAATATTGTGTCCACATGTTGACTTCATTTTGATTATACCTTCCGTTTGCTAAAGTATCAAGACAAGGTGCTCCAGACCAATCATCATTTACTGAACAAATAGCAAACGCCTGGGGTATTAACACCACAAATCCAATCAAAATCAACAAAATTACAAAAAATTTCATAATATGACTAAACGAATTACTAGATACTCATAAAGACTTCGAGTCTTAGGTACTTCCTTAGAGACTTGAATGAGTTTAGTGACTAATTTAGGCCGTCAAAGGGTCTTCAAGTATTACTCAAGACTAATAATTTCATTTTGAACCAAATTTCTATTATGAACTAATTTAGATTTGGACCAAGTATTCTTAAACAAAAGCAATTCTTTTTGCAATCCCAGTTATTATTACTGCAATCTATTCTGATTATTTTCTACAAGAATTTGGTGAGGCAAACTTTGACTATTACTGTGGCCTAATCTTTGTGGCTGGAGCATCAATAACATTACCATTGGCAGGTTTTGAAGCACTAGTTTTTCGAGGTGGCCTTTTAGGAGCAGTTTGGGCACTACTTCTTTTTGGTGTTCTAGTTTTCACAATAGCTGATGTTTGGCATTATTATCTAGAGGTAGTTGGAGAACATCATTTGTTACATCCAGTGAATTTATTCTGGCATATTTCAGACTGGATTGTGATATATGCACTTTACAAACATAGTAAAGCAATCTAAGTCTAGACTTGATCATTAAATTTTTTCTATTTCTACACAAAGTTTTAGGCTACAGCTAGAGTATTTTTGATTGTATCAAACGCACCACTAACTGTATGTACCTCAGCTACTGTATTCTTGACTTCGAATTTTTTCAGTTCATCTGCAGTGAACGGGCCAATTGCAACTACAGATAGTTTTGATAATTGATCAAGAAGTTTTTCCTCATCATAGTCTTTTGACATTATCTCAAAGAATCCACGAACTGAAGATACACTAGTTAAAATCACACCATCAACTTTGCCTTGGGAGAATAGTTCTCGAAATTCATTCCACTGAGTAGTATCTCTAAATGCACACACATCATACAAATGAATTTCCAACACATCAATTCCAATCTTGTTTAGCAATTCTTTCAAAAACGGAGTTGATGCACCACTACGAGGAATAATTACTTTTTTGCCAACAGCGTGAATTTTTGTAAATTCCTCACCAACACCAACCGATGAATAGGTAGTAGGCTGATAGTTAACTTTGATTCCCTCGTTTTCAAGAGCAGCTGTAGTCTTTGGGCCAACTGACATCACCATAGTATTTGCAACAGCCAATTGCAGTTTCTCAAATTTCCCTACTTGCTTAGCTGTATCAAAAAGTAATTTTACTGCCTTTGAGCTCATAAAAACAGAATAATCTGGATTGTATTTTTCAATTGATCCCAAGAATTCATCAGCAATCTTTTCACCCTTACTTACAAGTTCAATTGTGGGTAAAGTGATTGGCCTTGCGTTATTTTTTTCTGCAAGCTGAATAAATTCAGTAGAATCATCTTTTGAACGAGTGATTGCGATAATTTTACCCTCAAGCATTATTTCCACCCTATAGTTTCTGACAGATCAACAACTTTGCCAATAATGATATTGGTAGGAGGCAGGATTTTATTCTCTTTGACTTTTTTTGCAATGTTTGTCACAGTTCCTTTAATCATTTTTTGTTTAGGAGTAGTTCCATTTTGAATTACTGCTACAGGAGTTCTTTTGTCCATTCCACCAGCAACAAGTTGTTTGCATATAATATCAATTCGGGACAATCCCATCATTATCACAATAGTGTCTACAGATTTTGCAAGTCTTTTCCATCTGACAACTTCATTTTTCTTTTCAGGGTCTTCATGTCCTGTTACGAACACCACTGATGATGAGTGTTTTCTGTGAGTTAGAGGGATTCCAACATAAGTTGCTGAACCAATTCCAGAAGTAATTCCTGGAACTATTTCATATTTTATTTTATTTTCTCTAAGAAATTCTGCTTCTTCTCCACCACGACCAAAGATAATTGGATCTCCACCCTTTAGTCTAACTATATTTTTTTTAGATTTTGCATATTTTACCATTAAATCATTTGTTGTGATTTGATGAGTGGTATCATCTCCTACTGCTCTTCCAACATAGATTTTCTCTGCAGATTTTGGTATCATAGAGATTATTTTTTTGCTAACCAATCTATCATACAAAACGATGTCCGCCTTTCTGAGTAGTTCAACTGCTCTCAATGTAATTAATTTGCTATCGCCTGGACCAGCTCCAACAAGATACACTTTTCCTGTCATTTTTTATTCCATTCCTCCACTTTTTCTCTCCAATTTAATGCAAGTTCATTTACGCCTTTCTCACGGAGTTCCTCTCCAGCACTTTTACCAATGGATTTAGGATCTGTTTTGTTTCCAGTTTTGTTTACTTGTAATGATTTTTTCCCGTCTACAGAAAATGCTACTGCACGTAATGTCATTTCAGAACCATTAGATTTTGCGTATGCGCCAACTGGGAATCGACATCCAGAATCAACAAAATCAGACAAAGCACGTTCTGCCTCAATCTCCAATCTAGAATCAGCATCTTCAATTTTTTTCAGCATAGAAATAGTTTGAGAATCATCTGCTCTTGCAACTATTGCTATTGCACCTTGACCTGGTGATGGAGAAAAATCATCAATCGATAATTGAGTTAACTTTACATTAACTCCCAATCGAGAGATTCCTGCCTGTGCAAGTATCACTGCATCATAGTTTTCATCAGATACTTTTCTAATTCTTGTTTCAATATTCCCCCGAATTGGTTTAACTATAACATCAGATCTTTTTCGAATCACTTGTACAGCACGACGAAGTGAACTTGTTCCAATTACTGCCCCTGGTTTAATGGTCTCTAGTGTTGAGTCATCTGAAGAAATGAATACATCATTTACTGCTTCACGTTTTGGAATACAAGCCAAAGTGAGACTTTCATCTATTTCTGAAGGAACGTCTTTGAGACTATGGACAGCAAAATCAACTTCCTTTTGTGCAACTGCTCTATCAATCTCTTTTTCAAAAATTCCTTTCTGGTCTATTGTAAATAAGGGCCTAGTATCGGTATCGCCTTTTGTTGTGATTGCTTTAATTTCATATTCTGAATCAGGATTTACTTTTTTTAGTTCTTTGATAACCCGATTTGTTTGGGCTACAGATAATTGACTTCCTCTTGCACCAACTATGTACTTCAATTTTTCACCGATTTTAATGCAGCATGATATGCGTCAAGTGTATTGTTTAGGTCATTTTCAGTGTGAGCATCAGATAGGAAAACAACTTCAAACTGAGAAGGTGCAATGAAGATTCCTTTTTTCAGTAAGGTTTTGAACATTTTTTGGAATTTCTTGGCGTCAGCATTTTTTGATGTCTTATAATCAATTACAGGCTTATTTGTAAAGAAAATCTGAAACATTGATGCTGCAGAATTGATTTGGTGAGGAATTCCCATGTCTGTAGCCATATCATCAAGAGTTGTAGTGAATAATAGATTGAATCTTTCAAGTTTGGAATAAAGTCTATTTTTGATTTTGTTAATTGTCTTAATGGAAGCAATTGCAGCACTAACAGAGATAGGATTCCCAGCAAAAGTACTTGCTTGATAGACTTTGCCTCCTGGAGAGAGCAAATTCATAATCTCTTTTCTTCCACCAACTGCAGATACCGTAAATCCGTTGCTTAGGGCTTTGGCAAGTGTGGTAATATCAGGCTTGATTCCAAAATGTTCCTGAGCACCGCCGGGTGCCACTCTAAATCCAGTTACTACTTCATCAAAAATTAACGGAATGTTATTTTCTTTAGTAATTTTTCTCAGATCATAAAGAAAGTTTTTTTCAGGCAAGATTAACCCCATGTTAGCTAAGATTGGCTCAACAATAACTCCTGCAATGTCTTTGTTTTGTCTGATTGTTTTTTTAAAATCTTCAATATTGTTGTACTGAACAACTAGAGTATTTTTTGAAACTTCATCTAACCCACCATCAGAAACTGAAATTCCATTGTGTGCAGAACCAGAACCTGCTTTTGCCAAGACAGAGTCATGTGCACCATGATAACATCCTTCAAATTTTATTATTTTTTTCTTTTTTGTAAATCCACGAGCTAGTCTGATTGCAGTCATTGTAGCTTCACCACCAGTATTTACTAATCTTACTTTGTCAATGGATGGAAAATTTCCAATAATTAGTTTTGATAATTCAATTTCGGATTCAGTTGGAGTACAGTAAAGAGTTCCTTTTGAAAGTTGATTTGAAACAGATTTGATTATCTCTTGTCTTCTATGTCCTAAAAGTAATGCACCATAGCCATTACAAAAATCGATGTAGCGATTATTGTCTTCGTCCCAAATGTATGCACCATTAGATTTTTTTGTAAAGAATGGATATGGTTCAAAATATCTAACAGGACTATTGACGCCTGATGGGATTATTTTTTTGGCATCATTGAATAATTTCTTGGAGTTAGACAATATTGAGCTGTATTATGGGTCATTATTATTCGTAATTTGAGGCCCTTTGTGCATGGAATTTGTTACGAAAAAGAAATGCAGCAATAATTGTTCCAACAAATGGTGCTGTCAAATATAGCCATAGATTATTTAGTTCCCCGGATAGCAATGCTGGTGCAAGTGCTCGGGCAGGATTCATTGATGCTCCCGAGATAAATGCCAGAAATAAAATATCCAAACCTACAATACCACCAATTGCAACACCGCTAAATCCTTTCAATCCTTTTGTATAAACAACATAAAAGATGACTCCCATAAGCATGGCGGAAGCTAATACTTCAACTGGAAATATTAGAAAAATTGAAAAATCATAGTTTGGGATATTTGCACCAAGATCTGCTTTTTCTCCAATAAAACTGAGAACAAAAAGCGAACCCAATAACGCACCAATTATCTCTGCTATAAAATAATATGCAACTTGAATTTTTGTAATGTGTCCTGTAATGCAATAACCAATAGTTACAGCAGGATTGAAATGAGCGAATGATATTTTTCGAAAAGCATATACGGCAATAAGTAATGCAATAAAGGGTGCAAGAGCTGCAAACGGAATTCCTAACTTACCATCAAATACTTCAGCATCATAAACAATTGAACCAGTAGCAAAAACTACAAGAAGAAAAGTTCCAATTAACTCTACAATGAAAATTTGTAAATTTGAGTAAGACATTAGTTATGCTCCGTTGATACTTGCTGTTAAAATTTTTCAGTTCTTACTACGCCAACATCGCTTACATAAAGTACTATAGCAAAATTTGCAAACATTGTTCTTGAGATCTCCTCTACAACATCCGATAATTTGTCTTCTCTCATAATTACCTCAACTTTGACATTTTTTTCATTTTTAAAGCCTTGACCACGTAAACCACGTGCTCCATTTCCTTCTACTTCATAAGTTGTATATCCAGTAATTTCATGTTTTTTTAAAATTTCAATGATATTTTTTTGTGCAAGAATTTCGCAAGTGACAGTAAGTAATTTAACGTTATAGAATTTCATGTCCAATCCTGTGTGATATAATTGAATAAGTCTATCGATCCTTCTACATTATGTGCAATTGAAGAGACAACAAACATGATAGGCAGTAAGACGATAATGTTGTAAGGAAACGTAATTCCTAATGCAGATGTAATGTAAAGACTTGGTTTTGCCTCAGGCATTGCATGACGTAATATTGCGGGTGCCGCAATAAATGACGCACTAGCTAAAAGTAACCCAAACATTACTGCACCGCCCAAACTCAATCCCATTGCAGTTGCAACTAAAACACCGATAACTCCATTAAATGTAGGCATGATTACAGCAAAAGCAATAAGAAAAATGCCAACTTTTTTGAGATCATCAAGTCTTTGGCCAGCAATAATTCCCATCTCAATCATAAAGATAACAATGGCTCCTGTGAACATCTCATCAAATACAATTTTGATTGAGGTGAACCCTTCCTCACCAATAATGTAACCTATGACAATACATCCAAGCAGAATAACTATTGCCTTACCAGTTATTGATTCATGTAATACCTGAGAAAGTTTTGTCTTGGTTTCTTGTATTCCCATTTCAATATCAGATACATCATCATTTGTGAAAGACTGTTTTTTTGTACGGATTTGTTTTGCAACTGCCATATTTGTCAAAAATATTGCCATGATAAATGAGACGGGTTCTAAAACTGCTAAAATAGCTGCAAGATATCCCTCAGATGTAACGCCTTGATTCTTGAGAAAAGATAAACCAACAGAGAAAGTCACAGCTCCTACTGCACCATAAGTCGATGCTAGTGCATAAGAATCAAAGAGATTGAATTTTCCTAATCTTCGTAGAATTTGATAATGATTCAAAGTAAACAAAAGGGAAATGCCAATTACAACTAACATTGGAATTAGCATGTTCTCAAATCCAGTATTTCTCATTTCTATTCCTCCATGAAGTCCAATTGCTGCAAGAAGGTAGATTGGCAAAAATTCTGAAATTGCTTCAGGAATTTTTAAATCAGATTTTATTCTAGCAGCGATAATTCCAAACAAAAAGAACAGAATTATCGGAGTAAGAAGGTTTGATTGTATTAATAGTAAAATATCCATTTGAATATTTCAAAAAATTTGTGCTAGAATAAAAATCAAACAAATAGATGAATTAAATAAGTAAATGCAATTCCTAGTGCAGCACTACCCGGGATGGTAATTAACCATGCAAAAACAATTTGTCGGCCTACCTTCCAACGTACAGCACGCGTTCTTCGTGCAGCACCAGATCCCATTATAGTGCCAGTAATGGCATGAGTAGTACTTGCAGGAATGCCCAAAGTAGCAAAAATTGCTAGCATCAGTCCGCCTCCAGTTTCTGCTGCAAATCCTTGATATGGTTTGAGTTTCGTGATTTTTACGCCAAGTGTTTTAATGACTTTGTACCCACCAAAGAAAGTACCCAATCCCATTGCAGCTGCGGCTGCAAAGATTACCCATAGAGGCATTTCAAGTTCAGGAATCATTCCAGCTGAAAACAAGATTAGGACGATAATTCCCATAGTTTTTTGTCCATCATTGGCTCCATGAGTTAGAGCAAACCAACCTGAAGAAATTATTTGCAATCTACCAAAAGTTTTGTTTACAATTGCAGGTCTACGATTAGCAAAAATAGTAATTATTAATCCTGTAAGCAAGAAACCAAAAATTATTCCACCGATTGGAGCAATAACAATTCCTGCAAAAATTTTGCTCAGACCATCAAAAACTAATGTTTCAAAGCCTATCCCTGCGATACCTGCGCCCATTATTCCGCCAACTAATGAATGGCTGTTAGAAATTGGCAATCCAAAATATGTACATAGCACACTCCAGGTGATTGCACCTGCTAAACCTCCCACAATCATGTAAACTGTGATATCATCAGGACTCACAATGCCTTTTGCAATAGTTGTTGCCACTGCCACACCAAAAACAAAAGGCCCTACAAAATTTGCAATTGCAGATAAAGTTACGGCATGAAGTGGTTTTAGAACACGTGTTCCAATAACTGTAGCAATGGAATTTGCAGAATCATTAAATCCATTTACAAAATCAAAGATTAATGCAACTATTATTGCTGCTATTGCTATTTCAAACATAGAACCATCTTAAGTATATTTTAGAACAATATCTTCAATGACATCTGCAACATCTACACACCTATCTGATGCAGTTTCCATGGTTTCATAGATATCTTTTAGTTTAATGATTTGGATTGCATCATCAGTCTCAAATAGTTCTTTGATAGCTTCTCTATACAGATCATCGACAACATGTTCGATGTTACTAGTATTTCTACAGTGAGTAATCATATCTTTAGTATTTTTGATGTGCTGTAATTTTGAAACCATATATTCTACTTCTTTTGTAGCTTTGACAAGTTCCTGAGCCATTTGTTCACAGTATGGTGGAGGAGTAGTGATTTTGTAGCTGTATACCCTTGCAGCAATACCATCCATAAAATCAATTACATCATCTATTTTTGATGCAATTCTTTGCATGTCCTCACGATCTAAAGGAGTGATGAAAGTCTTGTTTAGTTCTGTAAAGATATCACGGGTTAAAACATCTGCTTCAGTTTCAAGTTTATGAATTTTTTTTCCTTGTTCAATGTTATTGAGATCTGAGAATAAAACTACTACAGCTTCAGAGGTTTCAACTGCTTTTTTTGCTAAATTATCAAGAATTGTTAAGAGTTCTTTTTCATTAGATTTGATCCATGATAGCCACATTCCCATGATCACTCAAATGCAGATTTTGAATTAAGATTAGTGAACATAAAGTCTATTGTACTATATAGAAAGAATCAACTTTCAATCAGAATGGCCTGTTTACTTCACGTGTAAACACATAGCTTGCAAGACCAGCCATCACAAATACAAATGCAAAGAGGACAATAAGGCTAAGTAGAATTGGAATTCCACCTTCAGATACGCCTGTCATCATTTCCCTTACTAGTAAAATGGTATAGGTAACAGGGTTTAGTTTTGCAATTATAGCAAGCCAGTCTGGTAGTAATTCCAAAGGGAACAATGCAGGACTAATCATGAATAGCGGCATTCCAAGAAAATTAATCACGCCCCAAAAGGTTTCTTGAGATTTTGCAGTGGCTGCAACCATAACAGAAATTCCTGAGAATCCCAGCGAAAACAAAATTACAATTCCCATGATTGGAATAATCATGATAGGATTAGGAAAATTAACTCCAATTGCCAGAGCAATTCCAATAATCAAACTAGCTTGCAAAGCTGAAATCAAAGAAATTGCAGACATCTTACCCAGAGCAATTGCAGAACGAGAAATTGGCGAAGTCAATGCCTTGTTCATAAAACCATATCGTCTATCCCATAAAGTATTGACACCTCCAAAGATACTGGTAAAAATTGCGGTAAGAATAATGACTCCAGGTGTCATAAACTCAATATATTCTCCTTGAAAACCAACGGACTGAATTAGTGGTTGAGTTCCCGAAAAAGTATTTCCAACTACGATAATCCAAATTGCAGGTTGAATTAATCTAATTAAAACACCACTTCTGGATTTTTTGTATCTCTTTAACTCCCTCCAAAAAATTGTATAAGTATCATACATCAAGGTATTCATGCCCGTAGCCTCTTCATTTTTGCATGCTCACGTTTCTGATTGAACTTGGAATCATCATCCCTAATTTCGTGTCCAGTGTAAGAGATGAACACATCATCAAGGGTTGGTTGAGTAAGAGAGATAGAACTAATTTTGATGTTAAGTTTTGATGAAATCTGGAAAATTTTTGGAATTACTTCTGTTCCATTTGATGCAAAAAGGGTTAGTTTAGACCCATCTTTGTTGATCTTGTTCACAAATTCAATTTTTTCAAGCTCAGATAAGAAGGAATCACGGTTTTCTCCTTCCTCAAATATGATTGAAATGACTTCGTTTCCCATTGCTTTTTTCATGTTTTCTGGAGAATCAATCACCTGAATTTTCCCACCATCAATTATTCCAACTCTGTCGCATAGTTGATCTGCCTCTTCCATATAGTGAGTTGTTAGAAATATTGTCATCTCAAACTCATCATGAATTTTTTTGATATATTGCCAAATCTTTCTACGGGTTTGAATATCTAATCCAACAGTAGGCTCGTCAAGGAACAATACCTTTGGCCTATGCAAAAGACCACCTGCAATATCTAATCTCTTCCTCATACCGCCAGAATATGTAACAACTGTCTTGTCTTGCTTTTCAGCAAGTTCGATTAGAGCCAAAATTTCATCAATTCTTTTGTCAATTTTGTCTTTTGGGATGTGATTGAGCTTTGCTTGCAGCAGAAGATTTTCTCTTCCAGTTAGATACTCATCAACAGTTGTTTCTTGTTGGACATATCCAATATTTTGTCTGACTTGTTTAGCATTTGTCGCTACATCAAACCCAGAAATCAAAGCTTGTCCAGATGTTGGCTTCAATAATGTAGAAAGAATCATTATCGTAGTACTTTTTCCAGCCCCGTTAGGTCCCAAAAATCCAAAGATCTCTCCATTTTTGACTGAAAGAGAAATGTCGTTAACAGCAATTACATCTCCAAATGACTTTGTGAGGGATTTTGTTTCTATTGAGTACAATGCGTTTGATCGCATTTTTCAATTATAAATTGCTAAGTATTGATTCAGTCGATCCTCACAAAAAATTTAAAGAGTGATTTGAGAATTTACTTTATGAAAGGACTTTGTCATAAATGTCAGTCATCAAATGTAGAAATAACAGTTCAAGAAGGAATTCCCGTTTGTTCAGTGTGTAATGATAAAACAGATTAATCAAAAAGTGTTATTTTGAAAAAAGAAGTGTGAAAGAGATCATTCAAGATTCTTGAATTCTTCTTTGGTCATTCTTAAAATGACTTTTTCTCCTACTCCCCAAATTTCTGATTTGGATAGAATCTTAGAACGTACCAAACCATATCTTATTTCTATTGATTCTAATTCGTTGATATCAGGATGTTTATGCAATAGCTTTACTTTGCCAATTTTATGACCGTCAATATCAACAACTGGTATTCCTGTTCTAACAGGTGGTCGGCTAAGAAGCAGCATTTCCTTGGAAAATTTGTCTATATAATCGTCGGAAAGAAAATAGTCTTTGTTGAATCCTTGATGGATTGTCACGCCAGATACGGTAAGTGTATCTTGGTTGATGTGTATGTGTTTGACTTTACCATATTCAATTCCCTCTCTATCTATGACTTTTTTTCCAGTAAAGGAATCTGCAGTAACTAATTTGCCAGACATTCCTTCTAGTTTTACAGACATAATCTCAAATGATCATATTTGCTTATCATACCAGATATCAGAAATTCCTATCAATGAGGTTAAATTACTTGACAGAAAAAAATTATGCATGGAAATAAAAGAAGATTTGTTCCGACCAATCCTCACCACAAAGGGCAGAAAGACAGGAAAACAGCATTCCGTGATGCTCCGTGCAGTCAACTATAAAGGAAAAATATATTTTTCCAGACACAAACCAGATGGAGACTGGTTCAAAAATGCCTTGACAAATTCTGAAGTAGAAATTGAATACAATAATTTTGTTTTTTCAGGAAAGGCAAAATTAGTAACAGATGAAGAATTGAGTAAAATAATTTCCCAGTTAAAATATCCTGGAGAAGAAAAAGCAAATGAAGAGAGAGTAACAATTGAAGTCACGCTTAATTCTAAATAAGTTATTCTGAACAATATTTTTTCAGTGATTTCTTAGTAAACACTAAATTCCAGCTACTAAAAAAGGATAGGGAGAAATGAATTCAAAAATAATAATTCCAATTGCGGTTGTCATTTCAGCAATAGTTACAGCAGGAATAATGTATGGTATTGGTTTTGATCAACAAACTCAAGTTTCACAAATATCAACACCTGAAATAATCCATGTTGATAAATCAGTATCAGAATATTTTGAAGGAACGCATGATATCAAAAAAATATCTTCACAAGAAGAGTTAGAGGAAATTCTTGAAGCATCTACATTGTTTGGAGGAGGCTTCTATGACAATAGAATTCTCACAAGGAACATGGCAGTTGATGAAGCAGTGATGTTTGAAACCGCCTCATCTGACGGTGTGTCAGTTCCTTCAGTAGCTAAAACAGAGTCTGGAGGTTCAGACTATTCAACAACAAATGTTCAAGTTGCAAATGTTGATGAGCCAGACTATCTCAAAAATGATTCAAAATATGTCTACATTGTATCTAGAAATACACTTTCAATAATTGATGCATACCCAGCAGAGTCTGCTAAATTAATTCTCAAAATTGCTCTGGATATTGAGTCACAATATATCCAAAATATGTTCCTAAATGAAGATAGATTAGTGATATTTTATAATGGACAAAGCGACGATGAAATAATCCCACAGTTTGACTTTGTTCCACGTCATTCTTACAGTTCAGTTACACATGCATTAATTATTGATGTCTCGGATAAAGAAAATCCAAACATTCTCAAAGATTATTCCATTGATGGTCATTTTAAAGATGCACGAATGATTGGGAATTATGCATATTTCGTAACTAATAGTAATATTGATCATCAGTATCCAAGACTTCCAATAATTTTGGAGAGTTCGGTCAGAATTATGACTCCTGATGCGTTTTATTTTGATAATGTAGAACAGTTTTCAAACTTTAACACACTTACTGCAATTGACATATTTGGGGACACAATAAATTCAGAGACATTCCTTATGGGGCATACCGGAGCATTCTATGTATCTGAAGACAACTTTTACTTGACTTACCAACAAAATATGCCATTTGGATTTTACGAGAATTCATCACGAGACAGATTCTTTGATGTTATATTACCACTATTACCAAAAAATATTCAAGATGAAATTAAAGCAATTCAAAATGATTCTTCAATGAATTCATCTACAAACTGGATAAAAATTTCAGAATTAATGCAAAAGTCATACAATGAGATGAACAAGAATGACAAAGAAGAACTATTTGAAAAAATTAGAGAAGCATTAAACGAATATGACACAAAGATCCAAGAAGAGACAAGAAAAACAATAATTCATAAAATATCAATTGACGAGGATAAAATAGAATATGTTGCAAAAGGTTCAGTTCCAGGCAGTCTGCTTAATCAATTTTCCATGGATGAAAGCGGGGATAGGTTTAGAGTTGCAACAACAACTGAAATTTATACGCAATACGAAGGAGCAATACGCTCAAACGCAGTTTATGTCTTAGATGAACAGCTTAACATCGTAGGAGAATTAGACCAAATTGCACCTGATGAGAGTATTTTTTCTGCTAGATTCATTGAGGACAGACTTTACTTGGTAACATTTCAACAAATTGACCCATTCTTTGTAATTGACCTATCCACTGATACTCCAAAGATTCTAGGAGAGTTGAAAATTCCAGGATTTTCAAACTATTTGCATCCATATGATAAAGAACACGTTATTGGGATTGGCAGAGACACAAAAGAGATAGGAGAAGGAAGAGTTCAGCAATTAGGAGTCAAGATTGCACTATTCAATGTTGCAGATGTCAGCAATCCAAAAGTCGTGGATGACACAATCATAGGAGACAGTTCGACACATTCAGAGTCGCTGTATAACCACAAGGCATTCTTCTTTGATAAAACAAAAGGAGTTCTCTCAATACCAATTAGTGGAGATGTAGATAGTCTGAATGGAATTTCAAGTTCCAAGATGTTTGCACCAGATTATAACCGCTGGAGTGGATTCTATGTGTTTGATTTGGACAGTTTAGATGGATTTGATATTAAAGGAACAGTAACCCATTCTGCGGATGACTCGCGTTATTATGGAATGGGAAGTGCAAGAACATTCCATATTGATGATGTCTTGTATACTGCATCTGACGGATATCTAAAGATGAATTTCTTCAACAACCTAGAAGAAATCAATTCAATAAAACTGGAAAACACTGGAAAATTTATCGAGTATCTTGAAGAAGAGATTATTCGTTAAGTCATACTAGATGAACTATTGTTGTAAGTCCTCTTCTGTCAAATTCAACATCGTTCTCAACCTCACTAACAGTCACTGTAAATGATATAACATCGCGTTGTTTGGCATTTTCTGCATGAAGTTTCAGATGTAAATCCATCATTTCGAATTCTTCAGTCGGTAAATTAGTTTCATCAAAGTACGCCCCACAAGTGGATTCTATTCTAAATCTATCATGCTTAAAATGAAACCCAAGTTTCGTCTTTCTTCCCTTTCTTCCACTTGCTTTAACAACAACATCAATGATTCCGGGTTTTGTCTCAGTATAGCTAGATTTGTGATTTATAAAAACCCCAATCTCAAGAGGTTTGCCTGCAGTTGATTCTGCCATCTTTTGGATTCCATCGTTCATAACAATATCAACTGCTTTGATAGATTGAGCAACCTTTGCAATCCATTCATTTGTTCTTGTAATGGTTGCATGAATTTCTGCACGCCTTCTTTTATCGTCATCCTCAGGTAATTTGTAATAATCAATCCATTCTTCGTAGTTATGAGAAATATCTTCGATGAAATCCATGCAAGTTCGTCTGTATTCATCAACATTATCAGTTCTCTCTGATGCATCATCAGTTCTAATACCGTCATAATCTTGTGGCATTGCCATACCTTAGCTTCAGACGAAGTTCTAAAAAAACCAATCCTGACATAAAATTAATGATTATAAAAGGAATTTTCATTGGATATAATGATGATGTTTTCTGAGTTGACTTCTGATCTTCAAGTTCAACTAAAAAGAGACTTGGCACAAATCAGATTTCTTCTAAAGAAAAATCAAGGAATGGCATATTCCAGAATTGTGGAGATTGGAAAAGAGGTCGGTAAAAAATACAATATCAAACTGGTAGTAAATTTTCCAAAAGAAGGAAGGATTGATGAATTTGACATGTATGGAAAAAGAGATTTGAGTCTGATTATAGATTATGACCGAAAGAGATTTCCCATAGATAGGGAGTCAATCAAACAAAAGGCAAAAGAGATGCTAGGAAATGTACAAACTGAGGATGCATACATGTATGAAGATAAAGAAGGCGTGCGAGTCTTCACAGACAATTGGAAGATTGACATCTTACCTCATTCATTGCATATCTGGACAGAATTTAATGAAAATGTAACAGCATTTTGTGACTGGTTAATGGAAAATGTTTACCAGATGAAAAAGAAGGATTAAGTCTTTCAATTAGAGGTTTTCAAGCTCTTCAAGTAATTCTTTGGCCTCATAATTTTTTGGCTCTAATTTTACAATTCGCTTGCAACAATCTATTGCCTCATCTTTTTGTTGCAAGGCCAAATGAACATCAGTTTTGAGTTTAAGTGTTTCAACATCACTATTATCTAGTTGGAATGCTTTTTCATAATATGGGAGTGCTTTTTTTGCATCTTCCAAAATTATGTAAACACCTCCCATGATAAACATAAAATCAGGATCGTCGGAGAATTTAGATTCCAGACTGTCTCCAAATTCAATGGCTTGTACATATTCGCCTTCTCTGATTAATTTTTTCAGACGGCGTTTTGGATATCTAAAGAGGCTTACCATTTTTGATTCGTTATCTTTTGGAAGGTTTTGTCAATTTGAACGTAGATAATATCAAGAAGAGATAGTCATTATGCCTTCTTCGATTAAGAATTGAATTCCTCCGACAAAGGAATCATCATCAATGAGTCCTTCTGCCCACCATCCTGCATTATTTTTAATCCAAGATGGAATTTCATTGGTACCACTACCAGCACCTTGGGATGTAGGAGGAATTTGCATTATGCCTTCTTCGATTAAGAATTGAATTCCTCCGACAAAGGAATCATCATCAATTGCACCTTCTGCCCACCATCCTGCATTATTTTTAATCCAAGATGGAATTTGTGCTTTCTCAAACACAGGAGGTGATGTAACATCATCATTTGATTTTTCGAAAAGAGGATTTTCGTCGATTTCAATTTCGATGGTTACATATCCTCCCCGTTTGGGATCAGGTACTTGGTATTCAGGTCCTGTACCATGAACAAATATGGTATAGGAAACAACCCCTGCGTTTTCTTTTACTGGAAGAAGAAGATGAACCTGACCAAATCCATTAAACAAGTCACTTCGTCCAAGGTCTTGTGCATATGAACGCAGTCTATTACCATTCTCATCCAGAACCCAAATATCATAATGAACCTGATCTACGAATTCAACATCATTATACGGATTCATGAAATTTATTATAAAATCAATATTACAACCTTCCATAGGAAATTCTGGGGCATACTTGTACTGAATCAGTATTGAGTGATCAGGTTTTGTAGTAACATGTTTACCCACATGGTTAGAAAATTCCGTAGTGCATACCAACAACTCTTCTTTTGGGATTGTTTCTACAACATCTTTGAAAGGATCATCCGTTACATTTTCTTTATAATCTAACAAAGTGTATTGATGCATTATTGGGGGAATACCTGTGGTAATCCAGGTATAAGTTAATGCTTTAACAGGATAAGGAAAATCATCTACTATCCAGATTTCATTCCAATCACCACTATACCAACCAACAACAACTGTATCAACAGATCCTGCAGGAATTGTTATTGTTTCTGCTCGTATTGGAATTAATTGAGCACCGCCAATTGCGCCTATCTTTCCCCATGCGGCAGCCTTGAATTCTTGCGGTCCATGAATTCGATCACCCTCATTTCCAGTAGCAAAAGCACCTAACCAAGCTAGGGAAGACTTGAATGCAATAGCATAATGAAAAAGATCATCATCAAATATTATAGGTTCAGGAGCAGTTTTACCAAGACCCCATGAACCTTTGGTGATCTTATTCCCATCAATGACTACAACTTTTGCATCCCACAATGTTTCAGTTTCATATGGTATGGTTCCCTTGATCCACATTTTCAATTTAATGGGTGCACAGTCATTAAGATCTATTTCACACAAAGAATACTCAAAATAATCTCCGTCTTTGAGACCCTCACCCAAATACCATGTACCATCAACATCAACACCGCCAGCTGTACCAGTGCCCTGACCATAAGAAAGATTTGAAAACCCAAAACTAGAGACAATGGTCAAGGACACAAATACAATAATAAATCGATTCACAATAATAATTACAAAATATCATAGTTAAACGTTATTCAGATTTGTAAAAAATGAGAAAAATAGGCAGTAATATCTAATTCAAATAAGCAAATATAGAGGAAAATTTACAGAGATTCAGAAATGTGTGAATGTTCAAAAGTTCACTTGTATGAAGTGGAATTCAAACTTGATGGAATGACTGTAGTTCCAACGCATAAAAACTGTGGATTTGCACTAGATGGAAAACAAGCAGACAAGTTTCAAAAAGAACTAGTAAAATCTTGGGGCTTCGAGGAGGAGGAGGAAGATTAATTTAAAAAATAAAAAATTAGATTGTAATTAATTGTCCTAAGACAATTGTCCTACAGCTTCTTTACAAACGTCAGTTGAACATTTGCAATCTGCGCTGCATATACAAGCGCCTTGCATTGCACAATCACATGAGTAATCAGGATCGCCACTATCTGCTTCGCAGCCACATGCTTGATCTACCATGAAGAGTCAGTAATCTTACTTGTTTTAAAAGGTTAGTACAAGAGTCTAGAAAATTACGCTCTAGAGACAATCTCAAGTATCTCATTACAGGATTTCTGGACAAGTTCTGCCTGTTGCAACAATAGATTAGAATCAGCTTCAGTATCAAAAGCAATCTTCAGAAGATGGATAAGATCCTGTTCTCTATTCAAAGTATCCTTAATTTTTACAAAATTCTCTTTGTTGATATAACCAAAATAAAAGTAGCAGTCAGAAAGCATCGAGTTTTTCAAAAAGAAATCATATTTTTGCTGAATAATTTGAGAATGGTTATTTTTTTCGACTAAATCAGAAAATCCAATAGTTGACTTTAGCATACGTTCAAGCAAAGTTGGAGTAGCCCTTTCAATTCCAACTGTTTGATTAACAACCGAGATATGCTCATTGATTGAACTTTTTTCTAATTTTCGAAGTAGATCTAGCATATGAGAAGGACTTGATCTTTGATGGTTTAGTGAAGATATGGCATCAGCTAAGTAGTAAGACGCACATTTTTGCCAACAGGGAGCAAAAACATCAGAGTTTTGAATTGCTTCTTTAGTTTTTTGACAACAAAACATAGACTCAATCAAACAATTTTTTGCAAAATCAGAAAAGAGTGAAGAATGCTTTTTGTTAATTTTAGATAATAGCATTCGCAAATCCCATGATTCATCATGAATTATCTGTAAGTTGTCATATTGAAGAAGTTTTTGTGAGGTAGTTTCAGATAAGGATGCATGATGAATAGTTACAAATTCATCTCCAGACTTGATAATTTTTTCTGGTTCTGATTTTCCATCAAACATAACAACATCATATGAACATGAATCAAAATGAGAATCAGAAATTCTGCACCCACTCAAACCAATTGGAAAGTTAGATAATCCATTTTCTGCCACAAATTTTTCAATATCCATGTAATTGGTATCTTTGGTTTTTCTATAAAGGATGTAACTCACAAAATTTTACAAATTCATTCAAGCATTTCCTTTAAATTGAGATTGAGATTGTTTTTTATCACGCTCCTATAGTGTAGTCCGGTTAAGCATTTTGGCTTCTCAAGCCAAAGACTCGGGTTCAAATCCCGATGGGAGCAGTACTCATAAAAGTCTTAAAATAGATACCTGACACCCATAAAATATGTCAGATATTAATTTTAAGCAAACAAGTACTAATAGGGCATGATCAGCACTAATTGCGTATGCGACTCTTGTTCTCTGCGGTACTGCTTTCTCTTGTTGTTATCGGCAGCGTATCGGTTGCATATGCAATCTCTGATGAAGACAGAATGGCAAAACTTCAGAAAGGCATTGACAAGCTAATGGATAGAATCCAAATGTTGGAAGACAAAAAAGACAAAATTGACAAAAGGATAAACACACTGCAAGACAAAGTAGACAGGAAACAGGCAAATATTGACAGGATTAATGGCATAGAACCTGCTCCACCAGAACCATTTATCAAAACCGACAAGACGGAATATGAAATAGGCGAGACAATACACGTTACAGGACTGAAAATAGCAACCCCTGAACAACATGCTCACCCTTTTCACAATCCACACAATCAGGAACTAGATATTGACAGTAGCACGTGGTTTGATGAAATAATGTCATGGTCCATAGCAGATCCGGATCAGACACAAATATGGGAAATGTGTTATTTTCACACTGACTATGGTACGCATGGTTACAAACACTGCGATGAAAGACCAGAGATGATACAAAACGATGATGGCACATTTACAATAGACATACTGCTTACAGAAGACAATTCCGAATCAGGAACATACCATTATTTTACTCAAATGTACCAGGGAACATACAAATTCACTAACGGCAACATTGCTGGTTACGCCGGTGATAGTATAACATCACCACCATTTTTGATAAAATAGTTAACAAGACATTTTTACTTACACACATTGAGATCTCAATATGAAAGTACGAGTCTGCACAACCAGGTAAATAGAAGTCTATTTTTGATTTTGTATGTAGGTTGTAATTTACCATCATGGCCCAAAAACTTGACGAGGAATTTAATGATGAACGACGTCTAGTAGAAAATGATTCCAGAGATCAAAGACGAGCTATGGAAAAAGAATTCCGAGAACAGAGAATGGAGGAAGAAAGAGAAGGGATGGAACAAGAGAAAGAGTTTCGTGAACAAATGGAACGTGATAGACATGATGACCATGATGATTTCATGAAGATGGTTCCACCCGAGGATTTTGAGAGTGTTGAGAGGATAAAGAATACGATAATGGCTGTATTCTCTATGGAAGAGATAGAAAAGTATTGGGAAAATGATAGAGAAGGCTTGCTTTCTGAAATTCTATCCAGAACTGACCTTACTAGAGACGGGGTAGAGAAGATCTTTGGATACGCAGAAAGATATGATGATAGACACGAGGATGATTATGACATAAAATAGTCTAAATACCAAGGAAAATGACGTAGAAAGATATGATGATAGACACGAGGATGATTATGACAGACCAGACCATCAAGAGAATTATGATTATGATAGAATAGAAGAGCGAATTCAAGAACTTGAAGAAGAAAATAGAGAGCTTCGAGGCCATATCTTTGAGTTGGAACAGAAACTTGACGACCTTAACGAGATAATTATGGAACAGGTCAGAGTCATTTATGAGTGGGTTATCACTCGCTAGAGAATTTAGTTAGTTTAGAATCTATAGTCTAGTAAATTTCAAATAAATATCTCATTTCCAGTGTTACCTGATTTTTTTGGAACCTCAAATATCTTCAATGATTCCAAGTATCTCAAATGTTCTACAACTGATTGCTCTCCAAAAGATATCAGTATTCTATCCTTATGCTTTATCTCATATTGTAAAATATCTGAATAGTGCTCTTCCCCATTAATGTAAACTATCTGGTCATCACATGGTTGATTCAGAATGCAATTACCATTCATCCCAAATGATGCAAATAGCATCTCTAGCGGAACGCCAGTTGCGTGTTTATGAATTTGGTATGGATTGTTATTTTCAAAGTGGATGTATTTACTTGATAGCTGATATTGCTGTTGGGCAAAGTTTACCTGTTTATTATCAATTATAACTACAATTGCAGCATGTGCATGATCACTTCCAAATTCCCCAATGCTATATTGATTTGCCAGAAATTGCTCAGGTGTCATCTTTAGGGTATTTTGAATAATCTGTTGATCAATGTCTGCTTGGTTGATAAAATAATATGAGAAAATTCCTACAGAAAATACTGCAAAAAGTACCATTGCTAAAATGATTCCTCTGCTTTTTGGTTTAGTACTGGCATCTACACTGGCATCCGTGTAGTTGCTTTCCTCAAATCTGCCAGGTAGACTAGTTTCATCATAGTCTTTGGGAAGTGTTTTGTCTTCGGACAATGCTTTGGACGTATTGTAATGTTATTTTACTCTATTTTTCATGGATGCTAGAAAACCTTAATGCTAGTCTTATCTAGTTAGATCAAATTGGTTTGTTTTAGATGTGATGGAACAGGCAAGTACAGGAATGAATTTGGCATGATGGAAAAATGTGAGTCATGTCAAAGAGCTGATATGACTTTGGAAAAGGTAGATGCTGAACCCGATTCAGACGAAGAAGGATACTAAGAAAGAGAGGAAAAAGATGACAAAGGAAAAAGCAAAGAGAAAATCAGGGAGATTACAAAAAGGAGAGAAAAAGGGCAGGGAACAACAACGAGTTAAGAAATACAAGCGTAAACAACAAAAAAAGAAAAAGGGAAAAAAGCCCAAGAAATATTAGAAAAAAGGGAGGAAAAATCCTTTTTTTATTATGTAATGAGTTTAGAATCTAAAAAAACAGTTTGTTTAATGTCTCGATTTGGTATCTTCTGGAAAGAATTTCTTCAATCTAGTAGATACATAAACTATGGAGGAATTGAAAATCTCAACACTCTATTTTTAAAATCAAAAACATTTTTTCTTAGCATATCCAAATCTACGGATATTGTAATATTAGTAGGGGTTTTATCCAGATTAATGTCTGTGTTCATAATATTCAATCTAGAATCCCAGTCAGTTATTGTATCTACATCAAAATCAGAAGTAAAAGATTGACTATCAAAACTCCCTTCATGGACTTTGACTATCTCTCCCAAATTCTGTTCAGCAAGTTGAAATTTGTATGAGTGATCTTTGAAGTAGCCATTCGAATCTTGCCCTTTATCATATTCGACAACATACTCTCCATTTGCATCTGGACTGATATTTTTCAAATAAAGTAATTTTCCATATTCTTCAACAGCATGAGAAAATAAGACATAAGCCATGTACTTTCCATAAACATTAGTTCCTTGAGATATTGGATTGCTTGTATTGCCAATCGTGTTTTCAATATGTGTTAAGATACTTTCTGCATTAGCACGAGTTTTTGTCATTAAAGCAGTCCATTGATCATGAGTCAGATTGATGAATGGTCTACGTGCCATGATTTTTCTCAGTATTCCTCTTCATCTGAATCTGGTTCAGCATCTACCTTTTCCAAAGTCATATCAGCTCTTTGACATGACTCACATTTTTCCATTATACCAAATTCATTCTTGTACTTGCCTGTTCCATCACATCTCAAACAAGTCAATCTGTTCTAATCTTGCTTAACATTGCGTTGTTTATCGAATAATTTCAATTTCTTTGTCCTTTCTTCTCTTGTAGCTTCTAGATATTTTGATAATGCTGGTCGCATTTTTCCACGACTAGCCACTCTGTAAGTCTTGTTTATGAAATCCTCATGGATTAGTTTATGCATTAAAAAATCTAACATTTTTTTTGTCTTTCGTTGTCTGTCTTCATCATCATATATTACATTTTTTTCAAGCAAATCTAATTGATGGGAAATATCTTTTTTTCTGATTTTAAAATCTGCTATGACAGACTGTTTCCTTTCTTCATAGAATTTGTTCTGTACTTGTTCGTATTCTTCCTTAGCTGATTGAATTTTTGACTGTTTTTCCATTGAGAATCTATAATTGGTGATAATCATGTATAAGCTTGATCTTTTTTGATCGAATTAGCTTTCCATTATGTCTATATGAAATTAAATTTACCGTGGATGGAATTGTTTGGTATTGGCCCAGAATCTATTTGGAGTAATCAGATGAATTTGTCTAACTATTGCTTTACAATTTAACAAATCACTACCTTTACAGATGGCAATTTTTGGCTTATTCCATTTTGGATTTTTATTATATTTGAGTCTGTAAACTACCCATACCTCAAATCTTTTTGAAAATTTTTTTAGAAATTCATACTCAGTTTTAGAAATAGGTATGCTATGTCTAGGTACATCCCAATCTGGCCGTGAATTGAAATCTTCGCCTTCTCCTTTCACTTCAATTATCTTACAAGTATACTTGTTGGTTCCAACCTGAATGTCTCCAAATTTAAAATGATACCCTTTCGTGCCATGCAAAAATACTTTTTTCTTTTTAGATTTGAGATATTTAAGAACAATTCTTTCTGCTTCGGTCCCATATTCCGATTTTCGTACCATGAAAAACATTTATGATTTCCTTAATTAAATAGTTTCTATGAGGGAATTTGAAAAGGATTCATTGATATGCTTTGAAAATTAGTGAAATTTTTGAATCCATTCAAGGTGAAGGAATTAATGCAGGAAAAGACTCAATTTTTATCCGAACTGCTCTATGTAATTTAAAATGCTCTTGGTGTGATACAAAATATACTTGGGATTGGGAAAATTTTGATTATGATACTGAAGTTCATGAATTATCAATAGATGAAATAAAACAAAAATTAAAAAATTTTACTGCAAATAATATTGTAATTACTGGAGGCGAACCATTAATGCAACAAGAAGAATTGATCTCATTGATATCATCATTACCAAAAAAATTCTTTATAGAAATTGAAACAAATGGGACTATTCTTCCTTTGGATGAATTAGTTTCATTAATTGATCAATGGAATGTATCCCCTAAAACTTCAAACTCTAATAATCTACTTGAACAGTGTGAGATTGCAAATTGTTATAATTTTTTCAAGAATAACCCAAAATCATTTTTTAAATTTGTCGTAGAAACTAAATCTGATATTTTAGAAATTAATGAACTTGTAAAAAAATATAATATTGATAAATCTAAAATCATTCTAATGCCTCAATCTACTACGAAAGATGATTTAATATCAAAAGAACCTTTGGTACAATCTTTGTGTGAGAAAAATGGGTTTAGATACTCATCGAGGTTACATGTATTAAAATGGGGAAATACTAGAGGCCGTTAGTTATTTTGAAACTAAACAATAAGCTGAATTTCCTTCAAAAAATCTTACACTAGATAGCGGTATTTTTCCTTCAAGATTCTCGTAAATCCATGCTGCAATGTTTTCAGAAGTAGGAAAGTCAAATAATTTATCCAGATCTTTATGGTCTAGTTGGCTGATCACATTCCAACATGTTTTCTTCATTTCATCAAAATCTAAGACCATATTGTCTTGATAAGTAGGGCCTTTATCCACCTCACCTTCCACTTCGACAATTATTCTTGAAGTATGTCCATGGGGTTGCCCACATTTTGGATGCCCCTTTAATGTATGGGCAAAGTCAATCTCAAATTCTACGCCTAATTTTGTTTTCATTGAATCATGACTAATTATGTTACATTTAGGAGTTTATCTAACCAAAAAACTATTTTGTGAAAATTATATTAATAGTATATGAAAACTTGTCCTTGTCCTTGTGGTTGTACTGCTGTAGCTAATTCACTTGAAGAAAAAGAGAGAATTTTTGGGTGGAGAGGAAAAATCATTCAATCGTATTGTAAAAAATGTAGATATGTATCTCATTCACAAAATCCACATACTGAAAATGTAAATCCTATGGTTGATATTATTTTTAAAGGAATTAACCGAGATTATAAATTTACTAATGATTATATTTCAAAGCTTCCAAGATATGATAAAAATGGAAAACTCTTAAGTCATAATATGAAAAATAAATTAGCAAAACAATATTTACTAAATAAAAACCATCTTTTTGTATCACATTTTTTAAAATTACTTGATGAATCAGAACCCTATATTGAAGAAGAAAAATTTTTAAAGTTATTTGAAATTTATAATTTTCATACTAAAAAACCAGAAAAAGAAAGTTTTTTCAATTTTGTAATTTCAGAATCTAAAGAAATTAGTCTTAAACAAGAATTAAATCCAAAAAAACAAATTTTCGTAATTTTGAAAATTTACCAAACGATTACTGAAACATATGTAAAAATTCTATCTGAAAAATTAAAAAAATCACCTGCAATAATCATTAGTTTTGTAAGTGATATACATCAAGATTTTATTGAAAATAATGATCAAATTTGTATTTTTGATCGTGATATGATTCAATTCTTATTAGAATATAGAGATGATAGACTCAAATTATTTGATGTAGTATTTAATTCAGAAAAGAATTCAACATAATGCCTCCTAATAAGAAATCTACCGCATACGACAAAATCAACATTGAAGAATTCACAAATGATTGGAATTCTGGAATGAGTTTAGTTGATCTAGCTAGAAAATACAACTTTTCCTATCCTGAAAAAGCAAAAAGAATTGGTCAAAAACTTGGTTTGAAAAAACAAAAAAATCTAACGTTTTTCGATAAATTTCTAAAAGATTCACGAAAAACTAATGAGCTAATAACAATGTATGCTGATGAATCTATAACTATTTCCAAAATTACTACTCACTTTGGGTTTACCGATAATGGATATGTTTCTAGACTTGTTAAAAAAATTGGAATTACTCCACGAAGAGGTGGCCAAGGTAGTATAGAGAAATTTAAGGAATCTAAAAATGAATTTATAGAAATGTGGAATGATAATGTTCTCAAAAAAATAATAGCAAAAAAATTTAATATTAGTTATCCAACTGTTAGTTTATGGAGAAAAAGACTCGGTTTAGAACCTAGAAGTTTAGGGAGAATTAGGCCTGAATCATTATCAGAAAAAATCGAATTATTATTACTTGAAAATTTAGGCGCTTTAACAACAAAAGAAATAAAAAAAATATTGAATATTTCGACTGTACATCTTGCTAATTGTTTAAATCTCGAAAAAATTCAAAGACTATCTTTAACTATGCATGTAACTGGTAGGCTGTATCGCAAACCTAGTGATTATTTTGGTGATTATACTGGACAATCAATTGTGTATTTGCGTGGCATGAATGATAGTTTGATTTTAAAACTATCAAAAATTCTACAAACTGGTCGTATGTTTAAAAATAATCTACTCAAGAAAGCAAATTATAATTTTATGATTTCTAGACTAACTGAATCTGAAAAAGATATTGAAAATCGATCACAACAATTGTATGGTCTAATACATTTCAAAAATAACCAAAACAAACTTGAATCTATTGTAGAATCACAATTAAAAAAATATCGAATAATTACGAACACATCAGAATTAATTTCTAGAATAGAGTCAAATGATTCACTAATACCAAAGATCTTGAGTGAAAAGCCTAAATCAAAATTTTATGGAAGAAAATTTGAACCTAAATTAGTTATAAAAGAACTAGATTCGTCATATCCTGATGACCAAAAAAGACTCGTTCAAGAAATATTTACCCCATTTAATTTCATTTGTAGAACATCAAATGATGAATATTTTGACTTGGAAATAACTTCAGATGATAAATTTTTAATAAAATTAATACTGCATCAACAGCTTACTACCACTAGTCTAAAAATATTTCATAATAAATTGCAAGGACAGAAGGGAATTATAATAAATTTTGAATCTATCTCTGAATCTGTTAAAAAACTAGAATATGAAAATATTAGCATTTTGGCAAATGCTGATTTATTATTATTATTAAACTCATTAGAATTTTTACCTGTAAGGGCAAAATCTTTTGCAAAAATTACTTTTGGAGAGGATAAGGAAAAAATTATTTTTTGTGAAAATATAGATTTTGAAACTAATATTGCTACAGTGAGTGATTCTGATCATAATACAAAAAAAATATTAATAAAATTTTTAAAACAAATTGAATTACCAGAAAATGTAGGTAATTCAGATTATTTTAATTTTATTGAAAAATTCAAAACAATATCTATTATTGAAAATATCTCTACTATGGACGAATGTATTGTGAATGTTACAAGAGATATTCTAAATAGACATGGAGATATTCTGATTACTTCACAAGTTGATTCTTATATTACTAAAATTTCACTTCTTTACAATTTATTTGATGAAAAAATTGGTGATGATCATCATGTCACTAGTATTGGTATACTGCGAAATAAGCTAATTCAATGTAATTGTTTATCATGGGAATCTCAAGATTATATTGTTTTATGTAAACATTCTATTGCATTATTATTTCATTTATGGACAGGGGATATTAATAAATATGATAATGTTGTTGGGGGGGAAACCATTGAGAACTTTTTAGATTATGTTAATTTCTTAATTAATTATTCTATTAAGATAGAAGAATTTTGGTTTGAAAAAATAGATGGTAAAAAAATCAATCATCATTTAATTCATTATGCAATTTGTAATCTTATACATGAAAATTATAAGACAACATCTTTTTTCCTTGATTGCGATATTGCTGAAAAGATTGAATTAGAGAATTTAATGGCTGAATACAAAAATGAAAAAATAAAATTATTTGAATCTGTAAGAAAACTATCTTCTGAACAAAAAACATTACTTTTGAATACGCTTTTTGCTCAGTTTAGAGATGCATACAAAAATTAATTTCAAATAAAATACCAAATTTACCTAAAGGTTTTATTCATGCAAATTAATATTCTCATACGTATGTTAATTGAAAAATATGGTTTAAAGGCAATTCCATTTCAATCTCAAGGCTCAGAATCTGGAAAATACCCTTTTGTTCCATCTGAATCATTTAATGAATTAGTATCCGAAATTGAAAAAATCCAAGAACAAAAAGATTCTGGTGCAATAATAGTTCAAGGGCCACAAGGGAGTGGAAAGACAGCTACTAGAAAAGGTCTTTTTGAGGCATTTTCATCAAAATCGGGGGTTGGCATCATTACTATACATCTATCTTCCCTTGATTTGAAAGATTTAGCATGGTCTATAATAGATGAGGCAAAAAAACAGAATTATATTGATAATGGCTTTCTTGAAAAAAACTCAGAAGGTGAAGAATTTAAAAATTTTACAAAACCTAAACTAGAACAAATAATTACTAAAGTGCTAGAACAAATTGTATCAAAAAATGAATTGGGAATTTTAATTATCGATGAATTTGATATTATTTCTCAGCCTACTTTTCATGATACAAATGATCAAACTATTTTTCTTCATGCTATTACAAATATTTTAAACTCTATTAATGAATCAAAAATAATTCAAGAAAAATCATTTTGTACTATACTTGCACAAACTGATAGAAGCTCTGAAGACTTCAGAAACTATATTTCCGATAGACACAAACCTCTTTCAACTAGATTAAAGAGAAATATCAATATCAACTATAACTTTGATGTAACAAAAAAAATTATTCTAAAAAGATTAGAAACTGAACAGTTATCTGGATTTGAAAAACCTAATGGAAATGAATTATTCCCTCTAGATGAGGAAATTTTAAAATCCCTTTATGATAAAATTAATCATTTCACACAAAGTAATTCAATGAAAGCATTCAGAGACATGGAACAAATCTTACACGATTCAATTGAAAAATCATTAGAAAATAATCTACCAAAAGTTGAAATGAATATTATCCAAGAAATTTTTACTCGTATATCTCCTAAATTTGATTATAATCCTAAAGAAAATAGGAGGAAAATATCCATTGAAACATCTAATGAATTAAAGGGTGTAATGAAAGACCCAGATCAAAATAGGTCTAATTGTATATATTTGAATGGAATTAAAACTGCTATGGAATATTGGGAGGCAAGAGAATACTCGTCAGTCGAATCAAATCTTGCATCTTCAAGATATGAAAATGAAGAAATGGGCATTTTTATTAGCAGTATTAAGATAAACTTACGAACTACTGATAGATCTAAATACGCAAAAAATATTTTTTGGTACACTGTCTCAAAATCTGAAGATAAACCTCCATTAAATGATGGTGACTTTAAACAAATTAATTTATTTTTAGAAGAAAATAAATCTGAACAAATTGGTTGCCAATACTCTATTCTGACAATTTTTTCAGAAGAATTTGCTGGAAAATCAGAACAAGAATTACAAAGTGAATTAATTCCTACTGTTGATCGAATTTTTTACAGAGGAAATTCATTCAAACAAGCTATAGCAGGAATATATTTATCACAATCTGATGAAGAACGGGAAGAATTTAGAGACGAATGGGATACTCACCTTCACAAATTTTGTGCTAATACTTTAGGTTCAACACTATTTGATCTTGGAGCAAAAATTGACAGTAGACATATATCATTAATTCAATATTTGTATGCAAAAACGATTGTTAAACAAAAATTTAAGAAAGATGATTGGTTATTTTGGGGTAAAAAACTTTCTCCCGGAAAAATGATTAGAGATGATGTATTTAAACAAATTAAACTTTTGGGATTTACCGATGATGAGTGTAACGCTTTTGTACCAAGAAATTTAAAATCTCTTAAATCTTTGATTGATTCAAAAGATGGACAAGATTCACTTTCAAACGATGAAATTGAAAATTATTTTGAAAATAATTATACGCTTAACGCAGCTAAATTATTGGGAATTTTGACTAAAGAAAATCGACTGTATGATATTACTTTACTAAAAGAAAGAATTTCTAATGAATTAATTGATGATATTGATAATGCATTACCCGAAATTGAAACCACTACTATGTCTGATAGTTTGAAAATGTTAAATCTCTTAAAAGAAACATTTGAAAAAATTGATGAAGAAGATGATTATATCAAAAAAGTTGTTTCGTTACAATTCATTCTGAAGCAATCACCTCTTTTATTGTCTGATATTGGATCTGCAAGTGGTGGTGAATCTGCAAGTGGTGGTGAATCTGCAAGTGGTGGTGAATCTGCAGGTGGTGGTGAATCTGCAGGTGGTGGTGAATCTGCAGGTGGTGGTGAATCTGCAGGTGGTGGTGAATCTGCAGGTGGTGGTGAATCTGCAGGAATAGAGATAACCAAATTCATGCTCATAGAGACTTGTAAAAATATTCTAGGCGGTGGGCAAAAATTAAGCCTCTCAACTCTAAAAAAAGAAATAGGTAAAAAACCTGGATTTGAAGATCAAAGCAAATGGGCTGGTGAGCTTGCAAAATTAATCCTAAATGACATTCTACTAATTACAATTGATGAGTGATACAAATAAATCAAAATATAATCAAGGCACCAGCTGTAGATAACTTAAATGATTTGAAAGATATTATTAAAAGTCTTGAATATAATTCCATTCCTTACAGCTATATTGACAAACGACGTCTCGAAAATCTTTTAGAAAATAAAAAACTTTCAAAAGATAATTATGATATTATTTGTAATTGGAAAATTGAACAAGACATTCATGATAACAAAGGGGATTTACAATCAATTGTCTCACTGATGAAATCTCTTGGAATAATTATAACTGAAAAAATACAGAGAGATAACTTGGAACAACCACTTGGCTTTGCTGGTCCCATGCTCAATTCATTTATTGCTAAATCTGTTGATGCTGTAAAATTAACTGAGATAGGCCAAGTTTTGTGTAATTTACTTGAAGAAACTAATACTGAATCTTTAATTGAATATGATAATCTTTTGTTTTGGAGATTCTTACACAGTAACATTACTCACAATTTTCAAAAATTAATTGAAGATAATGATTCATATAATAAAGGAGTTGATGTTGTGTTACAAAAAATTGAAATGGATTCTAGGTCTGCAAATTATTTTTTGAAATGGACTAGTTATTTTGAATTGCTCGGAATTGGATCAAAACTTCTTATCCAAAACAAAGTTGCGAAAAAAATAATTTTTTGTACTATTTTTGAATTAAATAAATTGGAATGTGGAATATATGGAATTCAGAAACTTTCAAATCATGTTTCAAAAGAACTTGATTTTTCAAATAATTTAATTAATTTCTTTTTGATTTTTGAAATCATCTTACGTCATATACAATTATCAAATGAACATGAAAAAGCATTAGAGGGAACCACTTCATCTAGGGGTGAACGATCGTTGTCAAATTTTCCAAATGTAACTATGTTGAAAATCAATCACAAAATTAACTTCAATTCAATAATGTCTCATGTTTCAAACTCTGAATTAGCCACAATATGGAATATAGGTACAAAACCATGAGTAATGGTGGAAATGTCGATATTGTAAGGGAAATTATTTATGAACTAGAGAAAGATCTTATCAAAAAAAAGAAATTTTTAGATGATGATGGAAAGCCTATTTTTATCACTAATGTTGAAATTCAAAATCATAGTGAATTACCCAATAATGATATAATTAATGCAATTAAAAAATTGAAAGATGATGAATTTATTGTTTTTGATAATCAACTCATTTCTCTTGAAGAGAGTGTTGAATTTTTAATTCGTTCTAGAATATATCACACCATTTGGTGTATTTATAAAACAGAAAATCGGCCAGCAATGGAACGTAATGTGGATGATTTTCAATACATCCGACATATTAAACGAACACCATCCCAAAACCACAATTTAGATGAACTCTTTAATGATCCTGATGTTAAAAATATTCTTCGATGGGGAAAATCAGATCATCAATTAATTGTTGAAATTATTAAACATCTAAAAAACACAACTAATTACAAAAAAATGAGTCAATTTCAGCTTAATTCTACTACAACTATCATCAAGAACCTTGATACTCATAATGTTTCAAAAGGTCTTGCAATTGTAGCTGGTACAGGATCTGGAAAATCTTTTGCGTATCAATTCCCTTTGTTGCTTTGGATTTTACATAAAAAGATTAACAAGTATAATGATCTTATAAAATGCAATATCAAACCATCTCAACTATATGTTAATTGTTCAGCAATTCTTATTTTTCCAAGAAATTCCTTAGCAAGAGATCAAAATGATTCAATTAAAATCTTGATCGAAAAAATTAATGATTTTATTTTGAAAAATGTTCATGATAAAAATAAAAAAGAATTTCTTTTTATAAAAAATCCCATTACTGATTTTGGAAGTCGTGCTGGTAAATTAGATGAAGTTTATGGCACAGACACTAGATTGGGATATCCTGATCTGATTATCACTACTCCCTCCTCACTAAATCATAGATTGCTTAATCCTGAATGTCATCCTGTATTTCGAAATGGTGTAGATATAATATTATATGATGAAATTCACATATGGGAGGGAATTAGTGGAGCTGAAATTGCTTCGTTAAACTCCCGACTGCAAAATTTGTTTAAAATAGATCCTCCAAAATATCCTCTTTTCATTGGTATATCTGCCACAATTGATAAACCTGATCTTCATTGTCAAAAATTGTTTTGTCTATTGAAAAATGATCAAAAACCTTCAATAATAACTCAAAGTAATTTAGATGATACCAAAATATTTTCAATTGAACATCATTTAATTCTAAAACCTGCAAGTGGTCGTTTTGTTAATGGTGTTGCCATGGAATCTACATCTTGCTTAATACATAATAGGAGAGATGGTTTATCACAATATCATGATGATGTAAATAATGGAAGATTTGTTAATGCAGAAAATAAACCTAAAAGCATCACTTTTCTTGATTCATTAAATGGATCAGCAAAATATACTTCTGATTTTAATGATTATGAAAATTTTAAATGGGCCCACGGAAATACTCCTCCTGCTCAAACTACTAGAGTAAAACGTACGTATTATTTTTACAATCGACCCAAACAAGGACAAAGCGGAATACCTCATACATTTTCATGTGACAATTGTATAGATAGATCTAATCCTGAACTCTTTGATTGTGAATTTTATAAAAATGGCCAATGTTGGTATTATTCTTTAGATGACGCTGGTCAATTCAATAATATGAGATTCGGAAACTGGCATCCGTTTGTACGGGGGTTGGTAGACATCCCAATTGACAATATACGATCAATAAGAGTATCTTCTCAAGAAAAAGCTCCAAAACCAACTGAAGACAAATACAATTATTTTAAGATGAATCAACAAGTGAAGGTTTGGACTGCAGGTGAGAATCAATCTCACACATTTCGTTCTCAAATTGATCATGTTATTACAACGCCTACTCTAGAAGTTGGAGTTGATTTTAACAATATTAAAGAAGTAATTCAAGTTGGCTCTATACGTTCACCTTCTACTTACAAACAAAAAGTTGGAAGAGGTGCCCGAGAAGGAAATCTCAAAGAAGGATTATTTGCAATGAGCATAATTGATGAATCTCCTTTATCCTATTATCATTTTAAACATTTTAAAAGGTTGATCACTTCTACTCTAGATCCGTTAAAACTTGAAATTACTAATCCTAATGTGGTTCTCGCAAATGCATTTTTATCTATTTTTGATTTTCTTGCATTCAATGGAATTAATTTATTTAGAATAAAACTTGGACGGGGTAAATATTTGACAGACACTGAAATAGACACTAATTATAAGAATGCATTAACGTTGATCGACAACGACAAAACTAAAAAGTTTATTAAAAGTTTCCTAGATCAATTGGGTTTTCCTAATTCAGCTGCAAAAACCAATGATATAATTAATGATGTCAAAAATTTCTTGACAGAACTTTGTAAAAAAATTACTATTAAAATACACGATAAAAACGAGACTCATACTCTGCATGAGTGGTTTATACGTTCTACTGAAGATCATACCACCTACGAAAATTTGATACACGAAGAAAAATATGATGTTATTAAATCAACTGGAGATGAAACAGAAAAAATCCTTAATGCGATAGCGGATTTAAAAGATGTTTACACCAAATTCTTTCCTGGAGATGACTCAATTAGTAAAAAATTAGATTTGTTACGAGGTGAATTAATTGGATAACCTAGATGAAATTAAAGAAATGATTTCCATGAAAAAAAATGAATTAAATGATATTGATAAAGAATTTGAACTTACTGGACCATTGATCACTTTAATGAATGCATTAAAAAAAATTAAAGAGATTAAATCGGTTAAAAGTAATACTGGTATTGATTTAATTAATTTAGAAGTATACTTGTCTAAATTAACTGCGAATCATCAATCAGAACATCCTAAATATGACTATACTTTGTTTCCTCTACTTACTGGTTTACCTAGACGTCCATATTCTAAAACTACTGATTATTTTGGAGGGGGGATAGGATCATTGATCCAAATTGAAAAAAAAGGCACTGGTCTGCCTCAAACTACAATACCTGCAAACGATGTTTTTATTTCCATGTATCCTGGTTCTATTAGTTATAGATTTGGAGCATATAATCAAATTCGAATACCTTGTGGCCAATATTATGAGGATTTTGTTAGTCATTTACAAGGATTGCATAAATTATCCAAATCTCCGATTTCCACATTTGAAGACAATGATGTTTATGAGATAGAAAAAATCATTGGAATTGCATTAGATATTATTAGGAATAGAAATCATGGCAACATCCCAATTTGTCCTAGGTGTTTGTCAATCAGTGTTTTTAGTGGACCACAAAGAGAACAATGTGATCACATTAGAGATAAAACCGAATCTGTAGTAATGGTAAAAAATTTTCAACATCAACCAATTTTGAAAACAAAAGAAAATATTGATGAACGAAAAATTCTTGAGTCAAAAAAGTTTACTTTTCCTCTTAATGAAATATTTGATAAGGTAGAATTTTTGGGAAACGCCCAAATTGTAACTGTTGCTACTGGATTTTCTAGACAAGCTTCATGGGGACAAGGTGCAAATGCTGGACATAATTCTGTTCATGTAAAATATAATCCATATGTTGGATATAAAATGGATACTAATGGAGTAATATTCAAAATCAAAGAAATTCCTGAAAATTTTATTGATCAAATATTTGATGAATATTTTCTTGTTCGGGATATTTTAATTGATATTTTTGCAGAAAAAATTGAAAAAATTATCCATGACAATGATAGATCAATTTTTGAATTAGAACTATGGTTATCTGGAATTATTAAAACACTCAATTTGGATTCTATTGATGATTCTTTTAATGTTAATGATGTTTTACAGGCTCTTCTTGGTTCAAATTTCAGGGAGAATTTTAAAAATAATATTGTTAGAGAGATAAGCTACTATTCACACATTCCAAATAATATTGGGCCTGATATAATTGATATTTTCAGTCAGGAGATAAACTCAGTATCCATTTCAATAGATGACTTAAAATTAAAAATTAAAGCTTTACTTAAAATTTCATTATCCTATTTAGCATATATGAGTGCATTAATAACATCTGGTTCGATGAACAAGGATGTAGATTTTATTTACCCTCAAGGGGCTAAAAACGATGTTGTAATTTTTGACAGTGTTTCAAACGGTAATGGTGCTTCAAAATTAATTAATGATTATCTTATTGGAGAAGAAACGTCAGTTTCTCAAGAAAAAGGTTTACGTTCAAAATATTTCCAAGAGACTCTTTTTGAATTATTACTACCTTGCTCACAGGGTATTGCTGATAGAATTTTTTTCCAGAATTTAGATGATAATTTTTCAAATTTCACTAGAAATGATTTGATTACTTATAGGTTAAATGAATTAAAAGAACAAAATAATTCTGCAACAGAGGAATTCAATCAAATAAAAAATTCAAAAATTGAAAATATGTTTCCGATATCTATTGGAAAAAGACCTTTGCAAAAGCCTGATGGTGCCAATGTCGAAAATAAAAAAATCCAAGAAATTGCACATATCTGTATACACGGCTGTCCTGAATGTTTGCTTTTGAATAGTTATTCTGGACCTTCTATTCCTAGGTTGGAGCGATTTTATGTAAGCAAATATCTACTAGATCTTTATTTCAAATTTGTAACAGAGAAAATCCGTATAAGATCAAATGAAAGTATTTCGAATATTGAGAAAATTCTTAATCAATATGGTGTGATAATTATTTCTCAAAAAATCACTGGAACTAACTGTGATTTTAGTGATTTGCTAACAAAAATTAATTCCTTAATTGGGGAAAAATTCAACAGTAAATTGGTAAAGTTTTCAGGAATTTGGTTTGATTGTCCAATTACAAAACCTTCTGATTTTAACATCTCTATTTTGGTAAGTGTGATATAATGACTCATGTTGATGAAGATAACTATTCTATTGTTGAACTTGATATTTTGTCTTTAGAATTAATAAAATCTACCAATAACAATAATGTTGAAGTGATTATTATTTCTCCTTGGATTAAAGATTATGCCATACCTATCACTTGGCCTTCTTTCACAAGTAATTTTATCGATATCACTGACATGCAAAGAACAAGTGATATTCTGAGATTATTATTACAAAATAATGTATCTGTGACTATTGTTACTAGCTCTCCTGCAAAATTAAAAAGTGACAATTGGAACCAAAAACATATTCTAGATGCTACAGGATTTTGTGAACAAATTAAAAATGCTGGAGGAAAAATTGTTTACAATAAAAAAAATCATGGTAAAGTAACTTTAACTTCAGAATGCAGTTTGACTGGTTCTGGTAATTTTACGAATAAGGGTAGAGATCCAAAATTACAAGATAATGCTGGAGATCTAATTAATAAAAGTGTGGATGAGCGAAGTTATATCGCAAAACTTGCATGGGCAAATAAAATTATCGATGAAGGACAATCAGAATAATAAATTGAAATCAAAGAAATTATTTTCCAAAATAATACAAACCCATTCTTCTATCTATAGAATTACACCAAGTCGCTAATCCTAATAATAATGATACATCTTCTTTATCTTTCATAGAATACTTTTTTGATCTTTTCAAATCATTTACAATGTCATCAAAACTTTGGGGTGTATCAGATAACAGTTTTAACATGTAATTGTATTCTGGAATGTTTTCTTTTAATTTTTTATTCAACTTTGATTTACCTGATCTTTTTTCCAATGACTCTAAGAAATCTTTTCCTTCATTACTAAGATAAACAACACCCTTACGTTTAGTTGTAAATTTTAACAATTCTCCTAATTTTGTATAGCTACCATTCTCTGTTTCATATCTTGAATGTAACAAATTTTTTAATTGAATTCCATCTTTAATTGATTCCAAAAATTTGGGAAATTTAGTAACTGAGATCTGGGGTGGTTTAAAATTACCTGTAACTGGACTTGTTTTTTTATAATCTACATTTTGTTTATTGCCTTTTTCTGATGAACTTAATGCTTTATTTGAAATAATAAAAGTAAAACTTCCATATCCTCGATATGATAAATCCACTCTTAATGGTAAATCATCACTCAAACTTAGTTTAACTTCTCCACATTGTGCTACTATCTCAGATACTGTTGTTAAATAATCTAAAATTGTCCAACTTTTTACATCTCTTCTAGGAATTTTATTTTTAAGTGAATCAAATATTTGCCCTGAAAGATCAATGGTTTTACGATATGATAATCCCCCCTCATCTGAACCTACAATAAATTTTCCATCTTCCATACCAAAAAAGATCTCACGTGACACTGTTGATGCTTTAACTATCTCCAAAAATTCACTGGATGGAATTGTTATTTGTGCATCATAATTCAAACTTTGAGGCTCTGGTAAGTTGAATTGTTCCTCCTCAAGCCATTCTAATTCATATCTAGTCTTTCCACTATTTACAAAATTTAGTGCAATGTTTCTTTTTCTAATATCCAAATATAGTGTCTTATCTTTAGTAATTTTTGAAATGACTTGTCTTAATTTACCAATGTCTGCTTCACTTGTAAATTTCTCAGAATTCCAACTAAACCCATCAAAAAATGAAGGTTGTAATTTTATGTCAATATAGCAAAAATCATGAGGATCAATACTTCTAATCCTTATCCCATTAGAACTTACATCAAATCTAGCTACGTCTGTAAATTTTGTAATTCCACGAAAGATAGCTTTGAATAATGATAAATCATCAATTTTTAATTCCATTTACTTTCTACCAAACAATACATTTGAAATACTATTGTATTTTCTCTTTAATTTAGCATATCTCCATAAATAATCTAGAGATGATCTCTTGTAAATCTCGTTTAGATATTTTTCATATTCTTCTTGCCCTTGTTTGATTAGTTTTTTTGCTAACTTTCTTTCATTTTTCATGACATGATCATTGTGAATTGCTCTCGATTTCCAATCATCCCATAGTGAATCTTGATTTACTCTACAAACTGGGCAATCACATTCTTGTAATTTTTTCAAATCTTTTCTTTTTAATAATGCACCGCCTCCAAACTTGGCTGTGTTATTGCCTACATACCTCTCAGCCGTGCCGGGTAATACAATCTGACCAAATGCAGCCTTTCTTCTATATCCTGATGAATCTGTACTGTCTATTCCTAGATAGAATCCAAAATGTAACGAAAGTGGTGATGAACCTAATCCCATAATGTGGACATTGTAATCTGTATTTTGTTTTACACTTTCTACAGTATACGATAACATATCAATTAGATTTTTGTTTGGTTGTCTATCTCCAAAAAATCCATTATAGTTTGTAAATTCAGGATTAACAATACTTCCAACTGCTACATAATCTGAATTCCCATACTTTTGAATCCATTTCAAATTTTTCATTAATGATTTTTTATTCCATGCATGAATTGAAGGAACTAGTTTTTCATCCAAATTTGTAGATGATTGCCAATACTGAATATTTTTTGCAGTCTCTTTCCATCTTTTTTGCATTGTTGAGGGAGACATTCCATTTTTAAATGGATAATCAAATGGAATTGTTTTATCAGGTTCTAAAGTTTCTTGAATATCTATAATTTTTTCTAAATCTAATTCTATATCTTGCATATTTGCTGTAAATGCTCCATTATCTAGAAACAATTTCCCAGGATTGTATGGAAGTTTTGGTTCTTCTTTTTTGTAATAGTTGATAGCAGAATCCATAATGTGATCTTTTCTACGATCTGTTTTTACAGGAGCAGTTGGTTGTTCGCCCATCCATAACAATACATCTTCATTTTGAGACATATCAAAAAGATATGAACATCACTATTTTAACTTGAGGACAATTTTCTTTTAGGAAATCATCTGATATTAATTTAAATTTTGTACGTCTTGTTCTCCTGAACAATTGTGATTTTATCAGTCGCTTTCTTGTAGGCTTCTGGATAAACTGTATGAATTGGATAAAGCATATCTGCATCTATTTTTTTCACTACATCTAAGAGATCTTGTCCTTTTGCATGTCCTGAACAATGACTCTGAACTCGTTCCAAATCAAAGTGATTCAGCCATATATCCACTCGTTCTTTGTCAAATATTCCTTCATCATTGAAGGGCTCAGATGACGAATGAATATAAAGTGAGCCTGATTGTGGTTTGATATCAATTAGAGCACCAAAATTCCAAAATGAAAACGCACAAAGCATCTTATCTTGATTTTTTGCAATATCTACTGCAGTTACAATATTTGGTTCATCAAATAGTTCCTTTTGATATTTTTTCCAAGATGCTTTTTCTGGCTTGAAAATTGCAATATTTTCATCATCAAAGTTTGGAACCTTGAGCTGTGGGTCTTTTGATAGATATTTAAGATATACAACATTGGCTATATCAACTACAAACTTTCTATTATTTTCTTTTGCTATATTGTAAAAGGTTCGCATTCTATCCATGTCTTTGAAATTAAAATCAGCAATGACTAGACCTGAATTGTTTTTTACATGAGAAGTACAATCATTGTATACTTTTTGTTCACTCTCATCAGTTTCTAAATCTGTAATTCTAGTTCCTTCACAGATCAATGCAATAGGCTTTGAATCAGTAACTGCTTTTACAAAGTCTTCAGTCATATCTGGCCTAATACCATGCAGACGAATGTCTCCAGTATATGCAACTGCGCCCTCGGATGTATGAATAATAAAACCATATGCGCCAGGTACTGAATGATCTACATGAATTGGTTCCACCTCTAATGAACCAATTTTGAATTTATCTCCAGTTCTAAATGTTTTAATGTCTCGTTCTATCTCATCTGCTTTTTTATCTGTACGTGGTTTGAATGCTAGAATTTCTTTTTCAAAACTTCGTTGTCCACGTTCACGTATTGCTTCTAGTATTAGTTTACATGTATCTCCCATGTAGATTGGGATGTTTTCATGCAAAAATGAAATGTAATCTGCGTGATCTGCATGTGCATGAGTCAATAATACTGCATCAATGTCAGTATCTGCCTCTCTTTTCCCCATCATTTCCATTAAATCACTGCGATAAACTCTATCCAAATTAGGAATCAAACCAATTTCTAGAAAATCACGTAGTCCTGTAGCGGTTCGTGGACTCATAAACTCGTCAAAATAATCACCACGTTTACCAAAACTCATCCCAAAATCAAGAAAAACTCTGGTATCTTTGTCCTGGAGTAGAATTTTGTTACCTCCAATCTCATTTACTCCTCCATAGAAAGTAATCTTTGTCATAAAATTAACATAATATCTTCTCATATATGACAATTTCATAAAATATTATATTTCATCTAGGAAGGAAAATCTCATTTATTATAAAAAGTTACATATTAGTAGTTTCATTATTTTTTATGAATTATGATTGTCCCTTAAAATGTGGAAAAACCATCTATTTTGAAGAAATCAAATTCAATGATGGATTTTCATTTAACATTCCATGTGAAAATAAACTTGGAACAATTCATGATTGTAAATATGATAATATAGAAAATTGGGAAAATTCTGGACATGTAATATATGATCATCCATTATTCAAATCAAACAAGATTTTGCAAGAAGCTATCACTAAAAAAGAAAACGGAAATTTAGAAGAATACAAAAAAAATATTCAAAAAGCAATTAAAGAAGATCCTGGATATGATAGTCTAAATTATTTGTCAGAGGCATATCAGGTAAATAATGAACTTGATGACGCACTAACTGCCACAATAACTCATTTGAGATTTGAACCAAATCAGTGGGAAAGCATGATAGAAAAAGCGCAAATATTGACTGAAATGAAAAAAGAACCAGAAGCAATTGCTCATTTGAAAAAATGTATTGAAAACTATGATCTGTTTAATGATCCTGAAGAATCTCCACGAGGAGGATGGGATTATAGATCTGGGTATTCCGGATATGGTTATTTGTATTATTGTATTGGAATAACATATTTGTCAATGCGAGATTCATCAAATGCCAAGATCTATTTGGAATTAGCAGTTGCATGGATAAATGAAAATAACTCTGATAAAGTTTTGACAAAAGATTGGTTTAGTGAAGCATATTATAGATTAGGAGATGTCTTTGAAAATTTACGTGAACATAAAAAATCTTTAGAGATGAATTCAAAGGGAAATAATTTCTTAGATGCAAAAAAAATTCAAAAGAAAATAAAAGAATCAATGACAATCAATACTATTGTGACAGATACTGCAAATAGTATCCGTGAAAGGAAAAAAATACATTTGAACCTATAACTAACATGACGCAAGATGATCTTATAGCAATTCTTGAAATAGATTTTAGGGATCTGATTATGTATAAATTAACAGAAAAAAATTTTAAAAATAGGGTTAATATACAAATCTATGAATCTGCTGTAAAATCACAGAATAGGGAATTGGAAAATGTTTTGTTCACCGCTGATGAAGAAAAACATAGAGTAATAGATTATTTTGAGTTTGGAGATTTAATTGGTGTTTTTGGGCACGCCTCTAATTATACGAAAAGTTTTGAAAAAATTTTTGGGGATAGTGATATATTTTTTGGATACCTGAAACAAATAGTACAATTAAGAAATCCAATTGAACATCACAGAGGAAAGATATTCAGAGAATATCTCAATGAAGAAAATAACTTTTTATTAAAAAAAGCTTTCAAGTATTTTCAATTTTATATCAAAAAACACAAAAATCATAATAGCATTCCATCTTAGATTGGAGTGATTGGAACTCCTTCTGTATTTGCAGCTTTAATCAGTAGCCTATCTCGCGTAATCAATTGAACTTGTTCAGTTAAATGCATTTGAAGTAAAATACAATCGGTTACAGAAAGTGGTACTCCCTTTTCGTTAACATATTTTTTTGAATCAAATATTTCTCTTGCCTTGATCATTTCTTTATCTGCATGATCTATTTGGATTTTTTTGACTGTACCTATCTTTCTTAATGATTTAATAATTTGATCTTGAGTTAATGACATACTGTACTCTTGTTTTTCCATATGGATGGTTTCAATTAGTATTCTATCAACTAAGACTAGATTTTTCTCAGTGCCTTGAATTTTTTTTGTAAGCTTTTCAACAATATTTTCATTATTGATTATTTCATGAATTATCATTGAATCTAGTAACAAATAGGTTATTTTTTCAGTACTTTGCTCTGATGTTTTGATATTTTGATTAGATATTTTGATGGTTGATAATTCTTTTTCGGATTTTTTATCAAGAAATTTGGTTGCTTCTTCTCTTCTTTTTCTATCCTTTTCTTTTCTTCGCTCTCTTTTAGACATCAATCAAATCTCTATTTTTTAATATTTTACTTTTCTCTCTAATTATTTACTATTTTTCCAAGCTTTGAGTATGCCTCAATTATTTCCCAGCATTTTTTTTCAGCATCAGGAGACTTAAACTGCTAACCATTTTTATCCTCTACCACGGCTAATTATTTTTAAAATTCCTTTTTTGCCTAATCGAATAAAATTATCATCAATTCCAAATCTCTCAAAGATGCGTCTAAGAAAATAACTTCTGGTAAAAGAAACCGAAGCATAAACAAAAGTGATTGCTAAATTTGCTACTACTGGGTCTTCTTGAATCCATCCCATAGAGATTGGTAAAATTACTATTCCAATTCCATACCCAATTGGATAGCCTCCAAAAGAGTTCACAAAGGCCTCAGATAGGCTCTTTTTATGAGAATCTCGTGTATTTTTTTTAATTGTGGACATACTAAACTCCAAATCCCTTGATATTGTATTTCCAAAAGAATAATGTACTGCGATTACACCACTGTGGATGCCACCTTCTATCCTCAAGGCAGTTGAAAATCTCTCTATTCACTCCGTTCACATAGATAGTGTTTATTTTCATTTTCTTTAGTAATGAATCAGTTTCCCCTACTTCAGACATGGTCTCTTCACCATAATCTTCAGCTTCATAATCAAATACTGGAAGTCCCTTGTAGAACCAAGCAGTTTCTTGATAAGTCCAGATCCCTCCTTTTTTACCAAGAAAGTCTTCAGACTTTTTCATAAAGTTAATTTCTGGAATCATTTCTCGTAGTCCTTTCATGATTTGCCGTCTACTCCATTGTTTCATTATTTCATGTCCTTCAACGTATCTTCAGAAAATGAATCCATTTTAGGTGGTGGTTGGTCTGGTCTGTATTTTCTTGTCTCTCTGTATGTGTATTCAGTATATTCAACTGTATCATCACATGCTTCTTTGCATGTTTGACATATTTCTTGAACAATATTTAGCAAATAATACAATACAATTAATGCAAAACTAATCACTGGACTGACAAATCCCAAAATTATAACACATATCCAAAAGAAAATCTTTCCAAATGTATTCATTTTTCAGAATCTCCATCTAGATGTCTTTCAAAAAATTCATCTACAGCAACTGCATTCCTCCAAATTATTGCTGTAAGAGCCATCATTATACTTGTTATAAAAAATAAAAATCCAACACCAAATACTGCATCAATATGTTCAGCTACAGCCATTAGTATTATTCCTATGATAAACATAAAAATTCCAAACATTGCAACTGCTGATTTTGTTTTTTGTGAACTCATTGGTCATACACCTCATCAATCTTAATTCTTAGCCGCCCAGTATTCGTGCAAATAATTTCCATTCCAAGAAAAATATTCACATATTCCACTACAAAATCTACAAACTTGTTCCTCCCATGATTGAAATCTACTTATATTCTTGTGTGGAATATTGCATATTTTGCATCTCATTTTCTTTTCCCCTGTTTTTTTGATTTCTGTAATTTCAAGCGATTGTAATCTTTGTTCAACTTTTGAACGTTATCGTAAAATGGTTTGTAGATTTTTCTGAACTCACTATCTGTTCTATGTTCTTCGATGATAAATTCAACTAGATGTTCACAACACTCAAAAAATTCTTTTTCTACAAACTTTGGATCTATTCTGTATTTATCCCAAAGACTGACAAACAGCGAGTCGTAACCTTTTCGAAGTTTTCTTACTAGCTGCCATTCGTGTTCATTCTCATCCATCACTCTATACAGTGCTTCTCTTGCAAGATTTCTTGCTCGTGCTAGTGAACGAAGTTCTTTCTTGCTTGATTTTTTCATTTTCTTTTACCCCAAATTTTCTCGAGATTCTCCTTGTTCTTTTGCTCCCTAACTTTGGATTCCTTGCCTGATTTCTCGATATCTGATGACAGTTCTTTAGTCATGATATCCATCGAATTTCCAAAATCCTGAACAGCCTTGTTGAATGTGTCAATTCCATGATTGATATTTTTCATGTTGATCTTTTTGAGAATTATGATGATTGTTTTCTTCATTTTATTCTCTCCGGCTTTATTTTCCAGGCTGAATGAGATTTTATCCACTTGGCAAGTTCTTTGAATCGAGGACTATTGTTGTAATTTCGTAACATGAGTTCATAATTACCTCCATTCCACTTTACGCTCTTGGCAAATTTTGGATATTTTACAAAAGTGATTCTTTCAAAATATTTTAGGTTTTTAATTGATTGTTTTGCAGATACTTCAAAAGAAGTTAATGGAGTGAGGTCGATAATAATTCCATTAACCCATATTGCTGTAATCACGCTATGTACATAGCATTGATGAAGAAAATTTTCAATATCTTCATGAATAATATCATGAATTATCACTTGTTGAATTGATTCAATTTTAACTTCTATCATTTCTACTTTTCCTTATCTTCTTTCTTGCGTTGTTCATATCCCATTCCGTATGCCATTCTTATTTTGATTTCATTTTTGAATTCTACCCCATATTTTTTTTCTAAATAACTCATTAGAGGATCCCAATCTAATGTGCACCAATATTCTAATTCCTTCTGGTCTACCTTAATTTTTTTCATCTTTAGTTTAACCTCTCTAGTTCAGCACATCTTTCTACTACTCTGTATTCAAGATTTCTAACCAAACCTCTATAGTATTCTAAATGAATTTCTGCTCGTCTCAAGTCTTCTTCTTGGTATGTCTTTGCAAGAAACTTTGGAAGTATTCTTGTTATCTTCATTCTTTAATCACCTCTTTAAACAAATCAAAATATTTTATAATATCTTCAAGGTCCCCAAATCTTAACAGAACATAACTATTATGATCATTTTTGTCTCTTAACATTAAACCAAATTGACATTCTATTTCGCCAAGTTCTAGTTTCTCTGCTAACCACTCTTTCTTTGAGTTCATCTGTAGATCTCCTCTTTTGATGTAGAATGTTGTGTGGTACCCATAATTTCATCCAGGTTCATTTGTTATGCTTTAATGGTCTGCTCAAAAATCAATGTTTTTGCTTTGTGATAATTCATTTCTGCAGATAATCTTTTGATATCATATTCTAGATCTGCAACATCAAGTCTGTCAGATAGTGTATTTCTAATTTCGTTTTGTTCCATTTATTTCTCTCCATAAATCATTGGTTCGTCATTATCATCAAACTCTCGAATTATTCTTGGAAAAAAAGTGGGGGATGTGGGCTTTTCACCCACTTGATGACTTTTGTGCAATAGCGTAATTGATTTCATGATTCAATTATGAGGCTAAAATTATTATATAGCATGTCAATAGTATGCATACTAAGAATACTGTTATGGCTAAAATTGCAAAATTACGTATACATATTGCTTCTGTCGGCTATGAAGTTGATAGGATAGTTCTTGCCGCAAAACAAGAAAAAGCAGACAAGGTTTGGCTATTGCTCCATGAAAACAAGAGTGAAGACAAGGCAGGACCATTCATCACAAAGATAACAAACCAACTCTTAAAACAAAACATAGAGGTCAAAGAAGAGTATCACAACAGACGAGACTTGTTTAAAATTATTCGTGCAGTAAAATGTATCATAGAGAAAGAAAAAGGCAATGAAATCTATGTAAATCTGGCATCCGGAAGTAAAATACAAGCAATTGGAACTATGATGGCATGCATGATGTTTAATGATGATTCAAACGTTCATCCATTTTATGTCGAAGCTAAAAACTATCCTGGATTTAATGCAAAACTACCTCTATCTACTGGAATTAAAGATATTGTTGATGTTCCGCCTTATTCGATTAAAACTCCTGATCAAAAACTAATTACTGCACTACAAATTATAACAGAACATAACGGTAAATTAACAAAAAAAGAGATGGCAAAAATAGCTGAAGAACAACAACTAATCACAATTAATTCAAAAGAAAATAACCATTCCATGGCAAGATTTGCAAGTTTGGATAAAAATATCATACAACCATTAGAAGAATGGAAGTTTATTAAAACTGAAAAAATTGGAAGAAACAGATGGATTAGAATTACTTCTGAAGGTGAAAATGCCTCAGAATTTTTAATCTGACTAATTTCTAAAATACTAGGAATTTATTATTATGTTATGGAATTTTGTAAAATTTGTGATTCAAAATTATTTGAAACATCTGATGGATTCAAATGTAAAAAATGTGATAATTTTAACCCTGATGAAAAAAAGATAATAAGAAAAATAGTTTATTCTACAAATGAATCATTTCCATATATTAAAAATGAGTATTATATTCAAAAAGAGATTCGAGTCAGGCTCGGATTAGGTTTGATTACGGGCATAAATCTCAAAAAAGAACAAAGCATGATAATTGTATTTAGAAATGCCCATATTATAAAACCAAATCAAACCAATATCTATTTGGACAAATTTGATGAAGAAACTGGAATTTACCGTTATGTTGGCAAAGGCCTAATTGGAGACCAATCTTTGACTGCTGAAAATGAATATTTGAAAAATTCCAAAGAATACAACTATGACATTCATCTTTTCTGGCAACAAAATGCCAATAGTGATCATCAATATGTGGGAAAAGTAAGTGTGGATGGAGTAATTTCAGAGAAACAACCAGACAAGAATGGAAAAATTAGAAATGTCTATGTGTTTTTATTGAAACCTGAAAACTAAAGTTCATGTAACATAGTTACATGATATGGAAGACATTGTGCTGATTTTTCTTATTGGTACAATTCTTGCTATTGGGATCTTGTTATATTTCATATTACGATTTAGACAAAAAATACAAGAATTGTCTTTAAGATTATCCAAAAAAGAAAAGAAATCATATCAAATGGGCGAAAATCAATACAAGGGGAACATCAATGAGATTCTAGCTGGGTTTGCACTACTCACAGAATACAAACAACTAGCTATGTTATCTAGCGTATCAAAACAATTCTCAATAGACTTGTTAGGAATTACTAATGATTCCGTAGACTTTATTGAAGTAAAGACAAAAGGAACTGATTTATCATCAGAAGAAAACAAAATTCAGAAATTAATCAATGACAAGAAAGTAAAATATAGAATAATTGATGGTGACTTTCCAGAATTTCAAATCAACGAAAGAACTCAAAAAGAGAATACGAAAAAATGAAAATTAGTTTTGATGTTTATGATAAGCCTCCAAAGAAATCAAATTAGGGTACTGATGATGCTCACTTAATAATAAAATTAAGAGAAGCGGCACTAATTGCTAGAAACAATGATGGTTTTCCAGAAGGTTATGACGGAAATGTTAAATTGAATTTGATAGTGTATGCTCCAAATATTGCAGATAAAGACTATAAACAAACTAGAGACGATGACCCAAAAAAATTCATTGGTGATTTAGATAGTTTAGTTGCTGGTGTATATGAATACTTACAACCTGCACCAACAAACCCTGAACTTAAGATTAATCCTGTGTTTGATGGAAAAGATGAGATTGGATCTTCTGTTCCACTAATTATAAAAAATGATGCTCAAATAGTAGAAATTAATACAAAAAAAGAACTAGATGATAAAACACATTATCATGTTGAAATTATTACTTTCTGATTTTCTTCTTCTTCAATTTCATGTTTACTCTGAAAACGTCTTTTCACAATCTCTATAAACTCCTTATCTGTCACATATTCTCGAAGACTTGTAAATTTTCCAATGTTGTATGCGCTAGACAGATCATTGAACACCATCTGATTAAAATTTTCAGTATTTCTGTTTCGTAATTCACAAAAAACTAGTCCATCTTTTTTCATTTTTTCCACAGCACTTACCGCGTCGGCTACACTACATTTTTCTTTCCTGATAAAATTAAACTTCAATTCGTCTTCTGTGTATACGTCATAAAATTCTTGTCTCTCTTTTGTGGCTACGTGAAAAAATGCATGCCCCTCGTCTGATAGAATCAATTCCCTGACAAACTCTCTCAGAACATCTTCGTTAACTTTCTCTTTTAAGGACTTGTGATTTTTTGAATTAATCTTTGAAAAATGTCTAGCAAGCATATCATTAATGTGTGAAATTAGTTTCTCTATCTTCACCCTATCTTCTGTATTTTTTGCAAACTCCAAATCCTCTAACAATCTGTCTTCCTGGATTTCCATTCTCTGAATCTGTTTTGTCATTTTTGAAACAGTTTGCTTAGGATCAGTTTCGCTAACAATTTGCTTGTTCCAAAATTTGATATCATCATTAATCGTATTTCGATTTATGTTAAGCACTGTTGCAATTTCAACAGCTGATTTGTTTTGCTCAAAGTGTAAGTCATAAACTTGTAACTTTCTTTTCTCCTGCTCTTTTTTGGTATATCTTCCACCTTCTTGACTTGCTGGGCTAACACCATTAATCATTAGGCTGTATTTGTGCTAAAGAAATGGATCATGCTTTTCACATTGACACATAGTCAATTATAAATCCATAAATTTTGAAAACTGCCTAAGTTCTGCATGGTTATGATGTCATTCAATTAGTATTGCTGGCTTGAATGGCCTTGCATGTCTAGCTTTTCCTTTTGGATCATAGATGTTTTTATCATCTTCAGCAAATACCGTAACCTCAACACCAAAATCTTGTTTTGCAATTGAGATCAACTCGTCTGACACAAACTGTTTTTCATCAAATTCCTTAACCTCTAGTTTTGTCTTTCTGATTTCAGTTGGTTCAGACAAAATATCCTTGATTGTCTTTTGAACAAAGTCAGGATTCTTCTTAATATCTGAAGTTTCGGGATTAGCTATCAACTCTTTCATTGTCACTCCCACGTTAGTCTGCTCATTCATCACTTGCTCTAAAATAGCATGATAAGCTTTAGACTTGAATGAGTCAGCTGTGTAAATTGTAATTTTCTTTGGAGTAATCTTTGTAACTTTGAGAATATTTGTAATGTCGTTAATGATTGACTTTAACAAGTCTTCAGCTTGGATAGCTTTAGCATCTATTACTCCAGTATCTATTTCAGGCCAGCTAGACTTTGAGACCATCTCTGAATTTCCAAGCTTCTCCCACATCTCTTCAGCTATATGTGGTGCAAATGGTGATAACATAGCGACTCTAGCGCTTTGAATTTGGTGCAATATCGCATCATAATCATCTCGACCTTTGGCTTTAGCTCGTTTGAGATACCAAGTCAAGTCACCTTCAAATGCAAATAATATCTCATGAAGTGCTTCACGCAATCTCATCTTTTCAACAGAAGCTGAAACATTAGAGATCAGACTCTGCAATCTACTTGCAATCCACCTATCCTCAGCCTCAGAATAGCTAACTGAGCCTGATTTTAGCGTCGAACATTCCTCTAAAATTGATTCTAGCTTATTCTTAATCCCACCTACTGATTCTAAATTAAAGTCAGCGTCCTGTAACAGCTCAGCTGATATGATTATCGCCAATCTAATTGGATCAGATCCATAATCTTGTATTGCTTGTCGCAATGGAATGATATTTCCCATTGACTTGGACATTTTTTTACCATCCATCAATACAGAACCATTAACAATGATCTGTTGCGGCCAATTATCTTCAGGAAATATAGCTACATGATTAAAGACAAAAAATGTCAAGTGATTTGGAACTAAATCTCTACCAGAATGTCTTGAATCAACTGGATAAAAGTATGCAAACTCTTTTCTTATCTCTTCTATTTTACTAGCTTCAATACCAGATACTTTATCAGCTGAACCTTCACCTAAAAATACATAATCAAAGAATTCTTTAGATAAATTCTCAGCTGAAATAGTTCCATCATTAACAAATCTAGATATGACATAATATGCCATATAGATTACAGAATCAGACAAACTTTCAACAATCCAGTCCTTATCCCAAGGTAGTTTAGTACCCAAACCATGTTGTCTAGCACAAGCTCTTTCCCGTAACCACCCAACTACATAATGAAACTCACCAACTATCTCATTTGGCAATATGCTCATTCCATCAAAACACTTTGTAGCTTTATCTTTCCAGTCTTTATCACCATAATTAAGAAACCATTGGTTTGTCAAAACTTTAACAACACATTCAGTTCCACAACGACACTTTACAGGAGAATTAGTTAATTCTAACAAAATATCTGAATATTTTTTCTCCTCTAACCATTCCTTTATTCCATCTTTAGCTTCAGATACTTTTTTTCCAGCAAACTGCTCGCAATTCTCTTTGAGAACTCCGCCGTAGAACTCTTTTCCGTAAATCTCATCTGTAGCTTCTTCCAGCTTGGGGTCATCTTGATCTTTTATCTCAAATTTCTCACAGGCCTCTTTAGATGAAAACTCGCCATATCCCTCAGTAGCTATGATTGAGATAGGCTCGATATTTGTGCCTGAATCCTTTTGATAGTCTACTAGGGCCTGATAGTCAAATGGAGCGTGAGCTGGAACAGACATCACCAGACCAGTTCCAGTAGCTGATTCCACAAAGCTAGCCTGAATCATTGGAATTGATTTATCGAGATGAGGAATGGCAACGTTCTTTCCAATCAAATCAGAACCAGCTATCTCGCCGTCACAAGTAATCTCTTTATCTAAAAATTCTAGCTTGCGTGCACATTCTTCAGATACAATCCATTTCTCACCATCAACGGTAATTTTCTTATACATTGTTCCAGGATTGACCCACAAATTAGTAACACCAAAGATAGTTTCTGGACGTAACGTTGCCGTTGGAATGACATAATCATCAAACTTGAATTTAATTAAAATATATTCAGTGAAATCAGGCTCTACATCACCCATTGTATCGTGTTGTGATACGGGATTCTGATCACGTGGACACCAACCAACAGGATGATTCCCTTGGATGATCAAGTTCTTCTCTTTTAAAACATTAATCTGCCATTCGATAAACTTCTGATAAGCTGGAACTATAGTTGTGAATTCTCGTCGCCAATCTATGGAATAACCCATCTCTATCATTCCAGATTTTATCTCTTCATGAAAATAATCCGCAATCTTTATCGGTTCAACAAATGTTTTGATAGCTTCTTCTGGAACATGATAAATATTACGTAAACCATCCATTATCTCCTTATCATTGGATTCAACTCTTCGCGCCATTCCGAGTATTGGTGTTCCAGTATAATGGAAACCCATTGGGAACAAGACATTATACCCTTTCATTCTATAGAACCTAGCATGAATGTCAGCTATCGTATAAGTTCGCCCATGTCCAATGTGTTGCGGTGAGTTTGGATATGGATAAGCTACTGTAATGAATTTTTTTGGTTTGTCATTTGGATTTGTCTCAAAGTCTTTGGAATCATTCCATTTTTCTCTCCACTTTGATTCTAATTCATTCCAGTTAATTTCCATAATATCATCCTAAAATCATTGATTTTGCTCTTTCAACTGCCTCGTCTTTTTTAGATGTGTCTTTTCCTCCTCCTTGGGCAAATTTAGCATCTCCACCACCGGAACCGCCTAGAATTTCCGATATTTCCTTGGAAATTGAGCCTGCATCTACCCCCGATTGCTTACCTGAAAATACCATTATTCTAACTGTTGGACCAGCTTCAAAGATTCCACAATATGCAGCTTTTGGGTCTTGCACCAGTTTTTTGCCAAAGTTTTGATGAAAATACTCATCATAATTACTACTAGCTGTAAAGCACAACTTGTTCTTCACCATAATTCCATCAAGATCTCCTGATTCTCCAGCTAGAACTTTTTCTAATAGAACAGAAATCTTTTCTCTAGCTTTTTGCTTGTTTTCTTCTCTCTGTTTTTCTATAATCTCTTTTTGAGCTGATTCTTCAGCTAGTTCTGATTGTTTTACCTTTTGTTGTTCAACATATTGATTAGCAGTTGGTCCGGAAACAAATTCTATTCGAACAACTCCATCCTGAATTCGTTTTGTTCTAGTAATTTTGATTAGTTCAATCTCTTTTGTCTTTTTGACATGAGTTCCGCCACAAGCTTCAACATCAAAGTCTTCGATGGATACAATTCTAACTGATTTGACAGGAACTACTCCTCCTTGGTAAATTTTAAATCCATATTTCTGTTCAGCAGTACCTCGGTCATAATTTTCAATGGTCACTGACATGTCTTTTGCAACTATTTCGTTTGCAGCTTTTTCAATGTCTGCTACTTGTTGATCAGTTAGTGAAGAATGGTGTGTTATATCTAATCTGGCATGATCAGCTTCTTTGAATGCAGAGTGTTGCCAAACCCATGAACCCAAAGTTTTACGAGCTGATGAATTTAGAATGTGTGTACTGGTATGGTTTTTAGTAATGTTAGAACGACGAGTCTCATCAACTATACATGGAACGGTCTCTCCTTCTTTTGGAATCTCTCCCTCCAGCTTGTGCAAAATTACACCGCCATGTTTGTTCACATCAACAACTTTCGAGCCCGATATGGTTCCATAATCTGGCTCTTGCCCTCCTCCTCTAGCATAAAATGAAGTCTTATCCAATGCCACCAAATCATCAATTACTCTGAGAACTTTGGCATCAAATGACATTGGATCATCGGAATAAAATAACATCGCAGTTTCAGGAAGATCCTCAATGGATGGTTGCTCTGCGGTCTTTTTCTTGTCTGACTGGTGCAGATCAGAGAGTTTCTCATAAAATGACGAGGGAATTTCAGAGATTGCATCTATCTCTTTGAGATATTCAGGTGTAATTCCATCTGACTCGTATAGTGTGATTAGTTCATCAACTGATGGTGTTCCCTTTTCACGAATTTTATCTGCCTTTTTCTTCATGTGTACTTTGGATTCAACATGTCTCTGGGATTCTATCTTTAGGATAGTTTTGACGTCTTGTCTTTTTCCATCAAGTTCTGGATAGGTATCTTTGAGATAGTCAATATGCATGTCCACCAATCCATCAATGTCTAGCTTGAGATTCATTCTATCTATTGTTCCATTAATTCTTCTAATCATCATTCTGAGATTATACCCACCACCAACATTGCTTGGCAGGGCACCATCAGCTATTGCAAAGATCAGAGTACGAAGATGATCTGCAATTAGATACATTCCTTCAAGTGGTGTGATAATTTTTCTTACTTGATCATCAGTCAGTCCTGCAGAACCAACGGCATGTTTCCTTACATCAATCAAATCATCATAAATCTCAAGATTCTTTGCAATTGCTGTAAAGTATTTTCGTAACATCTCAGAATCTGAATCGGTTCCTATCTTCTCAAATAGATGATTAGTAATTGGGCCAAAACAGCAGTCATATGCAGTAGGAGTTCCTTTTGTAATCCATGCAAGTCTCTCAAGACCTGCTCCCATGTCTATGATTTTCTGGTCAAGAATGGTATGCTTGCCTAGCTCACCCTGAAATTCAGTAAATACCGCATTTCCAAGCTCCAGTCCTCTAACAAAATACTCTAGTGATGAGCCAAATGAACCGCCGCCGGCCCAGACATCCTCAACAAAGACAACCTCCTCTTTCTTTATTCCAAATTGCTCAGTTAGTAATCTAAAGTCCAAATCAACACATTCGTCTTTCCAGTAACCATCATTATTTGGAATGCTGTGTTGTCCTATCATACAAAAGCTAGAAAAGTGTCTGCCAGTTACTCCGACATTTTCTAAATCCTTGAAACGCAAACAAGTCTGTGGTACTACTAGAGGATTTGCAGGAAACTCAAAGACTACCTTGGAACCCATCACTCTCTGAAAGTCAACAATTGATGCTATAGTAAAATACAGATCATCACGCCAACGACACACAACAGGATATCTGCTAACTGAAGTGTGACCATTCTTTACAAAAAATTCTTCGACTTGCTTCCAAGCTTCTGTATAATCAAATCTCTTGGTTGTTGGAGGTTCTCCAATGAATGAATACGTATCATCTGCATCCTCCGGACACATATCTCGTCCAGAATCTAGGGTCCAAAAGAATCTGCCACATTTCGAACAAGACTTTCTAACAAAACCTTGTTCTTCGAATAGCTTGACTTTGTAGTATCTGTCAGAATCTGCTGAAAATTCCTTTAGAATCTCTTTTTTATCCAACGTTGAGCATGCTCCAATCCAATATTAAGAATTGTCTGTTAATAATAAATTAAATACACTACATAATTCAGTTAACTCATGTTTGGAAAAAAGCTTGCTCTGAAAGAAGGGGCTCATGTTTTCTCTGTTAAAAAAAATGGTGATTTTAACGACTTTATCTTTGGTGTAATTACGGGTGTAGATGGCAGGCAAGTGGGGGTTAACGGCGTAATTGTCAATCCTGTTGGGCTCAAAAATAAGATAGAACAAGGAAAGACAGGAGACCGCTCCCGAGAGATACTTGAGAACCCAACCCCCGATAACGTTGTTCTAGCTTTAGTGTATAGAGTGGAATACGAAAATTTTGCTGAAATACTGGATCTTGATAAAGACAGATGCGATCTTATTCCTCCCCAGGTCTATTCAATGATGGATGGCTGGATTCGAGAATCTCTGTCAGAATTTCTCAATAATGTATTATCACTGCCTCTTGGTTCAGAGAGAGATGAAGCAAAACGGGTTTTGAAAAACAGAATGGATACTTTGATTGATAAAAACCTGAAAAGAACACTCTATTCCGTTTGTCGAAGTCTCAAGGTCTTGAACTAGATTTCAAATTTTAGGCATATTTCTAGTTCTGTTTTGTCATCAGTTGTTTTCTACCTGTCCTATGTTTTGTAAATCTCTTAAACAGGTTCAAATATGATAGAAGGACTTGAAGAAAGAATGTTTGAACCAAAGTTATTGCCATCATACCTTGATGCAGGCAAAGCGGTGGAAAAAGCTACAGAATTTCTTGAGGATTATCATAATATGATTGATCTTAAATCTGCTGAATTAATAGGAGGTGTTTGGAAACTTATTTTTGATGTTGGATTTTTGAATGTGCAATTAAAGGAAGTTTCGGTAGATGCCATTAGTGGTAAAATAAGAGGATATACTGATGCCGATTAAAATAGAAATACCAGAATTAAAAGAAAAACCAAAGGAAGGAACCGAAGAGCAAAAAGAGGCAGTAGAAAGATACGCAAAGCTGGCGTTGTATTACAGTAATAACGCCTCACTTTTTCTTAAACAAAAAGAATTTCAAAAAGCAGGTGAAATGATGTGGGGTGCTATGGCTTCAATTTTAAAGGCTGTGGCAGCAAAAAAGGGGAAAAAAGTAGAAGGACATTCACAACTTTTTACTCTAGCTGCAAAATTAACAAAAAATTTAGATGACAAACAAATCTATACGGCATTTTTAGAAGCAAGTCACCTACACAAAAATTTCTATGAATCTGACATTACAGAGAAAGAACTGCGATTACAGATAAAATCGATTGCTAAAACAATTGGTAAATTAGTAGAACATTTAGGGTATAGAGCCCGCTAAGATTTTTAATTAATTTTGTTTTTTTGAAAAAATTATTAACATGCTGTAAATGGATCAAATATTATATGTCCTCTTACTCCGCATTTAGAACACTCCTCTTTTTTTAATCCTTCCTCTTTCAACATACCTTTTGGTATGCCATAACACTCTGAATGTCCACAATTCTCACATTTGCCAGCCACATTATATGACAATGAGTTGTGTCAAAGGAAAAATTATTTAATTGTTCTTACCATGTTGTGTATCTTCTCATTGAATCATCCATCATACTAACCAATCAACAACTAATCAAGCACATTTCACGCCTAATTTCTCCATAGTTTTATATTATGCCCTAAGAAAATCTCGATGCAATGGAATATGTTTACGCCGCTTTACTTCTTCACAAGCTAAAACAAGAAGTCAATGAGACAAACATCAGCTCAGTTGTAAAGGCATCTGGTACTGATGTCAACGAAGCCCAAGTTAAGGCACTAGTTGCAGCATTAGCCGATGTAAATATCGATGATGCAGTCAAAGCCGCACCTGTAGCAGTTGCAGCAGCAACAGCAGCAGCAGCCACCGCCGCACCAGCAGCAGATGCAGCCGGTAATGAGGCAAAGAAAGAGAAAGCACCAAAAGCCGATGGCAAGACCGAAGAAGCAGCCATGGAAGGATTGTCTTCTCTGTTTGGCTAGATAACTTTCAATTTTAGTTCTTTATTTTCATTAATTTGATTAAAAAAATGAAAACCATCTACTATGGAATAATTATAGCAATTGCATTTTCTGTGCTTCTTACTAATGCTTTTTTTGGCCATTTGATCTTTACATCTGAAACTCAACAGATAATCCACAAGTATTCCGTGTATGTGCACTTACTGTCTGAATGGGATAGCGATTCAAAGAACATAATCTTTGATGTAACAAACTCCTGGTACAATTCAGAAAAAGGTAACAATGCAAATCATGTGTTTAATGCAGAATCAAAGGAATACAACACAAACCAACTGCAAACAACTAATGACAAGTCCTATGTTGAACTAAAGCATGATTTTAGTGACTGCCGGGAAGGACTGCAACCTATGCTTTACAAAAAAGCCGTAGATTTAGTGCGCCATGAGATTGAATATGTACAGGGAAAGCAATTAAGCACAAATCCTGACATCTCTATTTATCCAGATATTGAAAATACAAACTATGACAATTCAGAACAACAGTTAAAAATTAAAAATGGGTATATGCAATTTTTTCCAATATGTACATCTAAGGAATTTACATCATATGATTACAGCATAAGAATGGATAACAAAGATTTGGGCTTTGATGTGTATTTTGTTTCATCTTCAATACAGCATGGAGAATTTTCTAATTCTGACTTTGATTATTATCAGGAACCAGGTTGTTTTGGTCAAAACAAACAAAGCTATAGCGGAACTTGCAATAATCTACAAAAGGACAGTGGGTTACTGGTGATATTTCCTGATGAATTCAAGCCTTGGACTACAAAAGTTACAGTAAATCTATATGAAAAATAGTCTAGAACCAAAATACTTGAATTAATTTTCTGACAAATTACCAAAAAGGAATCTCAAAAATTAATGAATTTCCACACTTGATATATCAAAAATTGCCGTATGCATACTAAGCCAAGAAGAGTCTAAGATGGTTCTGCAATGGATAGAAGAATGTAGTTCCTTTGTCATGTCCAACCTGTACCAGTGTACTGTCTCTGGCAGGGTTTGTGATACCATCAAAAGATCAAAAGTCTCAATATTGGCATATGTGCAAACGTTGTGGCTTTGAGCGAAGTGCAGATGACTTCAAAAGATTTGCCCACTGTTTAATCAAGATTAAATCTGAATCATAGAATTCTTAATTAGCAATAGAGTTGTCTTTGTATTGATTGGTTGATTTCTCTTTTCCAATAGATGGTTTCATTAGCATTCTTGATTATTTGGGCACTGCATCTTTTGCCATTACTGGAGCATCAAAAGCTATTGAACACAAGGCTGATATTTTTGGAATAATTGTTTTGGCAACTGTAGTTGGGATGGCAGGCGGAATTACTAGGGATGTAATATTTGGCAGATTTCCTACAGCCCTTTCAGATCCCATCTATATTGGCATAACTGTGACTATTGGAATTGTCATGTTCTTCCTTTACTTATATTTCAAAAAGCGAATGAATGTCTGGTTAGTTTTTGACGCAATAGGATTGGGAGTTTTTTCAATTATAGGTGCTTCAATTGCATATCAAATGGTCGGATTGGACTTTCTTCCAATTATGTTTGCAGGAGTAATTACCGCAATTGGTGGCGGAATTCTCAGAGATGTTTTTGTCAGAGAGATTCCAATAGTCTTTGTCAAAGAAGTCTATGCCGTTGCAAGCATAATTGGTATTGTAATTTTTTACGCCATTCTTTCCCATGGCGGAGAGATGCAAGTTGCGTCGATAATTGGAATTATTGCAGCAACTGGAATAAGGCTACTTGCAATGAAGTTTAATTGGAATCTTCCTAAAGTTCGTGAAACCTAAGCTGGAGTGTAATCTTTTGCTTGTCCAGCAAGTGCTTTTGCTTGGGCATCTGCTTTCTGTAAAATCTGCTCCTTTGTTTCATCAGTCATAAAGCCTGATTCGATAGATACAGAACGTGCTGATTGTGCTGCTTGACTGAGGATTTGTGAAATGTTCTCTGGTGTGACATATGCTGCCGCTATAGATAATGAAACTGCTTCTTGGTGTGCTTGTGCAAATTCTCCCCGAATCTTCTCAACATCAATTATCATCTCTTCTTCAGCATACTTGAGGCCATCTTCTAGTGCTACATAGAGTGAAATTCCTGCTTCTACTGGCTTGATATCTAATTTTCCAAGAATTGCTGCTAGTTTCTCATTGATAACTTCGCCTTTTAGTACAGGAGTAGAATCCCTTGCAATCCAAATTGTTCCTTGGTCAATCTTAGTTGGAATTCCCGCTTCTTTGAATTCTGTAAGCATTGGTCCTGGTGCAATTCCTGTATTTTTTGCAGGTACTACAATATCGATACTTGCTATATCTCCCCCTCTGGCAATCATCATGATCTTGTTTTTGGCAAGAAGAACATTTAGCTTGAATGGTGACATATTGGTAAACATGAACATACATTGCCCTGTAAGGTCTCCAACTATCTCTTTAATTCCTGGCACATCCAGCTGTTCTAGTGCTTTCCGTGCAATCTTATCTTTGATACTTACAAATTCTACGTCATCTTTGAGAATTTTTCTTAAAGGCAATATCTGTGTAGAACGTACTTTGTGCGTTTTGATTAGAGCCAGAACTTTGTATTTTTTTGGCAGTTCTTGTAACTGCCGATACATTTGAGTTTTTTTCTTAGGATAAGATGTTCTATTTTCATGCATGTTTCTTCTTAACCTCTTGTACTTGTTTTACTGGTTTTCCCATTGTAGTTTTTACCATTACTCGTTTGATATTTCTCTCCCCGTTTGGCAATTTCTTTTCAATTGCAACAAGAACGGCATGTGCATTAATTGCCAAATCTGCATCTTCCATGGATTCATCCCCAATTTTACATGATATGGATAAAGATGCCCTTGTTCTAACTTTGATTGATGTTCTAAATCTCTGTAAAAATGATTCAATAGGTGCATCAAATGGAACTGGTGTTGGCATTTTTCCTCTAGGACCTAAAAGCTGACCCAGAGTTTTTCCCACAGTTGGCATGACTTTGGTGTCTGCCAAAAAGAAATCATACTTGTTAATGAATTTCCGAGATTCTCTTTTGTTAGCTGCAAATTTATCTAATTCACCTGTCCCAATTACAATATCGGCATTTGCCTGTTTTGCTTTCAGACTCATATCTCCTGTAGCTATAACACAAACAGTTGCCGGAGAACTTGTCTTTGGTAGCTGAACCACTTCATTGAGGGCAAACCCTTTCTTGACATCAATATCCTTGAAATTTACGATTAACTCTATGGCTTGAGTAAACTTCTTCGGTTTAGTCGCAGTCTTGGCTTCCTTAATCACTTCAACTAACTGTGTCTCATTAATCATTACGAACATTTTCGAGAAAGCCTACTTAAAATCGTTTATAGATTGAGATTTCTGATTTTCCTTTATTTTAAAAAATTACACTTTTTATACAAAATAATTGCAATTCCGAGAGAAATTTATCTCAAAACCTACATATATTAAATCACAATCACAGTTTTCTAATACGTTGCAGCAATTTGACGATCTTGATATGAACTTGCTTTTTGAGCTAATCAGAGATGCTTCCATCTCTGTTCCTAATTTGTCAAAAAAACTAGGGATCAATGCTTCCGTGCTGTATAGCAGAATCAAGAGATTGCAGAAGAAGAAACTGATCAAAAAGTTTACCGTTGAAATTGATGAATCACTCTTAGGCATAGGTGTAAAAGCTACTGTTGGAATCAATCGAGATCCTAAATTTAAGGACGCAATTCACCAAAAATTCATGGATACCACAGAAGTTGTCTCAATCTCAGAAATTACTGGCAGATTTGATATAATGATTAAAGTTTATGCCCAGAGTCTTGAAGCCCTTCATACTGTGGTTATTGAAAAAATTGGAAAAATAGATGGCATTCAAAATACTGAAACCTTTGTTGAATTACAAAGAACCAATAAAGATCCTGTTTATCTAATTCAATAATTATTGGAATTTTTCATCCCATTTGCCTTCGTTAATTTCGGCAGTAATTTCTTTTGGAGTCTTTCCTTCTATTTTTACTCCTAATGCTACACATGTACCAATTATGGTTTTTGCAACAGATTTCAATGAAGAAGCATAAGATTTCTCTAGTTTTGTATTTGCTACTTTGACAATTCCATCCATTGTAACATCTCCTGCCCATTCAGTACCTGATGCTCCTGAACCTTTCTGAATTCCTGCTTCTTTCATGATTAGTGCTGCAGCTGAAGGAATACCAATTTCAATTTCATACTTTTTTGTATCGCTATCAACAGAAACAGTTACTGGAACTTTCATTCCCTCAAAGTCTTTTGTCTTATCATTGATTGATTGGATAACTTCCATAATGTTAACTCCTAGAGGTCCTAATGCTGGACCTAATGGCGGACCTGCAGATGCTGCTCCTCCGGTTACAAGTGCTGATACTTTTTGTTCTCCCATTCCTCATTCACTCTATACGAAAAATTTAATCCTTCCTAAACCCCACTCGATAGTTTCAGGTAGTTTGCGTCTACTGTTACTGGTAACTGATATGATGCATCCAACAAAACTACTGTTGCTTCTTCTTTATCCGCATCTATTCTAGTAACTGTTGCCTTCATTCCTTTGAATGGACCTCCTGTGATTTCTACTACATTATCTATTGCTAATTGTGAAACTGTTGATTTTTTGACAAGGTATCCCTCAATATCTTTGAATTCTAATTCCCCTCTTAATTGACCGCGAATGTGTCTAATTCCTTCAACTGCCATGTAAGCATCACTTGGATTGATTGCTTCAATTACAACGTAGCCTTTTAGATTGTCAACTAGCAAAACTGATTGAATGTTAATTTTATCTGCATTTGCTTTAGCTTCTAATAACCTCATTACCACTTTTTCTTGTCCACCAGTGGTCCTAATTGCAAACAAATGTGATTTTATTTCCTCGGTTGATTTTACTTCCTCTGACAATTTTACTTCCTCGGTTGATTTTACTTCCTCTGACAATTTTATTTCCTCGGTTGATTTTACTTCCTCTGACAATTTTATTTCCTCGGTTGATTTTACTTCCTCTGACAATTTTATTTCCTCGGTTGATTTTACTTCCTCTGACAATTTTATCTACCAAATGTAATTACCGAAAAGACAAACTGAATGATAAATCCAATTGAACCAACTCCAGCTATTCCAAACAATACCAATCTGAGATGTTGTTGATACTCATCAGCATCTGGTTTTTTGGCCATTTTCATGGTATTGGCCATGTTTCTCAAAGTCTGCTTCGGATTCATTGCTGGAAATTAATAAGGTGTCCTTATATTCCTTATCTCATGGAGTTGCTAGTTGCGTATCGAGATGACCCTGCAGGTCATAATATGGCAAAATTTCTTTCTAATGAAATGACACAAGAAGGCGATATTTTCCGTGGAAAGTATTATGACTTGATAATAATTTCTACTCCTGCCATTTCGGCTGATTGGTTAGAAGAAAAATATGATTATGATGGATTTGTATTTCTCTCAAAACATGCTGCTGAATCAGGAGTATTGGCTCTGACTTGTCATTGTACTGGTAATTTTTCTGAAGCAAAATTTGGCGGAAATGACAGACAAATTGCAGTTCCTCACCCAGATCTTCAAAAAGCATATCTTCAAATTTTGAAGAAAAATCAGTCTCAATTTTCAGAATTCCAAATCACTATTGAAGCAACACATCATGGACCTACTTCACTAACTAAACCATCTATATTCATAGAAATAGGCACATCTGAAAAACAGTGGAATGATGTATCTCTGTGTAATTCAGTAGCAACCTTAGTTCATCAAGTAATTTCACAACCAATTAAAGAAAATCCTATTGCAATTTGTTTTGGAGGGACTCACTATCCTTCAAAATTTACTAATGAACTACTTGTAGGAAAACATGCACTTGGAACTGTAATTCCAAAACATGCCTTAGATAATCTTGATGAAAAATTATTCGCTCACATTCTTTCACAAAATAGTATGGCAAAGACTGCTCTTCTGGATTGGGGTGGATTGGGTTCGAATAAACAAAAAGTACTTGATTTTATTGAATCAACAGAACTCGAGGTTATCAAACTTTGAATCTTGAACAAAAGATTTACAAAAAATTACTAGAGGTTCCAAAAGGCCAAATCACAACTTACGGTGAATTAGCGAAAGCTGTTGGATTGAAAAATGGACAGAGAACTGTAGGAAAAATAATGAACAAGAACCCCTATCCTGTGATTGTTCCCTGTCATAGAGTTGTAATGTCTACTGGAAAAGTCGGCGGTTACGCATATGGAGAAAATATCAAAACAAAATTACTAAATGATGAAGGTATTCAAATTAAAAATGGTAAAATTATAGATTTGAAAAATAAGGTCTATCGATTCTAGTTCTTTCTGTCTGCTTTGATTTCTTCCATCAAAGTTCTAAGATGTGCTTTATTTCTAACCGTATTTCCACCAACTTTTTTGTAGAGTATCCAAAATTCTGGGTTTGTCAAATCTTCTCTGTCTTTTGCAATCTTCAACAGCCGTCTCAATGAACGAACTTTAGCAACGTATACCTCTTTTTTACCTACTCGTGCTCCTTTCCTACCTTGTTTTGAACCTTGAGTTGTACCTCTTTTGTTTTTCTGGGCTTTCTTTACCTGTGCCCTGCCTCTAGATGTACCTGTAAATGATTTGATTCTGATTGTATTTGCTGTGATAAGACTTCGAATATTTTCTCTTGTAATTGCATCTGCAACATCATCTAGATGATCATTGTCCAATCTAATTCTATTAACTCCAACGCCCGTAACTCTGGCTGCCAGTCTTTTCTTAGCTTTAAGATTTACTACCAATTACACTCACTCTTGCATTAAAAATTTTAAATTTATTTTCAATTGCTTTTGCAACAATTTCTTTTCTCTTCTTAGTACCAACACTATGTCCAAATCTAACGCCGTCTTTTTTTGGGTCTAATTTTTCCAAATCATTCAAGTTGTAAACTAAATTATCTGTAAATCCTGAAGGATGTAATCCCCTTGCATCTTTGGGTCCCCTATATCCAACTTTAACAAGACCCGGACGACCTCTACTCTTTTGTTTTCTTTGATGATTATCAATTCCTTTTGGTTTTCTCCAGTTAGTTTGAAGTCTAACATAACGCCAGCTTTCCGGTCTAACAAAATCAGGATTATGTTCTTTAATTTCCTGTCTCTTTGCAAGTTTTTCTTTATTGATCGGCATTAGAGTGACTCTTGAATTTTGAAATAAATACGTTCCTAGGAAAGAAAAATTTCAGATAACAAAGAGATAATAAGGAAATTCGAGGCGAATCGAAATATCTCATGAACAAACCTGAGATTGATGAAATTATTTTTGGGGGTGTAATCCTCTGACCCAAGTCGTAGGTACTGCTGTAACTGACAAATTCTCATCACAATTAACAGAATTTGGAATCAATCCTTCCAAAGTTCACAGAAATCTAAACGCAGATGAAATGACACGCCTCGCAGTAGAAAGAAATGAAGGCATCATAAATTCGACAGGTTCTCTTTCTGTTAATACTGGTAAATATACTGGCAGATCACCTGATGACCGCTTTATTGTAAATGATGACAAAACTCATGATACAGTTGATTGGGGAAAGATCAATCATCAATTTCCAAGTGATAAATTTGAAAAACTTCTTGAAAAAATGAAAAGCTTTGTTGAAAATAAGGAACTTTTTGTTTTCGATGGTTTTGCAGGTTCTGACCCAAAAAATCGCTTACCAATTAGAGTGATTAATGACCATGTTTGGCAAAATCTGTTTGGGAAAAACTTGTTTATTGGACCCACAAATGAAGAGTTAGAGAATCATGAACCAGAGTTTACTATATTATGTATTAATGACTTTGAAGCAGTTCCAAAAATCGATGGAACCAGAACTGATGTCTTCATCCTAGTTGATTTAACAAGAAAAATTGTTTTGATTGGAGGTACACAATATGCAGGAGAAATGAAAAAATCAATGTTTAGTGTAATGAACTTCCTTTTGCCAGAACGTGGTGTTTTTCCAATGCATTGCTCTGCAAATATTGGAAAAAAAGGAGACACAGCATTATTCTTTGGATTGTCCGGTACTGGTAAAACTACACTTTCTGCGGATCCTAACAGAAAGCTAATTGGTGATGATGAGCATGGATGGTCTGATGATGGTACATTCAACTTTGAAGGTGGATGCTATGCAAAATGTATCAATCTTAGCCAAGAAGCAGAACCTGAAATCTGGAATGCTATCAAACCAGGTTCAGTTTTAGAAAATGTGGTTCTTAAAGATAATGTACCAAATTATGACGACAGTAGTTTAACAGAAAATACTCGTGTAGCCTATCCTCTAGACTACATTCCAGGCGCAGTATTTCCCAGTATTGGCGGACATCCTAAAGTGATTGTATTTTTGACTGCTGATGCATTAGGAGTTTTGCCTCCCGTTTCTAAACTAACAAAAGAAGGAGCTATGTATCACTTCATGTCAGGTTACACCAGCAAATTGGCAGGAACTGAAAGAGGAATCAAAGAACCAAAATCTGTATTTTCTGAGTGCTTTGGGGCTCCATTTATGCCTAGACCTGCATCAGTTTATGCAAAATTACTTGGAGAAAAAATCAATCAACACAATACTCTAGTTTATCTCATAAACACCGGTTGGTCCGGCGGTCCGTATGGGGTTGGCAAAAGAATTAAGATCAAATATAGCCGCGCTATGATTACTGCAGCTCTTTCAGGTGCACTTGATTCTGTAAAATATGACCATGATGATTTGTTCAATCTAGATGTTCCAACTGAAGTGGATGGTGTTCCTTCTGAAATTTTAGATCCAAAAAATACTTGGGATAACAAAGACTCGTATGATCTTTCCGCAAAAAAATTAGCTCAGATGTTTGTTGAAAACTTTGAGAAATTTGAAAATGTTTCATCCGAGATAACTGATGCAGGCCCTAAATCTACTGCATAGATTGCTTTCTTTTAACTAGTCCAATAGTGCCTATTATCATTACCATTCCTGCAATTATCCCAATCTGTTTTTCTGGAATGTCAATTATTTCTAATCTTTGGGAATTTTCTGGAAGTGAACTAGTTACAATTGTGCTAAATGCATTTGATGTGTTTCCGTCAACTCTGATTTTAGCATCAATCCAATATTCTGCATTTTCATAGATTTCTATTGATGCCATTTTGTTTGGCGAAGCAGTTGCAACGTCTGTTTTTCCGTCTTTACTGTTCGTAACTGAAATTTTTGTAAAACTCCATTCTTCTGGATGATAAATTTCAAAGAAAAGTTTTTGATTTTGTTGATTTACGGAAATTGAGCCCAGTGTATAATGTAATAGAAACGGAATTACATATCGAGTATCATCATGATTGATGATTATTTTTCCTTCATGATCTCCAAAATTTTCTTCAGTCATATTCATTTTAATTTGCAAAGCATTACCTTCAAGAAAATGTTCAAATTTTATGAATTCTGGTCCTTCAAATCTAACATCAAAATTATTCAATGTACCATCAATCAATTTTAATTGAAACTGTTTTTCAGCGATTAGATCATCTGATGATACATTAACTACAAAACTTGGTGGTGTGATGATTAATTTTGCACCATAAGCATTTCCTATGTCTAATCTTCCAGCACCTGCTGCATGTACCGGAAATTCTTGTTCATAGGCGTCTGAAACAGGCTCAACCGTAGTTAGTAATAGAGACTTTATCTCATGATGGTGAAGTTCTGGGCTTTTTTGAAGTAATAACGCTGCTGCCCCAGAAACATGTGGTGCAGCATAACTTGTTCCACTGGTAAAATTGTATCCTCCATTGTTCTGTGTGGAATTGATGTATGCACCAGGAGCTACGATATCTGGTTTCAAGTAAAATGGCGATACTGGTCCTCTGGAACTAAAATGTACTACAAAATCTGGATTGTAGAATAAATGAACGGTTGCCTCATTACCATTTTTTATTGATTCTATGATTTCAAGTCCTTCTTTTCTATCGATGGATACAACTGGAATTTGTGGTTTGTAATTTGGCTCTATAAATTCATGAACTAATTCACCCAAAAAAATTCCAGGTTTATTATTGTAAACAATCATAACTTTTGCTCCAGCATTAGCAGCATTGTTTTCCTTAATAGAAAAATACAATAGTTCTCCTTCAATATCACTTCCTCTTTCAACAATTAATATTGCATCTCTGACATCAATTTCTTTCAAGTCCTCAATTTTTCCAAAACCCCCAAAAATTATTTTTCCTGTAATTGGTTCTTCTAGTTTTGTAGAGCCTACCATTGGAATTACAGTATATGGCTTTTCATCTACTTCTAATGTTGCAACTAAGCTTGAAGTAAGATTATTGTATGTTGCACCTACAGTAACAGAACCAAAATTCCTGCCCGGACTGCCAATAGTTTCGAATCCTGGACCATCATTTCCGGCAGCAGTTACTACAAAAATTTCTTTTTCTAATGCGTCATTTACTGCACGTTCAATCTTTGCATTTGTTTTGTTTACTCCTAAACTAATATTGATAATATCTGCCCCATCTTCAATTGCTTTTTCAATGGCTCTAACGATTAATTCTGATGATACGCCTTCCCCATCTTCTGATACTTTGTAAGCAAGAATTTTTGCCTTCGGTGCTATTCCAATTGCTTGACCATCGGCTGCAATAACTCCAGCAACCTGAGTACCATGACCATTTGTATCCAGAGGTGATTTATCTTCTTGAATGAAATTGTATCCTCCAATTACTTTTCCTTCAGGACCCCATCCAAAAAGATCCGGATGATTAAAGTCAACTCCAGTATCAATGACTGCTACTTTGATTCCGGTTCCATCAATTCCATCAATTCTTAGAATTTCTGTTCCAACAAATGGTACACTTCTCTCCAAATATGTCTGGATCTCATTTTCAGATTGCAGGGATTGAAACAAAACAAAACCCATCAAAAATACTATCATTAAAGAAAAAACTAAGAATTTCACAAATTTTCTAACTATTTTTACAAGTAAAAATGAATTGCTTTCTAAACCAATAAATTGAATAAACTTTCAAAAGAACTAATGGGAAAATATACACTTCCTGAAATGCCATATGCATATGATGCATTAGAACCTCACATTGACGCAAGAACAATGGAGATTCATCATACAAAACATCATCAAGCATACACTGACAAACTAAATGCAGCTCTTGAAGGATGTCCAGCTGAAATTCAAGAAAAAGATATTCTTGACATCTTATCTGATATTAACTCAGTACCAGAGGACAAAAGAGGTGCAATTAATTTCAACGGTGGTGGTTATGATAACCATAGGTTATTTTGGAACAATATGAAAGCAAATGGAGGTGGAGAACCTGGAGGATCAATTGCTGATGCAATTAAGGATTCTTTCGGAAGCTTCTCTGACTTCAAAGAGAAATTTTCATCCACAACAGCAGTAATTCAAGGTAGTGGCTGGGGATGGTTAGTATACAATCCTTCTTCAGGAAAGGTTGAGTACAAATCAATGCCAAACCAAACTAGTCCAAGAACTGAAGGATTAGTACCATTGTTAGGCTGTGATGTTTGGGAACATGCATACTATCTCAACTATCAAAACAAAAGACCAGTCTATATCGAAGCATGGTGGAATGTAGTTAACTGGGATGAAGTAGAAGATAGATTCTCAAAAGCAAAATAAAGTTCTTATCTTTATTTTTTTTATCGTCCTAGTTCTACCTGTGAATGAATTTATAACCATCCGAGAAAGGTTTGTTGTAAATGAGTGAAGAACAGGCACAGCAGTTAATGCAGCAAATGCAAATGCTTGAAACATATTTTTCTGATTTATCTCAAAGAGAAGCAACCTTTGTAGGTGTTTTAAGAGAGGCAACTGCTGCAATTGAATCTATGAAATCTCTTAGCCAAAAACCTGAATCAGAAACTCTTGTTCCTATAGGGATTGGAACATATGTTCCTACAAAAATTTCATCCAATAGCAAGATTGTTTTGAGTATTGGCGCTGGAGTTGCAGTGGAAAAAGATTTTCCTTCAGCCATAAACTACCTTGAGGCACACATTAAAGAAATTGAGGTTGCTTTACAAGATAACGCTGCAAAAAAACAAGATGCAGCAGCGCGATTAGAGCAAGGAAGAGAACAAATCAATCAATTAACGCAAGCTGTGTCAAAACCGAATTCGGGATAAAAACATGTTTGATAAACTTCATGATGCATTTTCTAATGCAGCAAAAAGTCTAGGCGAGAAGGAACTCAAAGAAAAAGATATTGAGGATATTCTTTTTGAATTAGAAGTTTCTCTTTTAGAATCTGATGTAGCTAGTGAAGTAATTGATGAAATCAAATCTAATCTAAAAGAAAAACTAATTGGCTCAAAAATTGACAAGCATCAAATTGAAAAATTTGTTAAAGATAGTTTGATTTCAAACATCTCTGCATTATTTGATTCTGCAGGGGAAATTGATTTATTTGAAAAAATTAATGAAAAAAAGAATCAAGGACAATCTTTTTTGATTTTATTTGTTGGAATTAATGGAACTGGGAAAACTACTTCTTTAGCTAAAGTTGCATATATGTTGCAACAAGCAAAATATTCTGTTGTTGTTGCGGCAGCAGATACCTTTAGAGCTGGCGCAATTGAGCAATTACGAGAACATACTAATCGTCTTAATCTAAAACTTGTTGCACAGAATTATAACTCAGATCCTGCTGCAGTTGCTCGAGATGCCGTATTGTATGCCAGATCTCACAAAACAGATTGTGTGTTAATTGATACTGCAGGAAGGATGCAAACAAGCAAAAACCTGATGGAACAAATTGAAAAAATCAACAAAGTTGTAAACCCTGATATGACAATTTTCGTAGGTGATTCATTAGCTGGAAATGATACTGTTAACCAAGCACGTGAATTCTTTGAACGTGTAAAATTCAATGCTTCTATTTTGACAAAAAGTGACGCAGATGCAAAAGGTGGTGCAGCGCTATCAATTGTGAAAGTCACTTCTACACCAGTTCTTTATGTTGGAACTGGGCAAGAATATTCTGATCTAAAACCATTTGATAAGGAAACTTTTCTAGAAACTGTCTTTGGTTCATTAGATGATATTGATGTGAAGCAAACGGATGAACCAGAACCAACACCGGAACCGGAACTAGAACTAGAACTAGAACCGGAACTAGAACCAGCACCGGAACCAGCACCAGCACCGGAATCTTCTGATGATCCGTTTGAAGGAATTAGTGATGAAGACATTACAACTTATTCAGAAATATTTCAAGTTCCTCCACCTGAAAGTGACGACGAAGCTTTCAAACTAGGAAAAAAGATTCGTGAATGGATAAAACGTGGCCGACCTGAATCTGATCAATAAAGTGTCAAAGAATTCAAAAACAAGATAAAGAGGCATGTTTACACATTAAAGGAAATGAAACTCAAAACAAAAGATTTACTCACTTTAGCGGAATTAACCCCAAAGGAATTTGTAGAATTAATCAATCAATCAATCAAACTAAAAAAAGAACTCAAAAAAGGTGGAAACAAACCTATTTTGAAAAATAAAACATTGACAATGATTTTTCAAAAACCATCCACCAGAACACGTGTAAGTTTTGAGATTGGAATGTATCAGTTGGGCGGATATGCAGTTAATTTATCATCAAATGACATGCAATTGTCACGAGGTGAATCTATCGAGGATACAGCAAAAACCCTATCCCGATACACTAATTGTATAATGGCACGTGTTTACGAACATAAATTACTAGAAAAACTATCTAAACATGCAAGCGTACCTGTCATAAATGGATTATCTGATTCTTTTCATCCTTGTCAAACTTTGGCAGACTTTATGACAATTAAAGAGAAGAAAGGAAAACTCAAAGGACTAAAGATTGCTTGGATAGGAGATGGAAATAACGTATGTAATTCTATGATTTATGGTGCTGCATTGTCTGGAGTTGACATGTCGATTGCAACTCCCAAAGGATTTGAACCAGACAAAACTGTTGTTAAAGAATCAAGGAAATCAACTAACATTGAATTGACTACAGATCCATTCATTGCAACTAAAAATGCGGATGTTGTTGTAACTGATACTCACTCTTCTATTCATAATAATGATCCAAAAAGAACCAAGAAATTCTTTCCAAAGTATCAAGTTAATTCCAAGTTGGTGAATACTGCAAAGAAAAATGCGATCTTTATGCATTGTCTTCCTGCTAAGCGAGAACAAGAAGTAACGTCATCAGTAATTGATGGTTCAAAGTCAGTTGTTTGGGATGAGGCAGAAAATCGTCTTCATACTCAAAAGGCATTACTTGTTGCTCTTATTCGCGCTTAACGTATATAATAACCATAATTTTCTGGTATTATTTTTTATGATTATTTCATTTTAATCTAAAGCCTAATCATATTTATTCCAAATTCTTATTGCCACATAAACAGATATTCCACCGAATATTACAAATAATATCATATCCAGGATTGTGATTAATAATCCAATTTCAAAAGTTGGAGATATAGTAGTAGAATTTGCCAAATTTGCTATCGGTCTATCTAAAAAATAAAACAAAAGCAATGGTATTACTAGTGCAATAATTTTAAATGATCTAACCAAAATAAAAAAAGAGGATATTAAGGAACCCATATGAAATCCCAACCTTCAGTGATATTAAATGGATTGTATCCATCATACCATGCAAAGGACGTAATCAATACAGGATTACCTGAACCAAACTTGGCACAATAACCTTGATCTGTAGAACTAGCATCGTTAAATGTACTAGTACACATACCACCAGTAAACACGTTTCTATATTTTACGTATCCATTATCAAAGTCCTTTTCAAAACAATATCCATTTACCAGTATTGCAATAGAACCAGGATAGCCTTGAACTCCTACAACATATGATTCAATAAAATCCAAACCTGTTACAGTCCCCCAATTATAGCCTGTTTGGGTAGATGCTGTATAGCAGTTGAATTTTGTCTGAGTTGATGTTTGGAAATGTGCGGTTCCAGTTCTTGGTGCTATTCTATCAGAATCGCCTGATTCTAGAGATTGGGAATCCGAATCATCAAATGTGGCATCTAATTTTACTAACAGATTTTTGGTAGAGGTATTGGCAGATTCTTGTCCGATTGTATAGGATCTAAGATCATCTGTGACTTGTAACAAATCAAGTATTATATTAACACGTTGTAAGACTAATTTAATCTCATTCTTTTTAGATTCATCCTTTGTTTGTGTTAGTTGAGTTTTTAGCTCTTCTTTGTATTGTACTAGTTTTGTTATTTTGTCACTTGTTTGTACTTTTGCTTCTGCATAATCCATCATACTAAATGGTAGAATCATTGCAGCAATCAAAGATGCAAACAGAATTGTCTTTGTATTTTTCATAATCATTGCCATATTTAGAAATATCATAGATAAAACTGTGGCAATTAAACTGCGATGAAAAATAGATCGCAATTTGATCGTTAGATTTTTATTCTAAATTATTGATTGAAAAATAATCACATGAAAAACAAAACAAAAACAATCTTGTTTGCATCTTTGATTGCTGCAATGATTCTACCGTTTTCTGCAATGAGTTTTGCTCAAACAGATACATCAGTAGATAATGAAACAAAAAACTATGTAAATAACAAGATCAACGAATTAAGTACAAAAAAGAATCAAAACACAACAAGTAGTTACGAATTAGAAAAACTCAAACTTGTAAAACAATGGATTAATGCAAAGGAGAATGGTAATGATACAAGAATGCATGAACTTATGGAACAAATCACTCTAGATTTCCTACCTGATGATGAATATACAGAAAGTGTAAAATCATTTGATGTAGGCAATCAACTTAAAGATCATCCATTCATACGATACACTGGTTCGACTGAAAAAAAATGGGACTGTCGTGATGACTCTGATCTATTAGGATTCTCAAAATGAATTATTGCCCTTTGTTTTGTGTTTGAACACACATCAAGCATTTTCCGGATCTCTTCTGTGGTCCATCCACGCTCTATTACAGATTTGATCTTTGCTGGGAATATTTTTCTCAATTTCTTGAAATTTATAATAACATCATTCATCTCCAAAAACGCCTGAATTGGATAATAATAGTAGCCTATACTGTTAGGATTATTTTTTTTCACGCCTAAATACGATATAATCCTCGATTAATCTGGTGAGTTTTTTTGGTTTTAGTTTTAATATATCCCGATATTTGTTAAATTTTCCAAAATCTTTGAAATATTTCATACAATTGAGATAGTTCTCTTCTGTTGATTTTGTTTTAATAGATGCTCGAAATACTTTCATACATCTTTCCTCTACCATGATTAACCTAGGTGTGAGTAATTAATAAAGACAGATTATTGTGTCTTTAACGTATATAAGAGAAGATTCGAACTCGGTTTCTATAGATGGCTTATTCAAAAATATTGAGAAGGCTTAGAGAGGAAAAGACCAATTATAAAAAACGTGGAACCATGTTGATGGGAAAACGCGATTTTATTACTGTAAATATTACTAATGAAAATACCCAAGTCCAAATTCTCAAGGCTGAAATGACTGGCGATAAGGTTGTTGCATCTGCACATTCCAGATATCTACTTGACAAAGGATGGAAGGGATCAAGAAAGAGTGTACCCGCAGCTTATCTTACAGGCTATTTAGCTGGAAAGAAAGCACTTGGTCAAGGCTCAAAGGATGCTATTCTTTATACTGGAACTAGAAGATATACGCAAAGAATGGCTGCAGCTCTAAAAGGAGTCATTGATGCGGGTGTTAAAGTACCAGCTAACGAAGAAACATTTCCATCTGATGACAGAATTAACGGAGAACATCTTACTGTTAAAAACGATGTCCCAAAAATAAAATCTGCAATTGATACTGAGGTTAAATAGAAATGAGTCAAGCAACGCAATCTAGCGGTCCACGTGGAAAAAGAGCACCCGTATACGGACGAGGTCCACCAGGAGGAGCTAAAGGAAATGGTGATCGTCCTAAAAGACCAAGAAGAGAACCGGTAGAAGAGGTCTGGGTTCCAAAAACTGTCTTAGGGCAGAAAGTTAATTCAGGAGAAATTTCTTCGCTTGAAGAAATAATTGAATCAGGATTAAGAATTCAAGAAGCAGGAATTATCAAGAAACTACTTCCAGATTTAACAAGTGAAGTTGTGGATGTGGGAATTATTCAAAAAATGACTTCAAATGGACAGTCTACTAGATTCAAAGCAATGGTTGCAGCTGGAAATGAAAATGGTTACTTGGGAATAGGTCAAGGAAAATCAAAACAGATGAGAATTGCTATTGAGAAAGCAACAAGTCAAGCTTTTCTGAATGTTAATCCGATTAAGCTAGGATGCGGTAGTTGGGAATGTAGATGTGATCAAAAACATTCTGTACCATTCAGGGTTAGAGGAAAGGGCGGAAGTGTCACGATTGAAATTATTCCAGCACCTCGCGGATTAGGTCTTGTTGCTGGTGGTAAAATTAAACGATTATTGGAATTGGCAGGTCTTAAAGATGCATGGACTACTGCAAAAGGCTCCACTCCAACAATGAATTCAACTTCAAAAGCAGTACTAGATTGTCTTAGACAGACATTTAGTCAGGGTTGATGAAAAATGGCAAATGCATATCTTGTTGTTAGAATAAAAGGTCAAGCTGATTGTCCATATTGGGCAACTCACACGATGACTTTGTTAAAATTGGATAAAAAATATCGTGCAACAATTTTGCCTGCTAAAGAAAACACTTTGGGAATGTTAAAAAAAGTACAACATTATGTGTCTTGGATCGAACTTGACGCTTCTTTGGCAAAAGAACTGATTGACAAGAAAGCAAGAAAATCCGGTTATCAGAAAATAACTGCCGATGATCTAAAAGAACTTGGTTTTGCAAGTTCTGATGAATTGGCAGCAGCTTTGGCTGAAGGCAGGGCCACCTTATCTAAATTAAAACCCCTAAAACCATGGTTTGCTTTGGCACCTCCAAGACATGGATTCAAGAGGAGCACCAAGAAACTGTATGGACAGAAAGGTGTCCTTGGAAAAAACAAAGAACTTGGCACTATAGTACGGAATATGATGTAACATGGCAACAAGATTAAGAAAGACCAGAAGACTCAGAGGAGGACGACATATGGGATGGGGACAAGTAGGTCAGCATCGTTCAAGTGGTCACAGGGGAGGTCTTGGGAATATTGGTATGATGAAACACCACTACAGTTCCATGTTAAAATTTGATCCAGATCATTATGGCCATGATTCAACTAAACCACCTCACCCAAATATTACAAAAAAATGGACTAGCGTCCGGGATCTAGATGACCTGTTCACTAAATTCGGTAAAGAAGAAGAAGGAGGAAAGAAAATCGTAGACCTACAAAGTGCAGGATATGAAAAGCTCCTTGGTGGCGGAAAACTAACTAACGCTTATTCCGTCAAAGTACAACAATTTACAGCATCTGCAGAAGAGAAATTAAAAGCAGTTGGGGGAGAGGTATTATCAAATAATGGCTGAAGGTAGCATTACCACTATTATCAGAAAAATCGTTTTTAGAGTGGAACCATATCTTCCTCAAGTACCAAAACCAAAAAAGAAAATTTCTCTTCAGAAAAAATTGTTATGGTGTGGATGCATACTACTGATCTATATGGTAATGGGGCAAACCCCATTATTTGGTGCCACAGCACCGCAGTTTGACTTTCTAGCATTTGCTAGAGTTATTTTTGCATCACAGCAAGGCACACTGGTTGAATTAGGAATAGGGCCGATAGTCACAGCTGGACTCTTGATGCAATTATTGAGAGGTTCAGAAATTCTCAAATTTGATTTCAAAAAACCGGAAGAAAGAGGAATATTTCAAACAGCTACCAAAATGGTCACATACATTGTAATTGTAGTTGAATCTATCGTATATGCCATAGCAGTTTATGGCCCCGGAGTTGCTGAACCGACCGTTTTGTATGTGATGATTGCGCAGCTGATGGGGGCATCGATAATTATTATGTTCTTAGACGAAACAATCCAAAAGGGTTGGGGTCTTGGCAGTGGAATCAGTCTATTCATTATGGCCGGTGTTGCTCAACAGATTCTTTGGAGTCTGTTTAGCCCGTTACCCGCAGGTGATGGAGGAATGATCGGCATTATCCCGTACATAGGAGAGTCTATCATTAATGGTGATGTTTCAAACATCTTGTTCCGTGCAAATCAACTCCCGAGTATCTTTGGACTGTGTCTTACCGCAGGAATACTGTTAATACTTGTATTTACTCAAGGTATGAAAATTGAGATTCCAATTGTCTCTACAAAATACAGAGGTTTCTCTGCTGTCTATCCCATTAAAATGATGTATGTCTCCAACATTCCAGTAATTTTAGCATCTGCACTTACTGCAAATGCCGTTTTCATATTCCAAATGCTGTGGGCAAATGCGAACCCGCGGAATAATAATTTCTTTATGAATTTTATAGCGCAATTTGATCCTACAAGTCCCAATACCCCGATAGACGGGATCATCTATTACATCACTCCTCCAAGAGGTTTGGATGTTGCCGCTTTAGATCCTATGCGTGCGGTAGGCTATGTGATATTCATGATTGGAATCGTAGTTGTATTTGGCAAGTTATGGGTAGAACTTGGAGGCTTGTCGCCAAAAAGTGCAGCTCAGAACTTACTTGATGCGGATGTTCAAATTCCCGGATTTAGAAGATCTAACAAACCAGTTGAAGCATTACTCAACAAGTACATTCCGTCAGTTACCATAATTGGCTCTATGATTTTGGGTCTCTTGGCAGGCGTATCTGATGTTCTTGGCGTATTTGGTTCTGGTATTGGAATTTTACTTATGGTAGATATTCTCATAAACTATTATACGCAGTTGGTTAGAGAACAGGTTGAGGTCGTCATGCCGCGTTTGGGTGCTCTGCTTGGTAGAAAATAAGACAATTGTGATGGTAGGAATACCAGGTGTTGGAAAAACTACACTGTTATCCAAAATGGTTGAAGTCATAAAAAAACATGGTAAAAGTGTTCATGTGATTAGTTTTGGAACTTTGATGTGTGAGGTTGCCAAGAAAAATGGTCTTAGTGATAGAGATGAGCTTCGAAAATTACCAGTAACTGAGCAACAAGAACTTCAAAAACTTGCCGCAGAAAAAATCGCTGCACAGACTGAACAAGTTATAATTATTGACACTCATGCGTTTATCAATTCTCCAGGAGGCTATTATCCTGGCTTGCCGGAACATGTTTTGAAAATTATCAAACCAACAAACTTTGTTTCTATTTCTGCAAAACCAGAAGAAATCTACAACAGACGAATGAAAGATGATACCAGAAATAGAGACAAAATCACCGTTACTAACATTAAAAAAGAATTAGATATTCAAGCAGGTATGATTTCCGCATGTTCAGTAATTACTGGCTCTCCAGTGAAATTCATCAACAATCAAGAGGGAAAGATTGATGAGATATCCGAGAAAATAATTGATGCAATAGGAGTGTAAAAAATGGATTTTAACTTTATTCTGCTTTTCATCGAATCAATTTACCTTCAATTTGACTTCTTTGGGGAAGAAGGAAGTAGAATGAATTTAGGAAGTGATGATCCAATAATTCAGGGACTAATTCTTTCTATGTTTGTAGTATCTGGATTTGGCATCCTGCTCAATCTATTCAATGCCGGAGTTAGAAAGAAGATGGTTGATCAAGTAAAACTAAAACGCATTATGAAGGAAACACGTGCATATCAGAAAGAAAGAATGAAGGCGATGAGATCCAAAGATCAGGCAAAAATAAATGAACTAAGCAAAAAATCTTCGTACATGAACAAAATGTCAATGGAAATGATGCAGATGAATATGAAACCTATGATGATTACTTTTGTACCTTTAATCCTGATATTTTATCTTGTATTGCCACAGCTATTCTCTTTCACTGTAGCCTTATCTCCAATTCCACTAAATGTGATTCCAGGGGATTTCTTTCAGTTAACATGTACTGCGGCACAGGCAGCAGATCCAGAACATATTTGTCCCGAAGAAGACGCGATATATCTTTGGGCATGGTATTTCCTCTCCTCCATTGCTTTTAGTGGCATGGTTATGAAACTAACAAAAACAACAATGGGTACTTGACAAAATCCATTGTTATTTCTGGTCCTCCCGCAGTAGGCAAAACAACTGTTGCTAAAGGATTAGCAGAAAAATTTCAGTTACAATATCTTAGCGGAGGAGATGTACTAAAAGAGATGGCCAAAGAACAAGGTTTTGATTCTGATGGCGATGACTGGTGGGATACGGAAGATGGGATGAAGTTTCTCAGTCAGCGTGAGCAAAATTCTGAATTTGATAAAAAACTGGATGAAAAGCTAACTGGGCTCTTCAATGAGGGCGGAATGGTAGTCACAAGCTACACTTTACCATGGCTAGTCAAAGATGGCATCAAAATTTGGCTGGAGGGTTCTCATAAAAGTAGTACCATGAGAATGCAGTTCAGAGATGATATGAGCACTGAAAATGCTTACGAAATTACAAAAAAACGATTTGATAAGAATAAAGCATTGTACAAAAAATTATACAACTTTGATTTTGGTGATGATACGTCTGTGTTTGATGTAATAATTAATACGGATAACCTAACCGCCCAACAAGTAATTGATGTCGCAAAAGAAACCGTGAGAAAATTACTATGACCCTCAAACAACTTGAAAATCTTACTGAAATTGATCAGGATATTACTGATGATACCTTTGGAACATATTATGATAAAAGAACAGTAGAACAGCTACTAAATTATGGAATTATTCTATTGGACAAACCACCAGGCCCAACAAGTCATGAAACCGTAGCTTGGACTAAACGTATTTTGAAACTACCAAAGATTGGCCATAGTGGAACCCTTGATCCTCAAGTTTCAGGAGTCTTGCCCTTAGGGCTTGGCGAAGCTACCAAAGCATTGGGAGTTTTACTTTACGGTCCCAAAGAATATCATGCATTAGGACGAGTTCATTCCCTTCCCCCTAAAGAAAAACTTGACGAAACAATTGACTTGTTTAGAGGAGAAATCTTTCAAAAACCTCCGCAACGTTCTGCTGTTGTAAGACAAACAAGAACAAGAACTATCTATGAATTTGAAGTGTTAGAACAAAAAGAACGGTTACTCTTAACCAGAGTTTTGTGTGAAGCCGGAACCTATATTCGAAAATTATACTATGATTTAGGAGAAATTCTTGGGCCTGGCGCTACAATGATAGAGCTTAGGCGAACCAGAGTGGGTCAATTTCGCGAGACTGATGGGTTGGTAACTCTTCATGAACTTGCAAATGCATATGCAATATGGGAAGAGGAAAAAGATGACAGTAAATTAATGAAAATAATCAAGCCTGTCGAATATGCATTTAGCGAATTAAGGTCGGCAGTAATTCGCGACTCTGCAGTAGATGCAATGTGTCATGGAGCACAACTTGCAATTCCTGGCATTTTACAAATTTCTCCAAATCTAAAGAATGGAGATATTGTTGCAATCTATACACAAAAAGGAGAGGCTGTTGCTTTAGCTGAATCGATGATGTCTGAGGAAGAGATTCGTGACGCTACTAAAGGATATGCATTCGAAACAAAGAGAATCATCATGGCTCCAAATACCTATCCAAAAAAGTGGAGAACAAAGCAAATCCCTCCAAAGGATTAAAAAATCAAGAAATTATTTTAAAAGAATTGTTAGCAAAAAGTTTGGTAATCTTTATTGGAATTGGTTTGATTTCCGGACTTGCATTTGGCGCTTATTTGCTTGATGTAAAAAATACTAGTCAACTAGTTTTTGTTGAAGGATCTTCGGTTTCGGTGGTAACAGAAAAATTTGATTTTAAAAAAGGTGAAGAGATAAAAATTCGAATTGTGAATTCTGGAACCGTTCCATTGATTTTTTCTGATGCTTCATATGGTCTTAGAATTACTGGATTATCTGGAATATTGATATATTCGCCTGTTGCTGCGCAAGTGATCTCTCAGCTAGAACCTGGTGATGAAATTGAATTTTTATGGGATCAAATAAAAAATGATGGTGAAACCGCTTTGGAAGGTCTTTATAAAATATCTACAAAGGGAATGGACAGACAGGGAAACCAAGTAGAAAAATCAACCACTGTTACAATTTGGAAATAGTTTTTGATTCCAAATCATATAATATATAATCAAATCTTACCGAATAATTTTGTCGTAAGACTTGCCGGGGTCGCCTAGCCTGGTAGGGCGCGCGCCTGGAAATAATTTACCATAAAGCGCGTTCTCGCAAGGGAACGGGAGTTCAAATCTCCCTCCCGGCGCTTTTTTTGAGTACCAATATAGTTTTGTAAATCTCCTCAAGGATTATATTTTCACATACTAAGAAGGGTGTTTGAAATATTTTTCTTTACATTCTTGAGAGTAAAATTCGCTTATGAACAGATCAAAAATTTTCCCACAATTTTTACGTCTTATATCCATCAATATGCCCCAATTATTTTCAAAATGCTCATAATCAAAATGGTTTTTAGATACAGTGCTTGCATGGGGTAAATTTTTCTTTTATTGCTTGTTCAAGCATATCTGGAAAAGTAATGCCTGCCTTCTTTTTTTATATCACGGATTTTACATTCTGGCTTCATCATTGCCAAATGATGACAGTCACATTCAGTTTATCTCTGAGATATCCTGCCATGATATTATTTGCTTATTTCCAAGAGAATGTTCTCATCTTGCCATCGAATATTCTCTAAATCATCAAAATTATTTCTAATATTTTGCTTGAATTTCTCTAATGATTTTTTAAACTTATCTTTGCTGTACAGAGTAAATGTGGAATAATGATTATTTTTTGCTTTTTTTATAAGACTACTCAGACTAGAGATTCTATTATGCCCAAATACATGGGTATGATCAATTTTCATATCTGTCTTTTCAACAGCATATTTTAATTCATCAAATTCAAACAGACGATCCTCAATTTCTGCAAATAATGGAAAGTATTGTCCCCAAATGTTTCTAGAATTTTGATTTCGTAATCGTGTGTAAATAAATGCATGACCGTCATCTTTTAGGCATTCATAAACTTCCGCTAAAAATTTTTGAATGTCAAAATGATGTATGGCATTAAATGTTACAATACAATCCATGGAATCACTTTCTAAAGGCAATTTACTGGCATTTCCGGGTACCGCACAAAAATTCAAAATATTGTTATCTTTCAGATAACTTCTCAAATGTCTGATCATGTCTTCATTGTAATCAATACAGTGAAGATAACTATCATCATCTAATGATTTTAAAAGTTCCAGTGAATATCGTCCATCCCCACAACCTACATCAGTCATGGTGATTCCTGATTTTTTACGCAGATGATTCATTATGTGTTGTATTGGATCTGAATCGGTTGTTCTCAGACCTTTATATTTTGGAGCAATTTCTGAAAAATGACTACTTGTCTTTTGTTCAGCAATTATGGTTTCATTCAAGATGTTGTCTCCTTTTTCATTCCCACATCACACAAACAAATCAAGAAGATATGAACGAAATTCCCATACTGAGTATTGTTGTAACTGGGATTACAAGTACACGTAAAATTATTCATTAATTGCACCCGGAGGGATTTGAATCGGTATGACTCTAAATTGAACTGAATTCCAAAAAATCATTCTATTTTCATTACCTTGCTTTGTCCTATAAACTAGTTGCCTGAAAATACCCATTATTTCCGAAAATGCGTCGGCATATACCCAAGTAAAACAGCTTATAGTATGTTTAAAAAAATAATTGAAAAACTGAAATTTGATCCTTGTAAAACCAAAGTCACTAGTGGCGTAAATGCATTTACAGAATCTGAGAAAAAGAGATCAGAGGATGTAGAAAAATAAATGGCATATCATCGCAGACATTGTAGTTTTAGTTGGGATGCATCTGAAGGAGATATTCAAAAGTTACTTCCTCATAAAAAGACTCATCAAAAGAAGGTTTCAGCCTAAATGTTGACTTGTAATAAATGCTACAATGGGCATCATGATCAGTGTATGGGAAAAGATGGAATGTTTGATTGCGGTCGTAAGTGTTTTAAAAAATAAATAAAACAAGATAATCATGATAAATTTGTTTTATTTTTAGGAATTTACAACACTAGTCATAGACCATTAATTTTTTTCTTCAAGCAAACTATGAATTTGATTGACAGACCGATGAACATTTTTTTCAAATTTAGCTCCCACACAGACTAATTTGCCTGATGCAAAAATTAGAATCACAGTTTTAGGATCAAGCATTCTGTGAATCAACCCTGGAAATTGCTCTGGCTCATACATGCTTCTAGGAAGAGTCCTAGCTGCTTGTTCCAAGTTAACCTTGCCTCCAAGATTAATTGATGAAACAATATTTTGTATTGAAACTATGGGGTCGTTTTTAATTTTGATTTTACCTTTCCTCAACATTTCCGTAACTCTATGTACTGCAGTTTCTACTAATTCTTGTGATTTGGCCCAGTACATACCATTTTCCCTGAGCCAAAAAGTAGCGTAGCAGTTTTTGGAGTTTTAAGTCTAAAAACAGCCCTTGGAAATTGTTCTGGATGATACTCTACAGCAGGGAATTTTTTTGTGATATCTACAAGATCTAATCTTTGATTTATGGTTGCAGAAGATACTATGTTGACTATTGCAATTACAGTTGCGTATTATTTCCAGTTCAGGTTGGCTTGGTTCATAATGCAGAGGTGCCTTGTTCCCTCCCTGAGACCTTGACGGGACGGCATTTGGATTTTTTCATGGCTTGCCTTAATTTCATCGGGTTCCCCGGTACGTGCCGAAGTCCGGCCGCGGGATTGGCAATGATTCCTGCATGCGGCCAGTTCCCGGAGATTCCACAAACTGGTTCAGGTGGATATCTCGGTGAGTAATGTAGCAGCAAAATGTGAGCGGCCAGTTCCTGGAAATTCCACAGGTTGGCTCAGATGCGACATGTAATTCTTTTTTTTGGCGCATTGCGGCTTTCTTAATGCCGTATGCACATACGCGCATACACGCATATACGCACACGCACACGTACACGTACTATCCTACTATTGATTCTACCCAGCCGCGCTCCATCAATGGCTGTACCGAGCGGTCAAGGAGGCAGGCAAGATCATCTCTCAGGTTCTTGACCATCGTAAAGCCAGGCTTGCATTCCATGTCGCCTTTGGATACGTCGCTGCTACTACCGGACTGGGACTGGGATGTGGACTTTGGCGTATCTGACATGTCATCGTCATCATCATCGTCATATGTCTTCTCGCCAACGCACTGCTTTATGGCAATGCTTTCGTTTCTAATGTTGCTGTCCCGTCCCGCTATGTCCACCAGCAGTATGCCAAGGTATGTCTCGGAAGGCCCTATGTGGGATGTGAATACCTTGCTGCCGGGTATGCTTTCATCGGATAAACTGGCCTCGGCCAGGCCGCCAATGGAGGTTCTGACGGATACCGACAGCGTAGACGAGTCATCACCGGTTATTATTCTGACTAGGCCCGTCTCACAGTTCCATGAAACGCCGTAAAGTTCAATGTCGGACAGGGGTTCTCCTCCTCCGCCTGTACTGACGCCGGTACGGCCGCCGCCACCACCGCCGCCACCGCCGCTTCTGCCGCTCTTTTCGGGCTTTCTTTCCGGTTCAGGTTCTGGTTCCTCCGTATCATCCACAATGGTAACTGTTGTATCAATGTCACCTGACTGTGCAATGTTGTTTGTAACTGTAGTTGCCGCAAAGCTGGCAAGCGAGTTTGGCTGTGAGAATAGCATAAATGGCTCGGGCAGTGTGTACTGGTATACGGCACTGTTGTCAATGCCTGCGACAAACATCCTGGTACCGTCGTTAGAGAAGGCCAGTCCTCGCGGGGATGACTCTTGTGAACCTACCGGGAAGGAGCCGGCATGGGAGACATCCGATGTGCCGGTGACATTGGATATGTCAAATGGGGCGGGTAGCGCGTACTGGTGTACGGCATCGTTAACGCTGCCTATGACAAACATGCTGGTTCCGTTAGCAGAGAAGGCCAGGCCCCGCGGGGAGTTGTCTTGTGAAAGTACTGAGAAGGAGATGTCGTCATAGGAGGCAGTGGATACGTCAAAGGGGGCGGACAAATCGTACTGGTGTACGGCATCACTCTGTTCACCCACTACAAACATCCTGTGTCCGTCGTTGGAGAAGGCCACGTCTCGCGGGAATATGTCCTGTGAACCTACCGGGAAGGAGCCGGCAAGGGTGACATTGGATACGCCGGTGACATTGGATATGTCAAATGGGGCGGGTAGCGCGTACTGGTATACGGCATCGTTACCGCTGCCTATGACAAACATGCTGGTTCCGTTAGCAGAGAAGGCCAGGCCGTTTGGGGTTGTGTCCTGTGAACCTACCAGTAAACGGGCGACATGGGAGACATCCGATGTGCCGGTGACATTGGATATGTCAAATGGGGCGGGTAGCGCGTACTGGTGTACGGCATCGTTACCGCTGCCTATGACAAACATGCTGGTTCCGTTAGCAGAGAAGGCCAGGCCGTTTGGCGTTGGGTCTTGTGAACGTACCGAGAAGGAGCCGTCAGGGAAGGCAGAAGCGGCAGGAATGTCATCTATGCTGCCCGTGGTTTTGTCGTATGCCAGGAGGATGACATCGTCATGATCAAGCGTATCATTGAGGGTAAGGGTGACCGTGTCTGCGGCGGCCGTGATTCCAGTTACGGTTGGGTCTGTGGATATGTCGCCGGACAGCACAAAGTCTCCGGGTGCCGCACCGTTTATTGTAACGTCTTTGGACAGCACGATATCAATTGCCGATGTGCCGGCAGTTGCAACGGAGGACACGGTCAGCGTTGGCGGAACGGTGTCATCCGGCAGCGGGGTGGTGTCATCCGGCAGCGGGGTGGTGTCAGTAAAGGTCTGGCTCGCTGCAGAGTTTGATGCGCTGTTAACCACGGTGCCAGGTGGAGCGGTATAGGTTATAGCTGGAGCATCGGATGCCGTGATGCCGGAGACGGTAAGGGTTATGGTGTTGTCCGTACCGGCGGGATTGGTGTTTGCCGTCACTTGTCCGACGGAGAGGGTGAATCCGGTGCCGTCTGTGGTTGTGACGTCTATGTTCTCGCTGTACGTCAGGAGTATCTCGGTAGCCGAGGTCACGGCGGCCGCGGTGATTTCCGGTGGAACGGTATCATCTATTGGGGGATCAGTGCCATCCGGTGGTGATGGCGATGCAATGTTGTTTGTAACTGAAATTGCCTCAAAGCTGGCAAGCGAGTTTGGCTGCGGAAGCAAGGTAAACGGCTCGGACAGCGCGTACTGGTGTACGTTCGCGCCATCAAAACCCAGGACAAACATGCCGGTACCGTCACCGGAGAAGGCCAGGCCTGCCGGGGATGAGTCCTGTGATTCCACGGAGAAGGAGCTATCAATGGTGGCAGACGATACGTCAAAGGCGGTGGTTAATGCGTATTCGTGAACCGAGTCACTGCTGGAACCCACTACAAACATCTTTGTTCCGTCAGCAGAGAAGGCCAGGCCCCGCGGGGATGAGTCCTGTGATTCCACGGAGAAGGAGCTATCAATGGTGGCAGACGATACGTCAAAGGCGGAGGTTAATGCGTATTCGTGAACCGAGGCACTGCTGGAACCCACGACAAACATCTTTGTTCCGTCAGCAGAGAAGGCCAGGCCCCGCGGGGATGAGTCCTGTGATTCCACGGAGAAGGAGCTGTCAAAGGAGGCAGACGATACGTCAAAGGCGGAGGTTAATGCGTATTCGTGAACCGAGGCACTGCTGGAACCCACGACAAACATCTTTGTTCCGTCAGCAGAGAAGGCCAGGCCCCGCGGGGATGTGTCCTGTGAGCCTACCAGGAAACGGTCGACATGGGAGACATCCGATGTGCCGGTGACATTGGACACGTCAAATGGGGCGGCCAATGTGTACTCGTATACGGCATTGAAGTTATTGCCCGTGACGAACATCCTTGTTCCGTCAGCAGAGAAGGCCAGGCCGTTTGGTGTTGGGTCTTGTGAACGTACCGAGAAGGAGCCGTCAGGGAAGGCAGAAGCGGCAGGAATGTCATCTATGCTGCCCGTGGTTCTGGTGTATGCCAGGAGGATGACATCGTCATGATCAAGCGTATCATTGAGGGTAAGGGTGACCGTGTCTGCGGCGGCCGTGATTCCAGTTACGGTTGGGTCTGCGGATATGGTGCCGGACAGCACAAAGTCTCCGGGTGCCGCACCGTTTATTGTAACGTCTTTGGACAGCACGATATCAATTGCCGATGTGCCGGCAGTTGCAACGGAGGACACGGTCAGCGTTGGCGGAACGGTGTCATCCGGCAGCGGGGTGGTGTCATCTGGCAGCGGGGTGGTGTCAGTAAAGGTCTGGTTTGCTGCAGGGTTTAATGCGCTGTCAACCACGGTGCCAGGTGGAGCGGTATAGGTTATAGCTGGAGTATCGGATGCCGTGATGCCGGAGACGGTGAGGGTTATGGTGTTGTCCGTACCGGCGGGATTGGTGTTTGCCGTCACTTGCCCGACGGAGAGGGTGAATCCCTGGCCGTCTGTGGTTGTGACGTCTATGTCCTCGCTGTACGTCAGGGTTATCTCGGTAAGGGAGGTCACGGCAGCTGCGGTAATTGCTGGGGCAACGGTATCTGATGAAATGTTGTTTGTGACCAGGGTTGCCGCAAAGCTGGCAAGCGAGTTTGGCTGTGAGAATAGCGTAAACGGCTCGGGCAGCGCGTACTGGTGTACGTTCGCGCCATCAAAACCCAGGACAAACATGCCGGTACCGTCACCGGAGAAGGCCAGGCCTGCCGGGGATGAGTCCTGTGATTCCACGGAGAAGGAGCTGTCAAAGGAGGCAGTAGATACGTCAAAGGCGGAGGTTAATGCGTATTCGTGAACCGAGGCACTGCTGGAACCCACGACAAACATCTTTGTTCCGTCAGCAGAGAAGGCCAGGCCCCGCGGGGATGTGTCCTGTGATTCCACGGAGAAGGAGCTGTCAATGGTGGCAGTAGATACGTCAAAGGCGGAGGTTAATGCGTATTCGTGAACCGAGGCACTGCTGGAACCCACGACAAACATCTTTGTTCCGTCAGCAGAGAAGGCCAGGCCCCGCGGGGATGAGTCCTGTGATTCCACGGAGAAGGAGCTGTCAATGGTGGCAGTAGATACGTCAAAGGCGGTGGTTAATGCGTATTCGTGAACCGAGTCACTGCTGGAACCCACTACAAACATCTTTGTTCCGTTGGCAGAGAAGGCCAGGCCCCGCGGGGATGATTCCTGTGAGTCTACCAGGAAACGGTCGACATGGGAGACATCCGATGTGCCGGTGACATTGGACACGTCAAATGGGGCGGCCAATGTGTACTGGTATACGGCATTGAAGTTATTGCCCGTGACGAACATCCTTGTTCCGTCAGCAGAGAAGGCCAGGCCGTTTGGCGTTGGGTCTTGTGAACGTACCGAGAAGGAGCCGTCAGGGAAGGCAGAAGCGGCAGGAATGTCATCTATGCTGCCCGTGGTTCTGGTGTATGCCAGGAGGATGACATCGTCATGATCAAGCGTATCATTGAGGGTAAGGGTGACCGTGTCTGCGGCGGCCGTGATTCCAGTTACGGTTGGGTCTGAGGATATGGTGCCGGACAGCACAAAGTCTCCGGGTGCCGCACCGTTTATTGTAACGTCTTTGGACAGCACGATGTCAATTGCCGATGTGCCGGCAGTTGCAACGGAGGACACGGTCAGCGTTGGCGGAACGGTGTCATCCGGCAGCGGGGTGGTGTCATCTGGCAGCGGGGTGGTGTCAGTAAAGGTCTGGTTTGCTGCAGGGTTTAATGCGCTGTCAACCACGGTGCCAGGTGGAGCGGTATAGGTTATAGCTGGAGTATCGGATGCCGTGATGCCGGAGACGGTGAGGGTTATGGTGTTGTCCGTACCGGCGGGATTGGTGTTTGCCGTCACTTGTCCGACGGAGAGGATGAATCCCTGGCCGTCTGTGGTTGTGACGTCTATGTTCTCGCTGTACGTCAGGAGTATCTCGGTAAGGGAGGTCACGGCGGCCGCGGTGATTGTTGGCGGGGTGTCATCCGGCAGCGGGGTGGTGCCAGTAAAGGTCTGGTCTGCCGCCTGGTTTGATGCGGTGTCTGTCACGGTGCCAGGTGGAGCGGTATAGGTTATAGCTGGAGCATCGGATGCCGTGATGCCGGAGACGGTAAGGGTTATGGTGTTGCCCGTACCGGCGGGATTGGTGTTTGCCGTCACCGTTCCTCCGTCAGAGAGGGCGAATCCGGTGCCGTCTGTGGTTGTGACGTCTATGTCCTCGCTGTACGTCAGGGTTATCTCGGTAAGGGAGGTCACGGCAGCCGCGATGATTTCCGGTGGAACGGTATCATCTATTGGGGGATCAATGTCATCCGGTGGTGGCGATCCAATGTTGTTTGTGACCAGGGTTGCCTCAAAGCTGGCAAGCGAGTTTGGCTGTTGGAATAGCGTAAATGGTTCAGATAGCGCGTACTGGTGTACGTTCTCGCTGTCACTACCCAAGACAAATATCCTCGTTCCGTCAGCAGAGAAGGCCAGGCCCCGCGGGAATCTGTCTTGTGATGTCACTGAGAAAGAGTCGACAAAGGTGGCAGTGGACACGTCAAAGGGGGCGGTTAGTGCGTACCCGTATACGGCACCGTTGATACTACCCACTACAAACATCCTCGTTCCGTCAGCAGAGAAGGTTAGGCCCTGCGTGGATCTGTCTTGTGATGCCACTGGGAAAGAGTCGACAAAGGTGACATCCGATGTGCCGGCGACATTCGATACGTCAAAGGGGGCGGATAGCGTGTACTCGTTTATGTCATCGCCAGCACCGCCCAAGACAAACATCTTTGTTCCGTCACCAGAGAAGGCCATGTCTAGCGGGAGTATGTCTTGTGATGCCACTGAGAAAGAGTCGACAAAGGCGGCGGTGGACACGTCAAAGGCGGCGGTTAGTGTGTACTCGTTTATGTTATTGTCGAAACTACCCACAACAAACATCTTTGTTCCGTCGTTGGAGAAGGCCAGGCCTGACGGGAATGTGTCTTGTGAACCTACTGAGAAAGAGTCGACAAAGGTAGCAGTGGACACGTCAAAGGCGGCGGTTAGTGTGTACTGGTGTACGGCATCGTTATCGCTACTAATACCAGTACTCACTACAAACATCCTTGTTCCGTCATTAGAGAAGGCCATGCCGGTTGATTCCGAGTCTTGTAGATCTACTGGGAAGGAGCTGAGAAGGGGCGGAAGAGGGATGTCATCTATGCTGCCCGTGTTTCTGGTGTATGCCAGGAGGATGACATCATTGCTGTCAAGCGTATCGTCAAGGGCAAGGGCTACCGTGTTGTTTGTAACAGCGGTGATTCCGGTCACGGCCGGGTCTGTGGATATGGTGCTGGACAGCGCAAAGTCTTCCGGTGCCGCACCGTTTATTGTGACGTTTTCGGACAGCACGATGTTAATTGTTGATGTGCTGGCAGTTGCAATGGAGGACACGGTTGGAGGCGCGTCATCGGTTGTGCCGGTAAAGGTCTGGTCTGCTGCCGGGTTTGATTCCGCGTCAACCACGGTGCCAGGTGGAGCGATGTAAGTTATAACTGGAGCATCGGATGTTGTGATGCCGGAGACGGTAAGGGTTATGGTGTTGTCCGTACCGGCGGGATTGGTGTTTGCCGTCACCGTTCCGGTGGAGAGGGTGAATCCTTCGCCGTTTGTGGTTGTGACGTCTATGTCCTCGCTGTACGTCAGGAGTATCTCGGTAGCCGAGGTCACGGCGGCCGCGATGATTTCCGGTGGAACGGTATCATCTATTGGGGGATCAGTGCCATCCGGTGGTGGCGATGGCGATGCAATGTTGTTTGTAACTGTAGTTGCCGCAAAGCTGGCAAGCGAGTTTGGCTGTGAGAATAGCATAAACGGCTCGGGCAGCGCGTACCGGTATACGGCATTGCTGTCACTGCCTGCGACAAACATCTGCATTCCGTCACCGGAGAAGGTCAGGCCTGCCGGGGATGAGTCATGTGATTCCACAGAGAAGGAGCCGACAAAGTCGGCATCGGATACGTCAAAGGCGGTGTCCAGCGCGTACTCGTTTATGTCATTGCCGTCATCGCCCGTGACAAACATCTGCATTCCGTTGGCAGAGAAGGCCAGGCCGGTCGGGTTTCTGTCCTGTCGGACTACCGGGAAGGAGGTGTCGTCAAAGCTGGCAGACGATACGTCAAAGGGGGCGGTTAATGCGTACTGGTATACGGCACTGTTGCCAATGCCTGCGACAAACATCCTGGTTCCGTCAGCAGAGAAGGCCAGGTCCCGCGGATTTATGTCCTGTGAGGATATCGAGAAGGAGGTGACAAAGGAGACATCCGATGTGCCGGCGACATTGGATATGTCAAAGGCGGCGGATAATGCGTACTGGTGTACGTTACCGCCGCCGGCACTGCCCAGAACAAACATCTTTGTTCCGGTGGCAGAGAAGGTCAGGCCCCGCGGATTTATGTCCTGTGAGGACACGGAGAAGGAGGTGACAAAGGTGGCAGTCGATACGTCAAAGGGGGGAGTTAATGCGTACTGGTATACGGCATTGTCAGAGAGATCTACGACAAACATCCTGGTTCCGTCAGTAGAGAAGGCCAGGCCTATTGGGGATGAGTCTTGTAAGTCTATCGGGAAGGAGCCGGCAAGGTGGGCGGCAGGACCGTCACCTATGCTGCCCGTGGTTCTGGTGTATGCCAGGAGGATGTCATCGTCATGATCAAGCGTGCCGTCAAGGGAAAGGGTGACCGTGTCGGCAGCTGCGGCGGCAACCGTGATTCCGGTCACGACCGGATCTGCGGTTATGTTACCAGACAGCACAAAGTCTCCGGGTGCCGCACCGTTTATTGTAACGTCTTCGGACAGTATGATGTCAATTGCACTTGTCGATGTGCCGGAAGTTGCAATGGAGGACACGGTTGGGGGGGCGTCATCGGTTGTGCCGGCAAAGGTCTGGTCTGCCGCCGGGTTTGATGCGGTGTCTGTCACGGTGCCGTCGGATGCGGTATAGGTTATATCCGGAGTATCGGATGTGTCGGTAATGCCGGAGATCGTAAGGGTTATGGTATTGTCCGTACCGGCGGGATCGGTGTTTGCCGTTACCGTTCCTCCGGTGGTGGAAAGGGCGAATCCCATGCCGTTTGTGGTGCTGACATCTATGTTCTCGCTGTACGTCAGGGTTATGCTGGCAGCCGAGGTCACGGCAGCCGCGGTGATTGCTGGCGGAATAGTGTCCGGCGGAATGTTGTTTGTAACCATAGTTGCCGCAAAGCTGGCAAGGGAGGCCGACTGTGAGAACAGCTTGAACGGTTCGGACAGGGCGTACCCGTGTACGGCATCACTGGCATTGCCGGCATCGCTCACTACAAACATCCTGGATCCGTCATCGGAGAAGGTTAGGCCCCTAGGTGATGTGCCCTGGAAACCTAGCTGGAAGGAGCCGGCATGGGAGGCAGTCGATATGTCAAATGGGGCGGTTAGTGCGTACCGGTATACGGCATTGCTGTTACCACCCACTACAAACATCCCGTATCCGTCATTGGAGAAGGTTAGGCCTATCGGGAAGTCGTCCTGTGATTCCACCGAAAAAGAGATTAAACTGGAGGAGGCAGCAGAGGCAGTCGATATGTCAAAGGCGGTGTCCAGCGCGTACTGGTGTACGGCATCGTTGTCACTGCCCGTGACAAACAGCCTGGTACCGTCATTGGAGAAGGCCAGGTCCTGTGGCTCTGCGTCTTTTGAGACTATTGGGAGAGAATCAACAAAGGTGGCATCGGATATGTCAAAGGGGGCGGTTAGCGCGTACTCGTTTATGTCCTGATCAAAGGAACCTACGACAAACATCATGGTACCGTCGTTGGAGAATGTCAGGCCGTGTGGGGTCAGATCCTCGGAGGCCACCGAGAGGGAGCTGTCAAAGGTGGCAGTGGATACGTCAAAGGGGGCGGTTAGCGCGTATTCGCTTATGGCGCTGTTATGGACACCCGAAACAAACATCCTCATACCGTCATTGGAGAAGGCTATGCCAAACGGCATTATGTCCTGTGATGCCACCGGGAGGGAGCTGTCAAAGGTGGCGAAAGGACCTTCGTCTATGCTGCCCGTGGTTCTGGTGTATGCCAGGAGGATGTCATCGTCATGATCAAGCGTGTCGTCAAGGGAAAGGGTGACCGTGTTGGCAACGGCGGTGATTCCGGTTACGACCGGGTCTGCGGTTATGTTACCAGACAGCACAAAGTCTTCCGGTGCCGCACCGTTTATTGTGACGTTTTTGGACAGCACGATATCAATTGTTGATATGCCGGCAGTGCCAATGGAGGACACGGTTGGGGGGGCGTCATCGGTTGTGCCGGTAAAGGTCTGGTTTGCTGCAGGGTTTGACGCGGTGTCTGTCACGGTGCCAGGTGGAGCGGTATAGGTTATGGCCGGAGCATCGGATGTGTCGGTAATGTCGGAGACGGTAAGGGTTATGGTGTTGTCCGTACCGGCGGGATCGGTGTTTGCCGATACCGTTCCTCCGGTGGTGGAAAGGGAGAATCCCGTGCCGTTTGTGGTGCTGACGTCTATGTTCTCGCTGTACGTCAGGAGTATCTCGGTAGCCGAGGTCACGGCGGCCGCGGTGATTGTTGGCGGGGTGTCATCCGGCAGCGGGGTGGTGCCGGTAAAGGTCTGGTTTGCTGCAGGGTTTGACGCGGTGTCTGTCACGGTGCCAGGTGGAGCGGTATAGGTTATGGCCGGAGCATCGGATGTGTCGGTAATGCCGGAGATCGTAAGGGTTATGGTGTTGTCCGTACCGGCGGGATCGGTGTTTGCCGATACCGTTCCTCCGGTGGTGGAAAGGGAGAATCCCTGGCCGTCTGTGGTTGTGACGTCTATGTTCTCGCTGTACGTCAGGAGTATCTCGGTAGCCGAGGTCACGGCGGCCGCGGTGATTGCTGGCGGGGTGGTGTCCGGAATGTCGTTTGTAACTGAAATTGCCGCAAAGCTGGCAAGCGAGTCTGGCTGTGGGGATAGCGTAAATGGATCCGATAGCGCGTACTGGTATACGGAATCATTGCCATTACCCACTACAAATATCCTTGTTCCGTCAGCAGAGAAGGCCAGGTCGGTCTGTTCCGAGTCCTGTGAATCTATCGGGAAGGATCTGTCAAAGCGGGCAATGGATACGTCAAAGGGGGCGGACAGTATGTACTCGTTTATGTCATTACCCACTACAAACATCCTGGTTCCGTCATCGGAGAAGGCCAGGCCAAATGGGAATTTCTCCTGTGAAGACACGGAGAAGGAGGTGACAAAGGAGACATCCGATGTGCCGGTGACATTCGATACGTCAAAGGGGGTGGACAGCGCGTACTGGTATACGGCATTGTTGCCATCACCCACAACAAACATCTTTGTTCCGTTGGCAGAAAAGGCCAGGCCCCGCACGGAATTGTCCTGCGAGGATACCGAGAAGGAGTCGGCATGGGAGGCAGTGGATACGTCAAAGGGGGCGGTTAGCGCGTACTCGTTTATGTCATTGCCGTCATCACCCGAAACAAACATCTTTGTTCCGTTGGCAGAGAAGGCCAGGCCCCGCGGATCTTCGTCCTGTGATTCCACGGAGAACGACTTGCTACTGTAGCTGGCAGAAGATACGTCAAACGGTTCAGTCAGCGCGTACTGGTATACCCTATCTTTTTGACTGCCTGTGACGAACATCTTTGTTCCGTCGTTGGAGAAGGCCAGGCCTACCGGGGTCCTGTCCTGTGAATCTACTGGGAAGGAGCCGGCAAAGGGCGGAAGAGGAATGTAATCTATGCTGCCCGTGGTCTTGTCGTATGCCAGGCTGATGACATCATCATGATCAAGCGTATCGTCAAGGGAAAGGGTGACCGTGTTGGCAATGGCGGCGATTCCGGTCACGGTTGGGTCTGTGGATATGTCGCCGGACAGCGCAAAGTCTCCGGGTGCCGCGCCGTTTATTGTGACGTCTTCGGACAGCGTGACGTGAATTGTTGATGTGCCGGCAGTTGCAGCGGAGGACACGGTCAGCGTCGTACCGCCGGTCGTATCGATAAAGGTCTGGTCTGGTGCCGGGTTTGATTCATTGTCCGTCACGGTGCCGTCGGATGCGGTATAGGTCACATCCGGCGTATCGGAGCCGGCGGCGATGCCGGAGACGGTAAGGGTTATGGTGTTGTCCGAACCGGCGGGATCGGAGTTTGCCGTCACGTTCCCGACGGAGAGGGAGAATCCGGTGCCGTCTGTGGCGTTGACGTCTATGTTCTCGTCATACGTCAGGACTATCTCGGTAGCCGAGGTCAGGGAGGATGCAATGATTGTAAACGGTGAAATGTTGTTTTTGACCGGGGTTGCCGCAAAGCTGGCAAGCGAGTTTGGCTGTAGGAATAAAGTAAACGGTTCGGATACCGAGTATTCGTATACGGCATCGTTGTCATCGCCCGTGACAAACATCCTGGTACCGTCACCGGAGAAGGCCAGGCCCGATGGCGCGCCGTCCTGTGATTCCACGGAGAAGGAGTCGGCATGGGAGGCAGTGGATACGTCAAAGGGGGCGGATAGTGTGTACTCGTGAACCGAGTCACTGCTGGAACCCACTACAAACATCTTGGATCCGTCAGCAGAGAAGGCCACGTCCCGCGGGTCTGAGTCTTGGAGGGATACCGTGAAGGAGATGTCGTCATAGCTGGCAGTGGATACGTCAAAGGGGGCGGCTAGTGTGTACTGGTATACGTCACCGCCGTTAAAACCCGTTACAAACATCTTGGATCCGTCGGCAGAGAAGGTCAGGCCCTGCGGGGATGATTCCTGTAATTCCACGGAGAAGGAGGTGACATTGGAGACATCCGATGTGCCAGCGACATTGGATATGTCAAAGGCGGCGGATAATGCGTACTCGTTTATGTCATTGTCTCCGTCACCCAGGACAAACATCTTGGTTCCGTCGTTGGAGAAGGCCACGTCCCGCGGGGCTGATTCCTGATCTGTCACTGAGAACGCTATGTTGTCATAGCTGGCAGTCGACAAGTCAAAGGGAGCAGTCAACGTGTGCTGGTGTACGACACCGCCTCCGCTGCCCAAGACAAACATCCTTGTTCCGTCAGCGGATAAGGCCAGGCCCTGCGGGGTCGAGTCCTGCGAGGATACCGAGAAGGAGATGTCAAAGGACGGAGGGACGGGAATGTCATCTATGCTGCCCGTGGTCTTGTCGTATGCCAGGTTAATGACATCATTGCCATCAAGCATATCGTCAAGGGAAAGGGTGACCGTGTTGGCGTCGGCCGTGATTCCAGTTACAGCCGGATCCGTGGATATGGTGCCGGACAGCGCAAAGTCTTCCGGTGCCGCGCCGTTTATTGTGACGTCTTTGGACAGCACGATATCAATTGTTGATATGCCGGCAGTGCCAATGGAGGACACGGTCGGAGCTGTACTGTCGGTCGTATCGGTAAATGTCTGGTTCGCTGCCTGGTTTGATGCGCTGTCTGCTACGGAGCCGTCGGATGCGGTGTAAATCACGTTTGGAGCATCGGATATGGTGATGCCGGAGACGGTAAGCGTTATGGTGTTGCCCGAACCTGCGGGATCGGTGTTTGCCGTCACTTGCCCGTCAGAGAGGGTGAATCCCTGGCCGTCCGTGGTTGTGACGTCTATGTTCTCGCTGTACGTCAGGACTATCTCGGTAAGGGAGGTCACGGCAGCTGCGGTAATTGTTGGCGGGGTCGTATCTGGTGGTGCAATGTTGTTTTCGACCAAGGTTGCCGCAAAGCTGGCAAGCGAGTTTGGCTGTGGGAACAACGTAAATGGATCCGACAGCGCGTACTCGCGTACGGCACTGTTCGTATTATCTAGAAGAAACATCCTGGTACCGTCACCAGAGAAGGCTAGGCCTGTCTGGAATACGTTTGGTGAGCCTACTGGGAAAGAGCCGACAGAGGAGGCAGTGGATACGTCAAAGGGGGCGGATAATGCGTACTGGTATGCGATGTTATCATTATCTATAACAAACATCCTGGTACCGTCACCAGAGAAGGCCAGGCCTATCGGGAATGTGTCTAAGCCTATTAGGAAAGAGTCGACAAAGGTGGCGGTGGATATGTCAAAGGGGGTGGTTAGTGTGTACTGGTATACGGCATCGTTGTTACGGCCTGTGACAAACATCCTGGTACCGTCACCAGAGAAGGCCAGGTCTATCGGGAATGTATCCTGTGATGATGGTGGGAAAGAGCCGACAAAGGTGACAGTGGATATGTCAAAGGGGGCGGATAATGCGTACTGGTGTATGTTACCATCGCCAGAACTACCCGTAACAAACATCTTTGTTCCGTCAGCAGAGAAGGCCAAACCTCGTGGTACTGTCTCTTCCGTTGCCACTGAGAAAGAGGTGACAGGGGAGGAGGCAGTGGATACGTCAAAGGGGGCGGCTAATGCGTACTGGTATACGGTATCGTTGTTACCACTCAAAATAAACATCCTATATCCGTCAGCAGAGAAGGCCAGGTCCCGTGGGGGGCTGTTTTGTGGCTGCTGTGAGAAAGAGCCGACAAAGGACAGAGGGGCAGGACCGTCACCTATGCTGCCCATGGTTTTGGTGTATGCCAGGTTAATGACATCATCATGATCAAGCGTGCCGTCAAGGGAAAGGGTGACCGTGTCTGCAATGACTGCGATTCCGGTCACGGCCGGGTCTGGGGATATGGTGCCAGACAGCACAAAGTCTTCTGGTGCCGCGGAGTTGTATGCGACGTTCTCGGACAGCACGATGTCAATTGCCGACGTGCCGGCAGTTGCAATGGAGGACACGGTTGGCGGCGCGTCATCGGTTGTGCGGTCAAAGATCTGGTCTGCTGCCGGGTTTGATGCGGCATCTGTCACGGTGCCAAGTGATTCGGCATAGGTTATGACCGGAGTATCGGATGTGTTGGTGATGCCGGAGACGGTAAGTGTTATGGTGTCGTCCGAACCTCCGGGATCGGTGTTTGCCGTCACTTGCCCGACGGAGAGGGTGAATCCTGCGCCGTCCGTGCTGTCGGCGTCTATGTTCTCGCTGTATGTCAGGGTTATGTTGGTAGCCGAGGTCACAGAAGCTGCGGTGATTGTTGGCGGGGTCGTATCTGGTGGAATGTTGTTTTCGACCGAGAATGCCGCAAAGCTGGCAAGCGAGTTTGGCTGTGGGAACAACGTAAATGGCTTTGGCAGCGCGTACTCGTTTATGTTATCGTTATCATCACCCACTACAAACATCCTTGCTCCGTCAGCAGAGAAGGCCAGGCCCCGCGTGGTGCCATCCTGTGAACGTACTGAGAAGGAGTCGACAAAGGCGGCAGTGCCTACGTCAAAGGGGGCAGTCAGCGCGTACTGGTATACTTTATCGCCACCAGAACCCGCAACAAACATCCTGGTACCGTCGGCAGAGAAGGCCAGGCCAATTAGGAGTGGGTCTTGTGAAGCCGCTGAGAAAAAGGAGCTAGAGACGGCAGTGGATACGTCAAAGGGGGCGGATAACGTGTACTGGTATACGGAACTGTCAGCGATACTCAGGACAAACATCTTTGTTCCGTCGTTGGAGAAGGCCAGGCCCCGCGGGGATGTCGTTTCTGTTGACACTAGGAAGGAGCTGTCAGAGGTGACATTGGATACGTCAAAGGGGGCGGCTAGTGTGTACTGGTATACTTTATTGTTGTCATCACCCACGACAAACATCCTGGTACCGTCGGCAGAGAAGGCCAGGCCTATCGGGGTTTCGTCCTCATCTGCCACCGAGAAAGAGTCGACAAAGGTGACATTAGATATGTCAAATGGGGCGGATAATGCGTACTCGTTTACGTCATCGCCGTCATCACCCGTAACAAACATCCTGGTACCGTTGTTGGAGAAGGCCAGATCTTGCGGGAACGATTCTTGTGAGGACACGGAGAAAGAGTCGACAAAGGATGGACGAATAATGTCATCTATGCTGCCCGTGGTTTTGGTGTATGTCAGGTTAATGTCATCATCATGATCAAGCGTGTTGTCAAGGGAAAGGGTGACCGTGTCTGCAATGACTGCGATTCCGGTCACGGCCGGGTTTGTGGATATGTCGCCGGACAGCACAAAGTCTTCGGGTGCCGTGGAGTTGTATGCGACGTTCTCGGACAGCACGATGTCAATTGTTGACGTGCCGGCAGTGCCAACAGAGGACACGGTTGGTGGCGCGTCATCGGTTGTACCGGTAAAGGTCTGGTTTGCTGCCAGGTTGAACCCCGTACCTAACAAAGAGTCAGGTGAAGAGGTGTAGATTATATCCGGCCTGTCGGATGTTGTGATGCCGGAGACGGTAAGCGTTATGGTGTCTGCCGAACCTCCGGGATCGGTGTTTGCCGACACTTGTCCGACGGAGAGGGCGAATCCTGCGCCGTCCATGCTGTTGGCGTCTATGTTCTCGCTGTACGTCAGGACTATCTCGGTAGCCGAGGTTACAGAAGCTGCGATGATTGTCGGGTGCTCCGCCGCATGTGCCGGAACAATGGACAAAGAGGCCAACATCAGCGTGGAAATTAAAATAACAAAGGAAATTCTCTCCATCTCTTTATTTTCACACACACACCCCCCCCCCCGTTATTCTGTTGATGCTCACAAAAAATGGTAGTTAATGCTCATATATATAAAATTCCAACTGACAGGACATGGAAATCATCAGCAAAACAGCACAGGGGATCACACAGACCCTGTGGCAGCAGTTGCAGGCCAAGACGCGGTACGGCAGCTCAGTCCCCATGCAAGATTCTTCAACAAAAGAATCAAAAAAATAGGCTTATCAGTAAATAACCCCAAAATATCAAGGAGGATAGCTATGTGTTCAATTATTGGTTACTACGGAAAGAAGATTGCCGCGCCCATCATTGTAAAGGGATTAAAAAGAATGGAATATCGTGGATACGATAGTGTTGGGGTTGCAACAGAATCCAAAAATAAAATTGAGTTAAAGAAAGGCACTGGAAAAGTAAATGAAGTAAATTTAAAAGTTCAGTTAGATAAACTTCCAGGAAAAGTAGGTATTGGCCATACTAGATGGGCAACACATGGAAAAGTTACAACTAACAATGCACATCCGCATCCGAGCAACTCTGGAAAAATTGCAATAGTACATAATGGAATTATAGAAAATTTTGAAGAATTAAAAAAACAATTAGAAAAAGAAGGATATAATTTCAAAAGTGAAACAGATAGTGAAGTAATTGCAAACTTACTTCAAAAAAATTATGAATCAACTGGGGATGTTAAAGAAACAATTATGAAAACTGTTGCAAAACTTAAAGGGCATTTTGCATTTGTTGCAATATTTGAAAATGGTCAACTTGCAGCTGCAAGATTTCATGAGCCATTAATAATAGGAGTTGGGCGAGATGACTTCTTTTTATCAAGTGATGTTTTGGGATTTATTGAACATACTGATGATGCAATTTACATAAAAAATGGGAATTTTGTTATTTTAGATAAAAATGAGTTTCAGATTTTAGATTTTAATGGTGAACATGCAAAATATGGGATAACAAAAGTTTCAAAAGAATTTGGAGATGCATGCAAAGGAGATTATGCACATTTTACATTGAAAGAAATTTACGAACAACATGAAACAATTTTGAAAGCTGGAGAAAAAACAGCAGATGCAATTGAAAAAACAGCAGACTACATTAGACATGCAAAAAATATCTATATAACAGGAAGCGGTACTAGTTACAATTCCGCGCTAATTGCAAAGCAAATTTTATCAAAATACGTCAAAATTAAGGCTGAACCAATCATATCAAGTGAACTCCAATTTGCATCAGACAGCATTGAAGAGAATTCCATTCTAATTGCAATATCTCAAAGTGGAGAAAGTGCAGATGTCTTAGACGCGGTAAGAATAGCAAAAGAAGCAAATTGTAAGATAATATCTATTGTCAATTTGTTGACATCATCACTTGTACGTGAATCAGATGTAGTAATTGGCATGAATTGTGGACCTGAAATTGGAGTTGCAGCAACAAAGAGTTTTACATCACAGCTAGTAGTACTCTACAAAATTGTACAAAAATTGAGTAAAAATGAAATAACAATTAATTTTGAAAAATTCTCTGAATCAATTTTAAAGATATTAGATGATCCAACAAAAATCAAACAGATTGCCAAGGAGTTAAAGAAAATTTCTGACATTTATGTTTTAGGTAGGGGAATAAATTATCCGATTGCAATAGAGGCAGCACTGAAACTTAAAGAATTAACATACATTCATGCAGAAGGAATTCCAGGGGGAGAATTAAAACATGGACCTCTTGCATTAATGGATTCAAACGTATTTGTGATAATTATCAATCCAAATGATTCAACATATTCAGATACGCTAACAAACACAAGAGAAATTAAAGCTCGTGGAGCAAAAATTATTGGAGTTTCGGATATAGAAAGTGATGTTTATGATTATTGGATAGAAATTCCAAAAATAGATGAAGTGTTGTATCCAATTTCAGAAATCATTCCAATACAGTTGTTATCTTACTATGCAGCACTTGAAAAAAATACAGATCCGGATTATCCTAGAAATCTAGCAAAATCAGTTACAGTGAAGTAAACAATCGAGAGTATTCTTTTTCTGCTAACTCTAAAAATTTTGCAGTATCATTTCCTGTTTTGAGCATAGATGAAATAATACTGCCGCCGGCACCTACACCTTCTTTTGCAAATCCTTCTGAAAATGCCCTTAGGCCAGAATATTGTGAATTTTTTAAACCTGGATTTACAGAAAATGCAGGAATATCTGAAATTTTTGGGACTAGGTTTTTGAAATTTGCACTTACATCATCTGTAATGTAAGAGGTTGTTCCAATTGCAGTATTTTCTTCATTAAATCCAATTTTTGATGCAAATGCCAATACGGCAGTCATCTGGGTTCCGCCGGCCAACATTACTTTGGAAACATCAGAAGCAGAAGTCAACATTCCTGCAGCAAAAGGAATCATCGGATCCCCAACTTTTGCAACAATACTGTAAGGATGATCAGAGTCTACTCTTTCAAGTGCAGAATTAACAATTTGATTTTTTAATTCAACAGGATTGTTTGGGATACTGGAACTCACTTTAGCATCAAAACCTAATGCTTTCAATACAGCTAATGCAGTGGTTGTCCCGCCAGGAATGCTCTCACCAATTATCAAACAATCAGTTAGAGATGCCATATTTCTTCCAACAATTCGACCATAATCAACAGCATCAGATACTTGGGAGTCAGTCATAGCATCTTGAGTTGAAATGTTTTTTCCAAAAGACAATCCTGTTTCAACAAAGGGTAATTGAGGAGAAATTTTACTACCAGCGTTAATTGTTAAATGAGGGATACTTGCAGAGTCCAAGGCAGTTTTAGTTAATAATCCAGGGGTTGGTTTTCCATCAGGAGTCATTGGAATACTATCAATTGTTTTACAATATCCATAGTGAAGATACTCTGCATCAGCTGGTGGAGTAAACTGTATTGAGTTCTTGTCTGCACCTGCAAAAGTAATTCCAGGAACTTCACAAGTCTCAGTATATGAAATTACAAATGAAAAAAGAAATCTTCCCGACTTTATAGTTTCAAGAAAATTTTCAGCCTTCTCAACATTACCAAATAGTTCAAAATTTTCCAAAAGGTTCACAAACCCATCATTTCAACAAACTGTTGTTCAGTTCGTTTTTGCATTATATGGTTGGTGGTTTTTTCTTGCCTAATAGTCGATGTTTCTGAATTGCCATAATTGTGACCAGAATATAACACCAAATCATCATCTAAGGTATAGAGAATGTCAAAAAGGCTATGATAAAGCTCTTTTGCACTTCCTCCAGGTAAATCAATTCTTCCACAATTTCCAACAAATAATGTGTCACCGGAGAAAATTTTGCCATCACCAGTAAGACAGATACTGTCCTTGGAATGACCTGGAGTATGAAGAACTTTTAGTTTTGAATTACCAAATTCGATAAAATCCCCATCCTTCACTGTTATGTCGTGCTTTAATTCGGAAAATTCATGTTGAATAATAGGAGCTTTAGTAGATTCGGCCATTGCTTCATTTCCCATAGTATGATCAAAATGATGATGTGTGTTTACAATGTATTTTATTTTTAGATTATTTCTTTTTATGATCAGTTCTAATTCAACAAGTTCCCAAGACGGATCAATAAGGATTGCCTCATTTGTATCTTCATCTTCAACAATGTAGGTAAAGTTCTGCATATTTCCTACTTGAATTTGATGAACTTTCATAAAATGCCCTCTTCAGCTTCTAGAGGGATTCCAATTTTTTCAGCATACAATTTCCCCGTCAAGTCTTTTCTTTTAGGAATTCCTTGTTTCATTTTATGAAATGTAACTGTCATGTCACATTTTGTAAAGATGTTTGCCGTCTCTCCCGTTTGTGGATCTAATCCAGAAGGCACATCTACAGCAAGCTTGTAGCAATCTGTTTGATTGATATAATTAATTGCAGATGCATATGGCTCGCGAATCTCTCCCGATATTCCAGTACCCAAGATACCATCTATTATGACATCTGGTTTGAAATCAAAGTCAAAAGAATCTCCCGATATTAGTTTCACAGATGGCATTTTTTGCAAAATAGACCAATTCCAATTACTTTCCTCAGTTTTGATTTTATCAGGAGTGCCAAGAAGTATTACTGTAACTTTTGCGTTATAACCAGCTAAATGTCTTGCCATTACCAAACCATCACCGCCATTATTCCCCAATCCTACAAAAATTAGAATATTTTTTGATTCTAAATTTCCAAGTTTGTCAACTAATCGTCTAACTGATGCGGCACCTGCATTTTCCATCATGAATTTTTTTAAAAATCCCATATCATGACCTTTATTTTCAATTTGATACATTTGATCAACAGTAATTTCCATAATTTACAAGAAAATCATATCCAAAATAAGAGCTTTGGGGATGTGTTTCAGGTAAAAAATAATTTTTATCTCAAAAATTCTAATGATTTATCAACTACCAAGATCTAAAACCATTAGACAATGGGTTCTGCAGGGAAAATAATAGGAATTGGAATTGTAGTCATCATAATTATTATTGGATTAGCTTATGTAATTGGAGGTTCAGATACGGAGGTTAGCGAATCTATAGATTCAACAGTTCAAGAAACTTCAGAATTGTCAGGTGTTGTCGATATAGGATTAATTTTACCACTTTCAGGGGATTTAGCTACCCATGGATTAGAAAACTTGGAAGGCTCAAAATTAGGAGTAGTTGAGTTTAACAAGCATTTAGAGGAAATAGGAGCCACATGGACATTAAAAATGACTTCGGAGGATTCTGCAACTAACCCAGTCATTGCATTAGAAAAATTAACTTCGCTTAACGCTAAAGGAATTAAAATGATAGTTGGTCCTGAAACTAGTTCTAACATTAGAAACATGAAGGGATATTCAGATTCAAACAACATGTTGCTAGTTAGTTGTTGTTCATCAGCTCCATCTTTGGCTATTCCAAATGATAGTGTGTATCGTCTAGTTCCAGATGATTCTAATCAGGGTACTGCACTTTCAAAGCTAATTCAACATGAAGGAATTAAAGTACTAGTTCCTGTTTGGAGAGGAGACACATGGGGTGATGGATTAAGTGATGCCACTGCTAGTTCATTTGTCCAACGTGGTGGGATTATAGATGAGGGTGTTCGTTATAATCCAGAGTCTCCAGAATTTTCTGCATCGACATCATTACTTGCTGAAAAAGTACAAGAATATGCAGATGAGTATGGAAAAGACAAAGTAGGTGTTTTATTTTTAGGATTTGCTGAAATTTTACAATTTACACAATCTGCATCACAACATGAGATTTTGGATGATGTTAGATGGTTTGGACCCGGAGCTAATACTAAAGAACATAAATTAATTGATGATCCAATTGGTTTAGAGTTCTCAACTAACGTTCAGTTTACTACGGTTCAATTTGCAGCATCTAAAATCACCGATACCGGTGCTGTAAATCCAATTTATGAGAAAGTGCAAGATCATCTAACTGAAACTTTGGGAACTGCACCTAACTCATTTGTGCTTTCTTCATATGATGCTGTATGGATTATTGGCCTTGCAATACTTGAAACTCAAAGCACGGATGTTACTACAATAAAATCAGTAATTTCAGATATTGCAGAGAACTACAGCGGCGCAATTGGCCCCACAATACTCAATGAGGCAGGTGATTTGGCACAAGCAAATTATGAAGTCTGGGGAATCAGAGGCGGTGAATGGGCATTATTAGGACAATATACCCAGTCTACGGATTCAATATCACTAATTTAGGAAATTCCCAAGTATAACTTTCCAAGTTCAGGATGGTTCAATAATTCATCAGGTTTTCCTTTGAACACACCCTTACCATTAGCGAAAAGATAAACAAAATCACCCAAAGTTAGAGCCCTTTTGACGTTTTGTTCCACTAGAATAATTGTAATTCCAAAATCATCTCTCAATTGTTTAATTTTTGAGAGTACCTCATTAGCTAGTTTTGGAGAAAGACTGGCAGTTGGTTCATCAAAGAGCATAACATTTGGCCGTCTTATCAAGGCCATACCCATAGCAAGCATTTGACGTTCTCCACCACTAAGGGTATTTGATTTTGATTTTTCAAATTTTTTCAATATAGGAAATGTCTCAAATATTTCAGGCATTCTCTGAGACACAAGTTTTGAATTTAAGGTGTAACTAGCCATAATGAGATTTTCCTTAATAGTAAGATTGGAAAATACGTTGTTCACCTGTGGAAGATATGCAATTTTTTTTCGGGCAACTTCATGAGGTGCAAGACCTGTAATTTTTTCACCATTATAACTAATTTCTCCAGAATATACGGTACACAAACCAAAAATACTTTTGAGCAAAGTACTTTTTCCGCTTCCATTTGGTCCAACTACTATAGTGATTTCTTTTTCTTTGGCATCAAAATCGATATCAAAAAGAATGTGACTATTAACATATCCAGAGTTTAGTGTATCCACATGAATAGTTGAATGGATGGTTTTTTGTGACATTTATTCTCCTAGATAAGATTCCATTACTTTTGGATGTTTAATGACATCATCAGAACTTCCTTGTGCAATAATTTTTCCTCTATTCATTGCAAAGACATGATCTGCATATTGCAATGCGATGTCTAATCTATGTTCAACAATTAAAAATGTAATTTTTTGTTTTTTACAAAGATCGGAAATTTTTTCAAATATCTCATGGGCCAATATTGGATTTATTCCCGCAATAGGCTCATCCATAAGAATCATTGAAGCATTAGACATCATTGCTCTTCCTAATTCAAGAAGTTTTTGCTGACCGCCGCTTAGATTTTGACTTATAGTGTCTTTTTTTTCCACAAGAGAAACCATCTCCATAATTTCCATTGCCTTATCTACAATTCTTTTCTCATCATTTTTCCATTTTGATTTTAATGGTGCTATGAGAAATGATTCGCCAGCATTGCCACTGCTAGAAATCAAAAAATTTTCCATTGTTGTAAGAGTGTTAAATGGTTGAGGTATCTGCCAAGTTCTAACTAGGCCAGTCTTATAGGTATCAAACAATCTTTTTTGAGTTATATCAATTCCATCAAAAATTACCTTGCCATCATCAGGTTTTAGAAGACCAGAAATAATATTGATGAGAGTAGTTTTTCCACTTCCATTTGGGCCAATTAATTGATATAATTTACCTTGTTCTATTTCCATATCAATTCCATCTAAAACAGTCAGACCGCCAAAATTCTTTGTAATGCCTGAAATAGATAAAATACTCATCAAAAACTCAAAGGCGTAAAGAAATTAAGGGTTTTCGATCTTGGAATGATAACTTGGCTCTTGATCCAATATTTTCTGATGCTATAATTTTTGCAAGTCTTTTGGCTCTACTCAGTATTGGACTTACACTTACATATCTTACAACAAGGGTTCCAAATTTTGCTCATGCATCATTTGCCACTATTGGCGTATACATTGCATTAGTTGCAACAAGAGTCTGGGATAGTACACCATATATTGCAATTCCAATCGCATTTGTAATTTCAGGAATAGTAGCGGTTGCCTTGTACACTTTTATTTTAAAACCATTAATTCGCAAAGGTGCCTCTCAAGCAATTCAGATGGTTGCAACTTTGGCATTTGATTTAATAGTAATTGCAATACTAAATATTTTTGCAGATTATATCGTAAACACGTATCAAATTACATCCAGAGAATTTACACTACGAAGTTATGATATGGAGTTTATGGGGTTGCCATTGATTGTTTTTGCAGCTCCAATTACAATTGCTATTTTAGCAATTACGTTACACATCGTATTAAGGAAAACAAAATTTGGAATTGCAATGAGAGCTGCAACTGAAAATTCTGACTTGTCAGGAATAGTTGGAATTAATGTGAAGTTAATTTTTGGCGTAGCATGGCTCTTGGGAGGCGGTATTGCAGGAATAGCTGGTGCTTTAATGGCATTATGGTTCCAAGGAGATCCTAATTTAGGACCGCAGTTAATACCAAGTGTCTTTGCAGCAAGTATTGTAGGAGGATTTTTCAGCATTTATGGTGCAATAGCTGGAGGGGTACTAGTTGGATTAACTGAAGTTTTAGGAACACGATTTTTAGCAGGTGAATTTGGCTCTTGGTTGATTGCATATAGACCGCTAATTCCACTTGTGTTCATCGTTGTTACGCTACTATTAGCGCCACGCGGGTTAGCAGGAATAAACTGGTCAAGGTTGAGGAGACATGGTTCTAGAAGCTGAGACAGTTTTCATTGTGGACTTGCTTGCAATTTTTGCAATCTACCTTATTGTTAATCTAAGCTTAAACATGGAATTTGGATATGCTGGAATTCCAAATTTTGGAAAAGTTCTAGCAGTAGGTGCGGGTGCATTTGTTGCAGCATCAGTTCCAGGTAGGATTTTTGCCAATATTGCGGGAATTGAGGGAGATTACATTGAAAACAATTTGGCAATAGTCTCTGAAATTAATGTCTGGCTAGTGGATAATACTGGAATAGGGTTTGTGGTATTCTTTTTGACACTAGGTATTGCTGCAGGAGTAGGTGGAGGTCTAGGGTTACTCACATCATTTCCTGCCATACGGCTACGAGGCGATTATCTAGCAATTTCATTACTAGCTTTTGGTGAAAGTATAAGAATAATTGGAAATAATTTCACTCCATTAGTTGGCGGTACACTAGGAGTTCAGGTACCAGATCCATTATCATTTCTTCCAGGAGAACTACGATTCCCAGTAGCTACTATGGGATTAATCCTAATCGCAATTGTTGTGTATGTGTATAGTGAAAAAATGATTCGTTCACCACTTGGAAGAATGCTTCGGGCAGTTAGAGATAATGAAGTAGCAGCTGAATCGCTTGGAAAAAACACCACACAGATAAGAATTAAAATAATCATGGTATCTGCAGCACTTGCGGCCATAGCAGGTGCATTGTATGCATTTTATGTTGGTGGAACAATTGCCTTTGCGTACGATAGAGCAAGTTGGACTTTTTGGCCATTTCTTATGATTCTCATTGGAGGATTAGCAAATAACAAGGGAGTAATTATTGGAACACTTCTCTTTGTTACACTACGAAAATTCATCATATTCTTCAAAGATTCATTTCAAGAATATGTTCCATTTGATGTTGTTTGGCTTGACTTTTTGTTGCTTGGGATAATTTTACTTGCAGTTTTGTTATATAGACCACGAGGAATTTTTGTTGAAAAACCCACACCGACTATAGATGCAAATGATAAACCACCAAGATTAAAGAAAATATTTAATTTCTTTTTTAAATAGGTTCTCCTATACGAAATCGTCTCTTATCCTACTGCATGAAAGAATCAAATCTTGAATCATTTGGGGCAGAACCATGTCACGCAAATTTAACACCCACTTTGAATTACGACTCTGATGAATTTTGGCGATTTTGGAGAAAATTCAGATCATGCAAATTTAACGGGGCAAACTCCATGTCACGTATTTTTAACAGTATCATAATTTTCTTCGTGTTAACTGCCGGGGCTTTTGGGATGTTACATAAACATTACATAAAGAATTTTTTTTGTAGAATTAACTAGAAAACTTACCTTTTGTCCCAAATTTAGAGTAAATTCTATTGTGTGTTCGGTTACTTGTAATTCAAGTAGGTGTGGCACAACGTTTGATATGGAAATTATCAAGTTGTCAAGGTGAATTTGTTGTTCAACTGACAAATTTTTCCTTGTTTTCTTAAAATCATGTATAGGTTTTATGATCATACTGAACCTCAAAAAAATATAGTAAATTATTTCTCCATTCCTTTCACATATTCTGTAAAAGAGTGATATTCACAGGATTCTATTTCACCTGACTCAACTTTGTCAATGATCTCTTTTGGAGTCATATCTTTGAGAGAAATTGTCATATTATTTCTAAAAATATGTTGTATATATGTTAACCATACGTGCATTTTGGATTAAAATAATCCATTTATTTTTACCCTTGATCTCAATACCTGCCCTACTAGCTGGTGTATCGCCGTCTAATCCCATATGTGGCCTGATGTAATTGTGGCATAGTTTGATTCCAGTTATTGCAGGTGAATCATCAGATTTCAATCCTCTGAACATTTTTTCACGATCACGAAACTCTCCGTTAAGTCTCTCCTGAATGTTGTTGTTGTTTCTCTGGTTTTTGAAGTGAATCTCCCTGATATGCGTGCTGTCCTTGTGCAGGAAATTCTTTGGTGCAAACTCCTTCTTGAATGCGTCATTATACGCTGGTAAACCGTCTGTTACAAAAACAGAAGGCACTTTCTTTGCCGTCTCTTTTCCCATCTTCAAGAGGCTATGAGCATCATGCTTGAATTTTGAATCCGCAACCTCTTGAGATATCCAAAATCTGGTTTCATTGTCCATCATTGCAAAGAGGTATTTTCTGTCTCCCTTGACCTTGAGCCAAACCTCGTCAGCGTGCCATTCCTCACCGACTTGTGGAGTAATCGTACTAAGATAATCATCCATGAGTTTGGTGTATTTCTTTATCCACTTGTAGATTGAAACATGGCTCATATCCACACCCTGAAGCTTCAGGAATTTTTGGACGCCTCTAAGGGATTCACCCGTGAAATACAACTGCATTGCAGAAGTGATAACCTGTGGTGAGGCATGCATCTTCTCAAATCCTAGATTGATTGAGAATTTCTTGTTACAACCCTTGCAGTAATATCGCTGGATTGAATGTGTCTTGTTCTTTCTAATTCCCTTTTTCTTGATGTTCTCAGAATTGCAGAAAATACAACAGTCAGATTGTATCGGTTCTATAACAGTTTTTGATTTTACCTCCTGTCTTATCTTTAGTGAAATCTCAACTGCATGAATGTGTTTGCAACAAGTCCTTCTAAATCTATGATCCTCGCAGGAACAGGACCAGCCAGATTCAACAGCTATAACGTCATGCTGTCTGTCTCTGGATTGGGAGCTTACGACATAGTGGTTTTCATCTATTCTTGTAATCTGGTCTTGTTTTTGTGTAATTTCTCTGCCTCTTTGCTCTCTGAAATTCATACGTAATACACCTCAAAAAATATTAGTGGGGGTTGATCAAGAAAAGATGAGGGGTCAGAACTCTCCTGCTCATCACGGAGGTCAGAAGGAATGGAACTCATCATCCCCCTCATTTTTCTTGTATTCATATCATACTATACCTTGAACCCACACATATACTATACTTTTGATTCATATATGTGTATAAGTTATATAAGGGGTAATATACGCTGTTGTATGAGTATGAAAGTGGATGGCGATTATTGGCGCCATGAGTGCAACAGATGCGGCAATATATGGTACAGTGTAAATGAATCTCCAAAAAATTGTGCTGGCATAAAATGCAAATCGCCGTACTGGAACAAGGAGAGGGTTCGCTAATATTGACTCAGAGAGAATCTAACCCAATCGGTGTTGGGTGACGACAGTTAACACGGATAAAATTTTCAGACAGGTGACTGTAAGTTAACAGAACCAGATTTAGCAAACGGCTTTATCCTAGTTTTTAGGCACTATCAAGCATGACGTTAAAAAATGTAAAACCATCACTAAACAAGATTGCAAAATCTTTAGGCAATATTCAAGATTCAAGAGAATTTCTACTAAAAAATACAAGAGAAATAATTATTCTCTGTAGCAGATCAATTATTGCCGTTCACAAAGGAGATCTAAAAACTGGGAAAAATAATTTAAAACAAGCAGACAAGTTGTTGAAAAAATACAAGAAAAAGGCGACAGGTGGACTTGGAAGATACTTAATCACCCCGGAACAAGAATTTGTCGAGGCTGCATGTCTTATTGCGATTGTTGAAAAAAAAGAAATTCCTTCAGATAAAAAGTTGTCAGTGATGCCAGAATCATATGTTTTAGGATTGTTAGATTGCATAGGTGAATTGAAAAGAACAGTATTTGACAGAATTAGAATTGGGAAGGTAGAGGAGGCCTCACGAGTTTTTGAAGTAATGGAAAATTTGTATCTTCATCTTTACACTTTTTCAATGTATGATAAAGTGGTAAAAGAAGCTAGAAGAAAAATTGATGTAAATAGAATTCTAGTGGATGATGTCAGATCTGTAATTACAGAAGAAAAAAGGCGAACTGAACTAATCAGGACCTTGCAAAAACTAGAGAAATAATTTTCAAAATTGTGTATGCGGGCGATGGGATTTGAACCCACGAACTCCTGAGAGACTAGCCCCTCAAGCTAGCGCCTTTGGCCAGGCTGGGCGACGCCCGCAACGAAATTCTCTTGTATGGTTTTTATAATCCTTGATTACTTTTTCGTTCGTATGTTAATTCCTGTTAGATGTTTCACATGTGGAAATTTAATTGCGGATAAATATGACGATTTTCAAAATAAGATAAAATCTGGAGAAGAACCAGATAAAGCTCTTGATTCTTTAGGAATTGAGAGATATTGTTGTAGAAGAATGCTTTTGACCACTGTTGAGACAATTCAACAAGTAATTCCATTTTATGAAGCAATTCAGAGAAGAAACCAAGAAGTTCAATCTGAGTTAGAGTAACTTGACCAAGATTTCCTTTATTGAAGGACGGATTATTTACAATAGTAGAGGAAGTAAGACAATTGAGATAGATGTTGAGTCAGATGGAAAATTTCTCGGAAGAGTTTGCGCTCCATCTGGCGCCAGTGTAGGAAAATTTGAAGCAGTCAGTTTTCCTAACGGAAAACCTGAAGAGAGTCTTAGAATTATACATGAAAATTCTCAAAAATTTGTAGGGTTAGAATCTTCAGATCTTAAAGGAATTCACGACACTCTGAAAAGGTTGGATAATTCTACAAATTATTCAGTAATTGGAGGAGCACTTGCTTTTGCAGTGACAATTGCATCAATGGAATCGGCATCAAAAGCAGCAGAGCAGCCATTGTTTAAAACACTCTCGCCAGAATCCTCATTCAAATTTCCATTTCCATTGGGAAATATTTTAGGTGGCGGTGCACATGCAGGGCCTGGAACTCCAGATATTCAAGAGATTTTGATTTGTGCAACAGGCTCAAAGAGCATAGAAGACGCTATTGAAACTAATTTATCAGTACATAAAGAATTACGTCATGTTTTAGAAAAAGAGGATCCCAACTTTGCCAATGGAAGAGGTGACGAGGGTGGATGGGCACCAAAATTAGAAAATCAAAAAGCACTAGAGGTTTCTGCAAAGGCTTGTGAGAATTTGGGATTTACTTTGGGAAAAGAAGTATCTTTGGGAGTAGACTTTGCATCATCTACACAATGGAATGATGAAAAACAAAAGTATGTCTATGAGAGAGCTGAATTTGAAAATTCTACTGGGGAACAGATTGATTTTGCAGCAAGTATTATTGAAAAATTCAGATTGATTTATGCAGAAGATGCAGTTCATGAAGAGGCATTTGAAGACATGGCAGAGCTGACAGTCAAATTTCCAGATACGATGATTACAGCAGATGATTTAACTGTCACAAACAAAGAAATCCTGACAAAAGCAATCGGTTTAAAATCATGCAATGCAGCAATTCTAAAAGTAAATCAAGCAGGTAGTCTTTATGATGCTCTTGAATTTGCCAACGTCGCAAATCAAAACAATATTAGATTAATCACATCACATAGATCGGGTGAGTCTATTGATTCACAAATTTCTCATATAGGAATTGCAACAAAGTCAAAAATGCTCAAAGTTGGCACAGTTGGTGGAGAAAGAATAGCAAAACTAAATGAGCTATTACGCCTATCAGAGCATGATTTAATACGCGGTATGGCAGAGATTTAAAATCGTTATGAGTCAGCAAGCGGAAGCAACAGACATCAAAAAGAAAATTCTAGCTACTGGGATTAGAGTAGGGACACAAGTAAAGACAAAATTCATGAAACCATTCATCACAAAAGCCAGTCCTGAAGGACTTTACATGCTTGATCTAGACATAACGTTAGAGAAAATCAAAACAGCAGCCAAATTTATCAATAGATTAGGAACAGACAAACTCATTGTATGCTCAGGCAGACAATATGCAGAAACGCCTATTGAAAAATTCTGCGAGATGTTAGACTCTAAGAAACTCATTGGTAGATTTATGCCAGGAACTTTGACTAATCCTTCATTACCATATTACATTGAACCAAAATTAGTCTTAATTTCAGATCCACAAGTTGATGAGCAAGCAATTACAGAAGCAACCAATGCAGGTATTCCTGTCATAGGAATTGCAAATACAGACAACATTACATCAAATCTTGATGTAATTATTCCAGCAAACAATAGGGGGAGAAAAGCTCTAGCAACTGTTTACTGGTTATTGGTACGCCAAATTCTCATTGAAAGAGAGGAACTTAAAGAAGATGATTCAATGAAATATGAAATCGATGATTTTGAAACAAAGATTACAGAAGAGGAAATAGAATAAATCAATCAAAATTCCAAAGGATTCACTTGAAATCTAAAGCTTCTACACCAGGAAAAGTTATTCTTTTTGGAGAACATTTTGTAGTATATGGAGTAAGAGCAATTCTTTGCGCAATCAACAAAAGGGTTACCGTCACGGCAGAGAAGATTGAAGAAGAGAAAATTTCTATTAAATCAAATATAGGAGAATTAATTTTAGAGCCAAACAAGCCTATTTCAGAAATTGATTCCCCACTGAAACCATTTTATTATTTAGCAAACAAAATGTTAGAAACACAAAATCAAACCACAGGGATTAAAATTACAGTGGAATCAGATATTCCAATTGGAGTAGGTTTGGGTTCATCATCCGCTTGTTGTGTTGCAGGTGCTGCTGCAATTTCTAGATTATTTACAGAAACATCCAGGGAAGAAATTCTTGAACTTGCAATTGCAGCTGAAAAAACAATTTTTCCAAATACTTCTGGAGCAGATTGTACTGTTTGTACATATGGAGGCATTATGGAATATGATAAGAAAAATGGATTTACCAAAATAAAATCTGAGCCTGATTTTCATCTAGTAATTACAAATTCAGACATAAAACATTCTACAAAATCAGTAGTCGCAGGAGTAAAACAATTTAAAGAAGAAAATGAAATAGAATTTTCTAAGTTATGTAATGATGAATCCGAGTTAGTTGATGATGCTTTAAAATTATTAAATGACAATAACATTAAGGAATTGGGTCAGAAGATAATCCAAAATCAGGAATATCTTGAAACAATTGGAGTTTCAAATGAAAAATTGAGGGATATGATCCTGGTGGGACAAAAGTCATCGTTTGGGGCAAAAATTACTGGTGCAGGTGAGGGTGGATGTATCTTTTCCTTGACAGATGAATCAAATTTGAAACAAACCATCAGTCAATTCAAAGATAAGAATTACGAATGCTTTTCAGTAAAAATTGATTTCAAAGGACTGGATACTTTTTAATTGACTACACAATTTGGAACAACATGATTCTAATAAAATTAGGCGGCTCAATTATCACAAATAAAGAAAAACCGTTGTCAGCTAGAAGAAAAACAATAAACAATCTTACTAAGAGTTTGAAGAAAATTAATGAGCCAATGATTATTGTTCATGGTGGCGGTTCCTATGGACATTATTGGTCTGTAAAATTTGGTATGCATACTAAAGAAAGAAAGTATGATCTTAGAGGAGTTGCAATTGTAAAAAATTCAATGATTGAGTTAAACAAGATAATTTTAGATTCATTATTAAAAAATAGATTAAATCCATATTGCCTTCCACCAACCTATTTTATGTCAGGAAATAAACCGATTTCAAAGAAAGTTAAAGAGGTTGAAAAAATTGCAAAATCAGGCTTAATTCCAGTCACATATGGAGATGCATTGTGGTATGGCCAGAAAAAAACATACATCTTATCAGGTGACAAGATCATGACTCATCTTTCAAAAGTCCTAAAACCAAGACTTGGTATTTTTGTTCTAAATGAAGATGGATTGTATTCGGATCTCAAATCAAAAAAATTAATTTATGAATTAAGGGGTAAACGTCCTTCAATTTCAGAAAATAAGATGGATGTTACCGGTGGAATGACTAGAAAAGTAAAGGAAGCATTAAAGATTTCAAAAATTGGAATGAATGTCTTTTTTGTAAATGGGAATAAACCTGAGAGAATTGTGAAGGCAGTTAGAAACAAAAAATTTGAAGGAACGTTGTTTAGGGGAAAAGGAAATGTCTGAAGAATTTGTAATTTTAGTTGATGAAAATGATAATCCCATTGGTACTGAAGAAAAAGTAAAGTGTCATTTACCAAATGGTAAACTACACAGAGCATTTACTACTTTATTGTTTAACAAGAATGGCAATCTGGTGCTTGCAAGACGAGCAAAAGAGAAGATGTTGTGGCCAGGTGATTGGGATGGTACATTTGCAAGTCATCCAAGAGAATCTGAAACTTATGTATCATCAGGAGAAAGAAGAATGCCAGAAGAATTAGGAATTGAAATAAAACTAGATTATTTGCACAAATTTGAATATCATGTGCCTTACAAAGATGTAGGTTCTGAGAATGAAATTTGTGGAACGTTAATAGGAATAATCGACGAAGTTTCAGAACCAAAAAAGATTGAGGGAGAAATAGATGAAATAAAATGGATTTCTGCAAAAAAGTTACTCTCAGAATTAAAGATAAATTCTCAAATATATTGTCCTTGGATGCTTATTGCTTTAGAATTACTTAATAAATCTGAACAATCCATGCTCGAAAAGCATGAAAACGTCTTATCTACATGGATGAATAGTGAAGTTCATGAGGGATTGCTTGAAGCAATCAAGACTCATCTACCAAAAGATAAGTGGAGATTAGTAAATGAAAAAAACTAAGCAAATCGAAAAAAATGCAAAAATAGTAAACAAGTATCTAAATTCAAAGCTAAAAGGAAATCCAAAGAAACTCTATGATGCAGCAGGGCATCTAATTATTCATGGTGGAAAAAGACTTAGACCATACATGGTAATTAGAAGTTGCCAAATTTTAGGAGGAAAAGTTACCAATGCAATGCCAGCTGCAAGTGCTGTAGAAATGGTTCATAACTTTACTTTGGTTCATGATGACATCATGGATAATGATGAGATGCGTCATGGGGTTCCAACTGTACATAAAAAATTTGGAATGCCAATTGCAATTATAGCCGGTGATGTTTTATTTTCAAAAGCATTTCAAATAATTACTGAATCAAAATTATCAGCAAATGCTACCACTAAATTAGTTTCTAGATTATCTAAAGCATGTGTGGATGTATGTGAAGGTCAGCTGTTGGATGTAAAAATGGCTGATGAAAAGAAAATTCCAACACAGTCAGAGTACATTACAATGATTTGCAAAAAAACTGCAGCATTATTTGACGTATCATGTGCAATGGGAGCTATCTGTGCTACAAACAAATCTAGTGACATTGCAAATCTCTCATCATTTGGAAGAAACTTGGGAATTTCATTTCAGATAACTGATGATCTCATAGGAGTAATGGGAGACCCAAAAGTTACAAAGAAACCTGTTGGAAATGATCTTAGAGAAGGTAAAAAATCTCTTCCAATACTAATGGCAATAAAAACAGCAAAAGGTAAAAACAAAAAAATAATTCTAAAGGCATTTGGGAATTCCAAGGCAACAAGAAATGATCTAAACAAGGCGGTAAATGTAATTCGCTCTCTTGGAATTGAAAAAAATGTTAGAAAGCAGGCTCTAAAATATGCAAAAAAAGCTGAAAAATCATTGTCAAAATATTCAGGCTCTGCCAAAACAGAACTAATTGCATTATTGGATTTTGTGGTAAAGAGAAGCGTATAGTATCAATAGGTAGATCTAGTATGGATGAAGAATTAAAAAAAGAAATTAGAAAAATGTCTCTTCAAAATGCATTTGAGCATGGGGGGCAAACTCAAGATAAAATAATTTTGGGAAAAATTCTTGGAATAAAGCCAGAATTTAGAACCAAAGTAAAGGAGATCACAGGAGACATTTCTGAAATTGTTTCAAGAGTTAATCAGTTATCATCTGAAGAACAGAAAAAAGAAATTGAAGAAAACTTTCCAGAAATTTTAATACCTAAAGAAAAAATTGAAGAAAGAGAAGGACTTCCAGAATTGGAAGGTGCTGAACAAGGAAAAGTTGTTACAAGATTTCCTCCTGAACCAAATGGTTATCCTCACATAGGACATGCAAAAGCTGTTATCATTAATTCAGAATATGCAAAGATGTACGGTGGAAAATTTATTCTGAGAATGGATGATACAAATCCAGAAGCAGAGAGAATGGAGTATCATGCAGCCATCAAAGTGGGACTAGAGTGGTTAGGAGTAAAATTTGATACAATAAAGAGCACTTCAGATGACATGGAATTATTTTATGAGAAAGGTATGGAATTAATAAATTCTGGAAAAGCTTACGTTTGTACTTGTAATAGAGACAATATCAGCAAAAACAGAAGAGAAAGAAAACCATGTAAGTGTAGCATGGAGGATGTTGAAAAAAATAATAAAAATTGGGAAAAGATGCAAGTCAAATTCAAACCTGGTGATGCAATTGTAAGGTTTCGCGGAGATATGAAAGCAGACAATGCAGTCATGAGAGATCCAGTATTGTTCAGAATTATTGACGAAAAGCATTACACATTAGGCGAAAAATATAGAATTTGGCCTAGTTATGATTTTGCTGTTGCAATTGAAGACAGTATTGATGGAATTACGCATGCTTTTCGTTCTAAAGAATTCGAACTAAGAAAAGAGCTAATTGACGCAATCTTAGATGCGTTAAACATGAGGAAACCATACCAGGGATTTTTCTCCAGATTAGAATTCAAAGGAATGCCAATTTCAAAAAGAATCATCAAACCTTTGATTGAAGAAGGTAAGGTTTCATGGTATGATGATCCAAGACTGCCGACTCTTGAAGCGCTTAGAAGGAGAGGAATCAAACCTGAAGCCATCAAAAAATTCATCTTGTCATTAGGGTTTACCAAAGCAAATACTCTTGCACCATTTGATGCACTTGAAGCATTTAATCGAAAATTTGTAGATTCTGAAAGTATAAGGTTATTCATGGTCAGTAATGCAAAAAAATTGACAGTAAAAAATTTGTCAATCTCATCAATTGAAATTCCTAATCATCCAACTAATGATTTGGGAAAAAGAAAAATTGAGATTGATAATAATTTCTACATTTCTGGGGATGATGCACAAAACATCAAACAAGGAATGCAGGTTAGACTTTTAGGATTAGGAAATGTTTCCATTACAAAAGATGGTGCAGAATTTGAAGGAGAGTTTATTGGTGAAGGTGAGATAGCAAACATACTAAAAATTCAATGGGTTCCGCAAAAAACAGCACATGAAATTAAAATGATTATTCCCAAAGTATTATTCAATGGAGAAGAGTTTAATGAAAAAAGTTTAGAAGAGTTAGATGTTTATACAGAACCACATTATCTGCAATTAAAAGAAGGAGATGAGATTCAATTTGTCAGATTTGGATATTGTAGAAAGGATTCACAGAATCAAGCAATTTTTACACACAAGTGATCAATTATGAAAATAGCACGATTGTTAAATGGAAATAATGAGACATATGGTTTTGTTAAAGGCGACAAAGTAGCCACAAAAGATGAGATAATTTACCTAACAGGAGTCCCAATTCCGCTTAGTGTAAAAGATTTTCTTTTTGATGGATGGTATGATGAAATTAAAAACAAGATTGAAGATTTGTCGTATGAAGAAAATCTTTCAGAATACAAAATATTAACGCCAATTGTAAATCCAAACAAAATAATCTGTTTGGCATTCAACTATAGGGACCATGCCAAAGAACAAGATCTGAAGGCACCAGAAGATCCGGTCATAGTAATGAAACCACGAACAGCACTTACTAGCACTGATTCAAACATTGTATGCCCAGATTTTGTTACAAAATTAGACTACGAGATAGAACTAGCCGTAATAATTGGAAAAAACTGTAAAAATATCAGCATAGAAGATGCTTCAAGTGCAGTATTTGGATATATGATATTCAATGACGTTTCAGCAAGAGACATTCAATTCAAGGACAAACAGTTTACTAGAGGAAAGAGTTTTGATACATTTGCACCATGTGGGCCATGGATTACAACAGCTGATGAAATCCAAGATGTTCACAATCTAAAGTTGACAACCAAAATTAATGGAGAAATAAGACAGAACTCTTCTACAAATAAAATGTTCATAAAAATCCCAGAAATTGTTTCAAAAATTTCTAAAGTCATGACTTTGGAAAGAGGTGACATTATTGCTACCGGAACACCAGCAGGTGTAGCATTAAGGAATCCAAATGTAGAATTTTTGAAAGATGGAGACAGAATTGAGATGGAGATCGAATGTCTTGGAATTTTAAATAATACAATAAAATTTGTTAAATCAGATTAAGCTAAAGATTTCCTCATCAAATGAAATGAAATTCTATGTTCCAATAAATCAAAAAGTGGTAATTGTTCTTTAGTCAAAATTTGTATTCTTTCATAGTTTTTTTCAATACCATAATTTTGTAAAAAGGAAATTATTTGTAACGTATTGTTTTTTGAGCCTGAAAACAATGTAACAATTAAGGTTTTGTCAAAATGTTCGGAATCAGTAAGAATTGCTATTGAATTTTTGCCATCTAAATTAGATCTGATAATCTTATTTTGTTCATAAAATATAGATAGTGTGGCATCATCTACAGGAAGCCATCTCCAAGATTTTACATAATGGGAATGGAATTGACGATTTAAGAATTTTTCAAAATGAATATCATCATAATTTGAATTTCTTTTTGGCATAAGAGAGTAGAAATTCCAAGTTTGAAATGTGTTATAATCTAAAGAGTTTGCCATTGTGACAGATGAAGTATTTTCAGTATCAATTAACATAAAGGAAAATGAAATATGCTTACCTTTTCCTATTGATTCAGCATGTTTTACTAGTTTAGATGCAATTTTTTGTCTACGAAAATGTGGATCAATCCTAATTCCTTCAATCCAAATTTGATCTCCTGAGAAAAATGCATGACAGATTCCCACTGGAGACTGTTTTTCAAATAGAAACAAATTACCTTCGCGTAACCAGGGGTCCCAAACTTGATCTATATAGTCTCCCCAAGAAAAAGTATCTTTACAAAATCTCAAAATTGGAGCTTTGTCTAAAGAATTTGCTTCTCTAATCATCGTCATCACTTTGTATAAAAAAATATTAAGAACAATCAGATAAAAACTAAATTGGGAAAAATTATAGCGGGTAAAATATCGGATATTCCTTCTGGAAAGATGATCAAGGTGTCTATTGATGGAAAAGATATCTTGGTTGCAAATATTGATGGCAAATATTGTGCAACAGATGATACTTGTACTCATTCAGGTTCTAGTCTATCGGAAGGGAAATTAGACGAATGTACAATCACATGTGGTTGGCATGGGGCACAATTTGATTGTAAAACTGGAAAATTAATTAAATTCCCGGCAAAAATTAGAGATTTGGCATCATACAGTGTCGTAGTAGAATCAGACACTGTGTTTGTGGAGATGTAACTATATACCTCTAATTTTTAAGAAAATGTGTAAAAAATGGCAGACGACGCTCAAAATAAAGAATCGATGAAAGGTGCAATTGAAACATTGAATCTGATTGCTTCCAATAACTCTACTCCAAAGACAATAAAAAAATTAATTTCAGATTTGGTCGCAGATTTGAATAAAGACGAATATTCACTATCAGTAAGAGCGGCAAATACAATTAGTCTACTAGATGATATAACACAAGATCCTAACATGCCTTCATACGTAAGAACACAGTTATGGCAGGCAGTTTCAAAATTAGAAAGCATAAGAGAATAAATTCTCTCGTGTACAAATAATACCATTGAAAATTGAAGAATATTTAGGAACACTTCCAGAAAATTTACTTAGTGGAGAAGATGTCCAGCTATCAGAAAAATCTTTTAGAGAAATTTTCAAGTTTGCAGATGTAGGCGAAAATGATGTTTTTTATCATTTAGGTTGTGGTAATGAAAAAGGAATAGAGATAGCAATAAATGAGTTCAAAGTGAAAAAAGCCGTAGGAATGGATAACAATCCTGAAAAAATTCAACACGGAAAAGAAATTCTTAGACAAAAAAATATTCAAGGACAGCTAATTTGTAAGAATATAGAAGAATCAGACATCTCAGACGCTTCTGTAATTTTGTTTTGGTTTACAGATGATAAAGTGATTAATCAAATGTTGAAAAAATTTGAAAATCTAAAATTAGGAACAAAAATAATTACAATTTGGGGACCGCTTCCAGATTGTCTTCCAGATAAAGTAAATTTCCCATACATAATCAACAAAATACCTTTCAAAAAAGCACAAAGTATGCAAGAACAGGCATTAGCAATCTTTGGAGTAAAATGTATAGATTTTGTAACAGCATGGGAATTTGCAGAAAGATACACAAAATCCATTGGGACTCCTGAAATTAGAAATGATCGATTTTTGACAATCATACAAACCTTGGTAATTTGGATTAATGCAAGAAAACTAGGAGTAGCGTGTAGTGAAGAAATTCCAGAACCTATTCAAACTTATATCAATATCATGAAAATGCAGTTTGACATAGATTTTGAATATCTTTTAAAGGAATAATCTGTATAATCCTTTTATTCTGTTTTGAAATAAAAAGAATATGGAGACTAGGATTAACATCAATGTTTCTGCAATAGATTATGATAAAACAAGTAAAGCATTAACTCAGCAGTTATCTCTTTTGGAAGAAGTGGCTCACAGTCAGGAAGATTTTGTCATGACTGATTCAGAATTTGCTTTTGGTTGGCACTTTTTTGTATTAAGTGTAAACAAATCACTTGTTGAAAAATTAGTTGAAATGATGGGTACGGATTTTAATAAATTAAAGGGAAAAGGAATTGAAAAGAAATTTCTTACATGGTTAACAAAGAATGTAGAATCCAAATCTCCTCGGTTCAAGCTTGCTATCAAAGAAGAAATGGAATCTAGTAAATTCGGCATTTTCTAAAAATTATGTAGGCCCTCGAGGGGAATCGAACCCCTGTCCGGGGATCCACAATCCCCTATACTAGCCACTGTACTACGAAGGCCACCAGAAAGAAAAATTATTAATCCCGTAATAATCTTTGATTTCCATCTAAAAATTATACTGTAGACTTATTATTGACTAGTTTGGATTTGAAATATGCGTTTGTGGTGGATTGCAATGGCAATAGCAATCGGACTTACATGGATAGGAATGAATTATTTACTTCCGTTCAAATAGCCTCAAATTCAAGAATGTTTTTCAGTTTCACAACTAAAGTTTTCACACAAGTAATAGCGATCGCTTTAAATTTGTTGTACTAGGGTATTTTTCGACTTGAAAAAAGGATTCATTAGAAATAGATTACGTTCGAGTAGGAAATTGGCAGAGATTTCTGTCGATCGTAAAATTGAATCCATTCCAGGTGAAAAATTTGTATGGATTAATTTACAAAATCCGGATAGAAAAGATGTTGAAAAATTAGCTGAAAAATACAATTTCAATAAATTAAACATTGAAGACTGTATGACCAAATTTGAACTTCCAAAGCTGGATAGCTATGATGATCATTTCTTTGTAATTCTACATTTTCCACCATTATCACAAAAAATAGAAATATCAAAAAATAGTCAGTTATCTATATTCCTTGGAAAGGATTTCCTAGTCACAATCCATCAGGGAGATCTAAAACCTCTAGTTGAATTAGAAGAAATATGTAAAACAGGTTCAGATCAACAAAGAAAAGATAGACTATTAGGAAAATCCTCGGGAGCGCTGCTTCATGAAATCATTGATGTGCTGGTAGATGATCTTTTACATACTTCTAGAAAGATAATTGCAAATCTAGATGAAATGGAAGATAGAGTATTTGATGAAAAAAAACCAGTAGCAAGAAGTATTGCTCTGCTTAGAAGAGAAATTAACAGATTAAGAAGAATTGTCAACCCATTAAAGAAATTTGTATTAGAAATTGCAAAAAACATTAAAAGATTTTCTGAGAGAGAGGATACAGAACTCACGTTATTTTTTGATGATATTATTGACCACATAGACAAAGTAATTGAAACATTAGAAGAGTCAAGGGAGACCATGGAAATTTACAAAGATACAGACTTTGTGTTAAGCACTGAAAAAACAAACAAAGTACTTGCTGTACTAACTATTATCTTCACATTAGCAATTCCATCAACCGTAATTGGGACATTTTATGGAATGAATGTCAATTTGCCAGGTGGAAATGGAGATAATTTAATGATCTTAGGTCCGTTTTCAGCTTTCATAATCATTATTATTGCATCAGCTATTCCTGCGATCTTGATGTTTGCATATTTTAAAAAATTGGGTTGGATTAGCAGTTAAAACAAAAATGTTTGAATTTTTCACAAATTCCACTAAAATTATGGTAAATTTGAGCTAAGCACCCTAGATAAATATAAGAAGATTTTACTTATTTTATGGTCAAAATAAAAATCCGTTCCGGAAGAGGAACTAGAGTTATTGATGTTGACAGTGATGCTACAAAATGGACTGGTGCTGAGTTTAAGGCAATCCAAGAAGCAAGAAAGAAGGCAGCAGGAAATGTATCCATCTCTGGCAGTAGAGGAACTAGTAGAAGAAAATTAAGTGATATTCCTGAGCCAAAAAAACGATCCAGTACAGTTGGAATGACCAGAAGTACAGGCAGAGGAACTGGCACAAGGAAAAGTCGAGGCAGCAAGAACTAATTCAAAAACCATTATTTTTTAATTTAGATTTTTTATTTTTTAATTAGAATTGTTGATTTTGCTATATTTTGATGTCAGGATTTTCAGATTTGAGCTTTTCCCAATCCGCAAGAAAGTTTTCTAAACCAATTTTTGTCAACGGATGTTTCATCATCTTGTCCAAGACTGCAGGAGGCAAGGTTACTACATCTGCCCCAATTTTTGCAGCATCAATTACATGTACCGGATGACGAATGCTTGCAACAAGTATCTTAGTTCCAAAATTATAATTGGAAAATATTTCTTTGATTTCTTTAATTATATGCATTCCATCTGCCCCGATATCATCAAGTCTTCCAATAAATGGACTAACATATTTTGCACCAGATTTTGCAGCAAGCAAAGCTTGGTTTGGAGAAAATATCAGTGTAACGTTAACAGGAATTCCCTCTGATGAAAGTGATTTGCATGCCTTCAAACCATCAGGAGTCATAGGGACTTTAACGACAACATTATCGCCATATTCACGAAGACGTTTGCCTTCTTCCATCATTCCAGAATATTCTGTACTTACAACTTCAAGACTTACATCACCTTTGATAATTTTTGTAATCTCTCTCATTGCATCCTTGGGATTGCCACTTTCTTTAGACAATAGAGAAGGATTAGTTGTGATTCCATCAAGTAATCCCATATCATTGAATTTTCTAATTGATTCTAGATTAGCAGTATCAAGAAATATTTTCATAACTTTTTATTCCTAATTTCTTTGACTTGTTTTGCCATATTAAAAGCTGTTATTCCATGCTTCTCTAAAAGTAAGGGAACCTCATTATCTCTAGCAGATTCTCCAAACATATCCTGAGCCCCAATTCTCTTTATGGGTACAGGATATGATTCAGAAACAGATTCTGCAACAGCAGAACCCATTCCGCCAAGAATATTATGCTCTTCAGTGGTAACTATACAACCTGTTTCCCTTGCTGCTTTTTCTAAAATTTCATTGTCAATTGGCTTTATTGAAAACATGTCCAAAACCCTACAGGAGATTCCTTCTTGCTGTAATGATTCAGCCGCATCTAACGCCATTCTAACAGTAATCCCACATGCTACAATGGTACAATCAGAACCATCTCTCAGAGCAATACCTCTTCCAATCTGAAAATCTTGAGATTCTGAATGAACTATAGGAGTTTTTGATCTTGCCATTCTCATGTAAAAAGGGCCATATTCATTTGCCATTAAATGAGTCAATTTAGAAACCGAAATTGTATCAGCCGGAATAAAAACTCGGAAATTAGGAATAACTCTCATTATCGCAATATCTTCAATTTGTTGATGTGAACCTCCATCAGGTCCAACAGATAAGCCTCCATGAGACACAACTAATTTCACATTAAGGCCTTTCTTGCCTTGTGGTGAAGGATAAGCAATATTATTTCGAATTTGATCAACCGCTCTTCCTGGCAAAAATATTGCATAAGTACTAGCAAAAGAAATTTTTCCAGATGCTGCTAATCCAGCGGATACTGTAACAAGATTTGCCTCAGCAATACCGACATTAAAGAATCTGTCAGGAAACTCTTTTCCAAAACCAGAGGTCTTCAGTGAATCGGTCGTATCAGCACCCAAAACTACAACATTTGGATTCTCTTTTCCAACCTGAATCAAAGTTTTGGAATATTCTGAACGCATATCAGCCATTATTGGTTCATTCAAATGTATCCCGACTCCCGTGCAATTTTTTTAATTTGTTCCTGTTTTTCTCCTACAACATGCAGACCAATCCATTTGTTTACTAAATCAGCCCCACCTAATTCGTTGGCTTTATCAAGCAAAGCACTTCTTCTGGATTTTAAAGTCTCATTTCTAAATTCCCTGATTGCTGCCCGCACATCTTGCTGTCCAGCAATGGCACCACCTCCAACAAAGACACGGGCACCATCTGCAAAAATTGAGCCGATATTTTCAAGATTTACTCCCCCATCAGCCTCAATATAGCCTGAAAAATTATGTTCATTTAGAATAGGATTCAATCTAGCTATCTTTGCATGTGTTTCTTCAATGAATTTCTGACCGGATTTTCCAGGAACTACAGACATTACAATTAGTTGATCAAGTGAAGGTAAGAATTTGTAAGACCATTCAGGTAATTCAGTGTCAGGGTTTATTGCAAAACCCACACCGACTTGATTTTGTTTTAGTAAATCATGAATTTCTCCAAAACTGGATTCATCAGTTACTTCAGCATGAATTGTAATAATGTCACTACCTGCATCAATATAATCTCTGACGTGTTTTACAGGTTCATTTATCATCAAGTGTGAATCAAATGGAATTGCAGTAAGAGGCCTTAGTTCTTTGACTTTAGTATGATCAAAAGTTTTGTTTGGAACAAATTGACCATCCATTACATCAAGATGAATATAGTCAGCTCTTCCAGAAACACATCTTTTAATTTCATTTGCCAGATTTGTCATATCGCCGGCAATGATAGATGGAGCAATCATGAATTGTGAGTTCAGTTCATGATTAATTATAGGGACTATATCAGAGTCAGGAGCTTTTCCATGCCATTGTGGGTTATCCTCCATATGTTCTACGGATTTGCCTTTAATTGTTCTTGAAATTATTATGGTAGGTATTCCTTTTGTTGCATTTGCTTTTGCAATGGCAGCATCAATTTGTTCAACTCTATGTCCATCAATTTCAATGACGTTCCATCCAAAGGATCTCCATTTATCACCAGTCTTCCAACGGGATGCGTCTTTCCACATTTCAGAAAGATCATCACCTTCTAACTTTTCATCTAGTGGCATTATTTGTTCAGTATAGGAATCTTGTTGAATGAAATTTCTATCAAGAAAAGCAGTAAGATTATCAACCTTGTATTTTGCAGCCGTCATTGCAGCCTCCCAAATTTGACCCTCGTTTGATTCTCCGTCTCCAATGATAGTGTAAACGTGATAATCTTTGGAATTAATTTTTGCAGCAAGTGCAACTCCTACAGAATAAGATAATCCAGTGCCTAAAGATCCACCGCAGAATTCCACACCTGGGCATTTTAGGTCAGGATGCCCTTGTAATCTACTACCAAATTTTCGTAGGGTTTCAAGTTCAGATTCTGGGAAATATCCTGCAACTGCCATGTTTGAAAATAAACCAGGAGCAGCATGGCCTTTGGATAAAACTAAACGATCCCTGTCTTCCCACTGAGGATTATTAGGATCAAATTTCAAGTATTTGTAGAATAAACAGCCCAAAATTTCTGCCATAGAGAAAGAGCCTCCAGGATGGCCTGAACCAGCAATATTAGTTCCCTTAATCACTAATTTTCGGGCTCGAAGAATATTCTTCTTAATTTGATAATAATTAAGCCCCATCTTGATCATTGTTTTTGTAAATTTAATAAAAATCTATTTCTGTAAAATTTTAATTTGATCGTCGCTAATAGGTATTATGGAAATAGAAGAAAATGTTCCAATTGTAGTTTTTGATAATCAGTGTTACCTGTGTGTAAAATTTGCGAAATTTGTTGATTTTTTTGCAAGAGGTAAAATGACAATGGTAGGACATTATTCAGATTTTGGAACAAAGATAAGAAATGAAATTCTAGGTGAATCTGCCTTAGACATGTTTTGGTTTATTGATAAAGAAAGGGCATATGGCGGAAGAGCAGCATTATTTCCATTAATGAAATCAATTTTTTCTAAAAAAACAGAAAAATCATCATCTATGAGAGTTGATGAAAATTGTCAGCAAGACTGCAGAACTGTTAAAGCGGTTTTTTTGAGGTCGTCAAGTCTGTTCACAAATAGCAAAAAAATAGATCTCTAGCATATCTAAATAAATGACCCAATAGCCCATTTATTTTGAAAATAAAAACAAGTTTATCGACAATTAAGATTGATTTTAGATTATTTGCAAAGCCTGTAAAACTAATAACCTCTACTATTTCTATCAGGTTTGCCAACATTTGGATTTCTAAAACCATGTTTTTCCATCATATGATTTAAAAATCTAATATCATCTGAAAATGCTTCACCGCATACAGTGCAATTTTGCATTGAAATCATAATCAAACCAATTTATTGAATATTAAAAGATTGATTAAGAAATTAGAAAATGCCAGCACTGCTGCTTCCCAAGGGCTCTCGCATCTTAGTAGCACAACAGCGACGTCAGGTTTGACTTCCAAGTTCGGAATGGGATTGGGTCGCACCCTAACGCTATGGCCGGCTTGAAAAATGATGTCAGATTCTCATCTATTAACGTAACGAAAGATCCAAATGTGTTCAAAATAGGTATAAAGCAAAGAAAATACCGAGTTACGACATGACACACAGAGTTGCTGTTTTAGATAAGGAGTTATGCCAGCCAAAAAAATGTGGTTTAGAGTGCATAAAGTACTGTCCAGTCAACAAATCAGGCGCGGATTGTATTGTTCTAAATGAAGAATCCAAAAAAGCCCAGATCGACGAAGATATCTGTAATGGTTGTGGAATATGCGTCAAAGTATGTCCATTTGATGCAATAACTATTGTCAATCTTGCAAGTGAACTAGCTACAGACAAAATTCATCAATATGGTCCAAATTCATTTAGACTATTCAGATTACCTACTCCAAAAACAGGAGAAGTTGTTGGACTGCTAGGAAGAAATGGAATGGGGAAAAGTACGGTGGTAAACATATTATCAGGAAACTTAAAACCGAATCTTGGAAGATATGAAAACCCACCTGAATGGGATGAGATCTTAAAATATTATAGTGGAACTGAACTTAAACAGCATTTTGAAAAGATTGAACAAAAACAAATTTGTGCATCAATAAAACCACAACAAGTTTATCAGATTACAGAAGCATTTGGCGGAACAGGAAAAGAACTTCTTGACAAATATGATGAAAGGGGTGTATCTAGAGAATTAATCAAAGAGTTAGGACTAGAAAATTCTATGGAGCAAAGTTTGAAGGAACTTAGTGGAGGCGAACTACAAAGAATAGCAGTAGCAGTAGCTGCAGCGAAAGATACAGAATTTTATTTTTTTGATGAGCCATCATCATACAATGATGTTTTTCAAAGAATTGGAGTTGCCAGAGTAATCCAGAGTTTAGCTAAAATTGGAAAAAGTGTCATGGTAGTTGAACATGACCTGACATTACTAGATTTTCTCAGTGACTTTGTAGAAGTATTATACGGCGAACCTGCCGCATATGGAATTGTTTCAAATGTTCTATCTACTAAAGTAGGAATCAATGTTTTCCTTGATGGGTATTTGCCAACCGAAAATGTCAGATTTAGAGATAAGAAATTTTCTTTAGACGTATCTTCTTCGCCAACTGACATATTTCAAGAAGGGAGTGACGTTGTAACTTACCCAAAACTTGAGAAAAAATATTCTTCATTTTCAGTAACTATTGAGCCTGGTCGGGTGAGAAAAGGGGAAGTTTTAGGCATAATGGGAGGAAATGCTCTAGGAAAGACAACTATGATGAAGATGATTGCAGGAGTTGAAAAACCAGACTTTGGCAGTATTGATAAAAAAATAAAGATAGCATACAAACCACAGTATCTTCAAAATGATATTGATGTAGAAGTTATTGCATTGTTAGAAAAAGCAAATGGAAATCCAATTGAAGGAAGCCTTGAAGAAGAGCAGATACTTGAGCCATTAAAAATTAAAAAAATCTACAATAAATCTGTCAAGAATCTTTCTGGGGGAGAATTACAAAAAGTTGCGGTTGCATCCTGTCTGTTACAAAAAGTGGATCTGTATGCATTAGATGAGCCCTCAGCATTTTTAGATGTAGAAGATAGAATTGCAGTTGCAAAATTTTTACAAAAGTTTGTTCGTTCTTTTGGAAAATCAGCAATGGTAATTGATCATGATTTGCAGTTGATGGATCTAGTTTCCGATACAATGATAATCTTTGAAGGAGAATCAGGAGTAATTGGCCAAGCTACAGCTCCAATGCCAAAAGCTGACGCTATGAATAAATTTCTAAAATCACTGGATATGTCCTTTAGAAGGGATGAAAGAAGTCTCAGACCCCGTGTAAACAAATTGGAAAGTAGATTAGATAAAGATCAAAAGGCATCAGGAAATTACTATTACAAGAATTGACTCGAATGTTAAAAAAGGTACTGGAGGATAATCTCACACCAAAAGAAAGTGATGAGTTAATCTCAGCCTTTGATCAGATTGGAGACATAATCGTTGTAAGAATTCCTGATTCACTTTTATCAAAGAAAAAAATCATTGGCGAGACTTTACTAAACGAAGTAAAAGTTGCTAGAAGTGTTTTTATCAAGCATCAGATGTAGAAGGAGATTTTCGTACAAGAAATCTGGAGATTCTTGCGGGGGAAGACAACACTGAAACAGAATACAAGGAATTTGGCTGTAAATTTCTAGTGGATGTTGAAAATGCATTTTTTTCACCTAGGCTTTCTACAGAGAGGGAAAGAATTGGAAATTTGATTCAGGATGGAGAGATAATGACCAATATGTTTGCAGGAGTGGGAATGTTTTCTATAATGGCTGCAAAAAAGAAAAAATGCACTGTTTACAGCCTTGACATAAACCCAGCCGCATCAAAGTTATGTGTAAAAAATATCGAATTAAACAAACTTGCTGGAAAAGTAATTTCCATAAACGGTAATGCATCAGAAATTATCAAAGAGCAATTAGTTGATAAATCGGATAGAACGTTGATGCTGTTACCTGAAAGATCTGATGAATTTTTAGAATCTGCAGTCAGTACAACTAAAAATGGAGGAATGATTCATTATTATTCACATATTCATGCTGACAAAAAATCAGAAGCTGGAAAACTTTCAGAAGAACATTATCTTCAAGTTACATCTGTACAGTCAGAAATTCTAGGTTCAAAAATTGTCAGAGCAGTGGGTCCCAGATACTATCAGACAGTAGTAGATGTAAAAATTTCAAAGTAAACTAATCATCTGATGTGATTGATGCAGATGAAGGTTTTGTTGTTGCCATAACATATCCAATCCATGCAATTATTCCAAGAATACCTCCTGCAATCATCAATACAGACAATTGCAACATAATGGGACTCCATTCAGAGAGCATTAACAAATATGCATAAAGAAAGAATGCAGCAATACAAAGCACAAAAATGGTAATACCCATTCCTTTACGCTTGTTCATGAAAAAGAATTTTTCGTGAGTTATTTATTGGTTTGAACTAATCTAATTCAATTGCCATAAGGTATGCATCCTCACCATCTCGATAGTAGGCATTTAGTTGTTGTCTGATTACAAATCCAAGTTTTTCATACATTCTCACGGCCTCATTGTTACTACACCGTACTTCAAGGTGGAATTCGTCACATTTTTTTGATTTTATGCCCTTGATGGATTCTTCAACAAGTACACTTCCAATTCCTTTCTTTCTATAATCATCAAGAACTGCAACAGACACCATATGACCTTTTTTGACAAAACCTAATTTCTTAAAATTTGAAAAACCATATTCGGTTTTACACATAATATAACCAACATGTTTTCCTCCAATTTCTGCAACTATGAATGCCTCAGGAATTTCTGCAAGTAAGCTTTCATAGAAATAATCAGAATAATGCTCAGGAAGTGTCTTCAAATTAATTTCCATTACAGGAATCAGATCGCTTATTTCTGCTCGTCTAATACTGCAGTCATCCAATTCTCTGAGAATTACTTGCATGAAATGTGATATATGCATCAATATTTAATTTTAAACCAGAAAACCATTTAATGGAAAGACTTAGTCTTAAACAAGATGGAAGAACGCACAAGAGAGAGGATTATTTCACTAGTAAGTTCCATATTTGAGGTCAGTGAATTTACAAAGGCGGAATTTTCATTGGAATTTAGAATTGAAGATTTGGAGTTCAAATCCAAGTTTGTGTATTTGGCAAGAAAGTTAGAAAATATGAGTTATGTCTGTAAATTAGAAGAGATAAATGGTGCAAAATTCATCATCATTCAAAAATTTGCTGTAAAAAAACAGAGAAAGTGGATGAATGCTGCATGGACTCCTCGAGTTTTGTTTGCAATTGTAATTTCATTTGTAATGATTGACGGATACTATAGAACGTCTGGAACAAATTCAGTTGTAGAGATTGGAGATCCTTTGGAGATGGCAGTAATCTATACACTGTCATTATTAGGGATTTTAGGAATTCATGAGCTTGGCCACATTATTGCTGCCAAAGCACATAATCTAAAAACAACTTGGCCTTACTTTATTCCAGGATTACCTATAATTGGCATTCCAACATTTGGCGCATTTATCCAATCAAAAGGGTTGACCATTAATCGAGAAATTTTATTTGATATTGCAATTGCAGGGCCAATTGCAGGACTAGTAATTGCAGTAATAGTTTCAATTTATGGGGCATATACCGCACCAATTTTAGATCAAGAGATTGCTACAGGGTTGTTTGCCGAATCAAGATTGATGGAATGGGGTCAAGGTGAACCATTGTTAATGACTGCCAGTTTAGCATTGTTTGGCAAGGGAGGAGCTGGACACCAAGTCATCATGACTCCTGTTATGTTTGCAGCCTGGATTGGATTTTTAATTACATTTTTGAATTTACTGCCAGCGTGGCAATTAGACGGAGGACATATGTCACGGACATTACTTGGTCCAAAGATGCACAGATATGCAACTTATGGAAGCATGGCAATTCTTGTTTTGTTAAATTATTGGTTAATGGCAATCTTAATCCTTGTAATGAGTTCAAGAAATCCAAGTGCATCTCCACTGGATGATGTTTCACCGCTTTCAAGAAACAGAAAACTTGCATACGTTGGAATCATAGTACTAGCAGTTTTATGCGCACCGTTACCACCAGATTTGCTACCAGGCATTTTACCTTAACAAAAGTCTAGCACCGTCTGTAACCACTGCGACTTTTTGTTTTGTACCTTGTGTTTTTAGAATATAGTCTAGAGAGTATTTTATGCCTTGTAAAGAAACCATGTCAAGTTTCTTTGCATAAAATTCGGGAAGAATCGATACTAAACCAATTTGAAAATTCTTTTGTACTTGTGAAAGAAACAACAGGTCCTCCATGCCACTAATGTATTTGGTAGGATTTTGAAGTTGTTCTAAAGTTAATCTATCTTCAATGAATTGTTGAATTGCGTCAGAGCCCAAACCACCTTTACATTCAGCCACTAAAATGGCAAGACCGTCTTTTTTGATGGCATTTGAGCAATTCCAAAGTGAAGAGAGAGATTTTCCAAGATTGTCATTACTTGAATCTTTTCCGGTACTAATTACCATAGTTTTATGTTGACCTATATCTTTGATTGAGTGTGATTCCATAATTTTTGTTGCAGAAAGAGTTTCTGAAGGATGACCTATAGAAAAATCAACTATGCCTTCGGAATTTGCAACTATTTCAATTCCTTGAATTTCAAAATTATTGGTAAATTTTTTGGCTTCTTCCAGACTTTCAGGATATTGTCCGGGAGTAGGAAGGTTTCCTTGTCTTTTTGCATACGCTGAAAGCATGGATTCTAGACCAAATTTTTTGATCAGACGGGTTGAAATGGTTTCATAGCCAAATAGTCCATCAAATTCCATTTCAGCCATGAATACAAGGTTTGAATTTGAAATTTCAACATCATCAAATTCATTAATTGAACTTCCTTCAGGCAATCCTGCTTTGACTAAATTCAGGATTTTTTTATCAGTTAGAATTTTTGGGAATGGTTTTGATTTTTGCTCACATAGAGCAAATAGTGATGAAATGATTTTTTGAATGGATTTGGAGTTATGTAAAACTACAAGTTCCGTTGGTTTTGACAAGTCAAGTGTGCTGAGTTTTTCATTGATCATTGAATCTTCCAAAATTTTTCCTTCAGAATCAATTTTTTGCTCTAAATTCTCGGCTCCTATGTCCAAAACAACGTCTGTAATTCCATAATTTAACCAGATTTCAGGCATAATTCATACACAATACAAACCAAAATAAAACCAGTGTAGTTAATTTTGGTATGGAATTTGTTAAAGAGTTTGCGACATTTTTGCATCAGAATGGTATTATAAAATTTGGAGACTTTACACTTGCTAGTGGAAAAACGAGTTCATACTATGTAGATCTGAGGCTAGTTCCAAGCTATCCTCATGAATTTAGAAAAATGGTAAAATATCTTGAAAATGAGATTGCACAAAACATTGGATTAAACAAATTTGATTCTATTGTTTCAGTACCAACAGGTGGCTTGGTTATTGCATCAGCACTAGCTATAGAAACTGTCAAGCCACTAATCTATGTGAGAAATAAACCAAAAGATTATGGAACTTCAAAATCAGTTGAAGGGAAAATTCATGAAGGAATGAAAGTAATCATGATTGATGATGTTGCAACTACGGGAGGTTCAGTTGTAAATGCAATAAAATTACTAAAAGAAGTCAACATTTCGATAAAAGATGCATATGTAATTGTTAATAGAATGGAAGGAGCTGATGAGGCTCTGTCTGAATTAGGGGTAAAGATGCATTCAATTCTAAATATCTTACAAATTACAGAAGCATTATATGAACAAAATCTTGTGGATGAAAGTATTTTAGAAAAAGTAAAAAATCAAATCAGTAAATGAGTTATGGCAGCTCAGACAAATGCCTTCCTATCATCATTCAGATATAACTCTGATTCTTCATCGCGGCCAATGAATTTTGGATTTGCTTATTTTAAAACTAATGGAATAACATGGGCCCGAAGGGTATCAAAGCATATTATTCAACAGAGATTATGCGTAATCGATCATAACGTCAGCACAATACGTGGTTTTACGACACACACACGTCAGCGGCAGAACGGCTTGCAGCCAGATAATCCGCACAACACATGAACAAAAACGCCAGAATCCAAAATGCGGTGCGCAGCCCTGCAGCACCGCCGCGTGCCCCGAGATCACATCGTCAATCCGGTGGCACCCGCTGCCACCCGCGGCGCTAACCGAGAAATCTTCTGCGCAGCTTGGGGCTTCCCTGTGAAGCGTCCTCATCAGGTGCAGGTTTACCAGGCCCGCAACGACATTCATCTCGCAGTTGAGCTCGTCCTCGGTGCCGCCGTACGGCTCTGTCATCCGGGCATACTGCTTTATCCTGCCTATGCTGTTCTCCACTGTTATCCTGATGCCGCCTGCCTTCTGGTTGCGCTTCTTTTGCCCATCTGTCAGATTTCGGGCCTCCTCCTTCTTCTCTCCCTCTCTTTTTCCCGGTCTTTTGTGCGGCATGATTACGTTTGCGCCCGGAAGATCCTTTTGCATTCCCTGATACCCAAGATCCATGTATGCGGTAAACCTCTCGCTTTTTGGATTGGACTCGTCGTGCATTTTTTCAGCCCACCTGCCAAACGGAATCGGATCTTCCCTGAGCAGTGTTATGTCATGGGTCTTTCCAACGACGGTGCTGCCGATTCCCAGGATGATGTTGTTGTTTGTAGCGGACACTGGTTGTGTTGAACGTATGCCTCTTTTTCTTGCCTGAATACATCTCCTTTCTTCTGTCCTTCCTGCCGGAACGGCGCACGGGTATGTGGGTGCCGTCGACCAGCAGCGTTCTTGTGCCCCTGCCCGGAATGAACTCCTTTAGCTCCTTTACGGTCTTGCATTCTGATACCGCCTCTGAGATCCTGCGCGGCGTCGGAAGTATCGTCCCAAGCGTCTTATTGCAGAACTGAAGGTACCTGCATACGTTGGACTGGTCTATCCCAAAGAATGCCTCAAGGGTTCCCTGCGTCGGATTGTCCTTGAGGCGCAGCAAGCAATGAGGAGCGCGTGCCTTGGATAGAGGCCGCAGCGGTTGCCGGGATCGTCTGATCTCATTTCGTTGTTGCGGAACAGCGGCGCGCATCCTCTGACTTTATGATTGCCTCCTCAAAAACCTCTCCAGGATGTATTCGAACTCTTCTTTGCTGTGCAGCGTTGCCGCATGAAGCAGCGCCCCGTCATTTATTATGCCATCTAACGTCTCAAACCTGTGCAGGAGCGCTGCCCTGCCTGCGTCCACTGGGATGTCGATGCCATGTCTGGTCTTCCACAGGCCGCGCTCAAGATCCAGCTCCCTGCCTTTCTGCCCCCGAGTCTTCCTTAGTTTTTTGATCTCCTGTTGCAGCTGGCGTATGGTTTGATCAGATGAATCTGGCATTTGATGTGTGGCGTGATCGTGTCTGATCTAAACTTATCGGCGTGGGGTTTGGAGGGATTACGCATAATCTCTACATATTATCTGATCTTGTTGCGTGGGGGAACAATCGAGGGAGTGAACCTGATGGAGTAATTTCAATGGATGCAACAGATGCAATTGAAACAAAGCCAAGACATGATTTTAAATGATAGAATGGCCGTAACTGCACGGCCCCTGACACCAACACTGTTAGTTCAGGGGATTCAATTACGGCTACTCATAATAACGTCATACGAATATAATAAGATTCATGCGTAAATTTTGAGATTTGTATAATGTCAGATAAACCTATGAGATCATATTTTGCTCAAACTATCAAATGCGAGAAAAGATCGGCGAGAGGCCATATGAAGTCACAAAAAAAGACGGCATGTATGTAATCAAGTTCTATCCAATGATAAAAAACGCCAAAAAACCAGACAAGGTGCTGTTCTGTCTGACAGTCTCAAAACAAGAGTTTGGCAAGCTAGCTTCCAAGATAAAATGACTGTAAGGATGACGGCAGATGGCAAATACATTTTTAGCCATATTGCGTAATCAACATCATGTCGTACTGGTTAAAAGTTCCACCACGTAGGCAGATCTCAGAGTTCATAGTGTTTGCTCTTGGTCAAAATGGAATGACTGTGAGCCAGATAGAAAAAGATATCGGCAGACAAATTCCCGGAAGCTCAACACAGCATCAATACAAAGACATGCCGGTATGGCATCGCAGAAAAGACATAATAGAATATGTTGCACAAGAGATGAAACTGCATCAAAGCATGTGGGGGGACAAGAGAACCTCAAACGAGTTTTACAGTGCAGCAGATCAAGAGATATCCAAACTCAAACAAAAAAACATCATGATAAACTGGCACAAGTCTGGCAATGTGGCGATATTCCGCCTAGATCCAAAATACAAGATGTCCGCAAAGCCGGCCGCCAGTCTAGAAGCTGCAACATCTCCAACACTCCAGGATTCTCGAACAGACGACATGAAAAGGATATTTCTATCAATAATCACACAGTCTAGAAAGGACAATACATACAAGTTTGCGCTTGGAAGGGTGCTCTTGGAACATTGCTATGATAGCAGTGCCGGTGAGAATTCCTATAAAATTCCGTACACGCATCTTGCAAAAAAATTTCTGGAATATTATTGGCATCAAGAGTGCAAGTTTAAGATAAAACAGGATTTTAAAACTAAAAGCATCCCCAAGGTCATCCATGCAATACGGTATGTGTTCGGAGAAAACACACCTGGTGATTTCAGTCTAATTGATGAGGACGATAAGGCCAAGGCAGAAAGCAAAATACTTTGTAATGTCTTTGGCCATGCAAGATCAAAGACGTCATTAGTGGTTCCAAGATTTCAGAAAATAATGGCCGGCAAATACGGCGTAGAGAATCAGATATTTTATGATTATGACGACGATGAAAAGATGATCTATCTCAAACCGGAAGCATTTGATTTTTTCAAGACCAACTATGGAATATTATCCAAAGCCCTTCTTGCAGAATGGGCCAAATTCCTCGAAAAGATCAACGGGTCATTGCCAAGACTGGTGGCAAAGATAGAACAAGACGAGTTTGAACGAGGATCCCTGACTCCATTCAGAAAGGCCTATGCCAAACATACGAATCATTGTTTTTACTGCTGTGACAAGCTAGAACACAGATATACCCATGTGGATCACTTTCTTCCATGGTCGTACATATTCGAGGATCAGGCATGGAACCTGGTCTTGGCCTGCCAGGAATGCAACTGTAAAAAGAGCAGCTCTCTTCCGCAACAGGAGTTCCGTGATATGTTGATCAGAAGAAACCACGAATATGAAAATCAGATTCCGCTTTTGAGAAAATCCTTGGCATTCATAGACACCAAGATTGGCTGGAGATCTGAGATAAAGGGACACTACAAAAACTGCGAAGAGTATGGATTCAACGTCATTAAAATGCCTTGATGATCTGGATTCGCTGCCATGCATTGCATGGCTTTAATTTGACTGCTTTTGGTTTTTCTAAACTACGAATAGTTATATTCATTGTAACTGTTCACGTCATTTGACCCCCCCCCCCCGTCTAGACGTATTTTGCCATCTCTGCGAGGTAGCGGTCCAGCCCCGCGCTCTTCCACGTCGCAAAGCATGTGAAGATGTTGCCCATCTGGTCTGCAGTCTTCTCTGACCGCAGCGCGCCGCGAATCTTCCTGTGGACCACCACCTCGCGCAGCCCGCGCTCTGCGGCGTTGTTCGTAGGCGGGACGCGCGGGTCCAGCACGAATGTGAACAGGTCCGGCAGCGCGCGCCCGAGCTTGGCCATGAATTGTTTTAGCAGCGGGTCGCTGCCGTACCTTGACATGATCCTCCTGATGCGCAACACGAGCAGATCTCGCGCGGCACGCCGCTCCCCGACGGGCCTCCTGCCCTTGGCGTCATCGAATATGCGGCGCAGCCGCACCAGCACGTCCCCTGCGGCCTCGGAATCCGGGTTTGCCTCGGACAGGTGGCGCGCCTCCCTGATGACGTGGGCCCAGCAGCGCTGCACTTCTTGTGCAGGTCCTCGCTGGTCTTGTGCAGGTCCTCGCTGGTTCTGCGCATCTCCCTGCTGGTCTTGTTGCTTATTTCCATGACTTGTTTGAGCTTGATGATTTCAAGCCTTGATTGTTTGTACAGCTTCTTGTAGTTGGCCTCTGCCAATATGGTGACTTGGCTGTGGCATATTTAGATCACATGATCCATGCATGCTTACACTTTGAAGGATAAATTTAGGCACGACGTGAACAAGTACGAATTTTCTATTACAGAGAATGGTGGGGGGAAATCACAATTATTAAAAAAATAATAACGATATTTCTTCTGACCATTCTTCATATGTAACACGCTGTCAGTCATTTACTGACAATTCTGAGAATCAGGCAATTAAATTCTTAAAAAGAATGCTACCAGTTACAATATACTCACAATGCAGGTTTGGGAAATGACCTCTTCTGTTCCATGACATTCACGCACCAAAAAGCATTGGTAACGGTCTAACCACTGCAGATGCCAGCTAGTCTCACTTGGAGGTGAAAAATCACAAATTGGCAAATCAAATTTCCCCATTAAATACAAAATCTTCTCAACAAGACATGTATTCACCATATCATTATTTTGAATCAAAAAAACAGACCTGTGACAAACATTTGTCAGGGGTTACAAAACCTTGTGAAGATTAATATTTTCAATAATACCAATAAATCAACGTTGGAGAAACAGAAATTTCTCATTGTCGGAAGTGGAGGGCGTGAAAGTGCTTTTGCACTACAGCTTGCGCAAGACACACAAGTTTATGCAGTTATCTCTCACAAAAATCCGCTCATTATTCATTGTGTGATACAGTCAGGTGGCAAATATTTGGTCGGTGATGCCGATGATCCGCAAACAGTTCTGAACTTTGCAAAAGAGAACAACATAGATTACGCTTTTGTCAACGCAGACCAGCCATTGGCTAATGGTGTTGTTGATGTTCTGCTTGATAATAATTTTAAGGCAATTGGTGGAACAAAGGATGCAACACGCATAGAGTGGGATAAAATTTACTCCATTCAAATGATGCAAAAAATGTGTTCGGAGTTTACGCCATTTTACAAAGTTGTTTCAAAAACAGAAGAACTACCAGATGCAATAGAATCATTTGAATCAAAAAGACTAGAGATAGTGGTAAAACCGCAAGGACTAACAGGAGGCAAAGGTGTCAAAGTAATGCCTGAACATCTACCAACATATCAAGACTGCACCGACTATGCGTCTCTTCTTCTTGAGAAAAACCCTGACCAAAAGGTTCTGTTGGTAGAAAAGCTGCAAGGCATAGAGTTTACAATCATGGGAATTACTGATGGTACAAACTTGGTTGTATCTCCTGCAAGTTATGACTATCCGTTCAGACATGAGGATGACAAGGGTGCAGGAACCGGAGGAATGGGTTGCTTTACAAATTCAGAGAAAAAACTTCCGTTTATGAGTGACAAGGACTTGGATGATTGTAGATACATAATGCAAAAAATAATTGATGAGATAAAACAAGACAATCTGTTTTTTAACGGTGTTATCAATGGTGGCTTTTTTAAAACAAAAAAAGGCATAAAATTCATGGAGTTTAACGGTCGCTTTGGAGATCCTGAAGGATTAAACATTCTAAGCATTCTTAAAGGATCATTTTCAGAATTGTTGATTCATCTTTGGAACAAGACGTTGTCTGATGATGTGGTTTCGTTTGTCAAAAAAGCAAGTGTTGTAAAATATCTGGTTGCAAAGGAATATCCAGAGCGAAGCGACAAGGCAATCTCTTTTAGCATTAATGAAAAGGCAATTGCAGATCTTGGCGTAAAAACATTCTTTGCATCCTGCATCAAGACAGGAGCACAGCAATATGAAACCCTGAAAAAATCACGAGTTGTCGCATTCAGTGCACTTTCAGACAACATAGATGAAGCTTCGTCTTTGATAAATAAAATAATTGAAATGCATGTCAATGGTGATTTGGAGTACAGACATGATATTGGCTCTCAAAAGAGTCTGGAAAAATTAAAAAAAATCAATGCTGAATTAACTCATTGAGAAACCATACCATTTTAGAGATTCAAAAATACAGATAATCTTCATCTTTAAATTCAATTTTTTCTGTGTTTTACAATGCCAAAACTACAAGTATTCTCAAAAACAAAAAAAGAAAATTACGGAATACAAAGACATGATTCCTACAATAGAGATTTGCGTAATCGATCATAATGTCAGCACAATACGTGGTTTTACGACACACACGTCAACGGCAGGACGGCTTGCAGCCAGACAATCCGCACAACACATGAACAAAAACGCTAGAATCCAAAATGTGGTGCGCAGCCAGCAGACCCAAAGTAGTTTCTCGATCCTCGTGATAAAACAAAAACGCTAGAATCCAAAATGTGGTGCGCAGCCCTGCAGCACCGCCGCGTGCCCCGAGATCACATCGTCAATCCGGTGGCACTCACTGCCACCCGGCGCTAACCAAGAAATCTTCTGCGTAGCTTGGGGCTTCCTCTGTGAAGCGTCTTCATCAGGTGCAAGTTTACCAGGCCCGCAACGACATTCATCTCGTAGTTGAGCTCGTCCTCGGTGCCGCCGTACGGCTCTGTCATCCGGGCATACTGCTTTATCCTGCCTATGCTGTTCTCCACTGTCACCCTGATGCCGCCTACCTTCTGGTTGTGCTTCTTTTGCTCATCTGTCAGATTTCGGGCCTCCTCCTACGGGTACCGCATGCCAATCAAGATGATATCTGAGAACAGCGGGAGGAACGCCGGCATACACATATCGACAGGAGGCGTCTGCAACATACTTTACAGGCTCGGGGCGTGCCTGCACATACCTGCACGCCGAATCCTTGCGTCCCTGCAGAAGGCAAGCGTACTGCACATGGACGAGACGTCGTTTAGCATAAACGGGAAACTGTCTGGGTGTGGATACTGCTAAACCCGCACACCGGGGAGTCGTTTTACGCAGTACGGAAGAGCAGGGGGCAGGCGTCTTGCGGGAGCTGCTGCCCGGCTAGGACGGAACAGTGATGTGCGACGGATGGAGGCCGTACGGCATGTTCGGCGGGCCAAATGACGTGAGCAAGTACTTCAAGATTACTGTATGTCAGGATGTATTATAGTAGGCTACAGCGATATATAATGATAGGTAATTAATTACATAATAATAGGTATATAATTATATAATAGATATACTAAGCATATCCATGATATCTGGAAATACAATTACTTTTAGAAGTAATTTTGTAAAAGTAGTATCACCAATCTATGAATTGTGGGGGTCGTGTGTCCAGTGAGTGCAACTTTAGAATCCAAAAAACATTCTGGAATAATTGATATATCTTCTAAAAATACTCTAGAAATTAAAGACAAGTTAGTATCATTGCCTACAATGTCTATAGTAACCAAATCTGGATTAGGTAATGTTTCCAGAAATGAGGATATGGTTTCTAAAAATACTGAGAAAGTTCTAGAATGTGGACCTTTAGAGAGTGTATTTCCATGTTCTGAATCAAAGATTCTGGATTTCCTAGTCACATTTCAAGAATATGATTATTCCATATCAGATATTTCTAAAAACTCAGGAGTGGGATTCAAGACAACTTTAGGTGTAATCAAAGATCTGGAAACACGACAATTGATTTTTAAAAATAGAAATGTAGGAAGGGCAAAAATGTTCAAGTTAAATCTGGATTCAGCAGAGACTGTTATTATAAATAAACTAGCCCTAGAGATCGCCACAAAAAGAGCGATGAATCAAGCAATCACATAAGACAAGAATGTATACACAGAGTATATCAAAGCCATTTTATAATATCCGTAATGACTGTTGTTCCTCCTCAGTCAGATACAAAACGATTCAATTGTCCTTTTGCAATGCATTTGCAGATCAGTACTGAAGGCAATCATATTTTACTACAGAAACTGGTAGTGTGAATACTGGTTTTAAAATTTCGAAATGTAAGAGTTGCAATAGGATAGCTGCATGGTTTCAAGGGAAGTTAGTTTTTCCGGATGTAATCACTGCTCCTTTACCTAATTCAGACATGCCTGAAACAATTAAAAATGATTTTGAAGAAGCAAGAACAATTTCAACAAGATCACCTCGCGGTGCATGTGCATTATTGAGATTATGTGTTGAAAAATTATGTATTCATTTAGGAGAAGAATCTGGAGACTTGAGTGCAAAAATTGGAAACCTTGTTACTAGAGGCTTAAGACCAGAAATTCAACAATCATTGGATGCTGTAAGAGTGATAGGCAATGAAGCTGTACATCCAGGAGAATTAGATGTTGGAGATAATCCTGAAATAGCAAATGCATTGTTTTCACTGGTAAATTTGATTGTTCAAACAATGATTACAGATCCTAAAAAAGCACAAGTAATTTTTGATAAAATTCCTCAGAATAAGAAAGACGGAATCGAACAAAGAGATAACCCTACATGATTTCAAAAAGTACGGGACAAGAAATGATATTAGTTTGATATGGGACTTGGAGGCTTCGATCCATTTTTGAATTATTTGAAGAATAAATTAAAAAATTAAACTTTGTTACAACATCAAGACTCATTTTAGGAACGATTTGTAGTTGCAAAATAATCATTTGGGAAATCATGGGACAAGAAACAACTACACAGTGTAATGGGCCCGAAGGGCTTCGATCCCTTGGCTCACCGGTTATGAGCCGGTTACTCTACCAAGCTGAGTTACGGGCCCTAAGCAGATGAATTTTTTCTTAGGTATAAAATGTTGTGAGATTAACAGTATTCCTCATAACAACTATCAAGCAACAAGTTTTGTGCAGAAATAGATCTGTCTGCAATTTCAAGCAAGTCATTTGAGTCAGTTGAAGATATTTCCAGAATATTTCTCCATGATGCAGTGTGTCTAATGTCGGCTTCGGTGTGGAGTTTGAAGTATTCTGTCGCTTCATTACTGGTCATTCCATAGAATTCTGCCAATCCATCAAGTTTTGTTTGACTGATTTTGGGGATTTCTTTTTCAAAAGCATACATTGCGCATGCACCACCTTCAAAGGTACTCATTAATTCATTCAAATCAGACACAGCTTTACGAGTTTTGGTTAATCCAGCGTATGAGGTTAGTTCATCCTCAGATACGCCAAGTTCTTCTGCAAAGTAAATCCATGGCTTTACATGATCAGATTCTTCTTGTTGGTTTGCAACTAATTCGCTGATTACTGAACCAGGTGCTTTTTCAATAATTGGAGTCATAAAAGATGGAACTGCTTTAACAAGTTGAAAATATTCTTTAGAATAACCTGCCAGAGATTCCTGTGTTAACTTTCCATCAGACCACATCCGGTAGAATGGATGTTTTAGTAAACTTCTTTCCCCAATCATCGTATCAATTTTTTTTATTATATTCATGTTTCATCTCCAAATCTGCTAATAAAAAAATCTTTGTGGTTTACAAAAGATTTTATGGTCAGAATACTGAATTTTCTTGGGTTCCAGTGGTGTAGACCGGTCAAGCATTTTGCCCTTTCAAGGCAAAGATCCCGGGTTCAAAATCTAACGATGAAAATCCCGGCTGGAGCACCAAGATTTAATTACTAATAACAAAGTTTTTTGATCAGGCCATTTTGGATCGAAAAAATATTGAGATTAATCCTTTGCTTGGGACATATGGTAAATATATTAAAAAAATAGATCAGGCATTAGATAATGAACTAGATCTTTATTCTGAATCAGAATTCATTGAACCGATAAAGTATTCCTTAGACGGTGGAAAACGAATCAGACCTATTATTTTGACCTTGGCTGCGGAATGCGTGGGTAAAATTGATGAAAATACTTTTGCAGCATCTTGTGCAGTTGAGTTTTTACATATGGAATCAATCATCCATGATGACATTATTGATAATGAGACTATGAGAAGGCAGAAGGATCCATTCCATATCAAATATGGATACAATACCAGTGTCCTTACAGGAGACTTTGTTTTGGGATTAATTCTTGCAATATCTTCCAGATTGGACAATGTTAGAATTACAAAAGATTTGGCTACCACTGCCATGTTGATGAGTGAAGGGGAAATGATTGAAAGCAGGCTAGAAACCAGTGAAGATGTTACGTTTGCTGACTACCTTAAAGTAATTGAATACAAGACAGCAACGGCATTTGAAGTTGCAGCTAGAACAGGTGCAATTATTGCAAATGGAACAGAGGACCAAATTGAAGCATTAACCGGATATGGAAAAAACATTGGAATTGCATATCAAATTAGGGATGATTTGTTAGATTGGAAAAATGAAGACAAGTTGTTTAATATGTTAATCAAGAAAAGTTTAGACCCAAGGGATATTTTTGACAAAATGGAAGACATGTTAAAAGAATATTCTGAAAAAGCAAGATCTTATTTGAGAAAGCTTCCAGATAATGATGCGAAGATTAGTCTAGATAATTTAATCAAGTTTACTTCATTCAAGGCATAAAGTCTAAACTGAAAACCGGAGTTGCAAATTCTACAAACTGTATGAGTGGTTCCGGATATACGCCAAATCCTATCAGGAAGATCATTGAGAAGATCATTACAGCAACAATTGATTTTGGTTCTTTAACTCGCTTCTCTGCTTCTCCTTCAAAGTACATCTTTCTTGTAATCCAGCCATAGTAAGCAAGAGACAAAGCACTGTTAAGTACACCGGCGATTGCAAGCCACGGAGCCCACCATAATGCAGAGCCAGCATCCAATGCACCGCCAAACAACATCAATTTGCTCCAGAATCCTGAAAGTGGGGGAACGCCAGCCAGTGCGAACAGTGAGATAACTAAAGCCAGAGCAGTAATTGGCATTCTTCTTCCCAGTCCCTGAAGTTTATCGAGATGAGTCACCGCAAGGGTCGTTACAATTCCCGCAATTGCAATAAAGGCCATGCCTTTCATTACTGCATGATTCAGAATATGATACAAGGAACCTTGTAAACCGAGAGAACTATGTGGTGCAACCGCAAGCCCAATCAAAATGTATCCAGCGTGTGCAATACTAGAATATGCCAGCATTCTAGTAAGATTCTTTTGCATGATTGCGGCAATATTACCAATTGTCATTGTCATGACTGCAAGAACACCAAGAGCTAATGTCCAGTCAAGATTTAGAACAACCATTCCAAGAACAATTATTCTTATTGCTGCGGCAAACCCTACTTTCTTTGTTCCTGCTGCAAGGAGAGCAGCGATTGGCGGTGGTGCGCCCTCATATGTATCGGGAAGCCATTGATGGAAAGGCACAAGTCCCATCTTGAATCCAAATCCTGCAATGAACATTCCAACTGAAAGTAAAGCAAGTGGCAATAGGGACGGATCAAGTGTTGAATAGCCTTGAATAACTTCTCCAATGTTTGTAGAACCAGTCAATCCATATGCAACTGAAATTCCGTAAACAATGATTGCAGATGATAATGCACCAAACAAGAAATACTTTAGAGCTGCCTCATTTGAGCTTGGATTCTTTTTCATAAAGCCAACCAAAATGTATGTTGGAAGACTCATGAGCTCCCAGGCAACAAACAACATTACCAGGTCAGTAGAATATGCCACTAACACCATACCAATTGTTGCAAGCAGAATTAGGGAATAGTATACGGCGGGAGAGTTATGTTTTCTCATGTAATTGAAAGAACCAACAGTAGTGAACAAAGCAACAATTAGCATTGCTATTGCAAATAATCCGCCAAACGCATCATCAACAAGTACATCCTCCGAGAATAGAGCGGATGTCGTTACATTGTCATTTAGGAATTGATATCCAACATAGCCCATGGATACAGCTAATGCTGCAAAGGCAATTACGGCATAAAATGAGTTAGAACCTTGTTCTTTTCTTGCAATGCTAATGATTGGAATTATTATTCCAACGGTTCCCAAAATTGCCATTATAACCAACGGGGTGGAAGTAATCTCTAACATTTCATATCACCTATATCAACAATATCAGAACTACGAATAGTAATCCTGCTCCAAATACGAATAGATAGGATTGCGAGACACCAGTCTGCGTTCCCTGGACAACTTTTGCGCTCCATCCAACTGCTTTCTGGAATCCATCGTTCATACCATAATCTATTGCTGTTCTTTCAAAGTATCTGAACACACCTCTTGCCAGCCATAATGGTGCTGCAACAAAGCACCAGTATATGACGGCATTAAGATACCATCTGTTTAAGAGAAGTTTGTGAATACCATAAAAGAACAGGTTAGAGTTAACAAATTTTACGGGATCAACCCATCTACCAATATAGAAGATGTAACCTAGTCCAGCTCCTATTGCAAACGCTGCTAATGATGAACCAACTGCAGCAGGATTAAGCCCTTGCGGGAATGCTGGTAGAATTGACGCCTCTATTGCATAATGTTCGGTGTGTATACCAAAGGAATTTTCAAGATAGTCTGTAAACGTATGGTGAAGTCCTTCTTCCATTGATAATCCAATAAGACCGATTCCAATAGTAAGAACTGCAAGAATTCCATATGGGACCCACATTGATAATGGTGCTTCATGGATATGATGCCCATCTTCTTCCATCTTTTCAATGTGTCTGCTCTTCTTTCCAAAGAAGACCAATCCCATCATTCTTGTAGTATAGAAAGCGGTAATGACTGCAGTTACTACAGCAATTGTAAACAGTGGAAGTGCCCATTCATTTCCGGATTCATAGACAGCAGCAAAGATTGCATCCTTACTCCAGAAACCTGTTGTGATAAATGGAGCACCCATCAAACCAAGACCAGCTGCCCACATGAATGCATAGGTTTTCTTCATCTGTTTTCTTAGACCTCCCATATCTGTCATAAATCTAGAGCCGACAACATGCAACAGAGAACCTGCTGCCATGAATAACGAAGCTTTGAACATCGCGTGGGAAATTAAATGGAAGAATCCTGCAGTGTAACCATCAACATATTGATAAGATAATCCTGCGACACCCAATGCCATCATCATATAACCAATTTGGGAACCAGTGGAATAAGCAAGAACTTTCTTAATTTCAGGATTGACCATTGCTTGTGTTGCAAGCAATAGTGCCGTAATTGCGCCAACCCAAGCAACAATCTCGAAGAATTGATCAGCAAGAATTCCTGCCGCTCCCAATGCAAATACAAGGGGGCCTATTCTTGCAACCAAGAACACGCCTGCCTTAACCATAGTCGCTGCGTGAATCAATGCAGACACGGCAGTAGGACCAGTCATTGCTTCTAACAGCCATTCATTCAGCGGGAATTGTGCTGACTTTCCAACAGCTCCTCCAAAGATTAAAACAAACGCAGGAACCAAAAGCCCTTGAGAGGCCATTGTAACTGCCCATTCAGTATCTCCGATTAATTCTTTGAATCCAAAAGTACCCGCATACAAGAATATCAGGAGCATACCTGCAATCATCATTACATCACCAACCTTGGTCATGATGAATGCCTTCATGCCAGAATGGGTTGGAGAATAGTAATCCAACATACCAAGAACAGTACGTCCCTCAGTACCAACATGATCTTTCTTCTTGTCACGATACCAAAAGCTGATCAATGCATACGATGCAAGACCTACACCTTCCCATCCAAAGAATACTTGAAGCAGGTTATCAGACATGACAATCAACTGCATTGAACCAATGAAGAACATCATCCAGAACCAGAATCTTGTAATGTCTTTATCGCCTTTCATGTATCCCGTACTGTAAATCAAAATGAGAAATGAAATCCAGCCAACAACGTTTGACATTATAATGGAGAGCGGATCCGCCAAGATGCCAGCCTTAAGGCCAAGTGACTCGATCCATGGAATTTGATTATGTATTTCGCCGGCCTCCAAGGCAATTGGGATCATTGATGCCGCAGATAATGTACTCATCAAAGCAAATCCAACTGCAACATACCCGGTTGCATGTTTTGAAAGGTTGTTAGTTGCGTGTTTGGATAATTTCCCAATTCCAGGTATGACAAGAGCTGCAACAAATGGGAGAATCCAAACTAACCAAGCACTTGTTGCCCCAATTTCAAACCCCATTAACTCAGCTGCCATATTCTAAACCCCCAAAACCCCACTCATGTACGGAATTATTGTTTTGTAGAAGATGTCTGGATAAATTCCCAGAACAATTGAAAATCCTGCCAACACCATCATTGGTGCAGTCATGTACCAACTTCCTTCTTTTACATTTTCAAGGTGTTCAGGAGTTTTGCCGAAGAACACACGTTTCAGCATCCAGAGAAGATAAGACATTGTAAGGACAGTTGCAACAAGGCCCAAACCGAATCCTACTGCTCTAAGTGCAGAACCTTCCTCAAGTGCAGTCTCTAGTGCGCCGGCAAAGAGAATCCATTCTCCCATAAAACCACTGGTTGGCGGTATACCCATTATTGTCAAGGCACCTATTACTGCACATACTGCTGTAATTGGCATCTTTCCAGCTAATCCTCCAAGTTTAGAGATACTTCTAGTTCCGACTTTAACGATAATAATTCCGGCCATCATGAAGAGAATGCCCTTTCCAATAGCGTGTGTTACATACATCATCTCTGCACCTGTAAGGCCAAGTACGGAAATTGTACCAATGCCAAACAAGAGGTAACCCATTTGGCTTATGCTAGAGTAAGCAAGAAGACGTTTCAGATCGTCTTGCATCAGTGCCATTGCACCGCCATAAATCATTGTAACAAGTCCCCAAATGTAGAACCATATTGAAAGGTCGGCAAATGTGGCAGGTAAGAATTCAACAATTAATCTGAAAATACCATAAGCACCAATTCCTATCATGGCTGGAGACAGCAGTGCACTAATTGGTGTTGGTGCAGCGCCGTGGACATATGGAAGCCAAATGTGGAACATAAAGACCGCTAGCTTAACACCAAGACCCAATGCAATCGCAACTGCGGAAAGCATTGCAATGTCCTGAGGGATTTCGGATTCATTGATATCCGCAAAGTCAAAACTTCCAACGGTAAGACCAATCATCAAAAAGCCCAACAGTAAAACAACTGCACCTGCGTGGGTCCAAAACAAGAACATCAAACCAATCTTTCTCCTATTACCTGCACCCCAAAGAGCAACTAGGAAGAAACCGGGAATCAGCATGATCTCAAAGAATACAAAGAATTCAATCAGGTTTGTTGCAAGAACGGTTCCAAGCATTCCCATTGCAAAGAGAAGATAAAGTGCAAAGTAGAGTCCTGACTTGGCATTTACATAATTTGAAAGAGCAGATGATTCAACCACCGAGGTTTGTCCACTTGTAGACGGGTTGATGCTATGTTCTTCCTCAAATTGATGGTGGAATATGTGAAGCATGTATGGTTTTGAGTAAAGTACCAGGATTGTAGATAGAACGTAAATCATTATCGCAAATGGTGATGCCAAACCATCCATCAAGAAACCAAACTCACCAAACTGGCTTGTCCATGGATAATGTTCCTCGACAGTTCCAGAAAGTGCGGCATTAATTATTAGAATTGTGGTGTAAAGCAGGATTGCAAATGTAAACCACATTGCGGCTGTAGGACCAACCTTTCTTCCGATAATGTAAGCAACCGGAGCCAATAGGAGTGGCAGTACAACTGCCTGTAATAATGCATATTCCACTATCCTTTCAAACTCCTAAAGTCTGCAATATCGACATTTTGATACATGCGGTAAGCCACAATAATTAATGAAAGTCCAACTGCAACCTCTGCAGCTGCAATTGCAATTGAGAATAAGGCCAAAGTTTGACCACCGCTGTGGGGAATAAATCGGCCAAATGCGACAAGGTTGAGGTTTGCAGCGTTGATAATTATTTCAATTGCAAAGAGCATTCGAATAAAATTACGTTTTACTGCAAGACCGTAAATTCCTATGCCCAGTAGAGCAACAGATACGAGTGTAAAGTCAATTAGTTCGTTGGTCATCTTCCACATCCACTCGTCTAGCTAAAACTAAAGCGCCAGTTACAGTACTTGCCAAAATTAAGCCCATCAAAATCAATGCAGGCCAGTAATATGTTACAAAGTCTATACCAATATCTCTAAAATCAACTGGAGGTTCATCGGTAGTTATTGTTTTGATTCCAGAATCTATGAATACAGCACCCAATGATACCATTACTGAAAGCATCAATCCTATTCCTGCAAACTTTCTTCTCTTGTCTTCGATTTTTTTGAAGATGAGTTCTCTTTTTACCAACATTACAGTGAATAAAATTAGAACGGCAATAGAACCAACATAGACTGCAAGTTGGAACAATGCAACAAACGGTGCATCCAACAACAAGAAGAATCCAGCAATTCCGCCAAGAGATCCCATCAAGGCAATTGAACCATAAATCAATGATCTCATTTCAAGTGCGGCAATTGCAGAACCAATTGTAATTACAGCTAAAGCAAGAAATGCAACATCAGCCATGTGATGCGCCTCTATCACTAATTACGATTTCACTATCTTGTGCAACGTATGGTTTTACCTGAAGTTGAGCAGGAGTGTAGATTAGACCTTCTTTAGAAAATGAAGATAGTTCATAGTCATTAGTCATATAAAGTGCATAAAACGGACATGCGTCAACACAAAGGCCACAGAAAACACATTTACCATAATCAATCTGAGGCATGATTGCTTTCTTGTTTTGTTTGTGTTCTTCCGGAACCTTTACCATTGCAATTGCTTCAGCAACTCCCTCACATGCAATGGAACATAATTGGCAACCAGTACAGTTATCATGGAATAACATATGACGTCCCTTTAGTCCAGCAATTCCAACGCCAGTTGAGGGATCATATTGATATCCATCACCTACAAACTTTAGTTTCTCTTCAGGATAACGAAGTGTAAATCGCTTTATTGCAAGATGTTTAATTCCTGAGTTAAGTGCAAGGATAATACCCGTAGCAGTTCCCATTATTGCAAACCTCCTGGTCCCAACACTCCAGCGTAAAGCAGACCCAGTGCAATAAAGATGTTAATGAAACAGAGTCCAATGAGCTTTGTCCAACCAAGATTCAACAGCAGATCAACTCTAACTCTTGGGAACACGCCTCTTGGCAGTATTATAAAGAAGATTACTCCGACTGTTTTGAGAACAAACCAAAGTGCCCCATTAAGCATTTCTTGTGAAAATATTGGCAATCCAGAAACTTTGAGAGTGATAGGGCCCATTTCGATTCCATCAGTAATTATTTCAGCTGGGAATGGAGGTACAACCATTGGGCCATTCCAACCGCCAAGAAACAAGACAACAAACAAAGCTGCAAATGCATAAAGTTTCAGATAGGAGCCTAATTGAACAAGGCCATACATCATTCCAGATAGCTCTGTCAACCAGCCGGCTACAATTTCACTTTCCGCTTCTGGCAAGTCAAATGGAATTCTTTCTAATTCTGCAAGCATTGTGATAAAGAAGACAATGGCGCCAATTGGCAAAAATATAATCCATGGAAAACTGGATTGACTTTCTGTAATTTCAGACAGGTTTAGGGTTCCAGTCAGCATGACAACCCCCAGCAAAGACAAGATTAATGGAATTTCGAATGAAACCATTTGGAACAAGGCCCGGATTCCTCCAATGAATGGGAACTTGCTGTTTGCAGACCATGCAGAAAGAATAGTAATGATTGGGAAGAATCCGATTACTGCAAATACTCCAAGTAGTCCCAAATCTATATCTGCAACTACCCAGCCGGGGGCAACGGGAATTAATGCAACAAATGCAGCTGCAGTTGCAACAAAGAGTACTGGCGCTGCCCAGAAGATTGGCTTGTCAGCTTTGGCAGGAATGATAATTTCTTTAGAAATTAATTTTAGTCCGTCACCCATTAATTGTAAAATACCCTCAAGTTTTCCGCAGTAGAAAGGACCAACTCTTAGCTGTAGTTTTGCCATCATCTTTCTTTCAACGAAAATTGTTCCAGCAGCCAGTAATGCTGCAAAACCAAGTCCGGGAAATGCCATTACTCTAAATATGTCAGTTGTCATGAACGCTTGGATTATTGGAAGGGTACGTGAAGGATCTGCTATCCATGAATATGCAAGGAATGGGGTAAGTAGTTCTCCGTTAATTACAGGCATTTCAATTACGAACAGGATTACCATAGCTGCTGGAAGGCCAACTAAAACAAATATCATCAGGATCCAGAAGACATTATCAAATAATGATTTGATAAAATCACTCAGTTTGAATTTTGGTGCAATTAGTGACATTTACCTATCTGCCTCCACTGGCCAATAATTAAGGCTCCAATAAACTGCTGGCATGTTACCAAGTTTTTCGCCCTTGAGAAGATATGGCAGTGCAATCAGGTTTCTAAACGAACCAACACTCAACTTTAATCTGTATGGTTCCGGTTTGGCATCAGAGACAATATAGCAGCCTAAAGAGCCTCTGCCAGATTCCACGCGTTTGTATACTGTATCAAACACTTTCCCCTTTGGATTTGGTTTCAGTTTAACCCTAACAGAACCGGACTTTGGCATTCTTTCTAATGCATGTCTAATTATTCTACAACTTTCCATCATATCAAGCCATGGTACTTTAGATCTTGCATAAGAGTCTCCTTCTTTCATCACAATAGTTTCGAAATCCAGCTCATCATAGACATCATAAGGCTCCTTCTTTCTTACATCATAATCAATACCACTTGCACGAAGCACAGAACCAGTCGTTCCAAGTTTAATTGCATCTTGTCGTGACAGTACGCCGGTATCTTTGGTTCTCGAAATTAGAATTGGGTTATCATAAAAGACTGCGGCATATTCTTTGATACGTTTTTCAAAATAGTTGACTTGACGTAGACAAACATCTTCAAAGTTTGCAGGTAAGTCATTCCTAATTCCGCCAGGAACAAAATGTGAGTGTGTGACTCTGGCACCAGTCATTTTTTCCATCAGATCAATTAGGAGTTCACGATCACCTGCAGGCCACATGAACATTGTGGAATGTCCTAAGAAGATTCCATAAATTGCAAGCCAATACATTATGTAAATACATCTGTTTATCTCAGCTCCGATAACTCTAAGATACTTTGCACGTTCAGGAACTTCAATGCCAAGAAGTTCTTCAACTCCCAAGACATACGGATACAGTATGTTACATGAGTCATGAATTACTGGTCTTTCTAAGTGGGGAATGTTTGTGATATAGTTTCTGTATTCTGCCATTTTTTCCTCTCCGCGGTGAACATATCCGGGATCAGGATCACATGCAACAATATAGTCACCATCAATTTGTACAATTAGTCTCATATGCCCAGAACCCGGGTGTTGTGGTCCAACATTGAGAGTCATGATTCTCTCGTCGACTTTTTGGAGTGCTAATCCTGGCGGTAATTCTGCAGTCATCCCTATCTTCCTTTTATTGCAAAGTCCTTTCTAAGTGGAGGCAAGTCTGCCCAATCTTCTGGCAAAAGCAATCTTCTATTATCAGGATGACCTTCAAAGTAAACGCCAAACATTTCAAAAACTTCCCTTTCATGAAATTCCACGCTATAGAATACATCTCTAAGAGTGGGAAGTTTGGTTGCATCATTTCCAGGAATTGGATTTTCTTCCCGTTGGGCTCTGGTAGATAAAGCAAGAATTTGTCTTGCTAATGAAGGGTCTGAGTAAGAACCTATATGATAAACAACTTCAATTTCTTTGTCTTGTGGATAATCTACGCCTGAAACAGACTCTACATGATCATAGTTTAATGCATCACGAATGAATTCTGCAACATCATGCACATTTTCACGACTAACATTAATTCCAATTCTGTCTTTTTTTACAAATGCAATTTCAGCTTTATCACCAAATTTTTCAATGATTTTATCGGAAATGCCCTTCTCAAACTCCGGTAATTCAGCTGATTTTTCTTCTGGTTTTTTTACTACGGGTTTAGCTTCAGGTGTTTCCTCTGTAGGCTTTTCAGAATCCGAACTCATTATACAAAGTCCTAGTCGTCATACATTTTAGCGTTTATTTGGGATTTTACATATACAAAAGATCGATATTTGGTAAAATCTGTCATTTTATCATATATTATAACATAATAGTACCAGATTTCACTATTAAAATTTACTCTAATTAGGAATTATCTAATCTGGAGGGTCAGATTCATTCTAGGTGAGAATGGATTCTCAAATGTTACATCTGATCCAAAGATAATTTCAGAATCATTGAATTTAGTAATGAGTGGAATGTCTTACAGAAATATTGCACGACACGTTGAGACAGTTCACCAAATCAGGATTATCCATGTATCTGTGAATAACTGGATAAAGAAATACACCGAATTAATCAAAAACTATGTAGGTTCTTTGAATCCTGAATTAAGTGATGTTTGGTCTTTAGATGAGATGTATCTTAATGTCAAGAACATCAAAAAGACAGGCAAGGGATTTCACGATTGGCTTTGGAGTATCATTGACCCTAAAACCAGATTCTTGATTGCCACAGAAGTCTCAAAGAAGAGGGAAATTTCAGATGCAAGAAAGATTATTGCTAGTGGCAAGAAGATAGTAACACAGAATCCAAACTATGTATTGACTGACTGTCTTAATTCCTATCAAGAAGCAATCAGAAAAGAGTTTGAAAACAAGACTGCACACATCAAGACAAAATCACTAAAGGATGGATTCGTGAACAGACCTATTGAAAGATACCATAATGAGATAAGAGAAAGACTCAAAGCTAGACGTGGATTGGGAAATGATGAATCAGCACAGACATTCTCAGAGTTATTAAAAATCAATCACAACTTTGTCAAACCTCATGAAGGATTAGATGGTAAAACACCAGCTCAATCAGCAGGAATTAATCTTGATCTTGGTGAAAACAAGTATCTTGATTTGATAAAATTGTCTGGATCTAAAGTGAACTTTGTAAACAATCTAGGGAAGCGAATCAAGAAGGTTATAATAATCAATGAAGGTGATTCAATCAGAATTTCACCTAGAGATTGGATTGACAAGCAGATTTGGAGAGAGATTAACGACATTTTGAAACTGCATCAATTCAGCTGGCTCTCAAATGGAAAAGATAGTTGTTGGCTTAAGATGAACTCTTAATTCTGTTGTTAAAATACAGCGCCCAGCTAATAATCTGTGCAATTGTGCCAATTACAATTAATCCGAGACCAAACCGTACTCCAACATCACTAGAAACAGATGCTAAAACATCCAGGTATGATGATCCAAGATAGAGAATAACCCCAAGAAAAATAACTGCCAAAGTCTTACTCTCTGGAATTTCAGGAATCTTCACCATGGTTTATTTGCTATCATACCATGCTTAATATCCATGTCCCTAAATGAACACTTTACCTAAATGTCCCGAGTTTGGAACAGTGTACAAAACAAGACACCGTTCAATATACGGAACATTTGAGAACAGTGTTCAATTAGGGACATAAAATGTTAAATTTATTACTTTGGTCAAAACTAGGCGGATTTTCAACTGATGGTAAGTTCGGATGATTGGTGTTAAGTTAGGGTGGTCACTAGACGTGTGTGGCTAGTGTGAATTCTACAGAGTGGTAGTTATCGAGTGTTAAATTGTTAAGTTAGTGTACTGTAGGTTTGCACTTGCTACATGGCTTAGCATTTGGATACTTGATCATTATTTCTTTGATGGTATCATAATGCCAATATTGTTGTTTGTTTTTGTTACCAAGATTCATTTCACCAACAGTGCCATATCTTTCTTGATGTAGACGTTGTAAATTCTTACATGAAGTAAAATGAATTTTGGTTTTCTTTTCTATAGATTTTTTGGGCATGTGTATGACAATAAACCCTTTCATCTTCTTGTATGCGGTTTTAAGATCGCCACCTGTTAATAATTCCTCTTTTGGCATGTTATGGGTTAAACCAAGCTATAAAAAAATCAGGCGATCAGCTTAAACCAGCAACTATCTTTCCCATTGGATAACCAGCCAAACTATAAGGTCTTTGAATATCGGTTCTGTAAAGTCTAGGGTTGCTTTTTTTCTGTAAAGATCGGTTGTTATTCAACTTATAATATGAAGTTTAAATTAACATATGAATTCAATCAAAACACTCAAAGATATTTTATATTATGCTATGATCTTGACGAACACATTTTATCATAATCAGCACGTTCAAAAACAAGATCATGTGAAAGAACTCATTTATATGCAGTTCCATTGAGAAGGTATGGTTTATCATGGCCTTCTTTGACTTGAACAACAACTATTATTCCATCATCAGTTGAAACATGCTAAAAATTAAAATCAATAAGAGGTTTACAATGATGTTCAATTAGGTGTTGGATTCTTGTATCTAATGATTTTAGTTCCTCATTTTTTATTCCAATTGTGGTTTGATTATCATAAACACCTAATAAGATTGAACGCCCTTTGTGTTTGCAAAAGATACAATACTTTCTAAAAAATCATTAGGCTTTTTGCCAATTTCTACTTTAAATTCAACTTGTTCATTTTCTCCCTTTGCAATCATTTCAACAACATTTTCTTTGGATGTTCTTATTTGTACGCCATCATATCTATCACTATGCCATCTGCCAAAAGATTTTAGATCAAGTATGTCGTTAGACGATTTTTCAATAAGATAACAATCAATTGTATCTGGAACAACAGAAACTTCTATCTCACACATATTTTCTCTATTTAACTCTAAATTCTTGGAATTAAAGAATTGTTTTTTATTATTTGTGAAAAAAGTTTTCACGACTAACTCATCCGAAGAAATTTCTCGAGTTTCTATCTACATGATAATCTTATTTTTAGAAGTTATCATAGTTTTGATTTTTACCCTATAATCTGGTAGAAAAATTGCTAATTGTAATGGTGTATTTTGAGGTGTAATGATTTCTGTTTCCATGAATGCAGAGATTGCATTATTTACACTAGGAAAAGCTAGCAGATTGCTATTTTTGACACATTCTACATCATTTTCTTCAATGTTTGGGAAAAATAAATGTCCAATGCTGCTATTTGCACAATTGTTAAGCAACATAATGAGAATATCTGTATCAGATGAGAAAACCCTAAGTGTAGATTTTTCGGGAGCATATTTGAATCTCAACTTTAAGGATAAAGTTGCCAGTCAATGGCATGATAAAATAACAGAAATTTTAAAATAAGATTTTCAGACACGTCTTAAATTAAATTTAGGTTTCAGATTGAAACCACTTCGAAAATTAAGATTCTTTTCTGAAACAAGTCTTTCATAAATTATGTTCTTTAGAAATTATAAAACAATAGTATGTTGTAATAATTACAATGATAAACAAAACAATTATCATTCCCGATATCCACAATGATTATCTCACAGCAGAAAAAATAATCAAAAAGGAAAATCCATACAAAATAATATTTCTAGGAGATTATTTTGATGACTTTGATGATACAGTACAAGATGCAATAAACACTGCAAAATGGCTTAAAGAATCACTAAAACAAGAAAATAGAGTGCATCTGATTGGAAATCATGACCTGAGTTACATGACGGATAACCCTAATCTCAAATGTATGGGATATAGAACTGACAAACACAAAGCAATCAAAAAGCATTCTATTGACTGGACCAAACTCAAAATGCATTATTTCATTGATGAGAAATGGTTGTGTACACATGCAGGATTTTCAAATGATTTTCTCAAGCAACAACATACAAAAAAATCAGATTCAGTACAAAAAGTGTTAGATTACTCAAAAAAAGATTTAGAGAAAATTGATGATGAAAATTATACTCATTCATTCTTTCAAGTAGGATTTATTCGTGGAGGCTCAAATGTAGTGGGCGGTCCTTTATGGTGCGATTATGGTGAATTTGTGGATGTTCCAAGAATAAATCAAATTTTTGGACATACTCCAAATCATGTTGTTCGTCATCGTAAAACTAAGAATTCTGAGCATTATTGCATAGATACAAAATTGAGACATTATGTAGTATATCAAAACGGGATGATGCTCATGAAAGAACAATCAGGATGAGTTAATGAGAAAACTGTAATTGTCACCATGTTGTCAATAACAAAGAAATACAAATCTGCCAAGATTTGATCACAGAAGAGTGTTGAAGCAATCACATGAATCTCTATGAGAGTTTCAAATTAATAATGTGGGACTCTGAGGGCATACAATTATTTGCTGTAAAATAATTTCAAACAAATCTCTCAAGAGAGATCATAGGAGTGTTCAAATCTCAAATGTACCAAAACAAATCTGTGAGAAAGATTTAGTCGTTATAGCACTGCAATCGGGATCAAATTTTAAAAAAACAATGGAAATAATGTCATCACATTTACTTATAAAATTGAGAATCAAATCTAGAGTATGAGTAATAGTAAGAAAGGAGGGGTTGTAATTAACAACGAACTAACTGATCCTTTAGGGGATTTTGTGATAGACTATCTCCTGGCACAAACAAAGGAGACAACTTATCATGATTTTAAAGCGACACTTGACACGAGTAAAAATTCCAATGACATTTCCAAAATCATGAAAGACGTGTATGGGTTTTCAAACGCTGGTGGGGGTTTTCTTGTTTTAGGAGTACATGAAAACGATCATCTTACTGAAGACATCAAAGGCACATTTGCAAAACTTGGCCTTCCAGACGATTTTAAAATAGATCAAGCAACACTGCAAGAAAAAATCAATTCACATCTTGGAGACACTCCACTAAGTATAGGTTTTACAGAGTTTACAAGAAAGTTTTATGGCAAGGAGAGAAGATTTGCATTGGTGTATATTCCACCGTCTCCAAAAATACTAATTACTTCAAAAGATAGAATATACAAAGAGGGAGAGAAGGAGAAAACGGCCTATCACAAAGATACGATTTACACTAGAAGAGGCACTCAAAGCATTCCTGCACGGGAATATGAAATTGAGCAAATCAAAGAACGGATAAAAAATGAAAAATACAGACTGTCCATAATTAGCGGAGAGCCTGACGATGTAAAAGAAACTCTTTACAGCAATATATTCAAAGTCAAAAGTTTACCATCTACAGTTTATGTCGGAATTGCAAAATATTCTTCATTTAGTGAAACAATTAATGCATTAAGGGAAAAACATCCTGATGATAGACACTTTGATTTGCGATATATGTCATATGAAGATAAGATAGTATCTTTCCAAAATCTGGAAAATCAAAGTAATATCAATCATGAATTAGTTGAAGAAGGTAGTGTTCATAAGGAATCTCTTGACAAATGGCTAGATGATGAAAACAGAGGGAAAATTATCATTGCTCTTCTAAACAAGGAAGTAAATGCACATGCATTACGACAGAGAATGCATCAAGATGATAAAAGAAGGTTGTTTTATCCGGCATCAGCAGACTATCGTTCTGAATCATGGCCAACTAGATACAAAGGGATTCAGAAAAAACAAGTGGCTAAATTAATATGGGCAGAACAACTAAAACACAAAGTCTATGCACATGCAGCAATAAGACTCACAATTACAAAACTTCATGAACAATTTTACTTGAGAATAAACCTAACAATGGTAATTACAGATGATGGAAGACATGTTTCAAAAGATTCTAGATCAGGAACAATAATTACAAGAAGTTCTTATAACAAGTACAACAACAGTTATCTTAACAACATTCTATTTTGGATAAGCAAACTTGGCGATGGTAAAGATCTTTTCATAGTACGAGATTTTGTTATCTCAAATGAACCAGTTCAAATCAACATAAACACAGGAATCAATTGGGACATTCCAACATCAGATCTGAAAAGATTCATCGAAGAGTATGATGCAGAAGGAGAGGAAGAAGATGAAGAACCAGAAGAGGGGGACCAATATGACCTCTAATTTTGAGACAACGTACATAGCAGAGCCTGATTTGGTGTTTGGAAATAAAGGAGAAGACAAGGATCCTAGATTAGGTCTAAAATATCACGGCCCATACTTTTACTCTACTGAAGATTCGCCTTTGGAAAGTGTGCGCATAGGAATAATTGGCAATAGTGAATGTACAGAAATGGCAGAAAAAATCATCAAATTAATTCAAGATCCTGTAAAAAGTCCAAAACCAAACCATTGGTTGTTTCCAGATTATCCTGGAATGAATAAGGATAGTCCATTTAGATGTAATCTAATTGCAGATCCTAACTGGAATGCCTCTCTATCCGATGACTATGATCTAAGCAAAATAGAAAAAACCATGACAAACATGAATGAAAGAATTGCATACGGTGTAAATCTGTATGCAGACAAAGTTGAACAAATCAAAAGTGGAGACAACATACCAAATGTAATTATTTGTACACTTCCAAAAATCGTGGAAAAATATTGTGGAATATCCGAATTTACTCGAGGTGCAAAGAAAATTATGTTGACAAAATTAGAAAAAGACATCATGGTAATGAAAGAAAAAGGACAGTCCTTTCTTACTGAATGGGGAGTGGAAGTAGCAGAAGATAAAAAAATTAAGGAGAAAAGTTATGACTTTAGAAACTCACTAAAAGGTAAAGTGATGAAGCATGGAATCCCAATACAAATTATTAAAGAAAGTACAATGCATCAGATTTTAAATTATGCATCATTGAGAAAAATTCAAAAAGAAAATCCAGCTGCATTTAGTTGGAATTTTAGTACTGCACTATACTACAAGGCAAATGGAAAGCCTTGGAGATTAGCAAAACTACGACAAGACACTTGTTATGTTGGAATATCATTTTTTGTAGATAAACTTCATCCCAAAAAAGAAATTCAAATTTCTATGGCACAAGTGTTCACACATAATGGTGAAGGCCTTGTACTTCGAGGCTCGGAAGTGGAAATAAATGAACATATAAGGCAACCATGTTTGAAAAAGGAGCAAGCAAATTCTTTGATGAAGCGTGCATTAGCAAAATACATTAAAAAAACAAAGAGCAATCCATCCAAAGTTGTAATTCACAAGTCATCTACATTTTCTCAAGATGAACAAGATGGATTCAACGATGCAATCTATGAGTTAGGTAATGTGCAAAAGGATTTTGTTGCAGTTAGATCTACGTATTCTTGGGTTAACTTTTTGCGTCTAGGAAGTTTCCCGGTTCTCAGAGGAACCATGATTGACATTGACAAGAATGAATTCTTACTGTATACATCTGGATATTCACCTAGAATTCGTTCCTACGCAGGACATCGAGTTCCAAATCCACTTAGAATAATCCACATAGGGGATTCTAGTAAAGTAGAAGTTGCAACAGAGATTCTAGGTTTGACCAAACTTAACTGGAACACCACTTCATTTTCCACACACTCGCCCATTACCATTAGATTTGCAGAAGGAGTTGGAAGAATCTTATCCGAGTTAAAAGATGATAAAGATTTACAGGATCATTATAGGTTTTTCATGTGAGGTGTTATGAATTGACAATACGTTCACATTTTGTTCCACAGTTTTACCTGAAAAATTTTGGTGATAAAATCTACTTCTATGACAAAACAACAGGGGACATAAAAGAAAGTAATGCATCAAACATTGCACTAAAGAAAGACTTCTATGGTCCTACTGATGAAAATAAATCCAATCCTGTTGAAACATCCATGAGTCAACTTGAAGGAAATGCAAATGCTGTAATCAGCAAAATTATTGATACTCTTGACTATGTCAAACTTTCTAAGAAAGAAAAGATTGATTTTTGTTCTTTTGTTGCATTACAGTATCTTAGAACACAAGAAACAAGAATGCGCATTATACAGTCTGCTAACAAACTTTTTGATGAGATTGCAAAACGTAAAGAAGTAACTGACGCTGAAATAAGACATACAAAAGAAGGTGAGACAGGAGCACATCGTAACATAATGAAAGAATTCGACCCAATTTCAGCAGCACTTGGCCAGATGGGAGTTCTGGTTTGTTCAAACAGTACAAAAATTCCACTATGGACTTCGGACAATCCAGTCAATCTACATAATGAGTTTGATCAATTCCCCTTTGGGAATCTGGGCATTGTGTCAAAGGGAATAGAAATACACATTCCACTTTCTCCTACAGTAAAAATTGCATTCTTTGATCCAATTACATTCAAGAAAGAAATGCTGCCTGAATTATTTACAATGGAAGAAGCACAAGTTATTCATTCTAATCATCTTCAGACTTCGTGGTCTACTAGATTCATGTTTTCAAATACTGACAAATTTTTTATGGCTGATAAGTATCTAAAAGCAAACCCTGAATCAAAGAATGTGGACCGAGAAAGACTAAGAACAGGAATTCGTGAATTAAAACCTGCAGATTTTGAAGGTAAAGAATTCCACAAAAGACCGGAGTTTTGGATGGATCCTGAAATATTTGACAAGTTATGAGACAAAGAAGATTAGAATTTTTACATATTATAGTCACATAAGACTCATAAAATCTTCCAAGTTTTCTTTTTCATAATCCATATCCCCTTCAAGTTCAGTTAGATCATTCATTACAAATTCCACCATCTCTTTGAATGTGGATAAAGAATTGAAATATTTCAAAAAATCATTTTTGTCTTGGAGCGATGGTGTATCTTTTGTAGTGTAGGGGTATCTGAATCCGTCTGAATTTTTATCTAGGTTTTGGAATTCTTCAATTATTAAACAAGTTTCATCGCTCAATCTTTCTGACTCAACTAGATTCTTCAAATTGCTTAACAGTTTGTCGATGTCATGAGTTAATCCAAAATGACCTCCCTTGTGTAAAATAAGCCCTTTCAATTTTATTTCAATGTAATGTCTAAACAAAAATGATAATGGCGCAATTCCATAATCATGTTCAGAAAGTAAAAGAACATCAGGACATACATCACGGATTATTTCTTTTTGTATTTCTTCATCAGTTTTTTCAAAATTTATCATGAGAGATTTTAATGCTGATTTGTATACTTCCCCATAAGCAAGATAGTTTAGAGCTTTGTCAGGACTCAAATAAATGCCTGTAGCAAAATGACGTTCTTGCATAGTAGTACATATTGTCATCATCCTAAAAAGGTTAAAAATTATCTGAGATTGTATATTTTTTGTTCTATATTTACCGTACAAAGTAATCGTATCCTTCCTTGAGATGTATTTGATTGGTTTTTTGACTTGCTTTATTTGATAATCCAATTAAAAATTTAATGAATTTTAGTGGTTTAACTGTGTAAAAAACATTATCTCTTCCTTCACGTGTGTTAAAAATATTTTTTAATTCAACTTTTGCCTCATTATTGAATGTGAAATCAATTATTGATGGTACTTTGACTTTACCACCTTGTGTCTTTTCTGACCTGGCTTTAGTGAGGGCCTAAGACCGCAAGATTTGCCAAGTTTTCTCATTCCTGCATATACTCCACCTTTACCCATCCTTACAGGTTTTATTGTTCTAACAGATACAATCAGAGGATCCGTACCTTTTGGTTATGACATGAATCTGTCTTTCCATTCTTCTTTGTACAATAACAGGTAAGAGCCAGCTTCTGATGTAAAATTGGTCCAGTATTCTTCATCATCTCCTCTGTATATACAAGGTGCGCCCCCTTGAGTACCATCTTTATTGTAGAAAAATACCACGTCACCCCGGATAAAACAATCCCAAGCCTCCACTCTAAAACCTACAGAAGAGCACAAGGTTATGATTATTTTATCAGCTGTATCTGTTGCCTTTTTCATGATAGCTGCAGCCGTGGTCCGGTGCAGGCCCTGTCTTGTGATTTGCCGTCCTTTGGAATGGAGCGATCTAGCTTCTTCCGGGAAAAGTCAATATCATTTGCAGCAAACAATGCCTTGATTGGCTTTATGAGATTTCTTACCCTTGCAGGTGAAATTATCTTGTTTTCAATTTTCTTTTTTAGCTCCCTGACATATGCATTGATAATTGCCTTTCCGACAGATACATTTTGGCCTGCTAACTTGCAAGATCATCTGGCCTGATTTTGGGGGGTCTTTGCCAGTTACTAGGATCTGATTATCCACGCATATCTGCCAAGGTATCAGTTCTAGAAACTTTACAGGATCTCCTTGGTAGTTTCTTGGGGTTTTTTCATTTCCGATATGGTCAATAAAATTTTGATATGCTGGTGCTCTGTCTCTCTTCTAGCTGCAATCCATACTGTACGTTAGAAAAAACATCTATTTTGGCGATTGACTAGTATGAAAGCTTCCTAGCCTTCATTCTCTTAATTTTCTCTTGCAGCAAGATACATCCTTGTATGAGAGTTTCGGGTCTGGGTGGGCATCCTGGAACATAGACATCAACTGGAATTACTCCGTCAATTCCTGGAAGTACATTGTATGAGTCAAAATACAGTCCTCCAGTAATTGCACAAGCTCCCATAGCAATTACATACTTTGGTTCTGGCATTTGATCATAAACTAATCTGAGACGTGGTGCCATTTTTCTTGTAATAGTTCCTTGAACAACAACTAGATCACATTGTCTAAGTGATCCAAATGCTTCAATGATGCCAAATCTTTCAACATCATATCTGGGACTTGATGCTGCACCAAATTCTACACTGCAGCAAGCTGTTTCAATGTGGACAGGCCAGAGTGACCAAATTCTACCCCAGTTGATGGCGTAGCCCAACGGTTTACCGATTGCTCTTTCTAAGATGTCTCCTAACTTTCCTACAAAGACATTTGCGTTTTCTGGCGTTACCAAGTCTTTAAGCAATCTTATCCCTTATCCTAGTAATTATAATTGATATAAAAAACTACCATATTCTTCGTCTCCCTGACTGATACAATGCGAATGCCATTGCTCCAAACATTATAGCTAAGAATCCCATCATAGGCAAAGTAGCACTCTTTGGAAGTTCCAAAAGAGAACTTCCCCATGCATACAAGAAAATTGCCATGACATCAAAGACTACAAACATCAGAATGTAGGGATAATACTGCATCATAAAGTGAGTTCGTCCTTCTCCTGATGGAACCTGGCCACATTCCATTGGCAAAAACTTGACAGGATTACTTCTTTTTCTTGGTGAAATCATTCTTGAAATTACTAATGCAGGTGCCATCGCTGCTATGCCAAAGGCAAACATCAGTACTACGGTACTATAATTGCCCGCTAATTCCCCGACCAATTTAGCTATTGACCCTAATTTTTGTATATAATTCAATCGTTTCAGGCACATTTATAGCACATTATAGTAGATATTAGAGAAATGTCTACCTTTCTACGAAAAACCAGAGATCGCAGGAGTTTTGAGGAGACAATACAGACAAAGGCAGTAAATACACAAAATTCCTCAAAGTCAGCAATAAGGAATTTTGAGATGTTTTGTAAGGAGAAGTATGGTAAGACAGGTAATGAGATCATTGCAGAATATCAAGAAGTGGATATTGAGACAGTCTATGAATCTCTGCAAGAATAGATCAACTGGAATAGTAAAAGAATTTATCCAAATAGCATCCCTACAGTATTTTCATATCTGAAAAAATACCTAAGATATCACAAGATAAAGATCACAAAGGAAGATGTGGCAGACCAGCTGAATTTCCCACACAAGATCAAGGAGGAAAAATATCCTTTGGTAAAAGATGAGATTAGGAAAATATTGGAGGTAAGCAATAATAGAAACAAGCTCAAAATTCTGGCACAGTCATCAAGTGGATTGAGAAGGGGGAATTATTACAATTATGAAAAATAGATCTAGATACTACACAAAAGAGGATCATAGTCAATGTTCCTGCCAGCATTACCAAGACAAAGAAATCAAGGGTGGCTTTTTTTAGCAAAGAGGTTACGCCTTTATTGAAACCAATTCTAAAGAGACTAGATGGTGAGGACAGAATATTTTTCCGTGGCAAGGCAAATCCTGCAAACATTAGCAGTCACTATCAGTTGGTTCTGATCAAATATCTAGAACGCATAGGTTTGGCTCAAAAGTATGAATCAGGTCATCACAAGATAACAACGCATAGTTTCAGGGCATTCTTTATAACCAAAGTATCTAGACATGATCCAAACTTGGCAAAGTATTTTGCAGGACAAGAATAGTCAAGGGATTTGCTGACGTATGATAGACTTACATTAGATGAGAAGTTACAAAAATATATCGAATTTGATCCGGATTTATTGATTGGCATTCTATAATAAACAAATAATTGAATATTTAAAAAAATATAAGATATACTTTTATCAAAACTAATGTCAGGGCAGATTATAGTTCCAGTAAATAATAAAAAAGATAATTAAGAAAGAATGTACAATTATCACACATGACTAAAAAACGATATCCCATACTGTTTAACATTCCTTTACGAACCAAGAAAATTTTAGAAGAAGCAGAAGAATTAGAAAAAAATAAATTTTTTTCTTCTGCAATTCTAAGATATACTAATTATTTAGAACAATTTCTTGTTATTGCTAGCCTAAGTTATTGTGAAAAACATGATCATGGACCAGTATCGGAGGTACGAAAATGTGTCATGAATACAAAAATTAACAAGAAGTTCACTTTTCATAATATCATTGGTTTAATGCCTGATAAAATTAAGACTGATGGGATTAAACAATTGTGCAAAGAAATTAAAAATATTAGAAACCAAATTGGTGCTCATGATTATTTTGTAATTGCGTTAGATAAAACACGTTATAAACAAAGAAGATTTGATGACGTGAATAGTTATAGAAAATTTATTCGTAATTTGTACAAATTAATTAAAAAGACAAAAACAATCAATCAAGCAGAAAATTTTTTATTGTTAGGACATCCATTGACTATTTATTCCACACTTGAAGAAAAAGCATATGACGTTGAAATGATAATAATGGAGTCTATATGCATGCATACAAGAAAAACAGTACAAAATGTCTGTCAAAAAATTGAACACGAGTTATACAGGACCAGTCCCGATCCAAATTTAAACAAATATTTTTCACGAGATTGTTAATAGGCGATTCATTGGTTGTGATAGGTGAAAACTCATCTAATTTCCTTGGAATTCCAAGATTATGTAGATTCAGATTAAATATATGATTCACTTACGAATTAATTTATGAGACCTGAAGACAGTGCACGCCAAGAAATTGACAAAATGTTGATTGATTCAGGCTGGATTATCCAAGATTATGAGGATAGAAATCTTAGTGCTGGATTGGGCATAGCAGTAAGAGAATACCCTCTAAATAAGGACAATGCAGATTATGCACTATTCATTGATTCGCAACCTGTAGGAGTAATTGAGGCAAAAAAGTATGGCCATACACTTAGTGGAGTAGTTGAACAATCTGAAAAATATCTTGATGGACTATATGAAAAATTTACAAATGCCCCCATAAGACCTCCATTCTCATATGAGACAACAGGAATTGAAACTAAATTTGCAGACAGACGTGATCCAAATCATCGCTCACGCTATGTGTTCTCATTTCATCGTCCAGAATTATTACAGGCATGGCTTAAAGAAGAAGAAACATTACGTGCGAGATTAAAGGATATTCCAAAACTAGACTATGAAAAACTTTGGAATTGTCAAACAGAGGCAATCACAAATCTAGAAGATTCTTTTGCGCAGAATAATCCACGTGCGTTAATCCAGATGGCAACGGGTTCAGGTAAAACATTTACCGCAGTAACTTCAATTTATAGACTGATAAAATTTGCAAAAGCAAAAAAAGTTTTGTTTCTAGTTGACAGATCTAATTTGGGCAGACAGGCATTACGTGAATTTCAACAGTATCAAACCCCTGATGATGGACGGAAATTTACTGATTTGTATAATGTACAACTGTTACAATCACATACAATTGATCCCATATCTAAAGTTGTAATATCTACAATTCAAAGAATGTTTTCAGTTCTAAAAGATGACAAAGACTATGTGGAAGAAAATGACGAGTTTTCTGTATATGAGGAAAATTCTGATGAAACTCCTGTAGATGTAAAATATAATGAAAATATTCCAATTGGTGAATTTGATTTTATTGTAATTGACGAGTGCCATCGTTCCATCTACAACAAATGGAAACAGGTATTGGATTACTTTGATTCATTTCTAATTGGATTAACTGCAACTCCTTCAAATGATACCATAGGATTTTTCAAGAATAATCAAGTGATGAGATATACTCATGAGCGAGCGATAGTTGATGAGGTAAACGTGGGATATCATGTATACAGGATTAAAACCAAAATTAGTGAGCAGGGTGGCGGTGTCGATGCAGGTCAATTTGTTGAAAAGCGTGATAGACTTACACGTGAACAAACAGCAGAAAAATTAAATGAAGACCTAATTTTTACCAGAGAAGAATTAGATAGATCTATAGTAACAAGGGATCAGATCAGACTAGTTGTTAGAACATTTAAAGAGAAATTACCTGAGATCTTTCCAAACAGAACAGAGGTTCCTAAGACCCTGATTTTTACAAAAAATGATTCTCATGCCGAAGATGTTACAGAAATTGTTCGAGAAGAGTTTGGATTGGGAAACAATTTTTGCAAAAAAATCACATATCGTAGTACAGAAAAACCCGAAGAATTGATCTCTAGTTTTAGAAATTCCCCAATGCCACGAGTTGCAGTGACAGTAGATATGATTGCAACTGGAACTGACATCAAACCGCTAGAATGCATTATATTTATGCGAGATGTAAAGTCTAAAAACTACTTTGATCAGATGAAAGGCCGTGGCACTAGAACCATTAAACCTGATGATCTAATTGCAGTTACACCTGATGCAAAAGCTAAAACTCATTTTGTAATAGTTGATGCAGTAGGTGTATGCGAACATTCCATGAGTGATACTCATTCATTATTTAGAAAACTAAATGGGTCATTTAAGATACTTTTAGACAAGGCAGTTGACAAAAATGCAGATACTGAAGACATTGAAAGCTTGGTGTATCGCTTATCTAGATTAAATAGAAAATTAAGCCAAGAAGATAAAGATGAAATTACTAATGCAAATAATGGGAAATCACTTACAAATATAGAAAAAACATTACTTGATGGAATTGATTCTGATAAAATACTAGAAAAGGCAAAAGGACAATTTCATACTTTAGAGCCAACTACTGAGCAAATTAAAAAAATATCAAAACAGATGATTGATGAGGCATGCAAAGTATTCGATTCTGCAAAACTGCGTAAAACAATTCTTGATATCAAAAGCAAAAATGAGCAAATCATCGATGATGTATCAATTGATGAATTACTCGAAGCAGGATTTTTAGATAAAGTACAAAATATTGACAAAAAGACTATTGAAAACTGGACTCTATTCATTGAGAAGAACAGAGATCAGATTACAGCACTTGATATTATTTACTCAAAACCATACAGGATGAGGGAGATTACATTTTCAGATATCAAGAATTTGGCACATGCCATTGAAAAACCTCCATACAATCTAACTTCTAGGATTCTTTGGAATGCTTACCAAAGACTAGATAAATCCAGAGTAAAGAGCAATCCAGTTAAGATGCTGACTGATTTGATTTCACTTGTACGTTATTCATCTGGAAAAGAGGAGTCATTGTTGCCATTTTCAGAAATTATACATGAAAAATTTGAGAAATGGCTTACTCAACAAGAGTCTTCTGGACGCCAGTTCACATCAGAACAAAAGGAGTGGCTTGTAATGATCAAAAATGCCGTTGCAAGTTCTGTTTCAATTGAGATAGATGCACTCGATGATGTTCCATTTAATCAAAAAGGTGGCAGAGTAAAGTTTTATGAGATATTTGGAGATGAATATGAGAAGATTTTAGATGAATTACATGAGGTGTTGATTAATCAATGAGTGAGTTAGTTTTTGAAAAAAATATTCAATTATCAAAAGGATGGACTGTTTGTAAATTAGAAGATATTGCAATGGAAATTAACTCTGGTTTTGCTTCTGGCAAACACAATAAATCTGGAAATGGGATTGCACACATACGACCCATGAATATTGACAGTTCTGGTAAAATTAATTTAACTGTTGTAAAGTATATTGAAGATAATTTTAAAGATAAATTGAAAAAAGATGATGTGTTATTCAATAATACCAATAGTCCAAAACTACTTGGAAAAACTGCATTGATAAAAGAGAATACTAATTGGGGTTATTCTAATCACATGACTAGAATACGATTTAATTCTTCAAAAGTTGAATCTTCTTGGTTTGCACTTTTTTTACACAAATTATTTTTAGATGGATATTATAAACAAATTGCAAAGAATCATGTAAATCAATCTAGTATAAATTCTAGTGATCTAGCAACAAAAATTCCAATAATCATTGCTCCTAAGAATGAACAAAAACGCATCGTATCCAAAATTGAATCAATCTTCGCACAGATTGACGCAGGAAAAGAAAAACTGGTGGATGTAAGAAAATTGTTGAAGCAGACTAGACAGTCTATATTAAAGAAAAATTTTGATGCATCAAGTAAACAATATGAGTCCCAAAAATTAGATAATTTATCTATTAAAATCACTGATGGTACACATTTTACACCAAAATACGAAGAAAGTGGAATTCCATTCATATCTGTAAAAAACATACAAAATGAAAGAATCTATTTTGATAATTGTAAATATGTGTCACAAGAAACTCATGAAAAATTAATCAAACGATGTCATCCTGAATTTGGAGATCTGCTTATTACTAAAAGTGGTACAATTGGACGAATTGCAATTGTTGACACAAAAGTTCCTTTTAGTTTGTTTGTGAGTGTTGCACTAATAAAATTGAGGAATAATATTAATAAAAACTATCTAAAGCTTTTCTTCCAAGATTTCTTTAATCATATAGACATCTCTCAACAAATCAAGGGTGTTGTAATCAAAAATTTCCATCTTGAAGATATTCGACAAGTTCTAATCCCCCTTCCTCCACTAAATGAACAAAAACGCATCGTATCCAAAATTGAATCAATCCTTGGCAGGATTGACGCAATTGAAAATCTCATAATTTTAACATTTTGTATGATTTTAATGATGAAAATTATGTTGCCATCAAGTATTATACTTGAAAATTAATAAAAAAAGGAAAACTGATTTTTGATCAATTATCTATTACTACGGCCACCGCCAGAAGGCTTGCCAGTACCACTAGGCCATCCGCCGCCATTCCCTTGGCCTCGACCGGCTTGAACTTGTGTATGATTACTCATAACCAATAAAATATTTATTATTATTTAAGTTTTACATATGATTTATCAATTCTATCTTTGTTTAAAACAAACATTCGAAATTAAGTATTTTCTAATTCACTACCCAATATCAAAGAATCCATTTTATAAGACATATGTACAAAAATACAAATTCTAAAAAAATTTGATATTTCTAATAAATCAATAATTTTTTTCTTTATTTTTTTCCAAGATTTAGAACTAGCTCATCTATAGAATCAAGTGCAAATTCCAGATTGTTTTTAATCTCATCAGCAATTTCTTCAGGAGATGGTAAATTTTCAATATCCTCTAAAGAATCATCTTTTAGCCAGAAAATATCTAACGATACTTTGTCTCTTTTTATCAAATCATCATAAGAATAGGCATGAAATCTGTCTGTTTCCTTTCTTTTTAGAATATTTTTTGCATTGTAACACTTTACAAAATCATTCAAATGTTCTCGATCTAGTTGATTTTCTTTTAATGTAAAATGTTGATTTGTTCTAAAGTCATAAATCCATAGTTTCTCAGTCCAGGCTTTTCCATCTGTTCTTGCAGGCTTTTTATCAAAGAATAACACATTTGCCTTTACACCACCTGCATAAAATATTCCTGTAGGTAATCGAAGTAAAGTATGACAGTTCATTTGTTCTAACATTCCTCTTCTTACAGTTTCTCCGGCACCTCCTTCAAACAATACATTGTCTGGAACTACGATTGCACACCGTCCATTATTTTTAAGAATTGTTTTCACATGCTGTAAAAAATTTAACTGCTTGTTTGATGTACTAGCCCAAAAATCATCTCTTTCATACGATAATGTTTCACGTTCAGCTTTTCCTGTTTCAGAAAAAATTACTGTACTTGATTTTTTTCCAAATGGAGGATTAGTCATTATTACATCAAATCGATCGTTTGGAACAGAAATTAATGAATCTCCTGCAACAATCTGGCTTTCAGTTGAGCCAATACCATGCAGATACATGCTCATTGCACATAATCTAACCACTTCTGTTACAATATCCCAACCCTTGAATGTTTTATTCTTGAGAAATTTCTTTTCATCGGGATCTAATTGAAATTTCTTTATCAAGTATTTGTGTGATGATAAGAAAAATCCACCAGTACCACATGCAGGATCTCCTATCGTCTCTTTTGGTTTTGGTTGTATGACATCAACTATTGCATCAATTAATGCACGCGGTGTAAAGTACTGACCTGCACCACTCTTAACATCCTCTGCATTTTTTTCTAATAATCCTTCATAGATCTCACCTTTGACATCAATATCCATTCCACTCCAGAGAATCTTGTCTTTGTCTTTTGAATCCCCATCAATTAGTTTGATCAGTCGCTCTAATTTTGCTGGATCTTGGATTTTATTTTGGGATTTTCTGAAAATTACTCCTAATAATCCTCTTTCTTGAGCTAAATTCTCCAAAGCATGTCTATAGTGAGTCTCCAAGTCTCCACCTGTTTTTCCAGTTAATGTAGTCCAATCATATTTTACAGGAATAATTGATTTTTTCTTAAATGGTGGCTTTGTTTGTTCATCTGCCATCTTTAAGAATAGCAGATTAGTTAATTGTTGGACATAATCCCCATAGGACACTCCATCATCTCTTAGCACATTACAGAAATTCCAGAGTTTTTGTACTATTATTGGTGCTTCATTTGACAATTTTTTTCCTCTTTGATGGTTTTTGGTTTTGTATTAACTGTTCTTTTTGTTGTTTTATCTTTTGTAATAAAATTTCCGCTGGTTCATCACTTGGATCTTGTGGAACTAGCTTGCCTTCAAATGCTTTTTTGAGAGTGCTCTTTTTTAATTGATCAAGCTTGGTCAATGAATCATCGACTTGCTTTTCAATTGCGTCAATCCTGCCAAAGATTGATTCAATCTTTGAGACGATGCGGTGCTGTTCTAGGAGTGGTGGCAAAGATACTTTGATGGATTTGAGCTGTTTTCCCGTTATGGCTTTGAATGTAGTGCCAGTCCCTTTTTGGGAGATGTGGTTTTCCAAATATCTCAAATGGTAAAAAACATACGACATGTCTGCGACTTCCAGTGTTTTGATTGCAGATAATCCACGCCCGATACAGCATGTCTCTGGGCTGATGTTTGTCGAACCCACCGGAGCTCTAACTGAAATCAAGATATCGTTTTTCTCGGCTGTCTTTTTTGGTGAATCACACCAAACTCTGGTTGTGGGATAAAATTCTCCAAAATCTGCTTTGCCTTGGAAAAATGGAAGTCCACTTCCTTCCTTGTTGTATGTAGACGATGGTGGAGATTGTCCTAGTATGACAGTGGAGATGTTTTCTAGATCTGTCCTAATCCATCCTTTTGGCAGATCATCTTTTTCAAAAAATAATTCTTTGACAGAATCTTTATGAATTCTCTTCAAAAGAATTTCAGCTGGCTCATCATTAGGATCTTGCGGGAGAATCCTACCCTCAAAAGCCTGTTTGAGCACGCTACTCTTCAACTGCACCAAGCTGCCAGAAGCTGATGTAACCTGTGATGCCAATCTCTCCAGGTTTTCCCGTATTGCATCAATCTGTGCGAAGATTGATTCAATTTTGGATACGATGCGTTTTTGTTCGTTGAGTGGTGGGATTGGTATTGGAATTGATTCTACATCTGTTTTACGTATAGAAGGCACTGTTGTAGATCTAGATAAATTTCCAAGTTTTATAGTGATGAAAAAATAATACAAATATAAAATTTCAATAACGCTTTCATTAGAAATTAATCCCATTACATTATTATCAAAAAGGGAATCTGTTGAAGAAATTGCACGTCGGTTTAATTTTAAGGCTTCACCAATTTTTGCAAATACAATTGTTCCTTTAGGAAATAACTTTCCTTTCAAGAGATCACAGATTTCTTGAGATACATAATTGTCCGATTCATTTAACCATAAACAATTATTCCGAACGGTTTTTGAAATATCTCCTACTTTGTAGAAAGAATATTTTTCCTTTTTTCCCCCTTGGTAAATTTTTGGAAATCCTATTCCAGAATTTACAGTACATACCGCATCTAATTTAGTTTCTATCCATCCTTTAGGAAGATCATCTGAATTATTACCAGTGGAAGCAATATTCTTTTCTGACAATTCATTGAATTAATTTTATCTTTATTTTAAGATTATTACAATAATTTCTTTCATAATTTTTAATCATATTCCAATTGAAAATAAAAAATAGGTTAAATTATATTTTCAAACATTTGTACAAAAATAGATATTATAAGACCATAAGTATGTTCACATACAACACAAAACCAAGAAGTACGATACTCTTTGATGAATCTATAAAATCAGAATATACAAAAAAGAATTACAATAGTCATCTTAATTCATTCAAAAAGTTTGCCAAAATAAGCATCATAGACGAATTACTATTCATGCCGCAAGACAAACTACAAAACATACTAGAAGATTATCTAATAGAACTAAAACATACCACAAATCCAAACACTATACCATCAAAGTTTCAAGGAATAAAGCATTTTTGTGTTATGAATGAAATCAATCTAAACTGGAATATAATACACAAACTGTTTCCACAAAAGCAGAAAACCCAAAGCTTGAGATCCTATACTGCAAAAGAGGTCAAGGAATTATTGTCAAACACAAAAAGCATTAGAAACAAGGCATTGATTCATTTTTTGGCCTCAACTGGTGCAAGAATTGGAGTATTTGACCATGAGTTACTAATCAAACATACTAGAAAAATGCCATTTGGTTGTATTGCAATCAAACTCTATGCAGATCATATTGAGGAATACTGGGCCTTTCTTACCACGCAGGCATCAAAAATATTGAATGCATACCATGAACAGCGTAAATTATATGGAGAGATATTTTATGAAAATACTCCAGTTTTTACAATAAGAGATACATCAAAACAGCTTGGATGGAGTGGTGCAAGATCGGTAATATATAGAACAATATCAAAAAGCAACATAGACAGATGCAAACAGGATAACCGTTACGATGTACAAGCAGACCATGGATTCAGAAAGAGATTCAACACCATACTCAAGATTAACAATTCTGTAAACTATAACATTGCAGAAAAACTGATGGGACATAAAAACGGATTGGATGGCGTCTATTTTACGCCAACAGTAGAAGAATTGTTTGCAGAATTCAAAAAAATAATGCATAAAATTGAGATCTAGTCAAAATTAAATTCGTATTGTCCATTATACACGCAAAAATTTTGTGAATCATATGTGTGGGTATTTTTATAGGATTTTGACTATCAACCAAAAGATTACATTTAGATTGTTTTATTATTCATCTGTCTTCTCTTTCTCAATTTTCTCTACATGGTAATCTAATTTCTTTATCATGTTAACGGTAAGATCCAAACTACTAATTAGTGGCCTGTCTTTTTCTGGATGAAGATTCTTTTTTATTTCCTTGATTCCAGACTCTGCTAGCATGCCTGCTAAATCTCGATAGTATTTTTTATGAGAATCACGATACTGATCCTCATTAATTTCATTCGTATTTCGGTATGTGGCATATTTTCCAGTAGATTGTGAAGATATTCCCTGTGGATGAAATACAAATATTGCATCCAAGAGTTTTTGCATATTGTCCAAGCTAAAAACATCTTGGGCAAGATTTCTTTGTATATTCTTAAAGTGCTGTAGAACATATTCCTCCCCTACCAGATCAAAGCTTAGTGTGGATTTTATGATGCTGGCAGGCAGATTCGAATAATTCTGTCTAATGTATTCCCTATCTGAATTTTCAGATGTCCTATCTGACGTTATGTTGGATATTCTAATTATCTCAGATAGCATCATAAAGGCATTTACGGAATTTGTTATCTTGGAGATAATGTCGTTTTTTGCCTTTGAGAGTCTTTTGGTCTCTGTCTTTGTTTGATTCCCAGTAGCAAACTGTTGGTTATGGTGACCTTTGAGAAAATCTAGTATCTTCTTTTCAAACGCGGTCAGCTCTTGTTCCATTACTTCATAAATAGTGGATGTATATTAAAAGTCTACCAATATTTGAGAAAGTAATTTACTTGTGAAGCCTAGATTTTTTAATAATATATTTAATAATTTCAATAACACAATACTACAGATAATAATCATAACATTAAGAGAAAGTGGAACCACTGGGTGAAAAACAATGGAAACAACTAACTGACGCACTCAACAAAAGTCCAACTCCAGAAAAGACAATTTGTAAAAGAATCAGTAGAGTGTTTTAAACATCTAAAAGAACAAAAAGAATAGATCCCACATTGTCATCTGATGGCTTTTTGTTTATGGCAAAAAAATTATTGTATTTGCTACACTTGCAATGACGCATGTGAAAATAAAATGAATATCCTGAAAGAATATTTACAAAAGGATTCGATTTAAAAATTTTCCATCAAGTTTTATTGTTTCATCAACTGCGTCAAGTAAAGAGTTGTTTATAGCAAATCTTGAAAAATATGCCAATACAGTTTTAATTCCTACCTCTTTAGCTTTTTCAATAGCATACACAAAATCACTATCACTTGCAATTAGAATAACTTTATCTGTTTTCTTTTGCATGCTTAATTGTACTATGTCAACTCCAATTTGTATATCTACACCTTTTTGATTAAATTGAAATTTTTGACAATCAGGATCCCATACTTTTTGTAATCTACCTAACTTGACTTCATATTGGCATGATTTTCCAACATTATATGAAATCGTTGTACATTTCTATACATCTCTGTTTCATGTTGTAGGAGGATTACTTACAGTTGGCATACAGTTATGGCAAAAGGCATCAACTATAGTAGTAGAGTTACTTAGCTCAGAAATTAATTTGGCATAATCGATTTTGATATGTTTTGTTTTGCAACATTTTCCAACATATCCCGCATCAATGAAAATAGTAGAATTAACTGAACCGGCGTTGTCCAAGTTACCCTGACCAACACTGGCGGTCATATACATATAGTGGTATTAAAAAAATCTATTTAGTCTTTTCGGATACAAAATTCAATTATGCTTTATAAAAGGACAGATACCAAATTGCATGCAAAAAAGAGCACAGATAAAATGCAAGTTAACAGAGATGAGCAATAAATGGTAAATGAATCCCTGAAACATCTAGACAAGTTTGGATTTTTTGTGACTAGGAAAAATTTTTGTGTGTAAAAAGGTATGGTTACTTTTTTCGATCAAATTTTGGAAAAAACAATTTTTGTAAACAACTTAATAGGATAATGACAGAAAGCGAGCATGTCATTGAATATTGGAGATGTTGCTCCTGACTTTGAACTTCCAGATACAGAATTGAAGATGCGGACTTTGGATGAATTTAAAGGGGAAAAAATCGTACTATCATTCATAGTTGCTGCAAGTTCTCCAGTTTGTGAAGCTGAGCTATGTACACTTAGAGATTCCTGGCAAGAGATTTCAGATCTTGGCGCGCAAATAGTATCAATCAGTAATGATGGACCATTTGCAAACAAGGCATTTGCAGAAAAACACAACTTCAATTTTCCATTATTAGGAGATTATAACAGTAAAACAATTCGTGATTACGACATACTGATGAAAGATTTGCTTCACATTAAAGACTACAATGCTGCAAAACGTTCTGTTTTCATAATAATGGAAGATGGAAAGATTGGTTACAGATGGGTTTCAGAAGATCCATTAAAAGAACCAAACTATGAAGAAATTAAAAATTTTCTAAAATAGAAAAAAATTTTTATTCTATTTCTGCAATAACGTAGCCTTTGGCAACGGTTTCAGTTTCCTTAACTTTAATTGATTTTATAACACCATCTTTGTGTGCTTTAATGGCTACCTGCATTTTCATGGACTCCAAAGTACAAACAACATCGCCTTTCTTTACAGAGTCTCCATCGGCAACTGCGATCGATACAACCTTTCCTGGAATTTGGCTTTTCAAAGCTAATTGTGCATTGCCAGTGCCACCTCCACCAGTGTTTTTGTAAACAATTTCATCAAAGTGGGCATGAACGTTTAGAGTAATTGGAACATTGTCAATTACAAGATTCATTTCACTTGTAGATTGTTCAAGATATTTTGCTCTGTGGTATTTTTGGTCCAAAATGAATTCAATTCCCTTTGAAGTCATATTAAGAATTTTTAGTTGGTGTTCGTTATCATTGATTTTAATTACATATTCATTGTTACCAAGGTTTTCTGTTATCTTTCCTTCAAATGACTTTTCAATATCTGGTATTTTATAATCCATGATTCATCAATCCAATTTATTTTTCCAGTTGGAATTGTTGGCAGATTGGTTTTGTATGCGGCTCTTAAAGTATTCAGAATGAATTATTGCCGCAGCTAAAGCTGCTTCGCTTTTCTCCTCTCTTTCCTTCTTGAGATCTTCAGTCAATCTATCAATCATGCCATGACGCTTGAGAAAATCAGTGGAAAGATCCCCGTTTTTGTATTCATCGGAGTTTAGAATTGTTTTGTATAGAGGAATTGATGTTTCTACTCCTTGAATGTAAAAGTCATTTAATGCTGCAAGCATTCTAGTTCTAGATTCTTCAAATGTTTGACCCCATGTGACAAGTTTTGCCATAAGTGAGTCATAAAATGGGGAAACTGTACAGCCAGGATACAGGTAGGTATCACATCGAACACTCGGCCCAGCTGGGATTATTACATCTGGAACAGGCCCGGTAGAGGGGGCAAAGTCCAAGAAAGTATCTTCTGCATTGATTCTACACTCTATTGCATAACCATTCATTTTGAGATCACCTTGTTTGAATGGAATTGGCTCTCCATTTGCAATATCTAATTGCAATTTAACCAAATCCAGTCCTGATACAAATTCTGTAATTGGGTGTTCTACCTGTAACCTAGCATTGATTTCAATAAAGTAGAATTCGCCATTATCGGCTCTAAGAAATTCAGCGGTTCCCAAGTTAGTATAGCCAACCGCATCTGCTGCTTTACAGACCAACTCGCCTATACGTGCCCTTGTTTCTTCATCAACCACAGGTGAAGGAGTTTGTTCAATTAATTTTTGGTTACGCCTTTGAATTGAGCATTCTCTTTCAAAGATGTGAACTGTATTACCATGAGTATCTCCAGCCATCTGGTATTCAATGTGTCGAGTTTTTTCAAGGAATTTTTCTACAAGAATGGCAGATTTCCCCACTGCCGCAATTGATTCTCCTGTAACAGATTCATAGCCTTCACGTAATTCTTTATCACTAGTTACAATCCTAATTCCACGACCACCCCCGCCATAAACTGATTTTAACATAACAGGATATCCAATTTTATTTGCAATTTTTTCTGCGTCATCAGCATCTTTTACCAGGCCAGGACTGCCAGGAACAGTTGGAACTTTGGCTTTTAACATTGCAGCCTTACATTTCATTTTGTCACCACAAAGATCCATTGAATCTGCAGATGGGCCAATGAAGTTAATTTTATTTTTTTCACACAGTCTTGCAAAGTCATCGTTTTCAGAAAGAAAACCATAACCTGGATGAACAGCATCAGTACCAGATGATAGCATTACTTCAAGAATTTTTTCTTGGTTGAGGTATGATTTCGCAGGAGCTGCTTCCCCGATGCAATATGCTTCGGTAGCCTGTTTTACGTGTAAAGAATTGTAATCTTCATCAGAGTAAACTGCAACGGTTTTGATTCCAAGTCTCCTACATGTTCTAATTACACGTAAAGCAATTTCTCCTCTGTTTGCGATTAGTACTTTTTCAATCATAGATTGATGTTTCCGTGTTTTCTAGGTAGTTGTCTTTCTCTTTTGTTTTCAAGCATCCCAAGTGCTTTTATTAGCATAGGTCTTGTTTCAGCTGGATCAATTACATTGTCAACAGTTCCATGAGATGCGGCAACGTAAGGATTTTCAAATTTTTCCGCAAATTCATCAATTAGTTCTTTTTTGAGAGGTTCAGGGTCTTTAGCTTTTGCAAGTTCCTTTCTATACATGATTTTTACGGCTGCTTCTCCGCCTAGAACTGCACATCTTGCAGTGGGCCACGCATAGTTAATGTCAGTTCCAAGATTTTTGCTTCCCATTGCAATGTAAGCCCCACCATATGCTTTGCCAATAACTAGTGTGATTCTTGGAACAGTAGCTTCACAAAATGCATAGAGTAATTTGCTTCCATGTCTAATGATGCCATTGTGTTCTTGATTAGAACCAGGCATATAGCCGGGAGTATCCACCAAAGTGACAAGGGGTATGTTGAAGGAATCACAGAATCTGATAAAACGTGCAGCCTTGCTTGATGAGTCGATATCAAGTGCGCCTGCAAGATGCATGGGATTATTCGCGATAAATCCGACAACTCTACCATTCATTCGTCCATAGCCAACTACAATATTTGGTGCAAATAGCTTATGTACCTCAAAGAATTCATGATTGTCAACAATTGAGTTAATGATGTCTTTCATGTCATATGGTTGCAAAGGATTTTCTGGAATTATGTTAATTAGATTATGATCCAATCTATTTGGATCATCATCAGTCGTAGTTTTGGGCGGCTCCTCAGTATTATTTTGTGGAAGATATGAAAGTAATTTTTTGACATAATCCATGCACTCGTATTCATTTTGCGCAACAAAATGTGCAACTCCACTTTTTGTACCATGTGTCATTGCGCCACCAAGATCATCAAATGAAATTTCTTCACCTAATACAGTCTTGACTACGTCAGGTCCTGTAACAAACATAGTTCCTATTTTGTCAACCATAATTACAAAGTCTGTCATTGCGGGAGAGTATACGGCACCGCCTGCTGAAGGACCAATGCTTGCAGTAATTTGTGGAATCACTCCAGAAGCTAATTGGTTGTAATAAAAGATATCTGCAAATCCATCAAGACTCATAATTCCTTCTTGGATTCTAGCACCGCCGGAATCCATTACACCTATGATCGGGCATCCTGTTTTAAGTGCATGTTCCGTAAGCTTAGTAATTTTTTTAGCTCCCATTCTACTCAATGTTCCACCAAGTAAAGTAAAGTCATATGCAAAGACAAAGATTTGTCTGCCATTTACTGTTCCATAACCACAAACCACACCATCTGTAAAGAATTTCTTTTTCTGCATATCATATTCATGATAATGGTGCGTTACCAATGGATCAATTTCGGTAAAAGTACCTTCATCAAGTAAAAGATTGATTCTTTCACGGGCAGTTAATTTACCCTTATCATGCTGAGCCTTGATTCTATCTTGGCCCCCTCCTTGTAATGCTGTGTTATTCTTTTTGGTGTATTCATCAATCTTTTCAGAATGCATAACAGTGATCTAAAGCATGAGAGTTTCCTATATTAATTTAGTTTGGTGATGGAAACATTGTCAGGTTTTTGCTAAAATTCAAGTATATTCGTTTTAGAAATTTAGGAGTTGATAATTAAGAATTTCTTTTTTACTGATTTTTGGTAAGAACTAAAAGCATCCTTTTCCTCACTGCATTTCTTACAGATACATAATTGAGATACGTTTGGGATATCACAAGTTTCCTGAAATTCACATTGAGGGCAACCAGCAGGAGCACCACATACTGCACAGCGTAATTCATTAATTTCAGCACATTTTTCATGTTTTACACCCAATCCTTTGGCCCACAATCCAATTTCATTGACTTGAATTTTTTCATTACATACTAAACAAGTCCCTGGGAACTTCATAGGAATTTTCCTCCAGCTCATTAGATTAGTTCAATCTCCTTTTTGACAATATCACCAAAACTTTCTTCTATTTCTAATTCAAGGGATTTATTTTTAATGCAGAATAAAACATAAGGCAAACAAAGTGTCACAAAAGCACTAGAAGACAAATGTAATTTTTTTGCCATAACGGATGATAATGACTTTATTTTATTGCCATCCCAACGAATTCTATTAAGTAAAGGCCAAGAAAGATTGTATTGCGTATACCTAATTCTGTCATCATTTTGATATAATTCTATCAAAACATCATTTAGATAACGTAAAAGTCTCCAATTCTGAGTTTTCATAATTTTGCCATAAAGCATGTCAGCATTTGAGATAATCTCTAGATATTTGGCAAATGCCGTATTATCTAAATTACTTGTAATTATACTGGAATAGAATGCATCAATCTTTTTTCTTGGATCAATTTGCATGTAATACAAAACACCTCTAGCTTCTTCAGTTGAGTTTGCTTTAAAGAATGCATTTACTCCGTCTTCAACATTAATACTCTCAAAAGATGTTTCAGTTTGAGGATTAAACCCAGTAACCAAAGACTGAGTCAGATTAATCATAGAGCGGATATCGCCACGAGATTTGCCAATAACTTTGATTAAAGAACCAGGACTTAGTTTTGCACTTTCTTTTTTTAGAATGTTTTCAAGATAGACTCTCAAGAGACGAGGCGGAATTCTTTTGAAGTAGATTGTTTTAACAACTTTTCTGATACTTTTCATCTTGTCTAAGGTATCATCGTTTGCAGCGAGAACAATAGGTACTGTGGGTTCTTTTAGAATGTCGACAAGAGCTGAAGCACCGCCATAATCACCACGACCATGAATGCCATCTACCTCATCGACAAATATCATTGGAGTTCCCAAAACACTCACATTACCTAAAACAGGCATAAGAATTTCATTAATTCTAGATTTACTTCTAACGTCACTGGCGTTAAGTCCAATCATATCATATCCAAATTGTTTTGCCAGGAGATAGGCCATAGTGGTTTTTCCAATTCCAGGAGGTCCGACCAGAAGTAGGGGTTTTGTCCCTTTCTTCCATTTTGCAAACCATTCCATTATAGCCGCACGAGATTCTTCGTTTCCCACCATGTCAGAAATAATCTGAGGTCGATGTTTTTCAGACCACATCAATTTAATCACTTTGGCAGTTTGGATTCAAACTCTGACCATTTGTTTGCCTTTTGCAATACATTATACCAATATTGGTTATAATGTTCTACAGTCAAAAACAGAAATTCTAAAAATTCTTTGTGGGAGAATCCCTCAGGCAATAATTCAAGAGTAAGACGACCGTCTTGCAAATATAGATTACTTTTTTCCAGAGTAATTTCGAATCCTTTCTTCACATCATTTGCCAATAATGAATAGTAGAGTGGCCAAGAAGGAATTTTTACAAATCCATTTTTAATAGAGTCTTCAATTTCGTTTCCACATCCAACACCTTCTGCAGCTCTTGCCATACCCAGATAGAAAATTTCGCCCAATGGTCGTTCTGCCAAAGCCATGTTTCTACCAGCAGTTCCCATCACTGCTCGATATTTTTTGTAAGACAATGCCATTTCTTCTTCAGTAATTTCAGTTGGTTTTGATTTTAATTTCTCATCAAGATACTGTCCTACTCTGGCATCTTTGAATCCTTCTTCAAATTCTTTTAGTACTTGTTCACCACCCTTTGAAATTTTGTTTCTAGCTAATTTCAAGATATATGGATTCATTAGTTTGTAATCATCAAGATAATCCAGGTCTTCGTCTTTGTCTACAATTCTATCCATTGGTTCGCTAAGATCAATCGCCAAGATATGTCCCTCAACCATATCCTGTTTTAGTTGGGGATCATCTCGTCCTGTGTATTTTGCTGCAGCGTCAAACAATCCATTAAAAACAGGAAAGGTCATTTTTACAAAATTAGAGTTTAAAATTCTAGCAACTCTATCCTTTAGAACATCAATACTTTCTAATTTTGATTTTATAGGCTCAATTTCAGATGCGTTCAGTATTATTTCAGTAGAGCCTACCTCATCACCAAATGCTTGCTGAGTAGAGTTTGGGTCAGTATCAGACTTTATTTCATTAAGAAGACCTTGTGCAAATCTTTCTGCAAAATTTGGGAACCCATTTTCTGTTTCTTCTTTATATTTTTTAAATAATTTGTAACCTTTTGACTTGAACAGTCCCTGTTTCAATATTTGCTTTCCAGGTTTTGTGCTCATCAAAGCTTCTTTACTTGCAACAGATTGATCCTTGCCACTCACAAACGTTGACTTGTTTATTGTTATTTATGCTTTCAAAACAAATGTTTACTTGACTTAAATTACGAAATCTTGAATATTCATTATGGAAGTAATAGAAATTCTTCGTGAAGCTTCAAATAGAATTTATGAAAATGTAAAAGATCTTGCAGGTACTGAACATGCTGCAGGAGATTTTGGCAGAGGTGCGGGAGGAGACATTTCACGAAACATAGACATTGTTGCTGAAAAAACAGTTTTAGATTATCTTAAAGAAATTAATTTTGAATGTGTTGTTTTGGGTGAAGAATGTGGGAGAGTAGAACTGTCAGATAATCCTAAGGGATACATAATCATGGATGCAATAGACGGTTCTGCTAATGCGGTACGTGGTGTTCCTTTTTTCTGCAGTTCATTAGCATTTGCAACTGAGAACAGACTTAGCTCGATTACAGACGGAGTCGTTACAGACCTATCAAATGGTGGGATGTACTGGGCTTCAAAAAACAAGGGTTCATTTTTCAACGAAGAGCAGATCAAAGTCCATAGTAGCGATCCAATCTACAAAATAGTCGGCATCAACATATCTGGAGCAACGCCAGACTTGATCAAACGATTACATCCAGTGTTTGAAAACCATAATCACGCAAGACATTTTGGTGCAAACGCACTAGAAATGGCATTATGTGCTAGAGGGTTATTAGATATTTTTGTTGATTTGAGGGACAAAATCAGAATACAAGACATTGCTGCAGGATATCTAATTGTAAAAGAGGCGGGAGGACTACTGTTGGATGCAGATTTGAATCCACTTGATGCTGATCTAAGTTATGACACAAGAGTTTCTTTTATTGCAGCTGCAAATCAGAAAATTCTTGATGAAATAATGTCACAGATCAATCCATGAATAGATTGCAATAGAAGATTAAATTATTACAAGTGATTTCATAGTTTTTTATACTTAGAACAATAATCAAATTTTTGAATGAAATTATAAAAGAAATATTTTTATCTAAAGTAGAAGAAAAACTTCTTGTATGGTATCTGAGATGAAGGCAAAGGTCACATATATGGAAATGATAAAAGAAGACCTTGTAATCATACGATTAGTTCCAGAAAATGGGATGCCGCAATACAGAACTGGTCAATTTCTAACAATTGGTCTTCCAATACCAGCAGAAAAAAAGATAGTCAGAAGAGCATATTCAATTGCGTCAAATGCAGAGAATAGAGACTATTTTGAATTTGTAATCAGATGGGTAAGAAAACCACTACCCGGTCGTGTAACAACTGAATTATTTTATCTGAGTGTTGGTGATGAAGTACTTCTAGGAGACCCTACAGGAGCTGCATTACAAATTAGTGAAAAGCTACATAATGGAGAAAAAGACAACAGAAGGATAATTTGTGTTGGCGGTGGAACAGGATTAGCACCATTTATTGCATTTGCAAATCATTTCCACGATACCAATGACAAAAGAGAAGTAATTATTTTGCATGGAGCTAGTTATGTTGATGAATTAAGTTACAAACGACTCTTGACGGATTTGGAAAATGAAAGCGAGAAAAGAGGAAGAGACCAATGGAACTTTAGATATAGAGCAGCCATTAGTAGGCCAAAAGAATTCTATAACAGATCTTGGTCTGGTCATGTAGGCAGAGTAGAATCATTTTTCAAGCCTGATAAAAAAACTGGATTATCACCAATGGATGAGATGGTAGGAGAGGAAATTACACCAGACAATACAATTGTCTACATTTGTGGATACCAAGGTACTATTGATGGGGTAATCGAATCTCTTGGTTCAAGAGGTTTTGTTACAGAACATGAGAAAAATCCTGACGGAAGCTTTGGAATAAAGTTTGAATCTTACGGATAGTAATATTTTTCAAAAAAATAATTAATTTTCATTTTTGAGATCAGAAAACCAGTTTTTATTAGAAAAGTTAACCCGTGGATTTTTATATCGTAATATTTTTGGTAAAATATGGCAAAACTCAAGTGTGGGGATTATGGTTTTGAGTGTGATTTTGTAGCCGAAGGGGAGATGGAAGAAGTTATTGAAAATTTTAGGACACACACGGATGATGTGCATGGGATAGATTATTCTAAGGAAGCCGTAATGCAGTTTCTCTTAAGAAAACAAGGCATTTAATAGAATTAAGCATCAAATCTTTTCATTGTTGCAGATAAAATAGGAACTTCTTTTGTAATAATTTTTTCAACTGCAGGTACAATGTTTATTCTAGCTTTAACACTTTCTTCATAAATTTCATAAATTTGATCTCTAAACAGTAATTTAATTCCAGGAAGTGCAGTAATGCCTTCTTCAACAGTTCTAGGATCTGACAAATCTAAAATCAGTGTGCCTTTTTTCTTTTCCTCCATAATCAATCGAATTCTATCATAGGTGATTAAGAAATAATCACATGTTGTTGCAACAAAGATAATATCATATTTATCAAAACCGGCCAAAACATCGTTAAAGTCAACAGGATTTCCACTCAATAGTGTTGTAAATCCAGTTGCACGATCAATTGTTCTACTCGTTACATCAAAGTCAATGCCTCTTTTTTTCAAAGCTTTTGCAACCATAGCAGCAGGCTCACCAGTGCCAATAATCAATACTTTTTTCTTGGCATCAAGTCCCGCTTTCTCATCTACTAGTTTTATTGCAACATCACCGAGAGAGGTAACTTCTTTTGCGATTCCGGTTGTATCTCTCATTCTGAGAGATAATCTAATTACGCTTTCAAATAATTTATTAAGAATTTTGCCAGAGACGCCTGCGCTCTTTGCCTTAGCTAATGAGAGTACAATCTCATCAAATATTTCTTGTTTTCCAATAACAGGAGAATCCAATCCAGATGCTAAACGTAACAGGTGAAGATATACATCATCCCCTTTGTATACTTCAAGAGTTTGATCAAAATGATCAATATCATTCTGTTCCAGTGAAGACAGAGGTATCCAAGTATCTTTAATTTGATTTAACACAAGAGTTCTTCCTTCAGGCCTCCGTGCATCAGGAGAATCAGAAGTTTCAACATTGCTTACTAAAAAGATTTCAACCCTACTTGCCGTTTGAATAATGATACATTCATCAACGCCAGAAATTTTTTTGAATTCTTCAGATGCTGCAATTACATCTTTAAAAGTAAATTTTGCCAATGCATGTAGAGGTACATTTTTGAAAGTGACCCTTGCATTCATTACATCGAAACTTACTTGACTCAAATCATCACCATTAAGATTTTATCTTCTCCCGTCCACCTTTTGCAGTTCGGAAAACATTCATTCCAATGAAAAAATTTTCATGTAACGATTTTAAATAAATGATATCATTCTCAGTATTTTGGATTTGTTTTTCAGTAGCTTCTGGATCATTTTTTAATTTTTCAAGTCTTTGATTTGTTTCCTCTAAAAAGTCATCTACTCCGCGTTCATAATTTGAAACACCAGCATACTCAGGGCTAAGAACATGCTCAGGAATATAATCAGGAGTTACATCCTGGAACTTCTCAGCTTTTCTTGTAATAGATTCCTGTTCTTCTGCTGAAAGAATTGGCCGTGGGAATCGGTCTTCCTTCTCTAACCAAAATTCTGGTTCGCCCATCTCTCGTCTGAAGATTTCCTCACTTTGTCTCTTAAACGTGTGAGCAGGGCCCTTCGCTTCGTCTTCTTTTACTTCATCAGCAATTGCCTTGTATTCTGCTTCTGCTGCAGCTTCCGCTTTTTCTTTTGCAGCTGCTGCTTTTGCAACAGCTTTTTGTAGCGCAATTTCTGCTTTTTCAGCTGCTTTAGCTGCCGTCTCTGCTTTCGCTGCTGCGTTAGTTGACACTTTAGTTTCTTTTTTTGTAGTTTTTTCTGTTGACGGTTTTCCGGATGATGAATCTTCGGTAGTTTTTTCTTCTACTTTAGATTCTTTTTCTTCCTCAGACATCAAAATTTACTATTGTTGCCTGAATTTTAATATTCTTGTGTGAAAAATCATTCATCATTTCTTTTTTGAATAATAATATCTGCAAATATCATTCTGATTGGTAGTAAAATGATTTTTAGCTAACTGAATTTTGTAAAAATTATGGCGCCCTTGGTGGGTTCATGTCTTGTAGAATGGCGCCCTGCACTAATTATTGTCAAACCAGTTTGATCGCTCATACTTAGTATAGTATAGTGACTGAGCTTTTGATATGGGTTGTGTTTTGGTTATTGTGTGATAACCTGTAACATCAAATGTGAATATGCAGACAAAATACAGGGAATTTTTTTTTAGCTGATCCTATAGATCACAAGCTAGTTACATGCATCAAGATTGTTTTTAATATCACATATACAATAACAAATCATGTTGCATGACGGTAACATTACATGAAAGAAAATACAAAATCTCCAGAGCTATTCATCGGACTGACTGGAGCAGTAGGAACCGATCTAGATAAAATCTCTAAAATGTTTGATAAAAAGCTGCAGACGTTGGGGTATGCTACAGAAGTTATTGTCCTGAGCAAACTCCTAGGAATGATCAAAGGATTGGTGAATGATTATGACCTGCAAGACGAGTATGCTAGGATTATGGCACTGATGGATGCAGGGGACAAATTCAGACAAAAAACTGGGACGGGTAATGCATTGATCAAACTTGCCATACCTTATGTGATCAATATTCGAAACAAGATGAAGGGTTCCAATGACTCCAACTGCAGACAGGCCTACATATTCAAGTCACTAAAACACGTAAAAGAAGTACAAAAACTGCGCCAGGTATACGGTAAGAATTTTTGGCTTGTCTCTGTCTACTCACCGCACAATATTAGATCCAAACATCTAGCAGAGAAGATTTCAAACAGTAACAAAAACAATTCTGATGAGTATGTGATGAAACTGATAAAACGTGATGAACATGACAGTACAAATCCACTAGGACAAAACGTCAGAGATACATTCTCAGAAGCTGATGTATTTCTCAATATGGAGTTAGATCTTGATGAATCGATTGACAAGTTTGTGGAGCTCTTGTTTGAAAATACACTAAACACCCCAACTACTGAGGAATCTGGAATGATGCACGCCTTTACTGCCTCCATGGCATCCTCCTCATTATCTAGGCAAGTCGGTGCCTCAATACTTACAAAATTAGGTGATTTGATATCTACTGGAGTCAACGAGGTTCCCAAGGCACGTGGTGGACACTATGTTGTTGGAGATATCAACGATGCAAGGGAATGGAAGCTCGGTTATGACTCTAACACACGCAAAAAGACAGAGGCACTTACTGAATTTTTGACTAAGCTAGATGAGGAAAAATGGCTGTCAGATCATGTCTCAAGATCGAATATGACTGCAAAGGCCTTGGAATCAAAACAAATCAGAGGTTCTGCATTTCTTAATCTGATAGAGTATGGAAGGGAAGTGCATGCAGAAATGTCGGCCCTCATGAGTGCACTACGTATTGGAATCTCAGTCAAAGGATGTACGATGTATTGTACAACTTTTCCATGTCACATCTGTGCCAAGCACATAATTGCAAGCGGGATCTCAAAACTAGTCTACATAGAACCTTATCCCAAGAGTCTGGCAAAAGAACTATACTATGATTCGATTACGGTGGATGAGGACATAATAAGAGACAAAGTTCAGTTTAATCCGTTCATAGGAGTATCTCCCAGACGGCATATGGAGTTGTTCAGAATGTTAAAGAGAAAAGATAAAGATGGAAATAGCATAACATGGAATCCAGATGATGCAGTCCTCAGATATGTAGAACCCACTGTGCCTTATAACAAAGAGCAACAGGAGGTCAATCAACTAGAAAAAATACTGTCCGATCAAGGATTAGAACTTGAAGAATATTGACCAAATATTATTATAAGAAACCAGTCTTTCTGTATTGTATGCAGTCATTACAAAAAGGATGGTTGGAAAAAGTATTCAAAGACGCAGCCGAAGCAGTGGCAAAAATGCCAAAGGAAGAACGCGAATACTATGAACAGCATTCCAACTAGATTCTCTGTATTTTAGATTACAATCACTGTTTTCTTATGTTTGTTGCATAACGGCTCTGTAGCGTTATGGTGACCTGAAATATGATCTTCTCTGAATTGAAAATTTATTTATTCAGTAGCCTTGTTCAAAGAAGCATTTTGTATGATCGTCTTCCACTTGTTAGCGTCCTCAACCTCAATCTTTGAGGCCTGCACGGGTGTCTCACCCACTCTAAACGCACCTTCAAACAAAACCCAGAACATTGCCCTGTCATGTCTGTTTGATATCTGTCCCAGAATTGAAACTATTTCATCTGATGTAAGAAGATCCTGAGATCTTACTGTCTGCTCGTTTCTGTCAATGTATCTAGACGGTTTTATCCAAGACACTTCTTGCACATACGGGTTCTCATCACGGTCTCCAATCTCTCCGGTCTTGGCGTAATGTACAAGACGCAGCATCGTCATGGCGTATGCCTTTTTTGTCTCGCCCTTGTATGATTCATTGGATATTATATCAGACAATACTGATTCACAATCATTCTTTGTAGCAGCTTCAAGCAGTACTGGCGCATCAAACTTTGTGTTAAACAATCTTAGAATCAGTGTCAGTCTGTCTGCATAGTAGACTATTCTACCGTCTTTTTTTCCCGCAAGCTTTAGCTTTTCTAGAAATCTGACTGCAACGTCTCCCTGCTGTGTCTGTCCAAGTCTTTTCTTTATGCGACACAGCTTGCCTGCATAGTTGTGGATATCATCTGGATTTTTTCTAGTCAAAGGTACGGACAAAGATTGATCGGTATTTAAGCCAGTTTTTTTGCGGGATTTCTTTTTTCTAGAACTGCTCCCTTTGTGGGAACCGGAAAAAATGTCAAGGCGCCCTCGGCGGGATTTGAACACGCGTCTCAGCCGTGACAGGGCCGAATTCTAGACCAGGCTATACTACAAGGGCACAAGTACTTTGAATCAAATTGCTAGATTAAAAGTTTCGGTCACAACAAAAAATTTTGTAAAAGACTAAATTATACACTCAAAGCATTTTTCATAAGGGTCTATGGCGCAGCCAGGTAGCGCACCGGACTTTTAATCCGGTTGTCGAGGGTCCGAATCCCTCTAGACCCGCTACTTTTCTTTATAAAAATTATCGAATTATTTCATTAACCTGTTTTTCCAAGTTTGTAATAGATGAGTTGATTTTATTTTCTCTGTTAGTAATAGTTGTTCTATAGTTGTTAATCTTTTGAATTCTATCAGAAATCATTCTTTTTTGTTCATCATATCCTGAGGAACCATATGATTTTCTCTCCTTTAGAGAGGAGGCAACAGTTGTAGAAGAGATAATTTTTGAAACGATTTTTGGATTAACTTTAGTGCCAACCACAGATTTTTTAATTTCTGTTGGAGTCAGTTTTGAAATAGGTTTTTTTGAGTTATATGCTAATTGTACTAATATGCCTGCAATTTTATGCGTCACTCTAAATGGGATTCCCTCTTGAACTAATTTTTCAGTAATATCTAGTGCAATAAGATTACTTGATTCAGTAACTTTTTTCATTTGTTTTTCATTTACTTTCAAAGTGAGGAGCATTGATTTTAAAATTAACAATGCACTGATAGATATTTTTGATGTGGACCAAATAGATGATTTTATTTGTTGTAAATCACGTCCATAACCTGTTGCCAGACCTTTGATAGTTGTTAGAATTGCTGTCAAGTTTCCAATAACTTCAGCAGTTTTACCTCTTGTTAATTCTAAAATATCTGGATTCCTCTTTTGAGGCATTACGCTTGAGGGAGATGTAAATTCATCAGACAATTCAATAAAAGAAAATTCAGATGTGGACCAGAGTACAAAATCTTCAGATATCCTACTTAAATTAGTCATCAAAATTGAAATCATTGCAACATATTCTGCCACAAAATCACGTGTACTTGTTGCATCAATAGAATTCTCAACAAGATCATCAAAGCCTAACATCTTTGCAGTACTATGTCTATCAATTGGGATGCTTGTTCCTCCAATAGGTCCTGCACCAAGTGGACTTTGGTTAACTCGTTCAAAAGTTCCATAAAGTCGTTGAAAATCTCTAGACAAAACATCTGCATGTGCCAAAAGATAATGAGAGAAAAGGCCTGCTTGAGCTTGTTGAAGATGAGTATAAAGGGGCATGATTGTTTTCTGGTGATTTTTAGCCACAGAAACTAGAGTTTCCATAGTATCCAAAAGACAGTTGCAAACAATATTGATGTCGTCTCTAATTTTCATTCTAATATCTAAAACAACTTGATCGTTGCGTGATCTTGCAGTATGCATCTTTCCTCCACTAGCCATACCAGCCTTTTTGATGACTAGTGATTCAACCAATTCATGAATGTCCTCTGCTCCAGACGATGAATCAAATTTTTCTTTTTTCAAATGTTTTAAAGCTAACAAGATTTTTTTTGCATCATTTTTTGTTATGATGTTTTTTTGGTATAACATCAAAGTGTGAGCTTGGCTTCCAATAATATCATAGAGTGCAATTTCAAAATCATCATCCATTGATGAAACGTAATCCAAAGTAATACCGCTCAAATCATTTCCAAGACGTGAACGATACATTACCTAAGGTTTTGGAATGGTTATATATAGCATCGACGCTTTTGCCCACATGAGTCAAGATATCAAACTACTACGAGTAAAAATCTTCGATAAGCTATCAACGATTGTGGATCCAGAAATTAACACATCAATTGTTGAACTAGAATTAATTGATGAGGTTGATATCAATGATACCAATGTTAAAGTTGATTTGCATTTAACTAGTCCATTCTGTCCAGCAGTTTTTGGTTTTAAGATTTGTCAAGATATTCACGATCATCTTTTGAAGGTAGACGGAGTAGATGATGTTAAAGTAAATGTTTCAAATCACTTTATGGCAGAGCAGATTAACAATCAAGTAAACAACAGTCCAAACCCAAAAAAACAGAGTTAACTTCTAAATCCCAACAAATAGCCCCTAAGTAGTTGTATTCCCATCGCAGGATCAACGCCTTTGGGACATACTTGACTACAAGAACCAGCAAAGTGGCATCTCCATATTCCATGAGATTCATCAATCATCTTAAGCCTGGAATCTTTGCCCTTATCTCTACTATCTGCGACATATCGGTATGCTTGAGCTAATGCTTGCGGTCCAACAAATGAAGAATCTGTTGCCATTGTAGGACATGCAGAATTACACAAACCACATTTGATACAATTAGCAAATTGGATGTATTGTTCTACTTCTTCAGGAGATTGTAAGAATTCTTTTGTATCAGATTCTAGTTCAGTATCATCTCGGATAAGATATGGCTTGATTTTATGATGAGTGTCAAACAATCTTTCAAACTTTACAGCCAAATCACGAATAATTGGAAAGTTGCTCATAGGTTCAACTGTAACAACATTAGAGTTTAGTTCACTAATTTTTGTAAAACATGCAAGTCTTGGTTTTCCATTAATCATCATTCCGCATGAGCCACAGGTTGCTTGTCTACAAGAGTGGCGAACTGCTACTGAATGATCAAAGTGTTCTTTGACATAAAGAATTGCTTCTAGAACAGTTGTCCATTTCTGATATGGGACAATAAACTCCATTAATACACTTGAATCATCATGTTCAGGATTATATCTTGAAATTCTAAGTGTGATTGATTTAGAAGAAGATAGTGATGTTGATGCTTGTTCGTCTGCGATGCCAGACACCTGTGCCATTTCTATGCCATCCCCATGTTAACTACAATAATTGTTCTTGAACCGTATGCTATTAATCCAATCATTGCAGCTAGACAACCATAAGAAACAGCTTTTTCATAAATTCTTCCTTGTTTTAATTCCAATAAAATAACTCTAAGACCATTAAATCCATGAATTGAAAGCAAGACAAGTATTAATTCCAACATTATAGCATACGGAACGAATTTGTAGTTGGCAAGAACACTTTCAAACTCCAAGGATTCTGCAAATCCCTGCGTAAGCCGCATCAAAACGTGAACTGCCACTAGGGCTACTGCTGCAATGGCAGTTCCATAGTGAATTTTCATGATTGTGCTTTCTCTCATCCTATTCACCAAGCATTACCGCTAGCCCATACATCATTGCAAATGCTGCAAGAACAATTGCAGAATAGATGCCTATCTTGTGTCTGTAATTTTGTGATGCTGGTTCATATGGATAATCAGGTCTAGCAGGTTTTCCCACACCAACTCCTCCATGTCCTAACATCACTCTAATTCCATTAACAGTGTGAAATACACACATTCCAATTACAATTGCCAAAATAGCATGTCCTTCAGTAGTTGACGTCATTTCCATCAGTTCATCCCACCCAACTTGTCCTCTCAAAATATTACTTGTTTCATAAATATGAGCTACAAAATATGCCAGTAATCCTAATCCACTTAATCGCATTAGCCAATATGCAACTCGTTCGATTCCATAGCGACGTGGATTTGCCATCCCTCCAATGCCCTCTTTGTGCTCGTCTTGGGTCATCTAATATTTTCTCTCCACTGGACGGTACTTAGTTATTGTGACTGGAAATGTTTTCATGATTGGTTCATTTGGATCATAGTAAGCAAGTGTATGATGTAAGAAGTTTACATCATCACGTTTAGTATAATCAGTTCTTGCATGTGCACCACGAGATTCTTTCCTGTTAATTGCACCAATCAACACAACCTCTGCTACTCTAAACATAGAATCAAGTTCCATTACATTTGAAAAATTGGTGTTATACTCTTTTGCCTTATCATCAACATGTTTCCAAGTCTGCTCTTTAAGATCACGAGTCTTCTTGAGACCTTCTACTAAATCAGTTTCATTTCTGTAAACATAGGCTTTTTCATTCATGGTGTCAGTAAGTTGTTGTCGAATTTCATATGGATTTACGTCGCCACTTCCTCTAAAGATTCCATCATAGATTCTCTTTTCTTCTGCTTCAACCAAATGATCAGGCCAAGAAACGGATGGAATACCATTTTGGATATATTCCACTGCCAATTCTCCAGTAATTTTACCCCAAACAATGCATTCCGAGGTTGAATTTGCGCCTAGTCGGTTTGAACCATGAACACTATTACATGCTGCCTCACCTGCAGCCCAAACTCCCAGCATTTGTGTAGCACCTTGAATATCAGTATGAATTCCTCCCATCATATAATGACAAACGGGTCTAACATCAAGTAATTCTTCGGCAGGATCAATACCAGAAAATTTGATAGAAATTTCTCTAATTCCACCTAATTTCTCTTTAATCTTTTCATCCCCAATATGCCTTAAATCAAGTTTCATACAATCAACCCCAGTTTCATGTTTGAACCCTCGACCTTCCTGAATTTCGGTCATTATTGATCTTGATACAATATCACGTGGAGCTAATTCCATTTTACTAGCAGCATAATCTTTCATAAATCGTTCACCTTTGTTGTTAAGTAGATAAGCACCTTCTCCTCTTGCACCTTCTGTGATCAAAATTCCAGATGGCAAAATTCCTGTTGGATGGAATTGTACAAACTCCATATCTTTTAGTGCCATGCCAGCACGAAATCCCATATCCAATCCATCTGGAGTCGATGACAGTGCATAAGTCGAAAAACTATACAATCTTCCAGCACCGCCAGTTGCAATGATAAGAGCTTTTCCTTTAATTGTGTAAAATGTACCAGAAGATAATTCAATTGCAGTAAGTCCCATGAATCGTTTTCTGTCATGAATGATTGATGTTGCAAACCATTCGTTAAGATATTCTATATTTTCATATTTCTGACATGTGTCATACAAAGTTTGCATTTCAAAGAAGCCAACTTTATCTGATGCATAAGTTGCTCTTGGAAAACTATAACCGCCAAAGTTTCTTTGATCAATTTTACCATTATCTTTTCTAGACCAAGGCATACCCCAATGTTCTAATTGGTAGATTTCTTTTGGCATTTCTACACAAAGTTTTTCAGCAACATCTTGATCTGCAAGAAAGTCACTTCCTTTTACAGTATCATAAATATGAGATTCAATGGTATCACCTTCTTCTTCACAAATTACTGCTGCAGTTCCTCCTTCTGCAGACACAGAATGAGAGCGCATTACTTGTAATTTTGAAACAATGCCAATTTTGAGATTTGGTCCCTTTTTTGCAGCCGCTATTGCAGCTCTTAAACCGGCAAGACCAGAACCACAGATTATTAGATCAAATTCGATGGAATCTGTCATTTTTCAGACAAACTTGCTTTGAGTGTGATAAATATGTAGTAATTTGGAGGCGTGATCCAAAATATTAAAATATATCACTAGTGATATCACTAGTGATGATTTCAGAGTGGTTTCAGAGAGTAGGAAGTTCGATTCCTAGAGGGTTTTCGAGATATTTCATTTTAGAACTATTGAAAAAGAAAGAACGTACTGGAAAAGAGATCATCGATTATGCAGTAGAACAAAGTAATGGAATTTGGAAACCATCTCCAGGATTGATCTATCCATTGTTAGGTAGATTACTAGATGAAGGATTAATTGAAGAAAATGAAGATGGAAAATATCAATTAACAAAGAAAGGAAACGAAACAGCATCTGATGTAGATAAGATAAACGATATTGTTAGAAAGCAATTGGAGGTTTTGTTTAGACTAAGCAACGTAGGAAGATTTGTTGCCATAGATCTATTAGAAAAGATTTCAGCAATGGGTTCCATCCTAAGTTCAAATTTTGCCCATATGACTGATGATGAGACAAAGAAATACAAACATTTTCTTGAATCAGAACTAAAGAAAATTCAAGGAAAAGAAGTAAATGACAAAGGCAAAGAAATTAAGATCGAATAGCAATATAGAAAAATTACTTGAATAGATTTCTATAAAAAATCAAAACCAAAAAAGATCTAATATCTATCAAGTAATATCAGATAATTTTGGATTAAAATCATAAATAATTCACAGGAAGAACACAATTATGAAAAATTTAAGAAATATGTTAAAATCAAAAAAACCACTTGTTATTCCAGGAGTTTATGATGCATTAGGTGCAAAAATTGCCCAAAAAGTTGGATTTAAGGCAATGTTCCAAACAGGTTATGGAACATCTGCATCTCTATTTGGAATGCCAGATTATGGATTTATTGGAGCAACAGAAACAGTAGATAATGCGAGACGTATATGCAGGGCAGTTTCAGTACCTGTAATTGTAGATTCAGATACAGGGTATGGAAATGCTTTGAGTGTTTGGAAATTAGTTAAGGAACTAGAATCATCAGGAGCTGCAGGAATTTTTCTCGAAGATCAAAGATGGCCTAAAAGATGTGGACATATGCAAGGAAAAGAAGTAATTCCTCAAGAAGAATACACTGAAAAATTATCAGCTGCCCTTGATGCAAGAGAAAGCAAAGATTTCATAATTGTTGCAAGAACAGACGCAAGAGCAACTGAAGGATTAGATGCAGCTATTGAGCGTGGGAAACAAAATAAAAAAACAGGCGCTGATGCAATATTTGTGGAAGCCCCAAGATCATTAAAGGAAATGAAAAAGATTGGAAAAGAAATCAATGCGCCATTAGTTGCAAATATGATTGAAGGGGGAGCTACGCCATTGAGTTCAGCTGAAATACTAAACAAAATTGGATTTAAAATAGTTCTTTACCCGCTATCTGTTTTGTATGCTAATACATTTGCAACCATGAATATTCTAAAAGAGTTGAAGAAATCAGGGAACACTACAAAATATAAACAAAAAGTTGTGAATTTTGATCAGTTTAATCATTTGGTTGAACTTCAAAAGTTCAGAAAAATGGAAAAAAAGTACGGATTTTCAAAAAGAGAATAAAAGAAAAATTTCAAGTAAAGCGCAGTTATGCTGTGTTTCTCTTTACTTCAATTTCTATTGTTGAAACGTTTCTGGTTCTACCGTCTTGTGACTCTAATGCTTCTGAGCCAATGTTAATTTCTCCTATAGAATAGCCTGCACTTTCTGTTTTTCGTGCAATGATTTGAGCTACATCTACAGCACGACCAATGCTCATTCCTCTAGCTTTGATGTAAACGGCTGGTAAGTTTGCCAATTGAATTAGTGTGGATGTAACATATGCCATCAATGGTTTCTTACCTATGAATATGGTGTCTCTGCTTCCTCGAGTTTCTTTAGGTGTAGAAGACTGTTCGTTTTCTGAAGTCTCTTTAGGTGTAGAATACTGTGTGTTTTCTGAAGTCTCTTTAGGTGTAGAAGACTGTTCGTTTTCTGAAGTCTCTTTAGGTGTAGAAGACTGTTCGTTTTCTGAAGTCTCTTTAGGTGTAGAATACTGTGTGTTTTCTGAAGTCTCTTTAGGTGCAGAAGACTGTTCGTTTTCTGTTGACATAGCATTCAACTATTCAGGGATAATTTAAATCTAAAAGAATTTTTTTTTGATCTATGAAAATTTTTTGAAAAATTTGAACTATTATTAACCAGAAAAGAGTGATTTATTCAGAACTTGGAAAATATTTTGAAAATTTTAGAATTAGGAAGTTGTGAAGAAAAAATTAAAATTTTAGAAACTTTAGATTGCACAGATAATTCAGAAATTTTAGAAAAAATAATTTTGAAATTAGATGACGATGATATTCAAGTTAGAGGAGAAGCATTTAGTTCACTTGTATTAAATGAAAACAAAATTTCAAATTTCTTAATTAAAAGTTTAAATTCTGCAAGTAAAAATATCAGAGGTTTTGCATCATTAGTATTAGCAAATAGAAATGAGATAACTGCAATTCCAGACATTATAAAACTTGCAAAAGATGAACATTCTATGGTTAGAGCATGCGCAATTGGAGCACTAGGACATCTCAAAGCTCAAGAAGCTAAAGAAATTTTTCTTGAATCTTTGTTAGATTCTAATTTAGAAGTAAGAAAAAGTGCTATTCAGGCAGTTATTGATCTAAATATCACAATTTCAGAAAAAAAAATAATGGAGATTATTAAAGAAAAAGATCCTGAAATAGAAAAAATGCTTTCTCAATTAAAAAAATAGTGGACCGGAAGGGATTTGAACCCTCGATCCGATGCATGCCATGCACCTATCCTACCGGACTAGACGACCGGCCCAATAATCAGAATTCTGATTGAATTACATTTTTCAAATTGGTTATTAACGTTTAGCGGTCTAAATGAAATACATTATGAAGTTAACACAAAAGATATTTAACTATAATTATCTTGATTGAATCGTTATGGTGGTAGATAACAAAGCAACTGTCACATATGTTCAATTACTAAAAGAAGATCTTGTAATTATTAGACTGGTTCCAAAAGATGGTCCAGTTCCTGAATTTCAAGCTGGTCAATTCATTACATTAGGATTGCCAAATCCTGTAGAAGGTGGAAAGATTGTTAGACGAGCGTATTCAATTGCATCTCATCCAGAAAATAGGGATTTCATTGAGCTTGTTATCAGATGGATTAGGAAACCACTCCCTGGCAGATTAACTACACAATTATTTAATCTAAAAGAAGGAGATGAGATTCTTTGGTTAAAGCCATCAGGTAAAGCACTGATGATTAGTGAAGAACTTCCTAATGGGGAAAAAGATAACAGAAGAATTGTATGTATAGGGGGCGGTACAGGTCTTGCACCATTTGTCAGTTTTGCACAGCACTTGCATGATACTGGAGATAAACGAGAGATTATAGTTTTACAGGGTGCTAGTTACGTTGATGAGTTAAGTTACAAAGATTTGCTAACTTCTCTTGAAGATGAAAGTGGGAAGAGAGGCAAGGATGAGTGGAACTTTAAGTACAGAGCAGCAGTCAGTAGACCTCAAGAATGGTTTAACAGATCATGGGGCGGTCAAATTGGAAGGGTTGAAACATTCCTAAGACCTAGAGAAAATAACAAGTCACAACTTGAAGAATTAATCGGTGGTGAAATCACTAAAGAGAATACAATTTTCTATATTTGTGGTTGGCAGGGAACAATAGATGGTGCAATGGACTTTTTAACACCAAAGGGATTTGTCACAGAACATAACAAACGTGAAGATGGAAGTTTTGAAGTTAAATACGAATCATACGGATAAAAATTTTAAAAAGAATAATTTTGTGAAAATCAATCATTGAAATATGAGATTTATGTAGGAAATGTAATTGATTACTGCACTATATCTTGCGCATCTAAATCCAGTAACTGATGCACATATTGAAATTATCTCAGAGTTAAAAAAAGAAGCTGATATTGTTAAAGTCATGCCCGTAGTTTTCAAAGTGGGGGACAGGGAAGTTAACAGTAAAAGTTTTCCATTTAATTTTGAAACGAGAAAGAAAATGTTAATGTCTATTTTTGGCGATTCAATTCAAGTCACTGATGATTATGCATTTTTTGCTCCATTTAAAAAATATCTTCCTCCATTAGTAAGACGAAGATCATGGAAATTAAGAAAACAGATTCTTCAAGGAGTTAAAGGAGATTTTTTTTCATATACAGGTGACAAGGCTGAAGGTTATATGCTAAAAATGTACAGATTAAAACCAAAATTGGGAGAAAGAAAATCACTTTCTGCATCATCCGTTAAAGAAAAATTGTTTGATGCTGCACTTGGAAAAGAATCTACTTGGAAAAAAGATGTTCCAGAAAGCATAGCAAAATAATAGAAGAGAATTGGGAAATAGTAGAGAAATTTGCAAACATTGAAGATGGGACCACAAGAGTTGCAGGAATGAAATTTCCTAAAGAAGGATATTCAAAATAAATAGAGATTAATACACTTCCAGTAAAAATTTTCTGTGAAACTTCCACTTTCAAAATATGTCTGGTTTGACGGAGAGTATGTTCTTGCGGAAAAGGCTCAAGTTCCAATTACTACTCATGCAATTCATTATGGAACATCAATCTTCGAAGGAATTAGGGCATATTGGAATGGAAAAAATCTTTATGTATTTAGACTAGATGAACATGTAAAACGATTTAGAAGATCGGGACAGTTTTACAATATTTCACTTAACTTCTCTGATAAAGTCATTAGTAATGCAATTACAGGAATCTGTAGAAAAAATGAAATCAAGAAATCATGTTACATCAGACCATTTTATTTTGTAGGGGATTATGGAATAAATCTACATGTAACTGAAAGGGCTCCAACAAATGTTGGAATTTTTTCATTTCTTTTTGGAGATTTATTTAACAAAAATGGAATTTCAGCGGAAGTGGTGTCTTGGAGGAAATTCTCAGACAAGTCTACCCCCACACAAGCAAAAATGGGCGGTAACTATTTGAATTCTATTATTGCAACACAAGAAGCAAAACGAGATGGTGTTGATGAAGCAATTTTGCTTGATCATAATGGAAATGTTAGTGAAGCGCCAGGAGAAAATATCTTTATTGTTAGAGATGGGCAATTGGCAACACCATCACTAGAGTCATCTGCACTTGAAGGAATTACTCGTGATGCAGTAATCAAAATTGCAAGAGATTTGGATATTGATGTCGTTGAAAGAGACATTGCAAGGATGGAATTATCTATGTCTGATGAGATTTTCCTGACTGGAACAGCGGCTGAAATCACTCCCATCATATCAATGGATTCAAAAAAGGTAGGTAATGGTAAACCAGGTGTAATAACTAAAAAAATGATGAAAGAGTACACAGACATAGTAATGAACAAAAATGATAACTATTCTCATTGGTTAACTACGGTGTATTAGATGAAAATCGTTCAAATTGGAGCCGGTGGATGGGGTAAAAATCATACCAGAATTTTATCTCGATTAGGTGTACTTTCAGCTGTCTGTGATTCAGATTCTGAAAGAAGTAAAGAATATGGAGAAAAATATTCTGTAAATCATTATGAATCATTAGATGAACTACTAATTTCAGAAGAGTTTGATGGAGCATTTGTAGTAACACCTACATCAACTCACACAGAAATTGCAACAAAATTGTTAGAGGCAAAAAAGCATGTTTTTGTAGAAAAACCAATGACGTACAAATCTGAAGATGGTGAAAAACTTGCCAAACTTGCGGAGAAAAATAAAGTGATTCTAACCTGTGGATATATTGAGAGATTTAATTCTGCCGTAGATATTGTAAAGAAATTTGTCAAGGAAAAAAAATTCGGTGATTTGGTGATGTTAGAATTTCACCGTGAAAATAGAATGCCTCTTCATATCAAAGATGTTGGAATCATTTATGATACTTCAGTACACGATATTGATACTGCAAATTGGTTGTTTAATGATATGCCATATGTAGTATTTGCAAGAGCAGGTAAAATAAAACACGAACATGAGGATTTTGCAAGCATCATGCTAGGATACAAAGATGACAAAGTTGCGATTATTTCATCAAACTGGATTACACCAAAAAAAGTTAGAAAATTCAATGCTGTATGTACAGATGCGATAATTTCTTCAGACTTTATCACTCAAGAGATAATTGTAGAGAAAGGTGATGAAACAGAAACTGTTCAAAACGAAAAACAGGAACCATTGTTATTAGAAATTCAAAGTTTCCTAGGAGCAATTGAAGGTAAAAACGAACAAGTTGTTAAATCACAAGAAGCAGTCAACGTTACAAAGATTGCAGAAGCTGCACTTTTATCTAGTCAAAAAGGAATACCAATCTATCTAGATCTAAAATGAATAAGACAATGATGGATATTTTGGCATGCCCAATTGACAAGAATCATCCTTTGGAATTATTTGAAATCAAAGAAAAAGACAATATAGTTTCAGAAGGGGCATTATTTTGCTCAAAATGTTCTAGATTTTATCCAATTATTGAAGAAATTCCAATAATGCTTCCTGATGAATTAAGAGACAAGAAACAAGATTTAGAATTTTTGAAAAATAACAAAAATAATCTGCCAGAGGGAATTATTAAAAATGCATCTCCATGGCATCTTTAATGAATCATAATTTTAACATTTTATGGAATATACTTTTTTTCATTTTGAGCAATATCAATATCCAAGCAATTACAAGAATAATTGCAATTATTGTTTTTAATCCAGATGATAAAATCATATCAAGATCGCCATAACCACTAATAGAAATTGGTGCTATAGTAAGGACAAGTATTGCTCCACCTAAAATCATAAGCATCCACATTACAAAAATAAAAGTGAAAATTGGTAACGCTATCATAGTTCTTTAGATGACAGTTGTTCTTCTTTTACAAGTTTAAATCCCATATCCATTCCTCTAATCCAAAAAAGATCCTTTTCTAAAGGATTGTATTGAGAAAATTCAGGAAGAGTTTCTCCAAAAGCCATTTTGATGTAATAAAATGGCATATTAGATCCAGCAGTAGAAAAAAAGTTACTAGTTGTAAAAAATCTACCTGCATTTATTTCTGTTATACATGGAATACCTTCTTTGTTTTCTTTCAAATCAACACAGAAAACTCCAGTTGCATTTTCATCTAAAGATAAAACTGCTTTTGTTGCTATATCATTCACATCATCTCTATGAACAGTACACGCTATTGATGGTGAAGAAGTTTGTCCACTGGGGGTTAGATAACCAAAAAGATATTCCACTCTTTCACGTGCTTGTGAGGTAAGTAATTTACCATCTTTCCAAATACTTTGAAATGCAAATTCTTTTCCTGGGAGAAATTCACTTACCATGAATTGACCATATCCAATTCCATTCATACTGTTCCAATAATCTATCCAAATCTTTCCATGTATTGTATTTTTTATTGGAAGGCTAGCTCTTGAACCAGCTCCCCTTATTGCTCTAAGCCAAACTTTTTCATTATTTTCTAATAATTTATCAATCTGATTTGAAAGATTAGTCTCATTCTCTACAATATAAGATTCAGCAGTAGGGATTTGCTTGTTTCTAAGTTTATTTACTAGATCCATTTTATTTTGGCAAATCTCTATTGTTTGCTTTGATGGAAGAAATAGCCGAGTCCTAACGTGTTCTCTGTTTCTTGATAAGAAAAGAACTTCAGGATCAGGTTGAGGATGAACTAAGTCTACCTTTTCTTTTTCAATTATTTCATTAAGTTTTTCCAAATATGTTGGTTCTGACACTGAAGGTAAAATATAGCGAACATCAGCATCGGCAAGTTCTAAATGAAATTTGTTCGTATCAGTTCCAATAATAAAAAATTCTTCATTAGTACCTCTTAGTGATGCTACAAAATTTGTGGCAGCAGCTCCTCCACAACCAGTTACAAGAATTTTTTTCATTTATTTATCACTTCTTTAATATCTGCTAAATTTTTTATTATTTTCAAATTACCATTCCTTTCATTTTTGGTACTAAAAAGTATATGTTGGCATCCTGCTTTTTTTGCACATTTCATATCATAAATTCCATCTCCTATAACAAGAATTTTTTCTGGATTAAGTTTAATTTTTTCTAATGTTCGTTGTATTTGTTCAAATCGATCGTAGCTTTCATCTCGTGTAAGAATATTTGAAAAAAGATCAGTGATACCAAATTTATTCAAAATTTCTATTGCTACTTTTCTACATTGCATAGTTACTAAACATAACAAACAATTTTTTGCTTTTAAAAAACTCATAATATCGTTTACTCCCTGCATAGATTCTAAATTTTGTACTGCAATCATTTCTTGTTCACATATCATTTCAAAGGCTTTATCAATCTTAGATTTATCCCCATTCGCTTTGTCAATTATTGATGGAATTAATGGAGAGAAAGGTTCATCTATTTGAAAAATATTTTTTAATTTTTCTTGTATTGTTTTATAATCTGTAGGTAGATGTACTAAAGTTCCATCTAAATCAAATATAACTCCTTTAATCATATTTTTACTCCCATTAAAAATGAGGTAATTACAGCAAGAATTCCAGAAAATATTACAAGTTTGAAAATGACCGAAGCAACTTGTTTTTCTGAGAGTGGTTGTCCGCTTACAATTAGCCTAACTAAACTGATTGGGGCTTTTTTATCAGTAGATGATTTTAGTTTAAAATCTTCAGTAAGTTCTACTGGTTTTATCTTTATTTCTCTGTGCTCTACAATTTTTTTCATACTTGATAAAAACAAAAATGAATTAATTATTGCAGGCAATAGTGCTATGGCTGCAATTATTTCTACTTGACCTACAATCGCAATAGCTCCATACATTGCCCCCCAAGCCAATGCGCCAGAATCTCCAGGGAATATTTTGCTTGGAATCTTGTGGTATTTGTAAAATGCCAATGAAACAAAACCTAACGGTAGACTGATGATTGCTATCTCGTAATTTTGTAAGATGAACAATGCGATACTCAATGAAAAACTGGCAATTATCATAAATCCACTTGCAACTCCGTTTAGGACATCAATTGAATTGATAGTGTTTCCAGTAATTACAATCATGAAGATAATTATTATAAGATAAAGTATTGGAATATGTACTTCTCCAAATAATGGAAATGCAAGATCTGAATCATATACCCCCAAGAAGATTATTGGTGTTGCAGCAATAGCTAGTGCAACTGGTTTGAACCATCCACCCACAACCTTTCTATCATCTACATAACCAATTGCAAATGCAAGAAAAGTAGTAATCATTACAGCTAAAATTTCATTCATTTGCAAAAATGCATACAATATTATTTCAGATACAATAATTCCGGCAATAATTGATATGCCACCTGGTCTTGCAATCATTACATCACCTTTCTTGAGTATATCCTTTACTGTATAATTCCGTTTTTCTAGAAATGTAATCAAGTGAGGGGTCATTAGAAATACGACAAAAAATGCAACTGTACAAGAAGCTAATGCTGGAAGTATTAATTCAATCAATTATCTAACCTTCGTAATTCAGACTTTATGTTATCTGCAAGGGTTGAACCAATTTTATCTATTTCTGCTAATTTATTCACTGGAATCTTTGCCAAATCATCCAGATTCTTAATTCTGTGTTTGTATAGGATTCTCGCTCTAACTCTACCTATGCCCTTTACTTTGACTAGTTCAAGTAATTCCTCTCGAATCCCATAAACAATTCTTTTTCTTATATTACCAAGTTCCTCAAGCAAATCTGCCCTCTCAACATGTTTGGAAATTTCTCTGAGACAATATGAAAGCCAATTTGCTGTTTCTGCCATCCTATGCATGTCTCCTGACTCTATTCCAAGGCTATCAGATAGGGACAATTCTGAAGATTCTGTAATCCATGCATGTAAAGCCAAAAGACTTCTTGAGCAGTCATATTCTGAAATTGGTTCAAGCAACTCTGAAGAATTATTTTCTATCAAAATACTAGCAGATTCATAATCCTTTTTTCGAAGTGAGAATTTGGGGAAAAATTCCTCACAATTTGAGATCAAATGCAAGAATCCAAATGTATGTTTTCTGTCTTGGGATACGTTTTCAAGAGCATCTCTAAAGTATGTTGCAGTTAAGGGATCAATATACAACATTGATGTCTTTTTACCAAATTTTGTAGCATTGAATCTTTCACCTTTTTTGATTATCAAATATTCACTGGAAAGAAAGCGTAAAGAAATATCAATTGCAAATTTAATTGTAGGTTTTCTTGATTGTAGTCCCCCTAATGTTTGCAAGAAAAATTCCAAGATCTCATCTTTTTTGATTCCTGGACGTGTAACTATCACACTAAGTATATGAGTACGTAAAGATTTGTCATCAGTAATTTTCGAAATTATTGGTTCTGGTTCTCCATTAATGTAATAATCAATTAGATCTTCTGTGTTTCCATTTCCAACAATTATTGCTTCTCCATAATTATCATATTGAGGTCTTCCAGCTCTACCACAAAGTTGTTTGTATTCTAAGATACTAATTGGTCTATTTGCACCAACTTTTGCGTTATACCTAGTAATGTTTGAAATTACAACTCTTCTTGCTGGAAGATTAACTCCTGCAGCTAAGGTTGGTGTGGATGACAATAGCTTGATAGTTCCTTTACGAAATTCTGCCTCTATTGTTTGTCTGCAATTTTGGTTTAATCCTGCATGATGAAATGCAACTCCTTTTTTTACAAGAAATGCTAATGTCTTAATTAATTCTGTATGTTCATTTTCTGATAGAATTTTTTTTGAGGTTTTTTCTAATTCCATCAAATCTTTTTTTTCTAAAATTTGAGAGATGATATCTGCTGCTTTTGTTGCAAGTGACTTGGAACGATTTCTGGTCTCTGCAAATACTAGAGATTGGCCTCCTTCTTTCACTGATTGTACGCCTAAATCAATTGGAGTTCCACATATACTACGCTCAACTGAAAAGACTTTGCCATCATTCATAGTAACTTCTCCTGCATCACATACTCCTTCTGATAGAGGTACTGGCCTCCAGTCATTTTTTACTAGTTTGCAGTTAAGCCAATCTGCAATCTCATTAGAATTTGTAATAGTAGCACTAAGACCTACAATCTGTGGATTTGTCTCCAATAATTTTAGCTGTGTAAGAATCATCTCAAGTGTTGGACCTCTATTTTCATCTCCAATCAAATGAACTTCATCGGCAATTACAAGTCCAATCTCTTCAACCCACTTAGCACCATATCTGATAATAGAATCCATTTTTTCATTTGTTAAAATTAACACATTACTTTTTTCTAAATTCTTTCCAATGTTTTCATAGTCTCCAGTAGATATACTAACATTGGTATTATTTCCTAGTTCAACTTTTTCTAATTTTTTAAATTCAAAGAATTTCTCAGCAGCTAATGCACGTAAAGGACTAAGATAAATCACCTTACCTTTATTTTTGGAAAGATAGCTAATCATTGCAAGCATTGCAATCAGAGTCTTTCCACTCGCAGTTGGTGCAGATACCAGAATACTTTTTCCATCTAGTAATCCAGACTCTACACTATCAGCTTGTGGCGGATATAATTTTTCATATCCTTGTGATTTTAAAAATTCAATTGCAGTATCAGAAAGGTCTAGTTTCTCTATTTTCATACTCGGTTATAATGACCGGGTTTTGATTCATAAATAGATGCTTCTCTAAGCATTCTTCGGATATAGTCTCTTGCCTCATCTTGAGTGAATTTATCACTCTTTTCAAGTTCCTGAACAAACGTCTTTTCTTCTACTGGCACCTTGTTATCACCCTCAAGACCTCTGAGAATATCCATGAATAATTGCATCTTTGAAACCTCACTTCTTGGTTTTCCTTGTAATACTCCAAGATCTACCTTTCCAGTATTGACATCTACTCCTGCATCCTCAAGCATACTCTGAAGCAAAAAGATTGCACGTTCAGCATCTTCCAGTTCTACCTCGTCTTTCATAAGTAATCTTGCTCTTGCCGTGGAGAGTCTGATAATTCCTTCTAGTTGTCTGGGTGTAACTGTAATCATCTCCTCAGACTCTACGTTTCTCATCTGGAGATAATATTCAAGGATCTTTTCTTCAGCCTCTTTTGTCAAGATAGGAGAAGAACGTTTTGCATATGAAAGATATTTTGTTAGTAAATCAACATCAATTACAGAACGTTGGTCTGTTCCTTGTGGAGTATGCAATTCAATAATATGTCTAGCAATCTTTTCATCTTTCTCTTTACTTGGAATGTCTCTTACAACAAAAATCAAGTCAAATCTTGTAAGTAATGGAATTGGTAAGTTTACATTTTCTGTAATATTTTTGAAAGGATCATATTTTCCATACATGGGGTTTGCTGCAGCTAAAATTGAGGTTCTAGCATTTAGTGTAGCTACAATACCACCTTTTGCAATACTAGCGGATTGTTGTTCCATAACTTCGTGTAAAGCACTTCTGTCTTCTGGTTTCATCTTGTCAAATTCATCTATACATACAAGACCCTGGTCACCAAGTACAACTGCACCTGCTTCAAGCATCATAATTCCAGTTTTGTCTTTAACTATTGCAGCTGTAAGTCCTGCAGCAGTTGAACCTCTACCAGAAGTATACAAACCTCGTGGTGCAATTCTTGAACAAAATTTCAGCATCTCACTTTTTGCAGTACCAGGATCTCCAACTAGAAAAACGTTGATGTCTCCTCTAATCTTACTTCCATCACCTAATTGTCGTTGGTTGGCACCTACAATAAGTAACATAATAGCTTCTTTGATTACTGAATGTCCTTGAATGTGGGGAGCAAAGGAGTCAATTAGTCTTTGATACACATCAGGACTTTGACTTAATGTTTTGATCATTTCTTCTTCCTCGGGAGAAACTTCGTCTTTTGCTATTTTACGAGATAATTTAGAACCATGTCCGCCCAAAAATTCAATATTATTTCCTTCAATTCTTAATCGGTATAATCCACTATGACCTCTCTGAACGCCTGAAACTGATTCTTGTTCTATTCTTACTATACCTGTAAGGATTATTCTATCACCAGGCCTAGCATTATCTACCAAATCCTGCCTAATTGTGACATCAATATAGTGAGGAAGTTGTCCTGGTGGCAAATCCTCAGGAAGTTCCTGTAATCGAAGAAGCTGAAAATCAATAAACTTACTTGCTTCAGGTTTTAGATCAAAATCTCTATGTTTACAATTTGGGTTATCACATATTACAGGCATCTTTACATCCATTCCTTTAAGCTGAATTACTTTGGTAGGATGATCGTCTGGACAAACAAAGACCAGTTCTTTTGCAAGAGGTTTTACCTCTGATGCCCTAACTACCATTCCTGAAACACTTGTAATTATTCCAATGGTTTCAGCATTGATTTGTCTAAGGCTTCTCTGAAGTGGATAATTAACTAGTCTAACACGAACTTCATCTTTGATTTTTTCAGCATAATCTGTAAATCTTGTTTGTAGTGCTTCTTTGATTGCTCTGGAGAATGCATCAAAGATTCTATCAGGGCTTTGAGAAAATAAGTTTCCAAGTTCTGGTTCAAAAACTAAATCATTGTAATCAACGACAATATATTTTGCATTTTTAGCCATCATCTCATCAATTGCCTCTACGTACTTGTAATGACCAGATTTGTCTTTGAATCTAGTAAGGAACTCTTTTACTTTATCTGATAATGCAGAATCTGTAAATGTACTAGTTTGAGCGTTACTCATTTAGATCTCCTCTTATTTGTTTTTCAAACTCTACACTATTTTCATGGATAGTTTTATAGAAGATATTTTCTTCAACAGTTAATTTGTTTTTGAGTTCAGAATTTAGTTTAATAGAATCTGCTATCTTTACTAGTTTACCTCTTCTCATTCTAAATAATTCTAACATCATACTTTCAACTTTATCAAAATCATCACGATTCAATTGTTTCATAGATTCTTTTAGTTTAATGTAAAAGTGAGGATCTAATGTAGAGAGTTGATATTCACCAACCATCTTTTCTTTTGATAACGCTTGTTTTAGCTCAGTAATCATATCTGGGGAATCTAATGACGCCAGCTTGTTGTCAGTTAGTATCTTTCCAATCCACTGAGGCATGTTAATCACCTCACCTGAAGTTCCTTCAGTCTTTATTCCTGCAACATTAAATTTGAAATCACGATTAACTGTAACCTTAGTATCCTTTAGGCGATGTCCAACTGAATGTACTTTTTCTATCTTATCTATTTCCATGGTGAGATCTGATCCTCCGACAAATCCTTGAAGAATTGGGATCGATCAATTCTTTTTACTATTTGGTGAGATCAATTGATCCTAATTAATCTCAGGCTGATCGCACAAAAAATACGGCTGGTCATGATTTTAATTTATGGTATGTCACAATAACCAATTCGGACTTATTAATGGGAATTGAACCTAAAGTTTTATGATTGTAACTGGTATGTGGGTAGAGAAATATCGACCAACAAAACTTACAGAAATTATTAATCAGACAGAAATTATTGGTAGTCTGAAAGCCCTAATTAAAGATCCAACAGATATGCCTCACTTGCTCTTTTCTGGTTCTGCAGGAGTTGGCAAAACCACTACTGCATTATGTCTTTCAAGACAAATTTTGGGAGACTATGCTAAAGACTACACACTTGAGCTAAATGCATCAGATGAAAGAGGAATTGGGATGGTTAGAGAAAAAGTAAAGAAATTTTCAAGATTTGCAGGAATGGTAGATGTTCCATTCAAGATTATAATTTTAGATGAAGCAGATGAAATGACTTCGGATGCTCAAACTGCGCTTAGAAGGATTATTGAAGATGCGGCAAAAATTTGTAGGTTTATTCTTATTGCAAATAATGTGTCCAAAATAATAGAACCTATTCAAAGTAGATGTGCATCTTTCAAGTTCACATCAGTTTCTGAGGATGATGTCATAGTTAGATTAGAAGATATTGCCAAAAAAGAGAAAGTAAAGACAGATAAAAAGGGTCTAAAGGCAGTTTATGAATATACAGAAGGGGATTTGAGACATGCAATTAACCTAATGCAAGCAACTGCAAGTCTTGGTGGAATCACCGAACAGAATGTAAAGGTATCGGCTGGACTAACAAAAACAAGTGATGTTGATGAGATTCTAAACATTGCACTATCTGGAAAAGTTGTTGAAGCAAGAGATAAGATGATAGAATTGATCAAAGTTTATGGAATGTCAGAATCTGATTTCCTAAAGTATCTCAATTCAGCTGTTTTCAAATCAAAACATGACAATCTATCAGAGATTTTACAAGTAATTGCAAAGTATGATTATAGAATTTTAGTTGGAGCAAATTCTGAAATTCAGCTATCTGCAATGCTTGCAGAGCTTGCAAAATTAGAAAACTAGTTCAGAAAGCATCTAAAGACTTTAGACTTTTACATCTGTTTCTGATTGTTACCTCAGTAACACCTGCAGCCACAGCAATTGTTTTTTGGGTTATATTCTCGCCAGTTTCCATACTTGAAAGATATAGTGCAGATGCTGCCATTCCCATTGGATCTTTTCCAGATACAATTTGTTTTTCTTCAGCTTTTTTGAGAAGTTTTATTGCAAGACGTTTAGTTTTTTCTGATAGACCTATCTGACTTGCAATTCTTGCAATGCACTGAACAGAATCCACTACAGGCATCTTCAAGTCTAATTCTTTTACTAACATCCTGTAACAAATTGCAAGGTTTTTTCTCGTAATGTTAATTGTACTTGAAACATCATTAAGAGTTCGTGGAGTGCCAGATTCACGACAAGCAGCATAAAGTGTTGCAGCTATTAATCCTTGGATTGATCTTCCCCTAACAAGTTTTTTTTCCAAAGCTTTTCTGTAAATGTAAGCTGCTTTTTCAACTATGGCATCTGACAGGGATAATTTCTCTTTCATTTTGAGTAATTCACCAAGTGCAACTTGGAGATTTCTATCAGCAGAATCTTTAGTGCGACTTCGACTATCCCAAATTCTTAATCGCTTAATGGATGATTTCATGGATGTAGATAATGGATTTCCAGAAGAATCTTTGTTAATTGGATTGATTATTGTACTTAGACCCTGATCATGTCTAGTTAGTGAAGTTCTATCTCCAGTTCTTGATTTGTTTGTGTTACTGTCTGAGAATGTTCTTTCTGGTCCGTGATTTTCTACTCTATCAGTAATTACAAAGCCGCACTTGCCACAAAACATTTCACCTGTTTCTTCATCAGTGATTATTTTGCTTTTACCACATCTAGGACAACTTTGTTTTTTTGATAGTTGTTGCTGTGCCATTGTTATCTTGTTGTATGTAATGTCTAATAAATCGTCAAAATCCGTGCATTATGAGTCATTATTAAAAATAGAAACGCAGAGAGAGGGATTTGAACCCCCGTATGCTTACGCACACAGGCTCTCAAGGCCCGCGCCCTACCGAGCTAGGCGACCTCTGCAAAAAATAGTGCAGAAAAGTAATTAAAATCTGTTGAGGTAAAATAGAAAAATAAGAAAAAAGAAAAAGTTTTCTCAATGGCCTGAGTGAGGTCCACCGCCGCCAGTCATTTTCACATATGTACCGTCTGCTTTCTCGTGCCACTCCAGATTAGCTGCTTCGATTAAAATAGCTCCTTGAGGACAAATTTCTTGACATGCCATACAAATCGTACAATCGTGTTCTCTGATTGGCTGTGATTTATCTGAAGCATCTAATCTTTCATTTGCTTCTGTAAGACCAGTACCTTCAAAGGTTGCATTAAGACAGTCTACTGCTGGAATATCTTTTTCAGTTCTGTACCATTGAAATGTTTGGACAGGACATACACCAAAGCATTCACCTGCTGCAATACATGAATCCCAATCAACTGCGACAGTTGTTCCATGAATTCCTAGAGGAACCATTTCTTCTCCATGTTCTGCATAAGCTGCTTTAACATCGTCATTTGAGAATGCTTTTCCGTTTGGATCTCCTTTACCCCAGATAAAGTGCTTATTCTCACCATCTGAATGGCTGGTTTTTCCTACCGGCTTTACGTCATTGTGACAAAAGTCTTCAGGTATAACTAAATCTACCATACTAAGATAATTTTAGGATATTATTTAAAGCTAGACAAAATTAGTTGCGACTAAATTTTAGAATTATCAATCTTTACAGAGTTTTAGCTGCATTTTCATGTGCTTCTACATTTGACTGATCAACCTTGATAGCATTAGGAGGACATACTGATACGCATGCCATACACCAAATACAATCGTGTTCTCTGATTGGATCTGCCTTATCAGTTAGATCTTTTCGTTCGTCTTTGACATCACTGCCTGTTCCCTCAAAAGTTACATTAATTGTCTCAATTGCTGGAATGTCTTTTTCGGTTCTGTACCACTGGAACACCTGAACTGGGCATGCCTCAATACAAGCACCATCTGCAACACAAGAGTCCCAGTCAACTGCAACACTTGTACCACTAACACCAAGAGGTACTTGTTCTTCTTTTCTTGCTGCATATGCGGCTACAACATCTGCATCTGCTAGGGCTTCAACTTTTGAGCCATCTGCGTTTGTCGTTTTACCTGGACCCCACATGATATGGAAATTACCATCTGAGAGTGAGATCTTTCCTATTGGTTTTAGACCTTCAGGGAAATTTTCTGCTATTGGCATGAACCAGTTTCAATTTAGATATTATTTAAAGCTAGACTAGAACCAAAAGGAATTATCAGTCATAGATCAATTGCGAAGAAAGATTTCCTTACGTTCATAACGATCTACGATCAATCTTGGAAAGATGGATATTTTCAAATTTGATGTTTATCGGGGGCCAAACCTTGGAATCTACATTAGTGTTAACGACAGTCTGGTTATGGTTCCAATGGGTTATGCCAAATCAAAAGCAGAAAAGCTTGCAAAATATCTTGATGCAGATATTCTTTATACATCAATTGCAAATACTAGGTTAATTGGAACATTATCTGTAATGAATAACAGGGGAATCTTACTTCCTAAAACTGCATATCAAAATGAGTATGATGTATTGAAAAAAGAGACCAATCTTGAAGTTGGTGTGTTAGATTCAAAATTTACTGCACTTGGAAATGTAATCTGTGCAAATGATAAAGGGGCAGTTGTGTCCCCTTGGTTGTCAGATAATGATTGCCAAACCATTAAAGATGTTCTTGGAGTTGAAATAATTCAGAAAAGAATTGCAGGGTTCAATCAGACAGGAGTAGTTCTTGTTGCAAACAATACTGGCGCTGCAATCCATCCGGAAGCTGATGAAGAAGACATGAAGACTTTTGCCAATCTCCTAGGCGTGAAAGTAGAGCAGAGCTCAGTTAATAATGGTACTCCATATGTCTCTTCTGGAATTCTTGCAAATAATCATGCACTAGTTGTGGGATCATTAACTACTGGTCCTGAGATTATGATGCTGACTAGGGCTTTTCTAAATTAAGAACAGAGTTTGGATCTTCGGTAAGTTTTTCCAAAGATATTACTACTTCTGTTCCATCAATCATATCACGCAGAACAACATTTCCTTCTTCTAGTTCCTTTGGTCCTACAATAATTGAGAATCTTGCATTTGTTGCTATCTCCATCTGTTTCTTTAGGTTACGCCCTGCCAAGTCAATGTCAGTTGGGATATTAGCTAGACGCAGCAGTGATGTAATTGAATGTGCAACTTTTTGCATCTCATCATTGATGTATAGTACAGCAACTCTGTTCTGTTTTAATTCTGGAATGATTCCTTGCTCTTGCATTGTTAGAATGATTCTCTCAACTCCACCTGCAACTCCTGTAGCTCCAATGTCTTCTCTTCCAAATGCTTTGGTTAGTGAGTCATATCGTCCGCCACCGGCAAGAGCCCCCAATGTAGAGTTTTTGTCAAATACTTCAAAAACTATACCTGAATAGTAATCCAATCCCCTAACTATTCCAAAGTTAATTCTTACATTTGATACTCCACGATTTTCCAATGAATCTATTAGTTGTTTTAGCTCATCCCAAGACTCTAGTTGTGATGTATCGAATGCTTTTTCAACTTCTGTGATGCTTCCTTTGATTTGTGAGAACTCTAGAATTTTTTCTAGCTTGTCTGTTTCATATCTGTCTTTGAATTCCTTTAGTATCTCTTCTTTGGATTTTTTTGAAATTTTATCTACTGCTCGTAAAATATCAGCCACCAGCTGTGGTTCTTTGGAATCAAAAATTTTGTTAATGTAAGACTCTACAAGATTTCTGTGGTTAATGTCAATAGTGATATTTTTCAGTAATAGCGAATCAAATAGCCGAGATGTCAATTCAATGGCTTCAGCCTCAGATTCGAGGGTAGCCTTGCCGTAAATCTCAATATCCCACTGGTGAAAGTATCGGTATCTTCCCTTTTGAGGTTCGTCATATCTGAATACTCCACCAAAGCTTGAGATCTTTGCTGGAAGCTTCATCGACTTTTGAGATGCTGCATATCTCGTCATGCCAACTGTAAAGTCATATCGTAGTGCTACTTCCCTATCTCCTTTGTCTGTGAAGAAGTAGATTTCATCTTTTATTGCTGGTCCTGATTTTGTCTCCAATACTGAAAGTAATTCAATTGGTGATGGATCCATAAATGAGAATCCATATAGATTGGAAAGTTGCTTGAAATGATATCTGATATGCTCTATGTTTACAGTTTCAGACTTTTCAAAGTCTTTCATGCCTCGAGGTAATTCCAAGATGAATAGTCTGTCAGGTGTTCTGATTTAGATATTTCTGTGATAATTGCGCCAAACTTGTAATACTGAAAACTACGATCATCTTTAAATTGATCTAGGCTAAAAAATTACTAGTGGTTAATTCACATATTCTTATTTTATTACTGGTTGGAATTTTATCATTAGTTTCTTTTCTATCTGATGTTTATGCTCAAGATGTTTACATTCAAGTCGATGATCTTCCAGATTGGGCAGATTATGCATCAGATGTAATGTATCTTTCTACAGAAGCATGGAAGGATGCAAACGAAGGATTAGAATTCTATAAAGTAGAAAGTGGTTCAGATTTCCGAGTTCAATGGGTTCGAGAATTTGGTGTAGAGCATGTGGGTTATGCATATGGGAATCAATTCATCGAAGTAGGTTTAGGTGATAGTAATTGTGGAAATCAATGGAATCCCTATTCTGAAAGATACATTTCTCATATCATGAAACATGAAATTGGACATGTTTTTGGTCATGAACATGATAATAACCCTGATTCCATAATGTATCCTGTAGCTTTGAATTTGGAATATGATATTGTTAAAGCAGAATATCGTCTTACTGAAGGATATGGACAGTTTATCCAATTTTGTACCATCAAAGATTTGACTTCTTATGAGTTTAATATTTCAACAACAGATAAAACCTATGGTTTTGATTACTATATTGTTCCTTCAAGTAATGAATTTTTAAAATGGAGTGAAGGTAAAACATTTCAACATTATTCAAACAATGAATGTTTTGGAGAGAATTGGTTGAGTATTTCTGGTACGTGTAAGGGAGTTTCTACAGGTAGTGGAATAATGGTACTAATGGATAGTGAATTAACATCTCCATTAGTGACAATCACTGTTAAACAATTAGAACAGCCTAACATTGTAAACTCAAAATCTTTCCTAACCTCAAAATCAACCACACAAGAATATGCCCCACCTGTTTTTGATACAGAACTTCAAGTATCCATGCTTGAGAGTCAGATTAACGGTTTACAAGATAAAGTGATTTCTCTAGAGGCATTAGTTGCACAATTAGAACAGGAAAATAAGCAATTCCAAACTATGTCTGCAAAAGAATTAGCAGAACAAAGATTAGAAGAAAAGAAACGAGAACTCGGATGGTATGACGAACAAGAAAAATTAGAAGAGAATTCAAATTCTAGTGATAAATCCTGCTTTTTGTTTTGGTGTTGGTAAATAAAGTATGTAATAATTATCACAATAGCGTTTGTCTTACTATCCCCAGTTGTTGTTTATGCTGAAAGGAGTGTTTCGAATAATATAGAGATTTTTCTAAAGTGTTGGCTTGAATCTACATGTACTGATAAAGCATTTTTTGATTTTATGCGAGTTGGAATTAGAGATGGTTTATAGAATGGAGAAATCTATCAACATGGAGAGAATAAATATCCTTCATGGGTCAAATTAATCATATATTGGCATACGCAAGATGAATTAACTGATTTAGAAATTACTAATGCGATTCAAAATCTTTTAGATCGTCAAATGATACGAGTAACTTGTATAGATTCTTGTAATGTAACTATCGATTCATCACAGGAATGTTCAGGTGATGCCTGATGTATCACTGGAACTGTAACAAAAATTACTGATGGTGATACATTAGATGTTGATGGCCAAGCAATTAGATTTGCATTAGCATCAGCACCTGAAATGAATAAACTCAATGGACCAGAAGCAAAAGAATTGATAGAAAGTCTATGTCCTGTTGGATCATCTGTTCTAGTTGATGAGGATGATGGACAAACTGAAGGAAGTTATGGAAGAATTATTGGAGTGATTTACTGTAATGGAATGAATCTCAATGAAGAACTAGTAGATTCAGGATTAGGATATTTATCATCAGGATTTTGTGATAAAAGTGAATTTTCTAGTCATACTTGGACACAAAAACACGGATGTTGATGAATCAATCATCTTGGGTTAAAGCAGTTGATAGCACTACAGTAGTGTAGCTTGTCATATTCATTTTAGGATTTTTTGCCTTTGATACTGATTTGATAGGAATAGAGTCAACAATTATCACATTTCCTGAAGAACTAGAACTTCCTTGGTTTATCAGGGTATAAAGCATACAAGAAATCAAAGAGGTTCAAAAAATAGATCAAATTTTTTTCGTATCTAGTGCAAAGTTATGATCTAAAGTGATAATCAATGAAAAATTACATGAACAGTATGGTCGACTCAAGATGTGAGCATTATTGGATTCCAAATGGAGCTTATTTTTGCATACATTGTGAAGCAGGCAGTGATACAACGCCTGTTAAAACTATGCAGAACTAGGCAGTTTTTTGGATATTTTTTTAATAAGAGCTGTATCTAGTCTGATTGAAAAGACTCCTCATAACTAATTACTGAAAGAAGCGGTTGTACTAATTCATGTCTGAAACAGATTCAAAAAAAGGTGGACCTTACACAGAAAAAGAACAAGAAGACCGCAGAAAACAAGTTTATGAACTTCATTTTGAGAAAGGATTCTCCGCAGTAAAAATTGGGGAGATGTTAAAGGTAAATCGCAATCTGGAATAATGGCTGACTAATCCGATACACGTTCTTTGGTAAAAATTGGGGAGATGTTAAAGGTAAATCGCAATACAATAAACAAGAACATCAGAGAATGGTATGCAAAAGTTTCTGAAGAATTACCAGAGTATAATGCATTGTTATTGTTAAAACAGATCTACAGACTAGAAATGCAGCAAGCAAGACTGTTGGAAAAATTAGATGAATGCACAGATATGAAGGAGGAAATTGCCATATAAAAATTACTGTATGGGGTTTATTCAAAAATGACAACTGAAACTAGCAAGATTATATTTAATCGAAGTGACGTGCTTAGAGTATTACGAAATTAATGAAATAACCAAGATGTTGGCTTCTTGTTGCTATATGAGAAAGTTTGGGATTTGAAAATAGCCAAGATTTGAACTCAAAAGACAAATCTATATTAGAAATTTAATGATCAAATCTCAACAGATTTGAACAATTTTTAATTTATTTATTTTTTCTAAATGAAAAGCCTAACCTATCTTTAATTGATTTTCCTTTCTTAGATTCCTTTAATTCTTGAGAAGCATGATCTTTACAGTAACACAAATCTTGTTCATCCACAAAGATATCGTCTTCACATTTTGCAATACCACATGTTTCACATACTGCAAATGTATGCTTCTTTCTCAATAGATGTTTACATTCAGAAATCTCATCAATTAATGTAATATCAGATGCAGGCAAAAGCTTTCTTACATAACTATAGTCTTTTGAATCAAAAACAATCTCTAGTTTTGGAACATGTGTTATTTTTGATTGTAATTGGATAGAATTATAGTTTGGAACATGAGTAAATTCTTTTTCTACCTCTTCTTCTCGAGATTTTCTCACACAATATGGAATTATGGCTTTGTTATCTTCTATGATCTTTTTCTTAACTGTAAATTCAACATCTTTTTTATTCATACTTGCTTTATGAACAACTACATTAGAATTGTCTATTTTTTGAATTTCTACGATTTTATAAGGTTCAATATTCATCAAATCTTCAATAACTTGTTTTTGTTCAGAATTTTTTTCATAAAATACATCACCATTATCATCTGAACAATACAATATTTCTCTAGTTAATCCATCTACTACATATTGACCAGAATTAAATTGTGAATGAATCTGTTTATCAGGAGTTTTGAATTGTTCTCTAAGAGTAAATTGTATTATGTAATACGGATGAAAAATTAAATCTCTTCGAGCAATTCCAACATTACTTTTATTTTTTAGTAGGATTTCAGAGTAATTCTCCAATGTGTCTCGAGGATTAAGACAATCAGGGATTTTAGTTAGTTGTCCACTTGTTCTTCCTAAAACAGTTGCTTGAAAATTTTCTGTTAGTTTATTTCCATTCCACAAGTCAATTTGTTTCATTTGAGGATTATTCATTGCCCAGCCAATTGCATCTTGAGAAAAAGTCGATGATGTAATGAATAGTCCTCTTTTGATATCTAAATCATCTAGCTTTGCACTAAAATCACGAATTTCTTTAATTCCAACTTTATTTGATTCAGCATAATTTTTACATTCGACTGCTATGACAATTCTATTTCTCTTTGCAATTATGTCAATTTCATTTAATTGTCCAGAGGTTCCTCGAAGTTTTGTTCTAGATTCAGTAGAAAAACCTCGATCTTGTAGAATCTTTTCTGCCATATCTTCCAAATTTGTTCCAAGCTCTCGGGTGGTTTTTGCTACAAGAGGTTCTTCTAATATATTCTCATCAAATATTGATTCTTTAGAAATATTATTTTCAACCACAATTTCTTTTTCTATCTCTTTCTCAATTTCTTGAGTCAATGTGTTAATATTAAATCCACATTCAGGACAAAATTTTGTACTCCCTTTTAGATCTCCACCACATTCTGCACAGAATTTCATGATTCATCTTTATCCTTTTTTTTCTCTTTTAAACCCAGATCTACTTCTAAATCAGTAATCATATTACTACATGCAACAGTGATTGCTTTTGAGTTATTTTTGACAGTTTTTACAGTTACTAGATGAGTACTTAATGTATTTTGTAATTTGGTCAATTTTTCATTTAGTTCTATATCTACTACATCATCAGCTTTAATCCGTTGTAATGCCCAACTACAACCAAGTCGAATCATACGTTGTTGAGCTTCATGTGTGTCAGACTCAGATAATGTAATGAATAGAATATCCTTAGATAGTTCATTAAACATCCCAGCTTCAGGAATGGTAAAATCATCACTGTCACAATAAATATAAACACAATAACTCGCAGCCCGATTCTGAAGAGCAATACGAGAATATTCTAAAATTTGTTTAGTGGTAGGATCTTTTGACAAATTTTTAGCTTCAATAACAATTTTTTTGTTGGTATCTTTTTCAGTTAATACAAAATCTCCTTTTTTAGAATTTTTTGCACCGCTAATACCTGAAATACTGCTAGTGTTTTGAAAATTACAATTAAAGAAGGGAGAGGAATCTGCTAATATTAATGCCACATAATCTTCAAATTTAGCTCCTTTCTGTGTTGATTTTTCTTCAACTTTTTTCATTCCTTCTTGGATAGCCATAAAGGTTGAAACAGTGTTAAATTTTTCTTCAAGAGATTTTTCTAATTTTCTAAAAGGACTATTTTCATTTTCATGATCTAGCATTGAATCAATTTGTTCCCGATATTCTTCCATCAACTCATTAATTTTTTGACTGTATGCTCCATCAGTACCAAATGTTTCTAACAATTCTTTTGTAAAACTTCCATCTGCACCTAAAAAATCATCAATTTTATCTTTCATGGATGTAGAAAAATCAAATTCGATTTGATGTTGTAGATCTTGTTTTAATTTACTAAAGCTTGATTCCACATAATCCACTTTCTTATCAATTTTTACTGAATTGTCTGCCAGATATCCAAGAAATAATAAATGAATAATTTTATCACGTAATTGAGATGAATTTAGATTTTGTTTTTCTTGTAATTCAAGAAAATATGCTAATAATTTTTCATCATCAATCAAAAAATCATTTATTGTAATGCCAGTAGGTTCCACAATGACACTATTTTTATGGGCATATTCCATAATAAGTTGTGAAGAACATACTAATTAATTAAAGAGATCACAGCATAAAGAATTTTTCTCATTAAATATATAATACTGAGTAATACAACATAAAGAAAAATAAGATAACAGCAAGAATTGGATTATGTTTACAAGTGGAGTTGTAACAATTTCAAGTGAGTTAGCTTTATCTAAACAATTAACAAATTCTAGCCCATACATAATTTGTGGATATGGTATTGTGTCAATAGTAATTTCATTATTATTTCTCAATCAAAACTATCAGAAACCCAAACCACATGAATTAAAGAAGAAATAAAAGCAACAAACTAATTCAAACTGTCGAAATTCTGGGAGAGGGAATCTAGATAATCTATACAAAATTATTCATTGAATCATTTGGATTTACATTACCAAGATTTGAACTAAATTACAATAATTATGATAAAGTTAATGTATTAGAATATTACATTATAATTGATGAATAAAGATACAATCGTTGGAGAAATCGAAGCTCGTGTTATGTCTGAAAATCATAAAGATTACACGATATGGACTATTGGGGTAACCGATGACCCAAATACTCGTAAGAGCAAACATGAAAGTGACGGTAAAAACGTTGATTTTTGGACTCAATGGAATGCAGATAATGAAAAAGATGCAAGAGATATTGAATCATGTTATCTAGAACAGAAAAAAATGAAAGGTGGAACAGAAGGCCCTGGAACCGCAGATTATGTCTACATTTTCTAAGAATCAAAATTATGGAAAATAAATTAGAAAATACGTCTGATGTTCATCATTGTAGATGTTTTAAGATATCTGAAAATGATATTAAAACTTGTAAAACTAAACTTGAAGAATTAGGTTTTGAAAAACAACCTGTCGGTGAACAAGATCATGGTCAAGTTTTTGGATTAAGATACAGACTAAAGAAATTATTACAAATACATTGGAAAGTACTACCAACAGGAACAATTGAATCTGAAATGGAGCCACCACCAGAATATCCAGGAGCACATGTAAATCCAACTCATAGTTTCCCTCCTCATAAAATAGTTGAAGAATTATTGAATAAAATGAAAATTAAATGTGATATACTAACCCCTGTACCTAAAACATGCATAGAGCCTGAAATTATTGAACCGAATCATCCTCTTGAATGGCAGAAAATGTTAATTTTAGGACTATTAGGTGTTGTAGCAGCATTCATTATTATCAAAGCAGCAAAGGGATAAAATGTTTCTTTTGTATTGGTTTTACGAAACTAAGTAACTTTAGAATAATTCAGTCTATACTTAGAATCAAAATATTAATTTTTACAAAGAATATTTCTTTCTAAATTTAGATATTTTTGTTAAAGCCAAAATAACATCTTTTCTTGAGAACTGAGGTTTCTCTTTAAACATAATAGATACAATTCGTTCTCTTTCATTTTTTGAAATTTGACTTTTAGACATCAAATACCATAATGATGCACATAGTTCTAAGTAAGAAGGATTTTTGATGTTTGTTCCTAACAACATATGAATTCTTTTCTGAATATCTATTTCAGAGTCAGATAATTTAGGAGGTTTTTCATAGGTCCCTTTTTCTTCATGGAAAAATAATGTTGAAGCCAATTTTGAAGAGTACGGGCCTTTAACATACCACGAAAAATAATATGGCTCAGATTGTTGAATTTTTTGAATCAAGAATCCAAGTTTTTGTAGAGATAAACGATCATTGAAATCATTTAGTTTTATAGTTTTGATATTACTTATTACTCGTAATAACGAGTCAGAATTCTCCAATTTAATATTTAACATCATAATATCATTTATCCTTTTTCATGTGTTGTTTTATCACCATTTGTAAATGTTGAATGAATTTATTTTTATCATCAAACATGGTCACGCTTGATCCAAATGGATGGGTGGTATTTCCTTCATCAATATGATCAATTTTAGGATGATAAACAACTACATCACTAAAATTATCATTTGCTCTTCTAATTTCGGCTTCTACACCTTTAGATAATTTACCATTAAAATATGGCCTATACACTGCAAGATGAGTTGCTGTGTCTACCAAAGTATAATCACGTGATTTTATTTGATTGCTAATATCATTGCCAACTTCCTCTATTTCCGATGAGGGAATTTTTATAGGCCATTTTACTTTCTTGGCATTCAAATTTGTAATATTTAATGGCCATCGATCTTTCTCTTTAAAATCGAGTTTCGTAAGTTTTTTATTTTTTTCTTTTTGTTTTTTTAGTGCAAAAACCATTGCTAATTCATCAATTGCTACAGGATCAAATATCACAGCATTTTCTTTTTTTCCAAAAGCATGCATAGATTTGCGAAATTGATTAATCTCATCAATACCTTCTTTAGTTTTTCTAGACTCAGATATATGATATGAAAGATAAATTCTAGATTTAGAATCTTTGAAGATTAAATTATGGAAAGTTTCATGAGGATGTCTTATTGACACCATCAAGTGATTGGCACGTTGACTTCCTTCTTCAGAAATGTTAACATATTCTTTTAGTGCTTCTCCGTGTAAAAATTCTAATGAACGCCATACCAGAATTTCTCGTAAACTAAGTTTGGTATTTAGAAATCCTGCAGAAGTCTCTCTATCCGATATTTTTTTCGATATAACAAAAATATCATCAATGAGTGTAACTATTCGAATTTTTGAATTAGGTAGTTGTGCAAAAATTTCTTTGAAATACAGAGGTATGAAAGGTGGATAAAATTCACTATTTTTATAATAACTTAGATGCATGTTCAAAAAAATTTCTGTTATGGAGGTTTTTCTTTCACGAATTTTTTTACCAATCCAACTAAAATTACTTGAAAATACTTGGAGTTTTAATGCACCATTAGGACTGTTTAAGAACGTGGGGATGTTCGGGATAGGATTTCTAAGACCGCGTTCTTCTTTGATCAACTCATCTTCAAAATTCAATACCAAAACTTTTCCATCCATTTTAGATTTTTTGATCAGTTTATTGAGAAAATCTTTTTTATCAATCCCGCTTATTCCAGTAAAAATTGTTATTGTAGGATTTTTTGTTGTTGACATCACAAGTTGAATATATTTTTGAATTAATTAACTTGTTTCTTAAATGATGATAGAGTAAAACTATGATTAACATAATATTAATGGAAATAAATCAAAAGGGAATTTCCAAATAAACCTTAAATAGGTATATGAGTTTCATATCATATCATATGGGAGATTGGATACTTGATTGTGATTGTTGTAAACAACAAATTAAAAAAATAAAAAATCAAGATTTTTCTTATACAAACTATAATCTAGATGATACTGAACATGAAAAACATTTGAAAGTATGGGTTGCTTCTGTAGCAAGTTTTTTTCACTTTGATAAAACATTTAAAAAATTAGATCCTGACTCGAAGGTAGGTGGGTTAACAATTGAGGACCTTGATTCATGGATAGAGTTTAAATTGAATTTGAAATTTGGACAATACTATCATGGTCAAAGTGAATTTAATGAAATTTGGCTCCCTCCAAAGAAATTCAATCATAAGGGGATTGATTATTTTATTTCTGGAAAGGTAGATGGTGTAGAAGATGATGTTTTAATTGAATTAAAAACAACATGGGTTTCTAGCAAAACAAAAATGCAAGGAGTTATTGAAAAAGCTAAAACTCAATCAGACATTTATGCATGGATAGGAAATTATAAAGAAGCAAAAATCATTGTTAAAAACATGGTAAAGCCAGAACTGGATGAAACTGTAGCATATCGTCCAGATACATCACGAGTAGAAGAAATGGTTGCTGTATATATTGATGAAAATAAAAGTTCGATCAATAGATATTAATAATTAAAAGACATCTTGATTTTGGTTACTCAAACATTAGAATATTTTGTGTTACAATAATACATGTTTTAAAAGAAAAAAAGATTAGATTGCAGGAACTACTATTCCTCTATCTATCATCTTAAGTGCAGTATCTGCTTTTAGGCACATAGCTACACCGTTTGATGCTTTCATTACAAGACTAAATCCTTCACGACATTCAATGTCTGCAGCATCAATACCTGCATTCATTTGGTGACGTGGTGAAATCCAAGCTAGTTGGAGATCTTTTGCCTTTTCAATGAATTCTGCCCTAAGTTCTTGTTTTTCCTCGTCTGATAGTTCTGATGATCTCTCACGAAGTTCCATCTTGAAAGCCTTCATCTCTGCTACTCTATCTTTGATTTCAGATTTGCGCTCATCAGATATTTCGATCTTCATTAAAGCCATATGGTTTTTGAACTTTATTTTGAGGTCTGACTTTTGTTTATCAGTCCAATCACCGTGCTTTTCTTGGTATTTCATTCTGATTTCATCTGTTCTGTCATCTGAGATATCATGCTTTTCCATGATCATTGCCTTTAGACGTGGAGACATGTCAGACATCTTCATCTTGTCATGAACTTTGTCTTTCATGGTATCATGATGTTTCATCTTGTATTCCTCTAGCTCTTCAGGTGTCATATTACACCATTCTGAGAGTCTATCAAGTTTTGCAGAGTCTGTAATTTCTGCTGCTCTATCAGATTCAGCTAGTCCACATAGTCTATCATAATCCATATGTTTTTTGTTTGTCATAACATCACGCATTTTATCTTTCATGTAATCTCTGTATTCGTCTCTGTGTTCAGCGATAAAGTCTGCTTTGTCAGTTTCATTTAGAGTACAAAATCTGTCCATCTTTGCTGCTTTGTCTGCAGTTTTATCATGTTCAGCTATGTATTTTCTTTTATCTTCATCAGACATTTCACAGTATCTATCCAGTTTGTGTCTCATGTCTTTGTTAATATTCATTATGTATTCGTGTTCATGTTCATCGATGTATGCATCACGTTCATCTTCAGACATTTCACAGTATGCATTCATTCTATCAACATGTTCTTCAGTTTTTTCATGTTCAGCAATTAGCTCTGCTTTTTCCTCGTCAGTCATCTCACAGTATCTATTTAGTTTGTCTTCAAGAACATCATCATAATCTCTTTCTTTAGGGAAATGTTCTCGCATAAATTCGTCAATTGCGCCGTCTCTTTCATCTTCAGATAATTCACAATGGTGTACAATTCTCTCTCTGAATTGTTCAAGTCTTGGATGATCTGCAAAAAATTGGCGTTTCTCCTCGTCAGTCATATTACAGAAAGCTTCTAGTCTGTCATCAAGTCCATATTCATCGTTATCGTCTTCTCGTTCATCGTCTTCTGTAGTTTCATCAGTGGCATCATCCATAGTATCTTCAGAGTCTTCTGCTGTGTTTACAGTAACTTCTACTGAATCAGATACACCAACATCGTCTGTTTGTGCATATGCAGAACCTGCAGATACACCTAATACCATGATTAGAGATAAAACAATACTTAGAAGTTCTCTGCTTCGCATTACAAAATTTCAATTCCTTTACATATAAAGAATATTGAAGAAGGTTCTGTAACATCTTCGGGTGTTATCGCTTAAATATGAATTTTCTTCAAATTGGGATTGATGCCTAGGCCCTCACATAGGTTCTGTGTAGTCTTCGAGTGGTAAACATGTATTTTCTCCAAATTGAGGCTTTGCCAAGTTATCGGGGTGTAAAACATTTTTTAACATTCCACAATTTTGTTTTACATTTAGGGCATATTATTGGAAGCGGAGCATCCCTTGTTCTGGATGTCCATTCCCAATAACATCTTTCACATTTGTAACCCTGTATGTTGATTATCCCCATTACTGATATGGTGATATTTATCCAAATAAAAGACTTTACCTTAAAGGTAATGCATATGTTATGGATTGCCTTTAAGGTAAATATGAAATATGCAATGATGAAAAATAAAATCAGAGGCATGGGAGTGCCAATGATGGACTTGTTACGAACTGAGCATACTTTCATCTCCCACTTTATAATTTTTGAGGTATTACCATGAACGCAAGACACAGAGAGCCAAACAGTAAGCGGTAGGTGAAGCATCATTCTTTCTGATTAACTCTAAAGCAACCTTGACGTGCTTGCAGTCGGATTTTCTTTCCTGGTGATCCGAACACTCACAGACCAGACCGTTATCACTTCTTGAAATTATGTATGATTTTGTAGGATCGGTTTGTGATTTTATTTTGATTTTGTTGTTTCCAATGAACTTTGCAAAGTCTGATAATTCCATAACCTGTTTGGCTCTCTGTGTTCCTGCGTTCATAGATACTTGTTTACGTGGCAACACTTGGTGGTCAAAAGCAGGCATTCAGAATCATGGAAAGATCACTGATCAGGGTCTGCAAGTCCTGTGATTCAGGCAGTATTGTCAAAGCTGGACTAGAGAAAGATAAGAACAGGACTTTGCAGAGATTCAAGTGTCAGGACTGCAAGAAAGGATTTGCCACTAATTTTGGATTTGAAAAGGTGAGGTCAAAAGATGTTATCGTAACTAGAGCCTTACAAATGTATTATCAAGGATTGAGTGTCAGAGATATTGCAGATAACCTTGAACAAGAAGGAATTGAAATATCCCACATGACAATATACAGATGGATTGACAAATATTCCAAACTAACTTCAAAATATCTCAATGGTATAGTTCCAAGAGTAGGCAACTGGTTCAGGGCAGACGAGGTATGGGTAAAGATTGCAGGAAAGCAGAATTACCTGTTTGCCTCAATGGATGATGATACCGAGTATTGGCTGGCTTCTGATATTGCAGAAACTAAATTCCAGCATAATGCAGACAACTTATTACAGTTAACCAAAATACAAGCAGGAAAGAATCCTAGAAGTTTCATTACTGATGGATTACAAGCCTACAAGAAATCAAGTAAGTCTTTGGTACAAAAACTAACCACGTCAGACATATTTACATTCAAAGAGACATGAACAATAACAAGATGGAAAGATTGAACGGTGAAATCAGGGACAGGGAAAAAGTCTTCAGAGGCTTGAAAAGAATGGACACAGGCATTTTAGATGGCATGAGAGTTTACTATAATTTTACAAAGAAACACGGAGCCTTGAAAGGCAAGACTCCTGCACAGGCCTCAATGATCGAAGTGGATGGTTTGAACAAGTGGAAGACCATAATTCAAAACGCCTCGTTAAGCAAGGATTCTCAATAGACACAAAAATCAATTTGAATAAAATTCATATTTCATGTCCATATCCCCATAACGTTACAGAACCCTTGATCGATATGGTTATTTACCACCCCCCCCCCCGTAGATAGTAAGTGACACTAAAAGAGAGAGACAGCACTATTGCGGCAGTCCTGATGGCTGTAGCGATAGCAGCAACAATGACTGCAGGCTACTATGCGTATGGCCAGTCAGTCAATGATGCTGACGTGGAGATTCTTCCAACACTGAGATACGATGTCGAATATGGTACGATTGCCCATGATCTGTCCCTGGTAACAGAACGAGTTAACTTTATTCCTATACTTCATAATGCTATTGGTTACAATGTCACTGGAAATCCCTGGATTGCCGTATTTCCCGACCCCCTGACCACTGAAGAGGGCGGCAGCCTTGTGGCATCCGGAGATCCCATAAAACCGTACGATTACAGCAATGACGCTAATCCCGAACTTGCCATAACCTGTAATACGAATGACTTTGGCCACGACCCCACAATGCTTGCCGAATTTGACTACATCCCCGGTGCCACATATACGGGCATCGATACGTTTGACATTGTCATAAAAGAGTTCACCTATACCGGTAATGCCGGGAATGCGACCTGTACTACTACCGGGGCAACCAAGACCATACCCGTGGAGATTACGGTAGGTGAAAAGCCATCCGTAACGTTCAGGGATGACTTTACAAAGTTCTCCAACAGTTCCGGCGTAGTCGTGCTTGACCGTGATGATGACCTGATTGGTTTGCAACCTCCCGGTGATGGCTTCTTCGACTTCGCGGTTCCATTTCCCTCCTTTGATCTCCCTGTAAGTAATGCAATAGTCGGACTTGACCTTCCTGAGACGACAGATGACGGATCAGCCATAACTCCCGTAACCTTGGAAAATGGTACCAAATATTATGTCATCAGAGGCGTGTTTAGTAATGACTCTTTTTCATACAATGCGACTGCCAGTCTGCCTTACGGTACCGTTGCTGCAAACGGCACTATCGTAGGGTCCCTAAACGAGATTGCATCAAAAACAATTGACGTCACGCTGGATGCCTCTGGCGCTACTGATGTTCCTATATGCTCAGCTGACATAATATCAGGTGATCTGGACTTTGGCAGCCTGGCATATGGCGATATTTCGGATACAAAGAGAATTGTATCCAAGAATACTGGCACTACTTATGCTGTTATGTTAATATCTGGCACTGACTGGCTGGACAGTCATGATACCCCAATCATGGATGTGGGGCAGACAAGGTACACTGATGACCTGGACTTTGCATACGCGAATATACTATCAATATCTGAAACAGACACAGTGTTTACCAGTTTTGTCATTCCTGACAATGAAAGAGTCCTCTGGCTGCAAGTTCAAATTGGTGGCGACATCAGTCCAGACTTTACAGGTCAGATTACACAGACTGTGACTATATCTGTGTTCTGTCCCTAGCCTTTCTTATTTATTTTGTAAAAATCCGTCATTGTGAATTAAAAGGGATGCCGGCTGCGTAGCCATTGTCTCTGGCATCATTATGTATCGGCCTTCGCTACTGCTGCTGTTGCTGCTGCTGCTGCCACACGGTACAGTGGTGATTTTCCATTGGATGAAAGGCCGCAGCGGGGATTCCCGGCATCAAAGACTATTGGCATGGATTGCTGACTTGCAATGCTTGTTACTGTTTACCCACCATGTAGACTCTGGCATCTGCTATTGGCTTATCTGCTACCTTGCAGCAGAAAGAAAGGGCAGAAAATAGATAGGCTGCGACATATCAGAGAGGACCTATTTGCTGATTGAGCAAAGGCTCAGGAAAGATGCAGGGATTGCCAAGTTTATCATAGGGGCATCGGATATGGTGATGCCGGAGACCGTAAGGGTCAGGAAAGATGCAGGGATTGCCAAGTTTATCACAGATGCGGGTAAAGTCATACAACGAACGGACATACCAAAAAGAAAAGGCGTTAGATCCAAAAACATCAAGCACGTCTTGTATGGTATTCAGCAGGGGTATTGCAATGGTTGCAAATACCACTGCCAGTTCAAGGATCTTGAGGTTGACCATATAGTACCCAGAATAAAAGGCGGGCTTGATGATGACAAGAACCTCCAGCTGCTTTGTGGCAATTGCAACAGGAGAAAGGGGGCAAGCTTACAATGTCCGAACTGCATGCACTGTTAATCAGTGAAGGCATGAAGTTTGGCAAAGGTAGATCCAATTAGTAAATTTTAGACATGAATTTGATTTTGGAGAAGTTCCATATCTCACCACCCGAAGATGCAACAGAACCAGATTTAGTTAATCTTATATTGCTATTTTTGTAAACTTAATACAGTCATATGCGGATTGTCTCCTCATTTGACTAAATTGTCTGGCTAGAGGCAAAACTCTGTGAAAGCTCGTCAGGCTTCATTTTATATTAAACAGCATCTTGGTATAACCGCAGATGTAGCTCAGCCAGGTAGAGCGATTGCCTTCTAAGCAACAGACTTTCACAGGTTCGTAAGTTCAAATCCCGCCATCTGCGCCTCCTAGCACCCAACAACGTTACAGAACCCAAATTATACATTTCAGCGAAGAAAATCTCATTCTAATGTTGCCTCTCAATACATTCAACACGATTATGACCTTGCAACTATGCAATCTGATTTTGAAGAATTACTAAACAAATTCTCAGATGATTATAAGATAGTTTTTATCATTGATGAACTTGATAAATTAAAAAACCAAGTGGATTTTGTACTAGCTATTAAAATGCTGATTAATCAAAGCAATGCACGATACATCTTCATTTCTGACCCAACTATGTTGCCCGCAATCACCGTGCCCAAATCTAAAGAATCCACACTTTTCTCTCAATACCTCTTCTTAAAACACCCAACATTTGATGAAATAGACGAATTTCTAAACGAGATTATAAGCGATACGAATTTTGATACAAATGATTCAGATTTCGAAATTTTTAAGAAATTTTTATTGTTTGAATCCCGTTCTCATTTCTTTTCATTATACGCAGTAATTCGAGATCATGTACACAAAACTACTGGTGATGGAAAGCCAGTACTTGAATTTGAAACCAATCAAAGTATAACAATTAAAGCAAACCTCCAAAAATCTATTGAATGGATATATGATAGGCGTAAATCACCTTATAATTCCCAGTGGGAAGAAAACAATACTCTTCTTACACATTTGTATGAAATTGCCCACGAGTTGACTGCAACTCCCACTGGAACAAATTTTACTGTTGAACGTGGTTCTGTAAAGCTTGGAAGAGACATATCTCTACTGGTGCAACATTGACGATGCAAACTGCTTGTTCTGACTTTTTGCAATTCCTAGTCCCACAGGGCTATATTAAAAGCATTCAAGAAAATAATACCTATTCAACAGTAGGAGAATTCAATAAATTCAATCCTAAACCAGGAGGCATATTTATCAAAGAACAAAAAGTCTTTGCAAAACACTATGAAGAATTAATTGAACTGGCAATTAATTTTGTAAATATCTTTAATTATTATCATAATGAAGCTGGAACAGTTTTCGATTTAGACAACATACATTCAAAGTGGGAGGATGCATAGAATATCAATGGCCATATTCCTTTTAATTCCTACGCTGCATGTCGCGACATGTATCTAAATATCAAAAAAGATTCTTCAGCATACTATACATTAGCAGAGCTACAGCCTAAAATCTCAGAATTGCAAAATTTTTCATCAGAGTTACAAAATAATTTGTCAAACATAATGTACACGGTATTATCTAAACAAATACCACATGTTGGTTATTCAATTTATCCCGATACCAATTCTAGCCCCATATTGAATTCCATAGGAATGCCTAATAGAAATTGTAATCATTTTGTAATGGATTTTTCATCTGCCAAGCCTTTAAAAATAGACCGAGCCGTTTTTGTGATAAATCCAGATTTGGATTTGCCTAGATTGATCAAAAACTCTTCATTACAGAAAACATTAGTGATTTTCTTATCAAAAAAACCGTTTCCTGTTTCACATATCCATTCATCAGTAACAAAATTAAAACAGGCATTAAAAGCACGTGAATCGTCAAATTATTATCTGAAGATGAAAATCCCAATTGATTTCAATGAGTTTGACAATCTAATTTCAATCATAACTACTATAAGCACCTAACTTAACACCAAAAGCGCCTAAATTAACAGGCGTGTGAAAAGTGATGGAGATTGAACAGAGTGAAAAATTGTACAAGAATATAACACAAGGAAACAGATCGATAAAATTGCTCTAGATTTTTTTAATTATATGTTTTGGTTTAATATGAATTCCTTTCTAAAATTTTACTTTCCATAATTCACTTAATTTATTTCTCATTGATTGAAGTTCTTCAATTCCTTTTATTTCATTATTAATTAAGATGTCAAGTGCCTTCTCAAATTCAATTCCCTCAAATTTTGTGGGATTACCAGAATTAATGATGACTATTCCTTTATTTTGTAATTCATTCAATAAATGATAAGTTTGGGTCCTAGGAATTTTTTGACTTAGAGCAATTGTTTTTGCTTTTGTTGATCCGTTCCTATTAAGATAGGCGTATACCTTTGATTCATTTTTTGTTAATCCCAATTTCCTTGGGATCTCTTGTACTGAATTTGAAATCTTTGCAGATCTATCAATATTGTCATCATCTAACTTTGAGACGTTCATTATTTGCATGATTAGTGTAAGTTAGATTTTGACATAAAGATCATGGAATTTTATGCGTAAGATCGGATCCAAAATGGAAAATGCCCAATATTGGCACTATTCAAAGCCATAGGAATTTGAGCAGAAATGCCTGAAACACAGACAAGATCAAACAGTCCATATCATATGTAAACAATATAGATGAATGAACAAATAATGAAATTTATACAAAAAAACACACAGATGTTAGTTTGTTATTGGATCTAGTTTATTATTGAATTTAGCATAATGTTAATGAAGACTGAGGCAACATATTCCCCCAGAATATTCCACTATCGTGTTGCGTGGTACCGGCTCTTTCGTATTACGTAAAGGATGGTTACAATTCTTCAGTCTTCTAAATTTCTTTAATGTTTACTAAAAGAAGATATACCTGATTTTGGACATTCTAATTATGAAACCACAAGAAATCACCAACATCTTTTATGGCATTCTTGGAATAGGGATTCTGATATACGCAATAAATCATATTTCAACATGAACATTCATTGGCCTATAGTCAATTAATCAAACCACTTGAAAATTATAACTAATGCTACTACTCCCAGCATTACTGGTAGAAAAAACCATGGAAGATTCCTAGGCTTCACAGAAGAGAATATAGAATCTTTTGTTGTATCTGGTTTCATACCATTATTTAGTAAGAATAATCTTTAACATTTTCTAAACTCTTTTTGTTTTCACTATAACCTAGTCTTTCAGCATTAATCTTTCCCGGTAATTATTCTCATGATTTGTAATATGTTAGGGTGTAATACTGAAGCTTATACTCAGGTTATGTTCTACCACTTTGAAGAGTGGAGTCGAAATTCCTACTGTAAACAAATCATGAGGTTTTGTGTTAACCATACTAAATTGATTTGTAGGAATAGGAGTTTTGTCAGGATTCAGGCGTTAAATTGAGAGAGATTGAGGTTAGAGTCAAGGACATAGACTATTTTGATTTTCTCTCTATTTGTATCGAAGAGGAACTCTCAGTGGAAAATAAACTCAAAAATATCATTCGATATCATTTGATAACTTATGGAAATAGAAGAAAAAGAAGAATGAGAAATTACTTTGATTTTTGGTAAATTCTGGGTCGGTTGTTTCTTTCAGTTTTTATAGAAAGACAATCAGGACACAAACCTTGGCAATTATTTAGATCATTATTACTTTTATCCCCATCAAAATAGTCATATTTCCACTTCGGAGGTGAAGTAAAGCACATATTGCATTTATCATATTGTCTGTTTCTTACTTGTTCTTTCTGAATACTAGTCCAACCTCGTCTTTGAAAAATTTCTAATTTTATCTTCTTTGAAAGTACACCAATAATACTACCAACAATTCCAATTAAAGCAAGTGTGATGATTCCAATAATTGTAGTTTGGTCATCATTAAGGATTATTTCTTCTGTTTCTGGAATAGTTATCCAGGAATCTGATTTAGTTTTCTCTGAATCCAAATCAATAATAATTGCTGATTCAGGTTTTAGAATTTGGTTGGTTAGAATATCTCTACATGCTTCATTTCCTTGATTATCCAAACCGTGGTAAGCACCTTTTGGACAGTCAAATTTAACAAGATCAGATTGAGCAAATGCTTCTACGACAAAGTATGAAAAACAACTTGCAATAAGTAATGACAGACCAAGAATAATCGCTACTCTGTCCATTCTCTTCTGAGACTTTTCAAGGATTTTCTGTGATTTCTCATCAAACTTCATACAGGTGGCCATTTCTACCAACAATTTATACCTATTGGTAATGAATGGTAATGATAGGTTACAAATGCCAATGTTTATAAAATGAGGCCAATTGCACTCCTCATGGGTTCGTATGGGGCTAGATGCAGACTGTGTCAGATCTACTAGTAGCTACAGAGCAGTCAGGACTAGGGAATCAAGACAGCACATCTTCTGACAAAAGCAAATCTCTCACATTCAAGATTAACAAAATTTATTGAAAATTTGACAGGTGCTGGTTTGATAAACAAAATTGAATTCGATGGAAAAAATACCTCTGTGATTACACCAAAGGGTAAGCAATACTTGGAGTCATATGAAAAATTCTCTAATTTAGCTGGATCATTTGGATTAGAACTCTAAATCATTCTAAACTCTTTTTGTTTTTCTAAAAATGACCAAAATGGACTAGAAAATATAAGGAAAATTCCACTCTTCTTATGTTTCAAACTCATATAGTTAATGTACGAACGTCCTAATTCGTAAAGAATATTCGTTGGACAGAATAGAGCGTGTTTCAACGATGGCCTTTTTTCATATAATCAAGTATATTGATTATGTAACCATTCGTGAATTGTGATTTTTGGCATTATACATGGTGTTGTGATACAGTTGAATGTTTCAAATTCATCTATTAACGGAACAAAAAATATTACAATTAATGCAAAAATTACAGTTCCAATGATAATTACTATATTTCTGTTCATAATCAAAGCCCCATGGCTTCACCAAAGTAATATCCAGACAGAATTGTTCCAGCGGACCAAATACAGGAACCCGCAAATGTGTACATTACAAACTTTGGAATTCTCATTTTTAGCAGCCCCGCTGGAACTGAAATCATTTCTCTCATTACTGGAATCATTCTCCCTACAAAAACAGCTTTATCTCCATATTTTTCAAACCAGATCTCAACTCGTTCGAGTTTTTTTTCTGATACCTTGACATTTTTTAGATAACGAAGTAAAACTACTCTTCCAAGTTTTAGTGCTATAAAATAAATTGCTGAAGTTCCAATGGTAGCGCCAATTCCACCAAGAATAATCATAGGGATTACACCAATTAATGATATCCCTTGTTGTGATGCCAAGAATCCTGCTGTTGGAAATATAGCAAGAGTAGGGATTGGCGGAATTATTGTTTCAATTAAGGCAGCTAAAAAGATTCCTTCGTAGAGATGTTCACCTAAAAATTCCGTGACCCATACCAAAAACGAATCAAATGGTTCCATTTCTTCTGGCAATTAGATCCTACTAAATTACCTTGTGGGTAGAAACTCATACAGATTAGTTATATTTTATGCCTAAGGATTGGGGTTTAATTTGGTAAATTTGATATATACTAATTTCATATGGCACAATCATGAACAAGTCTTTACCAATTATTGCAGTTATAATAGTTGGAGCAATTTCTGCATATGCACTTTCCCCATACTTTACTGAATCAACAATAGATGAAGCAGTTCCAACTGGCGCCCTCATTCACTCAGAGATTGAGGAGGCTATGGAGGAAACTGTGATGGAGGAAACTGTGATGGAGGAAACTGTGATGGAGGAAACTGTGATGGAGGAAACTGTGATGGAGGAAACTGTGATGGAGGAAACTGTGATGGAGGAAACTGTGATGGAGGAAACTGTGATGGAGGAAACTGTGATGGAGGAAACTGTGATGGAGGAAACTGTGATGGAGGAAACTGTGATGGAGGAAACTGTGATGGAGGAAACTATTCCAATATCTTATGCTGGAACATTCATCGGTGTTGGTGATGGAATTCATGATGCACAGGGAGACGCATATACAATTCCATTAGAAGACGGAAGTACTGTACTAAGATTAGAGAACTTCCAATCAACTAACGGTCCAGACTTGTTTGTCTACTTATCAACAGATGATAATGCATCAGAGTTTATCAATCTAGGAGAATTAAAAGCAAACAAAGGAAACCAAAATTATGAAATTCCAGACAATGTTGATCTTGGCAAATACGACAAAGTTCTGATTTGGTGTAAAGCATTTAGTGTTTTGTTTGGAAGTGCAGAATTATCAACATGAATAAAATATATAGTCTACAAAAATGCGAATAATATGGCAGAAGCAGGAATTGCGGCGTTTAGTGCAACAGTGGGAGTTGCAATTTCATTAGCAATTGTTTGTTTTGTACTAAGAGGTAGAGGACATGCAAATGGAACTCATAATCATGATTATGATAAAGTTACAACAGATGATTCTCATGTACATGTTGATAAATAGATAAAGAATTAGAAGATCTGTTACAAATAATTTGGCATAATATGGCAAAATAATTCCGTCTAAATTAATAATCAGAAAGATCCCAAAATCTACAATTGAGCTACAAGTTTCTAGATCATGCAACTGATGCAATAATTGAGGTTACAGCAAAAGACCTGAAAGAAGCATTTTTAGTCACAGCTGATGCAGTGATAAATCTAACACTTGATCAAAACAAAGTAGAAGAAATAGATCAAAAAGAGTTTTCTGCACAAGGAAAAGACCTGAGCTATCTTCTATTTAGTTGGCTAGAAGAGATTACTTTCGTTCTAATCACTGAAGGATTTGCAATAAAGAGAATTGAGTTAGATATTGAGAAAGATGAGATCTATAAAATAATTGCAAAGGCATATGGCGAGCCTCTTGATTTTCACAAACACAATTTTAAAGTGGAAATCAAGGCACCAACATTTCATGATATGGAGATTAGGCAAGAAAAAGGCGTTTTTATGAGATTTTTGCTTGATTTGTGATTTTAGTGAATTATTCTTTGCAATAAACAAGAAGAAGTTATACGCGTTTTTTAAAAATGAACTCTGAGAATTAATATTGTGCGAACAAAAATAGGATTATTTGCGATATTTTCGTTATTTGCATTAATGATATTACCAGTCTATGCAGAGGTTACTACACTCACTTTGGAAAAAAATTTTTACATTGTTAATGAAAAGATTTCATTTTCTGGAACAGAAAATGAGGGAAGAAAAATAGTCACAGTAATTATAAAAGATAATAATGGAAATACACAACTGCTTGGTGGTTTTTCAGATTCTGAAGGAAAGTATGAGACAATCCCACAAAGTGTAGGAAGTATTTTTTCAATAAATGGAATTTACAATGTAACAGCATTTGATACAGAAGATAGAATTGAAGAAGGAGTATCAATGCAACTAGAGTTTGATGGAGAGAAAGTTTTTGAGGCTCCTGACTTTGTGTTACAACTAAGAGTAATTTCAGACTATTCAGTTGAAGTAGAAAAAACAATTACATTTACAGCTAGTCTTGTAGATAGTTCAGTTGAGGATGCAGTATTTAGTTTAGATAAAGCACCTTCAGATGCTACAATAGATCCAAGTTCTGGAAAATTTGTTTGGGCTGTATCTAAATCATATGGAAGTTTCAAAGACCAGTCATATTCTTTTGATATTGTTGTAAACAGTGGAGCTCAAGAAGATAGAGAAAATATCACAATTACTGTAAAGCAGACATATGTTGAACCAAAAATAACAGAGTCTGAACCAGAAACAAAAGAATTACAAGTTCCAGCTCCATTTGTTGATGAAACAAAGGAACCACAGAGCTATGTTGATAGATACAACAATGAGGCAAGTTACAAAAAGTGGTTTGATGATAATTATCCAGAATATGCCTCAATTTATGAGGCTGTAGGGTTAGAAGAACCATTACAAGTTCCAGCTCCATTTGTTGATGAAACAAAGGAACCACAGAGCTATGTTGATAGATACAACAATGAGGCAAGTTACAAAAAGTGGTTTGATGATAATTATCCGGAATATGCCTCAATTTATGAGGCTGTAGGGTTAATACGACCATTACAAGTTCCAGCTCCATTTGTTGATGAAACAAAGGAACCACAGAGCTATGTTGATAGATACAACAATGAGGCAAGTTACAAAAAGTGGTTTGATGATAATTATCCGGAATATGCCTCAATTTATGAGGCTGTAGGGTTAGAAGAACCAATAATTGAAGAACCAGAGTTTGGTGAATGTGGTGAAGGAACAAAGCTAATTGATGGTAAATGTACAGTTGTTGTAACAAAAAGTAAGGGAGGAGGTTGTCTAATTGCAACTGCCGCATATGGCTCCGAGATGGCACCACAAGTTCAATTCCTCAGAGAAATTCGTGACAACCAGTTAATGAATACTGATTCTGGTGTATCGTTCATGACAGGTTTCAATCAAGTCTACTATTCTTTCTCACCAACAATTGCTGACATGCAAAGGGAAAACCCAATATTCAAAGAAGCAGTAAGGATTGGAATAACCCCACTATTATCATCACTGTCAATCATGTCACATGCTGAATCTGAGTCAGAAGTTCTAGGATATGGTATTGGTGTAATTTTGATGAACATTGGAATGTATTTTGGAGTACCAGCTATGTTGTTTTACGGAATTAAAAAAGTTAGACGAGTTAAGTTTTAATCACAATACTTTTTGATTGTCATTATGGGAAGACTAGACAAAAATCTCCGAATTTGTGGTGAGTGTGGTATTGTATATACTTCTGTTAGCTTTACAAAATACATTAATCAGTGTCCCATGTGTAAATCAAGAAGATTTGAGGCAGTTATTAGAAAATCAGATAGTGATTAATTTTTTAACATAGATTTTTTAGTATAACTGATTTTTGAGATATAATGTCCGAAGATCCAGAAATTGAGAAAATAAAGCAGAGAAAACTTGAAGAGATGCTTAGACAGCAGAATCAGCCAAGAATTGAGCCTGGAATAGTAGATTTGAATGACTCCAATTTTGACCAAATAATATCAGCTGAGAATCCAACATTGGTGGATTTTTGGGCAGAGTGGTGCGGTCCATGCAAGACGATGCATCCAGTTTTTGAGAGTCTGTCAAAAAACTATCCAAAAATTAAATTTGCAAGAGTCAATGTTGATAATAATCAAAACATTTCAATGAAATTTGCAGTTCAATCAATTCCTACATTTATCATGTTCAAGTCAGGACAGGTTGTAGATAAAATGATGGGAGCAGTTGGAGCACCTGGAATTCATATGATTTGTAAAAAGTATTCAAACTAATAGGCATATGCCGGTTCTTTTTCTCGTTGAATCCTAACTATTTCATTTAGAATTTTTTGTTCTTCAGGATTTAGTTTATGCATGAATCTGTTGAGTAGTTGTCTTGCCTCATGTGATGGTGGAAATGTATAGTATACTTCTTCTTCAAAGATTTGTCTGCCGATTGTGACATCTTGAACGGAACAAGCAACCTCATCTCCTGTTTTTGCAGTACTTACTGTCTTTTTATCAAGCTGAAGCTGATGAATACTTCCAACCTTTCTTCCAGCCATATTCATAAATGGGATTTTATGCTTTAGAGTTCCTACATCCACACGAATTCCAAAGACTGCAGGATTATTATTTCGAAAAACCATTCCTTTAAGGAAAGTAAATTTTGAGATTGGAATTAATTCTGAAAAGATTGCATCATCTTCATTTGCAGTGTCTTCTTCAACCCAAGCAGTATAATTGTCAATTAAACTATAGATAACTTTGTCTTCAAACACTTTGATATGACTATCTTCTGATTCTTCTTTTGCATTAGGCAGAACCTTTACATTAAATGACAAAACAACTCCAAGATGCCTATCTTTTTCTTTGATTGCTTTTGCCTCTACTACATCTCGTCTATTAACAGGACCAATATCGGCTTTGGCAACAGGAACTTGGGAGCGTCTAAGCATCTCGAGTATAGCTTCAAGTGAGCCTATAGTATCACATTTGAGGATAATACCATCAGTTTCAGTGTCAATAAACATAGATTTCATCTCAGATTCGATGAGTTTGGTAAATTTTTCAATCTCTTCATCATTTGATGCAACATAAAGAGTACTTCCTGGAAGAACTCCTTCAAGATCAGGGGATGCAATTTTGAGTCCAGCAGCTGCATCTACTTGTGCAACTGGTTTGAATTTGTCCCGAGGATCTCGCATCTCATCAAGAGGTTTTGGTAAAAGTAACGCCTTTGGTTTTATAACAACTACCGAATCTCTTTTAGCTACAACAATGCTATTTTCTTTTTTGACTGTTCCATCAATTAGAATGATATTTGCCGTTTGCCCTAATCCGACCTCATCCTTTACCTCTAAGACAATGCCGCGTGGATCTTTTTCTTCTTGGTTGAGTCTTTTTTGAAGATACTGTTGTGTCAGTCCTACTAGCACACTAAGCAGTTCTGGAATTCCAACTCCAGATCGTGCAGAAATTGGAACTATTGCAATTTCTGATTTAAAGTCCTTAACACGATAAAATGCTTCGGATTGATATCCCAAAATAGAAAGGGTACCCACTACATCGTAGATCTTTTGATCAAGATCAGCTTGAATTGATGCATCTTGGTCTTTTATTGCCTGTGAGATAAACAAAGATTCAGATTTTCTCCACCCAGAAATTTGATCACATTTGTTAAGTGCAACTACAAATGGAACTTTTCTATTCTGTAAAATTTTCAAGCTTTCATTTGTTTGTGGTTGAAATCCGCGATTAACATCAACTACAAGAATTGCAATGTCAGCTGCTGAACCTCCTCTGGAACGAAGATTTGTAAAAACTTCGTGTCCAGGAGTATCAATAACTAAAATTCCTGGAACCTTGTTTTCAGATTCCTCAAGTTTCTTGTATAAAATACCACATGTTTCTTTGATGGTTTCAGTTGGAAGAAAGCTAGCACCAATATGTTGGGTTATTCCGCCTGCTTCTCTACCTTGAACTCCCGTACCACGGATTCTGTCTAAAAGAGATGTTTTACCAGAGTCTACGTGACCAAGAACTGCCACTATGGGCTGACGAATTTGCAAATCAGATCACTCAAATGCTACCCTCGATTCGTGATCAAAACTTTCTTGTGAATCTGATGCATGAATAATATTTTCGCTAAATCCTAGTCCAAAGTCTCCCCTGATGGAACCAGGTTCTGCTTCAAATGATTTTGTTGCGCCAACCATAATTCTAGTTGTAGCAATTGCATTATTTCCTTCAATGATTGCTGCAACTACAGGTCCCGATGTGATATATGACATCAATTCACCAAAGAATGGTTTGTCTTTGTGAACATCATAGAATTTCTCTGCCTGTTCTTGAGTAAATGTAAACATCTTCAGTTTCAAAATTTTAAATCCTTTTCTTTCAAATCTTGAGACAACTTTGCCAACTAGATTTCTATCTACTCCATCCGGCTTTACAATGAACAGGGTTTTTTCAGACAATTTTACTTCTTTCTAATTCCGCCTTTAACGTGTTTTTTGGTCCATTTTAATTTTCTTGGATCACGTTTTAGAACTAGTGCGTTTTTTTTGCATTTAGAAGAACAAAACCACAAAACAGTTCCATCATTTTTAGCAAGCATAGTACCAGAACCTTTTGGAACTGGTTTGTCACAGAAATTACAAGGTTTAGCTAAAAGACTCATCTGTTCACCTATTTGATCTTCTTTGCTTCTCTCTCTGTTTCTCTTAGCATTAGAATCTCTCCTTCTCTAACAGAACCTTTGACATTTCTTGTAAGAATTCGTCCTTTATCATTTCCTGTAAGAACTTTGACTCTAACTTGAATTACTTCACCAGCAATACCAGTTCGTCCAACAATTTGAATAATTTCAGATTGAACTACCTGATCAGTTGTAGAACTCATTGATCAGTCTTGCCACCTTTGATTTTAGAAATTGTTTCTACAATTTGATCTACTATGTGTTGTGCATCACCAGCATCCAAAATAGCTGCAGCCGCTGAAGTAATCTCAATTCCTAATGAACTACCTAATTCTTGCTTAGTTGGAACAAATACAAATGCTGCACCCTGTTCCTCACATAGAATTGGAAGATGAGCTACTACCTCAGGTGGTTCAACGTCTTCGGCTATAACAATCAGTTTGCTTGAACCACGTTCGATTGCTTTGGTGGCTTCATTGGTTCCTTTTTTGACTTTACCGCTGGTAGCTGCTACTCTAAGTGCCTCTAAAATTGGACTTACAAGGTCCTCTGGCGTCTCAAATTTAACGTAATAAGGTTTTCCCATACTTCGTCACCCTAGGGTTCATTCTCCATTCCATTCATCGATTCGTTTGGTATTAAAAGTGTTATCTGGAAATTATAGACTTTATCTTGTTGAGATATTCAGACATCAAAGTGTCTAGTTGCTCTTGACTTTCAGCTTCTGCATAAATTCTAACAATCGGTTCTGTTCCGCTAGGTCTAATCATTACCCAATTTTTAGGATCAGTTGTAATTTTGATACCGTCAGTTGTATCGGAACTTGGGAATTCTTCTTTTAGTGAGGAAATCAGTTTTGAAACATTTTCAGGAGAACATGAAACCTTGTCTTTGGTAGTGAAAGAAGGAGGCAAACTGGCAATTTCATCGGATAGAGATGTTCCTCTAGTCAAAAGGTCAAGCATTAATGCCAAAGTCATACAACCGTCTCTAACTTGATTGTGCCTTCCATACATGTAACCGCCATTTTCTTCAAATCCTATTAACGCATCAGTGTGAATCATTTTTCTTGATACTTCAACGCTACCTATTTTGGTGCGAATAACTTTTGAATTAAATTTATCAGCTAAAACTTCAATATTAGAACCTGAATTCAAACAAGTAACAATCAAAGAGTTTTGATTTTTCTTTAATATATGCTGAGTAAGAACAAGTGCAGATTTATCGCCAGTTAATATATTACCTTTATTGTCACAAAAAATACTTCGATCTCCATCTCCATCAAATGCTATTCCAAAATCAGCATTGTTTTCTGTTACAGTCTTGGAAAGTTCAGAAAGATTTTGTGGTGTTGGTTCTGATCCACGTCCTGAAAATTTTCCATCAATACTCTGATTGACAAGAAGGGTTTCACATTGCATCATTTTACAAAAATCAGGTGCAGAAACTGCCTGTGCACCATTTCCTAAATCCAAAACAACTTTGAAATTTTTTGATTCTATTAATTTAGAATCAACTTGAGATACAATTCCTTTTAGATACGTTTCAATTGCTCTTTCTTCTTTTCCTGTAGTACCCCAATTTTTGGTATTCTTAATCCAACTTTTTTGCAGATAGATATCTTCAATTATTAATTCATCTTCTCGTGAAATCTCAACCCCATCTTTGGCAGCAGGTTTGATTCCATTGTATTGAGGAGGATTGTGAGAAGCAGTAATCATAATTCCACCAGAATATCCCAGAGTCTTTACTGCAAATTGAAGACAGGGTGTTGGAATAATTCCTGTAACATTACAATCAATTCCTATTGAACTAAGAGCAGAACTTACAACTTTGGAAATTGCTGGACTTGATTCTCTTCCATCAAAACTAATCAGTACTGGTCCCCTTTCAAAATAGGTTCCAATAGCTAGAGTCATATCATGAACAAATTCTAATGTAAAGTCTTCAGAAAATACTCCACGAATTCCATTAGTTCCAAAAAATTTTGCCATGATGTTACTCAATAATAGATAAATTTGTGGGTATCTATCTAGACCATATAACGTTAAAAAAATGGCGCCAAGTACATCATCAGTTTTTATCCACAGGTAAAAAATGCCAAGAATCCTGATGTAGTACTTTTCAGACTGACACTTTCAAAAGACGGACTAAGGAGACTCTCAAAGATTGCCTAGTCAGACGATGTTGTGGTAATTGAGTAGTTACAATAATCAGATAAGAGGAGTTAAGGTACTATGAAGCAGAGTTTAAAATATCATCAATTATTTTTACATAAATCAGTCGATCTGTAGCATAAGAAGAAATCAATCGAATACGTAGCAAAACTATATTTTTCATATTTAGGGTCATACTAAGGTCAGCAGTAAGGTGTCGATGGTAAGAAGTAAAAGAATTACAAGCACAGTTACAAGCAAATGAAGAAAAAATGCAAACCCAGGAAGAGAAAATGTAGGCAATGGGAGATGAGAAGAAAACTCGTGACGATAAAGAAAAACACGAGATGGCCGCAAAGATCGCAAATTATGAAAAAGACTCTAAGAAAATTTTACAAAATAATTGGGAAAAGATTAAATCTGAATATCAAACTCAATTAACAGAATACAACAAGGAATATTTTTACAGTTAACTAGCATAGAATTGAACAAGTAAATCATTCATGATTTAGATTACAATAATTCAAGAAACTCTTTTTTTGTCAATCTACAATCAGAAATTATTTGTAATATCAATCCCTTTCCAAGTTCTTTTTTTCTGGGAACTGAAGCTCATAACCCATTACCATTTTCAACTATAATGTGACTTCCAGATTGTCTTATAGGATAAAAATCTCTTTTTCGTAATGCTTTGAGTATCTCTCTGTACTCAATAACAGGAAGACTCAAAGTGACACGGTGACTAATTTTGAAGCCAAATTTTTCTTCTTATCTTCAAGATATGACTTGCACAATTTGATTGCCTTTTTGGTATCTATAATTGCTTCTTGTTTTGTGCCGCCTTGTCCTCTAGCTTGTGTAATTTCCAGACAGTAACCAACATAAAATTCCCCATCTTTCTTGACTAGAATGTTGCAATCCTTCTTTTTACTCATATTTTTCATACGGCTTTTAATTATGTAAAATAGATCTGAAATCCGTATTAAAAATTTGAGTTTAACTATTGTCTCACAACAGTTAACTTTGTGTTTAATGGCATGTCCGTTGCGGGAGTCGCCCAGCCTGGTCAAAGGCGTAGGGCTTAGGACCCTATCTCTTAGGAGTTCGTGGGTTCGAATCCCACCTCCCGCACCTTTCTGATTTCTGTGAATGATTAATAATGAGAAAATATCCAACAAACAAGGTCATGAAAAAGACAGTAATTGGAATTACAGTAGTTGGGAAAGACAGAGAAGGAATTGTAGCTGCATTTACAAATTTTGCATTTTCAAAAAGTGGAAACATTGAGAAAGTAAACCAAAATGTAATCAAAGGTCTTTTTGGAATGTATCTGGAAGTATCCTTTTTAAAAACAGTTAACGTAAAGAGATTTGATGCTGAGATACAAAGTTTAGCTAAAAAAGAAAAGATGGATGTAAGTACACATCATGAAACAAATTCACAGAAAAATATTGCAGTATTTGTAACTAAAGAGACACCTTGCCTTAAAACAATTCTTGGTAATGCAAAATCACTCAAAGGAAAAATTTCAGTAATAGTTGGTACAGAAAAGACACTTGCGCCATTAGCAAAGAAGGCAAAGATTCCATTTATGGTAATACAAGAGAGGGATCAACAAAAGGCAGAAGAAAAAATTATTGAAATTTGCAAAAAATATGAGATCGATTTGATTTCACTTGCAAGATACATGAGAATTCTTAGCCCTAACTTTGTTTGGAGATATCCAAACAGAATAATCAATATTCATCCAGCATTATTACCTGCATTCCGAGGAGCACTGGCATATGAACAAGCTTACGAAAGAGGTACAAAAATTGTTGGGGTAACTGCTCATTATGTCACAGAAAACTTAGACCAAGGACCAATTATATTCCAAGATTCGTTCAAAGTGGATCCAAATGATTCGTTAGAAAAAATCAAGGCAAAAGGACAAAGATTAGAAGCAGATACATTGCTTAAGGCAATGAAGATGCATCTGGAAAACAAACTAGAAGTTCGTTGGAGAAAGGTTCACATCAAATCTAAGTGAATTAAATGGTAGATATTCAAGCCCAATTTGATCCTAATCTTAGAAAATCAATTAAAAAGAAAAAACAAGTGGCAGTAATTCCAATTGGTTCAATAGAACAACATGGTCCACATTTGCCCATATCAACTGATTCAGATATTATAACTGAAGTAGCAAAAAGACTATCTGAGACGAATGGATTTCTTCTCCTTCCTACACTTACCTATGGAGTTTCGTTTGAGCACGCACCATTTTTTAATTTGAGTATCAAAGAATCAACCTTACGTGCTATTCTAACTGATTTGTGCTCGTCACTTTTAGCAAATAACATCAAAACAGTTTTCATAATTAATGGACATCATGGAAATCTAAAATCAATCAAAAATATCGATCTGAAACTCCAAAAACTCTCAAAAAACAAGCTCAAAGTGTTTCCATTATCATATTGGCATTTTATGAACAGAGAATTTGATCATGCAGGATTTGTAGAGACATCACTAATGTTGGCAATTTCAAAAAATGTCAAAATGAAATCAGCAAAAAAAGGATTAATCACTGATGGAATGACAAAACAAGAAATCAAAACACTTGGAAAACTAGCTAATCAATCATTTCCTAAAGCTACCAAAAACGGAATTTGGGGAGATCCTACAAAGGCTACAAAAAAGGATGGGCAGGTAATTTTAGCTGAAATCCTTAAAAATCTGGGAAGAAAGTGTCAAACTTGCCTTACTGAGCGAAGCTCATAGTTTCACCAATGAATGTTTAATATAATCCCTCAATATCAAAGCCAATAAGTGAAATAGATGTCCGTTGATATGGCAGTAAAAGTATTGGATGAGAGTATCAATCAAGTTGTACTGATAAAACTCAAAGGAAGTAAGACAATTAGAGGTAATCTGCTTGGTTTTGACCAACACATGAACCTGCTACTCGACTCTTCAGAGGAGATCCCTGCTGAAGGCGATTCTAAAGGCCTTGGTACCATTGTAGTAAGAGGAGACAATGTAGTTATGATATCTCCCCCACCGCCAGAGAAATAGGTGATTTGAGATGGTTAAAGGTACAACTTCGATGGGTGGTTTTACAAAGAAAAAAGTTCACATCAGATGCAGAAGATGTGGTAAAAACTCGCTTCATAAACGTCACCACCAATGTGCAAGTTGTGGATTCCCAGAGGCTAAACGCAGAAAGTATTCCTGGATTAAATGGTATACATAGATGCAAGAAATTGTCCTTATTCTTAGTTCATTAGCTGGAGTAGCTACAGCCGTTGCTGCACGAAAAATGCCAAGAGGTAAAAATCAATTACTCAGCCTTGGAGCTAGTTCACATATTAGAAGCCAAATTAATTCCCTAAAAATTGAAAAAGACATTCTAACTAAAACAATTACAAGACTGTACCAAGCAGACTCTGAATTTTCTAAAATTCAAAAGGATAAACTGTTACTAAGATATCAACATCAACTAGGAATTGTTTTAGCTAAACTAGAAAAACTTGAGCAAGCAAGTGAACATCCAGATTTGGGTCCAGTAGGTGATGGTTTGATTACCTTGATGGATCAAAAATTATCAAAACTAGATGATAGATTATATGAGATATCATCAAAGATGGCAAATACAAAAACTGAAACATCAAAGACAAAAGAATCAGGAGTAAAAAATCAAGAATCAAAACCATTCAACTTTGAAAAACCAAAAGAAACAAAGATGGAATCAATTTCAATTCCTCCAACAAAATCAGGACAGTCATTTGAATTAACTACTTTGACAAATATTTCTAAAAAGGAATCAAAATTCCCATTATTGATTGATGTAGAATCAAAACAAGAGATTGTAAATCCAATGCCACAACCAAAGGTAATTCAGTCTGAAATAACTAAACCAAAAGAAGAGATTGTACAAAAAATTATTCAACCAAAAACAAAAGTTGAAGGTAAAATTGAGACTATTCAGTCATTTACACCAAAACCAGAACCAGTATTAGAAACCAAGCCTGACATTGACAAAGAAGTTGCAAAGATTACAGAACACAAAGCACTTCCAGAACCAGAATTAGAACAAAAATCAGGACCAATAGCATTAGATGATGACTTTGATGATGATGCAGATGATTTAGATAAAATTAAAGAAAACATTATGAAAGTTATGTCAAAGCTTGATCAGGCAGAGGTGGAATAATTGTCCTATGATAGTGCCATTTCGGCATTATCAAATAATGCACTAAAACTTGTTAAGGATGATTACGTTGTTGGGTTGGGCAGTGGTAGAGCGGCTACTGTACTTGTAAAGTCACTTGCAAAATTAATCAAACTAAAAAACTACAACATTAAAGGAATCCCAACTTCGCTACAAATCAAATTGATTGCAGAAAAAGGAGGAATACCTCTAGTAGAAACTGATCAAGTAGATCACATAGATGTTGTATTTGATGGTGCAGATCAAATTAATTCTCAAAAATTTGTAATCAAAGGTGGAGGGGGTGCTTTACTACGAGAAAATATTTTGTTTAGTCTTGCAAAAAAAGTGGTAGTTATCGCAGACAAGACAAAGTTTGTAAAAAATTTCACAAGGACTGTTCCAGTAGAAGTTCATCCACTTGCTAGAAATTCAGTAACAAAATCTATCAAAAAACTAGGAGGAAAAGCACAACTACGTTCACTAGATAGAGGCTATCCATTTTTTACAGAAAATGGCAACATAATTTTAGACTGTGATTTTGGAACAATAAAGAATCCAAAAGTACTTACTCAAAAAATCAAACAAACAACAGGAGTTCTAGAATCCGGAATTTTTCTTAGAAAGCCAGATGTAATTTACAGAGCCAAAACAGGTGGCAATTTTGATATTCTATAAAATTTTTCATAAAATCTATTTTTTGCCAAATTTTCCAAGAAGTGGAACAAAAACATAGTTTGATTGGTTTTTAATTTCAATAATTCCTTTAGAGGTCTTTTTTAACAAAATTAGAGACTGAGATAAGTCGCCTACAGGAGCGATTATGAGTCCATTTTCACCCAATTGTTCAAGCAATGGCAAAGGAATTTCTGTGCATGCTGCAGTAACAATGATTCTATCATATGGAGATGCATTTGGATAACCTAGACTACCATCATCTAAAATCACATGAACATTGTCTATTCCTAATTTCTCCAAATTTTCTTGTGCAAAGTCTGCAAGTTCTGGATGTCTTTCAACAGAATAAACAGTTCCTGTTCCTACCAGGTAAGAAAGAATTGCAGATTGCCAACCAGAACCAGTACCAATTTCAAGAATTTTTTGCCCATCTTTGATATCTAGCCATTCAGTCATTCTTGATACAACTCCTGGTTGAGAGATAGTCTGATCTTTCATAATTGGAATAGGTTCATTGCAATATGCTCCATCTAATTCGGATGTTGGAACAAACTCATGTCTAGGAATATTTCTGAATGCAGATTCAACTTTACCATCAGTGAGAAATCCTGAATCTTTTAGAGAATAGATCAAATCATTTAATGCAATATCATATTTTTTTTCAATACTAATTCTGTTCAACTAATATAGATAATACTTTTAATGATTTAAATCCAATTCGTTATTTTAAGAATTAGTTAATTTTTCGTTCAACTAGTTTTCCATGACCAAGTTTTCCAATCACTTCAAAGTCATCAGCAACTATTTCTCCTCTAACAATTGTTTTAACAGGCCATCCTTTTAGATTTCTTCCTTCATACACGATATAATCAGAAAAACCTCCAAACAAATCAGATGTTACTTTTTTTTCTTTTTTCAAATCTATCATAGTTATATCTGCATCAGAGTTCTTTTCCAATGTTCCTTTTTGCGGATACATTCCAAAAATTTTAGCAGCATTTTGACTTGTAAATTGAACAAACTGTTCAAGTGTGATTCTGTTCTGATTTACACCATCATTTAGTAATATTGGAATTACGGTTCCGATTCCTGGAAATCCAGCCAATGCCCCCCAAACATCATCTCCAGCTAGTTTTAGTTTAAGTTGATTCGCAACATGATCTGTACCAATAGTATCAATTCGATTCTCAGAAAGAGCATTCCAGACTGCCTTGTTGTCATTTTCTGTTCTTATTGGAGGCATAACTTTGGCAAGATATCCTTCTTGTTTGTCAAAAGATAATGAAAGATAGTGGGGACATGTCTCAACAAAAATTTTTGTTCCGAGTTTTTTCTCTTCTTCAATTTGTGCTAGTGCCAGCTCTGAGCCAATGTGAGCAAAGTAGATTACACAGTCATAATCTCTTCCATACTTTGAAATAGTCTTGATTGCCTTTGCCTCAAATTCAGGGGAACGACTGTTAGACCAGGCAGATAATCCATCTTGATTTTTTTCTTTTGCAGTTTTAATTCCACATCCACATGATTCATAGTCTTCCGCATGAACAAGTACCGGACAGCCAAGCGGAGCTGCAGTCTTTACAGTCTGTTCAACTATTTCATCAGTTACATTTACTTGGGATTCAACAAGTTTGGAGGAATTTGGTGGCATGTCCATGTATACATGACCAACTTCACCACCTAGATTCATGTAAATTTTGAAAGATGTGATTCCTTTTTCAACACAAAAATTCATCTCGTTGATTTGTTGCGGAGTGAAAACAGATGCATGAATTGCATAGTCAATATAATGACTTTGGGATGATGCATCAAGCTGAGCTTGTAATAAGCTAGAAAATGGACCTTCCAATCGAAGCATTCGCATCATAGTAGTTATTCCACCAATTGCTGCGGCATGGGATTCAGTTTTTGCTGCTTTGTTTATCGGGGAATATACACCATAGTGAACATGAGTGTCTATTGGACCTGGAACAGAGATCAATCCATTGCCATTGATTTTGTTATCACACGCTGGAGTATCATTTGTAAACCCAACAATTTTTCCCTCATCAATTAGAATATTTTTGTCTAACATTCCCTGAGGAAGTATAATGTGCGAATCTGTAATCACAGTATCATACGTCATCTGAAAATTTTATACTTGGCAGTCTATTATGCGTTGAGATGATTTATTCTTGCATTTCCATTTTAATTATTCGTTCATCAGAGTCTTCTTCATCTGTTGTTCTTCTACATGGCTTAATGGGAACAAAGAGTATTGCCTTGTGGCTTATCATACTAGTAGAACGTATGTGCATAACATAAAGACTGAGGAATTTTTTCTATATTCTTTGACCCAAAGTGGCATTTCCATGTTTTATGAACAAAAACATCTTTGTTATTGTGTTTATCAAGAAAATGAATAAAAAGACAACTAAAAGAATGGATTCAAGGGCCGGTGGTTTAGGGGTATAATGCCTCGTTCGCAACGAGGATGTCGAGGGTTCGATTCCCTCCCGGTCCACTTTTCCAGAAACCATTATACATAAACAAAAAATACTTAGGCCATGGAAGTTTTTGACGGTAAAAAAGCTGCACAAGACTACATGTCAACACATACTCTGGCATTCTCAACTCCGGAATTAACTCTAATGAGATTTGCGTTTTGGTTAGGGGATTCAGTTCCAGATCCAAAAAACGAAGGAAAAGGATTTCCAAGAATGATGACCTTTTTGACAGAGCAAGATTATGAACCTGTCTTAATCGATGATGATAAATACGAACCATCTGGCGCAGTTAGTAGTTCCGCATTTGTTGGAAACGCCTACAAGGAAGAAAAGAATGACGGAAAGTTTTGTTCTGAATGTGGTGCAACTCTTTCAACAACAGCAAAGTTTTGTCCTGAATGTGGTACAACACAAGAATGAGAAAATAATTTTTTAATTTCTAATTTTATGCTTTAGCTCCACACTTTGTGCAGAACTTTGCATTTGATCTTAGTTCAGCGCCACATGAAGAACATTCATTTCCACTGGGTGATGTAACAGTTGTTCTTGGCATCAAACGTGGATCTGGTGACGGTAAAGTTCCAACATCCCCAAATGATTCTTGTGCAGAGACAATTCCTGGCGGGCCACCAACTGGATTTTCTGCAGTTCCGGCTCTTGGTGGCACTCCCATTCCACCTGCCATCATTCCAGGATTTCCCATTCCTGGCATCAAACCGGGAGACTGTGTGTTTCCAGGACCTGAACCTATTGCTTTTTTCATTTCAAATATTACTTTGATAGCTAGAAATTCTAATGCAGAATATGCTACTACATAATCACCTAGTTTTTGGAAGAATTCTTTGTCGCTGAGTTGACCTTTCTTGTACATGTTGTTAGTATCTAGAAATGTTTCATAGTATCCTTGAGATTCATCAAACAAACTTTCCAGTTTATCAGATAGCATGTTTAGCGTATCTACTTCACCAAATGACATAAACTCACTCAATTTTAGGAATATTAATTACTTTAGGAACAAAAAAGAGGAAAAACGAGTTCGGGACTTATGCTAGTGCTCTATCAATCATACTTTTGTATGATTCTTTAGAAGCAGCGCCTACCTGCTGGCTAACTATTTCACCTTTGTTAAGGATAATTAAGGTTGGAATACTAAAGACATTGTATTTTGATGCCAATTCATTAGCCTCATCAACATTGACCTTAACAAATTTTACTTTACCTTCATAGTCATTTGCCAATTCTTCTACTACAGGACTTACCATTCTACATGGACCACACCATTCGGCCCAAAAGTCTACGAATACAGGAATATCAGAGTTTACCACATCGACTTCCCAAGACTTTGCATCTGATACTTGTGTAATTGCCATTGTACTATTGTTTTATTGTTCATACCTAAAAATGTTCACCAGAATTAACACCATATTTTTTGTTGGAAAATTAATTTTGATACATACTTAAATGACGTTTTGATAAATCTCATACATGAGTTCAGAACTTAGACTGAAAAAATTAAGAGGTTCCGGAGGCTATGTTATGGCCAAAGTTACTGATGAACAACAGGTGAAAGGAAATCTTGGCGGTCCTGATCTGTTTTTAGCTCCAATTGGTAGATTAGACTCAGAAACAATAACTAAACATTTTTGCAATACTTGTGAAAAAGAGTTTGAGGGTCCTCCAAAGATAGAATTTGAGAATCCCAATGAACAAGTTGCAGAAAATCTAATTCTTGCAGAAAAAGGACAATACATCTGTAATTCATGTAATTCTGCAATTGCAGAATATAGAGATTTCAAGAAACAAGATGAGACAGAGGAAATTGGAAACGCAAAACCAATGGAAGAAGTTCAAAGTGCACCGCAGAAAGTTGAAGAGTCATCAACACAAACTCCACAGGAAGCAGTTACAGAGCCAGGTCCAGCAACTTCAGTCAGTTCAATTGAAGGTAGAACAGTATATGATGAAAATGCCAACAAGATTGGAATTGCAAAACAAGTAGGTATTGATTCTACGCAGTCAATGGTTCTAGTATTAACTAAAAATGATGGCACTGAAGGCAGTATTACATGGAAGAGTATCAAAAAGATTGGCGAAGTAATTCTTCTAGGAAATCCAGAAGCTGTTTCTCAACCAGGAAAGTGCTCTAATTGTGGATTTGGGAATAAAGAAGGATCCAAATTCTGTGAAGAGTGTGGAACCAAGCTCTAATAGCTAACAAATTTAATCAATGAATATAGGCGATGATATAATTGGCAAAAAGATCTATCTCAAAAGGAGTTATCAAAGATATTGTTATCGTTGGGGTAGGTGTTTTAGTAATTTGGTTAGGATTAACATTAGCATTTGGAACACAAAATCCATTTTATGTAGTTGCAAGTGGAAGTATGATTCCAGAATTAGAAGTATATGATGTTTTGATAGTTCAAGGACATGAGCCTTTTGAAGAAATTGAGATAGGTGATGTCATTGTATTTAATCGACCTTCAGATCATAACAGGGTAATTGTACATCGAGTAGTTTCAATAATTGATGATGAACCTAAAACACTTAGAACGCAAGGAGATGCAAATCCAGCATCAATTCCTGGAACTGACTTTCCAATTACTAAAGAAGAGTACATAGGAAAAGTAGTACACACACTTCCACAAGTAGGATATGTCACACAGTTAGTAAAACCACCAATAAACTATGTCATAATTGTAGTTGTCATAGGGATAATGGTTGTAAAACAGATAACAAAGAAGAAAAAGGAGAAAGAGTCTACACTTTCAAATCTATTTGATTCAGAACCAGTAGATTCAGAAAATAAAGACACAGTTGGAGAGTTATCAGATATTAGTAAGATAGAAAAAGATTCTGAATATTCTGAGCATATAGAAAAAGCAGAGATTGTAGAAGACGAATTAGACATAGAAGAACCTGAAGAAGAAACTAAAACAGACGATAAAAGTAAAGAAGAATAAAATAAATCCGCCAAGATTCATGCAAACAGGTTCACATTATGCCAAGAAAAGAGCAATAGATCGTCCTGTTTGCTTGGTGATATTATTGCGTAAAATTAACTAAAAAAGGATCCTCAGAAATCATCAGTTCCAAGAGTAGAATCATTTATCAGCTGGCACAAAAAAAATTTCGAATTTAAATTTTATAATCAGATCGTATGAAGACTAAAAAATTATTTCAGAGTCTATAGAATAGAATCTTTTGTTTGGAATATTCGTTTAAAGTAATCAGAAGGTTCCGATGGTTCTTCAATGTCGTTGGTGATGCCAGCTAGCTTCTTTGCAAGATTCTTTTTGTAACCAATCTGCATCTGTCTTTGAATTTGGATTCTTTGTGCTTGTGGAGAACCTGCACCATGCATAGATTCTGTAAGATACCCCACAGAATTTCTTCCAAGAGTCATGTTTTCAATTAGTCTAAGAATTCTCATTCTGTTTTCAACGTCAACACCTTTTCTTCCTACAAGGAATCTTTTGAGTAATGGTCCAGCTACTGGATGTCTAAAGTCCTTTTCAGATGGAAGGGTTACTACCAGTCCACCTGCAATATCTTGTGCAAGCCTACTAATCTCATATGGGAATCGAGTAACGTTGTGTTTGCAAACTTGTGCGAGCATATCTTCATTTAGATATACACCTGACTTCATCTTATGTCCTAGGTGGGAAGATGCGATTCCTGCAGCAAAGATTGTTTCATTAAGATGTGTCATCTCAACAATTTTGTCTTTGATATGAGATACCTTTGGTACTCCATTATAGTCAGCAATTGTAGCTGCTGCACCAATGAGTACATCACCAAGTCCTGTTTTGCACACATAACTACGTCTATGATAACAAGTAAAACGCTCTATCAGCATAGATGCAAATTCATGTTCCCCATGCATGAAAACTTTGTCCCATGGAATAAACACTCTATCTAAAATCATCAAGGCTTCTTGTCCACCATATTTTGCGTTACCATCATCAATGTCACCTTCTTCCATGCTTCTAGTGTCACAAGACTGTCTACCATAGATGTAAGTGACTCCTTTTGCATCTGCTGGTATTGCACCGACAATTGCCCAGTCTTTGTCATTTTCTGTTAGTCTAACAGTTGGCATCAAAATTATCCAATGTGAGTTAATACAACCAGTTTGGTGTGCTTTTGCACCAGATACATAGATTCCTTTATCATCAGTCTCTACTACTCTAGTAAACATTTCTGGATCATCTTGTTCTGCTGGTCCTTTACTTCTATCACCCTTAGGATCAGTCATTGCACCGCCAATTACAAGATTTTCTTGTTGAACCATCTTTACAAAATCTAATAATCTTTGATGATAGTTTGTTCCATGTTTCTCATCTATTTCAAAAGTAACAGAGTGTAAAGAATTCAATGCATCCATTCCAACACATCTCTGGAAACATGTTCCAGTGTTTTGTCCCAATGTTCTTTGCATCTTATTTTGTAAAACTAAATCTTGTGCACTTTCTGCAATGTGTAAAAATCTGTTAACTCTCAATCCAGTAATTGATGAATCAGCTGAAGCTAGAGCTTCGTCACGCATTGCAAGATCATAAGTTTCTGCAACTGCGTTAATTGATGGTCTAATCATTGGATGATCTACTGGTTCTTTCACTAGTTCTCCAAATAGGTAAACTACGAGATCACGACCTCTAAGACTTTGGATATAATCATCGCCACTTCTAATTGTCTTTAAGACATTAGCCATGTAACAATATAGTCATTTATGATGTATAAATATTCTAGATTGGCCATAGTAAAAATTTAGGAACAAATTATTTTTAGAGTCCTATTCGGACATCTAGAATGCGACAACCCTTTCCCTTCTCCATTACTAATACAGGATTCATATCTAATTCTTTGATCTCTTTAAAGTCAGAAACTAATTGAGATAGTCTCTGAATACATTCAGAGAGTTTTGATATGTCTGAAGGTTTTTCGCCTCTCACACCTTGTAGGATTTTTTGTGTCTTAATTGATGCTATCATGTCGTCTGCTTCTCTTTCAGTTACAGGCGCTAGCTTGAATGTTACATCTTTGAGAACTTCTACATAGATTCCTCCCATTCCAAGCATAACCACTGGACCAAATCCAGGCTCGAGTTTTGAACCAATGATTAGTTCTTTACCACCCTTTACCATCTCTACAATCAAGACACCTTTGATCTCGGCTTTCTTGTTGTAATTTTTAGCATTTTTGATAATTATTTTGAATGCATCTTTGATCTCAGATTCATTTGTCAAGTTTACTTTAACACCACCTGCATCAGATTTATGAATAATTTGAGGTGATGCAATCTTCATCACTACTGGATAACCAATCTTCTTTGCAATTTTTACTGCTTCAGCTTCTGTTGTAGCAAGCGCACTTGATGGTAGCGGTAAACCATATGCTTTGAGAATTTCTTGTCCTTCTTCTTCCAGTAGATTTGGTCTCTTTTCTTTTTTAGCTTGATCAAAGATTTTCTTGACTTTTTCTTTGTTTACTTTGAATTTGGTAATTTTTCCAGTTGGAGCTTTAACCCAGTTTGAAAATCTAATCATTGCCGCAAGGGTTCTGATTGCTCCCTCGGCATATGTATAATATGGAACATTTCCTTTTGCCAAAATTTCTCTGTTGGTAATTCCTTCATCTAATCCCATCAAGCTTGCAAGCATGGTCTTTTTGTATTTCTTTGACATCTCAACAATAACTTCTGCAAGTTTATCATAATCTAGAGTTCCAGAAGGAGTACACATTGTGATAACAGAACCAACTTTTGGATGTTTGAGTACACGGTCCAAAACATTATTGAATCTGTTAAAATCAGCATCACCTACAATGTCAACAGGGTTTCGGGAGCTTCCCCAAGGTGGAATTACCTCGTCAATTTTTTTTCTAATACTTGTAATGTCTGCCATCTTGATTTTTGTCTTAGAACATGCATCAGTAGAGATGATTGCAGGGCCACCTGCGTTTGAAACAATTACAAGATCACCAGCTGATGGTAGTGGCTGTTTAGAAAATGCTGTTGCATAATCAAAGAGTTCTTCCATAGTATCAACTCTGATTGCACCAGACTGTTTCAGCACAGCATCATAGATTTCATCAGAGCCCATCAAGGCTCCAGTATGAGACATTGCAGCCTTTGCGCCTTCTGGGCTACGTCCTGATTTAAGAACAAGAATTGGTTTTTTGAGTTTTTTAGTAATATTTTTACAAACTTTAAGGAATTCCTGACCATTTCCCATGTCCTCGAGATACATTACAATAACTTCGGTTTGTTTATGATTTGCAAGTATCTTTAGAATGTCAACTTCGCTCATTGAAGCTTTGTTTCCAAGACTAATTACTGCAGAAAAGCCAATTCCTTGAGCGCTAGCATCCTCAACCAATGCGGCACATATTGCACCACTCTGAGATACAAGTGCAATTTTTCCAGATCTTGGTGTAATTTTAAGAAATGTTGAATTCATCATTGTCTTTGGATCAAGATTCATGACACCAAGACAGTTCGGTCCAATGATTTGGACTTTGTATTTTTTAGCTATGTCCTTGAGTTCTTGTTCACGTTTTGCGCCTTCTTCATCAACTTCTTTGAATCCAGCTGTGATGATAATGACACCTTTAATTTTTTTCTTGCCACACTCTTCCACCACTTGTCCAACCAGTGTATTTTTGATAACAATAACTGCAAGATCAATTGGTTTAGGAACATCTAAGACACTCTTGTATGCTTTTTTGTAAAAGACTGTGTCTCTTGAGGGACTAATTGGATAAACAATTCCTTTGAAACCATTCATAATGTTTGAGGTAATGGTAGCTCCAACACTTCCTCTCTTGTCAGATGCACCAATTACTGCAATTGATTTTGGTGATAAAAAGACAGATTCAGCCATGTAAGTTGGATCTAAGGATTTTATATAATAAAGTTATTCATAGAAATTTCCGATCTATGATTTTTTTAGCTTCCCAACATTTTTCCTGCCAGATTCTCTTTTCTAGGAATCCATACAATTGAAAGATTAGAAAATTTTCCCATAATACCCCAAGCCTCTCGTGCCAGAATTCGAAGTTGTTCATTATTAATTGCAAATTCATGATTCAATTGATTTACAGTATTTTTAGAATCACTGTAAATAATAATTCCATCATTTGAATCAACAAACTTGTTTAACGCAGAGATTATTGCCAAGTATTCAGCTTGATTGTTTGTTAGCTCTGGTTTTTTTTCATAAAATGATTCTCCTGTATCTTTTACAAAGTATCCGTACCCACTATCAGGACCTCCAGAACCATCAACGTAAACGCTAATTCCCATCTTTATACAACCTCACTAACTTTACATTCAGATTTGCCACTATCAAAAAAATCATTGCCGATATACTTTGTGATATAATTGATGCCATATATGGATCATAGTCTATAGTCAGAAAATAGTACTGCAAACCCCATCTCGCAATAGTATAAACAACTTCAGCAATTCCAAGAGAGGTAACTAATTTTATGATATCACGTTTTAGTTTTACAGTATCTGTACCACCAGATTCAATGCGATATTTTTTTCTGTTATCGAAATAGTATAACGCACAAAAAACTGAAAAGTAAATGGAATAATCTGCAATTGTGGTATATGTTGAGTTTAGATAGTCTTCTTGATCAGATAAAAGTTGGGCAATTGCTGCAGAAATAATTATTGATGTTAAAATTGCGATTAGAATATTTTTGTTAAGTTTAAGATAATCTTGTAACATAATTTTAATTATTTTTTGTCACAATTAAACTAAGATTAGTCCAAGGTAATCTTTAGGAATATTATCAATCCTGCAAGTTCTGCAATTCCTACTCCTAACATATATGGGAAAATTTCATTAGAGAAAATCATCTCTATTGAGAAATAAGCTAGACCACCAATGACATTATGCAAAAACAACATAACAGTAACAACAATCATGCCTAATGGAAGCTGTGCCCGGGTCTTGCCATACATCTTTCCAAATATAGCAATTAGAATTCCAAGTATGCCCATATTTGCAATTGAGACAATAGACAAGACTAGTGAGGTAGGTTCCATTTAGTGAAAAACACCTCTTGAGCTTTTATTTACTTTTGTCCAATTTTAGTTCAATTTCTTCAAAAGCCTCCATATTTACTTCAAGGAAGGTGGAAATGAAAAATGTAATGCCGTATTTTTCCCCAACCTTAGTGATCATGTTATTTTTTTCAAGTACCCTAACATGATGTTGAATAGCCTTGTAATCTAGGCCTAGCTCTTTTGCCAGTTGATTAGTATTAAGTGGATTTTCCTTTAATTTTGAGATAATTTTTAATCGATTCAGTCCTCCCCGTGAAGCTGCAAATACAAACCAAAGCAGTCTTTTTGAGTCAGGATCATTTGCCATGAGTAATGAAAATTCTTCTAGTTTACTACTAAAAGGTATTTTGTGGTTGAGTCAAAATAGAAACTATAAAAAACATAATCAAGCAAATTTCTTTGAAATTAAATGATGTTAAACTATGATGCCCCATTGTATAGGCCACCTTCAGAATCAAGATCATTGATTTTCCAAATAACATTAGGTTGTTCATTTAATGAATGTTCTTTTTGTGATATGTATAGATCAAAAGAGTATTCTGAAAGAACATGGGATGAGGTAAAAGCAGAAATTGATATGATGGCAAATTATTTGCCTGACACTAAAAGAGTATTTCTTGCAGATGGTGATGCATTGAATCTTGATTCTGAGTACATGATAAAAATTGTAAAATACATTAAAGAAAAATTTTCAAAGCTTGAAAGAATTTCATGTTATGCAATGCCAATGAATATTCTAAAGAAAACACCTGAAGAATTAAAGAAGATGAATGAAGCTGGGCTGGACATGTTCTATCTAGGAATTGAAAGTGGTTCTGACATTGTTCTGAAAAAAGTAACAAAGGGAGCTATTGCAAAGACAATTACAAAATCTGTCAACAAGGCAAAAGACGCAGGTTACATAATGTCATGCATGGTAATTTTGGGATTGGGTGGAAGAACATATTCTAAAGAACATATCAAAGGTACTGCCGAAGTGATCAGTGCATGTTCACCACAGTATGTGGGAGCTTTGACCCTATATCTGGAAAAGGGAATAAAGCAAGAATTTCTTGACAAATTTGAAGAACCATTCATTAGAATTAATGATGATGAATCATTAGAAGAACTTCATAATTTGATTAGCCAGATCAAAACTAAAGACGAGATTATTTTTAGAGCAAATCATGGTTCAAATGCATATACAGTTAAGGGTACTTTCCCACAGGACAAACAAGAAATGTTGGATAGAATAGAATGGATGAAACAACATCCAGAAATTATGCGTCCAGAGGGATTACGAGGATTTTAAATTAAAGATTATCAATTATGGGCTTGAGATTTTCTGGCAGTTCTGGTAATTCAGTATGGCTTTCGTTGTTTTGAAGGTTTTCAGGTCCTATGCGTCTAACTCGCTGAGTTCCAATTAGAGTGTCAATATTTCTTTGAATGTCTTTTTCAGATAAAATATCCTTTAATTTTTCAATGACAGTTTCTTCATTTTCATATTTCTTTATTCCATATTGAACAAGAATCATTTTCTCTTCTGAGGAAAATTCTGTCATATTCATACTAAGAGTTTAAGGCTAATAATCGTTGATTAGTGAAAAATAATTAAAATACTATGAATGACAAATTACCATACTTGGAAAGTAAATTACAATTAATCTCAAATGTTTTGACTACGAAAAGATATGCCGCAATTGGAGTAATTAGCGGGGTGGGATTAGGAATAATCTATTACTTTTTGACAATGTCAATGCTACCTACTCACTTTGATGCTACAATAAAGATAATGCCTTCTTACATTGCTACATCAATTGGGGTAACTATAGTAATTTCAGCCTTGGCTGGAATCAATTTTGCGTTAATGGCTTTTAAGATAAAGAAGATGAAGATGATGAATTCTGTGAAATCAAACTCTTCAGCTGTATTAGGAGGGGCTTTTGTAGCATTTACTCCAGGATGTCCTGCATGTACTGCACCTCTAGCAGTAATTTTAGGCGCAGTTGGAGGATTGTCATTGTTTCCAATGCTGGGATTAGAGTTGAAATTCATCTCAGTAGCAGTTCTCATATTTTCTATTTATTGGATTACAAGAGGACTGCAAAGCAATAGTTGTTGTAAGATTGGATAGATTATCACATGGGAATTTTATTTAGATTTGAACAAAAATTAATCATAGAAAGACGGTAAACACACCGTTCAATCCTTGAGAGAGGCATTGAATGAATTTATTTTGAATATGTTACCGATCTTCTATTGTTCATTTGTGAAAAATTAATAAGTTAATCTAAGTTAATGCGGGATCCCTTTTATGATAGAATTGATCGCTAAAGCATCCCGCATTTGGAGATATATTGTTATATTGTACAAGTAATAATATCATATTATGAGTAGACGTGTTACAATCATGATTGATGAAGATCTTGACAAAAAACTTAGACTCCGTCAAGCAAAAATGATTCAACAAGAACAATCATCATATAGCTATTCTAAAGTATTGAATGAAACCCTTCGTAAAACTTTGAAATAGTTTTTCAAATCCTTACAGGTTTGAACTTTTATTGATAAGGGATACTTTTTGACGTACAAAATATGGTTAATTTGTTCCAATATAGGGGATGGGCCCCACGGGGATTCAGCCACCTTTTTGGGGATAGAAATGGACGCAAATAACTGTAATTATGAAAAAGTATCAGTTTCAGATAGCTTAATTTCTTTCAAACGTTCATAATTTTCAGTTGGTTCATTCCAATAATTAAATTCCCAAAAATATGAAAATTGTTTTGCATAATCTTTTTCATCTATCTTATCAGCAGTACTGGATGTTACACAAAATGGAGAACCTGATGTTCGATACATTGGTTCTAAACCCAGAGGACATGCAATAAGATCCAGCATTGTTGATAGTATTCGATTTCCTGATTGTTGATATGTAGATTGTTCTTTCAGGGATGGAATTTTTATATCGTTAGGATAAATATCTGGTTTAAAATCATCTTCATTCCATCCCCATATTGAACTTTGTATCCCATCTACCTTGTATACATTAGGCATTATGCATGAATCAAATTGTAATTGATCATGATACTTTAGATATAACAAAACTTCTTCTCCGATTTCTGGATCTATGAAATAACCATGTGAAAATTGTTGGCTGTAGAGTTTAGATTTTTCAATTCCAAACACATCGATTTTATTTTGTGTAACATTTCCTTTGTAAACTGTATCTACCATCATTTCTATCCTAAATGGAATTTTTAATTCACTATTTTGGAGAAAATCTTCATTCTCTTTTATTTGTGTAGTAACTCGATCTGGCATATACCACTCCATATGAATGTCCCACCAATAATTTTTCAAAGATTCAGAAAATGCGGGTTCTAGTAACTTTTCAATATGTTGTAATCTTTCAGACAAAGGTATTGTTTTATTTGCTAACATTGACACAAATTCTTCATTTGCAGTAAACAAATTACATGGATTTTCTGAATTTGTATCATTATAGTGAGATAATGCATCAGCACCATATGATTTACCAATAATTTTTCCTGATACTATGGTATCAGACTGAAACCAAATTTCTGCAGACAATACAGCATCACCTGGTGCTCTACACGGATAAGGACCAGCACATCCAGCATCTACATCTAGAATTGGAAATAATGCAAATAGAACTAATGGAATTACTACCCAAATTAGTCTCATCCTATTCCCTAACCTCGTTCAATTAATGATACTTTCGTATTTTGTATCACACAATTTAGCCTCCAACACTCCCTCCAATGTGTCTTGCACTTTTCACACCATCAATACTCTCAAAACTTTTAGTTAATAGTTCCTCATCTTTCCAAAAGCCACTAATGGTGATAATATACAGGTTATCAAGTGTTTCATTATTTGTGAATGTTCATACTTGCAGAGGATGAGGTAAATTATTTTTATAATCAAAAGCGGATTCTATCTTAATTATCTTAAATTTTTCATCATAGATGGTAGTAGTTCCAGAAAACATTTTTTCTAATTTATCTTTTGGAAAAGAGATCATATCATATTCTACAAGCCAACGTTCTGTATGATGGATTATCTCATCAGACTCTATTGGAATAGCTGAAAAATAAATCCCAATTCCTCCAACTACAAAAATGGCAACAAGTGGAACTAAAATCAATAATGTTTTCAAGATATTATCAAATTTAACAATCATTTATTCATAAAGTATACTATTTTTGCGTGATCTAACTACAGATTACGAAGAAATCACATCAGACTAAAGATAAGGACCACAATCAGGATTACAGAAGACAAATGCCACAGCATAGTAATTTCCTTCATATGTAATATGATATCCAAATGCCTCAGGATTTTCAATATAATTTTCTGATATATTCTCAAATGCTATAATTAATTCTCGAGCATCAGAATTTTTTAAACTAGTAATAGATGCAGAAATAATTTCTCCATATCTTTGTGATTCTGGCATACTTTTAACATCATCCAAACTATCTCGAAGTATTGGATAATTTCTTACCAAATTATCCACTTGAACGTATTGTTTAGTTGAATCGTATTTGGCTTGATCAACTAATAGATGTACAGTGCTAAAATAATCAACAGGAGTAAGAGACCCTAGTATGTATCCCATGAATAATACTGAAATTATCACAGACGCTAAAATTATTATGATTGAAATTTTTTTCTTAGACATCATATGTGCTAACTCCTTTAATTTCAATTAATCGTGATTCAGGTATAAAATTGATTAATAATTTCATGAATTATTCTCCTTTCTAGCTTTTAATTTTCTTTTAACAATAAAGACAACAATTCCTGCAACTAATAGTATTGGCATTACAAGTATTACAAAATAGGATCTGAGAAAAAAATTCAAGCCATTAACTGCTAAATACATATACCAATCATCAGGTTCATCTTTATACTGAGAAAGATCTATTTCTTGAATAATATACAAATCATTTTGGCCAAACGAAGTTATAGAAAAATAACCAAAATCAGTATTCATACTTCCTCCAATCATTCCATCGCCTATGAATAAACGTACATCTACATAGTTTGGATCTCTTGACGTACCTTTCCAAAGGGAATCAACTACAGAATGCTTGTTTACAGTAATTGATTCACCAAACATATTAAACAAAATTGTATCAGAATCAAACGCAGTCATATTTACTTTAGCAAATTCATGAAGATTCATATCAGAAGATAATGCTACGTTTTTAGTTTCATTATTATAGATGAATAGTTCAGAAATTCTCTCAGGAATAATAAAATTTGGTTCAAGAATTACATCATAAGAATCAGTTGGAAACTGACTTTGTATTTCATTTCTAGATAAATAATAACTGTATACATTACGATTTTCTCTTTTATCTGTTACCCATTCTTTAAGTACCTTTTTCTAACGCTTGATTCATTTCAATTTTTTTTGTTTCCATCCAATCTGCACCTTTGTAATCATAATATCCATACCATGCATTATAAAATTCAGAGTGACTAAATGGATTTGTATCAATGCATGGAGCAGATGGCCAATCTTTATCCTCTACACACAATGCAAAACCATCTTGCATTCCAATTATTCCAATCAAAACCAATGAAATTACTAGCCAAACTAATCTAAATTGCATAATATGATCCTCTAGTTTTACATCATAATTTTTGATACAATTTAATTTTTACCAATCTAAAGTTCTAATCTTTAGAGGTTTGAACCATTTATGGGGAATAAAGTGGACATCATTGTTTAATTCCACATCACGGGAACCACCTATCTAGGCAATAATTTTTAGTTTGAAAAAATTTCTTTGATTAAGAAGATCTGTTCAACTGGTGTTTGATTGAGAATATTTTTGTTAAAATTAAGATCAGGCATAGAATTAAGAAGATTTATTCTTAATTCATTTTTATCATCTGCATCATATCCAAGAATTTCTAAATATGATTTCATTACAGATGAAATTTTGGCAACTATTTCATTTTTTGAATTAGACTCATCAAAAAATTTTTGTAAATAAACGGTATAAAACCATACCAACAAAATATCAGAGATATGTTCAGTTTTTTTGTAAGGTTGAGATGTATTGAGATATGTACCTTTGAAAGAACCAAAGATTCCTACATATTCAGTGACAGTAGTAATCTGAGCATCAAATGATAATAAACTAGGAATTGAAGACTGAATTGTATCAAGAATACTTTTTACATCGTAACGTCCATTATCATAGATTTGGGATTTGAATGTAGTAAGATTCAAAAAAACCTGAAGAGATTCATCAATATCTTTTTCAGAAGCAAATTTCAATAATGATGCTATATCGTATACTTGTTTTGGAATATCATCGGACAAATTTCCAATTTTTGGTTTTAATAATCCAATCTTGTTTAGAGATAAAGTAGTTATTTTATCTCCAATTAATGCACCACGAGTTAAAATCTTTGAAGAATAATCAATTTTGAATTCAATTACTTCATCACCATTTGCAGTTGATTGGGTGGGCAGTTCTAAAGGCATATCGCACATATAATCAACTTTTACTGTTTCATCACTTCCAAAACAAGAATGGTATTTTACATAATACGTAACTAAATTTGGAATAGGTGCAAGATTTTTAGGATTATGTTTTTTTATATTTACATCAGGTAAGTTTGAATCTAAGTTTTGCATAATTGATTCAATTTCATCAACTTGTAATCTAGTAAGTAAATCAATATCTATACTTAAACGTCTAATTCCTAACGCAGTATGAAAAGGAACACACATACCTCCTCTCAATGTACTATCAATTTCTTGTGATATATGATAATTCATTTCAAAATCCATAATAAATTTCTCAACATATATAGGATTTGCAAAATTAAATTTAGTTGTAATACTTTCAATATTATTTTTCTCAAGCTCATTTACAAAATGATATACCATCAGTCAACATTTCCAAAGTATTTTTCTAGATCAGTTAACACGTTCTTGTGTCTACCCATTATTTCTAATCTATGTTGATTTGTTAAGTTATTTTCTAGTAAATAATCTAAAATATTTCCTAATTCATCATTCCGAATATGATATGAACCACGTTTAATTTCTAAGAATAAGTCCAACCAAGCTTTATCAGGTGAAGCCCAAGTATCTTTTGACACTCTAGAGTATTCTCTTATTACAATAAATTTTGTTTTTTCAGAATATTCTAATGCTTTTTTAATATCTTCGGATTTTGGATTTAGAAGAATAGTAAATTCCATTTCACCATAATCAAGTATCAAATCATAAAGAAGTTGTCCAGTATTTCTAACTGCATCAATATTGTATATCATTTTGTTATAGGCATTTTGTAAAAATGGAGAAAGGGTACTTAATGCTGTAAATTGAAAATTAAATTCAAATTTTTCTTTTAAAAATTCATGTAATTCTCCGAGTTCATCAACCAAAGAATATTTTGGTAATGGGATTACTCGTTGAGGTTTTCTTTTTGTTATTTTTTCAGGTTTTTCAGACCAATCCATTACAAACTTATTCCAAGAGGAATTTCTTTCCTTCAAAAAATCTGCATATTTTCCATGCTCATTTATGATAGTTTTGACTTCTAATTCGATTAATCCTATCAAAAATAATGGATTTCCAATTACAGTAAAAACAGGACTTTTTCGATTTATGATAATTTTAAGTCCATTAGGAATTCTTTCAATGTGATATAATTCATCATTGGAGGTATTCTCGAATTCAAATTGAATGTTTTTTGACTCATATTGAGTGCTAAAGGATTCAGCTTGATTTAGTAAATATTTTGAATTTGTATTACTCATTCTAAGTTTAATTTTTCCTTTAGTTTTATCATTTCCAATATAATTGAGAACTGATTGTATTGATGTTGTTGAAGGGTTTTTACTTATTGAGCTTCGTAATACATCAACAACTTCAGAGTTAGTTCTAAATGCATCTACTGCTTCTTTGTATTCTAAAGATTCTTCAATAAATCCAGTTTTATGAAAATTTACTGGAACATGATCAAGATGCAATTCACCTGTAATTTTTGCGACTTCAGGGTGATTTCGAATACCAAATTTATCAAATGCTTTAATCAATCTTTGATTTTTATACAAATGAATTCCATAATCACCTTTTATCGAACGTTTTTCTAATAATCCAATCCATCCTTTTAGATAGTAATCATGAGTTAGTTCAATGTCAATTTCTTGTTTACTTCCTTCAAGTATACGAAGTTCAACTGGTTTACATTCTCGTGTGTTAATGTATAATGATATTTGGTTTGATTTTATGTAAGAACCATATCTTATACCAAAATTTTTTCTTAATCGAGTTGTTTGATTTGGGTATAATGGAACATTCAATTTTGAGATTTTAATGATTGTTCCATTCCAAGGTTGTGTTTTTTTACTGGTCTCAATTTCAAAATTTTTCCATGTTTGAGATGAATCTTTTAACCATTCTTCTTCATCATAATGAATAAAATATTCTAGATCAGTATTATTTTTGGATGTTGTAATTGTGAATTCTCTTCCAAGAGTTGAACAAGCACTTTTCATTCCTAATCCAAATTTTCCTAGTTTTTCTTTTTCCAGTTTTGTTCCTTTCGCTATAGTCAATCCTTTTTCTAATTCTTCAAGGTTCATTCCTTGTCCATCGTCAGACACTGAGATGGTTTTTCCTCCATAGTCTAACATTACATCAATTCGTTCAAGCTCGTGTGGAATTCTGGCATCTATAGAATTATCTAATAATTCTGAGATAGCCTCAGCTGTTCTATATCCAGTGAGTCCTAATTTTTGGATTAGACTTTTGTCAGGTGTAATATCCACGGTTGTTTTCTCTGTCATGTCAAGATCTTACGGCGCTATTTGTAGCATATTTTAGCAATATAACATATACATTATAAAATTTGACAAATGTTATATGCTAAATTGATCACAGATTAGCAATGTAAGATCTTGATCACAATGTATAAGCAGAGTTATAATTCTTAGCTCATTTGTATAATCAGGGAATTAAGCCTGATTTAAGGAATAAAAATGCGTAAAATACAAATTTGTATTTTACGCAAAAATAGTATGGATGTTGAGCTCAAAAACAGATTATTAGAAATTTTTTTCGATAGCTCAAACCGTCCAAAAAAGACTCCAAGACATGAATCATCCATACAGATAATGTTAGAAAAAAGATATTCAGTAAGTCAGGTAAAAAATGCACTAAATAATTTAGAAGAAGTAGGAATTCTGCAATCTTTCAAGTATGATATTAGAGATGTAGGTAATGCAAGATTCTATTTTCCAGCAAAACTATCAATGGAATTTGTGGAAAAAAATATGGTAAAAAAAATGGAAAAAGCAGCATATTGGATTTCCAGATACTCTGATGTCAAGACAGTAAAGATGGTAGGTGAACAGCTTCATTATCTTGTTAAAAATGAGTTACGTGCAAATGGATTTGAAATTCTGAAAGAAAAACATGCTAGATCATACAGAGGAAAAGAATGGTTTAGAACTAAACACACATTAGATATTATTGCAGAACATAAAATAAAAAAAATAGCAATAGGCGTAGAAATAAAAAATATGTTAAGTCAAACGCCAAAATCAGAGATTGTCGCTAAATTAGAGATGTGTAAAGTTTTAGGAATATATCCAATATTTGCATGTAGATGGCAAGAAATACATCTAGATATAATTCAGGAAGAAGAAGGATTGTTATGGCAATTTAAAGATCAGATCTATCCATTTGGACAAGAAAATTTAGTATTAGAATTACAAAAAAGATTTGAATTACCAGTTATTGTTAAAGGGGAACTACCAAAAGAGTCAATAGATATTTTTCATAAATGGATGAAGAAATTTGAATAGAGTATAGATAAAAAAAAGAAACATACCTAGGTACCTTCAAAATTACTTCGTCACAAGAGCAGAAGAGTTGTTTGAATATGAATCCCATCTACAAAATGACACTCCTTTTTTTATAAAGAGGGGGGTGGGGGTGTTTTGTTGTCGTTTTAACAATAGGACTAGTTTTTTGAAATCATCATGTGCCTTTATTTGTAAATATCACTAACCGTCCATTACATTTCTCTTTACAAAATGGAGATTCAGAACATGTTATCATCTTAAGTGCACTATCAATGATTTGTGAACCATGCCTAAATTTCTTGTAGCATAGATAAGTTATGGAATCTCGTGCATCATTGTAATCCAATTCATTATCAATTGAAGGTCTATCACCACACGGTAAAAGACGCTCAATCAAATACAATTCTGTTACTTGAGATGCTTCTCTGTTTGCATCTATCTGCTCGTTTGGTTGTGTTTCTTTGTTTATTTTCCCCTCTTCCTCTCCCAGAGATGCAGAAACCCATTTTTTGTTAGAGATTATTTTATCATGTGCAATAGTCTGTAATTCTGCACTGTATTTCTTGAGTTGATTGCATCTAGCATGGGACCAAGCTAGATTCCAGTCAGGATCATCATCAATGAAGGGCTGATCATCAAATATGCAAGTATGTTCTGCATTACTAGAATAATCACGTTCAATAATTATAGGAGTAAGTTTTGCTTTTTTGTTTAGTGTTAGTTGCTTAGTATTCATGACGCATTACTTGTTTTTGTCTTAGGGGGAAAAATTTGAAAGAATTAGTTTTTTCTGAATGATAAACATCCGAAATTCTTCATTAGATTCATTTGTAAAACAACTTTTGCAAATCTTTAAGATTTGATGATCAACATCAGAACCACAATTGTAAGAAATTTTAAAATCTGCATCATTATTGCAAGTTTTTAGTTGGCAATAATCACTCGTCAATTTCTTCAGAGTCAGTAATATTTGGAATTAAAGAACCATGTACAATATCAAGTGCTGTTCTTAACAAGATTTGACATGCTTGACTTTTAGTTAGATAACCGCGTTTAGAATTAATTTCTTTAACTAAATTTGGTGGAAGAGAAATTGTAATACAAATAGATTTATTGTTATTCAATAAAAAATAAATTCTACTTAGAATTTATGTATATTGATTTTAAGAAATGTTTAAGATATTTACTTTTTTCGGTCTTAAGACTTCTTAATTCAGTAAATTTTTTCATAAGTTTAGTTTCAATTTCTTTTATCGATTGTTTTTTCCAAATTGAAAATTCAGTTGAAATTTTTTCTAATTCAATTTGTTTTTGTGCAGCAGCAGAAATAGTCAGAAATGGAATTGCCTTTTGATATTCTGGAAATCGCTCAAAATCTTCTTCCTGATAGCGTTCATAATGCTTTTCAAGCCCAATTTTATGACCCATCATATCTTCCTTATCCAGATAGTCTACTTTTGCGCGTCTAAGCATTGTATTGAAATATTTTCTGAACCCATGGTCAAGCTGGACTTCATGTCTTCTTACCCCAAGAGGTAATTTAGGTCTCAAATCAATATCAGTTACAATTTTGTCTATTCTCTTTCTTACTCCTTTTTGAGCAAGTCTTCTAATCACAGGAGTTGCTACTGTTTTGATTAAAGGATCATCTGGTTTTGGATATACACTAATGTCAATCTTCCATCTTTCTCTATAAATCTCAAGTATCTTACAAGTTTCAGGAGTGATAAATGTGAAATAACTTTCAGGATCTCCTCTGTAAATTAACAGTGCAGCACCTTTGTATGTTCCATCATCATTTTTGAAAAAGATAACATCTTTCCATGTAAAATAATCCCAAGATTCCAGACGAAATCCTCCAGATAAAAACATCAAGATTAAAACCTTGTCTGTAATGTCATTTGCAACTTCGATCATCTGTTGAATTTCCTCCTTTGTGTATGCTCTGTCTTTTGATTTTGCTTCTATGCGTGGAAGTAATTTGTTTAATGACTTCCAATGGATCGGAACACGATTTGCGTCAAGTAGAACTTTGATTGGTTTGATATGGTTTAGAATTGTTTGAGAACTAATCTCACCTAAAGTTACGCGTTTTCGATCTTCTTTGATAAATGTGGCAATAACATCTAATGCCAAATCCATATCTTTTCTTGCAAGTTCTATAAAGAATTTTGCTAGAGTTACAGCATCTCTGTTCTTTGGAGTTTTACCAAGTGAGTCTGTATAGATTTGATTTGGAATTAATTTAAGAAATGAATGGAGATGATTCTTGTAACGTCTAAGAGTTGCAGGACTTCGAATTGAATCTAAGAATAATTAGTAAGGATCAGAACGAGTTTTGATCTTATCAAGTGAAATTTCCATACTATAGGCATGAATGCATCCTATTTGAGTCCCAATATAGAGGATGGGCCCACGGGGATTTGAACCCCGGACCTTCGCCGTGTAAGGGCGACGTCATAACCGACCTGGACCATGAGCCCAGAGACTTACCTTGTTAAAATCCATTTAAACTTTGAGACACAGGAAAATCTAGAAATTTGACAAAAAGTTAAGAAATTCATGAATGTTTTTGATTTTTTTTCTAGTCCAATTGGATTAGGTCATGTCACTCGAGATATCGCAATTGCAAACAATTTTGAGAATAATTCAACAAATTTTGTGTCAGGCAGTGGAGCTGCAAAAATTCTAAAAAATTTAGATTTCAAAGTACAAGATGTATACAAGCCACCTTCGTTTATTGTTGAAAATGGTACATTAAAGAGCCCAGCAAAATGGCTATGGAATTATTATCAATACTATAAAGATTGTAAAAAAATTTCACAAAAGATTCTTCAAGAAGATAATCCAAATTTGGTAATTAGTGACGAGGATTTTGCATCATTAACTGTTGCACAAAAAATGAAAATTCCAACTGTACTTATCACAGATGTTTTAGAGACTCGCTTCACTAAAGGATTAATATCATTTATTGAAAAAAAGATGAATAAATCAATGCAAGAAATTATAAAAAAATGTGACATAGTTATTCTTCCTGAGAACGGAAATGATGAAGACAACATCAAAAAAGTAGGACCAATAGTTAGACAAACAAACTTTTCAAGAGAAGATCTACGAAAAAAATTTTCGTTTGAGAAAAAAACAATAGTTATTTCAATTGGAGGAACTGATGTAGGATTATTTCTTATTAAAAAAGCATTAGAATCTATTTCAAAAATCAATCAAGACATCGAAGTTGTTCTAGTGTCAGGTCCAGCAATTAGTAAAAAATTTGAGAATGTTAGAAATTTTGGATTTGTTGATAATTTACACGAGTTGATTTTTGCTGCAGATTTAATAATTTCTCTGGCCGGAAAATCAACCATAGATGAGGCTAACGCCTATGGGACCCCTGCAATATTCATACCCATAAAGGGTCATTTTGAGCAAGAAGACAACGCAAGAGAAGAAGGATTTGCTTTTGATGATATTAAAAGACTGGATGTGCTAATTTTAGAAAAACTTGAACAAAAAAGAAATAGAGTAAACACTAATGGTGCAAAAAATGCATCTAATATAATTAGAGAATTGATGAATTGACGATCAAATGCTTAATAGATAGCCATTGAATTTTGATAAAGTACTATGACAAAGCTGGTAGTAGTCAAATTTGGCGGAAGTGCAATAGGTTCAGATGGAGCATCTATTCCAGAAATTGTTAAACGAATTAATGATTTAAAAAAAGATTCTAAAGTAATTGCTATTTTTTCAGCTCCATTAACAATGCATAATGAAAAAATGCGTTCTCTTACTGATGTGGTTTTAGAACAAGGCAGAAATGCAGAGAATGGAATTAATCCATCAATAGATATTGTAAAATCAACTTATCAAAAAATTCTGGAAAGGGTAAATTCAGAAAATAAAGAAAAATGTAAGAATATTATTGACTCACATCTAGAAAAGACACAAAATGCACTGGATGAGGCATTTGGAAACAAAGAATTTGCAGATGAGATACGTTCAAGAGCATTAGCATTCTCTGGAGAGATCTTGATGTCTCATGTGATGAACTATATCCTGAGGAGTGATGGCATAAAGGCTGATGCTATAGAATTTGATGATTGGCCAATTATTACAGATAACAACATAGAATCAACAAATTTTCTCACATCAGAATCTAGGGAAAAAATGGGTAAAACAGCAGAATTGGTAGAAGAAAATGAGGTAGTTTCAATTGGCGGGTTCATTGGGAAAACAGTAGATAGTGTTACAACTACATATGAGCGAGGAGGCTCGGATAGGACTGCAGCAGATCTAGGAATATTATTTCATAAAAAATATGAAACCAGTATCGACTTTGAGAAAGATAGTGCAGTAGTTTCTGCCGATCCAAAAATTGTGAGATCTGGATTAAGTGAAGTAATTCAATTGTCATACAATGAAGCAAGATTAGCAGGAATGTTTGGAATGAAAATTTTAGATCCTATTGCAATAAAAGAAATGGTAGAAAATGGAGTAGATATGCCAATTACCGTTACAAACATGAAAAATCCGGAAAAAGTAACCACAATTAAGAGAGTATTAGATGAACAAAAGGGACATCCAATTAAGATAGTTACAGGAAAAGAGAATTGTGCAATTTTTAGAATTGAAACAAGCTGTATTCAAAAATTGTTAACATCGTTAGAAAAAGACAAACGTTACAGTGAGTTTATAATTTTATCACCATTTACAAAAGATGGAATTGAATTCTCTAGAATATTGTTCTTAGATGGGGATTATGTTAAAAGAAATGAAAAATATTTGTTAGGATTTGATTCTCTTGCTACAATTACATACAATAGGGGAGTAATTACGTTAATTGGAGACGAGATGTGGAGAGTTCAACAAGTTGCTTCAAGAACTAGTACAAAGATTGGTGAGTCAGGATTAAACATTTTGAATATGGATGCACAAGAAGAAACATCACGAATAATTATTGTTGTAGAAGATGCAGAAGACAACATAAGTAAGGCCATCAATGCAGTACACGAAGAAATTTCAAAAATAAATTTTGTTTAATGGAAAGATTGGCATTACGGGCTTTCACCGTAAACGCCATCATGGGTTTGTTCTTGGACCATTATCTAGATTCAGTCCGGCGTTACCCAAAACACGCGATACTTTATGTTGAATTTTCTAGTATTTAGAGCTGATCTATATAGATCATCTTACATACGCTCAGCTACATACCAAAGAATTATTCCAATCCCAAGAAATGCATACCATTTCAAGTTCTTCTTATTCATGAAAATATTTGCTGAGGCCAATTCTTCATCTTTGTATGTAGTCAAGCGAATTTTTCTCATTTCAAATGCTTGACCAACCAAGCCTACTATAAGAAGAACTATTGCAGAAAAACCCAAAATCCATTCCACATTATCATTTGTCATTTGTATGATATGTAGTTTCCAAATTTAGAAAAACTAGAATAAAAAATAATTCTTTAAATTAGCATAGTCTTTTCTCTCTCCTATGAAAGAGATTGGTAAAATTTGGATGAATGGGAAGTTAGTACCGTTCAAAGATGCCAAAGTTCATGTACTAACTCACGCATTACACTATTCAACATCAATCTTTGAGGGAATCAGATGCTATAACACACCAAATGGCTCTGCGATGTTTAGATTGCCAGAACATGTTGATAGATTCTTCAAATCTGCAAAATTATATTCAATGAAAATGCAATTTTCAAAAAAACAAATTTCAGACGCCATAGTAAAAACTACAAAGTCTAGTGGACTCAAAGAATGCTACATTAGACCACTGGCATATTACGGTTATGGGACGATGGGACTTACTCCTACTCAAAATAAAGTAGACGTTTCAATTGCATGTTGGGCATGGAAGATGGGAGAATCAAAAGCTGGTAAATTTTCTGGAGCGAAATGCAAAATATCAAATTGGATAAAAATTGATTCAAGATCTCAACCAATGCAAGCAAAAGCGGCAGCAAATTACTCAAATGCAGCACTTGCAAGAATTGAAGCATTAGATAATGGATATGATGAGGCAATTATGTTAAATTATTTTGGAAAGATTGCAGAAGGAAGTGCTGAAAATATCTTTGTTATAAAAGACAATATTATTCAAACACCGCCTCTTTCGGCGGGAGGATTAGAGGGAATTACAAGAGACAGTGTAATTCAAATTATTGAAGAAAACGGTGGCTTTGTAATAGAACAAGATCTAGAAAGAGATGATCTCTATGCAGCTGATGAAATTTTTATGACAGGAACCGCTGCGGAGGTTAAATCAGTAACGCAGGTAGACAAAGTGAAGATTGGAAATGGAAAGATGGGAAACATTACAAAAGCATTACAGAAATCATTTACCAAGGCAGCTATGGGTGAAGATGAAAGATTTTTGCCATGGTTGACATTCATCTAATTTTCCACGAAGTTTTTTACCCACAAATATGACTAGAGACTATGGATTCATGTGCTACGGGTGATACCCAGGAAATCTGCTGGTTTTGCAGAAAAGGGCGTCATGAGGACTGTATGAAAGAGATTCCGACACATGGAAAATCGGATGGGCCAGATGATTGTACTTTTGATACAAAACTTGTTCCATGCAAGTGTCAGCACTAAACAATTAGTATCAAATACAGCTATGTTTGAAAAATTCTATATGAATTACAATAAAGAATTTTGGAATAAATATGCAGATGAGAATGAAGTAAGATACAATGAAGAATTTGCAAAATATACAAGGGATTTGGCTACTTCTTTAAAATGTACAAGTATTCTAGAGATTGGATGTGGAACTGGAATTGACTTGAGATTATTTACTGATGAATGCCAAATTCATGGAATTGATCTAAACGATAATGCTTTGAATATGGCAAAAGAAAAATGTCCCATTGTAAATTTTAAGAAAGGAACTATCACTGATTTGCCATTTGAAGATTCGTCTATAGACTTTGTTTTTACACACCAATTATTGAATTATTTAGATGATGATACATTAGAAAAAGGAGTTGCAGAAATGTATAGAGTAGCTGGAAAATACATAATGAATTGTGAAAAATTTGAAGAAACAGAAAAACAAATTGATGAGAATCACAAATTTCGTAACATGTACAAAAGATGGATAAATTATAAGGTAAAAATTGTAAGTGACGTAGATATGCATGAAGATATAGAACCTGACAAAGCTAGATTTACTCTATTAAGAAAACTGTAATTTTATTTATTTTTGAGTTGATACAGATAACATTGATATAGATTTTGGCAGTTTAATGGTAAAAGTAGTAGGATTATTTTTTATAGAAATTTCACCCTGATGTTGCTCTATAATGTTCTTACAGCTTGCCAAACCAAGACCGGTACCTCTTTGTTTAGTAGTAAATAGAGGCTCAAACACTTTAGCAAGATTATCATTAGGAATCCCTTCGCCGGAATCAACAAACTGCAAAATTACCATATTATTTTTTTCATCAATTTTAATCTCAATTTTTCCACCTTCATGCATTGCCTGAATTGAGTTTACAATAAGATTAATGAATACAGCATCCAGTTTGTCTACATCGCAATCAGTTTGTACATCATTACTAGAAATAGTAAATCCAACATCATCTGGAACATTAATTTTTTGCATAGAATTTTCAACAAGTTAGCGTACAGAAACAGTTACTAATTTTAGTGGAGAAGTTCGTACATATCCCAAAACATCATCTACTTGATGAGATATTCTATCAATGCTTTTTTCTATTAAATTAATACGATTAACTATTGTTGGTTCAGAGATTTTTGAATCTGCAGAGGTTTGTTTAATCATATCTACAGACATTTTCATAACAGATAATGGATTTCTCAAGTCATGTGCAAGACGTCCAGATAATTCTCTAATTGCCGATAAACGTTCTGATTTTAATACCTTGTTTTTTCAGTGTTTTAATATCTTTATTTGGAATAACTATTGAATTGAGACTAACGCCTCTAAAAGGGATATTTGAATCTATGAGATATGAAAGTGTCTTTTTTTTATCCTCATCACTTGCAAAAGTGACAGTAGATGCTCCGTTTTCTATTATATTCATAATATCAATTATATTTCTTATAATCATTATAAAACCTTGTTCCCTTTTGGGAACATAAATTACGCCTAAACTAAACGATCTAGACATAATATTAAAACAATATAATATAATTTTCAAATTAGATTCATAATTTAAGAAGATTATTCAGGATTAAACCTTCTGTAAAAAATAGATCATATAAAATAGAGTTAAGAATTAAAAGATCAAAAATGTCCACTTTGTAACTGTAATAGTATCAGAGAAATCACCATTAGAAACAGTAATTACATTAGAATCAAGTTTATTAACCAAATCAACCCCACGAACCATTAACTTGTTAGAACTTACAATTTTAGAACAATTAACAAAAACACTACATCCCTGTAATCATTATTTTAAGAATTAAAAAATGAAACCTGTAATAATTATTGCAATAGCATTTGTCATTCTGTTTGTGCCGATTACCACTTTTGCAGAAACTGAATCATTTACAGTTGCTGCAAGAAATTATTATGATTATCAAATTTTTATGAATAACGGAGACGAGATAAGTTTTGCAATGGTAGTAAATGGTGGCTCTAATGACGATATTTATTTTACACTTTACTCCCCAACTGGTTCAAAATTAATTGATGGTGTTGTCTATGATTATTTTTCAGATAATTTTCCAGCCATTAATTCTGGAACGTACACTTTTAGATTTGACAATACTGGTTCTATAATATCAAACAAAGGTGTAGAGTTTTCCTATGAAGTTCAAACAAACACATACTATGTCTATGTAAATCCATTACCTAGTTTGAATCATTATGCTGGAGATGCTGTTTTTGATTCCACCGAAGCATGGAAAGATGCAAATCCCAATCTAAATTTCTATAAAGCAGATACCCCTCAGGATGCAAATCTAAAAATACAATGGGTTAAGGAATTTGGAGTAGAGCATGTTGGTTATGCATATGGTAGTCATTTTATCGAAGTTGGATTAGGGGATAGTAATTGTACTGGTGATTGGCAACCATTTTCAGCTAATCATATTAATTGGATAATGAAGCATGAAATTGGGCATGTTTTAGGGTTGGAACATAGTTCTGATCCTTCATCCATAATGTATCCAACTGCACCTAGTGCACAATATGGTCTAATAGAACAACAAGTTACAATGACAGAAGGATATGTTCAATTTGTTCCCTTTTGTAATAGTAAAACCATTACTGATTTTAGTTACAACGTAAATTCAGATGATCCTACATATGGTTTTGATGTGTATGTAGTGCCATCAGTAAATGAATTCCATAAAGCAGTAGATGGAAATTCTTTTAGTCATTATTCATCAAGTGAATGCTTTGGTGAAGGGTATTTGGAATATTCTGGGACATGTAAAGGACTTTCTCAAGGAAGTGGGTTACTTGTTGTCCTCGATAATAGGCAAACAAGTGGTCTGACAACATTAACTATCAAACAGCAAGAAGCATCAATATCTTCAACTAGTTTGCAATTCACAAAAACTGCAACTATTTCATATGATTATCCTACAGTTTATGAAGAAAATCAACAAGCATTAGAGGATATATTTTCTCAATTACAAGATGAACAAATTAACGCTGAAAATGAAAAAAAGATCCTAGAAGATAAACTTGCAAAGATATTGGAAGAGAAAGAAACACCTGCACCAAAAACATCTAAACCAGAACTAGAAATGATTTGTGAAGACTTTACTTTTGGTAAATATACTGACCTTGAAGATTATTCATTGTTATCTGAACTAGCCTTCCAAGGATTAACAGAAAGTAATCTAGACACTAGTGAAATTTTAGTTGAATATGAAGGAAATACTTTATACGATTTTGAATGTCAAACTTTTTACAAAAAGTGGAAACAAGTTACAGCCGAAGCAGAAAGATGGAATAATTCATGTTCCCATTTAGGTAAATTTCCTAATGCAGATAAAATTAGAGAAATGTATAATTTCTTTCCTGTTTGTCGGTTTGCGGATCTTGATCAATTAGCTGATCCAGCACCGACACAAAAAAATGAGATAGTTTGTGGATCTGGAACAATAGAAAAGAATGGTCAATGTGTTCCAGATACTAAATCTAAAGGCGGTGGTTGTCTAATTGCCACTGCAACATACGGCTCAGAACTAGCACCACAAGTACAACAACTACGAGAGCTTAGAGATAATTCATTACTAAACACAGAATCAGGATCTGCATTTATGGAATCATTCAATAATTTTTACTACTCATTTAGTCCAATTATTGCTGATTATGAACGTGAAAATCCAATATTTCGAGAAGCAGTAAAAATTGCAATCACTCTGATGATTACTAGTTTATCTATTTTGAATTATGTTGAAATGGATTCAGAAGCTAAAGTGTTAGGGTATGGGGTATTTTTGATTTTATTGAATATTGGAATGTATTTTGTAACACCAATTGCAATATTCTTAAGAATTAGAAAATTAATTTAATTTATCATTTTAATTTTTTTACCAATTCTTTCAATGAAATAATCTCATGTTCATCTAACATTTTCTTTATTTGTTCTTTGAGATCATCAGACATTGAAAAACAAAGACCTTCAGTACACAATTTTGTGTCAAAAACACCTTCCATAGCTTCACTTCGTAATTCAGTAAGTTGATGTAGATCACCTTCACTTCGTTTTAGAATTTCTAGTTGAATGCTTTGCTTGAATCCTCCTATTTCCTCATAAGCTTTTTCCTGTTCACTAGGTGAGAATGTTTCTGCAAGTTTTGATAAAGCTCCAATTCCTGTTGGCCCGTCTGATGTTGTTAGTTTATCTTGTAATGTGGAAGAAAGATTTAGAAGAGTCAAATATTTTTTTATTGTAGAAACAGAAACTCCAGTTTCTCGTGCAACTTTTGTATAATCATTATATTTTTCATAAATTGTTTTATAGGCTTTAGCTTTATCGAGTGGATTCATATCTGCACGTTGAACATTTTCAATAAGAGAAATTATTGTTGCATCTGTATCATTTATGTCAGATCTTATGATTGCCGAAATTGTATTTAAGCCAATTTTTTTACTAGCAAGAAATCTTCTCTGTCCAGCAATCAAATCATATTTTCCATCTTTACTCTTTCTTACCATAATTGGATTTAGAAGTCCTTTTTCTCTAATACTATTTGCTAAATCATCCAAACTCGTTTCTTCGGTTCCTGCTCCTAAATCTTTTCTAGTGTTAAATTCAGATATGTTAATTTCACTAAGACTCAACTCTTTGATATCCATACACGAAATTAAGCTATAGTGATTTAAAGTTAAATTATTTTTGATTTTTTATAATTTTATGCCTAATTATAGTCGGAGTGTCAATGTGATCTGACAAATCGTCCGCCCAGATTCAAAATTCTCATTAGGAGCATTGTTACTTTGGTTCAAATCTCTCTCAAAATGTAGAATTGTTTGGATTAGAACCAATTTTTCTAAATTTAGATTCTATTTATCAACAGGATGAGTTTCAATAGCACTCTTGAGTTGATCAAGTAGATGTATATCATCAAGATATTTTATAATCGCAGTTTTTGCCAAGTCAGATTTACTAGAAAAAAGCCCCATTTCCACTGTATTTTTAACAACCTCAGAAATTCGTTTTGGGAGAGTAACTTTGATTATTTCCCCTTCAGTCATCTAACATTTATTTCCATAATGATTTAAATATGTACCCAATATAGGTCTAATATAGTCATATTAAGACCCTTATTAGGTACTGATAAATATTGTGAATGGTTACATAGTCAATTAACAACAAAATTGAGCTTTGAAATGAAAAAACAAAATTTGGAAGTTTGATATGATGTTTAATTTAACTAATAAGGTTCTCTGTGGAGATTCATCAAAAATTCTTAAAAAAATTCCTGATAATCATGTAAATTTGATATATCTAGATCCACCCTTTTTTGCTGAACGTATATTCGAAGCTAAAGGAAAACACGGGAAAATTAATTCGTTTTCAGATATATGGGATCGTAATCTAGACTCTTATCTTGATTCAATGATTGAGGTTTTACAAGAATGTCACAGAATTTTGAATGATACTGGTTCGTTATACCTTCATTGTGATTGGCATGCAGTACATTATCTAAAAGTAGAATTAGACAAAATATTTGGAAGAAAGAATTTCCAAAATGAAATTATTTGGAGGAGGCATAACGTACATAATAATTCTCGACATGGAACAAAGTCTTTTGGCCGTGTACATGACTCTATTCTGTTCTATTCCAAATCAAAAAAATATACCTGGAATCCAATATACCAACCTTATTCAGAAAAATATGTGAAAAAAACATACAGACATGTAGAACCAGAAACTGGAAGATTATATGCACTAGGAGATTTGTCAGGTCCGGGAGGTAGGTCAAAATCTAATCCTAGGTACAAGTTCATGGGATTTACCAAATATTGGAGATATTGTGAATCAAGCATGAAACGATTACAGAAAGAAAATAGAATTAGTCAAAGTAAACCAGGAAATGTACCTCTGTTGAAAAGATATCTAGATGAAATGCCTGGAATTATACTTCAAGATGTATGGGACGATGTTCAAAGCGTCCAGGTTTCAAAGAAGGAACATGTAGGATATCCTACACAGAAACCTGAAAGATTACTAGAACGAATTATTCAAATTTCAAGTAATGAAAATGATCTTGTTCTGGATGCATTTTTAGGCAGCGGAACTACAGCTATAGCAGCAAAAAATCTAGGGAGAAATTTCATAGGTATAGATTCAAACAAACAGGCATGTAAAATTGCTAAAATGAGAATTAAAAAACGTAAACAAAATTCAAATGTAATATTGAAACCCATGATTTTACCTAAAAACAGATGATAATTCTTTTTTTCTTTCATAGAATTCTTTAAAATCATCTTCAGTTTGTAATGCATCTAAATAACTAGCTGATTGTTCTAATTCATAATATTCAGATTCAGGTATCAATTTATGTTTGAGTTCAAAATCTTTTAGCAGACCTTTTAATTTTTCAAATAATTCTAAAAATTCTTTATTTTTTGATTTTGATTTTTTCTTAAATTCTTGTTTATTTGCTAGCGTATATCCGTATTCATAGTCAGATTTTTTTGAAATTACACATAATTGCATTGCAGCAGAAAGTTGTGATATCAAAGTTTCACCGAGTTCATCACGAAATTTTTTTCTTTTATCTACATCATCAAGTGAATTTGTGATTGATTCTACAGTATATTGTAAATCACGTATTGAATCACGTATCTTTTCCCATTGAACATATTCTCTTCCTTTAATATCCACAATTATTTTGTGGAATTCTTCTGCACTTAATGCAAGAATTGAATCATTTGCTATTTGGTTTTCAAGTTTTTTTCTTTTTGCATCAGATAGTGTAGATGATGAATTTTTTGAATAAATTGAAACTAAATATCTTAGATCTCTTTTTCGGAATCGATTATTTTTACCATCTCTAAATCCTGCATACTTACAAATTTTTAAGAAATATTCCTTCTCTTGAAAACTAATTACCCAATCATAAGCGTAATCTGACCAGGATTTTTTCTTACCCAAAATTTTCCAGTCAAAATCTCTAACAATTTTCCTGTTTTGTTCACCTGAATTTTTAGTAATTCCTATGATTTCTTTAACTAATAATCCAAGTTCCCAAATCTTATGTACGTCTCTAAATTCTGTTATAGTTCCAACCACTGTTGTATTTGATTTAATATCTTCTAAAATAGAAGTTATCTTATCACTATCAGATTTTTTCATTCTTCTTCTTTTTTATGTAAGAAAAATTTGTATTTTGCTTCCCAAAATATTCGATCTTTTTCATCAGGATCTAAATCTTTTGCACATTTTTGTATTACATGCCACAAATATGATTCTTGAATCAAATGTTCCTGTTTTATTGAATATACTTTTGTTTCATATTTTTTAGAAGATTTTCTATCTTCTTCATAGTCCAAATAGATTTCATGTTGTTCATTAATCAAGACTTTGTAATTTGATTCATCCCATTTTGACATATTTCGATCAAATTTTCCTCTATAGGTATCAAGACCTGGACCAACAAATGATTTTTTTCTAATCCTTCCATCTTTACTTCCCAAATTTGGATTAACCAAAACTGTTTTTGTAGATCTTCCATCTTCAGATGGAAGAGTAACTTCTTTCCTTATCACTTTCTGAAATTCTTCATCTTCTGTACTTTCTTCATCTGTAGTTTTAGTAGTTGTATCCACTTTTTTCTTGTGTTTCTTCTTCTTATACAAAATGACTGTTTTAATTCCTTCTTTAGTTACTTTCCCTTCATTTTCTGTACCATCAATATTTGAGATTTTTTCGATATTTTCATCACCTGCATCTGAACTTGAAAACATATCACCTAATTCTCCAGTATCAATTAAATCAAATTTAATATCGGACATTTGGTTTTTTAGAAATGATTGAACCTGTAAACTAAGTTTATCATTTTCTTCTGATTTATCACTGGCTCTAAAAGCATCTTCATAATCTTTTACCTGAGGAGCTAGTTCTTTTTCAAGAATTATATCCATATGAGCATAAAATTGTGTTAATTCCTCACCAGGTTTTGGAGACAATCTTAATGAATCTGGGTTAAGAAAGTTTGCAACTACGTAGCCAGTAACATATGGACTTCTTAAAACCCGCTTATTCTCAAAATGTTCCATTTTATGGATGATGGAGTTTCCTAATGGTCTATTTCCAACTAAAAGAAATGGAGATTTGTAAGTATGATAATAGTTAGGTGATGCTTGATACAGTTGTATTTGTAAAGTTCCAATCACTTCTTTTGTATAAGGATTTTTAATTTCACGATCAGGAATATCATACAATTCTAATTCTTCCATAACTCCCTGTTCGTTTTTTGCTTCAAATTCACGTACAGGAATACATTGCAAATTTTTATTTATTTTTAAATTAATTTTTAATATTTCTTTTTCAAGTGGTACTCTAAAATGATGTTGTATTCTTTCAAAAATTTTGATTGGGTCTTTGATAAATTCTTTAAATTCCCCTTCTAACCAATTAGAAAAAATTGCAATGGTCCCATTCTCTGCATTTGAATATTTTTTAAATTTATCGTTTTTAATTGGTTCATAATTAGTTTGAATTGCAGTTTGAACTTTTTTTGAATTTTGATTTAATTTTTTAAAAGTTTGTCTAGTCTTTCCTTCAAAAACTGTTTCCCATATGTCTTCTTTAGATAAAGAAAGTTTTAAACATCTTCCATCAATTCTATGTTTTTTTGCAATCTCTAATTTTTCTTTAGAAGTAAGATGATTCCATTCAGATTTATTTACTTCTGATCTTAATGTAATGTAAGTCAAAGTGGTTGCAAATCCTCTAAACCCCTGTAATCCTCTTCCATACTGACCTATTTGGTGAGACTCTCCAGACTTTCGACTTTTTAGTGGATTCTTCATAACATGTACAGGATCAACCATCCCAGAACCATTATCTTTGATAATTAATTTTTCAAAATCCTTATCAATTATAACATCAATTTTTCCTGGATACTTTTTTAATTTTTTTATTTTCATTAGATCTTCAATTGCATCAATTCCATTTTCTACATGTTCAGTTAACATTAAACCCGCACCACCATGAGCACGGAATGCATCACCAACACTATCTAACGCTGCTTTGACTTGACTAGGATCAGTTAATTGTACTTCAAAATTTCCTGAAAATTCATTTTTAATTGTTGAAGAAACAGATTGTATGTGTTGTGTTGTAGAACGATTTTTGCAATTAGGGCAAATCGGTCTACTAAATTCTGTAGGATTACATTTGAATTCTTTTTCACAAAAAATACAAAATGCATCTAATTTCTGACTCATTTAGTTCCCTCCAAGCAACCATATTCACGTTCAACTTGATTAAAAATTGGATCTACAGACTCACATCTGATAGAAAATAGAGTATTCAATAGAATTCCTCCATGTCTTCTTCTATTGGTTTTTTCATAGATTCAATTGCCTCATCTTTTACTTTGTGATAATCACATAAATCAACTTCAAATCTGTAAAATAATCCATCAAGGCCCCCACTTAGTGATAGTAGAAATTCAGCAATTTGTTCAGGTGGTAATCTGAAAATAGTACTGATAATTTCTGATCCACTTTGATAGTCATGTTCTAGTAAAGAATACATGAAATGTCTTGATATGTTTGGAATTAGATTACTAAACATGTTTATCTTCCCAATATTCCTTTAAGCAATCTGAATTCCAGGAAAACACATCTAGTATTGAATGGCACACACGACACATAACTATAATAATATAAATAATTTAAGTGATGTCTTTTTATGCGTCTCGTTCATCTATCTGACACACACTTAGGATATTCAGCCTACAACAAAACAGATTCTAGTGGAATCAACCAAAGAGAAGCAGATGTCTATTCAGCATTTAACGAGATAATCGAATACATACTCAAAACTAAACCTGATTTGGTTATTCATTCAGGAGACCTTTTTGATAGCGTAAGGCCATCAAACAGGGCGATTCATGAGGCATTTAGACAACTTGTGAGACTCTCTCGTGCAGAAATTCCAACGGTTGTAATCTCTGGCAATCATTCAACACCAAGACAAAAAGCAACGGGTTCTATTTTTCGTCTTTTAGAATTTCTTGAATATATCTATCCAGTTTTTGAAGGCGAGTATAAAACATTAGAAATTGGAGATGCAAAAATTCATGCAATTCCTCACCCTTACAATGAAGAAATGTTTGAGAAAAACTTTAGCAAAAGTAAACTTAAGGCTGATAAGAAATTTCTCTATAACATTCTTGTTACTCATGCAACAGTAATTGGTGTTACGGGTTTTGCTGGTGCTGAATTTAAAGAATTATCAATACCGCCAAGTGTATTATCAAAAGAATTTGATTATATTGCTCTAGGACATCTTCACAAATTCATTAAAGTTTCAGATAACGCTTACTATTCAGGTTCACCAGAAAGATTAAGTTTTGGTGAAGCAAATTACAAAAAAGGTTTTCTTGACGTTACCCTCGATAATCTACAAGTAAAACACATCAAAACAAATGCTAGAGAAATGGTTGACATAAAACCAATTGATTGTTCTAATCTTGATGCAACACAAGTAATGAGAGAAGTTGAAAATTCAATACCTTCAGGTATATCTGGAAAAATAATACGTCTTATATTCCAAGACATACCACATCACGTTTACTCATCTCTTGATTTCAAAAAAATCGATGATATTACATCCGAAGCATTACATTGTGATAAGCAGTTTAAAAAAAAATCTGCAATTGGAAATGTTGTAGAAGCAAGCAGTATTGGAGCATTGGGAGAGGAATTCATATCTTTTGTCAAAAATCAACAGATTGCACCTAGTCTTCAAAAGAAATTACAAAAGAAAGGCCTAGAGTATTTGGAAGATGCCCTACAAATGGTGGAGGAAGATTAGATGATTATCCATTCTCTGAAACTGAAAAACTATAGAAAATACAAAGATGAATTTATAGAATTTCCAGAAGGTCTATTTGGAATTGTAGGAAATAATGGTGCTGGAAAAACTTCACTAATAGAAGCACTAGCATGGGCAATTTATGGAACGAAGGGATCAAAAACGGAAAAAGAACTGATAAAGCGAGAAGAGGCCGATCTTGACTCTGATTGTAGCGTAGAACTTGAATTTACACTGGGTTCTGATTCCTATCGTGTTTTGCGAGAACTTAGAGGGAGAAGACAAACTGCTTATTCAGCCCTTATCATGAACAACCAGCCCCAAGTAGAGGGAATAAATGCTGTAACACAGTATCTTTCTAATAAACTTGGAATGGACTATAATTCCTTCTTTACGTCCATTTTTACAAAACAAAAAGAACTTGATGCACTTTCTGACCTAACACCAGCAACAAGAAAGAAAAGAATACTAAAACTTCTTCGTATAGATAGTATCGATGTTGCTATTAAGAAGTTGAGAGCAGACAAGAAAGATAGTGACAAGATAATAGAAGGAATAAAAGTAACTTTCCAAAACATTGATGGACTAAATTCTAAACTAGATAATCTAAAGGAAGATAAGATAGTAAAAAGTAAAAATGTAAAGTTAGAAACGAATGCAGTAACACAAGCAAAAGATAAGAGAGTAAAAGTAAAGAAACTTAGAGAGTTACAGGAAAAAAAATACACACAATATCAATTACTCGATAAAAAACTAAAAGTTTATGAAAACACTAAATCATTGAAAACAAAAAACCTTAGAGAAAATGAAACTGAATTAAAAGAATTACTAGATGCAAAGATGGATGTAACAAAAATTTTACCAAGACTTAAACTATTAAAATTGATAAAAACAAAAAAAGAAAATCTTGATGCACTACGTGAAAAGTTCTTACAAAAATCTGTATTTGAAGATCAAATAGAAGAGATCGATAAAAGTATAAGTGAATTAAAGGAAGACAGGATCAAAGTATTAGATAAACTAAAAAAATCAAAAGGACTTGATGCACAACAAAAATCCATTGAAAATAAAATACAAACACATGATAAAGAATCAAAAGAACTTCTGAAAAAAGTAGAAAGAAAAAAAGAATCAGTAAGAGGATACAAAAATCAAAGAAAAGAACTGAAGGATGAATTTGGAAAAATCGAAAAGTTAGGCCCTCGAAGCAAGTGCCCTACATGTAAAAAAACAATAGGAGATGATTTACCTCAAATCATTAAACATTTTAAAAATGAAATTGAAAAGTTTAATGCTAAAATCAAGTCTGGGACTGCATTAATTGGTAAATTATCTGAGATTCATAATAAATCAATTGAATCATTAGAAGAGGCAAAACGGGAAAAGAGGACGTTGGACAATCTGATAAAGCAAAAGGTAAAGAATCTTGAAGCAAAAACCAGCCTAGATAGGCAATTAAAGAATGAAGTCAGGCAAAAACAGAAAATTCAGGAGAAAATCATCAAAATTGGAAAGGTAAAGTATGACAAAAACGTGCATTCTAGAATCAAGAAACGATTAGATGAACTCATTGACCTAGACAAACAGCGTATTTCCCTCAAAGGTATGGTATCACGTATTCCTTCTGTAAAAAAGTCAATTAATTTATTGAAAACTGGTCTTTCAAAGATAGAAGCCAATATTGATGAAGTTTCAAAATCCATAAAGTCATTATCGTTTAATGAAGAACATTACCAAAAAACTAAGAAAGAGTATGACGATGCTAATAATAATTTTCACGAAAAAGAAAAAGATCTCATTAACGCAAATAACGAATTAACTACAAACTTGCAAGAAATTACTAACACTGTTAAACAGATTACAGAAGAGAAAAACAAAAGAAAGAAAATAAAGAAAGAAGAAGACAAAATTGAAGTTCTAAATATACTTGACAAGATATTTGGGGATTTCCGAATTGAATTAATTTCAAGAATAATTCCAATTCTTTCTGTTAGATCTTCAGAACTCTTTAGAAAAATTACCGAAGGAAAATATCCAAGTATAACGCTTGATGAAGACTATGAAATTCTGATAGAAGATGAAGGCAAACGATTCCCATTACATCGTTTTTCAGGTGGTGAAGAAGATCTTGCTAGTCTTTGTCTTAGAATAGCAATATCTCAAGTAATAAAGGAGAGAACGGGTTCGGAAGGAATTAACTTCATTGTACTTGACGAAATATTTGGAAGTCAAGATGAAACAAGAAAGAACAACATTCTCAAGGCATTAAATGATATCTCCTCACAGTTTAAACAAATTATTGTAATAACTCATGTAGATAATGTGAAAGATATGTTGCCATATGCATTCAATGTAATTGAAACATCTGATAAGTCAAGTAAAATAATTTCTGAAGGAACTCTTAGTTTGTCTTTAACTGCATAAAAAATATAATATTTTGATCGAGTTATTATGTAATTACTTAGCAATTTAACTACTAGAAAATCATTAGTTATTACATGTTTTATGAATTTAAAAATAAAAGATTAAGACAGGTAAGAATGGAATGGATCTACATACATTCGAAGTAGAAAATTTACTTTTAGATTCAAATTATACTTTTAAAGCATTAGAAACGGTTGCAGGAAATGAAAAACTTCAATTTCCAATACTCTCGAAAATTGGGATTAACTCATCAAGTGTATGATAGTAAGAATGAACACCAAAAGATGTGTGCTCATCTATGTAATAGCCAATTCCCGCCTGATAATGATATGATTCATACAAGTGCAGGATTATCTGCACCAAGAGTTGTGCCAACTGAAATAACATTGATTACTCTAACTTGAAATTTTTAATAAGATAAAATTTAATATAATTTAGATTATTAATTGATGTAAATGCATTCATTTATTGTAATACTTGTGGATTTTCTGTAATTTTTAATTTGAATAAAGCAGATGCAATTATACATCAAATTCAAGTATTATTACATAACAAGAAATTAGATCTCGCAAAAAGAGATAACCACTCCAGTAAAATCTATGTGATACACAAGTGGCTTGCAGGTCAGTATCTAGATACGGTTTATGTGGAACAAAACTTTCTAGGTAAACGTAAAAAAATTGGATACTATGATATTTGATCTAGAAAGTTTAAGGTACAAAATTACAATATTAATGTGCAAATGATTCAAGCTTTAACTAGTATGAAATTAGATGATGATGAGATAAGAACACAAAGCATACTAGAGGAATTTGTCTAGTGTTTAGTTGATTTTTGATGTGAGGAAACTAGACATTTTTTGGCTGTGATAATTTTAATTGATGTCACATAAATTCCTTTTATACAAGTTTAAAAAACATTAATTTTTTTATAATATTAATAAAGTATTGTTACTACTAGACAATTAGGGTAAAGAAAAACATTGTCGCTAACAAGTTTATTATCCATTTTAGAAATAAAACAAAAATTCAATGAAACATTTCCTAAACCAAATGCAAAACTTTATGGTGAAATTTTAGCTATACCTCAAACAAAAAATTATTCTTTGATAGGTACTGCATTTGATTATTTGGCTAGATTTTACATTAAATCTCAAAACCCTAATGCAGTAACTAATAAATGGGTTGCAGAAACTGGACTAGAACGCCTAAAACTATACAGTGGTAAATATGTACATGAATTTGATTCAGATACAAATTCAATAAAACTAGAACTAAATGATGAATACAAAATAGATGTTAATAGTTCTATGCACAAAGATTTAGAGTACTCTGAAAAAAACTTTGAGGAGGCTAAACTAAATTGTAAATCATATCTTAAATCAGGCAAAATAACAAAATCACTAATCAAATCTAGTATACATTTAGCTCAATTGGATTTTGTGTATCGTTCTGGTCGTATCGTATTTTCAGATGTTAATAATCAAGATATATTGGATTTAGAGAATCTTATCAAAGTATTCAAAGACAAAAAACTATTTTCAAGAAATTCTACAATTTACTTGAATCCAACTTTTGGTGAGGCATCAAAGATTGTTGGAGGTGCAGACGCAGATTTAATCATAAATGATACACTAATTGATATAAAGACCACAAAATTTCTTAAATTTGATCAAAAAATGTACAATCAAATTATTGGTTATTATCTTTTATCTAAAATTGGAAAAATAAATGATACAGCTGAAATAAAGATTAACAATATTGGAATTTATTTCTCTAGACATGGATTGTTATACACATTACCTGTTAGTGTGATAGAGCATCAAACCAATATCAAAAAGTTTCTTATCTGGTTTATGGAAATATCTCTAAAATACAAATAAAACTAATTTAAAATATAATTGGTATTTTACCATGTTAGTTTTCTATGCTTTTCATTATTGCAGTTACTTAGAATATGATTCCAATATACTAAAATTACCAGAGCTTATCTGGTCTGTCTGGCAGTTGCTGAGTAACACAATTAATTATCTCAAACCAGAAAATATGGCCATCATCGTCCTTTATTGCCTTGACCACACTGTTATTATTAAAAAATGTCAGACGCACTAGTGATTTCAGTTCGTCTTGTATTTGATTTCTGATTAGCGATTCAGTAAACTTTATCATTTTATCTACATGATGTATAGTGTATTCATGAATTTATGTTATTTGTGTTTTTAGACAACACATAGCCATGTGTATTTTTGTAAAGAAAATTATTTAATCAAACAATTACCAAAAATAAACAAAGTCTTTTTTACTATTCGTCATAATTTAATTACTAATTGGCAAAAAGATACACTCCAAAAATATCCTATGTACTGCGAAATATTCCTATAAAATACATCAAAGTCTGGAATAAAGCGCAAGCAAGAAAACTAGACAGAGATGGAATAACAGAACTGGCAAAATCAATCAAACATGACGGATTACTAAATCCACCTCTAGTACAAAAGATTGTAAAAAACCAATATTATCTAATGTCAGGCCAGCGAAGACTGGCTGCAATGAAGAGACTACACGCAAAGACCATTCCCGTTCATTGTATCACAAAGAAATCTCAAATGTCACTAGAGGAGGCCAAGGCCTCATCAGTTGTAGAGAATATCCACAGAAATGACATGAATCATACAGATGTGGTAATTGCAGCTACAATACTAACTGAGAAGATGGGAAAAGTAGATGCTGCACGACATTTAGGCATTACACTTGCAACATTATACAAGTATCTTGGGTACATGGCAGTACCTGACTCTCTAAAGGAATTGGTTCCACAAATAATATCAAGAGATGATATTACAAAACTATACCTTGCCATGCCAAATATTTGTCGTGCCAAAAGTATATCCATAAAGATTCAACATTTGGATTCTCAGCTAAAAAAGCACTACATCTCTTTACTGGTACGATACCCCAAAATGTCTCACCCTAAACTGCTCAAGCTTGCCAAATCATCTATGATTCGTCAAAATGTATCTGTAAAACTATCAAAAGGTATGGCCAAAAAGTTAAAGCGATATGCAAAAATAAATGATGTATCCATTAATGATATGGCAAAACAGATTTTGGAAAAATATTTGAAATAAGAATTGTATATTATTTTAAAGTGGAATTTTGTGATATGATTACAAAAAAACTAAAAGAGTAGAAGCAATTTATGAAAGAGAAAAATTTTACACTGTTTAATCTTTGAGTGTTTCTGATGATTTTCAAAGTATATTCATTTAAGGTGATCCCAGATAAAATGCCATTAACCATTATACTTGAGACAATGTTTACCAAGTTTCAAAATATGGTAGTTCTCTTAAGGAGAACTATCTGAATGGCTCAATGCTCTAAGACCTCTTGGTGCTTATTATTGCCTCTCAAAAACCAATCACAACTATGGAATTATTGCAGAAGTTGGAGACTGGCATACGATTGATAAACTCAAAAAAAAGTTATGTGTAAATTCCTCCTAAGAAAATTTTAGAAATCATAGAATAAATTTTCATGGTATACATGCCAAGAGACACCAAGAAAAAATTTACCAGATATGAATAATATTTTTTTAATAACTCAAAAATCTATTTACGTATCGTTTTAACGTTCTATACCAATGAAGCTTTTCATGATATTTTGTGTCTGCAAAACTCTGACCACTAGTGGAGGGAAGTAAATACACATTGGATTTGTTTATTTCTAAATTTTGTTTACCATATTGAAGTTCTATAGTATTATCGCCTACATAATATCTAAAACCTGCTTTCCCAACAAAAGCAACCACTTTTGGTGAGTTTTCTCCAACAATACCATCAAGTCTTTTTCTTGAACCTCTTCCATCATCTTTTCTTAATTCTGATGTAGATCTTGTGGGACGTTTTACTACGTCAGTTAATCCGTAACCGTAATTTGTAATTTTGAAATCAAATTCGGTTCTCAATCTTTCGTTAGTTAATTTTGATTCATACAAAAGTCTCCAAAACATATTACTTGTTCCTGCAAAATAGTGACCTATTCTTGCAGATTTAATACCTGGATTTGTTCCAACAAATAGGACATCCATGTTTGGAAAAATATGATCTGGTAACGTTCTCACAATAATTTATTTGATTCTTCTACAAAATATACGTACTGCAAGTTTAATTTTGTATCTAATCTTGTTGGGAGTTATTAACAAAATTTTGTAAATTTTTATTTCATGAATTCTTATGAAAAATGTGAAAGTTTACTTATCAACTCCCTTGATATACAATAGAGATATTGAATATGCTAAAAAACTTGTTGGGATGTTAAAAGAAATAGATCTAGATATTGTTTCCAAATGGGTCATATGGCAAGATCCTAACCCTAATTTAGATTCTAAAGAAATCTATCGAAGAGATATTGGTGCCATCTCAACATGTGACATTATAATCGCAGATGTATCTAATCTTAGTATTGGTGTAGGTATTGAGATTATGTATGCGCATACTTTAGGGAAAATAATATTTTGTATCCATTCTGGAAGAAAACTATCCAAAATGGTATTGGGAATGCCAGGAATTTCCATCATTAATTACGCATCATTTGATGATCTAAAAGTAAAAATTTTGTCAAAAATCGATCAGATAATGAATCTTAGTCCAACCGAATCTTTAATTAAGTGAATTTGGTTATGGCAGAAATAATGGCTGAAAATATGGAAAAACTAGCAGTACTTTTCTCTGGAATTGATAAACAAATCTCAATGACTGAATTTGATGACAAGCTTAAAGTTCAAAAAATTGCTTACTTAGCACAAGAATCTGGTATTGATTTGGGTTATGAATTTGATTGGTATCTTAGAGGTCCATATTGTAAACAAGTTTCGCAAGATGCCCATAACGTTATTGATCAGCAAGTTGAATCTACATCCGAACAAACAGGATTAAACAAAGAAAAAATTGCTAATTTTGCAAAAAAAATAGAACCATATAAACACGATACTGAGTGGTTAGAAATTGCTGCATCATTATATTATCTACGAAAAGAACATTATCATGATAGAGAATTTGGTGAAATTGTAGGATATCTATTTCAAGACCTTTCTTATGGATATAAAAATTTTAGTGAATCTTTAGTTCGCAAAGTACTAATTGACTTGGTAAAACTAAATCTAATCCAGTAGTCATAATTTCATGATTATTTAGATAATTTGGTGATGATATTTGTGGGACAGACAATGGAGAGATGTGTTATCGGGCATAATCATCCATGGTGAAAAGGTAGCAAGAAAAGATGTTAAACGTAATATCAAAGAATTAGTCTCCTACAAATTTGAATTACAAAATCCTCGCGATAGACACAAAAACATTCGTAGCATTCATGTTTACTAAAATTTCGCGTAGTTGGTTTTCAGTACCATTGATCGTATTAATTAAAACATGTTGTGTTGGAATGAGTTGTTGTTTTGCCGATTGTCCGGCTTTATCCGTTATCGTGTTGTATTCTGCTTGCATCTGCTGGATTTTTTCATAAAAACCGGTGTCAAACTTGTACAGATTATTTTCTATTGTTGCATGAGATTCATGTGTTGAGAAGAGAATTAGCGGAATTACAAAAAGGGTACAGATAATTAAAAAACTACATTCAGTATTTGTTATTTTCAATTAAATATTTTTTTAAATAGTGTTTTATTAAATGATCATGACAGAATAATTCTGTTTCCTAATTATCGCTAGTCATACCTAAGTGGTTCTAAAGACGGATTAGATCGGGCAGGACAGAAAGATGAACACAAACATTTTCAACAAAAAAACCATCATAGGCCTGAGTGTTTACACTAAACGCATGTTAGATCACTGGAATTATTCAAGAGGCTAGAAAACCGCGCTTTTTCAACTCTTGGATGTGGGATTCTTTAACGCAGACAGGAATCAAGTCATTTTTTAGCATCAAAACCCTATCGCTTCTGCACTGCACCATGTCTGAAGACACACCATTTATCGTTTGCTGCAGTGGAGAAAGAATCTGCTGCACATGATCTGCAAAGTCGCATGTCACAGGAGGATGTGATTCTGGCTCGGCATAGCCAGTAGTTCCCGTTATTATCCCCATATATTTTGCATTGGGGGGAATATCTGCTTTAAAAACTTGGCAATGTTTGCTTTGACTTTCAACCATGAGAGTGTCTCGTTTGACATGTGGTGAAAAAACACTTATAAAAAAATAGTCATCACCATACCAGTCATTGATTTTTGGAAGATAGAAATATGGAACGTCTATGCTTATCGTCGAGTTTGTATTTACATGATCAAAATGGACATAAAGAACGCTGTACCCATAACAGATTTTTTTCACGCTTGCGTTGACTGCCTCATGGTCTAATTTAATGCCCTGCATACAATCAAACGGAGGATCATATGGTAGAGGATTAAGATTAGAACTGCCGGGTTTAATTTTTTTCCCAGTGCAGGCCAGTGGTTCTGAACGGTCAATAGTCTCAAATATGTGAAAATATCCAAAATATGAAATTTTAGGGACAGGCTTGTTCCAACTGAATTTTATTGTCCTTGAATCTGCCGTCTGAGAGATCTGCACAGATGTTATATTTTGAGAATAGGGCGACTCGTCGGTAAAGCTATGAGTGTTACATGAAGGGTAATCAAATTGTCTGAGATCTAGCTTGTTCTTTGGAATTGTAATGGTAAGGCTTCCGGGTTCATCGACCTGAAGATCAATATCATACCACATGTGATATGCGTCTCCGCAAAGTCTTTCAAACTTGCCGGTTGTGATCGAGTGATCTATGGGCTCAATTTCTACATAGTTTACCAAGTCCAAATACCCATCGCATTCGGATTCTGAGGATGCAATTGGCACCATGCTAAACAAAATGATTGCCAGCAATGCGAGAATCTCTTTCAAACACTCTCCGTTTTTTGATCCATGCATTGTATTTCAATGTGCGTGAGATCATAATAGTAGTCTGGCACTCCTTGCTTGTATTGCGCCATGGGCGTTAAGACGGTATCTGCAAATGCGGGAACGGTGATCAATAATCCAACTGACATGACTGTCAGTCCCAGCAATACGGTATTTATCATTGGATTTTTTCAGGTGCTTGTGATAATTAAGCGCATGAGGCGTATACTAGTTTGTTGCATAACTTGGATTCTAGGCACGAAATTTACCCAACTTTTGACTGGATTAGGCATGTTATGCAACAAACTAGCACATACCTCACACTATCTTTGAGACCTTATCCATCATGGATTTCCTGCATTCTCCATGTAAGCATGCACGTCATAAATCCAAACCATCTCTCCATCCATATCTTTCCTCCCTTGATCCGCTGCTTATCTTTCGTGATACCACGACATGCCGCGGGTCCCTCAGAGGTGTTGCTTGTAGGCTCGCAGGTTCATGGAGTTTTACGACAAGCGCAAAACAGCGTGTTCCAAAACGGCATGCCTAACCTCGCACTTGCAGTATAGAAGGCGATCCACTTTGAGGATCGTCTGGTCATTTAATGTACTCAAAGTGAGAACAATCCACGTAAACACGTGTGATTTGCAATTACTGCAAATGCGGATTTGTAGCCGGTCTGTCCTATCACCAGAATAATATTGATGTATCATAATAGCCTGCAATCACAGCATCAGCTTCTATTACAACAAAACTAACGAGAGCAACAATAACAAACAATGAAAGAATTATTTTCATCGATTAGAATACCTTTCAAATAATTCTGTAACAATGTTTTCATGTTCTTGCATGGTTAATGCATTTCCACCAGAAGCAATAAGAATATTTGGAGAATGATATGACACGCCATGTTTTGCAGGATCATTTCTTGCAGCATTTACATATTTCACATGCCCATTCCATTTATTTTCATAAATAATATCTGTTGTAGTACCGTCTCTTGTTATTACATTAATTTCACTTGATGTTTTCATGTAAATTGTTGATTCATTATCTGCAATTATAACAGTGATTACATACATGTTGATATCAGTAAACTCTTTGTCGGTAATTTCTTCTGAAAATTCAAGAACTTTTGGAATGTATGTAAGTTTTATCTCTCCTTTGCCTTCAGAACCAGAATGATATTGATCCTCTGGTTGTGTAATGTCTACCCATTTCAAATAGTATCCTGGTGCAATCCATGTTGGAAGCCATTCTCTATAATCAATGGTTGCACCATTATCATCATCACCCGACTCTGAAAAGCTATATGTTGACAGAGGTTGTGGAATGATATGATCAAGAGTCTGTCTGCCCACAAGATCATCTTCATTCATTGAATAGTGATTTGGTGCAAAGAAAACACTCATTGGTGCAGGAGCAGGTTGTCTGAGATGAAGGTTCTGATCAAACCCATACAATTCCCCCTCAAATGATTCATCACTGACTAGTCCAAACTGTAAAGAATTTAGATAATTATCACGTTCTTGCTGTGAATTTGTTTTAATTGCATTTTGAATGTTTGGTTCAGAGATGGTACTATTATGATTCTTCAAGATATGTAATTCCACATCATCATCTACAACAATCATTGATTTATCATCATTTGTTGTGATTTGCTGTGAGGATGCTGATTCTTTTTGTGCAAATTCTGTTGCAATTATGCTCCAACCTGTTTTCTGTGCGGTTGTTTCTTTTACACATGCAGGAGAATCATTGGTGCGAAGCACAAGTACCCTATTCTCTCTACAAATAACATCTTCATGCAAAACTCCTGATTCTAGCTGTTTTTTTGGGGAGATATATTCAGAGTACGATGGAATAATTAATGGAGCAATACCAATTAATAATAACACAAGTATGAATACAATCTTTCTCATATGCGATCAGAGATTTTCATATACTAAAAATATGGCGATCAATGGTTCTGTGTAATCTTCGGGACTTGAGAAATATGGATCTTCTAAGGATTCATTCAGTAGCCTTGTTTAGTGAGGCATTTTGTATGATCATCTTCCATTTGTTCTTACCGTCCACTTCAATTAGTGAGGCTTGAGCTGGTGTCTTGCCTTTCAAAGCTCCATGTTTTTTTGTGAAATTGTAATACACTTTCATGCCTTCAATTACTGGCGTGTCTATTCTTTTGAGACCCCTAAAGGCTTTCTCTCGGTCTCTGATCTCTCCGTTTAAACGCTCCATCTTGTTGTTGTTCACATCTTTTTGGATGTGAATATGTCTGATGTGATTTGTCTTTTTTCCAAATATTTTCTTTGATGATTTCATGTATGCTGGTAGACCGTCAGTAACAAAATTTCTAGGTGATTTTCCAGCCTGTCTTTTTGTGAATTCTAAGAGGCTGTCTGCATTGTGATGAAACTTGTTATCTGCAACATCAGAAGCTAGCCAAAATCTAGAATCATCATCCATACCAGCAAACAGATAACATTGTTTGCCATTTACTTTAATCCATACCTCATCTGCCCTGAACATTAGACCTTTAGTTCTTGGAACTATGCCATTGAGATAGATCGAGGTCATTTCAGAGCACTTTGATACCCAGTTGTATATGGTTTTAAAAGATACATCAATTCCCATCATCTCATAATGGTTGACAGATTTACGGAAAGATACAATGCTCTCTTTTCTCCTCTACATCCAGTTATACAAGGCAACATAAACAATATGATTGCTCATTTTAGACAAATCAATTTAGAAGTACAAGAATTAGGCGGTGGTTTTCTAACAGACAATGTAATGCAAATAGCTGTAGACGATAACATTGTGTTTCAAGCTGTTTTAGGAACTAAAAATATTACATTTGATCTTTATGATGTAAGACAAATCTAAAAATTGATCAAAAAAATCATTTTTCCATATTTCTCAAGTCCCGAAGATTACACAGAACCACCCTCCGATATAGTTATTTACCCCCCCCCCCCCCGTATACAGTCAGTGACACTAAAGAAGAGGGACGGCATTGTTGCGGCGATCCTGATGGCTGCAGCGATAACAGTGGTAGCAGCAGTAGCAGCAGTAGCAGCAGTAGCAGCAGTAGCAGTGACTGCAGGCCATGCGTATGGCCAGTCAGTCAATGATGCTGACGTGGAGATTCTTCCAACACTGAGATACGATGTCGGATATGGTACGATTGCCCATGATCTGTCCCTGGTAACAGAACGAGTTAACTTTATTCCTATACTTCATAATGCTATTGGTTACAATGTCACTGGAAATCCCTGGATTGCCGTATTTCCCGACCCCCTGACCACTGAAGAGGGCGGCAGCCTTGTGGCATCCGGAGATCCCATAAAACCGTACGATTACAGTGATGGCAATAGTCCCGAACTTGCCATAACCTGTAATACGGATAATTTTGGCCACGACCCCACAATGCTTGCCGAATTTGACTACATCCCCGGTGCCACATATACGGGCATCGATACGTTTGACATTGTCATAAAAGAGTTCACCTATACCGGTAATGCCGGGAATGCGACCTGTACTACTACTGGGGCAACCAAGACCATACCCGTGGAGATTACGGTAGGTGAAAAGCCATCCGTAACGTTCAGGGATGACTTTACAAAGTTCTCCAACAGTTCCGGCGTAGTCGTGCTTGACCGTGATGATGACCTGATTGGTTTGCAACCTCCCGGTGATGGCTTCTTCGTCTTCCCGGTTCCATTTCCCTCCTTTGATCCCCCTGTAAGTAATGCAATAGTTGGACTTGACCTTCCTGAGACGACAGATGACGGATCAGCCATAACCCTCGACGAGGATACTGGAGACCATATCATCAGAGGCGTGTTTACTAATGACACCTTTGCATACAATGCGACTGCCAGTCTGCCTTACGGTACCGTTGCTGCAAACGGCACTATCGTAGGGTCCCTAAACGAGATTGCATCAAAAACAATTGACGTCACGCTGGATGCCTCTGGCGCTACTGATGTTCCTATATGCTCAGTCAGGGTATCCGCTGATCTAGACTTTGGCAGTCTGGCATATGGCGATATTTCGGATAAAAAGAGAATTGCAACCAAGAATACTGGCACTACTTATGCTACTATGTTAATATCTGGCACTGACTGGCTGGACAGTCATGGTACCCCAATCATGGATGTGGGGCAGACAAGGTACACTGATGACCCGGACATTGCATACGCGAATATACTATCAATATCTGAAACAGACAGAGGGTTTACCGCTTTTATCGGTCCTGACAGGGAAAATGTCAACTGGCTGCAAGTTCAAATTGGTGGCGACATCAGTCCAGACTTTACAGGTCAGATTACACAGACTGTGACTATATCTGTGTTCTGTTTTGAGACTGCATAATGAAAGGAGTATCCCAATGTGTACAGATTACACAGACTGTGACTATATCTGTGTTCTGTCCCTAGCCTTTCTTATTTATTTTGTAAAAATCCGTCATTGTGAATTAAAAGGGATGCCGGCTGCGTAGCCATTGTCTCTGGCATCATTATGCATCGGCCTTCGCTACTGCTGCTGTTGCTGCTGCTGCCACACGGTACAGTGGTGATTTTCCATTGGATGAAGGCCGCAGCGGGGATTCCCGGCATCAAAGACTATTGGCATGGATCTGCTGACTTGCAATGCTTGTGACTCTATCCCACTTGAAGAAGCTAGCTATGTTGCCTTCACCAAGTGGGAATGTATCTTCTAAACAGATGACGGCTTTGGACAAGGATGAATGGAGAAACCAGTCCTGACTTGTCCCCCTCGACAACCTGACAGAACCAAATTCCGAAAGGTCTAGATCATAGTATGAGAACTTGCAAGAAGGTTGAATGTCAGACCGAGTCCCCGTTGCGCTTTTATGTCTCACTAAACAAGGCTACAGAATAACACCCGAAGGTTACACAGAACCCGATCAATTATCTATTAAATCTACATTGGTTCTGATGCAAAATAGCGATCTGATCACCAAAATATGCCAGAACCGATTATATTGTAGATAAAATGACAAAGAATCACTAATGGGATTCATTGACTTGTTCCGCAAAAAGAAAAAACTAGAATCAACACCTGAACCAGCTAAGGAAGAACCAGCTAAGGAAGAACCAGCTAAGGAAGAACCAGCTAAGGAAGAACCAGCTAAGGAAGAACCAGCTAAGGAAGAACCAGCTAAGGAAGAACCAGCTAAGGAAGAACCAGCTAAGGAAGAACCAGCTAAGGAAGAACCAGCTAAGGAAGAACCAGCTAAGGAAGAACCAGCTAAGGAAGAACCAGCTAAGGAAGAACCAGCTAAGGAAGAACCAGCTAAGGAAGAATAAAACCAATAAATTAAACTATCTTTTTGTTTATCTGTGACAGTGCACCAAAACCGAATAAACAGTTTAAGACATTTTTGATCTCTAAATTGTGAATATAATCATCTAAAAATCAATGTTAAATAATATGAGCCAACTTATCCCAATACACTCCAATACGTCATAATTGATGCCAAGCAAACAAATGCAAGATAGTTCTCTGAACGTCTTTCATATCTGATTCTGGTTCCGTGAAATCCATTTTTCAACCGCGCAAGGAATCTCTCTGCAACAGATCCTGTCTTGCCGTAATTGCTGTAACTGTTATTTTGTAAAATAAATTCGGAATTACTCTTGCAGGGAATGCAACGTGTGATGCTGCTGTTTCTCGGATAATTCCCGATGCATCCTGCACCATATCCCCTGTCCGCATAAACTGAAACAATCTGATTCGTCATGGAATTATCTGTAAAATCTGAAATTGGTTCTGTGACATCCACAAATTTTGCACTATCATGTTCATTTGCAGGACTAATTACAGCTGATTTGGCAAACTGTTTTGTTCCGCTACAACATGAATCTTTGTGCCCGTAATCCTTTTGAACCCGTCATATCCGGTCACATCCCCCCCCCCCTCTCCCTTTTTTTGGCAGAAACTAATGGGGAGTCAGCTGATATTTTTTGTAGATTGAGTTCGTTTGATTTATGAGCGGTTCTGATTATACATGACAGAGCCTTTTTCCAGATTCCCTTTTGCTGCCAAGAGTTTGATCTTCTGCTTGTCGTTGATCTAAAACCATATTTTTTTGGCATTTGGTTCCATCTGCATCGGTTATTGCAACAAACAAAATTCCACTGATGATTTTTCTGTCATTACTTCCTGGACGGCCCGCAGGGATGGTTTTGGAACATGCTGTTTCATCACATCCCACTGCTTGTCAGTTAGTTCTTGAAACTGCATAAAATGGAATCAATTTTGTTTCGAATGGATCTAACTGATCCTTAAAAACTCACTAAATGATCAGTTTTGGGACAAGTTAATAGTTTCAGCATCTGCTAATCTATTTGATAAAGAAACAAGTTCGGGTGGCAGTGCAGAAGATGGCTATGATGGTAAAGCAATAGATGAAGAAACATTGGCATTACTTGGTTTTGATGACTGGCAAAAAGCGTTTAACAAAATAGGAGAATTTCCATGTACACATGAATTTTGTCGTAATCGTATAAAGACTATGGACAAATCAGAATATACTCAATGGCAATGGTATATTGATTTACGTAAACATAATGTTTTAGCGTTAACAGATTGGATGAAAATGATTAGGGAATCAGTACAAAATGAGATGGCAGATTTATCTGTGAACAGAATAAGAAATTCTCCGTATGCTATACTTAATGAATTACTAGTTAAAAATTATGAAGATCCTACAGAAAATTTTGGACAATAAATAATGACAAATAAGACATACGAAGTAGTTGACGGATATTATTCTTGGGAGCAAATAATTGCAACAGCACTAGAACATCCAGCTCATACGGATATTCTTGTTGAGTTTGATATGGTTCCAAAGATTCCATCTAATTTTAAAAAAATACATGCAGATAATGATGGGCAAAAAGATAACTATGGAATTAGTTTATCAGATAAACGATGTATTCACATCAAAGTTTATGATAATTATTACAAAGTTCATTGGGACAAACGAAGCTCGTTAACAGATCCTTTGAGACAAACGAAGCTCGTTAACAGATCCTTTGGGACATCTGTATCATGATGCACCACACTGGTTTGTATTACTTGCTGTTGGTACGGTAGTAGGTCTTGGTGTAGGTACGTATTATGGATACAAAAAACTCAAAAAAATAAAATCAGAGTCTGAAGAATTACAAGAAACATATCTGTGATAACAAACTGAAACCATGTCCCGATCCTTGACACTAAGATTGAACAGTGTAAAACCCAAGATAATAATATGAACAATTACTTTGTTACACTTAACAAGTATCTAAAATAACAGGCAAAATATGGCGGGTCTAGAGGGATTCGGACCCTCGACAACCGGATTAAGAGTCCGGTGCGCTACCTGGCTGCGCCATAGACCCATCAAAATAAATTAGCCCAGAGTTGTTATTAATCTTAAGATTGTAAAATAAAGGAAAATCTAGTTTTGTGCTTTTGCTTCAATTTCATTATACTTTTCAAGAATTGCTGTTAGTACAGTTGAAACTGGAACATCATTCATCTTTTTCTTTTCGACAAGGATCTTTTGGTATGCATCTAGTGTGATGTATACAGGAATTGAACCATTTCCTTCAAGTAGACCTCTGACGTTGTAAAGAGCAGTCTCCATGCCTTTCTCAGCAGATTTTGCAAATTTTGCCTTATCCAAAATTGCTCCTAGTGGACCAAATGGCATCGCATAATCTACTGACATGGTTATTCTAGTGAGATTATCACCTAATGCTTTGAATTCATTGGTAATTTGCCATTTTTTAAAAGGACCTTCAATTTGTTTTGCAGAGATTCTTTCGTTTTTAATAAATTCAGTTGTTTCACAATCCCATTCTAGACGTTTACCGCCAAAGTCACCAATAATTCTAAAAGTTGTACCCACACCCATTCCTTCTTTGATATCCATAGGAACAACTGTCATGCCCACTACATCAGTTTTAATCTGGTCAGAGATGTGTTCAGGTCTTGCAAAATAGGTAAAAACATTCTCTACTGGTGTTTTGATATCAATAGACTTTGTAACTAAGGTCACGACTAAATTTCTCGTCGTTTAGGATTTAAAGGTTTTGAAGATTTTCGTAAAGAAATTGATTTACAATATATTTATCCATTTTCTATGACAATCTAAATGTCTAAAAGGCGATCAGTTTTTTTGATCTTTGTTTTACTATCATCTGTCTCAATATTTGATTATGCTTATGCTCATTCAATGTTTAATTCTGCTGAGAAATTTGAAGTAGGATATAGAGTACAAGTAGCTACAGCACCAGAGTTTCCGCAAATTGGAGAACCTTCTCAATTCAGAGTAAAAGTAACTGAAGGGTTTGACTATGAAGAAGTAGATAGATTTACAATGGGAGTACGAATTTTCTTTAATGATCAACAAGTAGATACAATACCTGTAACACACATAGAAGGATCTCATTGGGATTTTGATTATGTATGGAAAACTCAAGGAAATCATATTGTATTGATTGATTTGTACAATATTGGAGAAAATCAAGGAATTGTAACTTATACATTTAACATGGGAACACAAAATCCGTTTGGATACATCTTCTTTACTGCAATAACTGCAGGTGCTATGGGTCTAGTAATAGTTGTTGGAATTGTTTACTTGCCAAAAAAATTTAAAAGATTTAGATTTTAGACTCCATGGGAATTCTAGAGATTCTAAATGCAAATAATGTAGTTAACAACACCATTGCAAATAACAATATTCCAATTCCCAAATGAACTGCAACTAAAACCGCATGTAGTTTCAGATCAATTACCAAGGCACCAAGAGTGATTTGAGTAATAACAAATACAGTTGCAAGTGAGCTTGTTACTTTGATCTTCAAGTCAGCATTCTTGTTAATTAGACAGGCAACCATAGTTGCAATTACTAATGCTCCAGTAGTTGCTGCAACTAGCCTATGAGTCCATTCAATTAGATATTCCTCAGCAGGTAACACCCCACTTGGGCATAATGGCCACTCAGGACAAGTCAGACCAAGTCCAGCTGCGGAGATATATCCTCCAATAAACATTAGAGAATACAAAACAATCATTGTTACTAATGCAAGATACTGGATTGCCAAAACTATTCCACAATAAAGCTACCCTGCATGCCTTGTAATGCATGTCCTGGAATAGTACAGATGTAGTAATAAGCTCCCGGGGCACCAGCAGTGAAAGTAGTACTATCGCCTTCACCTGGCTTCAGAGGATTGGACATGGTAGCAATTGCAGAGTCCCAAATTACACTGTTAAAGTCTTCAGGGTTTGAAACAACTCCAAATGAATGAAATGATTTACCCATGTTATTGGTAGTAATGGTGACATCATCACCAGAATTAACTCGGATTTCTGGATTATGACCATCCTCACCGGGTAATGCATTAAATGCCAAAGTCCTAAAGTCATCAGACTCTACAAAGTCCAAAGTAAATTCATGAGATACGCCTGTTGGAGCTGCCGCTGTTCCTGAAGACCCAGCTGGTGCAGCATGATCGTCTTCTCCTGCCATCATTGCAACAACTGGAGCAGGTTCTGAAATCCAATAGTCCCACATTGCAAAGAATATCACTCCGCCAACAATACAAATACCCAACATTATGGCCAGCATCTTTCCAGTTCTGGATGCAGAAGTTCTGTATACTGGATGTGCTGGTTCGTTTGCTGGGTGTTCTGTTTCGTTACTCATTTTTTTATCCTAATGATGTGGGTTCTTCGACTCGAACGGATAGTAGTACTTTCCACCTAGACCGAATGGGTCCTCGGTATTTGCAAGTTTTCCTTTTGCTGAACTGTAAATCATGTTGTACAGGAATATTGCCATACTGACGCCAATAATCATTGCACCAACAGATGCAATCTGATTCATGGCAATCCATTCTGGGATTGGCGGATAATCGTAAATTCTCCTTGGCATGCCATACAAACCAAGTACGTGTTGTGTAAAGAATACCAATATTGTGCCTACAAATGACAGGAAAAAGTGTACCTTACCCATAGTTTCATTGTACATTCTGCCCGTGACATATGGGAACATGTAGTAGAGATAACCAATTGAACCAAATGCAATAGTACCCATTACAAAGAGGTGGAAGTGACCGACTACCCAGTATGAATCATGTGTTGAAAAGTCTAATGGCATTGCGCTGTTAACTACACCACCTGCACCCGCAGCGAAGAACAATGCGATTCCTCCAACTGCCCACATCATTGGTGTTGAGAATTTAATTCTGCCATTCCACATTGTTGCAATAAAGTTGAATACGTGCATGGCAGATGCTGGAACAGCTGCAAGAGTTCCTACCATAAAGACCGTTTTTTCGGTAAATGACATTCCTGTTGCAAACATGTGATGTGCCCATGATGAGAAAGATACTAGCGATAACATTACAAACGCAAAGACTCCAGAGTTGTAGCTGAAGATTGGCTTTCTTGAGAATCTTGGAATGATTTCATACATCATGCCAATAGCTGGAATTACCAAGACGTATACCTCTGGATGGAATGTAAACCAGAACAAGTGTGAATATGCGATTGGATCACCGCCCATTGCAGGATTAAAAAATCCACTAACACCTAGTCTGTCAGTTAGAAGCATCAAGAGTGCTGCTGCAAATGTTGGAATTGCAACAATGATAATCAAAGATGTTGCCAAAAATGACCAAGCTAAAAGTGGAACTTGGCCAATTGACATGTCTGGATGCTTACATTTGAGAATTGTAACTACAAAGTTGACGGCACCAAGTACTGATGAAACACCCAAAATCTTTAGTCCAAATATCCACATGTCAGCTGCTGGACCTGGAGCACTAATGATAGAGTATGGCGGTTGTGCGTACCAGGTAAAGTCTGCAAAGCCTAACCAGACCAGCGCAGCAGCAGGCGGAATCATCCAAAACGCAATTGCGTTAAGTTTTGGATATGCCATATCCTTGTATCTAACCATTATTGGAACAAAGTAATTACCAACTGCAGATGCAAAAGGAATGATAAACAAGAAGATCAGTGTTGTGCCATGAACAGTAAAGATTCTGTTAAAGGTCATAGAATCAGCAATGATTTGTGTGCCAGGCAAGAACAACTCAGCTCTGATAGCAAGTGCTAATGTGCCACCTAAGAACAAGAATGCTAGCGAGGAGATAAGATAGAGTAAACCAATATCAGTGTGATGTGTCGAGAACATGATTTGCCAGATTGGACGTGGCTTTTGTAATTCTAGGACCATTAGTTAATCTCCTCATTTTGAATGCTAGGAAGTTGTGATAATAATGTTATCAAGCTGACGGTTCCTCCACATATAGTGTTCCGCGCATGTTATAATGAATCAGTCCACAGTATTCTCTGCATTGGATATCATGTTCTCCCACTGCATCTGGAGCAAACCATACAACATTGACTCTTCCTGGAATTGCGTCAAGTAAAACAACATAATCATGAATATTAAAAGAGTGGATTACGTCTTTTGACATAATCTCAAACTTGTATGCCTTTCCGACTTCAACATGTAGTTCGCCGATTTCTTTGGTTCCATCTTCATGTTCAAAAGTCCAGAACCATTGTTGTCCAGTTACTTTGATTACTTCAGCACCTTCAGGAACGTGTTCCACAAGTCTCTCTGCTTCCCATGCTTCTGCTCCAACCCATGCCATTAATGCAATTACAACAGCAACGTAAATCCATTCAGGATAATTAGAGTGTCCACTCATTCCTACCAGTCAGTTCCCTCATATGCAGTTGGTTTTGCTTTTGGGTGAGATTCTCTAAATCTCCAGACTAACCAGATCATTGTTCCTGCGACTACTGCACCAACTGTGAACGCAACAGTCATCATTCTAAAGAACAAGTTCCAGATAATTACTCTGCGATCAAGATATTCCCCAGGTTCGTCACCCGCAGCAAATGCCAAGTCTACTGCCGGAATTATAACTAAAACTGCCAATACTAAGAGTAATTTGACCATCCCTTTCATTAGCGATTGACTGACGAAACCTATTTTTTCTATTTAAGGGTTTTCAAGATTACAAACTACCAACCATGATCGAAACGTGATGGATCCATTACATTAATTCCTGAAAGTGAATATTTTCTATCCTTTTCTCGAAAGATGTTAAGGGAGGCATTTGCTATTATTAGTTCATAGAGATTGGTAGGAGATAGATCAACAATAGTTGAAAGCATTGCTTTGATTGGGTCCATGTGAGTTACAAGCAATACGTTCTCATCAGGATGTTTTTCAATAATGTGATCAGTAATCCCTAGAATTCGTTTTTTAACATCGGGAAAAGTTTCTACTCCATTGTGAGCAATCTCAAGTTCGCCATTATAGAATTTCATAAAGACATTACCGTGACTTTGAAAAATCTCATCATATGGCATTCCAGTAAATTTTCCCATATCAAGTTCATTAAGACGATCATCAACCGTAACATCAAGTGAGTTATGTTTTCCAGCAATTTCTGCAGTATGCTTTGCTCTTTCTATTGGGCTTGAATAAATTGCAGAGACATTCATGCGTTCAAGTAATGTAGCAGTATGTTCAGCTTGTTTTATTCCAGTATCGGTTAATGGGACACCTTCAGTTCTGCCGGCTAAAATTCTTTCAGTGTTATTTTTTGCCTGACCATGTCTAAGGAAAATCAATTGTCCCAATTTGATCGAACTTCAAATAGAGATAATAATAACATTATCAGATAGATAATTATGAAAGTAGGAATTATTGGTGGAACTGGCGGAATGGGTAAAGGTTTTGCTCTAAGATGGTCACAAAACCACGATGTAATTGTTGGTTCCAGAGATGCTTCAAGAGCATCTAATTCGGCAGTAGAATACACCAGTCTTGCAAAGGAGGCATTTGGGGAAATAAAGGGAACAATTTCTGGGAGTGATAATCTTTCAGTTGCAAAAGAGAGTGATGTTTTGATTTTATCAATCCCATATGATAATATTGATTCAACATGTTCTGGAATATTACCTGAGATCAAAGATAGTTGTGTTGTTGTGTCTCCAATTGTTCCAATGACAAAAACAGATGTTGGATTTGAATGTGTGGCAATTAAGGAAAATAAACCATTTTCATATGAACTAGTATCAAACCACATGAAGGACAAATCAAAACTTGTTTCAGCATTTCATGTGATTTCTGAAAAAAAGTTAGTCAATCCTACATTGGAACTTGATTATGACATCTTTGTATGTGGAGATGATGATGCATCAGTTCAGGTGGTTAATGGATTGATTAGTGAGATTAAAGGACTAAGACCAGTTTACTTGGGTCCGGTAGAACTATCTTATTTTGCAGAAATGTCTACGCCACTTCTCCTGAATGCAATGATAAAAAACAAGATAAAAAATCCCGGCATTAAGATTGTCTAATTCTGTTTTTTTCATTAATCATGAGTAACGAATACTATAGACGAGGCAGAAATTGGTTTACAGCAATTGGTACGCTTTTTTCCGTAATGGCAGGAATAGTTCTAATCAGGCAGCTATTCATCTGGGGACCGGAATTTGTTGAAGATTTTTTGCTTAATGGAGAAATAACAAATGAAAAAGTTTCAATGGCAATGTTAGGCTTTGGGGTTTTTATGATAGCATTAGGATTTAGAAAACATGAACAAAAGGGATGAATTTCTAAAATCACAAAAAGTATTACGGCTTGCAACAATTGGCAAAAATAAAACCCCACATATTGCTCCTGTTTGGTATCTGTATAGTGGAAAAAATATCTACATAGGAACAAACACGAGTACAAATAAGGCAAAAAATGCAAAAAGTAACAAACGCGTTGCCTTTTGTGTTGATGCAGGGGTTAATGCACCGAACATTTACGGAGTGATGGGACAAGGCAGTGCCAATTTAATTTTAGAAAACAACAAAGTAAAAACAATTGCAAAAAAAATTCTTTTAAGATACTTTAAGACACTTGAAAACAAATCTGCGAAAGAATTACTAGAGGATACCGACTGTATTATAGAAATAATTCCTGAAAAATTTTCAGTTTGGAGTTACTGACTAACAAAATCTTCAATTTTGTTCATTGCAGAATCCAATATCTCAAGACTAGGAAGATAGACAAGTCTGAAATGTCCGCTTCCGTATTGTTTGCCAAATCCAGAACCGTGAACTGTCAATACACCTTTTGTTTCTAGAAGTTTTGTAACAAATTCTTTATCTGTACCAAATCTGTCATCTTCAATCTTTGGAAATGCATAAAATGCACCTTGCGGGTTGGAACAAGAAATTCCGGGCATTTCATTTAGACGTTTTACGACCAAGTCTCTACGTTTTTTGATTTCAGAAACAAAGCTGTTGATGTAATCTTGAGGACCGCGAAGTGATTCCAAAGCTGCATGTTGTACCGGATGACTCGTTGCAATCCTAACTCTTGCCAATTTTGGAAGATGTTCTCTGATTGCTTCAAGTTGTGGTGATCGGTTAAACGCAATGTATCCAATTCTCCAGCCAGACATGAGATGAACTTTTGAGAATCCATTTAGAACAATTACAGGTGAATCTCCAGCAACTTTACCAATTCCCACAAACTTTTCATCAAAAATAATTTGATCATAAATTTCATCGCATATTATGTAGAGATTATGTTGGTTTGCAATGTCTACTAATTCTTTGAGTGAATTTTCATCAAACACCACACCAGTAGGGTTGTTTGGACTAATCAAACAGATTGCAACTGTCTTTGAAGTGATTTTGGATTTAATGTCATCAATACCAGGTGTAGAATTATTCAAGTCTACTGCAAATTCTACAGGAGTTCCACCATGCAGTCTTACATATGATGCATATGGTGGATAATATGGTCCTGGTAAAAGTACCTCATCACCATCTTCTACAATTGAGGAGATCACCATATCAAGTCCTTCAGAGACACCATTAGTAACTAGAATTTCTTCAGCTGAAATTGATAGTCCTTTAGCATTTTCTTTTTTAGCAATCTCTTCTCTCAATTCCAAAAGACCTTCTGATGGAGAGTAATAGTTTTCTCCTTTGTTAATTGCATCAATCAAAGCTTGTTTTACATTATCAGGCGGTTGAAAACCAAACTGTACAGGATCACCAATGTTGAGATAATCAACTTGCATTCCTTTTTGTTCCACTTTTTTTGCAGCCAAAACGATATCTCTAATCGCATATTCAACACCAGTTACTTTTTTTGACACTTTCAAAGTATCTAGACAGATATTTAGACCTGTTAAAATCTTACTTCTTTGGACTCGTTGCACAGTCTGGATAGTGCGAGCGGCTTCGGACCGCTAGGTCGAGGGATCGAAGCCCTCCGAGTCCTTTAGATTATCTTATTAGGTAAATAATTTGTCACTATGATGAAGTGAAAATATCACCATTCAAATTGGGATTAGGATTGGTGATTATGGGAATTATTTGGATTTCATTTATTTTTGTTGAAACTGAAAAAACATATGATGTAATTTTGCTAAAACAATCTGATTCTTTTGAATTAATGTCAGAATTTACAGGCGTAGATATTGGATTTTACAAAGTCTACATGCCTGAGTTTACAGGAGAAGGGGTATTTGTCCAAATACTAGATACTAAAGATAATGTAATTCAGGAAGAACGGATTCAGACAAAAATGTCAGTAGGATATTTTGATTTTAACGAAGATGGCACACATACTGTAAAAGTTACAAATATTTCAAAAAATCAAATCAATTTACAAGTGGAATTTGGTAATACAAATTCTCAACAAATGATTCCAGCAGGAGTTTTGGTATTAGCAGGTGCTGTGATTATTATTGTAATGTCATATCTAAAAATTAAAAATTACAATATAGAACAACCTGATGAGAATATCTCATAGACTGGAATACACTGAATGGTATGTCCAAAAACTAGAATCAAGTTGAAGATAAGCCAGGTTGTAAAAAACAAGAATGCCACAATTGAGAATGGAAGAAATACTTTGAGTCTTGTGTGTTCCCTATTTTTTAATATCAAAACACCCCCTAATGATGCAAGAACAAGTCCGAATTCAAGTGGCTGATGGGACCAAGATATCAATCCATCAATTCCAAAGAGATCATGAGATAAGGAATCTCCAAAGCCTGAAATTAATTGGATTACCGAACCAGCTATAACAAGTTGAATTCCAATCTTAAGGGATCCCCGAACTGATTTTCTGAATAAAAGAACACAGCCCAGGATAGCAGCACAACTAGTCATAGATACACCTGTGTATACTATAATATGCTGAATGCTCCAGAAAAATTCTGGTTCTTGTTGAAGATGAGAGATAGCATCCCAAAATCCTGCTGAAACAATTACAACAGGACCAATTACTGCTAAAATTGAAACAATGGATACAAGAGTAGTAGGTTTTGCAAGTGTGGAATCTGAAATTCTTTGAATTAGTTTCATTTTGTTTCTAGTGATTAACTAAAGTATGAAACATTGAAAGGGTTCAATTAGGAAAATTGAACTTTATGGGTAATTTAATCAATTAACTATATTAGAACAGACTAACTAGAAAAATTATGAGCCCTGGTATTGGTTTGATGAAAAGAAGACTGGAAAAGGAAAAAGAAGCAATTGTACTTGCGATTTCTGGAATTGTGAAAAAATATGATGTAAAACCAGACAATATCAAGACATTAGAAACAAAGTATCATGATGATGCAGGAGATTGGTATGTTGCACTAGGATGGGAAGAGAAAAAAGCTATTGTCAAAATGGATTCAGTGTTAGGAACAATTACTGAAATTAAAGAAATCTAAGTACTAATTCCTTTTTTAATCAAATTAATCACTTAGCTTTTGCTAAAAACTTTTCAGGTGAAACCAATGGTGAGAAATGTTTAGCTGATTCTGGAGTAATTTGGCTTTTGAAGAACCAGTAATTTGTTAAAGCGTATCGTTTACCTTCTTTAAGAGGAGAGCCTCTATGAATTGCTGAGCATTCTTTTAGAATTAATGTTCCAGGTTTTCCCGTAAATGTTTGTAACTGGTCTGGACTTTCTTGTATGATTCTATCAATCTGTTCATCAGTAAATCGTGTCTGAAATGGAGATAATGAACCTATTTTGATATCATTTAATTTTTGTTTAAGTTTATGAGATTTGGAGATCATTTGATAAGCACCATTTTTTCAGTAACATCGTTTAGGTATAGAATTGCTTTACATTGTCTGTTAACGCTGTCTCTATGCCATCCACCTCCAGATCCTAACTTTTGGCTTTTTTCATTAAATTCAATTTTATTGGCAAGGGTAAATCCACAAGCTGTTTCAATGCAGTTATAATTATTTGCAAAATCATTCAAAAATTTATTCTCATGAAATTGTTTTATATTTTCAGAGAGTTATTCAGCTCCAGATATTCGAAAATCAGTTCTTTCTGTAACAACATCCTTATGATTAACAAAGATAGATTCAATATCGGCAATACATTTGTCACAAAATTCTTTTGAAACAAAATTGGGAATAACATAAAAACCATTTTTGTAAATTTCATAAATGATTTTTTTCTCATTTTCAGAAGTTTTAGAAAATGATTGATGATGCCTAAAACCGAAATTAATATCATTTACAAATTGTGCTACAGATGCATTTTTCTTTACTAATCGCTTAGCTTCTTGAATTAGAGACATATTCTGATTAACATAATATGGCGATATTATTAATTTTTGTTAGTTGTTAATGTTCAATCTCTTAAACAACTTTTAGATAGGGAATTACCATGGAAAAATTTTCAATAACAGAGAAATTTAATTATCAGCAGTTATTTTGAGTTAAGATGACCAAAGCAATAGTTTTTGGCGGTTCAAGAGGTATTGGAAAAGCTATCTCAGAATCACTCAAAGCAATAGATATTGATGTTTTTGCTACCTCAAAAATAAATATTGATACTTCAAACTTAAAAAGTGTTAGAGAATTTGTTAAAGAAAATAATCAAACTGATATTTTAATTCTTAATACGGGCGGACCTGTTCCAAAACAATTTGCAGATATCACTGAAGAAGATTGGAAGTTATATCACAATCAATTATTTTTAGGATTTTGCATCATACTGCAAAATATCAAAATAAATGATGGTGGATACATCTTTTTGATAAGCTCAAATGTGATCAAAGAGCCAAATTCAAAATTGATTATATCTTCAGTATATCGTGCAGCATTTAGTGAAGTTTTCAAAGTACTAAGCAAAGAATACGCTCAAAAAAATATCAGCTGTATCAACATTGCACCAGGCCCTATCAACACAGATAGAACTCAGGAGTTAATAGAAAATGTAAAAGAATTTGAAAAAACACTTCCAATGAAAAGATTAGGAGAGCCAGAAGAGATTGGAAATTTTGTAAAAGCAATAATTGAAAATAAAATAAAGTACCTATCAGGTGTTACAATAAACTTTGATGGTGCAAATTCTAACTATATTTTTTAAGATTATTTTTTAAATTCAACATTTGGTGTGTCTGGTTGACCTGCGATAGCAATTAATCCACCATCACGTAGTTGTTGTAATAATTGCATAACTTCTTTTTCTACCTGATTTCTTTGTAGGCCAGTTTGTTGTGCAAATACTTCAACCAAATCAGTTACCTTACGTTCTCCATTACAAGACTTCCAAAAGTCTACGATTGCTTGATTTACCATAAAGCCTTGTTCATGTTCGTTTGCTAATACCATAGAGCCATCTTCTTGTTTTACTAATTTTCCAACACCCTGAGGCAATGCAGTTTCATAGTTAATTGGTGCAGGTGTATTCAGTCCAGCCCCCATATTTTTGATTTTCATTTTTGCCTCTTCAGACATTTTATCCATTGACCATGGAGGTTCCCATACAATGTCTACTTTGACATTATTTACTCCTGGAACTTTTTTTACATATCTTGTTGCATCTTGAACTAGAGTTTCATGAAGTGGACAACCTTGTGTGGTCATTGTCATTTTAATATTAACATCGTTGTTTTCTGCAACATCTATTCCATAGATTAATCCCATCTCTACAATGTTTAGTGGAACTTCAGGATCCATGCATTGCTTGAGTGATTCCTCAATTGCTTGTGCAGAAACTGTACTCATATTGTAAATTGCAGTTTAAAAAACAATAAAAACTTTCTACTAATTAGCTTCAATTAACATTGGATTTTTATCAAATATCTACATTTATGTTTTAAATGGGCCTGTTAGATTAAGCTTTTTAGATTTTAAGTTACCCTCTAAATAACACCTCACCATATCATTATCAAATAAATTATAGATTAATCATAAATGTTCAGGTTTAAGATCACTATTCAGGAAATTCTTTCCTGTTCCTTTTTGTTTGTGAGGAACCCATTGTCCTCCTTTTTCTAAAATGTCAAGAAGATTCATAACTTCGTTTGTAGAAGTGATTACTGTTTTACATGCCACATCATGTATTCCATCATTTGGATCTAAGGCAGGTACTCGTTGATGAATCATATCACCAGCGTCCGGTTCTGAAATTCGTAAATGAAAAGCTAGAATCTGAAATAAATAAAGTCTTCAGATTTTCCATCAAAAGAGAAAACTATTGAAAATAAAATGATAGTTATCACAAGGAACCAATATCTCAATGTAAATTTACTAATCTTTTCTATCATATTTGGAGATTTAAATGAGATTACATGAATAGTTATAAACAGGATCATTAATCCTACCGGAAGTTTGTATTCCATAATGAAAGGGATAATTTCATTTGTTTGGAAATCTATGAAAACAAATTTACCCATAGAGTAAAAAGCATCATCAAAATCTTTGACACGAAATGGAATCCACGCCAGAAAAACAAAATACTGCATTACTAATATTGATGTGATTTTTCCTAATCTTGTTTTGAAAAAAGATAAGGTTTGTAACTGTGGAAATTTGCCTGATATTACTTTATGAACAGATAGGTATACGCCGTGCATTAATCCCCAAATAACAAAATTCCATGAAGCCCCATGCCACAGCCCCCCCCCCAAGGACATTACAATTGCTAAATTAAAGAAAGTCCTAACGGATGATTTTCGATTTCCGCCTAATGGGATGTAAAGATAATCTCTAAGCCAAGATGATAAAGAAATATGCCATCTTTTCCAAAAATCAGAAGGAGAAGTTGCAAAATACGGTTTGTTGAAGTTTTTTGGGAGTTTAAACCCAAGTATCAGTGCCGCGCCAATAGCAATATCAGAATATCCCGAAAAATCACCATAAATTTGAATTCCAAATCCAATAGTAGCCATAATAATTGAAAAAGAATCAAGACCAACAGGGTTTGAGAAAATTTCATTTACCATAGGGGCTATATTATCTGCAAAAAACATTTTTTTGAGAAATCCAAATGTCATCATAGTAAGTCCTAACTTAAGATTTGAATTTTTAATGATTACTTGACGAAGGCGTTCTGTTGAAATTTTAGTTTCTAATTTTTCTCTAAGTTGCGGAAGAAAATCTTTTGCCCTTACAATAGGACCTGCAATTAATTGGGGGAAAAATGATACAAACAATGCAAATTCCCAAAAAGATTTACTTGGAGATAATTGCCCTCTATACACATCTACAGTATAACTAATTGTTTGGAATGTATAGAAGGAAATTCCTATTGGTAAAAGTAAATTAAGGTATGGAATGTTTGTAGTCAAGTCAAAGTAATTTCCAAATATGTTAAATTGCAGTATTGCAAAATCGGCATATTTAAAAAATCCTAATAATCCTAAATTTCCAACCAAGCTAACAACCAACAACCATTTTTTTCTTTGAAGATTTTTTGATTTCCAAATACTTTTAGCAATATTATAATCTAATAAAGTTGAGGCTATCAATAAAATAATAAGATAATTGCTTGAAAAATAGAAGAAGAAATAGCTTGAAAATAAAAGAAAAAGGTACTGGAATTTTCTTTGTTTAATTATAATTATTGCAAAAACAACAATTACAAAAAATATTATGAATTCAGTAGAAGTAAAAATCATCTATAGTTCAGATTCCAAAATAATCATTTTTAAAATATCATCATAGTAAATATTGGATTTTTCATGAATAGCTAAATGTAAAAAATCTTGCCAGGCATTTAATTCATCATATTTAGCAGAAAAATTATATATTTTAATATCGTATTTTTCAGACATATAATTTAGTATTGAGTAAAAATTATGTTTGTCATTATCTGGAAAATTTTCATAATAATTTTTATGAACAGGAAGAATGTAAATAACAACCTCAATTTCATTATCTTTTAAAGAAGATATAATTTGTTCAAAAGACTCTCTTTGAAAACTATATTCGTCAATTCTTTGGATAGGTGATAGGTTCTTTGTTAACGCATTAATTTCGTCTTTAGATGCTAAAACAAAATTATTTTTTCCGGGTTTATAAAAAGGGGTTTTTTCCAGTGAAATGTTAATTTTATTATCAACAAGTCCAGTAGAATTAAAAATATTTAGAAGAGCTCGTTTTGTAGTTACTTTGGGGTTTATCCAGTTTAATTCATTGTCAATTCTTAAAAAAATTTCATTTGTAAATTTTTTTACATCAGGTAAAAAATTTGTTGAATCACTGTGTGTATTAAAATCTCTTAATGAAATTCCATAAAAAACAATTTCAGGATTTAATAAAATAATTGAATCAATAGTCTTTTTTCGTTCAAATGGAGAATCACCAGGCATTGCCAAATTATACAGTACTAGATTTTTTGAGTTTCCGGATATATTGTTATTAATATAGGTCATGTTAATTGAACCTACTTGACTTGATCCAATCAAAAATGCAGTTGGGTGATCAAATTTGTGATTAAAGAATGGATCATCATTAGATACATTATTTGGATCTGGATATAGATTATGTATAACAAGTAATGTTGATAATACTAAAACAAATGAAATTAGAATTGCAAAACCAATTGAAGAATTCATCGTGTTGAATAATTTTTGATTAGTTCCTAAATTAATATTTAGTCAAGGATGGCAAGTGGGTTAGTGGATAAAGTTGTAGTTGGTGCTGACAGGATAGTAAGAACTGGCCATGTCTTTAACAAAAGTTGTTCACTTTGGATTTTTATTCAGGATTGATTTTCAGAAAAATTTTTCATTCATGGAAAAATGATAATGAGTAGCATAATCCACGTTCATAAATATTTGGTTCTCGTTCAAACTGTAGGTGAGAACCGATTTCTGCGTTATTCCAATGAGCAAATTTTGGTCCTAGCATGATCTTTTTAATAATTTTTTATCTGTTGAAATTTTTACATGTTTGTTTTTTTGCTCTATTTCTTTTGGGAAAACAACCTGATAGCTATTACCATTACATGTAATAATGCAAGTGGTTTCTTCTGATATGGGCATTATAACTACCGTATCTGAATGAAATCCTATTTGCCTTCGTTTATACTCAAACCTTTCAAAAGATTTAGAGATCAATGAAATCAATTCATCATCTGATGGTTCATCGTCATCATGATAATCGTGTTTTCTTTTAGATAAGACATCTTTTACGTATTGATTTTTTTTATCTATGTTAATTCTAGTATATGGTTTTGATAACAGCTTTTTTGTGATGTTAAAACTTTCTTTAGAATTAATTATAATACATTTTTGTTCTGATGAGTTATGTTTAGGGGATTTGTTAAAATATTCAAAAGCTTCTTCGAGTTCAGGTAGCCCCCTAGAATCATTCAGTCTGTATAATGGTCCAGCAAGTGTATATCTTCCGGCAAATGGCATAAAAAATTCTGGCTTTAAAAAATTTACATACATCTCTGTCTGAGACAAAAATTGTGTTTTCTTTTCTTCGGCAGCTTTTTTTCTCTCCTCTTTGGACATTTCAAAACACTGTGGGTAAGGACCAGCTCCTCCATATCCGACTAATAATAAGTCTATTTTGTTAAACTGATTTTTAATTTTTGAAATTGAAAACTTGGATAATTCAAATGGGCAATCGTTGGTATTCACTACAGCTTCTTTTCCATTATCTATGACAGCCATTGTATCCAGACTTGTAGCTCCAAATTTTGTTTCAATTGGAGCACAACCAATAAACTTTGAGCATAACTCAGGATTACAATAATCTGATGCAAGGATTGTTATGTATAATCCATTTTTTAGATGTGTTTGTCTATCATTATTAATTTCTAAAACTCTAAAACCTAAACTTTCAATATTTTTTTTGAGAAATTTTTCTGGAAAGTTAAAAATGATTACTGGAATTTGTTTATTTAATCTAGCTAGCGTTTTTTTACTAAAATGATCTGGATGAATATGTGTTATATAGATATAATCCATATCGTCAAAATCTTCAGAATTAAACTCAAATGGTGGATATAAAGCCCATGAGCCAAAATACTCTCCATCTACAAGCCAGGGATCACATAAAATTTTGATGCCATTATGTTCAATGGTCACTTGCTGATTGTAGATACGTTATTTTCATGATTATACAAATAATTTTTTAATCGATGCTTCAAATGGAGACTGAGCTACACCTTTTTCAGTGATTATTCCTGAAATTAATTCTGGTGGAGTCATGTCAAATGCTGGATTTATCACATTAATGTCATCAGGAGCGGTCTTTTTGTCACCAATTCCAGTAACTTCACTTCCTTTTCGCATCTCAATAATTACATCCTCAGCCTTTGTTTCCATATCAATTGTAGATAACGGTGCTGCAACATAAAATGGGATCCCATGTTGTTTTGCCATAGTTGCAACTTGATAGGTTCCAATTTTGTTAAAGACATGACCAGTTCTTACTATCCTGTCAGCACCAACTACAACTTTATTCACTAACCCATTTGCCATGGTGTAACCTACGGCAGTATCTGGAATCAGACTAACATCAAAGCCATCATGTTTTAATTCAAATGCAGTTAGTCTTGAACCTTGTTGAATTGGTCTTGTTTCAGTGGCAATCACTTTGACATTTTTTCCACTATCCCTTGTTGCTCTAATTACACCTAGTGCTGTTCCATATGCTACAGTAGCTAAAGCACCGGCATTACAATGAGTCATTATAGTATCATTATCATCAAAAAGAGGAGCGCCATTCTTTCCCATAGTTTTGTTAATTTCAATATCTTCATCTGCCATTTTTTTAGCTGTAGAAATTACTAGTTCCCTTATTTGTTCTACCGAGTCTCCAGATTTTGCAACATTCATTATTTTTTCTAATCCCCAACCCAGGTTTACGGCAGTAGGTCTGGTAGCAAAAAGAATCTTTCCTGCTTCTTCCAAGTCAGATATTAAATCATCTTTTGTTGTTGCCTTGCTTTGTAAAACCGCTAATGCCAATCCAAACGCACCAGAAACTCCAATTGCAGGTGCACCTCTAACAATTAGCGTTTTAATTGCATTTGCAACTTGGTTAAAATCATCATATTCTACAAATATTAGTTCATTAGGTAATTTGGTTTGTTCAATCATTACAACTTTGTTGTCTTTCCATTCTACTGTTTTTAATGATGAAATACTATCCATGAAAAATATGCTAAAACTTCGATATTTAATGGTAATTAGACAATGACATAATATTTCGAATATATCTCAAATCAATATAATGAGGATTTTCATTATCGGTGGAGGTGGATTTATTGGAAGTCATTTAGTAAAATTTTTGCTTACAAAAAAATTCGATATTACAGTTTTTGATGATTTATCAAATTCTTCTGAAAACAAAATTAAATCAATGTAAACCGGTATAAGCCCTTATCCCACATGAAATTCAGCAAGCTAGAAGGTTCTGCAGACCCTCTTCCATGACTATGTTTGGCTTCCAGCCCAACATCCTGCCGGCTTTGGATATGTCTGCCACACTCATCTTGACATCACCAGGTCGGGGTTCTTGGTATTCTGGTTCTAGTGACTTGCCAGAAATCTTGATCATTAAGCGCGCAAGATCTGTAATTGATATTGACCTGCCGCTGCCTATGTTGAAGAATCCCTCTTTGACCTTGCTTGTCATTGCTGCAAGATTTGCACGTACAACATCATGCACAAATACAAAATCCTTGATTTGCGAACCGTCTCCATAGATTATCGGCGGCTTTTCTTCCTTGATTCGATCCAAGAATCTAGGTATGACCCCGGAATATGCCTGCTTGCGTCCCAATCCCACCACGTTAAAATATCGTAAACTAACTATGCGTGCACCTCTCTTGGTATACCTCTCGGCTGCAAGTTCCGCCTCAAACTTGGTCATGCCGTACGGATTGAGTGGCTTTCGTGGAACGTCTTCTTGGATTGGAATGCCCTGCCCATTTCCATATACAGTAGAACTGCTGGCGTAAACTATTCTGATGCCATGCTCCAGACCAATCCTAAAGACGTTCGCCGTACCGGCAACGTTCACCTGCCTGTATTCGTCCTCGTTCTCGTACGAGCCCGGAATGTAGGCCAAGGCGGCTTGGTGGAATATTCCATCCGCATCACAAAGAACTTCATTTAGCCTATCATACTCGCGAATGTCCATTCTGATAAAGTCTATCTTGTCATGAACCCCCTCAAGGTTGGGCACACTGCCCCTAGACAGATTGTCTACCACCGTCACGCTGTGTCCATCTAAGACTAGGCGTTTGACAATGTGGCTCCCGACGAATCCGGCACCTCCGGTTACGGCAAAATTCATGAATTCGTTGTCTGGAGAACCTATTTAACTCTAAGTCAGCAAACACCGGGCCAAGGCTTCGTGCTTTGCATTCTAGCCACATGCCAAACCTGATCTTTTACTGCTTGGATTGTCGTGTTTTAACGATTCAGCGTTCGCATTCCAAGGCTCATTGTCTCCTTCACATTCTGTGGCTGGAAACTTGGATTTGGCAGCGGGACTCTAAATTTTCGGTCACTTGCAAACTATTGATGCATCTTCGAACTCTCACACATGGTCAACTACCAAGGCCTACAGCCCTAAAGTTCATCTCTCGAAACTCTTTTGCGTCCAGGACCCTTCTGGCATCTATGATGTTGCCAGATTTCATACGTCTTAGGAAATCCTGCGGCCTTATCCTTATACACATCCCAATCCGTCAAGATTATGCAACAGTCAGAACCCTCAAGGCATTCTACAGCGGACACAGAGTATGAGATTTTTGTGCCAAATACTCGTTTAAAATTCTTCAGTGCCATTGGGTCATGAACCCTGATTCTTAGTCCATGCTCCAACAGCTTCCCTACCACTCTCACCGACACAGCCTCTCTTATGTCGTCAGTGTCCTTCTTGAATGCTAGACCTAGAACCGCAACAGTATTGCCTTCTGCTAGAGTGCCCTGTTCCTTCACCATCCTATTATATTCATGAATTGCTTGTCATTTACATCCTTTACCGCCTGGAAGAGTTCTGGCATTTTTCCGATCTCCTGCGAGATGGTGATCATGCCAGTCAGATCCTTTGGCAGGCAGCTACCTCCAAATCCCGGTCCGGCCTGCAAGAACAGCGGGCCTATGCGCGGATCCTTTCCAATTGCATGCGCTATGGTGTTTACGTCGGAGCCTCGAATGCCCTGGCAGAGGCTGTCTATGGAATTGATGAAGCTGATCTTTGTCGCGAGAAATGCATTTAACATCGATGGGACGGCATATGAACGCGGCGTAAAAAGTTGATGAAGCTGATCTTTGTCGCGAGAAATGCATTGTTTGCATACTTTATCAGCTCCGCAGTGGGAATGCTGGTGTGCATGATTTCTGGGAGCGTCTCATGAAACTTCCTATAGTACCTCTCTAAGATCAGCGAACTCTGTCTCCTGTTGGAGCCTATCACGATCAAATGCGGTTTTAGAAGGTCGGCTATGGCAAATCCCTCCCTCAGGAATTCGGGGTTTACAACCACGTCCATTCTTCCGTCCCCAATCATGTCTTTGAAGACTGGCAGGATGAGATTTTCCGTAGTCATCGGTGGAACAGTGCTCTTTACTACCAGCAAATGGGGCGTCTTCCTGTACTTCAAGGACATGGCAATCCGCTCGACGGCATTTTTGACATGTGACAGGTCAACCTCGTTGCTGTTGCTCTTTAGCGGTGTCCCGACGGTAAGAAACGTGATCTCGGAATTCTGCAAAGCGTAGTCAAAATCGGTCGTAAAATGGATCTTTTTTCTTTTCATCGAATCCTTCAACATCGCCACGGCCGGCCCCGGCAACTAGGTCGGTGGATTTTATATCCAAAAGGATAGTTACAATTCTACCTCTCATGCGTATCCATCCCGTCCGAATTGGTCCCTAACCCGTCAAGCGAGTCTCTGATGCACTCCACGTAGCTCTCAGGAGTTCCTACGTCTATCCTCCTCTCTCCCGTTTCCAACTCCACTGCAACACACTTGCCGTTTGCAACTAGTGACTTTATTGCATCAGTAAGCTGGATCTCCTCATTCCTGTCGGGTTTGGTTCTTTTCAACTCGTCAAATATCGAAGGTTTGAAGATGTATGTGGCAATGACTGCCAAGTTAGTCTTGGGCCGCCTTGGTTTCTCCTCCAAGTGCTCCACCCTGAAAAGCCCATCTCCGATACTCTTTCCCTCGATGACTCCATATCGTTCTGGTTTCTCTACCCTGTCTACGAGAAGTACAAGATCTGCTCCGTTTGAGAAGAACGCATCTTCCAGCCTCCGCATGTGGCTGTTCCCGGGTGACAGGATTACATCGTCTCCTGCCTGAAGCAAAAAGTTGTCCTTTTCTGCAAAGATCTTCGCCTTCAGAACCGCATCACCAAATCCACGTGGCTATGACTGTTGCACGTACATGATATGACTGGAGCGTATCTTTTTGTAAAAGTCTTGCAAGTCGATATTTGTCGAGTACTTGACAGAGTTGTCTATCAGAAAATAATCCTCAATGGATCTCTTGCCACGGCCGACGACGAAACAGAACTTGCGGCAGCCGTGGTCGTACAAGGACTCGTACACTACCTCAAGAATCGGTTTGAGGATGAGACGGCCATCCTTCGTTTTTGCGCAATATGGCAGCAGCATCTCTTTTGGAGTTTCCTTACTAAATGGCAAGAGTCTGCTCCCACTTCCTGCCGCGGTAATTACCGCCTTTCCTATCTTTCCCACTATTCTTGGTTTATTGTCCCCTTTAACATATTTTGTCTTTATGCTGTGGGTTGTTATTTTGTACAAAAAGTAATTTACTACGTACCCACGGAGACAAAACGACTGAGAAATGGCACCAATCTCTGAACTTGTGTTTGGCTCGCGTCAAATTGACAGAACTTGTCAAACAAATGCATTATATAAAAGACAATGAGATTCCGCATTACGGGTATGCATCCAAACATGATTAAATGGAGTGCCTTTATGATGGCACGCAATGAAGAGGGAATGGTAACGGATGCCGTCTCCTGTCTACGAAACCAAACAGTACCCCCGACTCGCATCCATGTACTCAATGACGGTTCTACTGATTCCACTGGTCGGATATTGGAGAATATGAATGACGTGACAGTCACGTGTGCTCCGCCGCATCCACCTCAACATTCAGATCTTCTCTACATATTACGTAGACATAAACTCATGCGTGAAGCTGCCAAAGGCATGGATTACGTGCTGTGCATGGATGCCGATACAGAAATTCCGTCTGATTACGTGGAACGGATCATAGAGAGAATGAGACTGGATAATGTCGTCGTAGCATGTGGCATGGATGCTGCAGCACCCAAAACTTCCCCAATTGAGCCAGGAATGGTAATTGACGTAAAATGGCTCAACACCCATCCCAAGTTACCTCCATACGCACTGTCGTTTCTTACAGCTGAATCGGTAATAGACGGACATCCGTCCATAGTATACACTACTACGCCACTACGATACAAAAGAAAGTTTGGAGTCAATTACAAGCCAAACGTATGGAGGCTTCGAGGCGTACAAATCAGTATGCACGGGTTGGCATTTTGGTGGGTGGTATTGTTTACTTTATATCGTTGGAGATGGTCCAATTTTTGGGGGTATGTTTTGTACAAGGGCGACAAGCTGTCAAAACAACATAGTCAATATACAAATAGGATTTTTATGGCCCGTGCCAAGAGAAAAATTGGGTTAAGTCAACAAGCACTATTGACAACGGAAGTTGGACTGTTCATACTCCCTAAAGACTACGCCAAAAACCATTCACTTCCTCCTATAGCGACATGCAAAAGCTCGCGTTAGGTTAATCGAAAAATTTGTAGATTAGATCCCAACTCATGGCTGCATGGACGCCATAAAGTGGGAAGAACTTGAAAAGACGTGCAAAAAGATTCACAGGATCGGGCTATAATGGTTGCCGTCCGCATGGTACGCGTGCTTCATGTCAGTAGATGCGACTGCAAGCCTTCAGGTACGCTGTCCCACGTGAGTCCGTGATTGGCTGTGCCATTAGAACTCATGCGTATTCCCCCAATATCTGCCGGAGCCGGCCGCTGCGGCAATAAGATTTTGCAGGCTTGAAGAAAAAATCAATTTCAGTGAAATGGATCTGAAGCATGCTGCGGTATTTTTTGCACCGATGGAGCGAGTGCGTGCGCAGCACTGCAGCGCGGCTGTGCGCCCCGAACAATGCCTATTTTACGGTAGCCATTGAGCTGGGTCGGGTTTTGGTTTTGTTAACATCCACGACATCAAACGAACAATGCCTATTTTACGGTAGCCATTGAGCGGGCCCGTTCCCAGTCGACTGACGTCTTCCACTCTCCCGGAGGGAGGGCCTCCTTGCGCACGTGGTCCCACAGCAGGTGCAGGTTTACAAGCCCAGTTATCACGTTAAACTACCTGTTGAACCGGGCCGCCGTCCCGTCGTAGGAGTCTGCGATGCGGTCGTAGCGCTTGAGCCTTCCTATGGAATGCTCTACCAGCACCCGCTCCGAGTTGATCCTGCTGTTGTGCTCCCTCTGCTCCCGCGTCAGGGGGGATTTTTTCGTCCTCTTGTACGGGATCATCGGGGCGGTGCCCAGAAGGTGGTCCGTGATTCCTTGGAGGCCGCGGTCGCAGAAGATGCGGTTTCGTTTCCCCTCCGGCCTGTCGGCGTCATGCATCGCCTCCTCCCACTTTCCAAACGGCATGGGGCACTCCTTGAGCAGCGTGATGTCGCCGACAGACCCCACCGTGCTCTCAGATATCCCGATTATCACCCCGTCCCTGTTGGTGTACACGTTGATGTTATTGGTAAACCTCTTCTTCTTGCCTGAATACTTTATGCGCCTGAGCGTCTTCTCGGAGGGGCGCTACACGGGACAGTGCGTGCCGTCAAGGAAGATGTCTCCCCCGCCCTGCCCGGGGACTCCTCTTGAACTCTTCCTGGGTCGCGGCGCCGGCTATCTCCTCGGATATCTTGGCGGCCGTCGGGAGCGTCTCTGCCAGCATCCTGTCCATCACCCGCAGGTACCGGGACACGATGGTTTGGTCTATCCCGAAGAACGCGGCGAGCACCCCCTGCGGGGTTGTCCTTCTTGTGGACGAGCGCCATGAGCAGCGCGTGCCTCAGGTACAGCTTGCATCTGTTGTCCGGGTCTGAGGCCCTGCACTCGTCGTCGCGGAACAGCGGCATCTGGCCGGAATCCCTCAGGAACCTTTCTGCTCGCTCCAGCATGTACCGGAACTTGGGGCCGTCTGCCAGCGTGGCCTGGCGGAGCTTGTCCCCGCCGCGGATTATGTCGTCAAGGATCTCCAGCCGGTGTAGCGCGGACCACTTGCCGGCTTCCCAGCTGCCGTCCCTGCTCTTCCACAGACTGCGCTCAAGATCCAGTTCCCTATCCTTCTGCTCCAGCGCTCTGCCTTTCTGCTGCAGCTTTTTCTCTTTCTCCTTCAGAATCTTTTTCAGATTCTTGTTTTCTTGCTGCAGCGTGTAAATCATCTGATCAGGCGAGTCAGGCATTTGATGTAGCACGCGATCGTGTCCGATCTAAATCTATCGATCAGATAGGCGAATTACGCATATCTTCTATTACCCTCCTTGCGCTTGCAGTAGGAGACCAGGATGTCTCTGGCCTTGCCGGGGGAAGATCTTTTGATCATGCGGCAAAGAGCCCTCCTGCTCGTGCCGGGAAGAAACCTACCTCCCTTTGGAAGCCCTGCTTCATTGCGAACCGGCGCGCGTGAAGGTGTCATGCGGACGCGGGAGGTGTGCTCGGATCAAAACCTTTCGGCTAATGGACACGGGCATCTAAAAATTCAGATGGTAAATTAGCGAAACATTTTGGCCTCTACTACGCATAATCTCTTTTGACTATCGTCTTCTGAACGCTTTGATCGGAGCAGATAAGATTACAATTACTGTGGAGGATGGTATATTCGGTTCTTGCCGTGCTCATCAAACATTCTATGTCGCTTCTGACGCTTGAATCGGCGACTGCATAAGTACGTTTCCTTCATCATCGTCCAGTACATCCGTCCCATGTCTTCTGGAACTTCTCTTCTTGCTTGAAATACTCCCTTGCAGTAATTGTATCCGTACCTAAACCCACATTTTCTTGCCACACTCACTGACTGATAAGCCGCAAAATGCAACGGCATACCCATCAGTCTGCACAATCTTCCCTGCTGATAGGCTCGGTTAATAGTACGGTTAGCTCCAAATGGTCGTGTAACTGTCACGACACAATCATCGTCAAGGCACACAAGAATGTTCTTGCCTGTAGTTAGCGCTTTGATAGAAAGGTAAATACTCTCCCATTTTGTCTCCATGCCGTTGCTCTTGAGCCAATCATGCTTGATCATCCTAAAACCATCCCAGGGTGTGCGAACAAAATGACCGTTTACGGTTCCGCTTCCAATACTTGCGTTGTTCTCTTCTGAACGCCTCATTACTATTTCACAGTATCTTGGCGGTATCACAGTATCGGCATCGCCCATGTATATCCAGTCAACTGGATCGTAGCGGATATACGCAAGACCCACATTTCTTACTTGACCTAGTGTATTTGAGAAAACCTCCCTTCCTTGTTATGATGCGGAATGCGCTTAACAAAAACTGGCATTTTATCTAATATTTCAGGTGTTGAATCGGTTGAGCCATCATCAACCACCACTATTCTGTATGGCCTTATGGACTGGTTCAGGATTGATTCTATCGTCTTTCTGATGTGCTTCTCTTCGTTTCTGGCTATTATGACCGCACTATATTTTGGCATTCTCCCCCCCCCCACAAACCTTTCTCATGATGTGGATAACCCGGGATTTGCAACTTTGCAAGATTTGAAGCAGTTCTACCAAAACCTTTCTCATGATGTGGATAACCCTAGTTTGTTGCATAACTTGGATTCTAGGCACGAAATTTATCCAACTTTTGACTGGATTAGGCGTGTTATGCAACAAACTAGATAACCCGCAAAGTTGTTAATATATCCTATCACAAGTGTAGTAGATGGAACAGTTGCTCCAAGATCTGGATTTTATCCCCACCCACTTTAGGAACAATTCATATCTTGCTAGAGGCGTTTATGCTGATCAGGTGGAACGCTGGCTTAGATACTATGACAGGGATCAATTTCTGTTTTTGACCTCTGAAGATTTTGCTAAAAACCCACAGCAAACTCTGAATCGATTTTTTGATTTTGTGGGTGCTCGCCCATTCCAGGTAAAAAATCTAACGAATCGCAACATTGGAACTTACGAAAAGATGAATAAGGATACGCGTCAATTCCTTGTCGATTATTTTAAACCACATAACAGGAGATTGCGTAAGCTGATCCAGTGTGATTTTAATTGGGATGTATGATGTCTGACAATTCCTACACATCCTCACACAGCTCCGCACAATCCTCAAGGATTGTGAACTGGAACGCTTTCTTGATGGCCCACAACGAAGAGCGTTACATATCTGCTACCGTTCAGTCCCTTTTATCGCAGTCTATCCCGCCAAAAAAAATATTCATAGTTGATGACGGATCAACAGATAACACATCAGAGATACTTGATTCCATGATGATGCAAGATGCAACAATCCAAACAGACACATTACCAGCCCATAAATCTGATCTGTCATCTCTGGATTTTTGGGCAAAACGCACTCACCTTATGATGGACGCATCACAGCAAGAAGCTCCTGATTATGTCATATCTCTTGATGCTGATACAGTCTTGTCTCCCAAATACGCAGAATCGATAACTGCCCGTATGCGTCAAGATGATGTGATGGTGGCAGCCGGGGACGATCCTGCAGAACCCCGTTTCTTACCCGGAGAATCTGGACTGGTGATTAATTGTGCATGGCTTCGTTCTGTACCTGCAATATCACTCCCAGCTAAAATCATAGTTGCATACTCGGTACTGGATGGTCACCGTTCAATAGTGTATCGTACAACTGAACAGGCACAGCGCCAAAGACCGACAGGGTTTATCTACAACCCTGCCTCTTATTACAACAGAGGAATGATACTAAAATGGCAGGGATACCCTTGGTATTTTGCATTGTACAAGACGCTCCGAATCAAGCAGATGTCACTATTTCAAGGCTATCTGTCATACAAAAAAGAACAGTTACCATATCGCATCCAACAATGGTTTTGGAAGCTCCAGCAGGAGAGCTTTAAACAACTATTACACATAAAACCAAATATGTTCCAACCAACTAACATTGGAACATACATACTGCCAGACAGACGGTTTTAAACCATCAGTTCAGACATTAGAGCATATGCACAATCCCACATAATTTTTAATTTGGGCAGAACACCTGAATTAAGTCCTAATTCATACCTGATATAATGATAGCAATTTTCAAATTTTTACAATGAAATCAAAAGAAGATGTAATTTTTGATAGTAATAGAAAATAGATTATTTAACTACCACTTCAACTAATGCATATGATCTCAGAAATTTTTTTACATGTTGGGCTCCATAAAACTGCAACTTCAAGCATCCAAGATACATTATTTTTAAGAAAAAATTCAGAGTTTTTAGAAGACAATGACTATCTTTATCCAAAATATTTGTCTGCAGATCACTCCTTACTCTACAGCAATTTTTGTGACCATCCAGAAAAATGGCGTACGAATATAATACGTGGGTATGATAATGAGGAAGTTAAAAAATAAATGAACAATATTTGCACAATATTGAAAAAGACATTAAAGAAACCATACGATCTAAACTAATTATTTCTGCCGAAAATATTTCATTTTTGACAGTGGATAATTTATTAAATTTACGAAATTATTTTTTATCAATATGTGGCAAACAAGTTAAATTTAATATTATAATATTTGTTAGAAATCCAATTTCATTAGTAACAAGTAATATTCAACAAAAGGTCAAAAGTATCTACACTGAACAAGTAGCATTAAAAATTATGATGAAAAAAAGTCTCAGTTTGTTTCAGGTAAAAATCCAAAAGTTTACCAAAGTATTTGGAAGCCAATATGTAAAAGTCTACAGTTTTGAAGAAGCAATTAAACATGAATTTGGCCCTGTTGGTTATTTCTTAGCTTTACTAAATATAGATAATAATGAAATTAGTAGATTTCACTATAAAAGATCTAATGAAGGATTATCAATGTTTTCAGTAAAATTTCTGTCATACGTAAATATGAAAATGCCTCGAATAATAGATGGAAAACTACAGAAAAATAGAGCTCATGGTGATATTGGACAATTTATTGATTATATGGGAGGGGGTCATAAATATGACATTTCTTATACTGATAAGATGACAATAATTGAAAATAGTCGTCATGATGTTGACTGGCTAAGAAAAAATTATGGAATAGACTATTCATCTCCAAGCTTTAGCAAAAATCAAAATAACATTGAGATTACAGAAAAAACTATTCATGATTTAAAAAATACATTTCAAAATATGTCACGTCCTTTCAGACTTTTATTGATAGAATTTTTACAACTATATGCGGATTCTGTAGATGATGAAAAAAACAAAATATCTATTTTGAATCTAATTCATGATCTGAAAAAATATAGAATTAACTGGAAAATAATTCATAAAACAGATTTTGAAAAAACAGGTTTAAAAATAATATCAAAAATTCTACCAAGATCTACAACAAATAAAATAGTTGCTTTTTATGTGAATAAGATTAGTGGAGCCAGATAATCAAGGAAGCAAGGGCAAAAAATGCCTTGATTAGGATTTAATTTATTTTGATTATAGATTATATTTAATCCCAATTAAAATCACGGTTGAGGAATTTTGAAAGCTGTTTGTTATAGGGCTTAAAAAATTCAGTTAATTCATTTCGAGTATTTTCTTTCATAGGTTCATAATAACCTACATTTTTTCGTGATTTTGGATTATTTATGTAATCAATGATTTCTTGATTAGGTTTTGAAATTCCAAGAAAATTACACACTTTTTCATATTCGGAAACAGGGTTTTTAGAGAAATCACCACTATTAATAATTAACAAATTTTCATTTGGAAATATTTCATACCATCTATTAACATCTTCAATATATTTTCCAAATCGAATATAAGGATAATAAAAAGCATGATAAAGTGAAGATTCTCTCAAAGACAGTTGTTGTTTAAATTGTTCAATTCTTTTTGATTCTTCTTTAATGGCTTCTTCAAATGTAAGATTTTCTTGTTTTTTTCTTACTCTCATTTGATAATGAGAATATGCTCTATCAACAGGATTACGTAGAATGATAATGATTTTGATATTAGGTAAAAGATGATGTATTGTTTGAGCACACCTAGGTACAGAAAAATATGTTGGGGAATTATCAAAAGTTTTGAATTGTTTATCCTTCCCCCCCCCCCATTTCCAATTACCCATATGACCCTTATACCAAAATTTAGAATGAAATGGTTGAAAATCAAAATATTTTACTTCTTTTAGTTTAGGAGGATTAATTTCAGGATGCATTTTAAGATAATGAAATAATGTTGAAGTACCACATTTCATTTGTCCAACAACCATAAAATCAGGGAATTTTTTTAGCAACCCTGGAATTGCGCGGTAAAAAGATTTGTATTCAAATGGATTAAGTTTTGGATGAGACAAGAGAAAATGTCTTATTTGAGTTCGAGTCTTACTTCTTTCCTTGAACATTTTCCAACATCCAATTATATTTAGTATTATAATAACTAAGTTTTCAATTCCTTGATAATTTTAGAAATTAAAAGCCTTGTTTTTTTATCTATCATGTAAATTATTCCCACATAAACCACAGCACAAATAATCATTTGAAGAAGTAATCTTGGGAAGAAATCATATATGCTTATTTCATATTGAATAATAAAATCAGAAGTTAGAAAATAAACAATTACAAATGCCAATGTAGATAGACTATATTTGGAAATTTCAATAATAGGAAAAGAAAATTTGACTTGTTTTCGTACCTGAATCGACCAAAAGATTACAAATGGAATTTCTGTAATAATAGCAGTAATTCCCCACCACATAACAAATTCTTTTTCATTACTGAAAGCAAATAGGATTAATCCACTAATTAGTATAACAAGATAAGAGACATTCTTAATCATTCGAATTGTAGAGATTGTAAAAAGATTACTTTTGATTAGATCTCCAAGTTTGAAATTTTCATTGGTGTCAACACTTTCAATTCCTTTAAGAGTTATTTGAAAAATGGAGTTTGGAATTGTCAGAAAGGCATGAATTGAAAAAACAACAACTAAGAGATATCCATCTTGGTAAAGGGGATTTAAAGCAAAAAGTGCAGGTTTGGCGAAAATAACACTTGATGCAAATAGAGGAATTGCCATAAACATTGTTAAGGCAAAATTCTCTTTAATATAATCAGATTTGCCTCCACCTAAAAGTTTTGGATAAAGGCCCTGATTAATAAGATTGGAATTTCTAATAACTTTAGAAATAACTAAGGCAACATGATAATACGCCAATCCAATTACTGAATTAGTAAGTAAAAGAAATACTACAACATCTATTTTTCTAATGTATTGTGGAAGAATTTCATATCCTACTATCCAAGAATGTTTTAACCAATTTTTTAGAACATCGAAACTAAATTGATTTTTAAGTTTAGGTCTAGCAAAATATAATTGAACTGCTATCATGATGAAATTTGCAAATAATACTGTTAGAATTACTCCTTGAACATTTAGATCTGCCAAAATAACAAAAACAAGTGCAATTGGAGTTTTGACTAATTCATAAATTATATTTCCATAACTGGTGACTTGAGGTCTATGTGCAGAGTTGATTCCTTTGAGAGTCTTACTTAGATAAAAAGTAGGCAATAATAGTACTCCTAACATTAAGATGGATTTATCAACGCTACTAGTTTCAGAAATTAAAGATACATAGATAATGTAAACTGGAATAAGCCCTATTGAAAAAATCATACTGGAACTAATTGAAGTTTTTCCAACTTCTTTTTTTCTTGCAATTTGTCTTATGGACCAGTACGAAACCAGGGCTTCTGAGATCAGAAAATATGATAAAATGCTACCAATTAATGTCCAGATTCCCAATTCTTCGGGAGCAAGTCGTCTTGTAATGATAATTACAAAAAACATACCAGTAAGAACACTTGCTAAACCTACACAAGCAGCAATAAAACCAGAATAAGTAACACGGATATTGCTCATTTAGATTAATTTTATTTAATCCCTATAAAAATACCGTAAATCTACATGAGCTACGTGATTTAACAGATAGTAAAAGGGATCAGCCTCCAAATGATTTTAGAATAGTTTTTGAGTTTTTTTCAGAAATGATCTTACCTTGACAATCATAAATGAAAGATACAGATGAGTTTTGATATATTTCATTTAATCTAAATTCAGTTTTAGAATGATGCTGAACAATACAAACACAGCCAAATTTATTGATTAAATTATCATCTAAAGAAGGAAGTATATCAAATACTTGATTTTTCATATGATTTTCAACAATATATTTTTCCATTAAATCAGATTTAAAATAAGGATCGTAAACTGAGCATTCAAAGTTTTTATTCAAAAATTTATCTAAAATTTTAAAGCTTGGTGAATCACGCATATCTTCAATATCAGGTTTATAGGCTAATCCACAGATTAAGATTTTTTTTTGAAGATGATGTTCCTCCAAGATTTGGCTTATTGTCTGAACTATATATTCAGGAATAAATGCATTGATCTTTAATGCATTTTTAATAGTATTAAATTCTGAACCAAATTTTTTTGAAGATTCTAAAAGAAATCTTGGATCTTTAGGGATACAGTGACCCCCTGCACCAGCTCCAGTATAAAATGGCATGAAACCAAAGGGTTTTGTTGCAGCAGCATCCATAACTTCAGAAACGCTAATTCCTAGATGGTCACATAATATTGCCAATTCATTCACAAGGGAGATATTCACAAGCCTAAATGTATTTTCAAAAGACTTTACAGTTTCTGCAATTTTTGATGCAGTTACACGAATAAGGTTTGAATTATTTACATAATGATAAATTTGTTTGGAAATTTTGAAAGTTAAATCATCTGAGCTGTAAACAATTCTAGGTATATTTTCTAAATTCCATTTTTTGTTTTGTGGGTCTATACGTTCAGGACAAAATGACAATCCAAAATCAACTCCTACCTTAAACCCCTTTTCCTCAATAATTTTTTTAACATTATCGGTAGTTCCAATTTCAACACTGCTTTCAATAATTATGACATCGCCTTTTTTTGCTGTTTTAAGAAATTCGTTTACTGCGGAATTAACATATACATCAGATTTCACATCGTCAGATGGAATCGGGGTAGACACACAAATCATTCCAATTTTAGGAGAATTTGAAATTTCAGAACTTGGGGAAAATGACAAATGATTATTATTTTTACATAGGAGGAAAGATTGTTGTAAATTAATTTCAGATTCATAAAGTTCATTATTTTTTAGGCAATTAATTCTAGTTTCATCAATATCAATTCCATGTACAAAAAAATCACTAGATGCCAATCTTACTGATAATGGGAATCCAACATACCCAAGTCCAAAAATTTCAATATTGACTTTTTTGGAAGACATTTGTTCTAAAGTTCTTTCAATCATTTTTTCAGCTTATGTTCAAAATTTAGATTTGCGGTATATTAGATATGCGGATGATGGATTTACTGGAAACTAATCAAACTACCTGGATCTAAGTGTCTGGAAAAATCGTTTCACATAATTTACGCTAAATTTATTTTTTGATTGAGTTTTACGGACAAATTCACGTAATTCTTTTTCATATAGTTGGTCATAATTTGATACATATCCTTTAAGCATAAAAAATGCAGATTTAGGTCTTTTTCTTGCAAAAAGCAATATTTTGATCACAGTATACGAAAATGTATATCCTAAAGCCTTTAGAGCTAAACCATAGTAATAATATTTTTTTGGATCAAACTTTGTTCCAGATTTTCTTTGTGTATCTATAAGAAGATCAGAATAGCTATTGGTGACATAACCAAAACTGTTTGCTTTAAGCACCAAATATCCTTCCCATCCATAATTTACCGGGTACAACATTCCAATTTTTTTCCAAAAATTCCAATCTACAATTCTACCCCCCCCCCTAGGTTCAATTGAAAATTCATTTTTAATCACACCGGATGAAATGACACTAGAATCCTTTTGCATTCTTTGTACAATTTTTAAAGCATAATCAGCTGGAAAAATAAGATCACCGCCAGTTAACCATACAAATTCGCATTTATTATCAGTATGAAGTTTTAACAGGCCCTGATTGACAGTTTTTGCCAATTCTTTTCTAGCTAAATGACTTTCTTCCCTAACAGGATTATCAATTAATTCTATATTTGGAAAGGTTGATAAGATTTCTCCAGTGTTGTCAGTTGAGCCATCATTGATTACAATTATTCGATATGGCCGTAATTTTTGATTAATAATAGAATCTAATGTTTTTTTAATTACTTTTTCTTCATTTCTAGCATTTAATACCACGGCAATTTTGGAATTGAATATATTTTTCATTTCAAGTGGACTAGAAAACATTCCATGATAATCTTTTCCAATGTTTGAAAATAGGTAAAACTATACACGTTATTTTAAAGAATACTCATACAACTCTTAACTGTGGGATCCTGAAAGTAGTATACCCCCTATCTGACATCGTATTCCTCTCCCGTTTGTTCGTCAATAACTGTTTGTCCTGGGGATGGCATCTTTCTGGTGAATGCCCGCGCCGGTGTCTCTAGGTTGTCCAGATCAAGTGACATGTGTGGCCGGTCGTGGTTGAACCATTCCACAAACCGCTCCACGGGATCCGTCTTTGGTTTCGTGTTGAACGGTCCGCCCACACGGTCCGTCTCGGATCCTGCTGAACGCACCGTTCTGTAGGCCGACTCCTCCTCGAAGAGGTGCAGTTTGCGCTGGAGTTCACCGTGAACCCTCTCGAGCTTGCCGTTTGTCTGCGGGTGTCTTACACGCGCCAGGATCTGCCTGATGCCCAGCGACACCAGCTCCCGCTCAAATTCGGAGGCGCCTTTCTTCTTGTACTGCCCCTCGTTGGCGTAGAACTGGCTGCCGCGGTCAGTCAGAATGGACGCGGGTTTGCCGTGCGCCTCCATTGCTGCCCTGAGAACCTCGATTGCGTGCCTGGAGGTGGCCTGATCAAAGACGCCGTATCCGACAATAAACCTGGAGGCGTCATCCAGATAGGCGATAAACCACCTTCCGTCATCCAGCTGCTTGTAGTCTGTGTGCCACATCGAGTTGGAGTAGGTGCGCTCAAAGCGGATCCACTTGCGCCTCTTGCTCTTCTTGGGCTGCCTTGCCGACAGGTTGTTGTCCCTCATTATGCCGTGTACGGCATTGTGAGGGATATGTATTCCCTCTTCCTCCTCGATCAGTCGCTCCGTGCGGACGGCCCCCTGGCGGTGCCTGCAGTGTGCAGAGAGGACCGCAGTGTTCCCTGCGACCCGGAAGACCATTCTCGGGCCTGCCCATGCTAGCCGGGTAGACTATCCTGTCAGGTTCCACACCCTTGTACCTGGCCCACAGTTTCTTTACCCAGATCTCGGAGATGCCCATGGTATCTGCAATCTGTCTGTTGGTCGTTTTGCCGGCCTTCTTCTGCAGGATTATCCACTTTACCTTTGACTCGTCAAGTTTTCTCATGACCCTGATGCGGCGCCTTCCGATATGTCTCCACCTCTGTGTGCGCTTTAGGAACCCACGCACCATCATCTCAATTCTGCGTCTTGCTTCAGTCAGTATGCGTCCCTCCTATTTTGAGGGGGTATACTACTTTCTGGACTATACACATACAACTCTTAACCAAGAATCAATTAAGGCTAATTCTCAGGATTGGTGATTTTTTGCATGTTTAATGGATTATTACCCGTTCTTACTACAATTTCAGGAGAAACAGAGAGAGAGCCTGGGGGGTTTTTGTACAGCCAATATGGAATTAGATTTTACTAAAAAGGCACAAACTTATTCATTTTTTTCAGATATTAATGGAATATAATCGTCATTTATTTCATAAACAAAAACCCCAATTACTGGTCCAACTTTTTGTTCTGTAAAGGATGGTGATGCATGAACTAACTGTAATGGACCATCACCGTCAACGGGATATTTTATATCATCTGTGTATACTGGCAGAAATCCTCGTGCGTATGTTGCCGATTGCTGATTATTATTGGGATTTACATAAAATTCCAAAGAAAATGGGAACATTTTTCCCAACAGTGTTTCATTCCAGAAATAGTCGGTTCCGCTAACCCCGTCAGAAAACAGATATTTGGAAAGATCTTCGCCGGCAATTCTCATAAACCACTGTTTCTTTGAGTCGTCACCGCCTCCATTTAGCACATAAAGCGTTCTTTCATCTTGAGTGTTTAATTTCTGGGCAGCCAAAAAGACTAGAACGTAATCACTATCCATTTTCTGAAGCATTTCCCAAGCATCATCAGGTGAGCTGAGGAAGATCTGAGCTATCTTTTGAATTCGTTTTTTATCCATTGTTGCATTATCTGCAAGTGTCGTTCTTTCTGACATTGTAGTTATCCAGTATCCATAATCCCACCATGCGGCAATCACAGAATCTGGAGGAGTGTTTAGTTTTATCCATTCCAGGGTTTCCAACCAATCATTTGTTACAGCGGCATATTTGGCTCCACCATTCAAAATTGTTGCGGGATAATCTAGACTCGAAACCCAATTTACATTGGCAGGTATTTGTAAAGGCAATACAATCAGAATTAAAATAACTCCAACAAAGGAAGCTTTAATGATATTGTCTCGAACAGACGGGATTGGTTTTTTGTAATGTATGACCTCTCTTGTTATAACTGACAAGCCTATAGAAGACAGAAGTATTAATGAAATCGAGGCAAAAACCTCCAATCTTACAAATGTAGAGCTAACATACACTCCCATCATCCCCAAAATTAATGAGAAGGCCAACATGTCTTTTGGTAAATAATCCAATGACTTGGATTTTATTTTACTAAAAATTATCCAAATACCCAAACCTGCAAAAATCATTAAAACCGAATGAAATAGAAATGATTGCTCAGTGGTTGTAGTTGCATGTTCCGATACAGAGTCTACCAGGGGATCGACTGTAGTTAGAAACGGGTTTAAGGCATTTGAATAACGAAAGCTTGGCGACTTTAAGAGATTGGATTCCAGACCAATGACTATCAAGAACGATCCCAAAATAATTACAGCCAATAAGAGAATCAGACAATTTCTAATTTTATTTTCAGGTTTACTGACTTTTTGAATTAAAGCACAGGCTGCCAAAAAAACAGTGGGACCAATCAGTGCAATCCCACCCAAGCCAAACACAAAGGAAGGTCCAGGCCTCTCAAACATCATTGTAGTTAATAAAAATGAAAATACAAAAACAGGAATGCACCAAATTAAAAATCCAAGGTCTTTTCTAAGAAATGGAAGAACAAAAATAAAAATTCCTATAGGAATTACCAGGAATTGAATTCCTCCCCATGACGCTAAACCAAAACTTAAGAAAATTCCTCCTGCAGCGACTTTAATAACTGCAATTTTTTTGTTTTTAGATTTAATTCCACTCAGAAAGAAATACAGTCCCAATAGTCCATAAAACAATCCCATTGGCTCAGATTTGAACCACCCCAGTGATCCTCTTATCATGATTGGAAGGGATACTGAATAAAACAGTGCTGCAAACAAGCCGGCAGTTGTTCCCCCAAAAATTCTAACTAGTGCAAATACAATTACAACTGTTAATGAACCAATTACTACAGGAAATAAAATTGTAAAGTCGTATAAAGAGGAATTCCCCCCAAAAATTTGATAGGTTGCTGCAGCCGTCAGATGCAACATTGTTTGCGATTGTGCAGAAACATTTCTTCCATTTGGATACCAACTCATATCATCATGCCATTGATAATATTCTGAAATACCGTTCTCTACAATAAACTCAGTTGCTCTAAAATTGAAAAATGGATCAAACTCATTTAATTCAAATCCATAATCAGCTCCTTGAGAGCGTATCATGAAAGTTATTGAAAATGACAGAATCAACACGCCAATTACCAACAGATGGTTTAACCTGAAATCAAAATTACCTATTTGGAATAATTGGGATTTGGCATTCATCAGTTTGATGCTAATTTGAATGGTTATTACTCTTTTGAAAAAACAGTCTTAATTTTAAAACTAGATTTTACACTGTAGCTTGAGCTGCGTCATGGAACATCTGACTTTTTGCACAGCCAGCAGCGAGTTCATCTCCTGCACCACGTCTCATAAGACCACGATAAAGGCCGTCTTCCAGTTTGACGCCTTCTCTTTCTTCCCATTCTTCTACAGTAATGGAGAATTTCTTTTGGATTCTGTCTCTATACCATTCAGGAATTACATTAAATGCACAGAATGGGACTATTCTAAGATCTGGAGTCACGTAGTGAATATCACATCTTTGTAGTCTTTCCAAGTCCTCGTTGTATTTGTCTTGAAAGTGCATCATGCCAAGGAATAATCCCTTGACGTGCCATGAACCTACTGCATCAAATGATCTCTTCATGAGTATGTTGCCAAACATCTTTGCCAAGTCTAATCCTGCTGGCTGTTTCTTGGAATCAACAAATCCTTTGAGTTTTCTTACAACTTCAAGCATTGTAAAGTACTTGTTCTTACCGGAACGAATCTCTTCCGCTTTATCCTCAAATAGTTCCAACATTCCTTGAATATCACAGAATTTTGTCAATGGGACAAACTTCTTTGTATCCGCATCTTCAAAGACGTATGTTCCTGCACCACAGGCAAAGTGAATTGATAGTTCGTATTTTGGCTTGCTTGAGAATGCTTCAATTACATTTGTTAGTGGCATACAACTTGGAACTGGGAACCAATCGTCAACGGTTACCTCACCGTTTGTTTGCTCTTCAATTCTTTGAACACAGTCAGGAACTGTAATTCTGTATTTTTCACGTTCAGTTTTGCCCATTCTTCCAGTAAGTGATACCGGTTGGAAGTTTACTGCATGAACTACGTCCATGTTCTTTTGTGCATATCTGATAATTCCGCCTAATTCGTGGTCATTGATTGATTTGATTACTGTTGGAACAAATACTACAGAAGTACCTGTCTTTCTGCAACTGTCAAGCGCATATGGTATCTCCCAGTGGTTCTTTGGGTTTGTCCTTGCAGTTACGCCGTCAAAGGAAAGATACAGGTTGTTACATCCAGCAAGTCTTACTTCTCTTGCGGATTCTGGATCCATTGCATGTCGGATACCGTTGGTATTCATTTGGATATGATCAACACCTTCCTCTTTCATTATTTTAATAACATCAGCAATATCTTCCCTAAGCATTGGTTCACCACCAGTAATTTGCATAGAGTTTCCTGGAATTGGTCTTTCAGCTCTTAGAGTTTTCATCATTGCTCTGATTTGAGTATGATCTGGCTCATACATGTAAGCGCCTTCAAGACCTTTCTTTACATAAAAGAAGCAATACCAACATGTTAAATCACATCTGTTAGTTACAATCATGTTTGCAAGTCCGCTGTGAGATAAGTGGTTTGAACATAATCCACAATTGTTTGGACAGGAACATCTGTCAATCATTACGTTTGGGGAATGAGCACCTTTTCCATCTACCCAATATGTACTGAATTTCTTGTACATTTCATAAGAACCAAAGTATAATTCCTCACATTCGCCGTGAGTTGGACAGACTTTAGTCATGAAGACTTTACTGTCTCTCTCAAAAACCTCTGCATCCAGAATCATATTACAATCCGGACAGATACTTTGTGTGAATCTGATAGTAGATTTTTTGCCTAAATTTTTAGTCGATTGATTAGATATCTGAATTAGGGCCATGCCTACATCAGGCATTTTTCCGAATTAGTATTTAACGCATTTCATACTTGCCCCCGTGTGGAATTTAGGAGGCAGGCATATGTGGTTTAAATACGAAAGCTGATCGACTAGATCGCATGAGCATATCTGATAAAACAAAAAAGGCCTTGGAAAAAATTGGCCTTACAAGTTATGAGATTAGAACATTCTCTGCCCTGCTCAAAGCAGGGGAACAAACGGCATCAGATCTTAGTCAAAAGTCAGGTGTGCCATATTCAAAAATTTACGAAGTATTAGGAACTCTGGAAGAAAAAAGTTGGATAGGTTCGGATGATTCAAGACCAACAAAATATTTTGCAAAATCACCATCAACAGGACTAGAAACTACAAAACAAAAAATAGAAAATGAATTTTTACAGAATCAAAGTGTAATTCTGAATGAATTAGTTCCATTGTATGAGAAAAGTGGAACAAGCGAAAAACCAGACATTTGGGTACTTTCAGGTTCAACTAACATTGCCGCCAAAATTTTAGAGATGGTAGAACCTTGTAGAAATGAAATAATGATTGCATTGCCTGAAGCTGGAGAAGAGCTAGTCAGACAAGCATTACCAAAATTAAGATCACTTCATGATAAAGGAGTGGACATAACAATACTTACTTCAGATAAAATGGATAAAGAATCTATCCGTGCAATCAAAAGGGTTGCAACCGTAAAAATCAAGAAAGGTTTGTTTGGAGGGGGCATAATATCTGACAAAAAATATGTTGTAATTTTGTTAGGTCCAGAAATAGCGGGTGAAAGCTCTTCAGATATTATTGCAATTTGGGCAGATCATGCAGGATTAGCTGGATTTGCACGTCAATACTTTGAATATTTATTAAAAGATTCAAAGAAGGTATGATATGGATACAATAGATGATGAAACTCTATTTGTAGGAACTGCAGAAGCAGAGCATATAGAGATGTATCTAAAGGCTATTTGGCATCTTAAAGAAAGAGGAGAAGATGTCAAAATTAGTTCTATTGCAAGAATGCTCAATGTCAGACAGCCAAGCGTAGTTCAAATGCTCAAGAAATTAAATACCAAAAATTTGGTTAACTACAACAAGGCAGGGGTAAAACTCACAGAAGATGGTCAAACAATTGGTGCTAGTATGATGAGAAATAGCAGATTGTTAGAAGTTCTCATGGAAAGTGCACTAAAAGTGGAAATTGATGAGGAAATGGTATGCGGTATCGAACATCATATGAACAAGCAATTTACAGATGCTCTTTGTACAATGCTAAAGCATCCAAGAAAATGTCCACATAATCACGATATTCCAATAGGCGAATGTTGTAAATCAAATTAAGTAAAATAACATCCTAAAAGATATATCATCTGAAAAATTACGTTTAAGCATGGCATGTTTTTGTGGATGCGAAACATATGAAAAAAACGATGACGGGTTCAAGATAGCATGTGTAAAATGTGGACACGGACCTCAAAATCATGATGAAGAGTTTAGAGATGCTGCAAGAAAGAATGAATCACAAAGCCAAAAACGTGATGTGGACTTTGGATAAAAAAACTATTCACCAATTATTTTAACTAAAACTCTTTTTGATCTTTTTCCATCAAATTCTCCATAGAAAATTTGTTCCCATGGACCAAAATCTAATTCACCATTAGTGATGGCAACTACCACTTCACGCCCCATTACTTGTCGTTTTAGATGAGCATCTGCATTGTCCTCACCAGTTCTGTTGTGATCATACTGATCAATTGGTTCATGCGGTGCCAGGCCTTCTAACCATTTTTCATAATCCTTGTGCAAACCACTTTCATTGTCATTAATGAAAACACTAGCAGTAATGTGCATTGCATTTACAAGGCAAAGTCCTTCTTGGATTTTGCTTTTTGTAACTAGCTTTCTAATGTCAGAAGTAATATTGACAAATGCCCTTCGTGTTTTAACACGAAATGTAAGATAATCAGTCAGAGATTTCATATTTGTTCAGAGTAAATCATCCATTAAAATCCTAAGGCAGGCTCAGAACTCAAGATCCTCATCATCACTCAAAGGGATAGGTTCATCACCGCCCGCAAGTAATATTTCAGGCAGATTCCTATTGAGTCTTTCAAGAAGCTTGATAAATGGCTAATAGATCAATCATTCAAAATGGTTGCAATTAATACACCAGCTTCAGTGGAAAGTTTTCGAAGATTTATCTTTTCAAGTACATGCAAATCTTATGCACCAAGAAGTTATTTGGAAGATTTTGAGGTATTTCCTGAAAGAGAGGATAATTTGGGAGCAGTTTACGTAGAAGCAGCTGATAAAGTAACTTTGAAAAAAATTAGAGACATTACTTTTGTAAATGCAAGAGATATTCTTGGAATTATTTATAATTCAAAAAGTGGAAACACATCCCTGAAATGGCGTCAGATTAGAAGAAACAATGGAAAAGTTTCAGGAGAAGCTTCTTCAAATTCTCTTACAAATCTAGCAGAATCAGGTGTACTTACTTTAGATTGGGTTGAAAACTATCTGAAGAAAAAATCTGAGGAAGTAGAGACTAACGAAGCTACAAGATAAACTCTTTTCTTTTTGTATATTAGGACAATATCATGATTACAAAGATTATTGATGAAAATTCAATTTCTGTCATGCCAGAAGATTCCGATGATCTTTTGAATCTACGTCGTATAATTAAAGAAGATGACAAAGTAATTGGAGATACAACAAGAGTTCAAAAACAAGACAAAGATTATTCAAGACCCGACAAAGGAGAAAGAATTAAAGTTAGAATTGCATTAACAGTAGGAAAAATTTCACTTGATGATGTCTTAGATAGATTAAGAATTGGTGGAACTATTTCTGAATCAAGTAATGAATCAGTACCACATGGCTCACACCATTCGTTTATTCTAAAAATTAACGATGGAATAACAATTTCAAAGAAAAAATGGTTACCGGTTGAAAAAAATCTTCTAGAATCAAGTAATAATCAGGTTGGCTTTGTACTTGTTGCGATTGATACTGGTGATTGTGGGATAGCAAGACTAAGAGGAACACATCTGGAATTTATTCCAAATATCTATTCAGGTTCTGGTGGAAAGAGATACAAGACTAACTTCAATATTGAAAAATTCTTTGAGCAAGTACAACAAGCAGTATCAACTGTACTCAAAGAAGGAGATTTGATAGTAGTTTTTGGTCCTGGTGAAACAAAAAAAAGATTTGCCAATTTTATTCAAAAACCACAAAATATACAAAAATACAAAGTTCAGGTTGTTGAAGGAATTGATTCTGGTGGAGAGGATGGAATTTACATATTTACAAAATCTCAAACAATGAAGGAGATAATGTCAGATAGCAAGCTAGCTAAGGCATCATCAATCATCGATGAGATAATGCTTCTTGCAAACAAGAAGAGTGGAAAGTTTACGATGGGATTCGATGAAACTTTTAACGCAAATCAAATAGGAGCTGTTGAATCCCTTGTATTTTCAGACAAAGCAATTCAAGACAATGAGCAAAAAATGATGGATTTTCTCAATGATGTTGAGAGTAAAGGAGTGAAAATTTACAGTGTTGATTCATCTACAGATATTGGTCTAAGAGTTACAGGTTTAGGTGGAATAGTTTCACTATTAAGATATGCAATAGGATCTTAATTTGTAGATTCTATTAACCAATTTAGATATGACTTGTTAATGGAAGTAACATCAACTTCTGCTATTTCAGGAACATCATATGGATGAGTCTCTTTAATTTTCTTTTTTAGTAGTTTCTTGTTTTTTGTCATAGTTTTGAATATGGCAAGATATTCGGATGTGTTTTCCACGTTTCCATTCCAAGAATAAATTGAAGAAATTTTTGAAATGTTGACACAGGCAACTGTCTTATTTTTTACAAACTCATTTGCAATTTTTGTAATTGATTTTTTGTCAGGATATGTTGAGATAATTATCACTGGTTTCATAGTAACCGATAAATGTACGTACTTTAAAAAATTAACAATTAGTTTGGAACTTGATTTTATTACTCAGAATGCAATAATCTATGTGTTAATTGCATGGGTTATCATTGTAATAATTGCAAAAGGCCTAAAATTAGAAAAATATGGCTTTGAGATAAAGGCATACAGTCTAGTATACAAGAATAAAGGTGTTAATTCAGTTCTGATCAGACTACTTGGCAGAACAAAAAGAGGAATCAGGGTTTTTGCTGATACAAGTGTAATTGCGGGCTTTCTAATGATGGGTTTCGCATTTTGGTTTTTGTTAAATAATGTAGCAAACTTTTTTGTTGCAAAAGATGAGTTTGCTGAATTAACAGTATTGATTCCAGGAGTAACGTTAACATCTGCACCTGCAATTGCATACTTTCTACTCTCCATTCCAATTGTATTAGTTATTCATGAAGGAGCACATGGAATAGTGGCAGCTCTAGAAAAAATAAAGATCAAAACAGGGGGCTTTGCAATATTCATTGCATTGTTTGCAGGATTTGTGGAGCCAGATGAGGAAGAATTTGACAAAGCAAAAAAGATTTCAAAATTAAGAGTAATTGGGGCAGGGGCCACATCTAACGTACTTTTTGCATTTGTATTAGGTGCCATTTTATTAACAAACCCATTCTTTGCAATGGTATTGCCAGAACCATTTCTAAGTGTATTTTATGAATTACCTGATGGAGTTTTGATCCTCTCAATTATAGAAAATTCGGGGGCTGAGAAGGCAGGATTGGTTGCAAATGATATAATTACTTCAATTAATGAAATACCGATTTACAGTCCGGTTGATTTTCCCAGTTTGAATCCTGGGGAGACAGCAAGTGTTACCGTACTTAGAGATAGTCAAGCATTGGAATTTGGTGTAGAGATTATGCCCGCACCTGAAGATCCTGAAAGAGGATTGATAGGAATTATGAGGGACAACTCGTTTGCCTACAAGCCTGTAATGAACTTCATTGAATGGAGTGATCCAAATGTTTCAATGTTCTTGTTGTGGCTCTGGATGATTTCATTTTTCATAGGAATAATCAATATGCTTCCTTTACCAATATTGGATGGAGGAAAATTCATTCATACAATTATTGATAAAAGAATTTCAGATAATGCAGTAAATGGGGTTATGTGGGGAATTTACGCATTCACCTTTATCTTGTTTGGTCTAAACATTGCTTTGTCCTACATGAAATCTGGATGGTTTACAATATAGAAAATGCCTAGAGTATTCAGCTCTTTTTGTTAAACATACTCAGGCACAAAATCAATGGATCGTAATGTTAGAGAAAAACAAAAGGATTTGAGTCTACATCATTGAGATATTGTGTATAGTTTGTTAAACATAGTTCAGCGTAAAATATCAGATCTGTATTTCACTTTTCTTCAGTTTTTTTTACTTTGTAATTAACCTCTATTTTCACATTACAACATGCCCACAACAGATTTGCGAATTTGCCCACCAGTAAAGATTTGATCTAAAATTGCCACTCCTGCTACTACTAACAATACTTTACCAGAATTACTTTCAGCTAAATGACTCACCAATGATGTAAGGGATTCATGAGGATCATCTTTGTCATAGTGAACTTTGCAGTATCCAGTTTTTGGATCACATTCAGCGTGATAGTGACCATTTCTAAAGTGAATTTTGTCTAATTTCTCTCCAATAGACCTTGTCCAAGAAGGATCACCTTCAAAATTCTCAATTCTATTCTTTCTAGTAAAATTATTTTTCAATTCAGCACTCCCTCAAATAGCATACTTTCCATGGCATACACTCAACAGGTACATTTTTGAGAATATTGACAGTGTCATGTCTACCATAATACGTTGGTGTACCTCTATGATCCTGTGCCATTAAAATAATTGGCATATTTGGAAATTCAAATTGAAATGCTTCAATAGTTTCATTTGCCCTGAATCTTGAATTAACTACATGTCTTTTTACTATTATTATAGCAAATGTTTTTCCTCGTTCTCTTATTACTGCACCATGGATTCTCATGGAATTGTTCCCCCTTCTACAAGATATGTTATTACAAATAGAAGTGCACCTGTCATTGACGCGACAAATTTAATTTTAAATGAACCATATTGTATTAGCATGGTCATCATAAACATTCCAAATCCTGCAAAAATAAAATATACGTTATAAGTAGAAAGCAATGTCGCTATTGCAGCTACAGTACCAGCAATGCCTGAAACTTTAGCTTTATCCATTACAACTGTCATTTTTTATTTCCTTTCCTATGACTCATGGACATCATGAGTCCATGTTTTTTCTTTTCAAACATTTGATTATTTTACGAGTGTTGAAGATTTAACATAGTATCTGATGTAATCTCCATGTATCTGGGATTCTTTCCATATATCTGGAGAGTTTTCCAGAGTTCTTGATTTGTATTTAGAAATTTTATTCTTTATTTTTGAAACTTAGTTTTTGTGAATTTTTTTATATCGGTTATGATCGATTTGATCACACTCTTTTTTAATTACATTCCCCTCAATTAGTAAATACTGCTGTCCAGCAGACCATGGGATTGCCAGAGGCAATAACACCTGCGAAACTTGTACTACGACGGCAGTTTTTCTAATAATCTGGAATCTTCTCCAGATAGTGGTTTATATTCTCAATATCGTTTTTTCAATTAAGTTACCATCCAGCAGAATTATGGGATTGCCAGAGGCAATAACACCTGCGAAACTCAACCAACGGCAACTTCACTTTTTATTTATTGTTAAATAAATTTCCAAAGATAGCATTTGGCAACTTTTGCCGAATTTTTGGTTTTTAATTTATTATGAAATTCCCAAGGAATCAAAATGCCACTCTGTTCAATCTTAGGTGCTTTTCACACACCTGTTCAATTAGGCGCATTTGGTGTTAAGTTAGGCACTTAGTTAATCGGTGTGCCAGATTATTTTCTTTGTTTTGCTAATTTAAGAAGTGTGTAGTCGGTCAGGATTGAAATTAGACCATCAAACTCGTTGAAGTCTATTGGCATTTTCATCTTTAGAAGATAATTTGGCGATTTGTTTTCTTGGAGTGCCTGTTTTAATTTTGTTATTGATGAATAGGCAAGTGGACTGTGAAACGGTTTTTTTGATAAGAAAATCAATAGCGTTCTCTGCAACGAAGAGTTTTTGAACAATTCGGGCAAATCTGGATCAGGATTTACAACAAAAACGACTCTGTCAATTTTTAAGATCGTAGAGGAGTAATCCATTACAAAATGATTACAATTTCTATTAGGAATTCCTATGGAATTTAATATGTGGCTAGAATCAGTATCTCGATAGATGTTGTAACCAGCAACATTTGGTATCTGTTTAGAAAATATCTTATGAATTATGTGTGGCAAATTATCTTGTAATTGTGATGATAAATTTTGCAATTCTGAATTTTTTGGCTGTAGCTCTGCTGATGTGTGGTATGCTGAAGAGTCATTTTTGATATTCAGATACAGATCACGATACACAGCATAGGAATTAAATGGAACATTGCCATTGATATTCTGCGCATCATCCCACTTTGGATGTATGTTGTTTAGATCGAAAACTATTCCGGCGGCATTGTGATAATTATTAAAGACATTTACAAAATTAATTGCCAGTCCGATTAATTCTTCATAGTTCCTTACAAAGACCTCCTGCTCTTTGATAAATATGCCTCCTGGCTTGGAGTTGAATTCATTGAATTCCCCTACTGTTGAATAGGTATTTTCTTGAATGCCTTTAAGATACCCTTGCGGAACTAGGAATCGCAAAAAGTCAGTACAGGCGGTCTGTATAGTCACTGTTGAACCAATAGAAATTTCTCGGCCGAGTTTTACAGAATGGTGTTCAACAGTAAAGTTTGTTCCAATAGGAGTTACGGCTAATTCATGAGCAAGTCCGTACAAATGCGTGAGAACGGTATTGTTTTCTTCCCATTGAGAATTATGAGGTGATTTACGCCTATCATATATCCATTCGATAGACTTTTGAAGATTTGCTTTAATTTTCATAATCTCATTGGTTTCAAATTCAAGTATTGGCTTTCTGTCACTGGTAGTTTTGTGGATGTGATCTCGGATAATATTGTATAATGAAAAGAAATGGGAATGGGATTCAAACAATAAAAATTTCTTGAAAATTTCAAAATCTGAATCACTTGTATCAAAACCCGTATTGCCTATAATCTCGTCAAGAAATTTGCCCATTTCATCAAATGTTGGGTGTTTCAAGAAGAGGTATTGAGAGAAGAGAGTAGACTCGATAGATTTGGGCACTGTGATTGAGGGTAAAATACTGGGATCAGAAATGAAGACGTATCTTGCATTGCTTTGATTAATCAGCATTTTAATGGACTGTACAAAATCCAGCTGTTGCTTTAATTTATCAAGTTCATCAATGACAAAAACTATCCTATATTTGTCTGAGAATTTGCCTAGCAGTTCTTCAAATTCAGATTGCATGGTCGCAAGGTCATAGTCATGTTGAAGGTATTGAGACGCGACATTAGAATAGGATTTTCTTCGCTGGAAAGTATAATTTGCAATAAACCAAGATAAACCAGCACCAATGATTGCAGAATGCAATATCCATTTTTCTGGCATGTCAGAAAACGATAAGCCTCCCAAGATGCACACTATAACGGCAGTTATTAAATTGATTTTTACAGTTCGCTCTTTGAGAAGAAATTTAGATAATTCAAATTTTGATTTGTTGGAATATTCCGATGCAGTAGCCTTGAAAAATAATTCTGCAGTTTCTCTTTTCAAGCCATCAGGCAGAAAATCCAGACTTTTGGTTTTAGAATATAATGAACGGATAAACTGTTGCACGATAATTCTTATTGGGTTTGGGTTTTCGCTTTCAGAACTTTCAATTATTTTGTCTATAGATGCGGCATTAAGCAAAACTGGAATAATTTCTTCAGGCTTGTTGATATGGTTGATGCAGGAATATAGAAGGCTCGTTTTTCCTGATCCTCGTTCTCCGCATAGCAGTAATGCGCCTTCGTTGCTTCTTTGAATAAAATCAATGAGTTTTATTGATTCTTGTGTTCTTGTAATATGGTGTCCTTTAGGGGAATTAATTCTAGGTTGGTAATCCCAATCAGATTTGAGCTGGATGGATTTCATATGGAATAACTGTTTAATCGGATATTATGAATTCTTTGCTAGGTTCTATCAAACTTATGGTCAATTTTATAAAAAATTCCAAGCAGTGACAAAATTCGATATTGTAATTTACTTTTAATGAAATTTATTTTTTCAGATCTGCTCAACAGTAAAATAAGATGGTCAAACAGCCAAGGGGTGTATTTAACCGGAATTTATGACATGTATTGGGGAGACAGTGATCTGATATTGGTGAATTTGAGCAGCCTCGAACAGGAATACTCGATTAAGTTTTTTGATTCTAATGGAGGTATAGTTTATGAAACTAAGCATGACAAAGTAAAACCTTTTGGCTCCAAACTCATTGGGCTGGCAAAGATTCGCGAACTCAGGAACCAAAAAGGACTTGTAGTTATTCAATGCAATTCAGGGATTAGATGTGAGTTTAGATATCGTGCAGATGATGGACCCTTGAGAACATCTGTTCCATTTAAAGAGGGAATGCCGCCTTTCTCTTTAGAAGGTATTACAATATTCATCAGTTTTGCTATGCAGGAGAAGAATGATAGTCTCTATGGTCTAGTGAGCAGGTTGCTTAAGGCTTTGGGATTTACCGTTCTTTCTGCTAAAGAAACAGGAAGGGCAGACTTATCTCCCAGTACTCAAGCAAGTGATTTGATTGCCCAATCAAACGCATTACTAGCCATACTTACAAAAGACATCAAGTCAGACAAAAATGGAAAAGAGATTTTTTATTCAAGCCAAAACGTAATAGATGAAATTGGACAGGCAACTAACAAACCCGTAATAATTATTGCAGAAGAGAAAGTTGAAATTCCCTCCAACATACAAATGCGTGCTACTTACCTGACTTTCTCACGCAGTGGGATGGAAGAAATGTTAGTAATACTGACCGAGGCTTTGAAAAAAATCAAGCTGATCTAAATTTTTAAAAAAAGAAACGGAACGTATGTTGCCACATACTGGAGTTAGTCTGTTGGCACTGCAGTTGTATTTCTTCAATTCAAAAAACATCCCAAAAACGGATTCATATGCAAACGGCATCGGTAATAACTATGTTGTTTTGCCCATTTCTATTTACAGTGTACGTGTTTGTGATCCGGTAATATTTTATCCTGCTGTGCAAGATCCTCACCATGGTTGCGGCGAAGAATACTAATCCAAAGAAAGGTACTGATTGGGAGAGGATAGGGGCGTTTATAAAACAGACACGGTTAATCAGGACAATAGTTGCCACAGCTGTATTATTTTTTACACTGAATTACCTCGCAAATATGAACAAGGATGACATTGCTTTGATAGCAATACTTTCAGGTATTGCTGGGTCTGCTGCAACTTTTTTATTTTCAGCTGCATCAAACAAGGACAGCTAGCTTCAGGCGTATTAAGCGTAAATGATAGATTTGGGATTCATTTCATCATCCCAGCATTCGAAGATTAGACATAACATTTGAATATAATATTTAAAACAGAGCTACGCATAGGCTACGCGTGAAAGAATACTGCGTGTCGTGGTGGAATGTTGAGAATCTTTTTGATTCTCAGGCTGCGCCACGTGGGGACAAGCTGAAGCGTGTGCTTGGAAAGGAGTTAAAGGGATGGAATAGTACTGTACTGAACAAAAAGATCTCACAACTGTCAAAAATAATAGCACAGCTAAACGGCGGTGCAGGGCCTGACATCTTGGGAGTCTGCGAGGCGGAGAGCAAGGAAGTATTGAAAAAATTAGTAGCTAAAATCCCTCTTTCGAGAAATTACAAGATTGCACACGATGATGGCAAAGATAATCGGGGGATAGACACCGCATTCATTTACGACACAGACTCATTTAAGATGAAAGAAAAGTTTTCGCACTTTATTGTAAAAAGAAACGCAACACGGGACCTATTCCAGGTGAATCTGGAGATGAAGAAGAGCGGCAGGCTGCTGGTACTTGTGGGGAATCACTGGCCTGCAAGAATTAGCGGAGCGTTTGATTCTGAGCCCTACAGACTCATAGCGGGTGAAACCTTGGCATATTTCCACGAAAGAATAGTAGAAAAGCACGGAAAAGACGTCGCAGTAATCTCAATGGGTGATTTTAATGATGAGCCCTTTAACCGCTCTATAGTGAAGCACGCGCTGGCCACGAATGACAGGGGGCGGGTGCTGAGGGCTAGAAAACCCAAGTTCTACAACCTGATGTGGCCGCTGATGGCCAAAGGACTTGGTACCCACTATTATGGTGGGGCAGGTTCAATTCTTGACCAGATGATGGTCTCGAAAGGATTGCTGCCCGGCAGAGGTACAGGACTATCAGTCAAGCCGGATTCGATGAGAATTGAGAATTCATCTGAAATGGCACGCAGGGGCAAGCCGCGCAGGTTTGGCCGTCCTTCCAAAAAAAGAACTTATGATGAGAATGGGTTTTCTGACCACTTTCCGATATCCGTCACACTTGAATCTGAGTGAGGGCACCAGATCTGTTGGATTTTTAGAACCGTCTCATCAGGAGCCATATGTACTGTGAATGGTACTTGCATTCACATTTCAGGCTGTTTCCAGTCTTGGACACAGTATAGAAATTTTCTGGATTGGTCTGTGACCTGACCCCGAAGGTTTGAGATTTGAGGCCAAAATCCCACAAAGGCGATTACAATCATGTTTATATAACGATATTGAGAACATGCATCATGCAAAAAATAGTCAAAAGGGAAGAAAAAATGCGAAAGATCTTCGAAACAGCCCAAAAAATGAAAAATGGTACAATAACGCCAGCAAAAACTTATGATAGCATTGATGAATTTGCAAAAGATCTAAAAAACAAGTGATTTCAAAATGTGGAAAATCATCGTTGGGAATATGGCAAACTATGATTTTCTAAGTAACCTAAACAACGAGAACATCGAGGAAATTCTAGCATGTTTTAAGGATGTGGCTCGTACGTTCAGCAAAATAAGTTCTTCAGTTTTTTGTACCAGTGCTATCTTCCCAGTAACATCATACAAAGCCACGGACAAAAAACTTTCAATCCACTATCATGTGGATAATGATGAAGAAATGATTCGAATCACTAGCGTCGAATTGGAATAACTGCGTTCCGAACATCAAAGATGAGTCCACAATCATTCCAGAGAATATGTTGTAGCGGAACAAAACAGTTTGCCAATATCAACCGTAATTAGTCCTGCAAATGAAACATGATAGTGCAAAATTTGTGGATGTCATAGAATCAATTTCAGATTTTACAGATAATTCCATGACGAATCAGATTGTTTCAGTTTATGCAGACAGGGGATATGGTGCAAGATACATCGGGAATTATCCGAGAAACAGCAACATTACATGCTGCATTCCCTACAAAAGTAATTCCAAATTTATTTTACAAAATAACAGTTACAGCAATTACAGCAAGACAGGATTTGTTGCAGAGAGATTCTTTGCGCGGTTGAAAAATGGATTTCACGGAACCAGAATCAGATATGAAAGGCGTTCAGAGAATTATCTTGCATTTGTTTACCTGGCATCAATTATGATGTATTGGAGAGTGTTGGGATAAGTTGTTGATTAGATATAAAGATGAGCATAAAGGTAAACTTGCATATGTTTCAGGTACTGTAACTGCTGTTAATGAATCGCATCAAGGGTATGATGTTCAAGTGTGGAGCACACCTACATTACAAATGAACACGCAGTTTTCTGCATATTTGAGTTATCCTGAACGATTACTCAGTGGTGATAGGGTTTCAGGATATGGAATTTATGATGGTATATGTGGTCAAAGCATAGTAGGTGATCCATACGCCTGTTTTACTAATGTAAAATTAGAAACCGTTGATTTTAGAACAACATCTGATGATTTTGATGATTTATGTGATGATCCAATTGCAATGCGATTTGGACTATGTAAGTAAAATTTTGTATATACTCAAAAACAATTATAATTCATTTTTTTACAGAAAATTTCAAATTTTTTATGTGCAGACCCGATTTGTCTAACAAAGGTTTGATTATTCGTGGAAATTTGCTTAGCTTTGATTCTATTATAAATCTCTATGACTCTCTAGAACATTTGCAAGTCTTCATCTAACAATTATAAATCTAAATTATAAATTAATCCTATTATTACCAAAGCAGCTCCCATAACTGAAATATCAATTTCTAGAATTTTGGTAGAAATTAAATCTAAATCAATAATACTAGGAATCCAAGAACAATTTTCATTCATAGAGTAACATGATTTTGATAACATTGTAACAAGTGGAGCTATTATCAATATAGCAAGAATACCTTTTACAAGTGATTTAAATGTGTGTACCGAGTTTTTGTATTGTGAAGTTCATAATTTTACTAGTTTTTGTATTGGTATTTAGTTCAAGTTTAGTTTCAATTTTACCTGTTAATGGTGAGACGGTAACTGCGACAATTCCAGTTGACGATGAACCTTCCGCCATAGCGGTAAATCCAACAACCAACACAATTTATGTTACAACTGAACGTTCTGTTTCTGTTATTAATAGCACAACAAATAGAGTAACTGCAACAATTCCAGTTGACGATGAACCTTCTGCCATAGCAGTAAATCCAACAACCAACACAATTTATGTTACAACTGAACGTTCTGTTTCTGTTATTAATAGCACAACAAATAGAGTAACTGCGACAATTCCAGTTGACGATGAACCTTCTGCCATAGCAGTAAATCCAACAACCAACACAATTTATGTTACAACTGAACGTTCTGTTTCTGTTATTAATAGCACAACAAATAGAGTAACTGCGACAATTCCAGTTGACGATGAACCTTCTGCCATAGCAGTAAATCCAACAACAAATAAAATCTATGTTGTAGACAATCTTTATTATACAGGTGGTAGTAATGGAACTCTAACCATAATTGATGGCACAGCAAATAGAGTAACTGCAACAATTCCAATTGGTGATAATGTTAGGGATGTAGCAGTAAATCCAACAACCAACACAATTTATGTTACAAATGGGCCGACGGCGGGCCCCCCCCCCACTATATCTGTTATTGATGGCACAACAAATAGAGTAACTGCAACAATTCCAGTTAACCGTAATTCTTTCGATATCGCAGTAAACCCAACAACAAATAAAATTTACGTTGTAGATGGTTATGTTTCTGTTATTGATGGCACAACAAATAGAGTAACTAAAACAATTCCAGTTGGCCATTATACTTCCGACATAGCAGTAAATCCAATAACCAACACAATTTACGTTGCAAATAAATATGCTGTTTCTGTTATTGGTACAGACATAATATCACCAATAGTTATCCCAGATAGTGCATCTATAAGTGCTAAACCAGAAATTCTTAATATAAACAACCAATGTGTTTCTACTGCCCATGTTGGGAAAACCCTCTTTGTAGGTGTAGAAATTGAAAATCCAGGCGATAACACTGAAGATTTTGTCGCATCTTATCGATATTTGGCCCCAGGTGTAGGTGACTGGTCTGAATGGACATGGGTATCATCAATCATTAATGCAGGAAAATATTCTAATGTTGCAATTTCTTGGACTCCAACTGTAGCAGGTAACTATGAATTTGACATACAAATTTGGGATAATGTTTTAGATAGAACTATCATTACTAAAGAAAAACTAACTGTTACTGTAAAGGATGCAGATAGTGTATCTATCACAAGTGCTAAACCAGAAATTCTTAATATAAACAACCAACGTGTTTCTACTGCCCATGTTGGGAAAACCGTCTTTGTAGGTGTAGAAATTGAAAATCCAGGCGATAACACTGAAGATTTTGTCGCATCTTATCGATATTTGGCCCCAGGTGTAGGTGACTGGTCTGAATGGACATGGGTATCATCAATCATTAATGCAGGAAAATATTCTAATGTTGCAATTTCTTGGACTCCAACTGTAGCAAGTAACTATGAATTTGACATACAAATTTGGGACAATGTTTTAGATAGAACTATCATTACTAAAGAAAAACTAACTGTTACTGTAAAATCTGCATCAACAATAACTTCCCCAACAACTACATCTGAATCCATAGTTATCCCAGATAGTGTAGGTAGAAGCGGCGGAGGCGGAGGCGGAGGCGGAGGCGGAGGCGGAGGAGGCGACCATACTGGCATTAATACAAGCGGAGAACCCCTGTCTGATATTGAACTTTACAGCGTTTCATGGAACTGTGAAACGGGCCTAGTCAGAATAATAACCAATGATGACTCGTCTACGCTGTCAGTATCTGTCAGAACCTCTATTGGCGGCTTGGCTGAGGCCAGCCTGTCCGATGAAGAGAGACCTGGCAGCAAGGTATTCACATCCCATATAGGGCCTTCCGAGACATACCTTGGCATACTGTTGGTAGACATAGCGGGACGGGACAGCAACATTAGAAATGAAAGCATTAGCATAAAACAGTGCGTTGGCGAGAAGACATATGATGATGATGATGATGATATATCAGATACGCCAAAAAAGTCCCCCCAGTCCAGTCGCGGTGGCGCATCTGAAGGCGACATGACGTGCAAGCCGGACTTTACACTGGTCAAGAATCTGAGAAATGATCTTGCCTGCATCCTTGACCGCTCGGTACAGCCATTGATAGAGCGCGGCTGGGCAGAATCAATAGTCGGATAGTGCGCGCGTACAGTATTAAGACAAAGCCGCAATACACCAAAAAAAATTACACATCGCATCTGAATCAATTTGTGGAATTTCCAGGAATTAACTGCATGGGGAAATTATTGCTATGGGTTATAATATGATCTTAGAACGTTTTCAAATGTTTTTACAAGATAAAAATAGTAATGGAATTATACGTGTAGATAAAACAACCGATCCAACCCAGTACAAATTGAATCTAAAGGATAGGTTATCATAAAACACACAAACAGTGTTAGACGAAAACGTTTTGTTGCTTTTGTACAAGCTCGTAATGTAATTGAAGAAGTTTTAATGCTGGATTCTTCTATGAGAAAAGGATTGCAAATAGCTGATGCAGTAGCTTATTGTACAACAAGATATCTGACGAATCATCAAAATTTTACAAGGAATTGGAATATTGTAAAATCAAAACTACGGACAAATCCTTCTGGTAAAATGGATGGATTTGGTTTGATAAGATTTCCAAAATAAAAAACGAAGAAACAAGGTCGCGACTTGCCACCATTGCCTCTTCTGCGATGCTGCTATAACCGCATCGTACTATAATATGGCAGACCCAGTATAAATTTTTGTCGTATTTTAATATGAAAAAACAGCTCAAATTTTGAACTCAAATTCATTTTTCTCCAGAAAATTTCAAAATTTTGTGTGTAGACCCGATTATACCATTACAGGTTTGATTGCTCGTGAAAATCTGCACATCAATATTTTCATACTAACAATAGAAATACTGATGTAGGAACTATTACATAACTTGTCTTGACATCAAATAATGATTTTGAAAGAACCACACCTTTGTCATTACCTGTTTTAGAAAGAAAGTTTATCATAGGTGCTAATTCTTTAAGATCAAGTTTATTTCTAAATTTTACTTCAATAGGAGCTTCTGTTGTATCCCCATCATATAGAATAAAATCAACTTCCCGCCCTTTGTCATCTTTCCAATAAAATACATGATTATGGTAATCATAGGTCTGCTTCTTTTTACTCATCGAAAAAGCCCATCGGATAAGGTGATCTGCAATAATACCTTCAATGATCCTGCTTTGATTGACCTCGTCTTCCAAATATTTGAGGCTAGTTTCAAAATTCCCATTTGGACTCATCCAGCCATTGAATATATGTAAAAAGAAAGGATCGGCGAAATAGAATTTTCTGTCCTTTTGAATTATGGGTATTTTTTTCTGTTCACCATAAAGATGTACGATCGATAAAACAAATAGATCATCTAAAGTATATGCATGATCCTGCGCTGTATTTGGGCTTCCTAATGCAGCCTCTTTAGCAAGATTATTCCAAGAAATATGACTAGTTAAGCTTTTGACTATAGCTCCACCAAATTGTTTTAACAATGTTTCATTTTTTGATAATTCACTCCATTGCCCAGTAATACTTTCTAAATAATTGGTATAGATGCTTTCATGAATTGTATTCATTTTAATTCTTTCATCTATTACTTTTGGGGTTCCACCTGTTAACATGTATTCATTTAGTAAATTATTTATTTCATTTTGATATGCATTTAGCTTATCTAATTTTTCATCAACTTCTCCTGTAATTAATTTTTTAAAAATAACTTCCCGACTTTCAAATGAACGTAAGTTATTTTGATTGATTAATTCTTTTATGTCATTATTTAATAGTGATACATACTCTACAAACTTCATGGGAAGTAAAATTTTATCATAGCTATCATTGATTGTTCCTTTACGACCAGGTAATCTTTCAGTAGCATTTTTAATATTGATAGCTTGTGAACCTATAGCCATTACAGTACAATTAATTAATTTATCATTATCCACTAACCACTTGATTCCTTTTTGCCAATCTGTTACTGACGATACTTCATCCAAAAACAGATAAGAACGTCTATCACCTCTTTGTCTACTACTTAATTTCATATAGGTTTCAATTAAATCAACAACATCTTGTTGAGTAGTAGCTAAATCAAGAGAATAATATAAAATATTCCATGGGTTTATTCCTTTTTCTAGAAAATCTTTAATTTGTAATTTTACTAGAGTTGTTTTACCAACTTGTCTAGGCCCACGTAAAGTGTAAACTACAGTGTTATTTGGTTCAAAATCATATTTAATTACATACCTTAGTCTTGGATCATATTTTATTTCCGACTCTTTCCATTCTCTAATTTTTTTATCTGTAAGAATATTAGAAGGATCTTTCCACCATGGATTCAAATCACGCATGTCGCTTTCTTTAATCACGCTTATTACTACTGATCAGTTCTTTATATATTCAAAAATCACTTGATGATCAGTTCTTTATATATTCAAAAATCACTTGATGATCAGTTCTTTATATATTCAAAAATCACTTGATGATCAGTTCTTTATATATTCAAAAATCACTTGATGATCAGTTCTTTATATATTCAAAAATCACTTGATGATCAGTTCTTTATATATTCAAAAATCACTTGATGAGAATTTATTTTTATAATAAATTTCAAGATGATCAAGATTTACATATCTTTTTTCTCCAGAAAATTTTAAAATTTTGTGTGCAGACCCGATTATACTATTACAGGTTTGATTGTTCGTGGAAATTTGCTAGCTTTGATTCTATTATAATGAAATATATTATATTGGTTGTGCCTAACTGTTTTATTTTTCACAGCAATTTCTCATTGTGTAGATACATCTCATTCTAGGCACTAAAACAATTTTACGGAGTTAGCTTTGATTCTATTATAAATCTCTAATTCATGCCTTGTGGGATCCTGAAAGTAGTATACCCCCTATCTGACATCGTATTCCTCTCCCGTTTGTTCGTCAATAACTGTTTGTCCTGGGGATGGCATCTTTCTGGTGAATGCCCGCGCCGGTGTCTCTAGGTTGTCCAGATCAAGTGACATGTGTGGCCGGTCGTGGTTGAACCATTCCACAAACCGCTCCACGGGATCCGTCTTTGGTTTCGTGTTGAACGGTCCGCCCACACGGTCCGTCTCGGATCCTGCTGAACGCACCGTTCTGTAGGCCGACTCCTCCTCGAAGAGGTGCAGTTTGCGCTGGAGTTCACCGTGAACCCTCTCGAGCTTGCCGTTTGTCTGCGGGTGTCTTACACGCGCCAGGATCTGCCTGATGCCCAGCGACACCAGCTCCCGCTCAAATTCGGAGGCGCCTTTCTTCTTGTACTGCCCCTCGTTGGCGTAGAACTGGCTGCCGCGGTCAGTCAGAATGGACGCGGGTTTGCCGTGCGCCTCCATTGCTGCCCTGAGAACCTCGATTGCGTGCCTGGAGGTGGCCTGATCAAAGACGCCGTATCCGACAATAAACCTGGAGGCGTCATCCAGATAGGCGATAAACCACCTTCCGTCATCCAGCTGCTTGTAGTCTGTGTGCCACATCGAGTTGGAGTAGGTGCGCTCAAAGCGGATCCACTTGCGCCTCTTGCTCTTCTTGGGCTGCCTTGCCGACAGGTTGTTGTCCCTCATTATGCCGTGTACGGCATTGTGAGGGATATGTGTATTCCCTCTTCCTCCTCGATCAGTCGCTCCGTGCGGACGGCCCCCTGGCGGTGCCTGCAGTGTGCAGAGAGGACCGCAGTGTTCCCTGCGACCCGGAAGACCATTCTCGGGCCTGCCCATGCTAGCCGGGTAGACTATCCTGTCAGGTTCCACACCCTTGTACCTGGCCCACAGTTTCTTTACCCAGATCTCGGAGATGCCCATGGTATCTGCAATCTGCCTGTTGGTCGTTTTGCCGGCCTTCTTCTGCAGGATTATCCACTTTACCTTTGACTCGTCAAGTTTTCTCATGACCCTGATGCGGCGCCTTCCGATATGTCTCCACCTCTGTGTGCGCTTTAGGAACCCACGTACCATCATCTCAATTCTGCGTCTTGCTTCAGTCAGTATGCGTCCCTCCTATTTTGAGGGGGTATACTACTTTCTGGACTATACATTATTTTACGAGTGTTGAAGATTTAACATAGTATCTGATGTAATCTCCATGTATCTGGGATTCTTTCCATATATCTGGGGAGTTTTCCAGAGTTCTTGATTTGTATTTAGAAATTTTATTCTTTATTTTTGAAACTTAGTTTTTGTGAATTTTTTTATATCGGTTATGATCGATTTGATCACACTCTTTTTTAATTACATTCCCCTCAATTAGTAAATACTGCTGTCCAGCAGACCATGGGATTGCCAGAGGCAATAACACCTGCGAAACTTGTACTACGACGGCAGTTTTTCTAATAATCTGGAATCTTCTCCAGATAGTAGTTTATATTCTCAATATCGTTTTTTTAATTAAGTTACCATCCAGCAGAATTATGGGATTGCCAGAGGCAATAACACCTGCGAAACTTAACCAACGATGGTAGCCTTTTCCTTTTCTGAATAAGACACCAGATAGTAGTTTATTATGCAGTTTGCCGTATTGTTATCAGGTGAAGTAGCCCAGCAGAATTATGGGATTGCCAGAGGCAATAACACCTGCGAAACTCAACCAACGGCAACTTCACTTTTTATTTATTGTTAAGTAAATTTCCAAAGATAGCATTTGGCAACTTTTTCCGAATTTTTGGTTTTTAATTTATTATGAAATTCCCAAGGAATCAAAATGCTATTATTTTTATCAATAATATGTTGTTTTAATGCCCCACATAAAATATCAGCAATTTGAATTGGTTCTGATTCATGTGAGTCTTTTAGTACATGTAATGGATCAAAAGAATTACCATCAGCTAATATTTTCACAAATTGTTTTACTATTTTAACAGGAGTTAATGGTTGAAAATCTGAATCACAGTGTATTGGGATTTCATTTGATAGTTTGAATAATTCTTTTCTTAGTAATATTCTCTCATCACTTTTGTAATCATAATTTGTAAACCAACCATTAATTAATTTTATAAAAACATCTACTAGTTTTTCAACAGGATTTTTCAATGCATTAGTTTTAATCATAATAACCATTGTACAAGAGATTTTCAAAAGAATTTCAAGTTTATCAGAAACAACTTTTCTACACTCTGGATTTAATTTATTCCATTTAAATTCGTCTCCATGATTCTTTTTTGCTTTTGGAATTGCGAGCATTTTTTCTAAATAATGATAACCTGCTGAATGATTATCAAAAAATGCTATACATACGTAGGTATCATCATCTTTACTACTACACTGTCGATCAAAAGTTCTTGAGATCAAATGACTTTCTGCAGATGAACTTCATTGCGTCAAGCCACGGCCGCGCCGTCCTGAAATGCTCTGACATTGCGCGGTGCATCTGCCCTATTGTTCCATAATATTCTGACACCAGCACGTCGCGCTTTGACTGGTGCCAGTACTCCTCCATGACGCTGAGCTCCGGTGTTGCGGTTGGAAGCCATACTGCCTTGACGTTCTTGTTGCCCTTTAGGAACTCGCTCACCGTCTTCGCCTTGTGCTGCGGCGCGTTGTCCATTATTATGGCAACCTTTCCGAAATGTCCCGCAAGCTCCTTTAGGTACCGCAGTACCATCTCCTTGTCAAATTTTTCGTACGTCCTGATGAACTGCCTGCCGTCAGTCGCGATGGAACCGTACGCCACGACCCTGCCGTGCCGGCCCTTGTATGTGGTGACTATGGGCTGGCCTTTTGGCGACCAGTACTTTGTCCCCGATGCCGGGTCGTCTATGAATATGGACTCGTCAAAGACTACGACGGCAAAACCCCTCGATTCCAGGCGCGATATGCGCCTCTTTGCGTTGCGCTGCCACCTTTTGATCTCGTCTGTCCCTGCCCTGTTTATGTGGACCCGTCTTGCCGTCTTGGCAGACATGCCCAGCCTGTGCATTATCCTCCTGGCGCTTGTAATGTGGTATGTTATGCCGTGCATCTTGCGGACACGTTCCCTCAGCTGCGGGGGAGTAATGATGCTGCCTGCCCCGGATATTGTCTCTTCAATGTCTTCGAGCCTGACCTTCGGTGGCCTGCCGCTCCTGGGAAGATCCCGGAGGGTGTCGATGCCGCCCTCCCGGAAGCGTTCTACCCAGAAGGAGACCCAGTTGGGACACTGCATGAGTGAGTCTGCCGCATGCTGGATGCTCTCATTGTTCATGCACACCATGTTTACTGCGGCCATCCTGATCTTGACCCTGGGATCCCTTTCCTTCTTGTACGCCTTCTTCAGGTCTTCGGATTTTACTGCGGGCATTGTAATGCGTAGTGGGACGTGATCAAAATGTGTTGCCGTCTAACATGTTTGATCTCATGAACTTTTGCTCGTCAGTATAGTATCAATACCAACTGATAACTTGCTAAGAAATGGTACTAGGAAAATATCTTCTCCAACTGAATACTGTTTTACTTTTCTCTCGTTATTACTTTTTTCAATCCAACCTTTTTTCTTACGATATAATTCACTTTTAGCTGTACCTGTAAAATCAGAAGGTAGTTCTGAAAACAATCTATTCATTTGTGTTTTTGATCCAAATTCCGGATCAGATCTTAGAAAGTCATATTTTCTTAGGATGGTGGGCTCTAATGTGAATTGTTTAGCCTCAATAACTTGGTTACCTCCCAAAAAAGAACATCTAACCAGTTCTGTGAATAGATCATAAGACATTACCAAGTTATTTTAGTTTCTAGATTAAGACTAGATAAATTATGTGACTATTTTTTACTCTATGATTATTTAGAATCTCTTTTTGATTCCAATAATTACACTGGCTGGGATTCCAACATACATTGCAAGATTGAGAACAACCAAACTAATTTCATAACCCAATACTGATTCTTCAGAATCCATATCAACATAATTCAAAATTGAAAGACTAGTAACCATCGGAGTAATTCCAACCTTTACCATTTCTTTGAATACTGGATTTTCACGCTCATAATCCGCAATGTATGGACTGAATGAATAATAGAAATCATTGAATGTATTCATAAATCCTTTACCTGATTGTGTGTTTAGTAGTTGATTGTCACGTAATTCTCTGAGTTGTTGTACTTGTGTGCTAGTTCTGTTCCATATGTGGCTGTAGCAATAAGACAACCACCACCTGTTGATGATAAACCAATCCCAAAAACCACTATGCCGTGTCCAAGACCGGCAACGGCCTTGTCTGTGAGTGTCCGGACCACGAAACACGAAATTCAGACTGCAAGCACATCAAGATTGTCCTTGACGTAATGAAAAGAAACGGCTGTTACAGAAACAACACATTCAGAATCATGGAAAGGGCAAACTTCAAACACTGCAAGTTTTGCAGCTCCGGCAACATTGTCAAGGCCGGACTAAAGAAGAACAAGAACACCACAATGCAACGCTTCAAGTGCCAAGACTGCAAAAAGAGATTCACCACAAACTACGGTTTTGAGAAAATGAAGTCAAGGAACTATATCATAACCCAATCCCTACAGATGTATTTCACCGGAATGAGTTTCAGGGATATTGCAGACTGCCTTGAGCAGGAAGGAATTAACGTATTCCACATGACAGTTTCCAGATGGATTGACAAATACTCCAAACTAGCTGCAAAGTACCTGAATGGAATCGTTCCCCGTGTCGGCGGCTGGTTCCGTGCAGACGAGGTCTGGGTTAAAATCAACGGAAAGCAATGCTATCTGTTTGCCAGCATGGATGATGATACAAGGTACTGGCTTGCTTCTGATATTACTGATAACAAGTTCCAGCACAATGCAGACTCACTCCTTGACCTCACCAAGAAGCAGGCTGGCAAGTCGCCACGCAATTTCATCACAGACGGGCTTCCTGCATACATGAAATCCAGCAAAAAGGTATTTGGCAAAAAGACCAACCATATCAGACACATACACTTAGCTGGCAAGCGTGACCGTGACAATAACAACAAGATGGAGAGGTTGAATGGTGAGATTAGGGATCGTGAGAAGGTGTTCAGGGGATTAAAGAAAATGGATACTGCCATACTGGATGGTATGAGAGTGTATTACAACTACACGAAAAAGCATGGATCACTCAAGAGCAAAACACCAGCTCAGGCTTCCCTCATTGAAGTTGACGGCAAGAACAAGTGGAAAACCATTATACAGAATGCAAGCCTGAACAGGGATTCTAAATAGTTCTTTTCAATCATCAACTGAATTTTTCAACAGAGAAGATTGTAGATGATGAAGGCAGTACATAATTCCAAAAAGAATGGTCATCCTTCAAAATTTATAGACATTCCGGATTGGGGCCTGCTGAAATCGACATCAAGATGGTTTCCGTAATAACCAAATTAAACAAAATAGGATTAAAGACACGCCAGTGTTGCCAAGGTGGTAAATGTACTATTTCAGATGATCCAAACAATGATTATTCAGCATACATAACGTTTGATCTTAAAGGACTAACAGTAGACAAAAAAAATGGATGATGGGCCAAACGGCACTATTACACTCAGGTGGAATGTTTAGGAAAGCAGATATTACATTTATCCGCATTTGGCATTGAAGATGCTACTCTACAGTCTGGTGACGATACCTTTTGGTTGCATTCTTGCGGGTTTTTATGAACCATTGGATGCCTACCCCCACAGTATATGTAAGACATGCGCAGCATGGTTTTCCAGTAGGCTACAAACCGATCCTTGATCGTATTCCAGAGAATTTCCATATCCCCAAGACGTTACAGAACCTGTAAAAGGTATTCTTGCTATATTGATAATAGCTCCACTTGTTACAATGTTATCAAAATCATGTTACCCTATGAATGAAAATTGTTCTTGGATTCCTAGTATTATTGATTTAGATTTAATTTCTACCAAAATTCTAGAAATTGATATTTCAGTTATGGGAGCTGCTTTGGTAATAATAGGATTAATTTATAATTTAGATTTATAATTGTTAGATGAAGACTTGCAAATGTTCTAGAGAGTCATAGAGATTTATAATAGAATCAAAGCTAAGCAAATTTCCACGAATAATCAAACCTTTGTTAGACAAATCGGGTCTGCACATAAAAAATTTGAAATTTTCTGTAAAAAAATGAATTATAATTGTTTTTGAGTATATACAAAATTTTACTTACATAGTCCAAATCGCATTGCAATTGGATCATCACATAAATCATCAAAATCATCAGATGTTGTTCTAAAATCAACGGTTTCTAATTTTACATTAGTAAAACAGGCGTATGGATCACCTACTATGCTTTGACCACATATACCATCATAAATTCCATATCCTGAAACCCTATCACCACTGAGTAATCGTTCAGGATAACTCAAATATGCAGAAAACTGCGTGTTCATTTGTAATGTAGATGTGCTCCACACTTGAACATCATACCCTTGATGCGATTCATTAACAGCAGTTACAGTACCTGAAACATATGCAACTTTACCTTTATGCTCATCTTCATATCTAATCAGGTCATCATAAGATCCTTCAAAAAATACAGGATTTTCATAAACAGCTTCATGTAAAAGGTCTGTGTCTAGTGGAGTTAGGCTAACTGCTACAATAAATAAGAAAAAACTTATGGTAAGAGCCATTATTACAGTAAAAATTTTCTTGTGTTTTATTTGTCCTTTTTTCTTAGGTTTATCAGCCTTTGAACTATATTCATAATCTTCTTTCTTAGATACATTTGAAAGAGTAGAAGAACCACATTTTGTACAGAAATTGTTATTTGATTCTAATTTAGTACCACACTTGCCACAAAAAGTTTCTTGTGTTTTAGTCTCATTTTCAACATTATTGTCTGATGATGGAACTTTTGATTCCTCACTTTTTTTATCCTTTGACAAAAGGTGATTTTTTATGAGATCATAAACATAATTTCTGTCAGAGGAATACAATTCTTTGTTATTTTCTATAGTCTGTTTGATGTGTTCAAGTCTGGATGGATCACCTACACCTTTACTAATCAATGCGTTCACATCATCTAAAAGACCAGTCATGAACAGTTACTAATTTTCTAGTATATGAAAATACAAATACTATTTCATTTCCTCTAAAATTTCGGGATCATATTGATTCTTCTGAATAACCTCAATCTGAATACCATCTAGATTCTTTAGTTTATACAGCAACCAAACAGAGAAAATCCCCAAAGAAATCCATATTCCGAATGGAATAGCAGCAATTACGCCTAGAATTATGCCCAAAAATACTATTCTCATAGATTAGTTATTTGTAAAAATTGTTTAAAAAAGATTACTATGAAATTATATCTTTATTTTTTAAATTAATGTAAATTATTCAAAAAAATCTTTCCATTTTGGATTAAGCTCTTTCAAGAATCTTTTTGGTTTCTTCCATTACCGCATCCGCCTTTGATTTCTCTACTAAATCCCCAAGAAAATATTGACGAACATTTACACTTGCATCAATTGTGATACTGTCATCTCTAGAATATTTTGTACTAGGTAAATTATAATAGAATTTAGATTTACATTTGTTACATTGTTTATCTAGGTCGTGAGTTAACTTATTTTTTGTTATAGATCCATAATGTTTGAATCCTATTAGTTTACCATTACAAATAGGACAAATCTTATTTTGATAATCTATTTTTGGATAATTCCACCTCTTTTCAGTTTTTCCATCAATTTGTAATTTTATTAGAAAACTATTATTTAGATTTGAAGAAGGATTATTTTCTATTTTAGTAGGTGTAAATCTAATTTTTGGTTTATGTTTTCGATTATTTACATAGATAGATATGGATTAATTGTATAGCAATACAGCTTTTTTCTTATCTATTATTTTGTAAAATTTTTCACCTTTGTTTCCAATTTTAGAGAGATCAATTATTTCATCATCTAGAAGTTTTTTTGTGATATTTCTTACAGTTTTCTCTGAATATTGACCAGACAACCGTAATTTCATCTCTTTATCTGAAAACTCCATGTATATTTTACTTGTAAATCCCTGAACAATAATTTCCAAATATTCTTTCATACAATTAGTCTTGTTAGAAATGGCTCGATTTAGAGTGGTATTTCTGTTTTCCAACAATATGTAGAAATTACTTCTAATATAATATCATGGCACCAAAATCAGACTCTAAAAAAGACATATCTCGCGCTAAATCGTGACACCAAGATTGACCCAGGTAGATTTGGGAATCGTGGTGATACATGGGATGAAATTTTGTACAGAATTATGACTCATCTTGAATCTTGTGAGGAATAGAAAAAGGAAATTATGCAGTATGTGACCCCAATTTCTGCATATTCTATTCACAAATCTGCTAAGGAGTGTATTTATCATGAATTAGGGATTTTAATGAATTTAAAACACTTGAAGTAGAAAGTTGCTGTTCAAATACTCCGATCTATGAAATTTCCTATAATTATCTTTCAAGAAAATGCGTAAAGATTGAATCATTAAGCAATGTTGCGATAACTGTTTTCCCACTTTTGGTGGGCCTAAGAATGCTACAATATTTTCATCAGACAGATCTTCTTTTACTCTTGTTAACAGAGGATTTGTATCGATTCATCATTTACTTCGTTTTCTTTACTCATCTAATTCACCATCTTTATTGGATATGTAGGAATAAACCTACCTTTTACTATATCATAATATTTTTCAAATTTGCTGATAAAAAATTTTGATGAACGTCTCTTACCAACTTTTGGATAACACATGCCAATACAAATTCTTGTAGCACCTACTCCATCAAAATGATGTTCTGAAAATTGTTCTTTTTCATATTCTTTTAACGTTTCAATAGAATTTCTGATTATTTCATCAATTTCTCCAATTGTTTGAAATCCTAATTCTTCTAATTCATCTACTAATTCCTGAATCTTTTGATCTGATTGTTTTTGTCTTAAATAGAAACGCCAGTCAATATAGAGTTTAAAACGATGAATGTTTATTTTCAATTCTTTGTCAGCAAACTCATTATTTTTTAATAATTTAACGTAGGTTATTCTTCCAGCTGAATACTTGTCAATGATTTCAGTTTTTTCTAACGAATCAATTCTATTTCGAATCATAGATTCAGTAATATCCCCACCATTCAATAATTCAATTATTTCTTTTATTGACATACCACCACCACGTAACATTCTCTTGATCATTCTATCTATGACATTTCTTCTTAGTTTATCTAGAAATGGAGCAACAATTCTTGTCTGTTCTGCAAGATATGATATTTGATCAAAAATAGTAGTAGTGAAATCTTTTGTGTGATTAATGTGCTCTTGTCTGAGGATTTCATCCCATACCAAGTCCCAATCAAAAGATCCATGTTGCAGTTCATGAGGCGTATTTGGACTGCCTGTAACCAGCGCTGCCATATCTTGTATATCGCCTTCCCTATTTGCTATTGCTTTGAGTAGAAATACGTGCTCATTTCTTAGCAATGCTACTTTTAATTTTCCATAATCTCTGATGTCTGCTTTTTCTTTCATAATGGAAGATAATGTTAGATCTTGCATTATTGTTGCTGTGAATAAATCAACTCTACTTTTCTTTTCATGTTCAAAAATATCATCTGGTTTTATTCTTCTGTCTTCATCAGAATATTTTGTTTTTAGTCTCCTGTCATATTTCATATTAGTAAGAGTTTGTGCTAAATCATCAAAATCACCTTTAGTTTCCACTACAATGTCACAATCTTTTGTACTATCTTTCAATGATTTGATTCGCATGTTTTCACCACCAAACAGATAGATTGTCATCGGTTTTTCTAACTCATCACTAATTTCCCTGAATAATAACTTACTAGGCTCTGGTAATGTATATTTTTCAATTGGTATATCATACAATTTTGCTTTAGATAGAAATTCATCCCATGGTAAAAATAAATCCGTATTTTTCAATTGTTTTTTACGTATGTAAGCTTCAACGTCAAACCATATTTCTGATATTCCCAACTCTGATGATTTTTTCCTTAGCTGTAGAATATCCATTTTATCTTTATGTTTTGCATAAAAGACTATACTCATTAGTAATTCCATTTTATTTTTTGAATAATTTGCAGAATAAACTGCATGCAATAAAATATCTTGTATTTCTAAATCTTCTTTTTGTTCACAAAAATAATCATGTGTAGGTTGATATTCTATTTCATAGTCTGAAAATAATGTAAACCCCGTGGTTGCACCTTTTGCAATTTTCCCATTTGGGGTTTTTCTTAATATTGTTGAATTATTATTATTATAAATGATTTCAGTATTTCCATCTTCATACTTGCTCTCTCTTTCAGTTTTTAATAATTTCGTAAATAAAACTAGTTGTTCTTTTGACTCGTCAATATTTATTATATCATCATCTTTTAGGATAGCACCTATAGATTGTAAATCTGAGATAGCTCTGTAGGCAGTTGCCTTTGATAATCCTGATTTTTTTATTAATTGATCTACTGTAATATTTTCATCTATGTTTGAAAGTATTACCTCGTTTGATTCACGAAGTAATTTTTCAACATCTACATTTTGTGTAATATCTCTGAATAGTGTAGCTTTTGGTGTTTCTTTTAATCTGATTACTGTGTTTTCTTTTTCTATGTAATCTTCTTCCCCGAGATTTTTTATTATGTATGCTAATCGTCTATCCTTTATTCCTAACAAGTCTAGTAACTCGTTTGTTTCTTTTTGTTCTTTTACCAATGATCTGAGTAGCTTTATTGAAGTGATATCCATTTAGTATTATTATAATGCTTTTCTTTATATAGTTTTGCACTAATTTGAGACTAATTATGTATATTTAACATATTTTCAAACGGATTTACAAATTTCAATTTTTGGTCTTTCAACCAGAGTTTTATTAATAGATTTCAAGCCTGAATGATAATTTACCTGAAGAAAATACAACATGGCATTATCTTGTGTAACATCCAGTCCAGTTTCACAACTCTTTTGTGAGGCATATTCATGAAAATGTTTCTTTAAATTTTCTACATCTCCATATGTGTACTCACTTGGGGAATTTGGATTATAATCAGTATCAAATGAAAATCTATGATCAATTAGAGATACCAAGCTTCTTACTGAATGTCCCCCTTTTAGAACAAGTCGTTTTTTATAATATCCGTCCTGTATTTTTTCTAAAGCGTATAACATATCTAAAACGCATAATTCAGAAAGCAGGAAAGGCCTATTTTCTTGCCCACCAAAATGCCTCTTAAATTCATCCTTCACTAATAATTCCGGTTTTTCAAAATCAATGGATCTTTCATCGAGATTAAAAAAAATACCCACTCTAATTCACTAATCCTGCATTTTTATTATATGAAATTCCTTCTCGATATACTATTTTATCATCTTTCATTGGTTGCCCTATCATGATATTTTTTGGAAATTGTTTAAAATAACCAATCTCTTCTTTTGTTATTTCCCAAAATAGTTCATATGGTTTGTAAGTTCTAATTATCATGTTTGCAGGTCCAACAGGTCTCCCTAGTTCATAATTTAAAATATAGTATGCTTGTGGCCCATCAATATATGCCGGTACACAGTCAAATAGCAATGAAATCTCACTTATTGAATCAGATTCTCTTAGACAAATTCCTAAATATTTTTCAAACCAAATAAACATATCAGTTGCTTCATTTACCATCAGTTCATTATTTCGTTTTATGATAAGATCAACTTCTTCTAATTTCTTAATAATATCAAAAGCAGCCCGTTTACTTATTTGAAGATCCTTTACTATGTCATTTAATGTAATGAATTTTTCAAACACAAGTGCTAAATAAACTAAGTATGAACCTCTATAACCTAAAACTTGTAATTCTTTTTCATTCTTAATCATTAAGGGAAGTTATGCAATCCAAATATTGGAGGCTCCTACCTTCTGAGCACCTGAATTAATCAATTCATTTGGAATGGCTGCACCGTCTTTACGTATTCTTTCATGTGCATATTCTTGAAACATTGGTTCTTTCATCCTATTAATTACTAAAGATGATTCATCCTCTGATTTCACACACATGTCGAGTGGTTCTTTTCTAGGATTCTTTACATAATTACAAGAGCGACAAAGTAATTGCAAGTTTGTGAGTGTGTTGTTAGAATTATCATTGTCTCCATGATCAATAATTAGTTGTATTTCGTGAGGAAGTTTTTTACAACATCTACAGTAATCTCCTTACCTATCCGACCAACAGTGACAGTATGATCTAAATAGTAGTCCAAACAATTCAAGATACCCAAAAACACGGTGAGTGACGGTAAGTCTAAAGCCTTATCTCACAAATCATTCTTTTATTATATACAAAAAAAAATAATCATAACTGGTTAACTTGAGTAGTATTCCATCTAAACCTGTAGGTAGATTTTGGGCTTGTCTTTTTGCTCCTACAATTCTTGCATTACTCTATACACAAAAGATGAAGAAAACTAGAAAATGGATTGTGATTCAGGTGATTTTCTTAATTACTAGTATACCAATTCGCCACAAAACAGAGAATTGCCCAATGTTCCCAATGTGGGATTCGCATATGTATCTGTGAGACGTACAAATCCTGTACCAATTCGCAGGAAAAAACTTACAGAAGTACTCAAATAAATGGAAGGAATGTCTCCAAGGTGTTAACACTGGGTGTTAACACTGTTAACACTAGGCGTCTACACTTTGACTACACTAGGCGTCTACACTTTGACTACACTAGGCGTCTACACTTTGACTACACTAGGCGTCTACACTTTGACTACACTAGGCGTCTACACTTTGACTACACTAGCTATCGTCACTTAGAAACAAATCGGTGTATGCTCTAGATGGAAGTCTATTTTTGACGAATTCGAGACTTGTTTTTAGACTTCCATTTTTTGTTTTGTATGTAAGTTGTAATTTAATGACATGACCCAAAAACACGGTGAGTGACGGTAAAATCCTAACCTATCTACAAACCATTCTTTTTTATAGTAATCATATCAAGGCATGTATATGCGACTCCTGTTTCTTGCAGTACTGCTTTCTATTGTTATTATTGGCAGTTTTGGTGTGGCATACGCCGCTGATCAAACGGTATCATACGACAACACCGCAATTCCCGACAATCTGCCCGATGTAGTGTACAGGGCAACCCTTACCAGCACCCATGACACGATAGTGATTGAATGGGAAGAACCCGCACGCACACCCAACGACTACCGTGTAATGTACACAAAGGCAGGCGAAAAATTTCATAGCTGGAAGGACCTTGACTGGAACGCATTTCCCGTGAATCCATCCCATACCATCACGGACCTTGAGGAAGACACGGAATACAAACTAAAGATACGTCCAAGGTACGGCGACAGCTCCGGCCCCTGGACCAATAAGATTATGATTACAACAGGCCCGACACCGCCAGAGCCACCACTGACACCGGAAACAGAAACAGAGCCGGAAGCAGAACCAGAAGATCATACAGCAGAATTGACAGAGCTTCAAAACCAGCTCAATGACGCACTTGCAGAGATTGACAGATTAAATGACCTGGTGCAGGAGTTGCAGGCATTACTGAATTCAGCACCGGAACTGGGACCATCCATCAGAACCGACAAACAGGAATATGAAATAGGTGAGACAATACACATTACAGGATTGAAAAAAATATACCCTGAACAAATAACCATCCAAGATGAAATACACGACCTGACAAAAACCAATTGGATTATATCAATACAGAAACATCAACAATACAACCACGGATCCGCTATATGGAGCGGTTGTAATTACACAACTTGGACTGATCCATCCATTAATGACAGTGGTAGCTGTCTTCAAAGTCCAGATAATGGTAATAGCGTTCACCAAAGATCAGAAGTAATAATAAATGACGATGGAACATTTGCAGTAGACATACTGATTAAAGAAGGAATAAAACACGATTACTACAGCAAAGGGGAATACGTCCTTAGACAATTTAATGAAGGAAGTTATGGATATTATCCAACTGGTGAAAATGTGCGTGATAGATTTGAATCACCCGTATTCTTTGTAAATGAATAACAAGTGATACCATATACACATTGAGATCTCAATAATCTGAAATCTTTTGACTTCCTGATGATTTTTGAATTTGGTGCTGCAGTTTCTTATCCTGCATTTTTTTCAAAGTTTCCTGGAGGATCTGTTTCTCTAACCTCATCTTTTTGGTACTGGTGACGTTCCAAGAATCATCATAAAAATGATAGTCATAATCAGTGATGTACTCAAAGTACGCAAAGTCCGTTAGTCCGATAAATCCGACTGAAAAGGGGGGGGCTTATTATCACTGATCAGTTCTTTATATATTCAAAAATCACTTGATGATCAGTTCTTTATATATTCAAAAATCACTTGATGAGAATTTATTTTTATAATAAATTTCAAGATGATCAAGATTTACATATCTTTTTTCTCAGAAAATTTCAAAATTTTGTGTGCAGACCCGATTATACTCTTACAGGTCTGATTGCTCGTGGAAATTTGCTTTAATCCATTATTACTTTTCCATCTTGATCAAATTCTAATTTTGAACTATACCTTGCAAATCCACCTGAGATTATTACTAGAATTATTCCTATCCATAATGCTTCTTCAGGCCAATTGTTTCCTAGTCTAAATATGACTAAAACCCACCCAACAAATCCGGTTATTGAAATAATCACTCCTAACCATCTATATTTCCATATTGCATAAACCGAAATTATTAATTGAATTATTCCAATAATTAGCAAAACTGGTTGAATCACGATTGATCAAATAAAATTAAGTGTTTCATCTCCATATGTTTCAATTATAGTACCTGCAACAAATTCATTGATTGAATCAGGATCAATACCAATTCCTACTGTTGTCATAGTATACAAAGAAACTACATTGATCAACATATCCTATAATTCTTTGAGTACGGTTGTAGATGTTTTTCTTTTGATCAGAATAGAAAATCTGTTTGGTAGTTGACATATCTAGTATTATGTGCCTAGATGTTTATAACATACTGATCAAAATGCCTAAAGAATCATTAATGAAAAAAAATACTTTAGTTTGTGATATGCGATAAATGCGAAAATCAGGCAGTCTATACTAGGAAATATTCAGGTCAAAGACTATGCTCACAGTGTTTCTCAAGTTCCATTGTAAGAAAAACTGCTAAAACTATTTCAAAATACAACATGATCCAAAATGATGAATTGGTGGCTGTTGCAGTCTCAGGGGGAAAGGATTCCCTAGCATTACTAAAAATTATTCACGAAATGGCATTAACCCATAATTTCAGGATTAAGGCAATTACAATCGATGAGGGGATTCCAGGATATAGAGATGAGGCACTAGAAATTGTTGAAAAATTTTGTGGAGAATTAAATATTGAACTCAAAGTTTACTCTTACAAAGATCTGTTTGAACTGACTCTTGATGAAGCATTAAAGTTAAGAGAAAACAAGAAAACTTCTTCATGTTCAATTTGTGGTACACTTCGAAGACGTGCAATGGATTTTGCAGCAAAGGATATCGGAGCGGATGTCATTGCAACAGGCCATAATCTTGATGATACATTACAAACATTTGTCATAAACATGCTTTCAGGAGATACAAATAAGATTGGATGGATGGATCCTGATACATCTACAAATTCTTTAAGAAAAATAAAGCCATTTTGTGAGATATACGAATCTGAAATAGTATTTTATGCATTTACAAATGATATACCATTTCAATCAGAACCTTGTCCACATATGAGTGAAGGGATTAGAACAGAAATTCGTGAATTTCTAAATTCATTGGAAAGTCAACATAGTGGAGTTAAAAATAATTTGTATCAGTCAGTTCTCAAAGTATCTCAAATTGTAAAAAATTCTAATTATAAGCAGAAAATGATTTGTGAAAAGTGTGGCAATGAATGTACGGGTAATGTATGCTCAGTTTGTGATATGGTTTTAAAACTAAAAGCGAACCAAACCTAATGCAAATATAACATACTTTCTTTAGGAAAAATGGTAGTAGGTAGGATCAGGGTGCCAGCCGTGCCCTTTTCTGAAACCGGCTATATGCAGAGATCAGTAACTGTTGGGTAAATCTCTAGATGGGTAATTCCCGCTTGGTGTGCGGAAATGAAATCACGCCGAGGCGGATGGTTGCAGGACTAGAATTATCCGAAGGGATAACGTCTAAGACCGAACCATTGAAAGGGGTGAGGTCCGGGAGGGAGCAATCCTAAGGTGGGACATCCATGCTTCCTCGTCAACGTGGCGGATCTTGTATGCCTTGAAATGGGGCTATCCGTCTAGACTGGAACCAACAGATCTACTACCTTTATAATTAAAATCTATTTTGCAGAGTCATGGAAGGAATAATCTCATTTGGAAACAAGAGAAATTATGATGACTTTAAGAAACAAATTCCAAATTCAGTAGTACCTCTTTTTGATTCAATCAGAGAATTTTGCTTCTCTTTGGGAGAAAATGTAGTAGAGGATGTTAGAATGCATAGAGTAGTTTTTTGTAAATCAATGACATTCAGATGGTTTGCAGATGTAGAACCCAATAAAGAAGGAGTCATCATCAAAGTTCAGAAAAACCGAAAAGAAGCTGTACAAATTATTCAGATAAAAAAAGACCAACAAATTTCAGAGTTTAGTCAGATGATTAAAGAGGCATTTGAAGGGATTCATTAATACAAAACATCAAATTTTGTAAATTCGCCAGAAAATTTTTCGTTACGTATCTCCACATCTTCAACTCTGGCATTAGCGGGTCCACCATGTGACCATTCAACAAGTCTACTAATTTTTTCTTCATCTCCTTCTAAAACAGCCTCAACACGACCGTCTTTGAGATTTTTAACCCATCCAAAAATATCATTTTTCTTTGCCATCACTTTTAGTGCCTGACGAAAAAATACACCTTGTACTTTACCAGTTACAATTATTCTAATTCGTTGATTTGACATCCAAGTTTTATTTCAGTGAGTTATTAATCAATTTTAGGTTAAAAGAAAACTACTTTCTTTCTTTAATTCTAGCTCTACCAGTCTTTCTGGCAGCAATGCTACCTACCTTTGCGCCAGGAGGTGCATCTCTTGAAACAGTTGAGCTTTGTCCGACGTGTTGATGACGGCCACCACCATGTGGGTGCACATAAGCGGCCTGAGCGACACCTCTAACGATTGGATATTTCTTTCCTTTAGCTCTGAAACTTCTCCATGTATTACCTGCACTCATCAATGGTCTTTCACCTGATCCTCCTCCAGCAAGAGTACCAATCATGGCTCTGTTTTTTGGATTAAGAGTAGTAAATTTTCCGGAAGGAAGTTTAACAGTGACACCTTCATCACCATGAGAAAAAACAGTTGCATCAGTACCTGCAGATTTCACTATGGCGCCACCATCTCCAAAGTGCTTTTCAATGTTACACACAATTGTTCCATCAGGAATGTTTTGAACACTGATGACGTTACCTTTTTCAATTTTTGATTTTAATCCAAATTGTAAAGTTGTACCCACTTTAGTTCCGAGTACTGCAGGAACATATGAAACAGATCCGTCCTCAAATCTGATTTTAGCTAATGGAGCCTCTCTTCCACGTTCATGAACCAGATCAATAATTTCACCGTCATGTTGTTCTGATAATGAAAAACGAGGATAATTTGCCTTGGATCCTACTTTTCCAGTAGCTGTAGATCTAAATTGATGTCCTCCACGGCCGCGTCGTCTAACTAATGGTCTCTTACCCAAGTTGATCGTTTCCTATGCACAGATGATTTTAAGCTTGTGATTGTTCTTGGTTGTTTATGAAAATTACCACAAAGGTATAAAAATTAGAAAAATGGGTTTTCTGTATGAGTCAAAATGCTCTTTCCCTCAAAGTACTTGAAGCATACACAAGAGATGTTGGAAGAGGAGTGGCAAGAATTGATTATGATTCCATGGATACACTAAATGCCTCTACTGGAGATGTTATAGAGATTAAAGGAAAGAGAAGAACAGTTGCAAAATGTCTTCCATTATATCCATCCGATGAAGGAAAAGGAATTATCAGAATTGATGGACTCGGTAGAAATAATTCAGGAATTGCTATTGGAGATACAATTTCTGTAAGAAAGATAAAGGCAGTAGCTGCAGAAAAAATAGTGGTTGCACCATTAGAAGCAATTCCTCCAATTGATGAAAGATATCTTGCAGATGCCTTAGAAAGTGTTCCTTTGATTAAAGGAGATAATGTAATGGTTCCATATTTTGGTGGACGTTTAACTTTTCAAGTTATAGGAGTAACGCCAGCAGCTGATGCAGTTTTAGTTATTCAAAAAACTGTTTTTCACATTGCAGAAAAAGGGGAGACATTACGTGGAGTTCCACAAGTCACATATGAAGACATTGGAGGTTTAACAGATGAGATAAAAAAAGTTAGAGAAATGATTGAACTTCCATTAAGACACCCAGAAATTTTTGAAAAGTTAGGAATTGAAGCACCAAAAGGCGTCTTATTGTATGGTCCACCCGGAACAGGTAAAACATTACTTGCAAAAGCAGTAGCAAATGAAAGTAATGCACACTTCATCAGTATTTCAGGTCCTGAAATTATGAGTAAGTTTTATGGAGAAAGTGAAGCAAGGCTAAGAGAAATTTTCAAAGAAGCAAGAGAAAAATCTCCATCAATAATTTTTGTTGATGAAATTGACTCCATTGCACCAAAAAGGGAAGAAGTTACAGGCGAAGTTGAAAGAAGAGTTGTTTCTCAAATGCTATCATTAATGGACGGATTAGAGGCAAGAGGTAAAGTCATTGTCATTTCTGCAACAAATAGACCAAATGCAATTGATCCTGCACTTAGAAGACCAGGTAGATTTGATAGAGAAATCGAGATTAAAGTTCCAGACAAAAAAGGAAGAAAGGACATACTTTCGATTCACAGTAGAAATATGCCATTAACAGATGACGTCAATATAGAGAAACTTGCAGGAGTAAGCCACGGATATGTTGGTGCAGATTTGGAATATCTTTGTAAAGAAGCTGCAATGAAATGTTTGAGAAGGTTGCTACCTATTCTTAATTTAGAAGAAGAAAAACTCCCTCCAGAGACATTGGATAAACTAGTTGTAAATCAGGAGGATTTTTCAAAAGCATTGGTTGAAGTAATTCCATCTGGAATGAGAGAAGTTTTCATTGAAAATCCAGATATCAAATGGGATCAAGTCGGAGGTTTAGATGAAGTCAAACGAGAGTTACAAGAAGCTGTTGAATGGCCAATGAAGTATCCGGGCCTTTATGATAAACTAGGACACAAAATGCCAAGAGGCATCTTACTTCACGGTCCAAGTGGTACAGGTAAAACATTACTTGCAAAAGCAGTTGCTACAGAAAGTGAAGCAAACTTTGTTTCAGTAAGAGGTCCTGAACTTCTATCAAAATGGGTTGGTGAGTCTGAAAGAGGCATAAGGGAAATTTTCAAACGAGCACGTCAATCTGCTCCATGTGTTATATTCTTTGATGAGATTGACTCCATTGCACCAATCCGAGGAGCAGGAGGAGAAACTGCAGTAAGTGAAAGAGTTGTTAGTCAATTACTTACAGAACTAGATGGAATGGAAAATATGCATGGTGTTGTAGTTTTGGCCGCAACAAACAGGGCAGATATGATCGATCCTGCATTGTTAAGGCCAGGAAGATTTGATAAGATTATCCAGATTCCACTTCCAGACAAAGAAAGCAGAAAGAGTATCTTGAAAATTACTACTGAAGAAATACCAACAATTACTGAAAAAGATAATCTCGGAAGCGTTGATTTTGATAAACTTGCTGAACTAACTGATGGACTTAGTGGCGCAGACGTAGCAGCTATTGCAAATACTGCAGTTTCTTTAGTTATTCATGAATTCTTAGACAAGCATCCAGATGTCAAAGATGTTGAGAAGCAGAGCATAGATGCCAAAGTAACTATGGAACACTTTGAAAGATCAGTAAAGAAAGTCAGGGAACAAAAAGAACTAAAGTTAGGCGAAAAACTAGTAGCTTCCTATTACAGGTAGTTTTAATAAAATACTAGGTTTTTAGTGCCTAATATAGCATAGTCCAAAATCCCATATGGAAATAGATGTAGAAGATGACATGACTGGTATTATTAATTGCATTAATACCACATAACTTCACAGACGTTATACGAAATCTTTTCTATATCCTGTGATGTATTGTTACTATTGGGCCTGAGAGTCGAAGGGTTACTGCCATGTACAAGGGCGTTTGACAGACTGACTCAAAGCGAGCGGAAAACAAAATACCACACACAGATGATGATGGTGAATGGGAGCATTCCGCTTTATCAGGCAATTTGATCAGAAAGGAGGTGATAACATGATCAGCATAGGAATTGACGTTCATAAGAAAAACTGCGTTGCAACAATAAAAAAAGATACTAGAAAAAAGCTAGAACAGTCAAGCTTTGAGAACATCACACATGGAATGATGGGTTTTATCAAACACATCAAAAAGACATATGGTAAAGACATACAGGCTGCGTGTGAATCAACTGCCAACTATTGGATTAGACTGCATGACACATTAGAGGATAACGGCATTGACACCGTTCTTGCACACCCTGCAAAGACCAAATAATAGCACAGGCAAAACTCAAAAACGACAAGCTTGATTCAGACGTATTGGCGGACCTGCTAAGATCGGACATGATGGTGTATGAGTCATTTGTGCCAGAAAAATACTACCGGGATCTGCGGTCTGGCAAGAACAAGACTGAATCGTGTACAAAGTGTCTCAAAACACAAAAACATGATTTATGCAATACTTGCAAAATACGATTACACCCAACCGACAATAAAGACCTTCTCACAGAAAGGAACGGATGGCTGCATGAAATCAATCTGACCGAAGTTGACAGGATGGCAATGGATGCATATCTTGAAAATATCAATATGAATCAAAAACAGACTGGCACATTTGAGACAAAAATTGCTACAATTAGCAACGAGGATGAAAGAACAAGGTTAGTCATGACAATCCCTGGAATAAGCTGTGTCACGGCACTGACAATAATCTCAGAGATAGTTGACATTAACGGATTTGCAACAGCAGAGAAACTCGTCTCATGCGGGACTTGCACCATCGCACAGGGACTGGGAAAACACAAAAAGGAGGCGGAATAACAAAACGGGGTTCTGCATGGTTGCGCAATGCAATGGTAGAGGCTGCAAATACTACGATACGATTTGATCCAAGGATGGAATCATTTTACTTGAGAATTGCAAAAAGGAGAGGAAAACAAAAGGCAAGGATAGTAGCTGCTGCAAGGCAGATGCCTGAGATAATTGGTACATGCTAACAAACATGGAAGAATACCGCACACAGAATCATGAGCTGACGCAAAGAAAGTACAAGAAGATGCAAGACAAATCAGAGATGTCCTGATTCAGCAAAGCACACTGAGAATGGCCCGCAGTAGGATAAGAGACGATTTCGTATGGGAGAACCCTTGACCGATATGATTATTTATCCCCCCCCCCCCGTATATCCTTTAGTGACATTAAAAGAGAGAGACGGCATTGCAGTAATCCTAATGATTGCAGCGATAACAGCAATGACTGCAAGCAGCGTGACAGACAATGAATCAAACAAGGCAGCATACTATACATTTGCCGATACAACTGGCAGCAGAGACGACATTCCTGCTCCTCCGTCCTTTGACGGCTCCTTCTCATTAAGTTCCCAAACCGAATTCCCGCAAGGCCTGGCCTTCTCTGGTAACGGAATGAAGATGTTTATTGTAGACGATGAAAGCGATGACATAAACGGATACGCATTATCCACCGCCTTTGACGTATCGACTGCCGATTTCTTTGGAAACAGTGTAGTAAAGTTTCAGGACAAAAGCCCAACCGACGTGGCCTTCTCTGACGACGGAATGAAGATGTTTGTCTTAGGTGATAACGGCAATGCCGTATACCAGTACGCGCTATTCTCCAGCTTTGGCCTTGCACCTTTCAAAGAGTTTGTTGACTCCTTCTCAGTAGGTTCACAAGACACATCCCCGCAAGGCCTGGCCTTCTCTGGTAACGGAATGAAGATGTTTGTTGTCGGCACCCAAAATAATGCCGTATACCAGTACACATTAGCCACCGCCTTTGACGTATCGAATGTCACCGACGTATCGGATGTCTCCTATGACATCGCCTTCTCAGTAAATTCACAAGACGGAAACCCGCAAGGCGTGGCCTTCTCTGACGACGGAATGAAGATGTTTATCGTAGGTGATGACAGCGATGCCGTATACCAGTACACATTATCCACCGCCTTTGACGTATCGACTGCCGCCTACGATAACAAGTCATTTTCAGTGGCATCACAAGACACATCCCCGCAAGGCCTGGCCTTCTCTGGTAACGGAATGAAGATGTTTGTTGTCGGCACCCAGAATGATGCCGTATACCAGTACGCGCTATCAGAGTCATTTACGTTATCCCCACCGCCAGGATCAGATGCGTCTGGCCAGTCAGAAGATGCTATGGTGAATGTTCTTCCAACACTGAGATACGATGTCGGGTATGGTACGATTGCCCGTGAACTGTCCCTAGTAACAGAGGATCGTGTTCATCCCACATATCATAATGCCATCAACCTTAGACAACCCGGCAGTGACAATCCCTGGATTGCCGTGTTTCCCGATCCCCTGACTACCGCAGAGGGCGGCAGTCTTGTGGCATCCGGAGATCCCATATTACCATACGACTATCATGATCTTGGCAATCAGGTACCTGCCATAACCTGTGCTACGGATGACTTTGGCCACGACCCCACAATGCTTGCCGAATTTGACTACATCCCCAGTGCCACATATACGGGCACCGACACGTTTGACATTGTCATAAAAGAGTTCACCTATGCCGGTAATGCCGGGAATGCGACCTGTGTTGCTACCGGGGCAACCGAGACCATACCCGTAGAGATTACGGTAGGTGAAAAACCAGCTGTAACGCTTAGGGATGACTTTACAAAGTTCTCCAACAGTTCCGGCGTAGTCGTGCTTGAGCGTATTGCAGACCTGACTGGTTTGCAACCTGCCGGTGATGGCTTCTTCGACTTCCAGGTTCCATTTCCCTCCTTTGATCCCCCTGTAAGTAATGCAATAGTTGGATTTGACCTTCCTGAGACGACAGATGACGGATCAGCCATAACCTTCGACGAGGATACTGGAGACCATATCATCAGAGGCGTGTTTAGTGATGACTTCTTTTCATACGATACGACTGTCAGTCTGCCTTACGGTACCGTTGTTGCAAACGGCACTATCGTAGAGTCCCTAAACGAGATTGCATCAAAAACAATTGACGTCACGCTGGATTCCTCCAACGCTGAGACTCCCACATGCTCAGCTAGGGTATCCGGTGATCTGGACTTTGGCATTCTGGCATATGGCGATACTTCGGATGCAAAGCCACTTGCAATTAGTAATACTGGCACTGCCTATGTTGATGTGGAAGTATCTGCAACTGGCTGGCTGGACAGTGATGATATCACAATCATGGGTGTGGGGCAGACAAGGTACTCTGGTAGTCCAAACGATGCATACGCGGATAGAACCCCAGTGTCTGAAACTGACGCTACTTTTGTAAGTAATTTGGAACCTAGCTATGGTACTTCCCAATATCTGCAGATTCAAATTGGTGACATCAGCCCGAACTTTACAGGCCAGCTGACGCAGACCATAACTACGACTGCAACCTGCAATAGCTAGCCCTTTTTCTTTTGTAAAAATCCGTCACTATGAATTAAAAGAGATGCCGGCTGCGTAGCTATTGTCTTTGGTATCATAATGCATTGGCCTTCACTGCTACTACTACACAGTACAGTGATGATATCTCCATTGGATGAAAGACAGCAGCGGGGATTCCTGGCATCAAAGACCATTGGCTTGGACTTGCGTGGGATTTTGTAAGTGGAGAAAAGAATTGTCATAACAAAATCCTAAAATGGATAGATGGTGTTTCATCAAGTATTACATGTACATTCCATTGCAACGGAAATCGAAAAAGCTATTGATAAAATCATAGAAGACTTTGAAACAAAGTATGGCAGGATCAGATGGTGTCAAGACATACCTTGATGAGATACCTTGATAATTGCCAAAACTTTTGAATCTCAAGAATGTTGATATTTTCACTGTTAAAGACACAGGATCTGATAACTTTGTGTGATCTGCTCAGGATTCAAAAATCAAGATCTTGTACCAATTTTCGTCTTCTCTTTTTGTATTTCCTAATCTCACTTTGAATTCTTTTCTTTGAATGCCCCAGATTTTTGAGAGCCAGAACCACATAGACAGGATTAGAATCTCTTTTGGCTTCTCTTTTGATAATTTCAGAAAATATGAAATTATAATCTAGTGGATCAGAACTGCCAAAGTTATTCATGCAGTATGTAAAGAGTAACAATAAAAAAAGATGCCAATTCCCATAATTGATGCCTTTTTACCTAAATAACCCAGGCGGAATTTGAGCTCAATTATGTCCAAAACTATTGTAGATTACGTACAAACAACCCATCATAGTCCAAATTGTCAAACATAATTCTTATATCTTTAATAAAATAACAAACCTAATTCTCGTAAATGTCAAAATATAGTGGATATGAGGGAAATTCATTAGAATTCCTAAAGACAAATCAAATTTCAGTGGGTGATTCTGTAAAAATATTGGCAGATATCACTTATTCAGGCATAATTATGCCAAGATATGAGCATAGTGATGATAAACATATTGTTTTGAAATTAAAGAGTGGATACAATATTGGTTTAGAAATTGAAAAAATTCAAAAAATAGAAAAAATCAAATCTGCTGAAAAAACTGTTCAACAAGAAGAAAAATTAGAAAAAATTACAGGACTACCTAAAATTCTGTTATTATCAACCGGGGGAACAATTGCAAGTAAGATTGACTATAGGACAGGGGCAGTCACACCTGTATTAACAGTTGAAGAATTGAATTCATCTGTTCCAGAGCTTGCTAAACTTGCAAATATAGATACAGAGACCCTATTGTCAGAGTATTCTGAAAATATAATACCAGAACATTGGTTACAAATTGCTGAAAAAATTAATGAGTATTCTAAATCAGATTATTCAGGAATAATTATTGCACATGGTACAGATACAATGCACTATACATCGTCCTTTCTTTCATTTGCACTTGCAGGATTTCCAATTCCAATTGTATTGGTTGGATCTCAGAGATCATCAGATCGTGCTTCATCAGATGCAGCATTAAATCTAATTGGAGCAACAAAATTTATCACAGAAAGTCATACTAAAGGAGTTTTCATTGTTATGCATCAAGATGAAAATGATGACACTTTAGCATGTCATGCTGGAACAAGAGTAAGAAAAAATCATACAAGTAAAAGAGGAGCATTTCAAACAATTGGAGATAATCCAGCATTCATCATTGCAGAGAATCAAATTCAAAAAAATATTTCTGAAGATTTTTTCAAAATTAGTGAATTTCAACCAAGAATTAAACTAGACACACATGTTGCCTTAGTAAAATATCATCCTGGATACGATCCCAAATTATTAGATCAAATTATTGAGATGGGATATAGAGGAATAATTTTTGAAGGAACTGGATTAGGTCATATTGGAAATACAATGTATGAAAGCGTAAAAAAAGCAAATGAAAAAGGAATTTTTCTAGGCATGACTTCACAATGTATTGATGGTAGAGTTGGAATGACAGTATATGAAAGTGGACGAGATTTACTTGATTTAGGCATAATTCCATTAGAAAATATGGTTCCAGAAGTAGCTCTAGTAAAAGCAATGTGGGCAATGGGAAACTTCCAGGATGGAGAAGAAATAAAGAAAATTATGCTTGAAAATATTGCATCGGAATTATCAGATTGAGAGAGGAGAAATGTCAGAATTTTCTATAAATGATGTTGGAGTAAAAGTAGGACTTGAAATTCATCAACAACTAGCAACTAACAAGAAGTTGTTTTGTAATTGTACTCCAATAGAATCAGATGAATATTTTATAAAATTTCAGAGAAAATTACGAGCGTCAAAAAGTGAATTGGGCGAGTTTGATCCTGCTGCACTGTTTGAAAAATCTAAATCAAAAACAATAATGTATTATGCTAATCCACAAAGTAGTTGTCTAGTAGAACAAGACGAAGAACCGCCACATGAATTAGATGAGGATGCAAGGAAAATTTCATTGATTATTGCTTCTGCATTAAAATCTAATATTTTCAGTGAAATCTATCCTATGAGAAAAACCGTTGTTGATGGTTCCAATACTACCGGATTCCAACGCACGATGTTAATTTCACAGGGAGGATTTTATGATGTAGAAGGAACAAAAATAGGAATTCAATCAATTTGTCTTGAAGAAGATGCTGCTAAAATTCTTGGAGAAGAAGGCAAGATAAGAAAATATGGTTTAGAACGTTTAGGAGTACCTTTAGTAGAAATTGCAACAGAGCCTTTTGAAGTAAAACCTCATGAAATTAGAAAAATTGCGTTATCCTTAGGAAGAATTTTGAGAAGTACTAAAAAAGTGAAAAGAGGTCTGGGTTCAATTCGACAAGATGTTAATGTATCAATCAAAGAAGGAGGAGTAGTTATTGAAGTAAAAGGAGTACAACAACTAGATCAATTAGAAAAAATTGTAGAATATGAAGTAAAAAGACAGCATGGATTACTAAAAATATCAAAAGAATTACGAGAGAGAAATTGGATGTATGATAATAAAGAGAATAGGAAAGATATTACAGAACTATTTTCAAAATGTAAATCAAAGATTATTCAAAATGCCATAAAGAAAAATCAGAAAATTTTTGCTGTATCTTTTAGAAATATGGTTGGAATGTTTGGATATTCACCATATGAAGGCATAAGATTAGGGAAAGATGTAGCAGAATTAGTACGATTTTTTGGATTAGGCGGTGTTTTTCATTCAGATGAATTACCTAATTATGGAATTGAAGAATCAGATCTGGAAAATCTAAAAGAATTTTTAAAAATTAATGAGAATGACGGATTTTTGATATTAGCCATACCTGAAGAAAAAATACACAGTATTGTTGACCAAATAATTTTGAGAATTGAACATATCAAAAATGAAGGCATACCAATAGATACACGATTAGCTACTCAAACAGGTGAAACAAAATTTCTTAGACCTAGACCTGGTGCAGCAAGAATGTATCCTGAAACAGATATTCCTCCAATTCTAATCTCAAAAGAAGAATTAGAAGATGCAATGAAAAATATACCAAAATCATGGGATGAATCTATAAAAGAATTACAAACAAAATATGAAATTAATTCACAACTTGCAGAACAGATTTTTGATTCACAATATATAGAATTATTTGAAAATATTGTTGAGAAAACTAAAGTCAATCCTACATTTGTTGCATCAGTACTTTGTTCAACAATTACTAATTTAGAAAGAAGTGGATTAAATTCTAATTTGTTACAAAATGAAGATATCATAAAATCATTTGAATTATTAGAAATGGGAAAAATTGCTAAAGAATCAATTGACATAATTTTTGAAAATATTATGGCTGGAAAAGCCAAAACTACTGAAGAGGCAATGAAAAATACTGCAATTGAGGCTATAAATGAATCAGATTTGGAGAAAATTATTGAAGAAATTGTTGAAAAGAATCAAGAGATTATTAAAAATCAAAAAGAACGAGCTGTTGGACCATTAATGGGAATTGCCATGAAAGAATTAAGGGGAAAAGCCTCTGGTAAAATGATAAACAAGCTTCTTTTGAAAAATATCAAGAAAAAGTTGGCAAATATCTAATTATAATGCGGGAAGTGGGATTTGAACCCACGAACTCCTAGAAGATAAGGATCTGAACCTTACGCCGTTGACCAGGCTGGGCGACTCCCGCATTGTGAATTTTTGTAATCTGGAATAAGTTTCTTTATTATACATGAAACAAATACATCAAATTAATTAAGTGAGAAAATGGAATTTAGAGAAATATATTGTACAAATTGTAAAAAAGTGCTTGGTCGTTATAATATTAAATTCTATGATGATACCAAAATTGAAGAAGCATTAAAAACAACTCACGTTACTCATGTAAGAAATGGGCATCGAGTAGACATTAGAAAATTTGTAAAAGACTAATTCAATTTTATTTTTTCCACTGCCTCTGAGAGATTAGAAATTCTATGAATTCCGTGTTCTGAAATATGTTTATTCCACGGTTGTGAATATAGAATTACTTTTTTGTTTTTCTGAATAATTTTTAATGCATTAAGAGGTGAATCGTCAATAAACACATCATAATCAAGATCAGCCTTCATTGGTCCATCGATTACTGATACATAATTATCATATGATATATTGTAATGATTAAGCCAATTTTTTACGAAAGAATTAGTGGAATGTTCTCTTGCAGTAACAATATCTACTTGGCCTATATTTGAAAGATTTTTTGTAACGGATGATAAATTTTCTTCAGTAGGAGGTATGGAATTCCAATTTTTCCAACAAGAACTTAATTCAGCATAAAAATCATAGCGGTTGATCTGAAATTTCTCCCAAAAATCCCAATCAGTAATATCATGTTTAGAAATTTTTGGTCTGATTGTATTGCTGTAATTTAACCAAGATTTTATTACATCTGCAAGTACACCATCAACATCTAATGCAATTTTCATTTTTTACCAATCAATCACTAGCTTTTTGAAATTCATCTAGAAGGTTTTTTTGATGCTTATTGAGTTTTTTAGGAATATTAATAACAATTCTAACATATTGATCCCCTTTACCTCTAGAATTGATATGTGGGACTCCTTTTCCTTTTAATTTGATTATAGTATTTGGTTGACTACCTGAATCAACTTTGATTTTTTCTGTACCTTCTAAGGTTGGAACAACAATTTCGCAACCTAATGCAGCATCAATCATTGAAACATCGTGATCATAGAAAATATCTTTCCCATCTCTAGTGAATTTAGAATGGGGTTGTACTCTGACTCTGACAATTAAATCACCATTAGATCCGTCAGTAACTTCATTTCCTTCTTCTCGAACAGTATAGTCGCCCAAATCAACACCGGGTGGAATTTCAAAAGTAACTTTTTTTGAACCTTTTTTGTTACCTTGTCCTTTACAGTCCCCACAAGGAGTTTCAATAATAGAGCCTTGGCCTCTGCAACTAGAACATGGTGCAGTGGTTACAAATGAAGTAAATCCCATGTTACGTCTATGTTGTACTTGTCCTTGACCATTACATGTAACACATGTTTTCTTGTTTGTGCCAGGTTCGCAACCAGAACCATGACAAATATCACACTGAACTTGTTTTTGTAGATTAATTTCCATTTTTTTCCCATGAAGAACATCCTCCAATGTTACCGAAGTTTCATAAAGAATATCAGAACCCCGTTGTTGACCAAAACCAAATCCTCCTCCATGACTAAAGATTGATTCAAAAATGGAATCGAATCCTCCGCCTCCACGACCAAATATATCACTAAAATCTCCACGTACACCCTGAAAAATATCTTCACTACTGTATCTACCATCTACACCCGCATGTCCATGTTGATCATAGAGTTGTCTTTTTTCAGTATTTGAAAGAACAGCGTATGCTTCAGAAATTTCTTTGAAATGTTCTGGAGCATCTGAAGATTTGTTACGGTCTGGATGGAATTTTAATGCTAATTTTCTATACTGATTTTTAATTTCATCTATAGAAGATGATTTAGATACGCCTAAAACCTCATAATAATCACGTTTTGCAGACATGAATCATTCCTTTGTTACAATTCTGTATAAATGATTGAATTTGAAAAATTAGTTAGTTTTTGTTTCATCAGTTGAAGATGATTCGGTTGTTTGGTTATCTTCACTAGTACTTTGTTGTCCTTCTGCACTAGTACTTTGTTGTCCTTCTGCACTAGTACTTTGTTGTCCTTCTGCACTAGTACTTTGTTGTCCTTCTGCACTAGTACTTTGTTGTCCTTCTGCACTAGTACTTTGTTGTCCTTCTGCACTAGTACTTTGTTGTCCTTCTGCACTAGTACTTTGTTGTCCTTCTGCACCAGTACTTTGTTGTCCTTCTGCACCAGTACTTTGTTGTCCTTCTGCACCAGTACTTTGTTGTCCTTCTGCACCAGTACTTTGTTGTCCTTCTGCACTTGGAGGGGGTGAAGCATTTTTGTAAAGTTCGGTGGTTACTTCGTTGACTATGGATTGTAATGCTTCAAGTTTAGGCTTTAATTCATCAGACTCTTTATCTAAAACTTCTTTGACTTCTTTAACAGCATCGGTGATTTTGATTCCCTGTTCTTGGGAAATTTTATCCTTAAGATCATGATTAACTAATTTTTCAGTAGTGTAGATATAACTCTCTGCTTCATTTTTAAGATCAATTTTTTCTTTCTTCTTTTTGTCTTCATCAGAGAATTTTTCTGCATCTTCTTTTAATTTTTCAATTTCTTCTTTAGATAATTTTGACGAAGATTCAATAGTGATTTTTGCTTCCTTTTGTGTTCCAAGATCTTTTGCTGTGACATTAATTATTCCATTAGCATCAATATCAAATTTCACTTCAATTTGAGGAACTCCTCTTGGAGCTGGTGGTAAATCAGTAAGATTAAAGCTTCCTAATGAAACATTGTCAGTTGCCATTGGTCGTTCACCTTGAACAACATGAATGGTTACAGCTGTTTGATTATCGGCCGCAGTTGTGAAAACTTTACTCTTGGAAGTTGGAATAGTCGTATTTCTTTCAATTAATGGTTCTCTAACTCCGCCCAGAGTTTCAATTCCTAATGTAAGCGGAGTAACATCAAGTAAAACTATATCACTAGTAACATCTCCAGCAATGATTCCCGCCTGTATTGCAGCTCCCGTTGCTACTGCCTCCATAGGATCAACTCCTGATTCAGGATCTTTTCCAACAATTTCACCTACAATTTTTCTAACTAATGGCATCCTTGTTGGTCCTCCGATCATCACGATTTTGTTGATGTCAGAGTGGGAAAGTTTGGCATCTTCAAATGCTTTTACTATTGATGGCTTGCATCGTTCAACAATTGGTGCAATTAACTCATCTAGTTTAGCTCTAGTGATTCTTAATTCAAGATTTTTTGCGCCTGTTGATGGATCTTGTGCAATAAAAGGCAAATTTACATCTGTTTCCATAACTGTGGATAATTCAATTTTGGCTTTTTCAGCAGCTTCTCTAATTCTTGTCGTTGCAGTTGTATCTTGTGAAAGATCAATGCCTTCTTTTTTCTTGAATTCATCAAGAATGTAATCAATTAGAACTTTGTCCATATCTGTACCACCTAATTGCGTGTCACCAGATGTACTTAGTACTTCAAAAACACCTCCACCCATTTCCATTATTGTGACATCCAGAGTACCTCCACCAAAATCAAAGACAAGAATTTTCATGTCTTCTTTTGCTTTATCTAATCCAAATGCCAATGATGCTGCTGTTGGTTCATTGATGATTCTAACAACATCAAGGCCAGCAATAGTACCTGCATCTTTAGTTGCTTGGCGTTGATTATCATCAAAATATGCTGGAACTGTAATTACTGCTTTTTCAACAGATTCACCAATAAATGCCTCAGCGTCTTTTTTGATTTTTTGAAGAATGAATGCAGAAACTTGTTGAGGTTTGTATTCTTTATCTTGAATTTTAAAAGTATGTTCAGATCCAATTTTTCTTTTAGCAGCAACAATAGTATTATCAGGATTTGTTACGGCTTGTCTTCGTGCTGGTTCACCAACTAAAAGCTCACCATCTTTAGAAAATGCTACAACAGATGGAAATGCTTTTCCTCCAACAGTAGCTCCCTCTGCAGCAGGAATAATTGTTGGTTTACCACCCATAACAACTGCAGCAGCAGAGTTACTCGTTCCTAAATCGATTCCAATTACTTTAGCCATATTTTATCATCCTTTTTTTGAAATTTCTACTAGTGTAGGTCTTACGACCCTTTCATGAGAAATATATCCCTTCCTGATCTCTTTTGTAATTGTGTTATCATCTAAATCAGGATCAGTAATGATGGATATTGCTTCATGAAAATTAGGATCAAAAATTTCGCCTAGTGAACCAATTGGGATAACATGATATTTTTTCAGTAATGAATCCATGTTTTTCAAAATAGAATCTAAGCCGGTAGTGTTGGTTTTACTTTCAGAAAAAACTTCTTTGGCTCTAATAAAATCATCATATATTTTTAAAAAATCTAAGACAAATTCATCAACTTTAGCATTAACACCATTTTCTATATCAGATTGTGTTTTTCGATTAAGATTCTGAAAGTCTGCTAAAACATGTTTTAATTTTTCTTCATGTTCCAATACTTTCTGTTTTTCTATCTCTAACAATTTTGATAATTCTTCAATACTTGTTTCTGTAGGTTTTGGTTCTTCAGAAAAATTATTAGATTCAGATTCGTTTTCAGATACTACAGTACCAGAAATCTCGTCGGGGCCATTTTCAGATGACAAATCAAAAAAAAATATTAATTTCGCTAATTTAAGTTATTATTGAATAGTTTCGCATAGAGGATTAGCTTTGACAACAATTAGATTAGAATCTTGTTTGGTTTTTTCTATACGTTCAAAATCAGTTTTTGAACACGCTACAACAATTGTAGTTTTATCACTATGAAAAAGATCATAGTTCGGATCTTCATAAGCTTCTACATCACCTATATAATCTCGTAATCTTGTGGTTAAATTCTGAAGCATCTCAATTTTATCTCCACGCATAGCATGTTGATCAAGAGTCCAGGATAATGCAATTTTTGTTCTACTAGCTTTTAGATCATTTTTCTTTAATGTTATTCTAATTTCATCAATTAGTCTCTTGATATATCCATCAATTCCTTTTACACTTCCATTAATTAGATACATGAGGGTGTTTGCACCCTCAAATGAAGAACCTAGGGATTTTATATCAAATAGTCCTCCAACCATTTCATCAAGGAATATTTTCTGAAAATCATCTGATGATAGATCATTTTTGGTTATTTCATCTTGTGCATATTTACATACTTCTAAAACACTACACAAACTAGAAAATCGAGATAGTATTTTGATGGCATGAAAGTGTTCTGATGATGAAATAGCAACAAATCTTTTCTCTTTTTTACTTATAGTAAGTAAATCAGATAGTTTAGAATCTTCTTTTCCATTAAAAGAACCAATAGTCTCTGGTTGTTTATTTTGATCTTCTAACGGATAATAAAAATATGAAATATTTTTTCCGACCTCAAGGCCTGTTACATGTTCCAGTAATGAAATATTTTCATTGTTGCCCCCAAATCCTGTTGGGAGAGTAAAAACAACTGAGCTGTTTTTCTTTAATGATTTTACTGCATCCTTAAATTTGGAATGAATTTCAGTTTTGGTGTCTTGTCCTGCTTTTCTAATTCTTGGAGTAAAGAAAAGATATTGAGTTTTAGAAATGGCCATATCAATTGGTTCCATAGCCAATAATGGTTCATCTTCTTTTAGAGAAGATACATTTGGGTAAGTTTTAGCTATTTCTGCCTTAAGTGAAATTGCTGATGGAGTCGATTCATCTATAATGTAAACATCAGCTCCTTTGATTGCCATTTGAGATGCAATAGCATATCCTTCAGTACTAAGACCATAAACAACAACTTTTACTCCCCCCATTACACTTACGGCTGTTAATAGACTAAGAAAAACTTATTGAACTTGATATTATTATGGAAAATGCTTGAAAATTTGGAGATATTCCTACACAGCTATCATGCAGTAGGTTTCGCACTAGAACCCACTTGTATGGAAAATGCTTGAAAATTTGGAGATATTCCTACCCAAAACAATTATTATTTTCTTAATCAATAATTGAAAAATTTGGGAAAAAACATGATTTAGCCATGAAACTTCCAATGACTAATACTTCTGAGAATCTTACCAAATTAGAATTAACTAAAACAGAAAATTATACAAATCTTCTATCCTAATTTTTTTAGTATTGTTTTTGATTCAGGATTAAAATCAAGCTTATTTTGACAATCATAAATGAATGAGAGCTTGGAATTACTAAGAAAGACTTATTGAACTAAGAAAATTATTGAAAAATGCTTGAAAATTTGGTTTGATGTACTTACTCCAAAACAGTTATTGTTTTTTGAACCCATGATAAAGCAATTATCAAAAAAAAATCAGATTTTGACTACTACAAGAAACTATAGAGAAGCATCAGAACTGGTAAAAATCAGAAAACTACACATGAAAATTGTGGGAAAACATGGCGGAAATGAAAATTTAGGAAAATTATATGCTTCTGTTGAAAGAATGGAAAAATTGGTCAAGATAATTAATAAATTCAAGCCCAATTTGGCTATTAGTTTTTGTTCTCCTGATGCGTCAAGAGTAGCTTTTGGGTTAGGTATCAAGCATATTGGGTTTTCTAATGCACCACACTCAATTGCAGTTATGAAACTATCAGCACCACTTCTTACTAAGCTTTTGATTCCTAAACATATTCCCAAAAAAGAATTTGAAGGATTTGGAATAAACGTATCTAATATTGTTCAGTATAATGCTATGGATGAATATGTAATTATAAAAAATAAATCTAAAAAATTACAACTACCAAGACTTCGCTTAAAGAAAAACAGAAACATACTTTTTAGAACCTATGAAACTCAGGCTTCATATGTAAAAAATCTTAAAAAATTTGATACTATTAATGCAATAAAAATGATTGCAAACAAATTTCGAAATTATAATATTATTATTTTGGGCAGATATTCTGAACAAATTAAAAAATTAAACCAAGAATTAAAGGGAAATGTAATTGTTTTAGATAAAGTTGTAGATAGTGAAGCAATTTTATCAATCACAGATGTTTTTGTAGGTTCAGGAGGAACAATGACATCTGAAGCTGCTTTAAGAGGAATACCTACAATTTCTTATGATGGTGTTCCAAATTTGGATGAGAAGTATCTTGTTAAAAATGGTCTAGTAGTAAGATGTAAAGACTTCAAAAAAATCCCATTAGTAATTAAATCTGTATTAGAAAAAGATGAAAAAAGTGTTAAAAATAAAGCTAAGAAATTTCTTGATGCAATGGAAGATCCTTATAGAAAACTAGAATTTGTAATTAAATCACTTTAGAATAACATTTAAAGTAAATCAGAAGCAAATTTGGATATTAACAGCCCGGTAGTGTAGCGGTCAAGCATAGGGGCCTTTGAAGCCCTTGACCCCAGTTCGAGTCTGGGCCGGGCTACTTTTAAAAAATTTTTTAAAAATCTAGTCTTGTTAATAATTTTGATGCAATAATAAAGAGAGTAGAAGCGATTCCCACAAGAACTATCATTTCAATAATTACAAATTCCGTTATATTTCCAAAAATTCCTGCTCTAATTACATCTACAAGATAAGTTAATGGGTTTAGATAAAATGCGGTACGTAATGGCTCTGGGGCCCCATCAGCTGGATAAAATGCAGTACTAACAAAAGCAAAGAATAGAAAAACAGTATTAATGACAACATTAAATCCCTCACTGGAATGTAATCTGGTAGAAATTATTGATGCCAACGAACCGAACAATACAGAACCAGTAATTGCACCAAAAATAATAATTGGAATTGTAATTAATGAAAATTCTACAGATTCAAAAAATACGGGGTAACCAACTATAGCTATCAAAGATGCGCTTACTAATCCAACTATTCCTATCGTGCAGATATTACTTAGAATATAATGACTTCTAGTGAATGGTCCAGACATAATTTGTTCAAACATACCATGTTTTCTATCATTCCAAATCAGAATACCAGAAATTAGTGTGCTATTCATGATGTTAAATCCAATCATACCCGAGGCTAAAAATGCTGGATAATCAAGATCTTTACCACCGAACGGAACTTCATTAATTAATGGTGCATATGCAAAGCCTGCAACAAAAATATAGATTAAAGGAAAAATTACCTGCCAAATTAAAAATCCGGGGTTAAGAGAAATTGTTAGATTTCTATTCACTAATCTAATTATTGGATGTATTTTCTCTCACCATTTTCAAGAATATCTCTTCAAGATTTGTTGGAACAGCTGATAGATCTTCAATCTCTATAGAGCTATCATTAAGTATTTTCAATACTTGTAACAATATTAATTCTGATTGCTCCGAATGAATAACTAAGTTAGTTCCAGTATCAAAATCAATTTTACAGTCTGGAATTCCAGATAACAATGAAGAGATTTCAGGTTTTTTTTCTAAAAGATGAATTTTGATAGTTTTTTCTTTTCCAAATCTAGATTTTAATGCATCAGGAGAATCAACAGTAATTATTTTTCCTTTATCAATAATTGCTACTTGATCACAAAGATATTCTGCTTCAGTTAGAATATGTGTTGTGTAGAAAATTGTTAATCCAGCTTTTACTTTATTTTTTAGATAATCCAATAGTTTTCTTCTAGCATTTGGATCCAATCCTGCTGTTGGTTCATCTAAAAATAAGAGATCCATATTATGCATAAACTCACGTGCAACTTGGACTCTTCTTCGTTGACCAATTGAAAGATCTTCATTTCTTTTTTTACGAATTTGAACTAGATCAAAATCTTTCAAAAGTTGTTCCATTCTTTTTTTGCGTTCTGCTCTTGGAACATTCCACATCATTCCATATTTATCCAAGGATTTTTCCACAGATAAGGTAGGCTCATAGCTTGGTTGTTGTAAAACAACTCCTATTTTATGACGAACTAAAAGAGGATTTTTGATAGCATTGATACCCAAAATTGAAAGAGAGCCGCTTGAGGGAGGAATAAGAGTAGTAAGAAGTTTGATAGTAGTTGATTTTCCGGCACCATTTGGGCCTAAAAATCCAAAAACTTGGCCTGATTTAACCGATAATGCAAGATCGTCTACAGCTTTCATTGAACCATATGATTTTGACAAATGATTAACACTAATGCATGACATAACACAACTGCGATCATCCCACTAATTTAGTTAATGAGTTAATTTAAGATGGTTTTAGGAAGTTCTGATACAGCGATCATTTTTTGGAAGAGTAATTTTAACAAACTAATGAAATTTTTATTAATAGAACAAGTTTATCAACAATGATTTGTCGGAATTTGAAAATCTCATCAATAAGTTACTTGAACAAAAACCTGAATTAAATAAAGAAGGTATTGAAGAACAGATCAAGCAAAAGAAAGAAAAAATTGGTGCAGGATACTTGACGGATCAAGGAGCATTATTTCTGATCGCATCTGATTATGGCATTACTTTATCAGAACCACTAAAAGTTGAAATGGAATTGAAGGATCTATATTCAGGAGCAAAAGAAATTTCTTTAGAAACAAGAGTTTTGAATCTTTCACCAGCAAAACAATTTTCAAGAAAAGATGGTTCTCCATTTTATCTTAGAACTATGACAGTATACGATGCAAACACTACAGCAAGTGTAAAGTTATGGGATGAAAAAGCAAATTTGCCTGGAATTGAAAATTTGAAACCAGGGGATTTAATTAAAATTATCAAAGCATATGTTAAATCTGATCTTGATGGTTCGCCAACAATAAACATTGGATCTGGTTCAAATATTGAAACTGCAGATACAGAAAGTGAGATTCCAACTATTGATTTCATTACAAAAGATATTAGCGAACTAGAAGAAGGTCAAAAAGATCTTGTAATTTCTGGAATAACTGATGGGGTAATCAGCGGAATGGAATTTACAAATTCTCGTGGAAAACCTGGAACAGCTCTAAGAATGAGGCTAAAAGGAAAAGATGGTAATGCAATGAGGGTTGTTCTATGGGGAAAAGATGAATCATCTATTCCAAATATGATTTCTCAATCAGCTAAAGTAAGACTACTTGGAGTTAAAGTAAGATCAGGTAATCAAGGATTAGAGATTCATGGTAATGATGCAACCATAATTGAGATTGAAGGGGGAAAAGAAATAGAACCAATAATTGCAAGAGTTCTTACAATATCAGAAATAGATAATGGTAAAAAAATGGTTTTAGCTGTTGATAATAAGAAGAACATGTACAACATCAGTGATTTTGCAAACTCTACTAGTGTTTGTGTAGAAGGAGATGTAATAGAATGCATGCCATCAAAAGTATATGGTAATTCAATTACACTTGATGAAAGTTCTTTTGTAAGAAAATTAGATAATGATGAATCTATTCCATCATTATCTCAACTTAGAACAAAAATTAATGATGTTAAAGTGGATGGAAATTATTGTATTGAATCCATAATATTGAAAGTTCCTGAAAGACGTGAAGTTCAAACCAAATCTGGAGAATCAATAGCATTATCAGAAATGTTTGTTGAAGACGATACAGGTCAGATTTGGGTGAAGGGTTGGAGAAATCAAGCAAGGATAATTGACAAATGTGAGTTAGGGGAAATAGTATCAATCACAGGACTAAATGCTAGAGCAGGGCTTGAAGGCAGAATAGAGCTATTTCTAACAGCGTTTTCTAAGATTACAAAGAAAAATTAAGAATCCCAAAAACCTCTTGTTACAACATATTGCCTTTCAGCTTCATAGATTTGCTTGAATAGATATTCTTCATCTACCATATTTCTCAATATTCTTGCAGCAGTATCTGCTCCTACTCCGTAACCAGACAATACAGTAATGGCAGTTTTGCCAAAATTTTCTATTAAAGAGGAAACTTTCCACGCACGCTTAAACTTGTGTTTTTCATCTGAAGATAATTTTTTTCCTGTGTGTTTTTTTTGAATGATTTTTTTCAAATCATAATCAGAATAGAAAGTTGCAGTGATTTGTCTGGCCTTACAATATGGACATATCAAGGTACTTTTAACTTCATTAGTTTCTACTACGCGTTCCCACTTTCCACATCTTGCGCAAATTAAACGATGTTTAGTCTTTGCAAGTCTTGTTTTAACAAGATCAATGATTCCTTTATCAAGATTTGCTGGAGCTGCATAGTATTTTGCGGTATGATCCAAAATTGGTTCTGCTAATTTTGAGAATTTGTCTACTTCTAACCATTTAACAGAAATTTCATTTTTACATATTTTATCAAGTATTGTTTCAGAATTTTTTAGATCATATTTATCATGAAATAATTCTCTTAGCGCTTCATGTACAAGTGAAGTTTTTGAATAACGCTCGTATAAAAATCTGGCAGATTTTCTCTCATAAATTGCTCCACGTCCTACTATTCCAAATTTTTTTGCAACACACCATGTTCGCCAGTTAACATTATGAGTTCCGGTTAAAGAAGCAGTAACCATTGAATAAAGATCATAATCGTCATTTAGAACTTCAAGGAAAAGTTTTTCAGAAATTCTTGATCTAGAAGATAAAACAATTCGATAACCATCAGAGCGGGAATCAACAATAGACCCCAATAGAGAAGACAGCATGGAAGAAAATAATGTTGATAGTGTAGAATTAATTTTTGTCCCAAAACATGAATGGATTACAATTGAACCTTGTGATTTACTTGATTCAACAACAATATGATTTTCATCAGGAATTTGATCAAAATTTAATTTTTCAATTGTTTTATTGGTTAGTTTTAGTAAGCCATTTTTTACTCTGGCACGAAAAATTCCTACCTTTCTTGCAGTATTATAATCAATTGGGATATTTTCACCTTCCCAATAAGGAACAGTAATTCCTCCGCCTCTAAAAGGTTCAACATTTACAGTAAATGATTTTTCATCAACGTTTAGTATTCTCCATTGTGAGCCTTTTAGTACAAAGATATTTCCAGAATCTCCAAAATCACCTACAAATCTTTGATCTAATGATCCAATAATTTTTTTCCCTACACTATCAAATACTTTGAATTTGAGAATATCTGGTATCGTCGAAAGGTTCTCAAAATAATACTTGAAAGCACGACCTTTCTTCCAAAAAGTCATTTTTGCTCTATCAAAAAAAATCAGATAGTTTGAATCAAGCAGATCCAATACGTCAATAAGATCTTCTAGCTGTAAATTGCGAAATGGATATGCTTTTGTTACAAGTTCAAATGTTTTCTCGACTGAAATTTCTCCAATCTGCATTGATAATCCAACTAAATGATGAGCTAAAACATCAAGAGAACTATCATGGATTTTTTGCTCTTCAATTGAACCTTCTTGAACACGTTCAAGGATAGCTCTCGCTTCAAATTCATCATCTGAATTATTTGTTATAATAAGTCCCTTAGCTGATTTATCTAAATTATGTCTACTTCTTCCTATTCTTTGAATTAATTTTGATACTTGCCTGGGAGAACCATAATGAATTACCAATTCAACTGAACTAATATCTAATCCTAATTCTAGTGAAGATGTACAGACGACAATCCCATGTTTTCCTTCTCGTAAGGTAAGCTCAGTTTCTTCTCTAACCTCTTTGGATAAAGAACCATGATGTAGTTCAACTTCTATAGGGGACTTTTCTTTCAAAATGGTAGCTAAAAATTCTGCTTCACCTCTAGTATTAGTAAATAGGAGTATTGGGGAATCTAAGTCAAGTTCTGAGACATATTCAATAATTTTCTCTGCAACGTCAGAAATTGTTCCATCAACATACTTTACTTCTACATCATACTTTCTTAGTGATTTATCTCTAATAATCTGACATTTTCTTTTAGTGCCTACAACAAATTTGCCTGCTTCTTCAAAATTTCCAACGGTAGCGGATAATCCTATTTTTGTGAGAGGATATTTTGAATTTAATTCTAATCTTTCAATACTTAAGGATAGTTGAGAACCTCTTTCACTAGATAGTATCTCATGAACTTCATCAATTACAATCCATTCTAAATCAGATAATGCATTTAGCATTTTAATTTGTGTTAATAGTATAACTAGAGTTTCAGGTGTTGTAATTAGAATGTCTGGAGGATTATCTCGGATTTTTCTTCTGTCTTTTTGAGAAGTATCTCCATGTCTGATTTCAATAGATAATTCATTACCATATGCATATTTTGTAATTCTACGAAATACATCACGGTTTAATGCCCGTAAAGGAGTGATGTAGAGAACCTTGATTTTTCCATTCTTTTTTGAATTTTTTAATAGAGAGAAAATTGGAATTACAGAACATTCGGTTTTTCCTGAACCTGTAGGAGCAATTACGAGACAATCTTTTTTTTGCAAAATAACTGGTGAAGCATTTTTCTGAATTTCAGTTAGTTTGGAAAATCCGAATTTCTCAAATATGGAATCAAGAATTTGATTCATCTGTTGACTTTGATCTTTCATAAACCATTACACCAACTAAACCAAGTGCAAGCAAAACTACAGTAATTATTGGAATAGAGTCAAAAATTCCTGCCATTAGTAATCTTCATAGTTGACCATTAAATATCTTCAGTATAATTACACAATCCTGAAACATGTATTTTGTAAAAAAAGTATTCTTTATTTAGTGCCCAGTAAATTTTTCCTCTAAAATTTGTTGAGTTTTTAGAAAGTTGAATTTTGATATGAGTAAAAGGATCAATAGCGCTCCTCATATTTTCAACTTCTTTATCTTCTATGTTTCTAATCATGTTAGTAACAATAATAGGAATTTTTTTTGTAATTGCAAATTTTGATAACTCATACATGTATTTTATAAATAATGAATTTTTTTCAAAAATAGATTTATCTCCTTTATACTCATAAGAAAATAAATCAGTTACATTATCAATTACAATTAAAGAAAAATCATTGCTTTCAAAATTTTTTATGGATTTTATTTGTTCTAAAGTGTTTGTTATTCTGGAAACTGTAATTTGTTCAAGAAAATTAATCTGTTCTTCAGATTGTTTTTGAATTTCCAATATTCGTTCAGGTCTAAATCCGCCTGTTGTATCTAAGTACAGAACATGGCCACCATTTTTGATTGAATTTATTGATAATTGTAGTAATAGCTGAGTTTTGCCTGTTCCATTTCCACCAAAAATATCTACAATCACACCGTTAGGAATTCCTCCTGACAAGAAATCGTCCAATTTTTGTAAACCAGTAGAGATCATTTGTATAATTATTAGAAAAAGAAGAAAAAATTTAAAGAATTTGAATTTTTACAAAGGAGGTAAGGCTTTTATTCCAGAGAACAAGGTTGCAAAATAAGTGAATAATTAGTGTCACAAACAACTAGTGCAAAAAGACCTTTAACAGTTCTTCAAAAAAGTACCAAAAAGAAAGTTACTATAAGACTGAAAAATGAAGTTGAGTACAAAGGAAAAATGGATAATGTCGATTCATACATGAATTTGATTATGACTGATGCTGAAGAAGTACATGATGGTAAAACAGTTGCAAATTATGGAAGAGTTATTGTAAGAGGCAATAATGTGTTATTTATCAAACTAGAAAACGAACTCTAGTTAGTGATTTTATGACCAATAATTTTCTATTTACATCAGAGTCAGTAACAGAAGGGCATCCAGACAAAGTATGTGATAACATTTCTGATTCATTCTTGGATGAATATCTCAAACAAGACCCAGATTCAAGAGTAGCAGTAGAAACAATGGTTACTACAGATTTTGTAGCAGTGTCTGGGGAGGTTACATCTAAAGCAGATTTTGATCAAAAAGCTCAGGAAGAATTAGTTAGAAAAACAATTAGGGAAATTGGATATGATAACAAAGACTTAATGTTTGATGCAGATACTTGTCAAGTTAATTTAAGATTACATTCACAAAGTCCGGATATCAGTCAAGGCATAACAGCTACTGAAGAGAAAGAACAAGGTGCTGGTGATCAAGGATTAATGTTCGGTTATGCAACAAATGAAACTGAAGAATTAATGCCTATGCCAATTTTACTTGCACACAAACTTATTCAAAAATTATCAGAAGTCAGGAAAAACAAAACTTTACCATGGGTTAGACCAGATGGTAAATCACAAGTATCTGTAAGATATGAAGATGATAAACCAACAAAGATTGAAACAGTTGTAATTGCAACACAACATGCACCAGAGATTTCTCAAGAGGAGATTTCAAGAGAAATTATTGATAAAGTAATCAAACCAGTTTTAGGAAATCTTTGGAATGATGAAATTAAAATTCACATAAATCCTACGGGAAAATTTGTAATTGGTGGTCCACATGGTGATGCCGGTTTAACAGGAAGAAAAATTATTGTTGATACTTATGGTGGATTTGGAAGACATGGAGGTGGAGCTTTCTCAGGTAAGGATCCTTCTAAAGTTGATAGATCTGCATGCTATATGTGCAGATATATTGCAAAAAATCTTGTTGCAGCAGGCTTTGCTGACAGGTGTGAAGTGCAACTTGCATATGCAATAGGAGTAGCTGAACCAGTATCACTTTATGTGAATGCATTTGGAACAAACAAAATTCCAGAAAATCAGATTATAGATCTGGTTAGAAAGAATTTTGATATGAAGCCATTAGAAATAATCTCACAGTTAGATTTGAAGAGGCCAATTTATAAAAAAACTGCATCATATGGTCATTTTGGAAGAAATGAGCCGGAATTTACTTGGGAAAAAACAGACAAAGCTGAAATATTAAAGCAATCTGCCGGACTTTAGCAATTCCACAACTGACTGAAATTTCATTTCAGTAATTTTTCTTAATTTATTATGATTTCCTTTAAAACTACCAATTAGAATATTGAGATCATCAACACCAAAATCAGATTTTGAATTATTAATTGCGGCACGATAAACATCTTCTAGATTAATTTTTTTTATGCTTGTTTTAGTTCCTTTAGAAAAAAGTTTAACATATTGTTCAAAAGTAATGTAGTCTGGACCAACAAGATCAATAATTTTATTTCTAAATTTTGTTTCAATAACTGATTTAAGAAAAACTTTTGCTACATCATTAATGTAAATTGGTTGAATTGAATAAGTTCCAGATCCTGGAATCTCAATTTTTCCCTTCTTAATTTGTTTTTTCAAGTATTTTGTAAACAGATCATCTTTGCCAATAATATATGAAGGTCTAAAAATTGTATAATTTAGCCCAGAATTTACAATTAGTCTCTCTGCTTTATATTTAGAAATAAAATATCCTGATGATGTATTTGATGAGACGCCAAGACCGCTTATAAAAACAAATTTGTTGATTTTTGCTTTTTTACTTAAATTTACAATATGTTTTGTAAATTCAATATTTACCATTTTATAATCAGCATTGATTGATTGTTTTCCAATCCCAACAAGATGAATTAATGCATCTGAGTTTTGAATTTTTGGACTAATACTATTTTCATCATAATTTTTTGAAACAATTTTCAGTTCATTTTTAAATTGTTTAAAGTCATTTCGTGATATTGAAATTAATTTAATGTTTTTTTCAGATAAATACTTTCTGAGATTTCTTGCAACAAATCCGCTTGCTCCAGTAATTACTATCTGACTACCTTGAACCACGAGAATTTCAAGTTATTTTTAATTTTAAATCTATTTAGAAGATTTTGAATATTAAGCAAACAAGAATTAATACACTAAAATGAATACAACAGATGTGGAAGAAGAAAAGACAAGCCTGAGAACAGGTTATACAACTGGAAGCTCAGCAACTGCTGCGGCAAAATCTGCATTTTTATCAATTATTAATCAACAAAAAACAGAAAATGTGGATATTCGATTACCTAAAGGAACCTTTATTCAAATTCCAGTACATTCTTGTGAATTTGAATCTAACAAAGCAAAATGCTCTGTAATTAAAGATGGGGGAGATGATCCTGATGTCACTCATGGTGCAGAGATCATAGTTGAACTGTCATTTACAGAGAAGGTAAATGAGATTGACATTGATGGTGGAGAAGGAATAGGAATAGTAACTAAGCCTGGTTTAGGTTTGGAGATTAACAAGCCTGCAATTAATCCAGTTCCTAAAAAAATGATTGTTGAAAACTTGAGAGAAGTTGGAGAAAAAATTCTTGAAAAAAAAGGAATCAGAGTTGTGATTTCAGTTCCAAAAGGAAGAGAACTAGGACCTAAAACAGATAATCCAAGATTAGGAATACAGAATGGAATTTCAATTTTGGGAACCAGTGGGATTGTTATTCCATTTTCTACAGCATCCTATGCAGCATCAATTAGACAAAATTTGGATGTAGCAATTGCAATGGGAAATGATACTGTAGTACTAACAACAGGTGGAAGAAGTGAAGATTTTGCAAAGAAAATAGTTGATTTGCCGGAACATTGTTTTGTGCAGATGGGTGATTTTTCAGGATATACAGTTCAACAGTGTGGTAAAAAAAATATCAAAAAAGCATATGTTGTTGGTTTCATTGGGAAACTCGCAAAGATGGCTGCAGGAGTAAAACAAACTCATGTCAAAGGTTCAAAAGTAGACATGAATTTTCTAGCAGAGTTAGCAAGAAAATCAAATGCGGAAGAAATGGTAATTGAGAGTATTAAAAAAGCAAATACAGCAAGACATGTGTCTGAAATAATTCAAGAAAATAATGTTAAAGGATTTTTTGAGTTAATTTGTAGTGAGACGTATAAGCATATGAGAAAACATAGTGAGGAAAAAGTTCCAATTGATGTAATATTATTTGATTTTGAAGGAAATATTCTGGCTAGAAAATCAGAAGAGTAAGGTATTTTATGAAATTTAGAAAGTTTTGATTATGGAAAAAACTGCAGTACTTGCAATAACCAAAAATGGAGTCAATATTGGACAAAATCTAAAAGAATTGTTTCCTGACATGAGTATTTTTGCGCCTGTTAAATTATCAAATGAGAACAGTGGAATAACATGGTATTCAGAGCCTACATCAGAAAAAATTGTTGAACTTTTTAAAAATAATGATGCACTAGTATGCCTGTTTTCTTTAGGTGCAGTAATTAGATTAATAGCACCACATTTGAAAGACAAAAAAATAGATCCAGCTGTAATTGTAATTGATGATAAAACAAATTTTGTAATTAGTGTATTGTCAGGCCATATTGGTGGGGCCAATAAGTTAACTCAAGAGATTGCAGAAAAATTAGGGGCTTTACCAGTAATAACTACTGCAGCTGATGTTAACAAAACTATAGCAGTAGATCTAGTAGGAAGAGAATTTAATTGGAAAATTGATGATGAATCTACTGTAACTAAAATTAGTGCACATATGATAAATGAAGAACCCATTGGCGTGTTTCAGGAAGTAGGCAAAAAAGATTGGCATAAAGAATTACCAAGAAATGTCTCAATTTATGATAGTTTGGAAGACTTGAATAAATCAAGTTCTAAAGCGTATCTCATAATTTCTGATAGAATTATTGATGGGGATTTTGTTAAGGAATCTGTAATATATCGTCCTCCAAGTTTGGTAATTGGTGTTGGGTTACATGGGGATACTTCAAAAGAAACAATCAAAAAAGGAATTGAATATTGTTTGGAAAAATTTAAGCTTAGTTCAAAATCCATTGCAAAACTAGTATCAATAAAAAAACCAGAAGATGTTCAAGGTCTTATAGACATTGGAAAGGAAATGGGAATTTCTATAGAATATGTAAACAGAGAAAATTTAGCTAAGATTTCTGCTCCAAATCCTTCAGAAACTGTAAAAGCATTTGAGGGAACTGCAAGTGTATCTGAAGCTGCTGCCATCAAAGTTTCTGGAGGAGAATTAATTGTAGAAAAGCAAAAATTTCCACCAAATTTGACTATAGCTATTGCGAGGATTGTGAATTGAAGCGTGGATTATTGCTGATTGATAGAGGTAGCAGAGAAAGAGAGGCATCTGAAGAATTAGAGATTATTTGTGAGAGAATTAAGGTAAAAACAGACTATGTATTCACAGATTTTTGTTTTTTAGAGGTGATACCACCATATATTGAGGCTGGAATTACTAAATGTCTCAAAGAAGATATTGATTCATTAACAATAGTTCCTTACTTTTTGTACCCAGGTAAAAAAGTAAAAAATGCAGTTACTGATGTAATGAAGTTCCAAAAAGACACTAAAGTGAAATTTGTTGTTACAAAGCAAATGAGTATGCACAAAACTTTGGTAGATGTAGTTGAAAATAGAATATCTACAACACTAAAAGAAAATCAAGTAACTCTTCCAAAAAAAGATGTGGACGTAATGATTATTGGACATGGTAGTAAAGATCCTAATGCGCAAATGTCACTTAACTACGTAGTAAATGAACTAAAAGATTCCTACAGAAATGTGAGTCGGTGTTGGTTAGAAATTGAACAACCAGATATTTTTGAAGGAATAAAAAAATGTGAAAAAGATAATCCTAAAATTCTAATAATTGTTTTTTATTTCTTACATGAAGGAGCACATGTAAAAACTGACATTAATAATGATTTAACACCAGCGATTGAAAATTCTAGTCTGAAAAAGACATACATTACAAAACATTTGGGAACAGATGAAAAAATGATAGATTTGATAATAGAAAGAGCAAAAGAGGTAGAAAATGCAAACTGAAAAAGGTCAATCAATTGAAGATGCAAGTATGCAAATGATTGAAGATGAAATCGGCACACATCAATATAATGAAAAACAATGGCCTATTGTTAGAAGAGTTATTCATTCTACAGCAGATTTTGATTTTGCAGGTAAAAATAAGATAATTTTTCACAAAGATGCTATTGAGAGTAGCATGAATGCTTTAAGAAATGGTTGTAGTATTGTGGTTGATGTTAATGGAGTGATTGGTGGTTTGAATAAACAAAATCCTAAGGATTTTGGAAATAACATAGTTTGTAATATTTCAAATCCAGAAATTATGGAATTGGCAAAAAAGGAAGGAAAAACACGCTCTCAAGTCTCTATGAGAGCGGCCGTGTCTGACATTAATGGAGGAGTTGTAGTCATTGGAAATGCGCCTACTGCACTTCTGGAAGTAATTCGGATGATAAAAGAAGGCACTGTCAAGCCTGCGCTAATTATTGGAATCCCAGTAGGATTCATCTCTGCTGCAGAATCAAAAGATGAATTATCTAAGTTGGAGGAGGTGCCATTTATCACTAACATAGGTAGAAAGGGAGGTAGTTCATCGGCATCTGCAATAATTAATGCAATCTTCAAATTAATTAGAGCAGAATCATCTTCTTGAATATTTTAGGCAATTTTTAACAAAAATTTGGGCATAGTTTGAGCTATCAAAATAGAGATGACCATACGAAGCAAGTGTATTATATTGCATCATTCCATCCTGATGGTTTTTGATGCCTTCACCAATTTTCAAGTCATAAGCAAATTTAGAATCAGAAGAGACTGAATCTAACTGTGAATAATGAAATTCATGACCTTGAATATTATGTAATTTTTCTGATATGATAGTTTTGGCAGTAATCTTACCTTTTGTATAATTAAGTCTCATTTTCTTTGTCATTTTAGTTTCAGCATCAAATAGACCAACCATTTTGTGTTTTTTGTTATGATTAACAATAGATTTTGTAAGATACATTAATCCACCACATTCAGCATAAATTGGAAGGTTATCTTCAGCCAATTTCTTAATAGTTTTTTTCATAGTTTGATTTTTTCCAAGTAAATTGCCTATAACTTCAGGAAAGCCACCACCAATGTAAATTCCATCACATTTTGGAATTTTTTTATCTTTAACAGGACTAAAAAATTTTAGAGAAGCTCCTTCACGTTGTAATGATTCCAGATTATCTTGGTAGTAGAAATTAAATGAAGTGTCAAGAGCAACTGCAATCGTAGTTTTTGTTTTTTTATGAACAGGTTTTGATTTTTTTGGAAGTTCAATAGGATTTTTCAAAATTTTAACAATTTGATGAATATCTAGAGATTCTGAAATTATTTTTGAAATTTTTTCAATCTTATTTTTTAGAGTTTTGTTATCTAATGTCGAAATTAATCCAAGATGTCGTGATTCTAGATTTAGTAGTGGGTTTTTTGGAATTACACCAATAACTGGAATTTTAGTTTTTTTCAATGCACTTTTGCATAGAATTTCATGCTTTTTGCTACCAATTTTGTTGAGAATAATTCCAGAAATTCTTGAATTTCTATGAAATTTTTGAAAACCTAGAGCAGTAGCTGCAATAGAACGAGCAGTTTTGCTTGCATCTAAAACTAAGAGTACTGGAGATTTTGTTATAGAAGCTACATGATGAGTGCTTGCATAATTAGAATCTCCATTAAAACCATCATAGTAACCCATTACACCTTCAATTACAGATACATCAGACTTTGAATTAGAAATAAAACTATTCAAAAGTTGATTCTTTCCCATCAACCAAACATCTAAGTTGTATGTTTCACGTTTTGAAATACTTGATAGGTAACTAGGATCAATATAATCAGGGCCTACCTTAAATGGTTGGACTGAATAACCTTGTTTTTGCAAGGCATGAATAATAGAACAAGTAATGGATGTTTTGCCAACCCCACTTGTAGCGCCTGTTAGTATGATTCTTGGAATTTTCAATTGCATGATTAGAATCATTTTTTTATTTAAATTGGTTTATTTTTGAGAAATGCTCAATGTTTTTAGTGAGATTAATTGAATACCAGCTATGGAAAGAGATGGTTTAACCATTGTTTATACCGGGAAAGGTAAAGGAAAGACAACAGCAGCATTAGGAATTGCGTTAAGAGCCACAGGTTGTAAAAAGAAGATTTGTATGATTCAGTTCATTAAGGGTTCATGGCATTATGGTGAAATGGATTCATCCAAAAGACTTGAGCCTGAATTTGAAATGATTGCTGTAGGTAAAGGATTTGTAGGAATAATAGACGATAAAAGCTCAAAGGAAGATCATAAAAAAATTGCAAAAGAGGCAATTAGAATTAGTAACGAAAAGATTCATTCAGGAAACTACGATATTGTCATTTTAGATGAAATTAACTATGCTGTCAATCTTGAACTAATTTCAGTTGATGATGTTCTAAATTTAATCAAATTAAAACCTCCAGGGATGGATTTAGTGCTAACAGGAAATTATGCCAAAGACGAAGTAATTGAAATATCTGATCTAGTTACAGAGATGAGAGAGATAAAGCATCCATTTCAACGTGGTATTAAAGCTAAGAAAGGAATTGATTTCTAACCAGCAACATTAATTTACACACTCATGGGTTTTAGAAGAAATGTCTATCGAAATTCAAGAGATGCCTGAACAAGGAGAGATTGTTCTTGCTACGGTTACTAAAGTAATGGATCATGGGTCTTATGTGACATTAGATGAATATGACAATATACAAGGATTTTTACATATTTCAGAGATTGCTCCAGGTTGGATTAGATCAATAAACAGATTTGTCAAAGATGGGGAGAAAAAAGTTCTACTTGTAAAGAAAGTAAATCTTAAACGAGGAGACATTGATCTGTCATTAAAACAAATCTCTAAAGATCAAAAAAAACAAAAACTAAAGGAAGTTAAAAAATTCGAAAAAGGTAAAACGTTATTACAAAATGTTAAAGAAAAAGCAAAGTTATCAGATAAAGAAGTTGAAAAGTTAGAAGACAGTATTTATTCAAAATTTGATTCAGTTTATGATGCATTTATAGAAATTGGAAGAAATGGGATTGAGTCTGTTAATGAGCTCAAACTTGCAAAAAAAACTGCAGATGCAATTGAGGGAATTTGCTCTAAAATAAAACTTCCATCCGTTGAAATTAGAGGAATTATGGAAATTACAAATGAAAAATCAGATGGGGTAGAAATTATTAAAAAAATCTTAATAGATATACTAAAAAAAAATTCTACTATTGATATTACATATTTGGGAGCGCCAAAATATAGACTATCAATTACTTCAGATAATTTCAAATCAGCTGAAAAATTACTAAAGCCAATCATTGCTGAAATTCAAACTAACATCGAAAAGAAAAAAGGATCATTCAAATTTACTAGAGAAGAGTCAAAGAAAACCAGAGAAAATTAAAATGAGATTTCAATTAAGAAAATGTTCAAAATGTAATCATTATACACTAAAAGAAAAATGTCCTAAATGTAACGAAGAAACAATTTCTGTACATCCGGCTAAATTTTCGCCTGATGACAAATACATGAGATACAGATTAGCTGAGAGATATAACTAGGATTTTAGGAAGTCAAGTTGGAAATTACGGAGAATATTTTCCTTCTAGTCTAGTTTCTGCAATTATATGATTCTTCATAGCTTTTTCTATTTGCTTTTTAGTTGAGTCTTTATCAACATCCAATTTTTGATCTAATGCATATAGTTTGAAGATGTATGTATGTTCTTTATCTGGAGGAGCTGGTCCGCCATAACCAATTTCTCCAAAATCAGTTTCGCCTTGAAGACAATTTGATGGAATAGAATTTTCTTTAAATTCTACAACATTAGGTTCAATATTCCACAAAACCCAATGTACCCAAACTTTTCCAACAGCACCCATAGCATCAGGATCATCCATTATAAGAGCTAGAGACGATGTATTTTCAGGAACACCACTAATCTTTAGAGGAGGACTTTGATTTCCATTTTTATAACCATATTTTCTAGGTATCACTTGCCCACTATCAAATGCATCACTTTCTAAAATAAAATTACTCATATTAGAATTTAGAAATGCTCAAAGTTAAATTTTTCTAAGATTCTAAAACTATTTTATCATTTGAAAAAGACATAATAGAACTTCCAAGATTCTTGATCTGTTTTTTTAGTTCTTTATCCATTGTGGCAACAATTACTTTGTTGTTTAAAACATAACCAAGTAACTCTTTATCAGCAAATGTACCAAGGATAGGGATTGTTTTGAAATTTTTTATGTGATTAAGAGTTGATTGAATATCTTGATTTTTTTCTGGGTTTTTTGCTAATTCGGATAACTCATTTTTTACAACCTGTGGTACAACAAAAGTGATTTGGCCAATTTCTACATCAAGATTATCAATATTTTTGATTCTTCTAGTTGCCAGATGAATTAGAAAATTTGTGTCACAGATTACTTCAACCAACTATTCCTGCACCAATCAGTCTCCATCTTTCAGCAATTCTCCTACTAATTGCCACATTTCCGCCTTCAAAGATGCAGGCAGGTCTCCTAAGTTCAATCTCAATACTTTTGGATTTTATTTTGTTAACCTTACCCAATACAGGAGCAGTTCCAATATTTAGTCGAAGTAGTTCACCTGATTGAATTGGTTGGACTTTAACATCCTCAGTAATTCCTACTGCAGAATCAAATAGATTCACTTCTAGTTTTAATTGTGAGAAATTTTCAGGAAGTGTATCAGGTTTTCCAATAACTGACCCGATAAATGAATCACTTCTAGTCATAGAAGGATCTAATTTTGTTCCAATGGCAACCAAGCCACCTGGCTTTACTGATTTAACAATTCCTGCGGCTGTTCCTAGAGAAATAATTTCTGTCACTAAAGGTTCGTAAGACTTTTTTTTCTCATTCATAACACCAGGTTTAATTTCAATTTCATCACCAACATTGAAAACTCCTTGGGTTAGGCTTCCACCAATGACACCTCCTTTAATATTTTTTAATTTCGTACCAGGTTTGTTTACATCAAAAGAACGTAAAACATGCATAACAGTATCTTTTTTTTCATCTCTTTCAGGTGTTTTGATTGTTGATTCTATAGAGCTAATTAATGCATTAGTATTCAATCCAGATTGTGCAGAAATAGGAATAATAGGTGAGTTTGCAGCATGAGTTCCTTTGACAAATTTTGTTATATCTTGATAGTTTGCTAATACTTCTTTGTAAGAGAGTAGATCAACTTTGTTTTGGACTACAACTATTTGTTTAATTCCAAGAGTTTGGAGGGCTAAAAGATGTTCTTTTGTTTGTGGTTTAGGAACTTTCTCATTTGCAGCAACCAATAGTAAAGCACCATCCATCAAGGCAGAACCTGAAAGCATATTTGCCATCAAACTTTCGTGTCCAGGACTATCCACAAAACTTACAACTCTAGATAATTCACTTTTCTTTCCACAATTATTGCATTTTGGGGTTGTAGAATATCCTAAAGATTCCTCACAACTTTTGCATTTGTAGAATGCAGCATCAGAGTATCCCACACGAATAGTAATTCCACGTTTTAGTTCTTGGCTATGTACACTTGTCCATGAACCAGTTAATGCCTGAATAAGAGTAGTTTTGCCGTGATCTACATGACCAGCAGTTCCAATGTTAACACATGGTTGATACCCATATTTTTTAATGTACCAATCAGGAAGTGTTTCTCTCCAATGCATGAGTCAAAATGTAGAATTGGTATATGTTAAGTTATTCTTTTTTATCTTCAGTTTTTTCTTCTGTGGACTCTGTTGCATCTTCAGTTGGTGTTTCAACTGGTAATTCTCCATCAAATTTACAATTTACTTGATAGATTTCTTCTGATACTGTATTTCCACGCATTAATTTTCTTACTCTTTGTCCAGTCTCTGCAGCTTGCAAACCTACTCCTTTAGAAAGTAAAACATATTTTCTTATTGCACCATGAATATCATTTCTCATAGGAACACCAGATTTGTCACTTCCTCCAGTGAGTTTTAATTTTCCATTTAGCCCTACAATTGCTGCATCAGTTTCATTACCTAGTTGTAATCCTAGTATGGGATTTGCATCGCTGTCTTTAAGTTCCTTTGAAACAGATTTTCCCTTAATATCTGAGATTGTAAGTTTGAAGTTAGCCAAGTATTCCAAAAAAAGTTGAACGACTAATTAACCTTTGGACATTATTTTTAAATCAAGATTCACAAAGACGGACATGGTAAAAGACATTAGATGCCCAAAATGTGATAACAGGATGGTAGATATACAAGCTTGTCATATGTTTTGTCCCAACTGTGGATCCCATTTAGATTGCTCAGATAAAGGAAATTATTGGTAATTAGATTCCAGGTCTATCTGGAATATAGTCAGATACCATATTCATTGCATGATCTTTCATAATTTCAAGATAGGTATCGTAGTCTGCTTCAAAGTTGCAGTGAGGGCATTTTACCTTTGTAATTTCGTCATCTAAAATTGCGACTTTTTCGCACTCTGGGCATCTTGCATCCATGTTTTAGTTTCCCAATCAAGATATTTAATCATAATTATTGAATATGTCCTAAGCGGAGTTAGTTTAGTCTGGTATAACGTCAGCTTCCCAAGCTGAAGGCCGCGGGTTCAAATCCCGCACTCCGCATCATAGTTCTCTAATTGCTTGTTCTATTACTCCTCTATCTGGAGCTCGTGGAAGATATTTCAAATAACTTTTGAGATCTTCTTTTGCGTCAGAATTTTTGTTTTGTTTTTCTCGAAGATAAGCACGGTTTTTGTAAATTTTAGCAGATCTTTTTGGATCAATTTCAATAGCTTTGGTATAATAACTCTCTGCCTTTTCAAATTGATTTGTTTTAAGATAAAAATTTCCCAAGCCGTTACAAGTTAGATATGATCTGTTATTGATTTCTAGGCATTTTTCATAAAACTTGACACATTCAGAAGAATTTTGTTCATTCATCATCGCACCCAATAAATATAGAGCAGTTGAGTTGTTTGGATTAAGTTCTATGGCTTGCTTTAATGATTCAAGTGTTTCGGAAGAATTCTTTAAAATATTTGATCTTTCGGAGACAAAACACAGCCTATTTGATTTGTCAGTAGAATCATTTTCAAGTCGTACAGAAGATAAGACTTTTGATGGGGCCAACGTTATCAATAATCTTCCCTCTTCTGACCATTCCTTATCAAAGATATCCTGTGGGATAGCTCCTTCTTGTTGTTCTCCTTCTTGATTACCTTTCTGAATATAATGAAGAATTATCTTTTCTTCATCATTATAACCGGTAATGACGGAAGCATGTTGTGTAATTTCTGGAATTCCTGGAAGAATAACAATTGGAGGTATTCCAGAATCAACAATTTTTTTTAATTCAGATAAAGATGAATTTACTATTTTGCATGTTAAACCATGTCTTTCTGCGGATTCTATTCCTTCAATTAGAATACTACCATTAAATCCTGAATATTTCTTTGTAGTTTCTATGGATTCGGCTATAGGTAGTTCAATATTCCAATATTTTGATACCACGTTAATGGGTAATGGAAGACAAATATTTTCTTCATCAATAAGAGGTAAAAATAATTCATGGTCTTCTTGTTCCATTAACAAAAGAAATTTTGAGAGTTATTAAAATCAATCAGAGGGAACAGAATTTTTCAATCAAATCGTGACCATCTTGACTCATTTCTGGATGAAATTGAGTTCCAAAAATTAGCTTTTTTTCATATTGGATGATTTCATATTTACAATACTTTGATTCTGCAAGTGGAATTAATGTACTAGGTAGTTTAGATATCTCAAACCCATGACTTTCAAAGACATCTAAAGAGTCACTAGAGATTGGGTTTGCTTTGAAAATTTTGATCGTTTCATTTCCTTTGTGAAGTGATAAAGTCTTTCTAATTGTTCCTCCTAAAGTAAGAGCTAAGATTTCTGCACCATAACAAATTCCAAGTAATTTTGTATTATTTTTAATTGAACAAGTAATAATTTTGGAATTGATTTCATTAATCTTTTTTTCATTTTTTCTTCTTCCAGATAAAATTATGGAATCATAATTTTCAAGTGAGATTAATTCTAAAAGTTGAGGAGTTTGTTCTTTGAATAAAATATTTTTTTCGTTTAGAAAATCAGTTAAGTTTTTTGTATAGATAGAACCGTTATCAACAACAAGGAGCAATTAGTTGCCTACCTCAATTGAAACATAATGCATCTCAGTGATTTCATCTTTGACAAATACTGTTCCAATATTGAGATTAGTTTCTTCTTGCCACATGAATACTCTATCACTGCGTGGCTTTACAAAGTCATCAATAAATCTGGATAGGAATTCTTCAGTACCTGCACGATCATTTTCAGTAAAGAAGAATAGTTGTCCTTCATTAAATGAAAGTGGAACTTGAACAGATGTTGGTTCAGCAATTGTAATCTCATTTACTTCAAAAACGGATTTTATGATATCAATTCTGTCATTTCTAACTAGTTCAACAGAATCATCATCCATAGTTGCGGTTGGTGCCACACCAGAAACTTTCTTCAAGTATGCTTCAAATGCTTGTTCTTGGGTTTCGCCTAGACCAACAAAGTATTCTCCATTAAATGCTGCCCCAACTGCTGCAATAGTACCTATTTGGGCAACCACTCCACCAGCACCGGCAGTGTATACTGTGATAAAGTATACGTCATGATCACCTACACGATACAAGATGTTATCACCAATTCTTGGATTTCGCAAGAGTGTCTTTAGTTGAGCAAAGTCTGGGTCTCTATCAAGTGCCTCTCTAACTGCGGTAGGACCAATCAACTTAGTTGTAGAATTTAGTGGGACTTCAAAGAACTGCAAGTTCCCTAGATTAGAAAGATCATTTTCAACTATCATATATCCTGCAAGGTTTCTGCCCTGAGAGCCTCTTAATTCCAATGAGAGTAATCCTACAAATTCAGTTTGTTCAAAACCAAGTGGTTTTGCTTCAACATAGTAAGTATCAAGACCTCGTGGAATTTCATAGAATTCGTTTGCTTGAATAAATGTCTCAACATTAGTTACATGGTAAATATTGTACATCTCTGTTTTCCAATTAAACAGTTCAACAGGATATCGGATTTGTTCTTCTAACCAAACTGGCATTGGTATAAATCGTTCAGAGTATTGATCAGAAAATATTTCTGAGAAGAAATCATCTCCAGTCTTAATTAGTTGAATATTACCATCGTATGTATCTACAAGTGCATAACCTACCAAACGTAAGTAGGGATTTCCAACAGACCAAGGAACATCGTTGGTATCAAATCCAATAATTAATGGAATTAGCCAATAGGAATTTGTTCCGTCAGTAACAGGAATTGAGTCTAATTCTTTTCCAAACAAATTATAGAGGAAGTAAGGATACAGGATTTCCATTCTTTCGTGAACGTCTTTGTATCTCATAATATGGACTGGTTCAGCTGGAAATGAAAGCAAAAAGTTTGGCTCAAAGGTCCAACTTAGTGGTGGCGAAACATCCAATCCACCTAAACCTGAATAGAGCGCTCCTCCAAGCTCAGCACTTTCCGAGCCTCTCGAAATAGGATAACCAGACCAGGTTTGCTCAAATAGTCCACCCTCACCATAGTAAATTTCTCTTTGTTTGAAAAATTCACTGCTATCAACAATCTGACCATCAGTTGCTTCAAGAGTAAGGAATCCGTTTGGGACATGAGTATAGACAAGATGCTCGTTATACCATCTGTTTTCAGCGCTTACAGATGTTGGTAGAATTGGCTTCATAGAAGCAGTCCAATACAAAGTATTGTTAAAGCGAAGAATATCATTATCTTCAAAGTCAACATATGGAATAAGTCCAATTTCAGGCTTTAGTTTGGCAAGAGCCCCTTCCCAATCCCAAACTCGAATTACGTCAAGAACATCACTGTTTTGTTGTACATAATTACTGATATTATCAGGAGAAACAGATGTTAGTTGTACATCATGAACAGTTTCTTGTACATTGTTTAATTCACCAAGATATTGATTTACTCCAATTTGTTGAGCTGTGTATGGTCCTAAATATTCAATCTTCTTTGCATCAGCAATACTGTTGTTAACAGAAAAAACTCCTGCTACAATAATTGCGATTGCAATAATTGTTAAAATTCTAATGTATACATCTCTCTTAAACATATGAGTTAGAACACGTGCTCGAATTCTATCAACTGCTGAAAATGCAATTAGTGCAAAACCTATGACAAGTATGCCACCAATCAAATACCTTGAATTATAATCTATTTGATCTGTAAAGAAGAGATTAAAGCCTGCCCAGAGGATACCAATACCAATTACTCCTTCAAGAGTTGAAACATAGTTTAGATATCGAGGTTTTCCTTCATTAGAGTCATGAATAAACAAAGTTGCAATATGAATAATTTTATGAATCCCTACATACAAAACTAAACGTAGGCCAATTGCTGCAAGTAATGGTGGAATCAATATCACAAGAGCAGGGATCATTGGAACAACATTTTCAACTGCATAATTTTGATCAGTTTCAGGAGTTACAAATGGTAGAGAAAATAAATTTGGTAGATGTTCAATTCCAAGAGTATTTCCATCAATAAAGGAAACTGCTGCAAATCCAAACATAATATTTGCAAAGAATGTTCCAAAAAGCAAAATCTTGGTAATTTGCCAGATAACAAATTGTGGAGGAGTTATCTTGTAGTCTCTAAAATTTGGTATATCACTTGCGATAGGTTGTTGTCCTCCTCTACCAAGAAATCCAATTGCTGTACTGATGGCATACCAGAAAATTGAAGATCTACCGGCAATATTTACACGTACAAGGGCAATTGCAGATAGAATAATTGTAGAGACAATGGTGTAAAAGAGAGGTTTGGTGAATTGTTCGCCAAATTCAGTGAAATTCATTGATAAAACCACTGCCTGATTTCCAACTAGAGCAAAAATTACAACTCCTATTATGGCAACAATGCCTAATCTGATGAATTTTCCAGCATCAGGAGGTGGAGTCTGTTTGTCAGTAGAGGCGCTATACAAAACTAAATTTTGTTGTGATTTGGTAAATTAATGTCTTACCAGCAAAATCAAGCTATTGTTGCTAGTTTTTTGCAAATCATATAGACTGCTGCAAATATTGGGAGAGTAACTTTTTCGTTGATAAATGGGCCAAATTTTTTGTTTTTAAGGCAGAATTCTATTGGACAGTTTGCAAAAACTTCGACGGATTCATCACTTAGAAAAGATGCTTCAGAATATGGATCAAATTTAGTTAAATTTTTACAAGGAATTTTTGTGAGACCACTCTTGCTGTTAATAGAACCAGGTAGCCTAAAGATCCTATGAATATCCATAGTAACACTGGGATCAATTTTTACTCCAATATTTTCTGAGACATCATCAAGAGTTTTTTGGAAAGAAGAATAGCCATTTACAAGTAACTCTGAAATAATTTTTGAGCGTTTTGATTTAGAACTAAACACTTGTTTGGAAAATCTTCCTCTCCATCCCTTTTCATTAAAATCTGGAAAAGATGAGCGATTTGGTTTGGATTCCTTCATTCCAAATGTTTCAGGAATAATTCCGTTTAACATAATGTAATCTGCAAGTTCTGATCTTTCTCTAGAACCAATTTGTTGAAATTGTGAACCATACACATAAACATGAAATCCTTCATTTCCAGAAAAATAGACATGGATATTTTCTTGAGTTATTGCCAGATCATCAATTAGAATTTCAGATAGTTTAGCTACTTCAGTTTTTGAGGAATCAATACAATTTTTGCAGGGAAGAGATTTTTTTTCTATTTTTCTTGAATTACATTTTAAACAGTGTTCAGAATTTTTTGAAACTTCATTACATTCATTACATATTGATACTGTATGATTTTCTCTGCAAGGTAAATTAAGATCTTTTGCATCTATATCAAAAATCAGATCTGCTTCTTTCCAGTCTTTTTCGTTCATTGGTAAATTAGGAAATGAATAATATGCATTTGAACAATAAACATCAGATGGAATATTTTGCATGAATAAGAGGTGTAATTCCTTATCATCTTTGATTGAGATGTGACGAGTCATTCCAGAATTGAATTTTTGATAGCCAAATTCTCTTTCAAATGTACGTTCAGGTACTCTGATTAGATCAAAATGCTCAAAATAGTATTTTTTGAATGAATCTTCTAGGAATTTAACGTCAGTTTGTTGCATTACTTTCTCTTCTTTCCAAATTGTAGTGGATTAATGATATTATCACATTCTGGCGTAGCAAAACAGAGATCTTGTGTTTTTAGTTTCTTACAAGAAGGGCAAATGTATTTTGTACCACTTCCAGAAGTTCCAGCCAGATGATTTAGTTGGTAAAGTGTAACTCGTTCATTATAATCAGGAGCATTTTTGAACAATGGTGCAATTTGTTCTACTGATTGACCTTTTGATAGTAAAAAAGCTGCCAACATGAATCTTCCAGAGTGTGGAAGGTTTTCACCTTTTTCAAGCTCTTCAATTGCATGTTTAATACATGGAGGATGTTCTCCAGTAGTTACTGTAAAAGTTATAAATTTTTTTGACAGTAAAGCAAGTTTGTTTACATAATCTTCAAAACCAGAAATCATTGAAGGTGTTTTTGCATTAATAATTTTTGAATTGATGTACGTTCCTAATTCTTTTCTTATCAATCTGACTGTTTCATGTGGAGTAAGAAAGACTTGTCCATTTTCCACATGTCTATTGATTAGTTTCCATTCTCTTTCATGAAAATTGATCGAATGTTTCAGATAATCATATACTGGAATGACAAAATAACTATCAAGTTGCTCGACTTGAACTGAAAAGAGATCATCAATTATTCTAATTGCTAGTTCTTTTTTTGACTCGCCAGAAATATTTGCTAGATCTTTTTCAAGATATTTTTCTGCACGTCTTGCTTCTGCAAGTGCAAATCTCTTGATTAGAGTATGCATGCCACTTAGTTTCAATAGTACTATAGCTAAAAGAAACGAGAAAACCTCCCTGGGTAAAGCTGCCTCTTTTGAGACCTGATCTCCAATTAGATCAGATTTGTAGATCTTTCCATCCGCAGCAACCTGAATTCGTTCAAATGCCTTGTCAACTAGTTGTTTTAGATCAGGATCACTTCCAAACTGTTCAAGCGTAAATCCCTTATCTTTGAGATACTGACCAGCATCTGCTAAGAATGGATACTTTGCAATTTCGTCTTGTCCTAGTGCTAACATGATAGTAATTTACCTAGTTTACTTAAAAATCTGGTTTTAAAATTTGGACGCTAGTTTAAATTATGTTTTGAGAAAGTGATCAAATATGCAGATCGGCTGTCATGTCTCAATAGCAGGATCAATTGACAAGGCAGTTGATAATGCTGTTAAAAGAGAATGTTCTGCTTTTCAAATATTTACAAGAAACCCAAGAGGATGGCACGCAAAAGAACTCACCAAAGAAGATATTACTAATTTTAAATCTAAATTAAAAGCAAGTAAAATTGACAGATTTGCAACTTGTGCACATATGCCATATTTGCCAAACCTTGCCACTCCGAAAGAAGATGGATTTGAAAAATCTTTGAAAACTTTGATAAATGAAATTGAAAGATGTGCACAATTAGGAATTCCATACCTTGTAACACATCTTGGTAGTCATTTGGGAACAGGTGATGAGGCCGGAATTAAGAAACTGGTAAAAGGCTTGACAATAGCAGGAGAAACAAAAAATGATGTAACAATTCTATTAGAGAATACTGCAGGTCAGAAGAACTCTGTTGGTTCTAATTTTAAACAGCTGGGAGAAATTTTTAATCAATTAAAGCCCACAAAAAAATTTGGTGTTTGTTTTGATTCTTGTCATGCATTTGTTGCAGGATATGATTTGAGAACTGAAGAAAAAGTTAAGGAAACTTTTGATGAATTTGATAAATATGTAGGAATAGAAAATTTGAAAATTCTCCACCTAAATGATGCTAAAGGAGATATTGGTTGTAATCTTGATAGACACTATCATCTAGGATTAGGTGGAATTGGAGAAAAAGGCATTGCTGCTGTCGTAAAGTTTGCCAACAAGAAAAAAATTCCTATAATTTTAGAGACTCCAATAGATGATGACAGAGATGACTTTGAGAACATCAGAAAGGCAAAGGAATTTGCGTAGAGATTTATTCAATGACTGAGGCAATCTAATAATGGATTATGAAGCAGTTATGAAATTGGCACTTGAGCGTGGATTTTACTTTCCTAGCTGTGAGGTTTATGCAGACGCACAAGCTGGATTCTGGGAGTATGGACCATCCGGAGTCAGTTTGAAAAATAAATTTCTTGAATTATGGAGAAGAGAACTTATCAGAAGAGATGGGATGATTGAGATTGATGGTTCTCAAATTATGTCAAAATCAGTTTTTGAGGCATCAGGTCATTTGAGTAACTTTGCTGATCCAATAATAAAATGTACAAAATGTAATTCAACATTTAGAGCAGATAGAACAATTTTAGATGTTGCACAGATTGAGATTTCTGAAAGTGCAGAGTTAGATGAATTTGATAATGCCATTTCACAAAATAACATAAAGTGTCCAAAATGCAAAGGAGACTTTGAAAAGACAAAGAAGTTCAACATGATGTTCAGAGTTGGCATTGGACCAGAAGGGGAAGAAGCATACCTTAGACCTGAGACATGTCAATCAATCTTTGTTGATTTCCCCAGACTCTTTAAGACTATGCGAGGAAAACTTCCTTTGAGAATTGCCCAAGTTGGAAAAAGTTTTAGAAATGAGATCTCACCAAGACAGAGTCTTCTTCGACTACGTGAATTTTACCAAGCAGAGATAGAGATATTTTGTAATCCTTCAAGACTAGGTGAGGTTGAAAAGTTTGCAGAGATTCAAGATACCATAATCAGAGTACAGACAGATTCTGAACCAGTTGCTATGACTTGTAAAGAAGCAATAGAGTCTGGAGCTGTTCCAAACAAGTTTGTGGCATATTATTTGGGAATCTTGACTGAATTTTATGAAAAGACGGGTATTGATATTTCAAAAAGTAGATTTAGGAAGTTAGGAGACAAAGAAAAGGCATTCTATGCAGAAGTTGCATTTGACTTTGAAGTAGAAACTACAATTGGATGGCTTGAGCTTGTAGCATGTAACTATAGATCAGATTATGACTTATCCAGCCATGCAAGCAAGAGTAAAGAGAAATTTGAAGTAATGGATAACGATGAGAAGGTTCTACCACATGTCTTTGAGATCTCAATGGGAATTGATAGGAGTCTTTATACAATTTTGGAGCATTCATTAAAAAATGACGAAGAACATGAGAGGGTAGTTTTATCATTAAAACCATATTTGTCACCAATTCATGTAGGCATTCTTTCATTAGTCAAAAAAGATGGATTAAAAGAGAAAACAGATGAGATTTTTCTAAACATCAAAAGAAAGTTTGACGCATTTTTGGATCATTCAGGCGCAATAGGCAGAAGATATAGAAGACTGGATGAGGTTGGTGCACCATTTGCAGTTACAGTTGATCATCAGACATTAGAAGATAATACTGTAACAATTAGAAAGAGAGATTCTATGGAACAAAGCAGAATAAGTGTATCTGAAATAGATTCAGTTCTTTCTGAATCGGTTGCATTTCCCTAAGTATTTGTCTAGTCTGAATAGACAGTGATCATTTCAGAATGTATATTGTGTTTAACTTTAACAGTCATGTCCATGACTCCTGACATACAGTCAAGTTATTCTATCAAGAATTGCAACAGTATTCCAATTTGAATTATAAACAACAGGAACATGTTTAGCTAAAGTAACAGAATCAGATATTGCAACAGAATCTTTTGATGTATCTTTATCAAAAATTATAGCTTGAATTTTTTCATTATTTTTTTCTAAAACAACATCATCAGAAATTTCTAATGCTCCAGTTTTTTGTGTAGAATAAAGTGTAGTGTATTGTAAATCATTTACTTCATTTGAAAAAGTATATCCACTTGCAAGCTGTAAGCTAGCTTGTAGCATTGATACAACAGACAATGATAAAACAAGAATTGCAAAAATTGCAAGATTTCTTGTTTCAAACATTTTACATTTCATACAAAATATTCAATTTTTTTTTTGCATTAAGCTGAGGGGAATATTTGAAACAGATCGAGTACCAATACGGTAATTTTGTATGCAATAATAACCATATTGGAACTAACACATTTTTATCTTATTTTATGAATATCATATATTTTCTTGTAAAAAATGAATGTTATTTAGAAAAAAATTGCATCATGATATAGATTGAAATTAAATTTTGGAATGTTTAATCACATACTTCAACTGAATTAATGTAAAAAAATATTCAGAACTAAATCGTTATGTAGTTTGCAGTTACAGTTGATCACAAATATTAGAAGATAATGTATTAACGACAATTAAAAGAATAGAGTCCATAAAACAAAAGATGTTATTTTAAAATTGAAAACAATATTTTTTGTTACTAATTATTTTTAAGTTAAAATATTATTTCAAACTAAGAGATGTTCTTAGACTTGTAATATTTACAACTTTTTTTAATTTTACATACATCACACATTGGTGTAATTGGTTTGCAAATATTCTGACCAAACATAACAAAAGTATCATTTATGTCAAGCCAATATTTTTTTTTAATTTTTTTCATTAATTCTAGTTCTGTGTCTTCTGGATTTTTTGTATCTACTAACCCTAATCTGTTTGAGATCCTATGAACATGAATGTCAACTGGAATAGCTGGTTTATCATATGCATAAACTAGAACACAGTTAGCTGTCTTTCGTCCAACTCCCGGTAGCTGAACCAAAGTCTCCAAGTCATCTGGAACTTTTCCTTTATACTTTGTATCAATTATCTTTGCAACCTCGATAATTCTTTTAGATTTTACATGATAGAAGCCTATTGATTTAATTATTTTCTCGACATCTTTTATCTTTGCGTTAGCAAGTTCGTTTGGATTTTTGTACTTTGAGAATAATACTTTGACTATTTTTGTTGTAGTTTCATCTTTAGTTCTTGCAGAAAGTATGGTTCCAATTAGTATACTAAACGGACCTGTTTCAGCTTCATGAAGCTCATTGAGTGCTGTCATTCTAGGCGGTTTTATAGAATTCATTGTATCTATCATACCACAAAGAATTTTTTTCATTTCAATCTGAAAAACTACGTACAAGTATTATAACTGTGATAAGTAAGAATTTTCATTGGAGCTTACAAGAGAAGAAGAATCTGCACTAAAGGGGGAACAAGGAGAAATTATGCAGATAGCATATAGAATTTTAGTTGCAACTGGTGAAGCAACAGATGCTGAGAAACTAATACCAATAGACTGGGCCCATCTTTCTGGTGTAAACTATAACACTATTGGAGATGCAGGAGAAGAGTTTCTATCAGGTATCAGTAAAGATGCGAGAGTTAAAGTCAAAACAACTCTGAATCCAATGGGATTTGATATTGATAATGTATCAAATTATGGATTGGAGGAAAATTTTATCTCAAAACAACTATCAATTAAAAATTCATATGAAACAATGGGAGTTACTCCTTCATTTTCATGTATTCCATATGAAATTTTTAATATCCCAAAAGATGGAACGCAAGTTGCGTTTGCTGAAAGCAATGCTGCAATTCATGCAAATTCGTATGATAATCTAAAAACAAACAAGGAAAGTTCGTTTAGTGCACTTGCTAGTGCAATTACTGGCAAAAGTCCTTACGCTTCATTACGAAAAGAAGATTCTCCAAATATTACAATTAGAATGAAAGTAAAAAATCCAACTGAATTGACATATGGAATGCTTGGATTTTTTGCTGGTAAAGTTGGAGACACCTCTGTAAACGTCTCTGGTCTTGGAGAGATGGATAAACGACAATGCAAAGCAATGTGTGGTGGAATGGGGACATCAGGAACTTGTGCAAAGTTTCTTTTTGGAGAAGGAAATTCTGACTGTGAAAAAGTAGATTTTGATGAAAAAGAGATGCAAAATGTACATGATGAGCTAAATACTGCTGAGAAAGGTGATTTGATCACACTTGGTAGTCCTCAATTAGGATTAGAAGAGATCTCTGATTTGGCTGGCAAACTAAAGGGTCGCTCTTTTAAGAATAGATGTATGATATTTTGTCCTAGAACTGTAAAGGAACAAGCAAGAAAAATTGGATACGCCAATGAACTTGAACATGCAGGATGTGAAATCCTTTCTGACTGTTGCACTTGTCTTACTCCATTAATTAACAAAGATGACGTTGATGCAGTCACCACAAATAGTATCAAGGGTGCATTCTATCTTAAGAATTCTACGGGTGTAGATGTTAATCTGAAATCATTATCACAAATTGTTGAAGACGAGACAAGATGATGAAGATTCTAGTTTCAGGAAAAGTACAAGGTATTGTTTTAAAATCTGAAAGCCCAATCAATTTTTTAGGTACAGTTGATAAAAAAACTGGAGTTATTAGCGACAAGAATCATGATCTTTTTGAAAAGTCAATCAAAGATAGCATTCTTGTTTTTCCTTCAGGGGTTGGTAGTAGTGTTGGAGCGTATACAATTTATTCAATCAAATCAAACAATACTGCACCTCGTGCAATGATTTGTCAAAAAGTAGATCTTACAGTGGTTACTGGGTGTGCATTGGCAAATATTCCATTGATTATTATTTCTGATGAAGAATTTTTTTCTATCAAGAATGGAATGAAGATCTCACTTGATACAGACTCTTCTAATCCAATTCATTATCAGTAAAATTTTCTTTATGTGAATCCCCAATGCCTGTTTCTTTAATCTGACTTTGACCAGCAGGTAAAACACGAACAAAGTCATCTAAACTTATTTTCTTTGTAATTTCTTCATAAATTTTTGAAAATTCCACTCTTATTTTTTTGGCAGTGTCTACCATCTCTGATCCATGTGGTTCAATTATTGCATAACAGATGGAATTTTTCTTAATAGTCTCGTGTGGGCCACATGTCAAGACATAATCATCCTCTTGAGGAATTATTCCTACAGCTAATTTGAGATTTGTAGAATTGATAAAATTTCGCTGTCCTTCTATTGTAAAAGAACCTTTGGGAAGAAACTCTCCACTTGGTGCAGATTTTTTTACCTGTTCTGGATTAACCCAAAAAGCACTTACTCCATACATTCCCTCTCTCCATGCACGACTAAAACAAACTGTAGCATGTGCAACTTCATTCATACTAGTAACTGGTGCATTTTTTGCATCTTTTAAAATAAAAAATGGTGATCCGTGAATATCTCCATGAAATATTTTATCGTCTTTTCCTAAATGTTTTCTAACTACAGCTGAATTTGATGCTGCATCTCTTCCACCAATTACAAGTAATCCATCAGATGTAAAGAACCACCTATATCTTTCATACCAGTTTTTCTTTCTAATTTCTGAAACTAGAATTAAATCCTTTTCAGATTCAGTTTTGTTCTGAAATTTTTCCAGCTTTTTCTTTGTTTTAGCTTTAATCTCTTCAATTGAAGTAATCGCATGAGATTGTTTTTTTGCTTCATCAAATAGAACTGACGCAATTGATTGGAGCGAAGCTTCAGTATTTATCTTGATTTTCTCATCTTGAATAACAATTAATGAAATTCCTTTTTCACTGACTAATTTTGCATTATGACTAGCCAAAGTCTCCTGTGCAGTGACATCTTCTAATGATATTATACCGTTTGAAACCATCTCAAAAAGAGAATTTGCAACATTTGTAATGTTCTTTGATCTTTCCTTGACTGTTTCAATTGCCTTTTCTTGCTCAGAAATTTGGGTTTGTAATTCCTTGATTTTTTTATCAGAACTACTTGATTGAATTGATTTTCCTTCTTCAACCAAGTCTTCTGTGAATACTGTATCTAGTCCTTCGATGAAACTATTGACATTTGTTATCTCTCCTTCTAATTCTCCTAATCTTAATGGTAAAACTTCAGTTTTTTCATTTTTTACAATAATTGCATTATGTTTTCCTGATGAAACATCTGAAACAATCTTTTTTGTAGTTTCAAAAATTTTCTTTATTTCTTCATGAGTTAACAGGTTTCCAGTCTTTTTTGAATCAATACATGCATTTTCAAAAATTCCCTCAACATATTTTTTTGGTAGCCCCAAAGTTCGTCCAAACCACTTTCCAGCAACCAAATCTGTTGTTTTTAGATCATCAAAATCTGATTCTGACATGTTAAAAATATCTAATCCACTTTTTGGGGGTTGCATATACTCTAGCCCAACGCGTAGCTTTCTATGCCTTACATCTATAGAATGCTGTAATGCAAGAATCTTCATATCATTATTGCAGAGTAAAATGTTACCATCTCCAAAAAATTCACCAACCAAAACAAACTCTTTTCCAAATCCTTCAAAAGTAAAATATGCTATTCTTTCTGAACCGATCTGTTCTATTTTTTTTAATTTTAGTCTAAGAAGATCACTTCTTAATCTTTTGAGTAATCTGTTTGGTTCCATCTGATCAATTTTCACTTTGGTTATCCAAACACCAAATGTTGAGATCATCATGAAGAGATCACTTTTTTCAGTGTGATGAAGTTTGAAGAGAAGACTGTCTTTTGTAATTCCGTAAATATTGCTAACATAGTAGTCTTGAGCTTGTTTTGAAATCTGATCTACCAAATACCGTAATTCTATTCCTGCTAGTGTCATAACCATGTATTTTGTGTCTAAAATTATACTCTTGCTATAGTATGCTTAATCTGTGACCAAAGGTATTAAACATGGACTGCTTGAGACACGCTAGAAATTTACTTGGCAAAATTCAAAAAGAAAAAATCTAAACCTATCTTTGAACCTGATGATTCTAAGAAAGAATCTGTTAAGGAAGAATCAGTTGGTATTCCTGAAACAGAAAAATCAGAGCCTATTCCAGAAACCCCTTCAGTGGATCCCCCAATAAGTGAAGCTGCTAGGAGTGAGAAAGATAGGAAATTAAATAAATTATTTTGGATGCGAATTAGTTTAGCTATTATCGCAGGTACTGCAGCAACTTTCATCTTTGAAGATATTGAAGGTGAAGATAGAAGATGGGCTTCAATTGCATTTATGATAATAGTATTTTTTGGTTCAATTATAGTTGCAAAAGGAATGAAAATGCAATTACCATCATCAGACAGAAAAAAAATTGTTACACAAGCTCTGGGAAGTTATGTCTTTCTATACTTATTCATTTGGATTTTAACTTATACAATTGTTAATTCAGGAAGTGTGTCAAGTGGAATTCCTACTCCGTTTTCCTAATTTAGTTAAGGAAAGAATGTAAATGTGGAATTATAAAACACCTGGAATTCCTGATGAATATTTTGAACGAACAGAAAATGTTCCAATCACAAAAGAAGAAGTAAGAACTATTCAAATTAGTAAGGGAAGACTAAAACCTGGACAAACTGTTTATGATATTGGCTGTGGAAGTGGTTCAATTTCTATTGAAGCAGCACTACAAGTAGAATCATCTGGTAAAGTATTGGCCATTGACTATGATGAAAATGCTATAGAACTAACCAAAAAGAATATGTACAAATTTGACCTTTCAAATATTTCTGTAATTCATGGTAATGCTAAAGAAAAGATATTAGAACTTGAAGAAGCTGATGCAATATTCATTGGAGGAACTGGTGGAGATACACAAGAAATAGTTGAGCTGTCTCAGAATAAACTAAAATCAGGAGGTAGAATTGTAATTGGTACAATATTGATTGAAACACTTTATTCAGTATTACAAATTCTAGATAAATTACAGTTTGAGTCTGTCGATATTACGCAGGTAACCATATCTAAGAGTAGAAAAACTAGTACAGGAACTATGATGCTTGCAAGAAATCCTGTAACCATTGTTTCCGCTACTAAAGCCTAACCTAGATTTTTAATTGGGATATTAGGCACACATTTCATGACTGGATTAATTGGGATTGGAGTAGGTCCTGGGGATCCTGATTTACTTACAGTCAAGGCAGTAAAAGCAATCCAAAATGCCGATATTATCATGTGTCCTGCTTCTAAAGAAGATAGACCAAGCATTGCTCTATCTGTAATAGAACCTATAATTGACAAATCAAAAAGTCAAGAAATCATAAAGTTAATTTTTCCAATGACTAAAGATAAAGATATTCTGGAAGCATCTTGGAAAAGAAATGCCATAATAATGGCTGAAACTGTTTTGAAAGGAAAAAATGTTGTGTATATTACAGTAGGTGATCCATATCTCTATAGTACTTGGATATACATGCACAGAGATTTAAAAGAAAAATATCCTGATATGGATATTAGTGTAGTTCCAGGAATTGTTTCAATATTTTCCTTTGCTTCAAAAGTTGGTATTAGTGTTGCAGAGGGTGCAGAAAAAGTTGCAATTATTCCATCTTGTTATGATCTATCTAGTGTAAAAGAGATTGCAAAGCATTCCGAATCAATGATATTTCTTAAAGATGGTAGATACTTTGATCAAGTAATTGAGGTTCTAAAAGAATCTGGATTCCCTGATAATTCTCTTTTTGCAATTGGACAAGACTTAGGGACAGAAAATGAAATTATACGAACAATGACTTTGGGCGAAGTGAATGATTCATCATTAACTACAAAATATTTTTCAATTTTGGTGGTAAAACGTGTCTGATGTATTTTTTGTTGGATGTGGTCCAGGAGATCCTGAGCTAATTACAATTAAAGCAAAAAAACTAATTCAAAAAGCAGATGTTGTTGTTTTTTCTGGATCTTTAATTCCAAACCCTATATTGAAATTATGTAAAAAAGGAAAGTTACATGATGCAGCAAAACTAGTTAGAGAAGAAATTTTTGATTTGTTATACAAAAATGCAAAAAAAGGTAAATTAGTAGTTAGACTTCATGATGGAGATCCTTCAATTTATGGTGCAATTAAAGAGCAGATTGATAATCTAGAGAAAAAAGGGATCAAATCAACTGTTGTGCCTGGTGTTACTGCATTTTTAGCCTCAGCTGCCGCACTTGGGACTCAATTAACACTTCCAGGAGTAACTCAAACGATAATCGTAACTAGAGCAGAATCCAGAACTAAAGTTCCAAAACGCGAAAAAATTTCTGAACTTGCTAAACATAAAGCAACATTGATTTTTTATCTTAGCATTCATTTGATATCAAATTTAGTAACAGAAGCAATTGCAGGTGGATACAAAAAATCAACACCAGTAGCCGTAGTGTATAGAGCAAGCTGGAAAGATCAAAAAATTATCAAAGGAACACTTGGAGATATTGCAAAAAAAACTAAAGAAGAAAAGATTACTAGAACTGCAATAGTGATAATTAGTGATGTAATAAATCCTAAATCATACGAATACTCTAAACTATATGACAAAAAATTTAGTCATGGATATAGAAAAGCTAAAGTCAAATAGACAAAGAACTAACTTTGTTTTTAATACCTAACTTGTTTAATTTTTGTTGAAATGTTTTCACATCTCCTGATGTAAAAATTTTTAATGAATTTCTTTCTGACTGTTTATTTTTAATTTTTGTATAAATTTTCTGTGCAATAATATTTCCTGGATCAATAAATTGTATATGTGGATATTCATTTTCTAATAATAATTTTAAAAATGGTAAATGAGTACTGGAAAGTGTAACTGTATCAATATACTGCTTAGATAAAATTGGTTGTAAAGTTTTTTTTATAATTTTTTTACAATATTTTTTATCTGTGAGAAATTTTCCTGACTCTACTAATTCTACAAGATTAGAACCAGTAATCTTAAAAATTCTAAAAGATTTTGGAAAATTATTTTTTTTAATGTATTCTGTTAGACCTTTACTATTTATTGCAGCTTTTGTTGCAAGAATCCCAATTTGTTTTGACTTTGAAATTTTTCGAGCATAACTCAAAGGTGGTTTTACATCAATTATTTTTCTTGTTGCTAAATTTAGCATTAGACTAGGCGTGTTAGATGCAACAACTATGATGTCAGGCGTAAACCTTTCCTGTAATAGTTTGATTGATTTCTGTATGATTTTATGTAATTGAGCCTGTGATTTTTTTCCGTAAGGATAGTTTTGCTGGTCCGCAAAATAGATAATCTCAGCCTTGGATATTTTTTGAATTGCACGAATTATGGATAATGAACCTAATCCAGAATCAAAAACTGCAATTTTGACCACAAAATTACAGGTACAAATCACACATTTAGTTTGTTAGCTAAATTTAGTCAAAAGCCGATCTAAATTTACACCTCTCATTAAGAATTAACTCCAAAAGTAGCAGGCATGCCAAACTTCGACAAGACTTGGGCTCGACAAGAGACCCAAAGCGTAACTGGCAAACTCCGTGAAGCAGTAAAGCCTCAAGGTGCATTGAAGCCACGAATTCAGACTGCGGTAAACAAACTACAAGTCCAAATCACAAAAATGGACTCTATGTTAAGTAAACTGCAAGAAAGAGATGCTCAACTCTTTCAGAGAGTCGTAACTGCAATGCAACAACACGATACTAGCACAAGTAGAGTTTTGTCCAACGAATTAGCTGAAATTCGTAAAGTTACAAAGATGCTCGGCAACGCAAGAATGTCATTAGAACAAGTTCAACTAAGACTGACAACTATTCATGATCTTGGTGATGCTATGGTAGCAATTGGACCAGCGATGTCTACAATGAAGGGATTGAAGTCATCATTAGGAAGATTCATGCCAGAAGCAGACTCAGAATTGAATGCAATGTCTCAGACACTTAATGGACTTATGATGGACTCACTTGCAGGAGACTCATTTAACATGGAGTCCGATGCTTCAAGTGAAGAAACAGAAAAGATTCTACAAGAAGCATCTGCAGTAGCTGAGCAACAGATAGGAGAGAAATTCCCATCTGTGCCATATTCAACTGGACTTTCGTCTCAAACTTCTACTTCTACTTCTACATTTGAGTAGCTAGTAAGTAGAGACGTAAGCCATTCTTTTTATTTTAATTTCTAAAAAACTAACCCAATAGCTTTTCTTTGAAGGTGTATTTTTTGTTTAAAACAAAATTTCCAAAAGCTGCAGTCATTACTGCCAAAATCAAGGCCAGTGGATAAGACATCTCATTGCTATCTACAAGGAAATATACCATTCCTAGTTGTATTAGTGCACCTAACGAACTAAACATTGCAAACTTTCCATACTGCGAAATTGTCTTTTTAACTCTGAAATCTCTATCGCCAAACGTCCATGTCTTGTTTAAAACAAAGTTAGTAGTAATTGATGCAATAATTCCTATAACATTTGCATGTAAATACCATAACTCAGAAACTCCTCCAGTAAGTAGTAATGAAATCAGATAATTTACAATGAATCCTGAAGCGCCTACTGTGTAGAATCTTCCAGCCTTGTAAAGGAACTTTACTGATGAACGCTTTTCTTGTTTTTCTAGTTGTTTACCATATCTATACAACTTCCAAACTGATCTGTAATAATCAAAAATAGTTTTGATACTTAGTTTGCTAGAACCAAGTTCTCGGTCCTGAAAAGTATATGGAATCTCTTTAATGTTAACATCTTTTGTTTTAACTAAAATTTCTAAAAGAAACTTGTAACCTATTGCATCAATGTTTAATCCTTTGATAATATTTCGTTTGAACGCAAAAAATCCTGACATTGGATCCTTTGTATCTATTCCTAATCCTTTTTTTGCAATCAAAGTTGCAAACTTGCTCATAGTTTTTCTTTTTAATGACCAACCTTGAACTTTTCCGCCGTTGATGTATCGTGATGCTACTGCAATATCGAATTGATATTTTTTTATTGATTCAATTAGTTTTGGAATAATTTGTGGTGGATGAGAAAAATCACTGTCCATCACTACAATTGTATCACCTGTTGCATGCTGAATTCCTTTTAGAATTGCAGAACCTAAACCATTTTTTGCCGTTCTATGAACAATATCAATGGTATAGTCTGCCATTCTTTTGAAATCTTTTAGATATTCTTCAACAATTTTACCTGTTCCGTCTGGGGAATTATCATCTACAACTATGGCTTCTGTTCGTAAATTTTTTGGTAAATTGCTTCCAATTGATTTTAGAATTTGAATGATATTCTGAGATTCATTGTACGTTGGAATAATTATAGAGACTTGGGCACTATTTCCAATAGAGTATATCTCAGATGATGACATGTCATTTTACCAAAAATATACGTGGTTATTAATTTTTTAATCAAACTTTTTAGTAGATGCTGTAAGATTGACTCTGTTTTAAGAATGGACTCTCAAAGCCAAGTAGAATAGAATGAATCTACATCTTTTCTCGGAAATGAAAGAGACGACTTTGTCAAATATCGAGATAAAATGGTATGTCTCTAAATAGCTGATCGCATCTCAAACGAGAATGTCAAAATGTGTAACTAAAGTTTGTTACAATTTCACGTATGGTTTAAGTATCATTCAAGTAACATCATAATTTAGGATCGGCATAGGAATTGGGAAGTATACTGTTGTAGTATTATCTATTGTATTACTATTAGGTAATCTTGGACTTGTACAAAGTGCTCAAGCACATCCTCCTGATGCCAGTTTTGAGCTTTTTTTTAAAGACCCTTCTCATGTAACTGGATTTGATCTTCTAATAAAACATCTTGGTACTGATATTATTGCTTTTGTTGTTTCATCATCAGAACCTTTTGGAATACCATTAACTATACTTCCAGCACCCTTTGCATATGAGGTTACAATTAGTATAGATTATTGGGTAACACCTTGGGTAGAAACTTCTATGCCAGAAGGAAATCAGTAATGTATAGTCAGAATATTTACAAATCTAATGACGTTTCTTAGTTAGAATCAATGCCCCAACTATAACGAAAAGACCTACTGCAAGAAAGAACGGATACAAAGCAAAGATGTTCTCTGCAGGATCGCCGGAAAGAAATTCTACAATCATAGTTCCTGAATTTACTGCAGGGGGATCAGTAGAGCCCTCCATTCCATGAACAGAGTAAGAATCAAATGCAAATACATCAATGTCCAGATTGGTAACTACAATTCTTGCCCCATTGTTTACAGTCAGTCCTGCTCTGTCAGTGTAAGATATGATTAGTTTTGCATCTGGATACCAACCTCTATCCAGATCTCTAAAAACTACAATGTACCCCTCTTTTGGAGTTTTAACTGCAACCCACAACTTGTTGTCAGGTTGTGAACCCATTCCAACTTCGATAAATTCTGTTCCTGAAGGATCTTGATTATATATTCTAAGAGCAGCATTTCCATCTGGGTTTGCATAGAGTAGATTGTTATCAATTGTTACTTGCCAGCTAGTACTATGAACATCATCAAGTGAAATGATTGGTGCATCTCGTAAAACCGTATTAAATTCCTCTGCAGAGATTTCTAGAGTATCAATAATTACTGAGGGATTATTCACATCTTGAGCAAATGCCGGAGTGGTAAAAAATCCTGCAAGCAAGACAATTGCAAATAGATACTTCAGACTCGTTCGAATTTGATTGAATAAATATCTAATCAACAAAAGGCTTTGGATGATCCAAGATTACTTGAGCTACTTCAGGTCTTAGAATAAATTCAGAGGGGGATTGGCCGTTTTGAATCATCTCTCTTAGTTTAGTTCCACTAATCTGCTCTTTTGCATCATCTTCATGTGGACATGCCTTTGGGGTTGTGTATGTAAGACATTTCTTACAATAGAAGAATGGTGGAAAGAATACTGGAGAAATTTCTAATTCTGGATAGTCATCAAAGATTTTTTGTGCTGCAAATGGATCATAAAATTTTCCAACACCTGCATGGTCTCTTCCAATAATGATATGTGTGCAACCATAGTTCTGTCTCATAATTGCATGATGGATCGCCTCTTTTGGTCCAGCATACTTCATCTCAGTGTGTAGAGTTCCAAGTTGACATCTATTTTCTGGATAGTATAATTTTATCATGGTTTCATAACATTGTACAATTACCTCATCAACAAAGTCACCAGACTTTTTCTTTCCAATAATTGGATTAACAAACACTCCATCACGTGTTGTAATTGCTGTTTTTTGTAGCATTTCGTGTGCTACGTGTGGAGGATTTCTAGTTTGAAATGCACAGATTTTCTTCCATCCTGCTTGCGCAAATGCCTCTCTTGTTTGGTTAGGAGTTAGTCTATGTTTTCTGATCTCAGTATCTTCTGGTCTTTGAATATAGTCAATCTTCCCACCTACCAGATAATCCTTCATTGACATTGTCTTTGAAACACCTGGGTGAGCAGAGTCATTTGTTCCATAGACTCCTTGTACAGTCTTTTCTTTATCAAAAGAATATGTTTCTTCAACATGTAATACAGCAACACCAACTCCTTGAGGATTTTGTAGTAGTACATCTCCTGTTGCTTTCATTTTAGAAGCTGTTTGCTCATCAACATCAAGTACAATTGGAATAGTCCAAGCTAGATCATTTGCTAATCTGCCTCGTAAAACAACGCTTTCAAAGTCTTTTTGTCCCAAGAATCCCTCTAGAGGACTAAAAATTCCATCTGCTATATTTTCAACATCATTTGCGAGATCCTCACTAATTGTAATTGAGAATAGTCCAGTAGGATCAACTTTGGTAATTCTGTTAACTAAAACCCCACCGTGTGGTTTAATTGAATTATTTTCTGACATGCAAAATCCTCTACTTATGGTCTATATGAAGGCCACACTCTTTGTTTCCGCCTTCTTCCCACCACCATCTTCCCGCTCGAAGATCTTCTCCAGGTTTAATGGGTCTTGTACAAGGCTCACAACCAACACTTGGATAACCTTTGGCAAGAAGACTGTTCTGTGGTAGATTATTCTTTTTGATATATTCTTGAATTTGTTCCCAAGTCCAATCCATTATCGGATTAATCTTTAGAATATCACCATGTCCATGGTCGAGTTGAAATATTGTAGCATTTTCTCTAGTTTTAGTCTGATCATGTCTTAATCCAGTAATCCAACCATCCAATGTACTCAACATCTTATTGATTGGGTGTACTTTGCGAATTTCACAGCACAGTTTTCTATTCTCTACACTTTCATAGAAGAGATTAACTCCCTTTTCTCTAACCATATCTTCAACTTCTTTGGCATCAGGGAATAGTACTTCAATTGAAATATTGTATTTTTTTCTTACAACATCCATTATGTCATAGGTTTCTTGTGGTAGTCTTCCAGTATCTAATGTAAAGAATCTAAATTTCGGATTAATCTTTATCATAATGTCTATAATTACTGAATCTTCTGCGCCAAAACTTGATGCTTTTGCAACTTTAGGATGAAGGTTATCTGAAGCCCATTGAAGCGTCTCTTCAGCGGTCTTTATTCTTGAGTTAAGATAATCTACTTGTTCTTGTGTGAATTTTGTCATATTTTCATTCAAAGTATTTGTTTTATATTGATTACCCGAAGTTTTGTCCTAAATTATAAACAAGTAGATTTCAAAATAGAAAAGATGGATGAAATATCATACGTTGTAGTTTTCCCAAACATATTTTCAAAAAATAAAATTTCACATTTAATTACAAATATCAAAAAAATTCTCAAAATTAAAGATCAGCAGTTCAAATCGGTAAAACGTGATGGTGATGTAATTTTAGTTGATGCAAACGATCCTGTATTTGCATCATCTGCTATCAATCTACTTTTTGGTATTGAAAAAATTGCAATCGCAAGGCAAATAAAAAATAATTTTCAGGATATTGTTTCAGAGATTACATCTATAGGCGGAAATCTTCTCTTAAAGGGTGAGAAATTTCTAGTAAAAGTTGAAGGAACATCAAAAGGATTTCTTACAAAAGATATTGAGATTGCATCAACATCAAATATAATAGAAAAAAAATCAAATCTTGGAGCTCATCCTGGAACAGAAGAAAATTATGATAAATTGTTGTATACATATCTAACAAAAAATAACGCATACATCTGTATTTTCTCAGATAAAGGTACGGGAGGAATTCCATATCAATCACAAAATCAGAAAGTAATTTGTGCAGTATATGATGAGATATCTGCAGTTTCTTGCTTTGAGACAATAAAGCAAGGTTATGATACTAAGATCATAGTTTGTTATAGACAAAAATCAGAATTGGTAAATCTAGCTAAAATAATTAATCAAATAATTCCAAGACTAGTACAAGATAAAATTGAATTAGAATTCTTTCAACTAAAAATAAAACCAAATGGAATTAAAAATTATTTGATTTATGTAAATTCGATATTAGAGATAATGCTACAACATTCAAACAACTATGTATCACTGGCTTTATCACCACTAGTATTTTCTACAGACTTTATTGAAAAATCATTAAAAGAAGTATTTGAAAAGGAGAAAATTCCAATAATTCCACTTGCTGGAGTAGACACTAATCTGTTTAATGAAGCAAAAGAGATAGGATTAGAAAGAAATATCAAAAAATTAGAAAAAATAATCACAGTCAGTTCAGCTGAAATTCCAATTTTTTCAAAAAAAGAAGTAGAGTTTGCGCTTAAAACAAAGAAAAAGATTTCAGTTCAGGTAGGACCTAACAATGTTCATGATATTTTGGATTCCCTAGAGGAGAATCACTGAGAATTTAAACGGCACATTTGATTTCATATTGTGCTCAAAATAGGAGAATTCATCTATCCATGGGGAAGTGGTCATTATTCCCGAATGATGAGGCTAAATGAGGTTTTAGGAGATTATATTAAAGAAAAATTTGAGGTTCATTTTTCAAGTAAAGATCATGTTTATGAGAAATTATTAAAAAAATTTCCAGATGAGAAAGAGAAAATTCATGAAATTTTAATGCCAACGCCAATTGATGGAAAATTTGGTCCAAGTGTTTCAATGTCATTGATGAACTTGCTATTACCAATTTCAAGAAACCCTCCATTAGTAAGACAAATTGCAAACTATTTGAGAGAAGAAAGAAAACTGTACGATAACGAAAAATTTGATCTCGTGATCAATGATGGAGATATGGGTTCAAATATTTTGGCAAATAATAGAAACATTCCAAGTTTGTTTATAACAAATCAGTTCAGACCTAAGCTATACAATTCAAGATCATATCTTTATCCATCGTTAATTTTTATTGCAAAACAAATTACTAAAGCATCAAAAATTCTCGTTGCTGATTCACCACCACCATATACTATGTGTGAATATAATCTAAATTTCATTAAAGAGGCAGAAGAAAAAGTAATCTATGTAGGACATTTTACAAATAATAAGCAATTCAAAAAAGAAGACAGATCAGATCTTGAAAAATTAGTTGAGAATAATGAATTTGGTTACTGGATGAGAACTGGAAACAAATCAACTAATGATGGGACTGGTCAGAGATATGAAGAAGTATTTACTAAAGATGAAATGATAAATGAAAAAAGAATCATTTCACATGCAAGAAATGATCCAAACATTGATTCTGTAATTGGAAAAGATGGTAGGAGATATTCAATCTCAGAGGCTTTGGATAAAAAAATAGAATGGATACAAATCGATATTGGTTTTCTTTCAGAACAAGAAAAAGATACGATCCTAAATTTATGTAAATATGCAGTTGTTAATGGTTCTCATACTGTAATGGGTGAAATTATGGGTGGAAAATCAAAGCCAATAATTGGAATTCCAATTTATGATGAGCATACAAATAACATCAGATGGGCAGAAGAGAAGAATTTGGGCGTATTAGCTACAAAAACAAATCAAGTAACCAAGGCAATATCCAAAATTAAAGAGAATTATGAGGAATTTGAAGAAAATTTGAGTGAATTTTCAAAGAATTTTGTTCCTAATGGAGCAGAAAATTCAGCAAAGACAGTGGCTCAGACTCTAGAAGAAAAGAGATAATACATTATTTTGAGAATTTTACTCATCTGGCACGCGGGATTTCGATGGGCGAACGGACCGCAAGGGATGATGAAAAAATCCGCGTGTCAGATGAATATCGATCAATTAAGAATGTGGGAACGCTTTTATGGAAAAAATTAAGCCAAATCATCAGTGCCTAACTGCCCAGAATGTACATCAAGAGAGAAAAAGAAGATTCAATCAAAATACGAAGCTGACACTCCAGAAGAAGATAGAGGTAGAGACGATTTATACAAATTGTTTGATGAGATTGAAATTCCAATGAAAATGGATCCTGCCACAAAGCATTTCATTTGTAAAAGATGTGGATTATACGCGACAAGAGAACAGATATCAGATATCAGATACAAACTTAATCAAAAAGAGAAAACACGTGAAGACAAACATGATGACTATCTTGATTGGTGGTCAAAAAGTAAAAAAGAAAAACAAGAAATTTAGAGTGATTTTAGTATATGGTAAAAAAGAAAGATGATATTCCAGATTGGGTTTCTGATGAAATTCAAAATGCAAAATTTGAGAAACCAGAAGAAATGAAAAAAACTGGATACATTCTTGAATTTTATGATGCAGATAACAAAATGGATGTACAGTTGTATGATCCTGTAGAAGATGGAAGACATATAGTTACAATGGATTTGCAAAAAAAAATTAAAATTAAAGAGTTAGAGAAAGGAACTGTTTATGAGTTTATTTTTGATCAACACAAAGCACCACTTAGCAAAAAAGTTTCAGAATTTCTAGAACAAGAAAAAGAAATTGATATGAATGCAATTTACCAATTTGAATTAAAGTCACTTGAATTGTTAGATGTAGGCTCTAGTGAGACTGTAGATGATGATTCAGAAGAATAAAGCTAGTCTTGTTTTGTAGAATCTAACTGCTTTTTGAAAGATTTTCCTAAAATTGGATTTATGAAATATGGAAATGTATTTTTCATCCATACTGCACCACGTACTACAGATGGAACTATGATTTCCAGTCTTGAAGAATTTGCTGCTTTCAAGATAGTTTTTGCTACTGTTTTAGAACTAAGTGATGTTGGTGAGTATTTTGGCATTTTTTCAAACGAAGGATGATCAAAAAAGTCAGTCTTGACCATAATTGGACTGACAACAGTGATTCCAACTCCAGTGTTTTTTAGTTCGTGTTTAAGACCCTCTGAAAATCCTAACATTGCAAATTTAGATGCACAGTATGAAGCGATTCCAGGTAAACCAAAGCTTGCTGCAACAGATGCAACATTCACTATATGACTAGATTTTTTTGTTAACATTGATGGGAGAAAATTTTTGATGCAATAAACCATACCAAAGTAATTTGTTTCCATCTGTGATTCTATCTCATCTATAGAAAGATCAGATACAGAACCATAAATTGCAAAACCAGCATTATTTACTAAGATATCAATAGAATCAAATTTTTCTAAGACTGTTTTTGACATTTCTTTTACTTGATCCTTCTTTGAAACATCACATTGACAGACTAGTGTGGATATATGAAATTCTTTTAATTCATTTGCAACTTGCTCAAGTTTGTCCTTTCTTCTTGCAACTAAAACAATATTAGCGCCTAGTTTTGCAAATTCTAGTGCAGTTTCCTTACCAATTCCAGATGATGCACCAGTTATTAGAACTAGTTTATTTTTGAAATCCACATATCAAAAAAATCATATGAAGATAAAGTGGTTTCTATGTAGCTTGTTGTTTTGATATTTTACTTAAGGCTAATTTCACTAAAAGCAGCCAAGTAATCACAATTGGAACATAATAAGTTGCAATTCTCCAGCCAATAACCGCATCCCAAGCAACAACTCCTTTAGGAACATCAAAGTCAAATGGATTCAAATTATTGAGATATGCTACAATTCCAAACTCCGCCAAGCCAGAACCACCTATAGTAATTGGCAAGTTACCAATTGCATTTGCACCCATTACTGCCATGATTGAATCAAATGCATTAATCACATATTCTGTTCCCATTGCAATGATCATGAATGATATTCCATAGAATGACCAAGAAGCAAGTGACACTAGAAAAGATACTGTAAAGATTTTTTTAGATTCAGGAGTTTTTAGATTTTCTTTGCTCATGGTACATACTTCTTCCATCCAGGAATTAGTTTTATCAATGTATTTTGCACCTTTTTCTTTTCCAATTCCTTTAACAAAATTTGCTAATACTTTTGGAACTTGGAACATACGTTTAGAAGATAAAAAGAATAGAACCATCCATAAAGAAGTTACAACAATGCTAGTAGCTAAAATAATTGCTGCTACAATATATGCCCCGTTCAATAACGCAATTATTCCTGCTATTATCGATAACAAGCCTGCTGCAAGTACTTCAGTTACAATATCCATAATTGCAATCCATGTAGCTTTTGAGAGCTCTACTCCTTTCTTCTTCAAATAATAGATTACAACAAATTCTGCTCCAACAAACATAGGAGTTGTAAATTTAATAAATTCACTACCAACTCTAACACCCGTTAATTTCCAAAATGAATCAAAACTACCAAGATATTTTCTTGCAATGTATGCAAATTTGACTCCTTGAAGACCTAGTTTAATCATCATTGCAAGAACTGCACCAACAAACGGAAAGAATCCTATTGCTAATACATCATCTAATTTGATATCAAATTGAATGGCAATAATGAAAATAGGAATTAAAGTAACAGGTATAGCTACAAGTCTCCAATTCATTTGATAATTTTTTTGAATAATCAAATATGAAAGTTGATGATAAAGCTAGTTTGAAATATAAGCAAAGAAAAATTAGACAGGATTGAAAACAATTTTTATTTCTGGCACAGCTGGCTCAGGAAAATCATTACTTACATCAAGGTTATACGAATATTACACAAAAAATGGAGCATTCGCAGCTGTCTTGAACTTAGATCCAGGTGTGGAGAATCTACCATATACTTGTGATGTTGATGTTAGAGATTTCGTTGATTATGCATCTATAATGCAAAAGTATGATCTTGGCCCAAATGGAGCTTTGATAATGGCAAATGATTTGATTGCATCAAAAATAGATAATGTTCAAAACGAGGTGAACAGAGTAAATCCTGATTATTTGATTGTCGATACACCTGGACAAATTGAGTTGTTTGCATATCGTTCGAGTGGACCTTTTCTTGTCGAAAATATTTCATCAGAAGAAAAAACAAGTATCTTTCTTTATGATGGTGCTCTAATTACTACGCCAGTAAATTTTGTTTCAATTGCACTTCTTGCAACATCAATAAGATTACGTTTGAATTTACCAATAGTCAATGTATTAACAAAAACAGATCTTATTGGTGCCAAGCTAAAAGACATACTACATTGGTCAACAAGTCTAAGTACTCTAGAAAGTGCAATTGGCAAAGAAGCAGATGGGGATACCTATACGTTGACCTCAAACATTTTACGGGGTTTGAATCTTGGTGGATTTGCACAAGGATTGATTCCAGTTTCAAATGTTACGGGAGAGGGTTTTGAGAATCTTGAAGGTGCGCTTAGCAGAATTCTTAACTTGGGTGAAGAGGTAGGGGATTAGTTGGCATCAAAGATTATTGTAAAGGCACCATCATCTACCGCAAACCTAGGTCCAGGATTTGACGTATTTGGATTAGCAATAGATGCATTTCATGACAAAATAACATTATCTAAAACAAAAAGTGGAATTACCATAATTACAGATGATAAAATCCCAACAAATCCTGAAAACAATACTGCAGGATTGGTTGTAAAAAATATGAAAAAAAGATTCAAGATCAAAGGAGGGATTGAAATTAAAATCAAAAAAGGAGTTCCTGCAGGATTTGGAATGGGAAGTAGTGCAGCATCAGCAGCGGCCGCTGCAGTAGCATTTGATAAATTATTTAGACTAAAGCTTGATGGAAATTCTTTAGTAGAGTTTGCAGGTTCTGGAGAAAAAGCCAGTGCAGGCTCAGTTCATTATGATAATGTTGCTGCTTCTGTTTTAGGAGGATTTGTAATTGTGAAGACAAATCCCTTAGATGTAATCAGAGTAGAACCTCCATCAAGTCTTAGAATGTGTATTGCTGTTCCAAATATTGACGTTCCAAAAAAGAAGACCAAAGTATCAAGAGGAGTAATTCCAAAGAAGATCAAGTTAACTGATAGTGTTTTAAATCTAGCAAATGCGTCATCAGTTGTTGCGGGGTTTATGAGAAAAGACACAGAGTTGATTGGAAATTCAATTAAAGATGTGATAGTTGAACCTGCAAGACGACATATGATACCAGGATTTGCTAAAGTAAAGCAAAATGCCCTAAAAGCAGGAGCATTAGGTGTTACAATAAGCGGAGCAGGACCATCAGTAATTGCATTTTCAAAGAGTTCAGCTAATTTGAAAAAGATCTGCCTGTCTATGTCAAGAGGATTTGCATCTAAAAAAATAAAATGTAAAACAATAATCTGTAAACCTACTAAAGGTGCCGCATATAAGAGAAAATAATCTTAAGGGGATTTTATGAAAAAAGCAGTCATTGTCTTTAGTGGAGGAATTGATTCTGTTTGTACAGTTTCATTTTTGAAATCAAAGTATGAGTTGTATGGTATTACGTTTTCATATGGACAAAAGGCAAGCAGAGAAATTACAGCAGCAAAATCTTTTGCAAAGAAACTTGGCTTAAAACAGCATAAAATTATCGATATTGGTTTTATGAAAGATTTGTACGGTGATTCTAACGTTTTAACAAGCACAAAAAGAAAGATTCCCAGTAAATTTGAGTATTCCATTGTAGTTCCAATTAGAAATGCAGTATTTCTATCAGTTGCATCAGCATGGGCCTTTACACTTAATGCCTCACTAGTTGTATATGGAGCTCATACCGGAGATAAACACTATCCTGATTGTAGACCAACTTTTGCAAAAAAACTAGAAGCTGCATTTAATCAAGGAGAGATTGACGGAATCAGTTCAGGATTACGTAAAACCATTAAGATTTGGTCACCTTATCGTGAAGGATTATCAAAGAAGGACTTACTAAAAGCTGGAGTGAAAGTTTTGGGAGATTCAATCTTTAAGACTTGGAGTTGTTATTCAAATAAAAAATATCATTGCGGAGTTTGTGAATCTTGTAATAACAGAAAAATTGCATTTCAGAAAGCTGGCATTACAGATAAAACAAAATATCTTAAATAATTCTAGTAACGATTTCGGAGAATTTTCTTTTTTAGAATAAAGCCTCGAATTCCAATATACCAAACTAAGAAGAATAGTCCAACAATTCCTGTAATCACATAGTTATGCACTTCTATGGAAAGTCCTTCAATAGAATCAGCAATTTTAACTGCTGATAGAAAAGAGATTACAATAAGAATTACACACTCTATTGCATACCATGTCCAATGAGGCCATGATTCCTTTGGAATGTGAATATTATCATGAGTTCCCATTAACCTTCATCAAAACCTTGATTATTTAATTTTTCAGTATATCCTAAAAAGATGGATCTGAGGTTTGTTTCTTAATGAGTGTCATTATGCCCTCTTTTTCTTCTTTATTTTCATAAATTCCTCTAAATGCTGATGAAGAAACCGTTGCGTCATTTCTAACACCACGCATTTTCATACAGAGATGTTCTGCATCAGCAAAAACTACAACACCTTTAACACCTTGAGCATATAGCTCGTCAGCAATATTCTTGGTTAGCCTTTCCTGAATTTGTAGTCTCTTTGAAAATTTTTCTACTAATCTGACGAGTTTTGATATTCCAAAAACTCTGCCATTTGGTGAGTAAGCAATATGGATTTTCCCATAAAATGGTAACATATGGTGTTCGCACATCGAATAAAATTGAATATTGCGTATGACAACTGCATCAGAATCTTCTGAGAATTGTACAGATAACTCAGAATCAGTATCATATCCAGAAAAGATCTCTTTGTACATATTTGCAATTCTTTCAGGAGTTTCTCGTAGTCCTTCACGGGTAGGATCTTCACCAACTTCAATGATTAGTTCTCTAACAAGTTTTTTTACACGTTCTTTGTCCATTTTATATTCTCACAGAATTTTTCTAGTATTTGAACCTAATCAGATTTTTAGGCAGGTGTTTACGTTATGGTGCTCCAATAAATTTGTGTAACTGAGGAACTACTTTGACATCAATATAGTGAGGATATACTATATCATACAAATTCAATAAAAGATCTAGCGATGGTTCAGAAACACCATAGGTAGGCTGAATGACAAATCCATCAATATCATCTTTAGAGATGATACCAAAAATTTGATTTGTCAATTCTTTAAATTCATTTAACTGAGTTTTTGAGCTTACTACAATTTTGATGTAAGTTGTTTTCTTTGTCTTTACAGAGGATTCAAGACATTTCATTGAATGAACGATTAATTTTTCATAGTGTTTAGAGTCTATAAAATCAGAGTCTTTAGTTTTAAATTCAATTTTAACAATATCAAAAAATGGTAAAACATGATTGAACCTATCAATATCAAAACATGATGATTCAAGGTATGTAGGAATTTTTTTTTCTTGAATATGCTTTGCAAGTAGTGCTACTGCTTCATGTTGGATTAATGGATCACCTCCAGTAAAATTTACTTTGTAAGTTTGGTTTTTGAGATTGGAATCAATTAGTTGATTTGCCTCTTCAATTGTATATTCTGTGCCAGAATCAAGGGGAAGAGATTCTATGGTATCACAATAAAAACAAGTGAAAGGACATCCTGCAAGTCTCACAAATAGAGTCTTTGTTCCATAAAGAATACCTTCACCTTCAACTGATGTAAATATCTCAAATAATCTTACTTTCATGCAATATTCATAATTTTTTTCATTATTAATTCAATGAGTTTCTACTAATGCATGACTGGTTCTTTTGAATAGAATAACCCAGAGATAAAGAATACTATTCCTAAAATTCCAATTGTACTTCCAACAAGTTCTACTTGATTTCGAAAATAATCTTCCATCGGAGCCCATAACCACGCCATCAAAGCACCAACCACAATCATTGGGATTCCTACTCCAACTGTAATTGATTTAGAGGCCATGCTCTTGCTGTTTAGAAAATGTATATGAAGTTTATGATAATTTAACTAGATTTGTTTAACTTGTACTGATTTTAGTTTATTGATTAAGATTAACTATGAGTTGCTTTGCAGAAATGATCTCATTATCAGAATCATATGTAATCACATATAGCATTGCATTTGAACTATTAGGGATTGGAGTTACATTGTTTAACGTTATACTATTTCCAGTTGTAAATTTTTCAGTATTTGGATTACAGCTAACACAGCCTATTTTGTAATTTGTTGTTAGATCATCATCATGATTCCAGGTAATTTTAACAGTTGCAGAATTACCATCATAATTCGATACAGATGTTCTAATATTATCAAGTGATTCAGCAAATGCAGGATTTCCTAAAAATACACTAGCCACTAAAATTAACAAACCTAATGATGCAATAACTTTCAATTCTCTTCCTCCAAATCGTTTCTTAATTTAACCATATTTAGCAGGTCTTTTTTATAAATTTCAACTATGCCTAATCTTTCTAGTCGTTTTACAGCTCTCCACATAGTAGTTCTAGGTTGAAGGAATTTCTTTCGTAGATCACTCTCAAAAACTTGACCCCCATTTTCAGAGATAAATTTCACAATTTCTTTATCATCTTCACGCATTTCAGGTCTAAGATTAAAAATTGTGTGAGTGTCTAAAGATTCTGGTTCTGATTGTTTTTGGGATAATTCTGCAATATGTATTTGTGAAGAGTTGGATTGTTTTTTCTTAAGAATGATTGCAGCTCCAATACCTACAGCAATAATTGGGCCAATAATTAATCCAATAGTCATAAAATTAAATGAGGATTCAGGTTGATTTGTAGAAATAGTTGATTCTGTAGTTCCAAAAATGTAATCTATTTGAGTAGGTCCGCTAGAAAATTTTAGTTTAATTTGTTCATCAATTTGTTCCATATTATTTGGTAAAACACTCATTCCAATAATTACAGAGGTTTCTGGCATTAGTAATGAGTAATCTGATGGAGAATCAAATGAAAAAGTCCAGACTCGTCCTTCTTTTGAAATTAAATCATGAATATCATAATCAACAACAATACTTGACGAACCAAGAGTACCAACTATTGCTTTATCTTCAATAATAGCTCCAGATAACAAAGAACCACTTACCTCTTCAAAGGCAATAAAGTTGTCAACAGATGGACCAAAGAGACTTAATTCAAAATCAGAAGCTAAAGAATCCACATCTATCTCAGAGGTGACATGTGTAGAACCATCAGAATTAAGGATTAGATCAAGAGTTCGAGTAGAGCTGAATGAGGGCTGTATTGGCATTGTCATAGCTACAACAATCAAGCCAGCAAGTATCAAATGTGCCTTAACCATTGTTTCGAAGATACCATCAGTCCTTACAAAAATCATTCCCTCTTCTCGAAGAGACTCGTTCCTATGAATTGATACGATTTCGGATTTCATTGGCTTAATACCTTAGATTCATACTTTCTACGAGTCCCTGAAATTTCTTAAACTCCTGGAAAAATTGAAGTCCTTTTTCGGTAATCTGAAAGACTCTATTCCTGTCATTTTTAACGAAGTCGACCAAGCCTGCTTCTACTAGTTTCTCACATTTGTCTAGTACTGCATAGTGAGATAGGTTGGCTTTTCGAGAGATAGCAGATACAATGATTCCATCACGACCACCATCGGCGGTAACGTCTAAGATATCACCCATTATACCCATTTCGGATCTGTATTGTTGTTTTGACATGCTTTAGTATAGAATTAATTAGTTAATGAGGAACATTTTGAAACGTTAAAGCGGAACACAAAGCGGAACAGGGATTTTGTTAGAAAAATACCATGATTTTTCAGAAAATTGATGCGGGGGAGAAAATTTCTAAAAATTTTATGCCTAAAAATTCAATTAGAAAAAAATTATTTTCTTAAAAAAATAACCATTATAGATTTTATTTCAAAAATGATGCAATTTTGAGAATTTTTTTATCATTTTCAAGAAATTTAGCATATAAAGAACAAGATGATTCCTCGCCATTCCTAATCTATCATTTACGCAAATCTTGAGCATGAAAAAATTCCAGAATAGAACTAATGAGATATTTGCAATTCTATTGATGCTTAGTGTTTCACCATTATCTGTAACCTACTCATTTGCAGATGTTATTGATTATCAAGATGAAGAGGATGACATTCCAGATGTCCCAAAAAATATTCAAAATAGCAGACTCAGAATAATTTCTGTTGCGAAACTAGTTAATGGAAAGCCAGAAGTTCTACATTATGCTTTACCGGGTGATTTTTCAGATAATGATACACAAAGAATGCCATCATTTGAAGATAAAATACCAGATTGGGCATATGTGAACTACAAGACACTTGCTCTAGTCAAGAATTCAGAAATTCAAAATTGATGATATAATCACCGCTTTTTTCTTTAGTTGACTAAAAATCATTCACAAGGTCAGCTTTGAGATTCATAGTAACTTTTTATTCCTAGATTGAAAAGAAAATCATAAAATGTTTGATAAATTTAGAGAAGGAGAGATGGTAGAAGAAAGAATGGTAGAAAATGAAAATGCTGGAGAATCTGTGGAATCTACTTCAACAGCAGAGTCTGAAATTGGAATTGGAGAATTAATAGGAAAACGTGCAAAATTAGAAGAGGCAATAGATTACGTTGGCTTGATGATTAAGAATCTTAAAGACAAGAGAACTTTGCTTGAAAAAGATATTGAGGAGGAATCAGTAGATATTAAAAATCTTAAAGAAAAACTACAGAAAGTTAGTGAATACATTGAAGAGGAAAATAAAGGGATCCAGGAGCTTGCAATTAAGAGAAAGCAGGTAGAGAATGAAGCTGATAAAGTAGGTACAATCATCAATACATTAAGAGATAGACTATCAGGAATTGATAGAATTATTGATGATGAAGGTAATACAGTTAAGAGAGTAAAAGAATCTAGAGAATCATTAGAAGATTAAAATTTTTAGAATTAGAGGAATTTAGCAGTAGACACTTCTTGAGTATTTGTTGGAACTGAAGGGAACATTTGACCTGCAGAACTTTCTGCAACAGCAGCAGCCTCTTTTAGAATATTCTCTGATTCTACGTTAGTAGATTCATCAACTCCAAATGCTACATCGCCAGAGAAACTCTCTGTCATAAAGCCTCCAAGCATTTCTGCCATTTGCCCAATTTCTTGTTCAGCCCCAGGCATTATTTTTCCAAGAGATGATTTTAGATTCTTCATCAGACCCACTGTTGGCATCATTGCTACCACAGTGTCTCCAAGATCACTGCAGGTAGTTAGACGTAATTCAATTTGTTCTAATGCTATTCTAGCACTACTCAAAATTTTTGTAACTTTTCTTATCTCTGCTAACTCATTACCAAGAACTTTGGTGGTTTGAGTATCATGTTTTTGTGTTGCCTCTACAATTCTTTGAAATAATTTTGCATCACGTTCTTGTAAGTTTGTTAACATCGAATCTAATTTGTTAATTTGTAATTGTAATTTTTTAACTGCGTTTGAAATTCTTGGTTTTAGTGGACCTTTAGGTTTGATAGAATCATTAATTTTTTCAGTAATACCTGGCTTTGGTTGTTTCGTCCATTTACTAGATAAATTAGGCATTGAATACGATTTTAGAAAATGTACTTAATTTCAGGTGTGAATATTGATTTACATTTGATAAAATTTCACTAACAAAAACTAAACTATAGGAATAGCCTTTATTTGAGGTCTGTAAAGTAGGTTAATTGAATAAAAAAATTGTATTAATTCCCATAGTTATGATAGTTGCAATTTTTGTAATTATTTCTTCATCAGACCCATCTGAGAAAAATGGCAATCTTGTATTTCATGTAACTCTTGCAGATCCTAGCTTATACACTAATGGAGCCTACACTGATACATTTACTATCAATAATGGCGAGTATTCTTTTAGATTTGTTCCAAATGGAAGTAGCCCAAAGATCTTATCAATAACATTGAGTGGAGAAAAATTTGACTTTTCTCAAGATTTTAGGCTTGAAAGTACCTCACACCAAACTGGGACCTCTGAATATTTTACATGGGAATATGTTGGGCAAAAAATTATTTTGATTTCTGAGATGCAAGAAATTTCTATAATTATCAATCCAAATGGAAATGTAGTGGGTTCGGTATCTGTGGATATTTTAGAAAATTAAATGGCGTAAACCCCTTTGCTACAGAACTATGAGAGATTTCCTCTCGTTGTCAGCACGTAATAACGTCTGATTGCCATTTTCGTTCTGCGGGGTTACGCAATCTTAGTCGATAGGATTTATACCCTTCGGCATTAATTACTATAGTAACTTTAACTATTTAACATTTCATTAAATATTTTATAAAATTTATGATATTTTATAAAATATTTTGTGCCTATTTGGAGGCATGATTGATCTATAAATTACGAATTTTTATTTAGAAAATATTGAGATTATCTGGAAAAGTTGCATTAGTAACAGGTGGAAGTCGCGGAATAGGATTTTCTATAGCAAAAATTTTGTCAGAAAATGGAGCAACAGTAATGATAACAGCAAAGAATCAAGATCGATTAAAAAAATCAACATTGAAGATCCCAAATGCAATATGTATTGCAGCTGATATTAGAAATACAAATGAAGTAAAAAATGTTGTAAATGAAACAGTTGAGAAATTTGGTAAATTAGATATTCTTGTAAATAATGCTGGAATATTTCCAAAGATCAGGCAATTACACGAGATTGATGAAGATGAATGGAATGAAGTTTTAGATGTAAATCTTACAGGACAGTTTAGATTTACTAAGGAAGCAATTCCTCATTTGAAAAAAACAGGTGGTTCAATAATTAACATTTCATCTGATGCAGGATTAAAGGCATATGAGGGATTTAATACTGATGCATATTCTGCTTCGAAAGCTGCTTTAATTTTACTAACAAAATGTTGGGCACTTGAATATGCTAAAGACAGGGTTAGGGTTAACTGTATTTGTCCTGGAGTTGTAGATACAGATATGTCAAAACCGTTTTTGAAAACTCAGAAAGATAGAGAATTCATGGATAGTGAACACCCAATAGGCAGAATTGGACAACCTGAAGAAGTGGCAAAAGCAGTAATGTATTTTGTATCAGATGACGCATCTTGGACTACAGGAGCAGTACTTGCAGTTGATGGAGGGGAATCAGTAAAATGAATTCACATAAATGGTTTACAATACTGGAGAAAAGAATATGATGAAGGATAGGAAGGCAAAAGCAAAGTTGATCATACTTTTAGGAAGTATTTGGATTATCATTACATTACCACTGCCATGGTTAGTAAACAACCCACTGGTTTCAGAAACACAGTTTAACACCATACTTGCCATCATAGGAGTTATGTCAATTCCATTTATTGTTCTGGGAGTTGTTTGGACATTAAAGCCAGAACTTACAACTTAGTAGTGATTTCATTTGAAAGATATCCCCATAGCTAATAAGATTCCTGAATTAGATATCGCCATTAAGGCTGCAAGAGAGGCAGGAAATGCAGTTTTAAGGATTTATCAGGGAGATTTCAAAGTATCACAAAAAAATGATGATTCTCCAATTACAGAAGCAGATCTGAAAAGTAATGAAATTATTAAAGAAATTCTCTCTCAGACAGAACATGTGATTTTATCTGAAGAAGACAAAGATGATCAAAGTCGATTATCAAAGGACACAGTTTGGATTGTAGATCCGCTTGATGGAACTTCTGATTTTGTTGATAAGACAGGTGAATTTACAGTTATGATTGCGCTAATCAAAAATAAAAAACCAATTCTTGGAGTTATTAGTTGGCCTACAGAAAAAACATTCTTTGTTGCACAAAAAGGAAGTGGGGCATTTAGATACTCAAATGGTGAGTGGAGAAAAATATCTGTAACTATATCAACAGAACTTTCAAAGTGTAGAGTAGTTGGTTCAAGACACCATCTATCAGATAAAGAAAAATTATTTATCAAAAAATTGGGTATTGAAAATTTTACAAGTATAGGTAGTTCATTAAAGGTTGGAAAGATCAGCTCAGGAGAGGCTGAAGCATATATCACAACTACAAATAAAATGAAGGAATGGGATTCAGCTGCATCTTATTGTATTATTTTGGAAGCAGGAGGTAAGATGACAGATATGTTAGGAAATGATATCACTTACAATAACAAACAAGTGTATCATAAAAATGGAATTCTAGTGACAAATGGTTTAATTCATGAAAAAATTGTTGAAGAATTTAGAAAATTAGAGTAGGTTTCTTCCTTTGAGAAAGTCCTTTACTTTATTTGCACTATCTGAAAGTGAATCATGTTCTGTATCAATTACTAGATCTGCTTTTTCTGGAGCTTCATAAGGATCATCAATTCCCGTAAATCCTTTGATTTCTCCTTTTCTTGCCTTGGCATACATGCCTTTGACATCTCTTTCTTCACATTTTTCAAGTGAACACTTTACAAAACATTCTGCAAACTGATCACCAGCATTGATAATCTCTCTAGCATTTTCTCTATTCTCGATATATGGAGACACTAAAGATACTACACTTGGAACACCATGATTTAGCAAAAGCTTAGCCAAATGAGCAACTTTTTTGTTGTGTTCGTCACGTCCTTCTTTTGAAAAGTCTTTTGGAGAGAACCATTCTCTTAATTCATCGCCATCGAGCATTGCCAAATTTGGTATATCTTTTTGCAAATCTTTTACAATTGTAGTCTTTCCTGAACAAGGAAGACCAGTCATCCAAAGAATAAAGGATTTCATAAATTAAATCTCAAAATAGCCCATAAAGAGCTTACGTTAATTTTGAAACCAAGGTTGATTTTCTAAATATTCAATTTCTTGAATCATATCTTTCATCTTTTTTGAAATTGTCATAACTGACTTAAATTGTTCATACATATCATATTCTTCTTCTTTCGAGAGTACTTCTGATTCAGCTTTATCAAAAAAGTTTTCTTCTTTGGTCATATGGTCCACAAGATATATCGAATATGTTTTCAAATATCGGGCAACGGGTTCTCTTGTATCTTCTCCTTCTTTCCATCTTTTAAGATATTTTTTGATCTGTATTGAAATCCTTCTTGAAAACTCATGTTCTATTAATAGAGATCTAATTTCTTGTTTAAGATGATCATAGCTAGCAACACAAGGAAAATAGGAATCTTCCTCTCTTGAATAATGAATAGAATCTAAGAATTCCTCTATAACTAATGTGATTTTATCTATATCAGATAAAGGAATATTTTTCCCTGCATAAAGTTCTGTATAACACTTTATGATTACCTTCTCCAAGCGTTTAATCTGCTTGTGATCCTCACGTAATGCTTCTGTTGCACTCAATTAAGGAGAATATTATCAAGGTTGATTTAATGTGTATCTAAAAATCAACTATGGAGCTTAAAATTATCAAACGAATCCAATTTAACTTTTATCCACATATGTTTACATTCAGTCATTAATGAATCCCATAATTTTGTCTGTTTTGAATTTGATTAGAGGACAAGTTGAAGAGGCTTTTCCATTATCTGATTTTGATCCAAGTTTGATTTTAGATAAAATTGCAGAGATACAAAGTTCTATGTCTACATCATCTATTCAGGATGGACCAATTGCTTCAGCCCATGTAATATTACTTGCAGCAGGAGTAGTAATTTTTCTTGGTGTTGCAGGAGAAGCATTCTTCAAAAAAACAGGAATTCCAGATGTAGCATTTTTGATGATTTTTGGAGTAATAATAGGACCTGCCCTTGGAATTATTCAATCTGAAGCTGTTATAGAAGTAGTGCCATATTTTGCAGCACTTGCATTGATAATTATCATGTTTGATGGTGGATTACACTTAGACATCAAACATATTGTAAAAACTGCACACTTTTCCGTAACACTGGCTGTTCTTGGTTTTATTTTGTCAGTTGTAATCATTAGCCTTGCTGCTCATTATGCATTAGGATGGTTTTGGTTAGAGAGCATTTTGTTAGCTTCAATTGTAGGTGGCAGTAGTTCAGCAATTGTTTTTGGCCTCGTCAGAAATATCAAAATTTCAGAAGAAGTCAAATCAATGCTAAGTTTTGAATCTGCACTAACCGATATTTTAGCCATGATTGTTGCATTCATATTATTTGAAGCAGTGCTTATAGGACATTTTGATCTGCAAACATTGCAAGAAACCCTTGGAAGAGCAGTTGTTGTAGGTTTGGTTCTTGGGTTCGGTGTAGGAATTCCATGGATGTATGTTTCAACAAAGCTTGGAAATGCTCAACATGCATACATGCTTACATTAGGAATATTGTTTGTTTTGTTCTTCTTAGCAAACTCATTTGGAGAATCTGGAGCTTTGACAGCACTAGTATTTGGTTTAATGCTTGGAAACAAACGTCACCTATCACGAATACTCAAATTTAAGCTGCCAAAGATCGAGACGGATGATCCAACACATAACCAACTAACATTTTTGGTTAGATCATTCTTCTTTGTGTTTGTTGGATTAATGGCAAGTTTTGGACAAATAGAATATGTTGTATTTGGAATTTTGATTACAATTGCTGTTTTTGGTGGAAGAATATTTGTTGGCAAGATAACACTAACAAAAAGATTTTCCAAATTGGATAGAGCAGTAACAAACTCAATGATTCCTAGAGGACTAGCTGCAGCTGTGCTTGCTACATATCCAGTGACTATGGGTCTGTCAAATGGAGAAGCATACCCACAAATCATCTTCTTTATCATTTTATCATCAGTAATTATTACAACAGTTGGGTTAGGAAAATCAAAGAAGATTCCTCCACCTGAATCAGTTGAAGGTGGATTTGTCAAAAAACCACCTGAGGATTCACAAAGAGAATAGATGAACAATTTATCATTCCTACGCGTGCCTTATATGCAAAATTTCTTTATTGACTTTATGGTAGAAATTCAATCAATTCCAAAAAAAGAAAATTCGTCTTTTGAAGAAAAACTATCTTGGAGAGATATTCAGGGATTAAGCTGGACATTAGAAGAACATAGTTTTGAATTAAATGAAAAATTTCCTACTTACGCACAAGCGTAAGTTAGATTATTTTTTAAATTATAGATCAAGTGTTTCTTTGAGACCCTTGTATCTATTTCTGATAGTTACTTCAGTAACATTTGCAGCTTCGGCAATATCACGTTGAGTTTTATCTTCATCATTTCTAACACAGGATAGATATAATGCTGCAGCTGCTAGTCCCATTGGATCTTTTCCTGCAGAAACTTCATTTTGTTGTGCTTGTTTTAGTACTTTGACTGCATATCTTTTAGTTTTTTCAGCAATTCCAATTCTACTTGCAATTCTTGCAACACATTGGACTGAATCAGTTACTGGCATCTTCAAATCAAGTTCTTTAACTAGTAATCTATAGCATCTTGCAATATCTTTTCTTTTAATATTACCAGCTTGTTCTACATCTTTTAGATTTCTTGGAGTTGCAGTATCACGACAAGCCGCGTAAAGCGCTGCAGCCATCAAAGCTGAAATGGAACGGCCTCTAACAAGACCTTTTTCAAGTGCTTTTCTGTAAAGGTAAGCTGCTTTTTCAATAACTGCATCAGAAATAGCTAATTTGTCTTTTAGTCTATTTAATTCATTAAATGCTTGTCTAAAGTTTCTATCTACTGGTTCATGAACTTGACTTCTACTATCCCAAGTTCTAAGTCTTTCAATGGTGCTTTTCATAGATGCTGTAAGTGGTCTGCCGGAAGCATCTTTGTTTACAGGATTAATGATTGTTGCAAGACCCATATCATGCATTGTCAATGATGTAGGTGCACCAGCTCTTGCTCTGTCACCATGTTCATCTTGAGAAAAGGATCTCCATTCTGGTCCAGATTCTTGCAATTTTTCAGTAATTACAAATCCACATTTGGAGCAGAACATCTCTCCTGATTCATTATCAGTAACTAATTTTCCCTGTGCACATCTTGGACATATTGCATCTGTTTTACTTACCATTCACGAGTCTAGGTTCCTCGTTGTTTGGTATTTATTAATCAACAACTTTTTTCTTCAAATTTTGAGCCAGATTTGAGCCAAATAACAACAGAATAGTCATTATGGGATAATTCAAAGAAACACAAATCACCAGTTAGATTAACGGTTAATATTTAGACTAAGATTCTAGTTTTTCTTTGATTGTTTGAACGTATTTTTTGTTGTATTTATTGAATAGTTTAATTTTGTTTTGAGATAAAGCCATAGCACCTGGTCTACTATTCACATGTTTTTCAGTAATTTTTTGTTGTTCTAAGAGTTTAACAAGATTCTCTTTTGGTTGAGATTCTAATTCTACAAGTAAAATTTCAAGTTCTTTTTCAAGAATATCTTTTGTGTCAGGAATTGCAGGAGGTTCAGCACCAATGATTTCTTTGGTTGTAATTTTACCAAATACTTTCTTGTCTAATTCAAGCAACAGTGACAATTGAAATTCGTGTTATAAATTCAATTTTATTTGAAAAGAGTTTACAAAAGTAACTTAATCATGCCTGATTAGTAAATGTCTACTTATAAGAAATCAACACGAGTAGAATTATGGTAATTCCAGATGATGTTGAAGAATTTGTTGAAAAGCACATCAAGTTAATGATTTCACAGACTGAGACATACCTACCTTTTATCAAAGTTGTATTTCCTTACTCAAATAACGTAGCTGATAGTGTTTACAATCTAATTATTGGTAGTGCACTATCTGTATTTGTCAATCAATTTGCATTGAAGATGAAGAATCCAACTGTGGAAGATTTTACAGATTTTGGAAAAATTGCTCTTAAATATAGAGATCAGATTGATCAGTTTTTTAAATAGTTAGGCCAGTTCGCCTAGAAAATGAACAGTATCATTAGTTACAATAACAGTTCTATCTTTTGGAACACGGTATAATTTTTTTAACCCATTAGAAGATTGAACAATGAGTTTTGAAAATGGATCTTTGAGTGATTTGTAAAGAACTCCTTTATCGCCTACTGATTGAGACCAATGAGTTCCTTGTACAAAGGAAATTGTTTGAAACTTAACAACTTGGTATGAATAAACCATTACTAATTAATTATTAATTATTGCACTCATTAAGGATTTTCCTCCAATTAGTGCTAAAATGGACAGTCCAACGTTTGCAACAATATTGATTGCAAGTATTCCATAGTGATTGTTTTCAAGAAGATTTCTTTAGAATCAATTTAGTCTAATCAAAAAAATCCTACAAGTTAATTGTAGAAGAAAATATTCTTTCAAATAATATATCTTTAAATTTATTTACCAAATCCATTATTACGCGAACTTGTTCCATTGTAACTTCTCTGAGACTTTGAATAATATCATTAAGTTTTGAAATTTCAGTTTGTAATTCTACCTTTTCATTTTTTAGAGTTGATATCTGTCCTTTAAGGTTGATATTTTGTTGTTTTAACATGTCATTTTCTTCAGTTAATCGTTGTATTTTTTCTGATTCGGTGTTTACTGGGAATGGTTCAGGTACAGGATCAGGATCAGGTGGGTGAATTGGTTCTGGCTCTGGAGAAGGTACTGGAATTTCTGGTGGTTTTGGTCCTTGCTCAGTTTCAAATGCCAATGCAAATTGCAGAGAACTAACTGAAAGAAGTACAACAGTTAAAACAAAAATAAAACCAGTTTTCATTTTAATTTTTCACAGAAATATTAGAGCGATTTCGTATATGAATATGATTATCGATTTTTAAGAATGAAAAATAGAGTTATTTGTAAAAACCAGGCTCTTGATCTCTTTTTTGTTTTGGAAGATCGTCCATAACAGCTTTGACAACTTCGTCGTGATTATATGTTAGATGTCTAAGAAATTTTGTTGATTCATCTGCTCTAGTCTTTGCATCAGCAAATAACATCTCAGAGCTGCTCAGTTCAGTCATCATCATATTACATTCTTGGCATGGTTGAAAGTCAAGATAGAGTTTCATTGTTATACGTCATTTTCCTTGGTATTTAGACTATTTTATACATTGAGTAAGTGGAGCCTCTTTTTTTCGAGGTTTCACCTTGTCTACTGCATCAATCAAATCTTGTTGGGTAATTTTGATATCTTTAATATTTTGAGATTTACCATTAACATATCTCTTCAAAGCTGTTATTGCTGCTCTGTTTGTAACTGCAGCAATGTCTGCACCACTGAAAGTATCTGTCAACTCTACAAGTTTTGTAATATTAGCATCACTCACAAGTGGTTTCTTTTTTGTGTGAATTTCAAAGATATGTTGTCTTCCTTTGGCATCAGGATTAGGGACTTCAATGATTCTATCAAACCTACCAGGTCTTAGTAGTGCCTCATCAACAATATCCAATCTGTTGGTTGCACCAATTATCAAAACGTTATGAAGTTCTTCAAGTCCATCAATCTCGGTTAGAATTTGAGACACTACATTTTCTGTAACGTGTGATCCTGAACCCCCACTACCTCTTCGTGGAACAAGTGCATCAACCTCATCTAAAAAGATGATACATGGTGCTGCCTGTCGCGCTTTTCTGAAAATTTCTCTTACTCCTTTTTCAGATTCGCCAACCCACTTTGAGAGTAATTCTGGACCCTTAATGCTGATAAAGTTAGACTCTGTCATTTTTGCAAGTGCTTTTGCAATTAGGGTTTTACCAGTTCCAGGTGGACCATGAAGTAAAATTCCCTTTGGAGTTTCTACATTAACAAAATCAAAGGCTTCTTTGTGTTTGATAGGCCATTCAACTGCCTCGCAAAGTTCTTCTTTCAATTGATCTAGACCCCCAACATCATCCCAACTAACATTTGGAATTTGGACTTGTACCTCTCTGAGTGCACTTGGTCTAACTTCTTTTAATGCATCTCTAAAGTCATCACTAGTAATTTGGATTTTTTGAAGAATTTCTGAAGAAACTTTTTCTTCATCAAGATCAATTTCAGGAAGAATTCTACGAAGAGATCTCATAGCAGCTTCTTTGGATAATACTTCCAAATCAGCTCCCACAAATCCATGTGTAGTCTTTGAAATTTGTTTTAGATCTACTTTGTCATTTATTGGCATACCACGTGTATGAATTGAAAGAATATCGAATCTTCCCTCGTCATCAGGAATTCCAATTTCAATTTCTCTATCAAGTCTTCCTGGCCTTCTAAGTGCCGGATCAATGGAGTCGGGTCTGTTAGTAGCAGCAATTACTACAACTTTTCCTCTGGACTTCATACCATCCATTAGTGTTAAGAGTTGAGAAACTATTCTCTTCTCAACGTCACCAGATACTTCATCTCTCTTAGGAGCTATAGAATCAATCTCATCAATGAAAATTATACTAGGTGAGTTTTCTTCAGCTCGTGTGAAAATTTCTCTAATTCTCTCTTCACTTTCTCCATAAAACTTACCCATAATTTCAGGCCCACTAAGTGAGATAAAGTGAGCATTGGTTTCTCCCGCAACTGCTTTTGCAAGTAGAGTCTTTCCTGTGCCTGGTGGGCCATATAGTAATACGCCTTTTGGTGCCTCTACGCCTATTTTTTCAAACAACTCAGGATGCCTCATGGGTAACTCAACCATTTCACGGATCTTCTGAACTTCATTTTTTAGGCCACCAAGTTCATCATATGTTATTCTTGGGACAGATGCATCAACTGCTTTTGTCATTGTTCCAAGTTTGAAGATTGTATTCTCAGTAACAATAACTGGTTTTGATGGCTTTGTACTAGTTACAACAAATTGAACTCTACTTCCCATCTGTGTGTTTAGGGATAATGAGTCTCCAGTTGTAAAGACATGATTAAGATAGTTGTAAATCATATATTCTTGTAATCCTTCTGCTGTAATCTTTTCAGTTGGTGATAATACAATCTGTTCAGCATTTGCAGTTTCGACAGATTTTAATAAAATTTTATCACCAATTCCAGCTCCAATATTTTGTCTTGTAATTCCATCAATTTTGATAATGTTTGCTCCATATTCTTCAGTGGTACCTGGCCAGAGTTTAACATGTGTTTTTTTATTGTATTTTAATTCTAGAATTTGACCGGTATTCCATTTTTGATCCTCAATAATTTTAGGATCAACAATTGCCCTACCCCTTCCAACATGTTGTTGTGGAATTTCATCTACTTTTAAAATAATTTTGCTCATTTTATCATCTCAAAAATTAAGGGGGGGTTATTCAACCTCCACTGTTTTGCCTTTTGGTTTTTCTTCAACTAACTTAAAGACTAGTTCTAAAATTCCGTTTTTATAAGAAGCCTTTACAGAGTTCTCATCAACTTTGTGTTTTAGTGGAACTTTTACATGATATTTTTTTTCGTCATGTTCTGCAGAAAGATCTACATCCTTGTCTTCAACAATAATTTTAACATCAGTCTTTTCAACTCCTGGCATCTCAGCTATTAGTTTTACAGTCTTTTCTTTTTCATCGACAATTGTGTCGACAATTGGCTCTCTTGTACTAGAAGTTGAAAGTTGGTCTGGTTTGACATTTCCAAACTCATTTACAACAGGTTTTCCATCTGGACCAATGGTCATTGTATAACCGTAACAACATGAACTAGCATCATTTCCTTTGAATTTCTCAAAAATATCATCTACATTGAAAAAAGAGTTTGATATACTTCTGAAAATTCTATCAATTTCACTATCAAAGAATGTTGTCATATTTATCTACTATATGTAATATATATGACATTATATAAAGATTATCGTGATTTCTTTGATTTCTTACATAATCCTATTATAACTGACATATTATAATAATCTTAATGAGGATTTCAAACATATCTGTGCCTGAAATTGTAAGGGAAATAATTACCAGAAATCGTTCGATTTATGATTGTATGAAGATGGATATGATAAACTACACAGCATTGGCAGTAAAGATTCAACCAGAGATTGAAAATATTCTAGGAAATTCTGTTAATCTGAATACTGTGGTAGTTGCAATAAAACGATATGCAGATTCATTTGAAACGAAAGAAGAAATCAAAGAAGAACCAGTTTTGAGAAATGCTAGATTATCTTTAACTGATGGAATTATGGATATTAAATTTTCAATTAAGGATTCAAATGAAATTGATCCTATGACAATTTTAGATAGATTCTCCAAGGTAACAAACAATTATGATTTTTTCAGACTATCTGATTCTTTTAGATTCCTTACAGAAGATATGGAAGACATTCGACAGATCTTCAGAAATGTTTCAAACAAAGATAATATGTTCAACACAGGTCTTGCAAAGATTAGAATCTCAATACCTACATCTCAGAACCAATCAGATGTAGTTTCTTATGTTGCTGAGGTATTACATGCCAGTGGAATTGAGTTAGAAAATGCATTTTTCAGCCAAGATAGTATCACTATCATTCTAAACGAAAAGGATTCATCAAGGGCATATGATATCTTACATTCAGATATTATGAGAGCCTAAGAATCCCATAATTTTAATGGAAATATTTCTTATAGCATATATTCACCCAATCTGTAAAAAGGGCACAATTGGCTAGAAACAAGAAGAAAGTTGTGATTTTAGGTGGTGGTTTTGCAGGAGTAGAATGTGCTCGACAATTAGAATCTGAATTTGGGAATGATCCTGAAATAGAACTAGTAATGGTAAGTGAAGATAATTTTCTGTTATTTACACCCATGCTACCACAAGTAGCATCAGGAATGATTGAAACTAGACATATAGTTATGCCTATCAGAACTATCTGTAAGAAAACAAAGTTCTATGAAGGTAGAATTAAAAATATCGATCCCCATGGAAAACTGGTAACTCTATGGGGAACTATGGATAAGAGAAGTATATCAATTCATTATGATTTTCTGATTATTGCGCTTGGTAGTGAGACGAATTTTTTTGGAATGGCAGATGTGGAAAAAAATGCCTACACCATGAAGACACTCAATGACGCTGTGATGTTAAGAAATAGAGTTATTGATATGCTTGAACAGGCTGAAAATGAGACCAACCCAATTCTTAGAAAAAGCTTTTTGAGTTTTGTTGTGGTAGGGGGTGGTTTTGCAGGAATTGAGACTGCTGGTGAGTTGATGGATCTACTTTTGGATACACGAAAATACTATCCTACTATCCACAGAGAAGATCTCAAAGTTATCGTGTTAGAGGCATTACCAATGATTTTGCCAGGATTTGAACAAAAACTAGCAGAGTTTGCAAAAGATAAGATGGCAGAGAGGGGAATTGACATTAGATTAAAAACAGCAGTAACTAGTTTTGATGGAAATGAAGTTACCACAAAATCATTGGATGAAAATCCAAAAAATTCTATAGATGAATCGAAGATTGATGCAATTAGAACAATGACTTTGATTTGGACTGCAGGGGTAACTCCTGTTAACACAATCAAGAGATCAATATTCAAGACTGATAAGGGCAAAGTCATCGTTAATGACCATCTTGAGGTTCAGGACTTTCCAGGAGTTTTTGTGGTTGGGGATTGTGCATTATTTTTAGATCCTGAAACACAAAGACCATTTCCTCCAACTGCACAAATTGCTGAAGCTCAAGCAAAAACAGCATCTAAAAATTTAAAGGCATTAATTAAAAATTCACAAAAAGAAAAATTCGTATATCATTCTAAGGGACAAATGGCAATTATTGGTAAGAGATCAGGGATTGCTACATTATTGGGAATGAACATCTCTGGATTTTGGGCATGGTTGATTTGGAGAAATGTCTATCTTTCAAAAATTCCAACTTTTAATAAAAAATTTAGAGTGTTACTTGATTGGGTTATCGATTTGTTCTTTGATAGAGACATTTCTAGACTAAAACTAATGAAGCGTGAAACTGAGAAGGAATACAAGTTACTTGATGAAGTAGATGATGTTTGGTAATTAGGAAAAATTCTGTTTGATAAGTTGTTTTCTAATTTTATAGATAATTATTGTTGGTGCTACAAAATACATTCCAACATTCATCAAAATTATTCCAATTCCATAAGATAATATTTCTTGTTCAGAATCAATCTCTGCAAAGTTTAGAATCGACAGTGTAGATAACATTGGAGTGATTGAGAGTTTTACAACTTGTTTGAAAACAGGATATTCACGTTCCAGATCAGCAATTGTTGGTGAAAATGAGTAGTAGAATTGATTAAATCCAGTCATAAATGCAATTCCAGATTCTGTTGATAAGAGAGTATTATCTCTAAGCTCTCTTAGTTGTTGTACTTGAGGAGTTAATTCAGAACCAAAGGCGGCAGTCGCAATCAAACATCCTCCTCCCTCTTCTATTGGTTCTCCAACAGATTCATCTATGGATGAATCTTGGGAAAATATTTCAAAGGAATTAATTGTTTCTTCAAATCCTGGAAGTTGAGAATCGAATTCATCTACACCATTAGTATATGCAAGTGTGTAAAATTTTTCAGTACCAAAAACCAAAACTTCTTTAAATTTTATATCCAAATTTTCGCCGCCTGATGAAAAATATCCTTCTGCATTAATTGCATATGCCTTGATGCCGTTGACAGTTGTTAGATGCTGTGAAATTATAGACAAACTTCCCAATTCAAGTGCTTCCTTTAATGTTTCTTTTTTGTCAGAAATAATTTCAGCAAGAGTTCTTTGATTTGTTTGTTGTATTGTTAATGTAATTACTGGATTTATCACTCCTATTTTTGGCCCCACTGCAACTACATCTGGAGAATTTTCTTGTGTTTTTTCAGGTTGTTGTAAGAACCAGCCTTCAGGTGCGCTAAATGCAATTCCATGTTCACTACTTTCAAATTTCTGATTATCAGCTGGCGGAATTATGGCAGGTAGTTTACGTTCAGACTCAGATAATTCAAGAAGATTTGAAATCTCAGAACGGCTAACAGTTGTAGCTTTTGTAATTTTGACTTGTTCTGTATCTAAAGGAACGTCTCTGTCACCAATTTGAACTGCTGCAATTTTATCAAGTGTCTGAAAACTTTCATCGGTCGCAATTCTACCAAATACAGTATATTGACCATCAAGAAAGTTAGAATTTTTGTGAACTATGAAAAATTGTGAGCCTCCACTGTTTGGATCAGCTGATCTTGCCATTGAAACAATTCCGCGATTATGTTTGATTGTATTAAATTCAGCATCTACTCTTTCATCTGGGCCTCCCTGCCCCCAAGTACTTGGATCACCATCAATTGTATTTGGATCACCACCCTGAATCATAAAGCCAGGAATTATTCTATGAAAAAATGTTCCATCATAAAATTCTGATTCAGTTAGTCCAATGAAATTATCAACATGCTTTGGGGCATCCTCATGGAAAAACTCTATTACAATAATCCCAAGATTTGTTTCCAAGACAACTAATTTTTCATCATCAAGAGCAAATGCTTGATTCCCAACACTAGCTAAGATTAATGAAACTGCAATCATCAAAAATATTTTATTCAATAATTTTTTCCAATATGGCCTACTTAAAAGCCAATTGTATTAGTTTTTAACAAAGTCAAGTAATTCAACCGATATGCAATCTGATGAGAAGATTCAGGCTCACCTAGTTTCAATATGGAGAGAGTCTAAAAAGTTCTTTTCAATTGGTGGAAAAGAAGGCATGTTAATACTAACTGACAAACATTTGATGTTTGTACATAAGACAGAATCTATGATGAAGTGGTGGAAGGCTGTTACTCAAAGGCAGGTGATTAATTTTCTCAGATCAAAGAATACAATGATTATTCATGATGGTTATGAAGAAGGGGAACTAATGAATGATTTAGAAAATAAGAAAAATATCGAATTAGCGTTTGATGATATTTCCAGTGTTAGTTTTGAAGAAAAGGTTTGGGGAAGTGCATTATTGTTAGAGTATGAAAAAGACGGAAAACAAGAAAAATTTCAATATGCGATAGCACAAGACTGGGTAAAGTACCCTGCAAAAGAGCCAACAAAATACATGAAAGTAGATTGGAAGCCTTTTGTGCAATATATTAAAGACAGACAAATAGTTACGAAGTAAAATTGGGAAAAGTTTACGCTGTTGGTGTTGGGCCTGGCTCGCCAAAATATGTAACTGAAATTGTAAAAGAGATTATTCAGAATTGTGATATTGTAATTGGCTATAAATACACATTAAAGACAATAGAGTATTTGATTGAAGGAAAAGAGATCTATGAAATTACTATGAAAGATCAGGAAGAATCCTATCAAAAAATTGCCCCTGAGCTTGGTGATAAAATATTAGTAATTCCATTTACTGGAGATGTGAATTTTTCTGAGTCAGAAGTTGTGGATAGATTAATAGAAATTTTTGGTGAAGTTGAGATTGTTCCTGGAATCAGTTCAATTCAAGTCGCTGCGTCAAAAGCTCAAGTTCCTCTTGATAAATCCAAAGTAATTACAATGCATGTTACAACCCCAATTGAAGATAAGAAATTAGAATTGCGAAAGGCATTGATTGATGGTTTTAGTGTGGTTTTAGTTCCAAGGCCTTGGCCAAATCAACCAAACAAACACTTTATGGCATCAGAGATAGCTGTTTATCTTCGAGAGCATGGTTTTGATACTGCTAAAATTAAAGTTCATGTTTTTGAGGCTATAACAACTGAAAATGAAACTAGTTTTGTAGGAACTGTGAAAGATTTAGAGGGAAAAGAGTTTTCTGATTTGTCCATAATTGTGTTTAATCAGACAAGTTTGGATTCATACATGAATTATAGATGGCAGTGGGAAAACTAGTTGCCCAAGTTTTGTTCTTGGCCTAGATTCAAAGAATCAACATTTGTAAAGACATATGCAATAATTGTCATCCAAGGATAATCAGGATCATATAGTCTGTAAAATCCTGAATCATCAAATGTTATACTAACTGATTTTCCTGGAATAATTTCCCCAGTTGAGATTCTTCCATCTTCTTCAAATGGAACATAACGATCATTCTTTTCTGTTCCGCTAAGAATACTGTGAGATACTGTATCGCCATTCACCATTGTAATGGTAGTTCCTGGTTCTATTGAAATCCTATCTTGTGAGAAATATCTCAATCTAAGTGAGTCATATGCATTTTGTGTTTCAATTGCTTGACTTTTAGTAGATTCAAATTCATTGTAACCACTTGCAACGCCTTGTGAAGATGAGCCCATAAGAATAGAAATTGTAAGATCATCTGATTTTTCAGATACAGTTGATGTTGTTACAATTTTTGAGAGTGTAGATAATTTTGTTGTGTAGATTATTTTGTAAGTTTCGTCTGGTGTTGTAATTCTACCAGTAAAACCATAAACTGATGCATCTTTACTTTCTTCAACTAGTCTTCCAAAGAAGCTAACTGAAGTATCAAATCCTCTTGAACTCTCAATGTCTCCATTAATTCTAATAAAACGGCCTTCACGCAAAAATTTTCCTTCTAAATTAGAGATAACAAATTCATCATCATCTAATGTAATAAAACCATCTTCAGTTAGAAAGTCAATTGAACTTCCACGTTGTTGTTGAGAAGACAAACCTAGATCAAGTTCTGAAATTTTAATTGATTCCTCAGTTACCGCAAATCCAGAGCCCTCTAAAAGAAATGCCTGGTTCTCAGAAATTTCAGCAAATGATTCATTGATAAAATGTCCTGATGAAAATACAAGTAATGCTAATAGTGCTATGGTCAGCTTCACGATAGATTTGTCTTCTAATTTGGTTTATAATTTGCTACTAAATTATTTTAGATACAAGATATAGTATATCTAAACTCGAGCCTGTTTGAGGGTGATTTCATAAATTATTTGAAGAGAAAACTAATTCATCAGTTCTAAGGATCAACAACTGTAATTTCTACAGTATCAGTATCAGTTTTCCCTTTAGGATCTGTTACTGTTAATTCAAAGACTGCTGTTCCTGTCGCAGAAGGTGTATAATCTGGTGTATCTGTGTTTGGCGCAACAAAGGTTCCTGCAGGACCGCTTAATTGAGTCCATGAAAATGTCAGGATATCTTCGTCAGGATCACTGCTTAAAGAACCATGTAGGCTGATTAGAGTATTATTAGTTGTCGTGTCATCATCTCCTGCATCTGCTACTGGCGCTTCATTTCCACTTCCAACTATACCAGATGAAAAAAACGCTATGACAAACATTGTGAAACTTGTAGTGACTGTTTGATTACCATAACTAGCTAAAATATCCACATTATATTCTCCTGGAATTGTTGGATATGGAACGTAATGTTCACCATCCCAATTTCCATTTTCTGTTATTCCCTTGAATGTTGCAATAGTTTCATCACCTAATGAAATAATGGTAGTAATATCAACACCATCTAATCTTCCCTCAAACTCATGAGATTTTGGTTCTGCGTTTATTCTTCCATCAAAGGTTTGCACATCAAAATTAAAATCGTCATTCCAATACGTTCTAGAATCATGTGTTGATGTAATCTTTAATTCAGGTACGTATTGTTCCTGTTTTGCTGGTTTCGTTTCAGCTACTTGATCCTCAGGGAATTGAATAGTTGTATGAACTGAAAACTTGGTAAATCCCTGCTCGGTTGTAAAATATAGGTTAATGTCATAGTTTTCAATATTCATGTTTTTGTGACCATACATTATGATTCCCTCAGGTATGCTAGAAATTCTGAAATGATCACCTCCAATTTTTAATTCTGGTTCTGAAAGGACAGCCTCATCTCCATAAAATGATAGATAGATGCTCTCAAGTTGTGGATTGTTATGGTTAAGTGACGTTGGTTTGATCTCATCCTGACCAAACTTTATGTCAAGGGTAATTTCTCCACTTCTCGCATTTAATTCTGTATTCTCAAAGGAAGTGGCAAAAGATGGAGTAATTCCAGTCATTAGAGCAAAGATAATTAAAATTAAAAATTTCATAGTATGTGGTTCATCTCATCATATTTAGACTGATCAAGTAAATCCATAGTAAATCCTAAAAATTAGAACCCAGACATTTCAAGGCCTTCTTGGGCTAATTCTATCATATAAAACTCAAGATATCCTCCTGCCAAAAGAAGACCCACTACAATTCCAATCTCTATAACTGTTGGTTTGATAAATGAAGTAAAACTGATCTTTTTGATTACTGCTTGAATTAATATGAAACTTCTAGAGATGCCCAAAGAATATGCAAAAACTTCCATCAGCCCAAATGGTGATAAGAAGAGTATTGAGAGTGGGTGAATATCTGCTATTTCAGGAACTGTAGAAGCTATTGCGGCAAAAGCAAATCCTGTGGACCAAGCAGAGAAAAGCCCCCAAGCAACCCCAAACCCAGGAATAAACATCGGTAGTGCAATGGTTGTGTTGTGTGTAAAAATTCCAAACGCATCAATATCTAAAACAAGGTCTTCAAATTCAGCCATGAAGGCTTCAGCTTCTTCTTCACTTACAGAAGACATTGAGCCTATTTGATAAGTGGCTGCAAAAATTCCTAGAAACACGAAAAATGTGATTGTTCTGATTTTATTCACACTGCCTTCTCATTTGAACAATATTTGAGGGTTCGGTGCTAGGCGCAGATTTAATTAAACCAGATGATATTTTTTGATATGAAAAAGGAGCTTACCTTTGCATTAAACTATGCATTAAACAAAGGATTCCAGATCCATCCAGATGCTTTTAAAATCTTAGAAAATTTAGATGTTCAAAAATTAGAGAAGATCATAAAAGAAGTTGTTAGAGAGAAGACCAAACAAAAATTATTTCAGATTAATCAAGATGATTTAGAGACATATCTTGGGATTAAAGAGGACCCAGCACTACAAAGTGAAATTAAGGTATTATTTGATCCTACCACCAAGATAACAACAGGAGAGGGGGTTAAAGGGTATAATGCCTTGTTTTCCAGTCGTTTTAACAAACTCAAAAAAATAATTTCAGACAGACCAGAATCAAAAAAACTCAAATCCATAGCTATTGTAAAAACTGCAAAATTAGAAGATGATATGTATGTGTGCGGTCTTGTCACTACAAGAAATTCCGAGAGAAATATTACAAAGTTGGTTTTAGAGGATCCATCAGGCTCGTTTGAGGGTATTGTTTTTGACAGTGAATTACAAAAGATTGCAGGCACACTTCTGACTGACCAATTCGTTATGGCAAGGATAAGCCTAGGAAAGAATTTCGGATTTATAATAAAAGATCTTATTCAGCCTGACATTCCAGATCAACCCATCAACAAGTCAGAGACCGAAACATATGCTGTCTTTCTTTCAGATCTGCATATTGGAAGCAAGTATTTCATGGAAGAAGAATTCAGTGAATTTGTTTCGTGGTTATTAAGTCCTGACCCAGTTGCAAGGAAAATTCGTTTTGTCTTAATTGGTGGAGATGTAGTAGACGGGGTTGGGATTTATCCAAATCAGGATAAAGAGTTAGTTTGTCAAACCATCGAAGAGCAACTCAAAAAGGTCAAGGATTTGATCAGTAAGATCCCAAAAAATGTGAAGGTCATAATAATGCCTGGAAACCATGATCCTGGAAGAAGAGCTTTACCACAACCGGCTATACCAAAAAAATATAATTCAGGTTTGTGGGAAATGGAAAATGTAGTTATGGTTGGAAACCCAGCCGTTGTTTCATTGAACGGAGTAAAGGTAATGATGTTTCATGGGCAAAGTATTGACGATATTGTAAAGACCACACCTGGTCTTAGTTATAACAAACCAACAAACGTGATGAAGCATCTTCTTAGGGCAAGGCATCTAAGTCCAATTTATGGTAGTCAGACACCCATAGCACCCGAGATGGAGGATCTTTTAGTAATTGAGAATGTTCCAGATATCTTCCATGTAGGTCATGTTCACAGGGCAGAATTGGATATGTATAAGGGAATTTTACTGGTAAATTCTGGTTCATGGCAAACTCAGACACCTTTTCAGGCTAGTGTTGGAATGACCCCAAACCCAGGAATTGCAATTGTGGTAAATTTAAAAACTTTTCAAGTCTTTCATCAAAATTATAATTCAAATTCAGAGAATATCCTTCAAAGTTAGTTCATCTTTGAAGGCCTTTTTTACCATTTCAGTTGAGATCTCAAGTTTGTATTTTTTTGTCCTACCATGAATTCCTTGATGAACTAATCTTCCAGTGATAATTCCAGATAATTCAATCTCACTTAGCATTTGAGTAATCCTCCTGTTTGTAAGCTCATCACGCCCAACTGCCTTACAGAGGTTTTTGTATGACGAGTAAATCTCGCCAGTGGACGAACCGTTTGCCTTCATAATTGCAAGAATAATCAGTTTTTCGTGAAGTGGAAATGCTTCCAGAGATGTTTCCTCTTTATTTTCTTCAATTTTTTGTTTGGCTTGCTCAACATTTTTTGTTGTAACTTTGTCTGATTGTTGTCGTTCGGCAATCTCTCCTGCAACACGAAGTAAATCTATTGCCCTACGGGCATCACCATGTTCTCCTCCTGCTAGTGCTGCACATAGATTTAGGGCTGATTCCTCAACAGAATTCTCTACAAAGGCTTCACTGATTCTTTCTTCAAGAATTTTTTTAATTTGTTCAACATTATAGTTTGTAAAGACAATCTCCTCCTCGCCTAGGCTGCTAATTACTCTAGGGTCTAGTTTTTCTTTGAATGTTAGATCGTTTGAAATTCCCACCAAAGTTAGGGAGCTTTGTTTCAGTCTCTCATTTGCTCTAGTAAGTTGGTATAGAATATCCTTGCCTGTTTTTGCCACTAGTTGGGCAAGATAATCAATCTCATCAATTACAAGAATTGTGTTAAGTTTTCCTTCATCAATCTTATGGAGGAGTCTTTTGAAAACCTCGCTTATTGCCAAACCGGTTGTGGGTAATTCCTTCTCATTTAGGCCTAATTGCCTACCTAGGCTGACTAGTAATCCGTAAAGTGTTGTTTCCTCTTTCGAGTTAGAATAAACCACTTTAATTGGAAATTTGGATTGCCTAACCCTTTCTTGTATTTTAGAGATTACTTTTTTGACAACTAGTGTTTTACCAGTTCCGGGTTTTCCATATACCAAAAGGTTGGATGGTTTGGATTGTTTTAGTATGGGTAATAGTGATTGAGTAACTTGCTCCTGTTCAGAATCTCTATGTAGAATAATATTTGGTATATATGTAAAGTGTAGAATATCCCTGTTTTTTATGATAGATTTTCCGGATTCTGCTGCATCAAGCAGCCTGTCTATTGGGTCGGTCATACTCACACACCTTTGTTTCCTATCAATAATATCATAACCATATCTAAATTAAGAGAGTATAGGACATAATAGTAACTCTAGCTTAGTTTGTCATTAATTATTTTTAGTTAGTTTTTGATTTTTCAAAAAAAAAAAATAAAAAAAGATAGACTGGAAAGATTGGTGTGTGGGTTGGACTTGGGGTTGTCCTTGAGTTAACATAGTGTTAATTACCTGTTAAGAAATTAACCAAAAAACCCATTTTGACCCTATTATTACCATTCCAGGCGTTAAGATAGATGTTAACATTGTGAATATGTTAGAATAGACCCCCTTATTTCCACTCTAGGCATAAAAACTACATAATTAAGGGGTGGTTGTTTAAGGTATGTTGTTAATAACACAAATTTATCTAGGCGTGGCTTAGGCAGTCAATGTTAACAAACCACCTAGTTAACAAATATTCTTGGATCATTTGAACTGTTAACACCTGATCCTGTAGATCTTAAAGATGGCTAAAAAACGTATTCGAATAGATATGGAGGACACTAATGGTGCACGCTATGACATCAAAATAGAGGGCAACGTCACCAGGGACAAAGTTCTCAAAATATTTGAAATGATGGACTTGATGAATATTGAGGAAGAACAAGAAGCGACCAATATGGATTCGGTAGGCTTAAAAATATGGCATATTGTGGACAAGTTCTTCCCTATGGGTAAATTCACCTCCACAAATATTCTTGAAAAATATGAAGACGAATTCAACGAACCGGTAAAACTCAGTGTAATATCCACCTACCTGTCACGATTTTCTTCAAAAGGTAGAATTGGTAGAGTTAGAACAGGCCGTGAATGGACCTATCAAACCATCAAGATTAGTCAAAAACAACAATAACTAGTCAAGAAATGGTGATTTTTCTTATAATTAACCGGTCATTTCCAAGAATTAACTTAACATACTCGCCTTTTTGGATATCCATGTATTTTCTAAACTGTTTAGGGATGGAAATTGTTCCGGCTGAAGTGATTTTCACCAAGACCTCATTCTCTTGAACAGACATATAATTTCTATAATTTAATAATATATATAATTTATAATTAATAAGAAATTGAGTTGTTTGGCTAAATGTTTGGATGGAAGAACAAAAATTAATTCCAAAAACTAAAAAATTATTTTTATGCAATTATTGGGCTAGTTTGAATATCATCAACCTTTGTTTTTCCTTTCTTTGTAATTGAATAAGTATATGGTTTTGTTTCAGTATTTCTTTCGACATATCCATCTTCAAACAATTTTTTCATTAACCGTGATGTATGCTCTCTACTTTTCTTTAATGTGATTTGAATGTCACGTGATGTCATAGCTTTGTTTGTGATTAGATGCAACACATGGTTTGTTGGGTTTGTATTATCTACGCCTAATTTTTTAGGGATAACTTGAGAGTGATTAACATCTTCCACTCGAATCTCAGGTGCTTCATTCTTTACCAATTTCTCTAGGAATTGTTTTAATTCTAAATTAGGATCATCTGATTTTTGTTCAATTCCTTGTATTTCTAAGGCATCTAGGCGTATTTTCATGTCAATTAACTGTCTTTCATAATACTCTAAACGTTCAGTTTGTGATACATCAACCATCTCACTCTTAGATTTTATGAATGGACGTATTTTGTAGTATCCATACAACCCACCTAAGCCTACTATGAATGCTATAATCACACCTAAAATCACTTCAGGATCAGGGATTTCTACCAACATCACAGATTTTCTACCTATGTTGTGATTTATCGTGATTGAGCAACATTATTTCACATTTTAGATTAACATACTCACACACATTATCACAAACAACTCTACTTGGTTTTGATCATTATCATCATAAACATCACATGTTGCATGCCTGTCGAATGTATGTCTCTATCACACTAATGACCTGTTCTTCTCTTTCTGGAAAGACTTCAGCCTCATTTATCACACTTATCTGCTCTGAAAGTTTGGATATCACATCAATATCATTAGGTAGCAAAATACCAAGGCCCCGCAAAAGTATGATAGAATAGAATAAAGCGATTAATTTCTCTCTTGACTGCCCAACTTGTCTGTAATACGCACCTTTTGTTATAGAAAACCTTGACTCTTGAATATTCTTCTGATTTAAAATTATTTCAATTTGTCGCTCTGTAAATAGTGATTTTTTGATAATTTGACGGATAATATTGTTAAAATTAGACTCTTGAAACTCTGCCATAGCTATACAAATCTGTATACCAACATTCCAATTAAACTTTAAAGAGGAGTCATCTACAACCCCCCACTATGACTGGAAATAAAGTTGAATCATTCCTAAAAACTGAATTAAAGAAAAAAAACGCATTATTGTTCGTGTTAATCGATTCTGAAGTATCGCATTTGAAGGCACCAAGCAAACTTGCCAAAGATGTTGAAAAAATCGGTGCCTCTGCAATCTTAGTTGGAGGCTCCTCTGCCACTGATCAGATTGAGATGGCTCAAGTGGTTAAAGGCATCAAAAAAGGCATCAAAATCCCTATAATCTTGTTTCCTGGTAACGTAACTGGCGTTGTACCTGACGCTGATGCAATCCTCTTTAGCTCACTAATGAACTCAGAAAACCCATATTTTATCACACAGGCACAAGCATTAGGGGCACCAAGTGTTCTTAAATTTGGTTTGGAGCCACTTCCAACGGCTTATTTGGTGATAGGAGAGGGGACTTCTGCTTGGTTTGTCGGTTCAGCACGAGGAATTCCATTTGAAAAACCAAAAATTGCTGCTGCATATGCCCTTGCTGCTCAATTTCTTGGTATGAGATTTGTATATTTAGAAGCAGGCTCTGGTGCAAAAACCAGTGTTACTCCAGAGATGGTTCAGACAGTAAGGCGTACTTTTAATGGGTTTTTGATAGTAGGTGGAGGAATAAAAGACGTGAAAACTGCTCAAGGTTTGGTCAAAGCAGGAGCTGATGCTTTGGTTATAGGAACATTCCTTGAAAAAGGAGGAAGCATCAAAAAACTCCAAGAAATAGCAAAAGCAATTCAAAGAAGCAAGTAATACAATTGTATTATGTCTGATAATAATGCAATTTCTCGTATTAGCGGTATCAAGATGCCAGATTATTATTTTGATTACTTTTCAAACCTATCAACTGAAACTTTTTCCATATTTGAGAAAGCAGCAGATGCAAAATCAAGCTTGGTAGACTCATCAGGCATAATCGAGCCTAAAATCGCGTTTGATCTGGCAGATAGAGTTGCCAAAATGCACGAAATTGACATTGCCGAACCTCTTAGGGAACTACTAAAATCAAACGGAAAGGAGCTTTCCGCATTAATTCTATCAAAACAAATTGCCCTAGGTAAATACACTCTTTCCAATTTCACCTTAGAAGACAAACTAGATCTTGCAGTCCGTGTAGGATTGGCCATTGTAACTGAAGGAGTTACCATCGCACCTTTACAGGGAATTAATGAAGTAAAGATAAAGAAAAACAAAGATGGTACTGAATATCTTTCAGTCTCAATCGCAGGGCCCATGCGTTCAGCAGGAGGAACAGAATCTGCAGTAACAATGTTAATTGCAGACCATGTTAGAAAAGCAGCTGGGCTGTCAAAATACCAGGCTAATTCCTTTGATGATGAAACAGGCAGATTTGTTGAGGAATTGCGAATCTATGAAAGGGAGGCCAGCAGCTTTCAATTCCATATCTTAGATGAAGATATTGAATATGTCATTTCTAATCTCCCAGTAGAACTAGATGGAGTAGATACTGATCCATTTGAGGTTGTAAATCACAAATCGATGGTTCGCATCAAAACTGATAGGGTCCGAGGAGGCGCTTTGCGTGTCTTAAATGACGGATTGATTGGAAGATCTAAAAAACTTCTCAAAAGAATTGAATTGTATAATTTAGATGGCTGGGAATGGCTCAATGATCTTAAAGGTGCGGTTCAAACGGGTGAAAATCAGGAAGATGCTGCTGCCAAAAGAATGCGTGAGGTAATTACGGGTAGATCAGTCCTATCCATGCCTAACAAGTTAGGTGGATTTCGATTAAGATATGGAAGGGCATGTAATACAGGCTTTGCGGCAGTTGGGATTCATCCCATACTTGGTGAAATTTTGGATCATACCATAGTTGTTGGAACTCAGATCAAAATTGATATTCCAGGAAAAGGGGCAACTATTGCTTTTGTTGATTCTATTGATACTCCGACAGTTCGTCTAAAAAACGGTAATGTTGTAAAGATTAGAGATGTTAAACATGGATTAGAAATTAAAAACGAAATTGAAAAAATCCTACATCTAGGGGATATCCTAATTTCGTTTGGAGACTTTCTTGAAAATAATGCTCAACTAATTCCTTCAGGATATGTTGAGGAATTCTGGATAGAGGAATTAAAACAAAAAATCCAAAAATATGAGCCTGATGACCAATATCTAAAGCAATTTCTGACTAAAAATCCCACAATAGATGAGGCGTTGAAAATTTCTCTTGATTTTCAGATTCCACTCCATCCACATTATCTGTATTTTTGGGATAAAATTTCATCAGAAGAACTTGTCCAACTTTTAGAACCAAAAAAAATCAATGAAACCTCAATAGAATACTCAACTCAAATCAAAAAAATCCTTGAAAAATTGGGGATCCCTCATATACTCAAAAATGAAACTATTGTGTTAGAAAATCTAGAGGCAAAAATTTTCTTCAATTTATTATTTAGAGAAAAACCAATAATTAATGAATTATCAGTTCCACAAATTCTAACAAAATCATCAGGAATTCAAATTAAGAACAAATTCTCAACCTCTATTGGAGTTCGAATTGGAAGACCCGAAAAAGCAGCTGCTAGAGTAATGAAACCTCCAACACATGTATTATTCCCAATTAGCGACAAAGGAGGACCTACCAGAGATCTTCTAAAGGCATCAAGAAATGAGCACTTCTTTACTAACATATTCAACAGGCATTGTAACCAGTGTGATGAACCTTCTATAGGCATAAAGTGCTCTAAATGTGGTATTAAGACGACAATTTCCTATAGGTGTCCTAACTGTAGAGATATCCTCAATGAACCATTCTGTGAAAAATGTAAACGGAAAGCATCAACTCACTTCCACAAAGAATTTCCATTAAAAGCGAGACTATTATCAGCTCAAGAAAAGATGGGGTTGCGTGTCAAAGAACCCTTCAAAGGCGTAAAAGAATTAATTAATCAAGATAGAATTGCCGAACCCCTGGAAAAGGGACTTGTACGTCAAAACTTTGGACTTACAGTCTTCAAAGATGGGACTGTCAGATTTGATGCAACAAATTCTCCCTTAACTCAATTCAAACCATCATGGATTGGGACATCAATAGAGAAGCTAAAGGATCTTGGGTATTCTCACGATATAGAGGGAAAACCTCTTGAAAACTCAGATCAAACTATTGAACTTCGCATGCAAGATGTGATTATTCCTTATGATAGCGGAAACTATCTAGTTTCCACCTGTAAATACATTGATACTCTTTTAGTGAAGTTTTATGGGAAATCCCCATTTTATAATGTGAAGAATTCTGATGAGTTAATTGGTCATCTAATAATTGGTTTGGCCCCACATACCTCTGTCGGCATTGTAGGACGAATTATTGGGTATACTGAAACTCATGTTTGTTTTGGAACTCCAAATTGGCACTCTGCAAAAAGAAGAGATGCTGATGGTGATGCTGATTCTATCATGCTTCTAATGGACAGTCTACTGAATTTCTCGAGACAATTTCTTTCTGATCGAATAGGTGGATTAATGGATGCCCCATTACTTGTTCAGCCCCTTGTTTTACCACATGAATCTCAACCACAAGCACATAATCTTGAGGTCACAAAGTCACTTCCTTTAGAATTCTTCGAGTCCACACTTCAACAAATCAAAGCATCGGATGTAACATCTGTAGAAATTATTAAATCACGCCTTGAAACTGAAAGACAATTTTATGATTATTTCTTTACACATACAACTTCATCCCTGACCACTTCAAAATCACGTAGTGCCTACTCTACACTTGGTTCAATGCTTGACAAATTTGACATGCAAATTAGGAATGCTGAATTAATTGATGTTGTAAACCCTTCAGAAATTGTTTCCAATGTCATTTCAACACACCTTGTTCCAGATATAATGGGAAATCTTAGGGCATACGCTAGACAAAACTTTAGGTGTACTGGCTGTGGAAAATCATTCCGCCGAATGCCTCTAATCCAAACATGTGTCTGTGGTCATAAACTGATTCCCACAATTACCAGAGGCTCTGTAGAAAAATATCTAAAACTTGCAAAAAGACTTGTTGACAAATATGATGTTGGCGAATATCAGAGAGGAAGAATTTATGCTCTATCAGATGAAATTGAATTGGTATTTGGGAAGAGCAAAGGAGATCAATCTCTTCTTTCTGATTATGCTTAGAATTATCTCAATTTGATGTATTCGTAGGCGCCCAACTTACCATCAAAACAGAATTTGACTTTTTGATAGTTTTTTCTGAAAGCCTTAACTTTTACAAGTATTTTCTTTGGATCCTTTTTCTCAATAACTACTTGTTTAATGATAGATGCAATTTCCTGCATCTCATTCTTTTTCATTCCAAGTCGTGTGATTTCAGAAACTCCTAATCTAATTCCACTCGGATGGAAATAATTTCTTCCTGCCTTAATATCCCCTGGAATGAGCTGTCTGTTTACTATAATGTTAGCTTTTTCTAAATCTGCTTCTACTTTTCCACCATCAGAATAATCTAAAACATTAACTGCAATCTGGTGTGATTCTGTAAATCCTCTTTTCTCTCCTAATACCTTGAATCCCATATCACTCAAAGCCTCTGCAAATGACTTTGCATTTTTTATGACCTGAGTTGCATAGTCTTTTCCGAACTCTAACGCTTCTGCAAAAGCGACTGCTTTTCCAGCCATGTGATGAATGTGATGGCTGCTTGTAAGACCAGGAAAGGTTGCTTTTTTGATAATCTCTTCATGTTCTTCGGAACCTAAAACAAGTCCACCTTGAGGCCCAAACAAAGTCTTATGAGTACTCATAGTCATTGTGTGTGCACCCTCACATAGAGGATCTTGGAATTTCCCACCAGCAATTAATCCAGCAACATGAGCTGCATCATAATTAATGTGCATATCATAACTCTTAAGAAAATCTGATAATTCTTTGACAGGATGTGGAAACAAGAATAATGAGCCGCCAAACATTGCCATCTTTGGAAGACGATCGGCTTTTTTTAGAACCTTAATTTTCTGTTTTGTCTTATCAACATCAATTGTCATTTCTTCAGCATCAAATGGATAGAACTCTATCTCTAATCCATGAACTAGACCAGCAGTTCCAGAATGCTCCTTCTTACCGTGGGAAATATGCCCCCCTGCAGAAATAGAAGGTGCTAACATTACATCACCTGGATTAGTAAAAGCAGAGTATACTACAAGGTTTGCAACAACTCCTGAAATTGGTCTTACATCAGCAAATTTTGCTTTGTATAATTTTTTTGCCAATTTCATACATTCAAACTCTACATCATCAATGTAGACACAACCAGCATACACCCTTTCCCCGGGCCATCCTTCGGCATACCTATTTCCAAAATCTGAAATTATAGCTTCTCGAACAGCAGGGCTTGGGATATTTTCACTTGCTATTAATGGAATTGAATTTTCAAACCACTTATGATGTTCCTTTAATTTTGTGAAAATTTTATTGTAGGCTGCTTTATTTTGTGACTTGGCCATATCATGCAACTTGATTTTCCCAATTTAAAAACACCGATACTGCATCAAATTTCCACTATGATCTGCAAGATATAAAAGGGGAATCCAGAGTTTTTGCATCTATGGGTATGCAAGCTACTTCAAAGGGAAACATGCCAGTTGTATTGCTAAAGGAAGGCGGTACAGAAACCAAAGGCAGAGATGCACAAAAGAATAACATCGCTGCATGCAAAATTATTGCTGAAATTGTCCAAACCAGCCTAGGTCCACGAGGCATGGATAAAATGCTAGTTGACTCATTAGGAGATGTTACTATTACAAATGATGGCGCAACCATCCTAAAAGAAATTGATGTTCAACATCCAGCTGCAAAAATGCTGGTTGAAATTTCTAAAACTACAGATAATGAAGTTGGAGACGGTACAACCTCTGCCGTTGTTTTGGCAGGCGCTTTACTTGAAAACTCTGAATTATTAATTGATCAAGATGTTCATCCAACAATAATTGTTGATGGTTTTAGAAAAGCTGGAAAAAAGGCAAAACAGTTTCTTGAAAGTATTGCTGATCAAGTACCCGCAAACGATAAAACTATCCTAACTAAAATTGCAAAAACCTCAATGCAAACTAAACTTGTTAGAAAGGATTCTGATCAACTTGCAGAAATTGTAGTAAAGTCTGTTCTTGCTGTTTCAGAAAAAGAAGGCGAAACTTACAATGTTGATATTGATGATATTAAGGTAGAAAAGAAGGCTGGAGGCTCTATCAAAGATTCGGAAATTATACAGGGTATTGTTCTTGATAAAGAGATTGTACATGGAGGTATGCCTGGGAAAATTACCGAAGCTAAAATCGCATTAATCAATACCGCATTAGAAATTTCCAAAACTGAAACTGATGCAAAAATTAACATTTCAAATCCTCAACAACTCAAATCATTTCTAGATGAAGAAAATAGAATGCTGAAGACTATGGTTGATAAAGTCATTGGCTCTGGTGCAAATGTTGTTTTTTGTCAAAAAGGAATTGATGATATGGCACAACATTATCTAGCAAAAGCTGGAATTATTGCAGTTAGAAGAATTAAAGAAAGCGATCTCACAAAACTTGCTAAAGCAACAGCTGCTAGAATTGTTACAAATCTTGATGATCTTTTTGAAAAAGATCTAGGTAGTGCAAACATTGTTGAAGAAAGAAAAATTGAAGAAGACAAATGGGTATTTGTAGAAGGCTGCAAACATCCAAAATCAGTTACCCTACTTCTTCGTGGAGGCTCACAGAGAGTGGTTGACGAAGTTGAACGCTCTGTTCATGATGCATTGATGGTTGTAAAAGATGTAATGGAAACCCCCTCAATTGTTGCAGGCGGTGGTGCTCCTGAAACATTTGCTGCAACAAAAATAAGAAGTTGGGCAAAATCTTTAGAAGGAAGAGAACAATTAGCTGCAGAAAAATTTGCTGATGCTTTAGAATCAATTCCATTAACACTTGCTGAAAATGCTGGAATGGATCCAATTGACACACTTACACTCCTTCGCTCAAAACAACAGAAAGGAGAGAAATGGACTGGAATTGATGTAATGAAAGGAAAGATTGCTAATATGAAATCGAGTGATATTATTGAACCACTTGCAGTTAAACTTCAAGTTGTATCTGCAGCTGCTGAAGCTGCATGTATGATTCTTAGAATTGATGACGTTATTGCTACACAAAAATCTCCTGGTGGACCGCCTGGCGGAGGAGAAGGAGGCATGCCACCTGGAATGCCACCTGGAATGGGTGGAGGCATGCCTGGAATGGGTGGAATGCCTGACATGGGCGGAATGATGTAAATCATTTTGAAGAAATTTTTCAAAAGTTTATTTTATAATTATATTTACGAACAACATTGAATAAAACATCATCAAAAGTTCTTACTGTTTCAAAATACATTTACCTAGTTGCATTTTTTGCATTACTTGCTGGATTATTTCATCCATTAATTACTGGTGCAAGCTTTGATAGTGTAATAACTGGGGTTTTGATATTATTTGTGGGTCTTGCTGGTGGGGCTTTACTGTACAGGGCTACTACATCTAAGAATAAACGAGAAATATTCTTGGGGGCAGGGTTTGTTCTGATGATAATTTCATTATACTATATCTTTCAGCTTACAGGAAGAGCCTAAACATCAAAGTATAGATAAAATTCATGCGGATGTGGCCTAATAGCTATTTCACGTTGATCTCTTCTTTCTAATTCTATTATCTTATCAACTACATCGTTAGTGTAAATTGGATTAAGGAATTTTCTGTCACTCTCTAACTCATCTAGTGCTTCACCCAAACTCTTTGGAAGAACACCAATACCTCTTTTAGCTCTATTGGATCTAGTCATCTTGAAGATGTCCTCACGTACTTGATCTCCGGGGTCCATCTTCTTTTTGATTCCATCCATTCCAGCTGATGCAACTGCAGCAAATACAAGATATGGGTTAGATGAAGGATCAGGAGCTCTAAACTCTAGTCTTTTTAGATATGAGTATCCTTTTCCTTTGAGATGTTTTGGAACTCTGACAATAGCAGAACGATTTCCTGAACTCCATGCAATGTATGCCGGAGCTTCATATCCTGGTACAAGTCTATGGTATGAATTAGTAGTAGGATTACAAATTGCTGACAGTGCTTTGGCATGACTAATAATTCCACCGCAAAAGTATCTTCCAGTTTGACTTAACTCAATCTCATCGTCTGGATCATAAAATATATTTTCTTTTCCTTGCCACAAACTAACATTAACGTGCATTCCAGAACCTGAGTCCATTGCAATTGGTTTTGGCATCATTGTTGCAACCTTTCCATATTTTTGTGCAATATTTCTGATAACATACTTGTAGGTTTGTGCAGCGTCTGCGGCATTCGTTAGTAGATCATACCTGATATCAATTTCACATTGCCCTGCAGTTGCAACTTCATGGTGATGATTGTCACATAAAATTCCAAAATCCCTATTCAGAATATTTACACACTCATTTCTGTATGGTGTAAGAGTGTCCGATGGCGTACTAGGATAGTACCCTTCTTGCAATCCCATTGGGTATCCATCTCCTGATTGACTCCATGGAGCTTCTTTTGATTCAATTGAATAAGACTGTCCTTTGTATGGTGTTAGAACATCCCAATGTACCTTATCAAAAACAAAGAACTCTACCTCTGGACCCCATGTACTAAAATCAAATCCCTGGGATTTGATATATTGTTCAGCTTTTTGGGCAATTCCTCTAGGATCTCTTGATAATCTTCCCCTATCTTCTCCCCAAAAAACATCACAAAGAAGTCTAGCTGTTTTGTTTTCAGCCATCCAAGGAATTATTGCAAATGAATTTGGATCTGGTTTTAGAAGTAAATCTGAATCATCAATACTAGTAAATCCAACAATTGACGAACCGTCCAATTTAGGTAATCCATCTTTTATTTGTTCAGGGGTAAACGTGTTGGCTGAAATTGTGGTATGATGAAAATGACCTGTAAGACCAGTAAATTGTAGATCGATAAACTGAATGCCCTCATGTTGAATCCTGGCGAAAACTTCATCAGGCGAATACGTTACTTGCATTGCTTTTCCATGACTAACTTTATACGGCAATTTTTTACTTCAATCAAACACAAATACACCCAGCATTTAAGGATTAGGTAAGAAATGTCAGAACCAAATCAAATCAATATCAACTCATTACATCAATTAGTTTTACGAGAAACCGAAGATAATTCCATATTAGAAATTGATCCAAACTTTTACAGAAATCTCTCTGACTTTATTGGAAATTTAAGGAAACAAGAATTTGATGGTGTGGAAAGTAAAATCAAAGATACTCTGATAGAAATGGCAACTGAGCTAACGTCATTACTGATAAATATTAGATTAGATAAAATTTCTAAATCAAAAGATAACCAATTTGGAAATCTTCTAGATGAAGAAAAGTTCATTTTAGATTCACAAGAGGAACAAAGAGAAAGAATTGAAATGATTCTTTCTGCGACAATTAATGGGAAATCAAAATTCCTTGAATCATTAGCTCAAAATCATAAAACAAAGAGAATTGTCATCAGATTTCTCAAAGAAGTAGAAGAAATTGTAGGCGCAGACCTTGAGAAGTATGGCCCTTTTAAAACTGAAGATATTGCTACAATTCCATATGAAAATGCCCAAGCCTTAATTGCCAAAAATGCTGCAACTAAAATCCGTTGGGATGATTAGATAAAAATTATACCTGTTTTATTTTCATATTACATGTCTCACACAGGCGTTGAAGTATTTGATTTTTTATTATTTTCAATTTATCCAGTATTTGGAATTCTTGCCATTGAAGTAATTAGCAGATTAATCAAAGCCCCAAAATGGATTAAACTATGGGTACAAGCAGCCGTAGCAATTGGTTTTGGAGTTTACTATTGGTTTATTTTGCCTGCACCACAAAATTTTCCATTAACTGCACTGGTGATGTTTGTACTTGCCATCGCTCTAATTTATCAAGGTAGACGTGCAAAAATTTCTCCCGAAAAGAGTCCTTACTAATTTTAAGATCTTCCAAAAATTCGTTTGAAAATATTTGGTTTGTTTGGACCTCCATCTCGTATAATTTTTTTCTCACCAAATTTTTTTGCTCGAATCAGACTTAGTTTTACACATCTATGTTCTTCTGGAAGTCTGTGTTCTGCACAAAATGGATCCTTACAATAATTGCACTGGAAGGGTAAATCTGTCAAATCTCCACAATAAGCACATTTTTCAGATATCACAATTTAATTTACCATTTTCTTCTAATTAAGTTGCTAGTAGTTTTCTTAAACTTGGAATTTTTTAACGTCTAAACATTTTTACAATGTTGAAATTAAATGCGTTCAAGTGATTTAGATGATTAAAGACAAAGTAGCAATAATAACCGGAGCAAGTAGTGGTATAGGATATGCTACTGCTTTAGCACTATCAAAAGCAGGCGCAAAAGTTGCTATAGGTGCTAGAAGAGTTGATAGATTAGAAGAGCTTGCAAAAAATATATCTGCAAATGGTGGAGAAGTATTTTATCAAAAATTAGATGTAACACAAAGATTAGAATGTGAAAATTTTGCTAAGGCAGTTTTAGAAAAATGGGGTTCCATTGATATTCTTGTAAATAATGCCGGTTTGATGCCCTTGAGTCTATTCAAAAACCTTAAGATAGATGAATGGGATAGAATGATCGATGTGAATATCAAAGGTGTGTTGTATTGTACAGGCGCAGTAATTTTACATATGAAAGAAAAAAAATCTGGCCATATTGTAAATCTCTCCTCTGTTGCTGGAAGAACTGTTTTCCCGACAGGTACTGTTTATTGTGCAACAAAACATGCTATTGCAGCATTTAGTGAGGGATTAAGACAAGAATTTAGTGCACGTTCAAACATTCGAGTAACTAGCATTGAACCTGGAGTTGTAGCAACAGAACTTACTGATACTATTACTGATGAATCTTTGCAGGGGTTTATTGAAAATGCAAAAAAAATGGAAGCATTACAAGCAGAAGATATTGCAAACACAATTTTGTATGCGGTCGAATCTCCATCTCATGTTAATGTTAATGAGATTTTGATAAGACCTACAACACAAGAACGTTAAGTTAACAAATTCAAAATTACTATACTTTATCCGATTTATCTTTCTCTTTTGAAAGATGTTCTAAGATAGCTTTCATTTCAACAGCTAAATCTTGTGGATTATTTGATAGATTCAATTTTTCAGGAATATTATTTTTAAAATCTTCATCTTCCATTTTTATACTTCTTTTTTGAATACAATCCAAATGATCCTGATCGGTAGCAGAAATCTTGTGACAAATATTACAAATTTTCATGAATTTCATTAATCAATACGACGATTTAATAATTTCATTTTGTACCTGTGAGACAAGGGATCGTCGTCTAGCTTGGTATGATACTAGTCTGGGGGACTAGTGGTCGCAGGTTCAAATCCTGCCGGTCCCATTATACTTTAGTGACTGAAATAGTACCAGCACGTAACACAAACGTGATAGAGCTTGAAGGCATTAGTGAAAACATCTATGATAACTTTCTAGAATCAATGCGAAGCTCAGAAACAAGACGCATGTATGTACGAAATCCAAAAAAACTTCTAAACTTAATTCCAAATAATATTTTTGAGGAATATCTTGGAGAGTCACCAAAATCAAGAGAGATGAATGAACTAGCTGCATCATTTACAAACATTGCAAAAAAAGACATCAATGCAACAAAACAGATTATCAAATCTTATGTTAAAGAAATCAACAAAGAAGTTGAAGAAGGAAAAATCAGCCCAAATACAGTAAAGAATAGAATCAAACCAATCAAGGCTTTACTTTCTGCAAACGAGATTGATGTCTCTTGGATAATGATTAACAAAATGTTTCCGCGCGAGGTCAGAAGTGATGATCGTGCCTATACAAAAGAAGAGATTCAAAACATGCTTGAGCATTGTACAGATGTAATTGACAAGCTAATCATCTTGATGTTCTCTTCTGCTGGATTTAGACTAGAAGCTTGGGACTATTTCTGTTGGAAAGATATTGTATTGTTTGAAGATGAAAAAGAAATTCACAAAGGAGCAGCTCTGAGAGTATATCGAGGAGATCCTGAAGAATACTGAACATTTATCACACCAGGGACCTGCAAAATCTTACTTCTTTACAAGGAAGAATGGAGGTCTAGATTTCTAAGATATCCAAATGAGGATAACTCACTAATTGCATCTACTAGATTTGATATTCCACATAGATTACATCAAAAAGGTGTAAGAGCGCGAGTTGACAAGATAGTAACTAAGATAGGCCTACGTGATCAGCTCAAGAAAGGGCAGAGAAGATATGAAGTCAAACTTGATCATGGATTTCGAAAATATTTCAATACCATGATGCGTCGTGCCAAAGTAGATTATTTAGATAAAGAAGATATGATGGGACACAAAGTTGGTCTTGAGAAACACTATGAAAGATACCAAGAAGAAGACTTTGAGCGATTCCCTGAATATCAAAAGGCTATTACATTCTTGACTATCTCCGATGAGGAAAGAATGCGTTTCGAAAATAAGAAACTAAAAGAAGAAAAATCTGAAATTCATACTCTAAAAGAAAGAATTGATCGCATGGAACACTTCTAAAATAAATAATGAACAAAGTCTTGCCAGATTAAAACAAGCATATGGATATACTTAACAAGACTTTTCTGTAAAAACCAAATTTACCAAGACTACTATACTATACTATACTATACTACTTGTCTTACGTCAGACGTAATACGTAATACAAGATATTTAGTATCATAGTATTCTATTTTGATAAATTGTAATATCGGTGTCCTAAATTCGACAAATCCATACCAATTTTGACCAAATTTGGCACAATTTCGACAAATCCATACCACTTGTGCGTAAGTAAAATGATACAGCTAGGCACAAATTGTACTCTAAAGTGTCATCAAAAAAGTAATTGTCACTAAGATAATGATATGGTTATACAATACATTTCTCTTATGAGACGCTGTTAATGTAATTACTAGGATCTAATATTTTTTATCCTAAATGATAATGAATTTAGTATTTAGACTAGTAAAAATATCACAACAACACTGAGAATTATGGAAACGTCACAAAATATTGAAGATTTTAAAAAAATCATTACAGATAGTTTGGCTTTTAATATTTTTTACAATAAAGGTGTCTTTAGAGAAGAAACTGATGGAAAACATATTTCTGTTAATTTATTTGAAGATCCTCCACATCTACGAGAAATTACTCTACGATTACTTAGAATCTACTTAAATCACACAAATACAAAAAGTGTCATGGGATTTACAGAAAATGATCCATCTTTAGTTACTTTTGCGACTCAAATGAGTTATCTTGAAAATATTCCATTTTACAATTATGATCTAGAAAATGATGCAGGTGCATTTAGTCAATTCATCAGACCTGAAATTGTTCCATGTTCTCTAATAATTCCTTATTCGATTAATGAAAATCAAGTTTTAGAGATAGTTGAGCGATTTTCTCAACAAAAAGTTCCAATCACTCAAGTAATCTCAATGCTAGATGAGAATCTTTCAAAAACTACCTTTTCTAACAAAGATTTTGAATTTGTCTCAATTTGTGATTGGGTTTCATTAAAAAACCGAATTAATGAGTTCAAAAACATTACAAATGAGAAAATGAATGAATTATTGTCTAATTTTGACTAAATTGGATTTTCATCAAGATTTTGTCCTTTTGAGTCAATTTGGCATGACTTTTACTACTTAACCAATGTAGGATCCTAGAGTTCGTGAAAATGGGCCTGCTTTTGCTTAGTAATAATTTATTTAACCGACGGGGTGCCAATTAACTCATGATATTACAATCTTCTGATATTGAAATGGATAAAGCTAGATTAGAAGAATTAATTATAGAAACCGGTGCATTTCAATATAGTCCAGAAAAACCATTTCAATTAGCTTCTGGAATAGTTAGTCCATACTATTTTAATCTAAAAAAACTCAATGGGCATCCTGAAGGTCTAAACACCGTAGCAAAAATATTCTATAATATTTTTAAAAAAATGCAAGGTGTTACATCAGTTGGAGGTTTAGAATCAGGTTCTATTTCTATTGCCTCTGCTATTACTCAGTTAAGCTTTTCAGAAAATAAAAGCGATCCAAGAAATCCTCTAATTAATTCATTTTATGTAAGAAAAGAAGCCAAAAAATATGGATCTGGAAAACAAACTGAAGGAAACATACATTCACCTGCTGTTGTTGTAGACGATGTAATTACTAGTGGAGATTCTGCAATAAAAGCGGTAAATGTAATCAAAGACGAAAAATATGAGTGTGAATGCTTAATTTCTATAGTTTTTCGTGGAACCGATGAACAGGAAGAAAAAATTAGGAAAATAAGTAATTTTGAATATCTTTTTACAGAAAAGGAACTTGTTGAGAAATTTACCAAAGATCTGAAAATAAATCAGATCGCATAGATCATTAATTCATAATAACAAAAACTAATTTTCATTTCTTCTGATCATTTTTATTTCCTAAAATTGTAAGAATTTCATGGATGTTGAAGATTATGGTACATCTACAGTACAAATAGAACATTTGACGACATGGCTTGAAAACCAAGTCAAAAATCTAGAAGGACATCAAGAACATGCAATGGGATCAGCTATTGCACAACAGGCTTTAACTCATGTCAAAGCTATCAAAGACCAAATTGATGCTAATAGGATAAGATAACATCAAATCTTTTTTTATTTTCGTGCCTGTTGGTAAATACAATTAGTAAAATTGTTCTAATCTCTAAGAACCTGAATCTTAATCTTAAGGACAATTCAAAAATGATATGGTGATAAAATCATAAATGATTCTATCGTGTTCTTAATTCAATGGTGCGAAAACGTACTGACAGACGTGGAGAACATGTAACTGGAGGATCGTACAAAAATGATGATTATTATAGAATTCGAATTGTGATGTATCTTTTGGCTAACCCTGAATCAAATAGACATCAAATGCTTCACAAAAAGGATTATGGTCTTAGTCGAATTGAACGAGGGAGATTAACTATCTTGTTAGAAAAAATGAAAGAAGCTGGATGGCTAGTAAAATTTGAAAGTCCACATGCTACAGGTGTTATTGTGTATAATCTTGATAAAAAGGGATTAGCAATGGCAGAATATATTAAAAAATTAAAAGAAGAAAGCGAAACACATCCATTTTTTGATCTTGAAACTTTTTTCGGAATTAACTCTCTTGATTTGCCAAACGATTAAAGCGTTCAGTATTTCGTATATTTTCTAAATCTTTATCATCTTTCATATCAAGTGTGTTGTCAGATTCTAGTGCAGTTGCAACTGTAAGAGCATCTAATGCTTCTTCTTTTTTATTAAGAACTGATAGAACACATGCTTTGTTGTACCATCCGAGTTCATCTGTTGGATCCAATAGGATTACTTTGTTAAAATACGATAGTGCTTCTTCATGTCTACCTTTTTCAATTAGAAGTGAACCTTTGTCAATTAACAAATCAAGGTGTTCTGGTTCAATTGATAATCCTTCTTCTGCAGTTTGAAATGCTTCATCAATTCTCCCCAAATCACTAAGGATATCCGACTTCAAATCCATTGCATCAGGATTTTTAGGATCTAATTCTAGAGATTCATTAACAATTTTTAATGCTTCGTCATTTCTTTCTAAATGATTCAAAATTTCCACTTTGTCTAATAATGCTTCTGAACGTTCATCATCTGAAAATTTAACTGAGTTTTCATATGCAACTAATGCTTCTTCATGTTTTCCTAAATCATGAAGAAGATCTCCTTTGATGTTCCAATTTAATGCATCTTCATCATCAAGTTCAATACCCTTTTCAACACAAGATAATGCCTCATCATCTCTATTTAGCCTGCTTAATGCAATGGCTTTAAAGGCCCAAAATAACGATTTTTTTTCAGAACCAATTGTGTCGCTGCTAAGATATAGTGATTTATCAATAATCTCTATAGCTTGTTTATAGTCATCTTCGAATCCAACCGCCAAAGCCTCAATGAATAGATCAAATGGATCGGTTTTCGTTCGCTGATATAGTTTTTTCAGACCTGAAAGAAATTTTGCTTTTTTTATCAAAGATTATGAAAAATGAATTTTTTTCCTATTTAATAGAGTATCAGAAGTTCTGATGGTCCTATTAGAAATCCTATAGATCTGATCAGAAACGCTTCTAATTTTGTAAGAAATAATTCGACAGGAAGGTAGTCTAGTTTACTATAGTAGACTTACTATGAAAGCAAAAACAACACAATGCCTCTTTGAGGTCAGCCAGTCCGAGGCTGTAAACACCCCAGTGATGGGAACACTGGTAAAAGAAGGACTAACTCTCCCAAATAGCATCACAGAAGATATTGGTGGATTTTCTTTAGCACCAACATACTCAGCAAAACAACTAAGACGGATCAATCACCGTCTAAAATACAGAAATAGACAGGTTGGAAAGTCAGCCAAAAAACAATGGAGGTTTAATCAATGGTAACCTCAGGAATGACTATCAAAGTCTTTGAAGGAAGACTAGGTCACAAAAATCCAGAATGTGAAAGTTGTGGGAGCCATACATATTCTCTGTATCATGGTGGAAAAAAAGAAAGACTTGATGATGCATTTGTTTGCAAAAGATGTAGCATCATCTACAAACTTCCAAATCAAACAAAGTGTGAATTCACAGAGGTGATTACATAATGGCAACAGTCGCTGAAAAAGTAGGAGACATGGGTGTAAACTGTTTCTTGTGTGGAAGTGCAGTTACTGAAACTGCAATGGGACGAACAGGGTTAAGTCTAGAGGAATTAGAAATCCTAAATCATCGAATCAAGGATGGAAGTATTGGTCACATGCTCTATCTAATTGATGGAATCATGAAAAAGGCTGATTCAGGAGAATTGGACCAAGAAATTGAATTCAAAAATCAACTAGACAAAATCCAAGATGGTCAATCTCAAACTGATGAACAAGTATCAGACATTGGTAAAACAATTCTTGGAGAATTTGAAAAAAGTCAAACCAATTTTCGTGAAGAGATAGATATCCATCATAAAGAGATGTATGAAAAAAATGAGGAAAAACACAAAGTAATTCATGCAATACTTGAGGACATCTACAAAAAACTTGGAGGTCCAAAAGAAATTGGTAATACTGGAGAAACCATCACTGCAAAAGAACTAAAGTCAATGTGTACAATGGATGACTTTTCAGAAGATAAAGCATCAAAGGGTGGCACTGACTTGGTAGCAACAGTAAATCAAGATGGAAAGTCTTGTGGGATAATTGCTGTTAGTGTAAAATATCAAGAAAAATGGGAACAAGGTTTTTTGACACAAATACGAAAAAACTTGAATCAGGAGGACACAAACTTTGGACTACTAGTCACCAAAGTCTTTCCAAATGATGCACTTAATGACAAAGCTTATGACAAAAGTAGCAAACATGGAGAAGTTCTCTGGTTGGTTAAACCAGAATATGCCGCACTTGCGTATTTCTGTCTTCATCATGTAGTAGTTGCGTACCAAAAAGCAGATGCTGTCATAAAAGAAGAAGAGGAAAAGATACGAGCGCAAGAACAAATTGCCAAAACAGTGAGAGAATGGATTACTGGAAAAGGTTTCAAAAATGCTACCCACAAAATTGACGACGCTATACAACGAAGCACAGAAACTAGTGAAGCACTTGAAAAACTCAAATCTTATGTGGGCAGAAACGTTGACACCCTAAAGAAAAAACAGGAAGAACTTCGTGAAAACCTTGGAGTTGCAGAAGAAGCATTAGATGATCTAAGAAGTCATCTTGAAGGAGAAGATATTGAAGATGATGAATAATCTTCATCTTTCTTTTAATTTGAGCCCAAATAGACTCAAGTTAATTAGCATCAATTACACTAATGGAGATTATGGACTATCATGAGTTTTGTTGAGCATAAAGTAGGAAATACATTATGGCACGAGATCGCCCACAAGATGTATCCTGACAAAAAATCTAGTTTCAGGGAGGCTATATCAAATTCACTTGATGAAGGTTCTGAAAAAATAATTCTGGAAATAAAACCCGATAGAATCACAATTGAAGATTTTGGTGAAGGTATTGACGATATGGACAAATTCATCCTAGTAGGACATGATGGAAAACTCCAGAGAGAAAATAAACATTCTACTATTGGTCAAAAAGGTATGGGAAAACTTTCATTATTGATACTAGGTGATGAAATAATATTTCTCTCAAATAATGGGAAGGTGGGTTACAAATTTAGAATGGTAGAAGGTGGTCAATACAGAGAAACTCCAAGCAGTGTGGATAATTATTTATCACATAAAGGGACTTTCATTGAGATTTCTCAACCAAAAAAGATGTGGAATGTGGAAAAAGTTAGAGTATTTCTAAAAAAAGCATTTTCATTACAAGTTGCAACGGGAAAAGAAATTATCATTAATGGAGAACCTCTGAAAGCTCCAAAGTCAATTTCATCTGAAGAGAAATTCATCTTGGCACTTAAAAAGGGGGTAAAAAAATTACTGGAAATTTGCAGTTAGCAGAAAAAAATTAGGGTTTAGTTAACATCCATGTTCAACATGTCTTTATTACTAATATGATGATTGATCCTGAACGTAAATTTAGTGGATGGGTCAATTGCGATAGTTTAGAACCAACTGCATCACGTTCTGATATTTATGAAGATGATGATGATGGCATAAAAGAAGAATTCATCAAAAAAATGTTAAAACATGTTCAGAGATTTCCAAAAGCAAATGAGCAGAACCAATCATCCCATATCTTTACTGAACAAGAAAATATCATGGATAAGGTTCTCAAGGAACTCAAACTAGAATTTAGAGGTGAAGTTTTAGCTGCAATTGGCAATGCAAAAAAATGGATGCACAATCAATCAACGTTGTAAAAGGAGAAGGAGATCAGCAAATACAACAACAAAAAAATCCTCAAAATAACACAAACAAACCAATACAAAGAGAGAAGAAAACAAGTTCTGGAGTTATTTGGTGAAATGTTCAACTAGGAAACGAGAAACCTCCTTACTTGTTTAGCTGGCCCAATATCATTATCCGTAATACAACCAATGACGTTTATAGTTATTCCACCAAAACTAACAGCTCTTTAGGCCCTGCAAGGGTTAGATACTTGCAGTTTTATGCCAGAATTATTGCTAGCATGCATCCAGATAAAAAATACTGGAGCACAGCAGAATTCTTAGACAAAGCAGATGAATATTACAGGGTGTGTCTTAAGCAGTAGGTTACTTAGATAATTAGAGGGAAATGTCATGATGGAAGTACCAAAGCAGATATGTTATGTTTGTGATCAAGAAAGTCAAGAAGAACTCATTACAGAATCTGATGGTAGGGTACACGTATTTTTTGTCCACAAAAGAAAGGGGAGTGCAGGAAGACCAAGAAAATGTGATGGAGGTTACAATGAAACAGAATCAGAATTTATGAATGCCTTAGAAGGGGATGAGGCAATTAATACAACAGAAAATGCACCTAAAATTAAAAAAAACATTCTCAAATTGTACCCGAGGCTACCACTGAAGTTTTTGTCAAGATGTTTCTGCACACTTGCCAGAAATGCAGTCATGTTTGGGTTACCAAAAAACAATTTACTTTGGTATGCAGTAAATGTACTTTGCGTACGTAGAATATGGCAAAATAATTTATTTCAATAGTTCTTGAAGAGAAGGAATTTGAATAAATTCTAGAGTCTTGAACCAAAATCAATAGTCCATTTAACGGACTAAATCATTCACTAAACTTGTTCAAATCTTATAGGAACCACTCTACCACTATTGATTTTACTCGGTTTGTAAAAGGATATTTGTTGAAATGGGAACCAGCATTTAGAGAAATTACGATTAGAGGATTCAATCCTGGGACTTCAAATAAAAAAAAATTGAACGTAAAGAACTTCTTAAACAAAAAATTGAATCTAAGATAGGTAAACATCTAAAAAAGTTCAGAGTCGTTGCAAAAAGAGACCATTACTCATAGATGTACGATTCTATCTATATTATTCAGATGAGCAAGGAAGAACAAAAAAAGATCTTGATAACTTGTTGAAAATTCTTCTTGATGTGTTATCTATTAATATGATAAATGGTCAAAATCCAAGAGAAGGTCTTGGTATAGTGCTGGATGATTCATATTCGTAAAATAATATGCGAAAAACAAATTGTAAATTCTACTGAAAAAGAAGGCATTGATTTCCAAATTTCTATAGGACATTAATCGTGCCTATTTGGTACCAAAATTATCACCAAAAACGTTCAAATCCTGCCGATCCCATTATAATTTTAGAATCTTTAATAGTTTTTCAAAATATTCTTGTGTTTTTTCTTGTTTGTATTCTTTCAAAGCTTTAATGATTTTTCCTTTAGACGGATTTTTGTAAATTTTTTGAGTTTTTTTTGCAATCCCTGAACCAATAAAAATTGCTTGAGTTACTGATGTAACATTTGATGGTCTTCTCTTAGTGCTAGAACTTTCAAAATCGATTAAGGTAGATTTTGTTTTCCCTACAATGACATGTTTTGAAATATTACTTAGTTCACCATGATCAAGACCTATCTGGTCTAATCTATAACAATCTTCTAAAATTTTTCTGATGGTAGATTTTAATTTCTTTGCACTACCTTTTCCTTTTATTGAATTTACCCATTCACTAATCTTAATTCCTTCAAGATATTCCATAACTAAGAAATTTCTACTAGCAACAAACATTTTTGGCCCAATATTTACTGAATTTGCTAATTTTAGTAGGATAGCCTCATTTTTCATTTCATTTCTTTGTGAATCTGTTCTTCTAATTTTTAGTGCAACCTGTTTGCTACCTTTTTTTGCTAGAACTACAACCCCAACATATCCTTTCCCTAAAATTGCTAAATTTCCAAGTGTAGTAGGACCTATTAATGAAATTGATTTTATTTTTAATTTCTCTAATTCATTAATTCTTGATCTTATCTGACGACTAGTAGCTTTTGGGTATCCAAGGATTTTTGAGTATGGTTCATCAGCAAATTTCTTAATTGAAATGAATGAGTGCGCCATCTGTCGAAATCAACTCACTTGCAGCCTCTTTAATTGATTTGCTTAAACTTTTGTTTCCTACTGAAACCTTGAAACCACGCTTGAAATCACTCTGTAGACCTTTTGGTATGTCTGTTCTAAGATTCTTTTTCAAAAACTCTGTCATAAATTTGACTGCATCAGTATGTTTTCTTTTTTCTAATGAAATTATTTTTCTATTTTTTCCAATCCACATTAATTCTGTACTTGCAAGATTCTTAGAAATGAAACTCTTGGAATTATTCTCTCTGAAAAACTCTGGTCCATTTTTTGTATATATTTCTGGAATCTTTGTAGATTCTAACAAGAAAAAGAGATAAACCTCTTTTTGTTGATCGGTGTAAGGTTTACTTCTTAACACATTGAATCCCCCTAATTCTAATTGAGTAGACAATGATGAAGTGGCTCTTTTAATCTGTCCCCATATAATGTCTGGACTTCTAATTTTAAAATTAAATTTTATCACTAACAAATTTTCCCAATGTTTCTTTGAAACTGTTGATTTTTTGTTCTTAAAGAATTTTAATGCAGGTTTTTCTTTAAAAGCTCTAGAAACAAGAACAAATTTTCCAATATTTTCATCAGAAATTGCTGCAGCTAAGTTTCTATCATCATCAATCGGGTCTATAATCACTATTGATGTGTTGAATTTCTTTGTAGTCTTCCCAATAATTTGATTTTCTTTAATTTCTGACATTGATTTAATTACATTTTCAAAACTTCCAAAATGTTTGATTAAAACTTCTGAAACGTAACCACTGAATCCCTGCTTTGCAATTTCTGCTCCGTAAATTCCATTTGATTTTAGAAATGTTTTTAGAATTCTAACCTCGTTTCTCATTTTGGATGTTAATGATTTACCCATGAATTTTGTATGAAATGGAGATCTATCTGCAGCACTTTTCCATTCTCCATTTTTTACATCATAAAATGGCACAACATTGATCTTGGTATTCTTAATTTTAGCCTCAACATACGGATGCTCAGAATACCTAACATAAGGAGAATGTTTTTTCAATGCTTCAAAACCAATTTTTTTTGAGATTTTTTCAAATTTTTCTTCTGATGTAGATTTCTTGAATCTGATAAAAATATCCACATCTGCATCATCTGACAACCAAGTACCTTTTGCAAATGAACCCCCAAATTCTAATCCTATTACTTCTGGAAATTTTTTAATTTCTTTTTTAACTAATTTAGACGCTAATTCAGCAATATTATTTTTTGATTTTTCCATCGTTTTTGATGGAATGACAGCCTTAGAAATTTTGGAAATAATTTGTTTCATTGTACTGCCTTAATCTCCTCTAAATCAGAATAGATTGGTCCATCTGGTGTAAGTTCACTTTTTTTCAATTTAATACTGGTTACTTCTTGTATTCCAAAATCTATAGTTTTGTGATTATCCAATTCTTTTGTTATATCTCCTATCTTCTTTTTAATTCTAAATACTGTGATATGAGGTTTGAATGGCTTTTCTGAAAAAAATCCCAAAGGCTCTAACATTTTTTCAACTTTTTTTGATAACTGAATTAGCATATTTCTTCCATTATCATCCGTTCCAATCCAAACCACTCTTGGAAATTTAGGTTTGGGAAATGCACCTGTTCCTTTCAAGTTTACATTAAAACTTGAAAATTCAATCTTACGAAGGGCTTGAATAATTTTTTCTAAGATCTCCTCTGAAACTTCACCTAAAAATTGTAATGTAAAATGGAAATTTCTTGATTCTACAGGTTTAGCTTTAATATCAATTTTGGTTTGAAATTTTTTTATGGAATTGATAATATTATCATTTGAGATTTCAATTGCTACAAAAGTTCGCATCATAACATTTTTCCAAGTATCTTTATAATTATTTCCGGTAGCTTCATAGACGAGCCCCTTCTTTGATATGTATTGACAAAACTAATTGTGTGCCTAACAGGCATGCCTGGTGCTGGTAAATCTACTATTGCTGAAGGATTGGAATCTAAAGGATATGACACAATCAATATGGGAAATGCAGTTAGAGTAGAAGCAACTAAAAAAAACTTAGAACCAACTAGAGCTAACCTTGGAAAACTAATGCTTGAGCTTAGGGAAAAAAATGGCCCTGGTGCAATAGCAGAATTAATCAAACCACAAATAGAATCTTCTACGGCAGGTGTTATACTAATTGATGGAGTTAGATCAAATGATGAGATACAAGTTCTTAGAAAACTTGGTAATGTAAAACTACTCGCAATTCATGCATCAGCTGATGCTAGATTCAATTTTTTACAAAAAAGAGGAAGATCAGATGATCCTCAAACAAAAGATCACTTTCAGGAAAGAGATAATCGTGAATTAGGTATTGGAATCAGTAATTCAATTGCATTATCTGATGACACAATATCAAATACTGGTTTAACAAAAGACGAGTTAACAGAAGCTGCCTTTAAGATCATTCAAAGTTGGATAGAATGAAAATTCCAACTGTTAGTTGCAAAATAGATATGTTTTGTTTAGTAAATCCTTCTGAGGATCCAAAAAAAATCCAAAAAGCAATTTCTAATGTTTTTCCATATTCAACTATAAAAACTGAAAATTCTTCAATTAGTTTCCAATCTAATGATCTAAAGTCTTTGGAAAAGATTTACGAAACGATTCACAAAAAACAATCTCAAAAAATCTATAGACGTAATCTTGAAAAAAATTTAGAAAATAACACTACTTGGTTTTATCTAAATAAACAAGCAGCATTTGTTGAAAAAATAGCAATTTGTGAAAAAGCAGACGAATCCCCTCTAGGACCAATTAAAGTAGTTCTCACTTCAGCAAATATTGATAGAATAATTGACTGGTTTATTTCTAGATATGATGAAACTTAGCTAAGAAAATTCAATCATTTTTGAATATTTTTTTTAGTTTGAATCTAAAATCCTTTTTTTAGAATTATGCTATATGTTCATAAAATTAGCCATAATTGGTTCAATTTTGTTAGTAGCTGTAATAGTATTTCCAAATGAAATTTATCAATTATTCCCTGAAACTTCCTCAAATGTAAAAAACGATCTTGATAAAATAAAAGATAATGCCATTGAAAAAATAGAAACAATCATTGAGGAAGGTGGTAAACTTGTTAATAGTCAAGTGAAAGATATCACAAAAAGCTCAACTGAAAGTATATTCGATGGTATATCTGAGAGTATCGACAATTTTAGCGAATCCGCACTACAAACTATAGGCTTTGCTGGTATCTTAGGAGACGATCAAACCACAAATAATGAATCTATGGGTCAGAAGAGCTCATCATCACCTGGAGCAGATTCAGTAACAGGGAAAAGATCCTAAATGCAGGTTCATACCTTTGGACGAACTCATCACCACCTGGAGCAGATTCAGTAACAGAGTCGCCTTTTAGTACTAAGGCATCAGGAGAAAAAACAATACAAACATTTGAAACTCTATCACTTGAATCGACCCAACAATCAAATGATAATATTATGCTTTACTATGAAGATACTTCAGGAAAAGCAACTAGTGTCACTGTGACTTTACGAACAACTGAAAAAGAACTCTTTACAGGAATTTTTTATTCCTCAATGTTTAAAACATTTGTACAAGATGTAACACAAACATTTTACTTTATTGACATGACAATCGAACATGAAGAATACGGAACAATTTCTTCATCTGTATTTAATCCAGTAGATAGCCCTGGTACTATAATTAACGGGGTATTCTCTAAATCTTAATTATTTACTTTACTAAAAACTGAAACCAGATCAGGTAATGTAATTGCACTTGTATTTCTTATTACTAAATCCATCTCTGATGACATTTCAGTATCTTCTGGATTGATTTCTATCAATATTGCATTGTTTTGTTTTGCATAGATTGGTAGTGTATTTGCTGGTGATACAACAAGAGATGTGCCAGCAATTATCATTAAATCACATTGATTTGCAAACTTGAAATATTTTCTTGGCTTCAATAGTACATATCTTCTTTACAATGATTCCATGCTCTTCATAGACCTTCTTGACTTCATCACCGTCAATCCAGCCAAAGGCGATTAGGTGCAGGTGTGGATCCACTCTTGGAGTTAGCTTACCATCTTTCTGGAATCGGAACGGGTGTAGTACATCAGCAGACCCAGTGATACCGACTTGAGACTTTATTTTTTTTACCAACTTTTTCAATTTTGGCACATCATCAAACACCACTCCAGGAATTGAGATCACAACGTGGGAGGCTCTTCTATTAGTAATCTTGCACCAGGCTTCAATTCTTCTTGTCAATCTGTTTGCAATTCTGTTAGTCCATGATTCCACACAAAGAGGGCATGATGACCTAGCACACTCCTTCAGGTATGACTGTACGTAGACCCTGTTGTTTGGGTGTTCGTGATGATTGAGACAGCCTTTCATTCCCCACTTGTGACAACTCTTTAACTCTTGACCCTGTGCAGGAAGCTGATAGCCCTTCCATCTTGCCTGTTTCCAAGAGGTTGAAAATCTGGCATAGTCCAGGATATGCCTAGTGGCTGATTTTGATTCTATTTTGCAAGTCTGCAAATACCTCAAGTGGCTGTAGTGATAGGCTTGAATCAGTGACTATTCCAAGCCTGGTCCAGAATGGCTGTAATGTAAATGCACTTTGAAAATGCTGAAAAATGTCCAAGATGTGGACTGATCCTGTACTCTGAATATGCAATGAAAAACCACAAGTGTATCAACCACATTGATGATGATTACCTGATTGACCAGTAGAATCTAATCAAATAGAATTTACCAAACAAAACACTACAACACCGCTAGATAGATATAATCAATATTTGATAAAAACTTAGTATGAACACACTACTTTATGCAGTACTACTAACAATTGTAGTTGTTACATCAGGTGTATCAGGAGTATTTGCAATGTCCGATGAGGACACAATAGCAAAAATTCAGAAAAGCATTGACAGGCTACTTGATAGAATTCAAGGACTGGAAGACAAAAACACCAAAGCCTACAAGTTCATAGATTACGTTCAGAATAATATAGACAAACGTGATCAAAAAATAGATAGACTGCAAGACAAGATAGCCAAGAAGCAGGCAAAGATTGACATGATCAATGGTGTAGAAATAATTGAACCGTTCATCACAACCGACAAACTGGAATATGAGATAGGTGAGACAATACACATTACAGGACTGGACAAGGATTATCCAGAACAAGTCAACTCAAACCCAATCAGATACCAGACATTTGACGTTATCTTAACTAGCAGTGGAACAGTATGGAGTTGTAGCTCAAGTGGCTATGATGAGAACATATGCGAAATATCCGATGATGGAACATACGCAATAGACATACCACTTACGGAAGTTGATTACACGCCAGGAAGTCATTATATCCAACAGACCAGCTTTGTAAGCTATGGCGGAGGTAACAATGACAATTTCTTCATTGTGTCACAGTTATTCCTAGTGAACTAGACGACCCAACATATCTTTCTTATTTTTTTTATTTGCATACAGAGATTGCAACCTACATACAAGTTGAGATCTCAATATTGAACATAAATATAACATAACTATACCATAACTATGATGAAAATCATTAACTGTGACTGTGGGCACCAATTCGCCACAAAGCAGAGAATCGCTCAATGTTCAAACTGTGGAACTCGCATATGCACCTGTGAGACTTGTACAAATCCTGTACCAATTCGCAGGAAAAAACTTACAGAAGTACTCAAATAAATGGAAGTCTGTTTTTGACGAATTCTAGACCTGTTTTTAGACTTCCATTTTTTATTTTGCATGTAAGCTGTAATCTGATTTTTCACTTCCTTTTTTTAACACGTCATACCATTGGGGTTGGCACCCCAAACCCCCCTAAGGAGCATGAAAAACATCAGCCATAGGGGGTCAACGCTTCAGTAGTTTTTTATTTTGCATGTAAGTTGTAATCTGATGGTATGACCCAAAAACACGGTGAGTGACGGTAAGATCCTAACCTACCTACAAACCATCAGAACCAACAAGCACACATAATAAACTATAGATACAAAAAGTCAATTATGAACAAGTACATCAAAGCCGTACTAATTGTACTTGCATCTATTATCTGTCTTCTTGTAATAATTGGGTTAGCTGCAGGGGTGTATTCAATTGTTGACTCAGAAAGGCTTGAAGAAGAAAGGCTTGAAGAAGAAAGGCTTGAAGAAGAAAGACTTTACGAAGAAAGACTTTACGAAGAAAGACTTGAAGAAGAGAATCAAAAAACTGATACGTCTAAAGTGGGTGAACAGGGGTTTTACACGCAACGTGATTTACAACTTGAAGAAGAAAGACTTGAAAAAGAGAATCAAAAAACTGATACGTCTAAAGAAGAACCAGAAACTTCAGAAGTACGTACATCTACACATGATCCAAGTCTTACCCAAACTGAATATTATGAGAATGGAACTATAGATACTCAAACTCTATATGATGAGGACGAAAAGGTGAAATCATATACTTCTTACTTTAGTAATGGAAATATAAAGAGGCAATGGCTATTTGATGAGGACGAAAATTGGAAATCATATATTGCTTACTATAGAGATGGAAGTATAGAGGGTCGAGACATATATGATGAGGACGGAATTAGGAAATCAGCTACTTCTTACTATAAAGATGGAAGTATAGATAGTCAATGGCTATATGATGAGGACGAAAATATGAAATCAGTTATTGCTTACTATAGAGATGGAAGTATATGGGATCAAACTCTATTTGATGAGGACGAAAATTGGAAATCATATACTACATATGATGAGAACGGAAACATCGCAACACAAGTGTGTTCTGATGGCACAGCCAAAGTAACTTGTACTGAAGAACACCTAACATCTAGATGATTTCCTAAATTAACAATAATTGTACCTTTAACCATTTCTTAAAGATCCCAAAAACTTTCAATCTTTTGACTTCCTGCTGATTTTTGAATCTGTTTCTGCTGTTTCCTGGCTACACTTTTCTTCAAAGTTTCCTGAAGGATCTGTTTCTCTAACCTCATCTTTCTGGTACTGGTGACGGTCTAGGAATCATCATAAAAATGATAGTCATAATCAGTGATGTATTCAAGATACGCAAAGTCCGTTAGTCCGATAAATCCAGGTGAAAAGGGTGGGGGTGTGTCCTGGTATTGTGGCAAGATTCTGACTAGTCCTAGTTCCAACGGACAGTAAGGGCATATTTCTTGCTCAATCTCCTCTTTTGGAAGTTTCAATTTGCTATATGATACCGCACCAGTGTAAACGACTGCATGGGTTCCAGGTCAACACCAGCGTGAGTTAAGAGGTATTTGCAAAAATCATGGCTTTTTGCCACATGTCCCGTGGTAGAGATTCTCCAAACCAGACAACATCAGGCCTGAGTATATTTCCACACTTACATAATGGTGGAATCTCAGAAAATTCTGTCATAATTTCATCTTTAAAATCACAAACTGAACACTTGATCTTTACAATACTTCCATGTAATTCCAACACCTCTGAGCTACCTGCCTTTTGATGAAGCCCATCAATATTCTGTGTTAAAGCCACGACTTTGGTAAATTTTTCAAGTTCAGCAATTGCTTTGTGACCTGGGTTTGGTTGTGCTGCAAGGATATTCTTTCTTCTTTCATCATACCATTCCCAAACCAATTTTGGGTTTTCATAAAATGCATCAATTGTAGCTAATTTCATTGCATCATAGTCTCTCCACAGTCCATCTTTTCCTCTGAATGTCGGTATACCACTTTCTTGTGATATTCCAGCACCTGTTACAAATACAATTTTTTTAATATCTTTAATATGATCTTTAATTAACTCAAACATTTTATTTAATTTCTATTTCTAAAAGATCTTTTGCAGTTATTACTGAATTATGAATTTCTTGTGCTTCTCTCAAATGCTCACTTTCATCTTTGTATCTAGCTGAAAAATGTGTAAGAACTAAATTTTTTACTTTTGCATTTTTTCCTAAAGTCGCAGCTTGCTTTGCGGTGGAATGACATGTATCTTGTGCTCTTTGTTTTTCTTCATCAAGAAATGTAGAATCAAATACAAGGTAATCACATTCTTCAAAAAATTTTTCTAATTCTTTAGTAGGCATTGTATCGCCTGAAATTCCTATCTTTTTACCTGAACGTTTTTCTCCTAATATCTGATCTGGTCTTACTGTTTTTTCATTAATGATAATTTCATTTCCACTTTGTAATTTATTCCACAATTCTCCTTCTGGTATGTCTAATTCCTTAGCTTTTTCCACATTGAATCTTCCAGGCTTATCTTTTTCTTCAAATAGATATGAAAATGCAGTGACTGAATGATTGGCTTTACATGCATACATTGAAAATTTTTTATTCTCAAGAATTTTTCCTTCTTTAATAATATTAATTAAAACAGGAAATGATAATCCAAAGTTTAATATTTTTATGTTTGCTGCAATGAATTCATCAATTCCACTTGGACCAAAAATTTCCAAAGTTTCAGTTCTGTTTTGCATTGACATTGTTTGTAGTAATCCTAGAATTCCTACACAATGATCTCCATGTAGATGTGTAACAAAAATTTTCATCTTCTTATTCCATCCCAAACCCGATTTCATATAGAAAATCTGTGCAGCTTCTCCTGCATCAAACATCAAGACCTCCCCTTCTCTTTCTAAACAAATACAAGACAAGCCTCTATTTTCAGTGGGCTGTGATGCTGATGTTCCTAAGAATACAAGTTTCATTTAATTAAAATTGTCCTTGTCAAGCTTTTATGCCTATAGATTTCATATTTCTTTAATCCGTTTAACTTCAAATTACCTTCTAATTCTTTTTTGTACATAATTGCTATTCTCTTGTGTTTAGGCAGAATTGAAAAAAATTTCTTTAGGATTACTTCAGGTTTTTCTGATGCTTTTGATGCTCTTCCGTATGGCAAGTCGGTGACAATTCCATTAAACTTTCCAGAAATTTTTGATAATTCTTGAAAATCTGACTTGAAAACTTTTGATTTGTACCCATTTACCGTGAGATTTTCTTTTGAAATCTCATACATTTTTTCATCAAAATCTAGCCCAATTGCATGGATGCCCATAGATTCAGCCTCTAAAAGAGTTGTACCAGTACCACAAAATGGGTCACATACCGTTTCTCCTTCTTTTAATCCAGTCAAATTTATCATAACTCTTGTTAGCTTCCGATCTAATTCATGAGGGTGATTTTTGATCTTTTTTGGTCTATTCTCTTCTTTGGCTCGTTTTGAAAATCCAAAAAAACTCTCTTCATCTGTAAAAATTAGATATATTGTCATATCGGGATCTGCTAACTTTACTTTTGCATGAGAAAATTTTGAGATCATATCACCCATAGATCTTTCTAATTCTGGAATATCCAATTGCTTTGATGATAAATTAATTATTCTGCAAACAAAGGTATTTGCATTTTTTAGCATTTGAAAATTATCCTCATCTAAAAACAATCCTGACATCTTCCGTAATATTTGTCCAGAAACTTTAACAAACGAAGCACGTTTGGCAATTTCGTTCCAATTTGTTTTAGATTGAATAATTACCAAATTAGAAATTATTTTAGCTTTAGCAAATCTATCATATGTTTTTGATATTGCAATTATTTCATCACTTGCAAGCTCTGGATAATCTTTAGATAAAATAAAAAAACTTTCTGGCATTATATTATTGCCTGTGCAATTGTATTAGAAACATCAACGATTGATGTTTTACTTGGAATTGTATTTGCACAAACAATCTTTGAAACTCCTGCTTTTCCTATCCTTTTTTCAGCATCGTTCATTAAAAGAGCATGTGTACATGCAACATATACTCTATTACATTTTTGTTTTTTAAGAAATTGTGTGGCTTTGATTATACTCCCTCCTGTACTAATCATATCATCAACTAAAATAAGATCTCTACCCACAACTTCATCTGTGTTTTTTGTTTTAATTTGCACTTTGCCTGTTTTTCTATCCCTCTTCTTTTCTAGAGCAATATACTCTGATTCAAACTCTTTTGCAAATTCTTTTGCTCTGTCTTTTCCACCTTGATCAGGAGATACAACTAAAGGGTTTTTCAGGCTCAATTTCTTAAAATATTTTGCTAGATCTGGAATTGCAGTTACATTTTTTGTTTTGATGGTAAAGTGCTTGAACCCAATTATACTGTGAATATCAACTGCAATAATTTTTGATGCGCCAGCACCTTTGAATAATTTACCAAGAACTTTCATCGTAATAATTTCTCCTGGTAAAAATTCTCTATCTTGTCTTGCGTATCCCATATACGGAATCACAGCAACTACTTCAGATGATTTTTCTTTAGCTTTTGAAATCAATGATAATACTTGAACTAGATTGGTATCAACAGGAGGATAAATTGATTGTACAACAACGGTTTTTCTTTTGGATAAATTTCCACTAAGCGTAATCTTACTTTCTCCGTCAGCAAAAACTCTAACTTGTGATTTTACAAGATTTGCCTTTATCTTTCTAGATAACTTTCTTGCTAAATCTTCAGAAGATTTACCTGCAATTACTGATAGTTTAGTCAACAAGAAAATGTGATTTAATGGGATTCTTAAGTTTTGAGAAGATCACTCATCTTCGCCACTACCACGACCAAGATCCCCTACACCATATTCATCAACAACTCCCTTTCTCTGCTCATCAAGCTTGCTAATCTCCTCATGTTCACGCTTTTCATCTCCTTGGTATACTGTTCTAATTGGCCATGGAATTCTAATATCATATCTCTTGAACTCTTCATACATGATTATTCTCATGTCTGTTTTAGTTTTGAACTGTGCACCATAATCTCTAACATAAACCCATAATGAAAAATCTAATGAGGAATCATTGAATTGGTTAAATCTTACAACCGGTTGATTTATGTCGACATGAATATCTTTATCACAACCGCAACTTGGTTGATTATTTTTTAAGTATGGACATCGCATTTGTCTAATAAGATGTTTGCCTTTATCGTCAACTATTTCCTTCATTGCACGTTTTCCAACTTTTACAAGAATTGCTGAAACTTGTTTAGGATCATTAAGATATGAAACACCTACGTCTACAATGGCGGGCACCATCTTTATTCCCTGTGTATAATTAATTACTTGAGCATTAACCAATTGTCTTGTCGGAATTATTGCCACTGATTCGTTCAATGCATCTCTAACATAGGTTATCCTAGGCGTAATTTTGTGTATATAGCCATTATACCCTGTATCGAGTTTTACACGCTCACCTTCCACAAATATCTTATCCTTTCGAATGAAGATATAGGCAAAATAATTTTGCATAGTTTCTTGTAATGCCAAACCTAACCCGATTGCCAATCCTCCTGTGGCTGTAGCAAGTACAATCAAGTCTACTCCCCACCATGCAACTACGCCCAAAATTGTTGCAATAAAAATTCCTATTGGAAGAATTTGTTTTGCAGACTTTGGAATTCCTTCTCTTTTCTTTTTTGCATATCCTGGAGGACGAGAGCTTGGAATTAATGGTTCAAATCCATTTATTCTCTTTTCTTCTCTCCAAACATCAATTGGAAATATCTCATCAGGCTTTGTACCTGGTTTTAACTTTCTTCCAGATTGATTATTACCAGTGATACAATTCTGATAATATTTTTCATATTTTGTACGTTCTGATTTTTTCCATTCTTCAAATGGTTTTTCAACTAATCTTTCATGTCCTCCAATTGGGTTTCCTTTTGTTGTACGAAATTGTTCCAATTGATCAATTCCTTTTTCTGTATTTAACAACTCCTGAAACTCTCTTTCATCAATATCTTCTGGAGTAGTCTTTGGTGGAACCCACTTGTACAATTTATGAAATAGATCGTCTTCATCATCAACAAATCCTCTCATTTCAAACCAAGCATCAAAATCCTCTCTTTCTAAGGTAGATTTTTCACGTTTAGCAAGGCTAATTGGAATAAGATGAGAAATAGTATAACCAATTACTAAAATGTTGAAAGTGTTGAGAATCTTTGCAAATGTTTCTTGAGGCGATATCTCTTCATTTCCAATTACCGCCAAGTCTTCTCCTAACAAAACACCAGTTTGTATGTGAACATTGATTGCAGTAATTAACGCAATTGCAAAAAATGGGAGAATAGCTCTACGTACAAATCTTGAAAAATGTGGTTTTTGGTAATAAAATTTCTGTGAACCTACCCAAGATGAAAGTTTTCTATAACCAATAGCTATTACAATTATACCTACAATCATTACAAAAAATGCAATTTGAAGTGATTCAGATGATGCTAAAAGCTGTGATACAGTTTCAAATTCTCCTACAGAAATCTCTGTAACTCCTTCCTCAGCCATATCTACTCAATTAAATCACAGTTTAATATAGAATACAAAGTTAACTTCTATTATCATTCTTGATTGAAATTTTTATGCGTAACAGGCCTGTAACTTTTATCAAGGGTTAACATGCTATTTTCTGAATGACCTATCAAGAATCGATTTGGGATGATTCACCCTCACTTAAAACATACACATTATCAAATTTTCGTGAACTTCCACAAATTCAGAATCTTTCTGAAGAAACTAGATTTGAGATGGAAGTTGTAGGAAATGTTTTGCCATTTAAAGCAAACAACTATGTTGTTGAACAATTAATTGATTGGAACAATATCCCAAATGATCCAATGTATGTTTTGACTTTTCCCCAAAAAGGAATGTTGAAACCAGAACATTATGAAAAAATGGCAACTCTTTTAAAAAATAATCCTGACAAAAAAGAAATAGCATCTGTTGCAAATGAAATTCGTTTACAACTAAATCCGCATCCAGCAGGACAAATGGAACTTAATGTACCAACACTAAAGGATGGAACCAAGTTGTATGGTATGCAACACAAATACAAGGAAACTTGTCTCTTCTTTCCAAGTCAAAGTCAAACTTGTCACGCATATTGTACTTTTTGTTTCAGATGGCCACAATTTGTTGGAATGGATGAAATGAAATTTGCAATGCGAGAGGGTGAACAACTTGTTCAGTATCTTACAGAACATCCAGAAATTAGTGATGTACTCTTTACAGGTGGTGATCCAATGATTATGAATGCAAAAATGTTTTCTAAATATATTGATGCTCTTGTTGAATCTAAACTCCCAAACCTCAAAACAATTAGAATTGGAACAAAAGCCCTTTCTTATTGGCCTTACAAATTTTTAACAGATTCTGATTCACCAGAAATGTTAGACATTTTTAGAAAGATTACTGATAACGGATTACATCTAGCAATTATGGGCCACTTTAATCATCTGAATGAATTATCAACAGATGCTGTAAAATCTGCAATTAAGGAAGTTAGAAAAACTGGTGCTGAAATTAGAACACAATCTCCACTTTTAGCACGTATCAATGATGATGCAGAAATGTGGGCAAAAATGTGGAGTAAGCAGGTTCAGTTGGGATGTATTCCGTACTACATGTTTGTAGTTAGGGATACTGGTGCCCAACACTACTTTGGAATTCCTCTAGTGAAGGCATATGAAATTTTTACTAAGGCATATTCTGCTGTAAGTGGATTAGCAAGAACTGTTCGTGGACCTAGTATGTCTGCAACTCCAGGAAAAGTGCAGGTTGTTGGAACTACCAATATCAATGAACAGAAGGTAATAATTCTGAGATTTTTGCAGGGTAGAAATCCTAATTGGGTACATGAACCATTCTTTGCAAAATATGATGAGAATGCAATTTGGTTAGATGATCTAAAACCGGCATTTTCTGAAAAATTCTTCTTTGAAGATGAATTAAACAATATCAAAACATCAAAAATGAATTAGACTTTATCATATAGTGTAATAACCTACAAGTATGGAATCATGAAAAATTAACCTGGTTGGTGTAAGTATGGCAGAAAACAATTATGATATTTTAGGAATCGCGGAAGGTTCAACTAAGAAAGAAATTCGAGATGCATTTAGACGATTAGCATTACAATTTCACTCAGATCGTGGTGGGGAAAATGAGCAATTCATAAAAATAAAACAAGCATATGAGGATCTCAAAATCGGTAAAAAATATCCTGATACAGACATTGAAAAAATAAAAAACTCTAGAGTATTTTCTGGTGATACTGAAGCTGATGTTAGAAGAAAGAATCAGATTCTAGGCCAACAATTATCCAAAGAAATGAAAGCTGCTGAGGAATGGGCAGCAGCCTTGAACAGATCAAATTCAACTGCAACAAGACTATTTGGATCAAAAACTCTTGGAGAAATTGAACTAGAAAGAAAAGCAAATGGCGCTTTATCAATTAAAGGAAATTTCATGGCTGGAAATCTAACATATGATGGTCCAATAGTTATGCAAGGAAGTATAACTAGTCCATCATGGACACAAGAATTTAAAACAAACATACGTCTGACTAAAGGAGATTTCAAATTTGTTAATCCTTTAGAAACTAAATACAAAATTGAGAATGGCGCTAGAATTATTGTAGATAATGGAGATATTATAGTAGGAAATATCTTTGGTAGAAAATATAGAGTTGAAGATCCAGATGGAAGAGTTGGCATCTTTCATATTCAAGAACATAGAACACATATTTCAGCCCCCAATGGAAAAATTATTGCTGAAAATGTAGTAAACACTGTTTTACTTGATGCTGATACAATTATTATTCTCAATATTGAAGATGATGTAACATTATCTGCACGTGAAATTTTATTTTATGGAGGCAAATTCACCCATGATTCTGTAATTGAATTAAAACAAGGTGGCTCAATACGATTTTTTGAAAACTTTTCAATTCAAGGATTAAGTGGTGATGCAATGATTAAACTTGAAAATGGTAAACAAATTCGATTGTTCGATCTCAAAATCAAAAAAATTAAAGATTTAGCTGATGAATTTGTACCTAACAAGGAGAACTATGCAAAAGATGCTACTATGATCGGATTTGGATTTATAATTACATATGATATGTTAGATAATCTTTCAAAGAAACCAACTAAAAAACAAAAAAATGGGTGGGCATCAAAATTTGGTTTTTCTAAAAATTAATCAACAATATAGCTGAAAACAACCTAAAATAATAAAAAGAAATTAAAAAATGATTGAACTAATCTAATCGATTAATTCGGTCCAACCTTTTACGAAGACTGAGTCTTTGTGAAGTGGAACTGGTTGTCCAACTGTAAAGTCCATTGGTCTCATCCAAAAGATTGCTTTTGTTGGGCATACACCTATGCATGCACCATCTGTGATGCATCTTTCTGGATAAAATACAAATGCTTTACCTCTCTTCCAGCCTTCTACTGGTTTTACTCTAAGGACATCTGGACCAAGTGTTGTACAGATTTCTACACATAGTGCACAACCTATACACATCTGTTCACTGATGTCTGGAAGTATTGCTACTGGCATTATGAAAAATTTTATAATTTTTGGCTTAATATAACTTGCCTAAAAATATCGAGCTATAACGGCGTTTCAAATTTTGATCGCATAAAAATCAAAATCAACCATTTTCTTGTTCTATTTTGAATATCTTTGAATTTGTATCAATATCTTCAAGAGTTCTGATCACTAAATGATTTTCAATTTTTTTAAGAAAATAAATCCCTGTTTTTCTTGATTTTATGAACTGTTTTCCTCCTGGTGATAATATCCATTCATTATTTTCTTTCTTTCTTGCTATCGCAGTTACAACAACAGATGAACTTGTTTTTCTCCCAACAGATGAGAGTAACATGATACATGAATTGATGAATCTTGCAGATTCAAGATCATCAAACATATTGTAAACTCCATTAAACGAATCAATTACAACTAGGAATTTCTTCTTTGATACTTCACTTATGATCTCTGATAATTTTTCTTTCCAACTTACTTTGTTAGGATGAAAAATTATCACATTATTTTTTTTCTGAATCATTCCAGATTCAACATATCCAGTATAAAGTAAATCCATATCTACAAAAATTATTGGGCTTGTAACAGAATTGATTAGTCTGTTAAGAAACTCTGCTTTGTGGAAGGGTTCTGAACATAACACAATACTTGGTATGTTATCCTCAAATTCATTTTTAATATATATTAAATTATTATCTAAAATCTGCTCAGGACTTTTATCCAACACCACTTTAGCATTTTACAGATATAATAATGAATTTAGTATCAGAAGATATTTCAGGTGATTTTCCTAATTCCGGTAAAATCTATCTAAACAATGCATCAGTATCTCTAATTCCTTCTCAAAGTATTGAAGCTATGAAAGAATTTCTGATCTCATACAATTCAATTGGACCCGATTCTAAGGATTCAGAAACATTTGTTACTGAAAAACTACGTAACGTAAGAAAAATAATTGCAAAGATCATATCCTGTCAACCTGATGAAGTTGTTCTTACTCAAAGTACTACTGACGGGATCAATATTGTGGCAAATGGTCTCTCTTTTGATGCTGGCTCCAACATAATAATTCGTGGAATGACACACGAACATCATTCAAACTTTTATCCATGGATTAAATTAAAAGAAAAAATTTCAATAAAAAATCTTCCCATTGACAGAAACGGTTTTTTCAAATTAGATGATCTAGAATCCTATATTGATGTCAATACAAAACTAGTATCTCTAAGTCATGCTTTGTATAATACTGGTTCAATATTGCCTGTGGAAGAAATCGGAAATATTCTTCAAGATAGAGTTCCATTCTTTATTGATAGTGCACAAACTGTAGGATGTGTAGGAGACATTGATGTGTCTAAGATTAAATGCAATTTCATGTCATTTAACGGCTCCAAATGGCTTTGTGGCCCAATGGGAACTGGCCTGTTTTACTGTAATAGAAAATCAAGCGAATTATTAGAACCAGTGACAATTGGTGGTGAATCTGCAATAATTTATGATGATACAAATCTTGCTTTCAAAGAACTACCAGACAAATTTCAAACTGGTTTTAGAAATTATGTAGGAATAGTTGGATTGGAATCATCTATAAGCTACTTACTAAACTTTGGGTTAAAAAATATTCGTGAAAAAAATCAATACTTGTCAAATCTTTTCAGAGAAGAATTATCAAAAATTCCTAATGTAATTTTGTATGGACCAGAAGATCCAAATGATAGAACCAGTATCGTATCTTTTAATATCGATGGTTTTGATTCACAAGAAATAGTAGATAAACTTGAAAAACAAAATATTATTTTGGCAGTAAGAGAAATTATGGAAAAAAAGATTGTACGAGCATCTCCTCACTTTTTTAATACAGAACATGAAATGCTTCAGGTAATTGATGCAATAAAGAAACTATAGGTTTTCTTGTTCTTCTATTACCATCATAGTCAATGTTGATTGAACTTTGCTGATTTTTCTGACTTTATCAGTGATAATTGCACGTAATTTTTCACCATCATCAGAAGACAACTTCAAAACAATGTCGTATACTCCATACACTCCTTGAACCTCAGATGTGACATCTTCTTCAGCAAGAATCTGCTTAACTTCATTAATGATTGACTCATCTGATCCTAAATCAGAATTTAATAAAACATACGCAGTAGGCACATGAAATTTTTCATTAAACAGTATTTAACCTTTCATAGTTTGAAAACTGATTAATTACCATTCTGATTTGTTGATATGAAACCAATAGATCTAACATTAACAATATCAAAATCTATTCCAACCTTTCCTGGTTCTCCAAAACCTCAATTCATTTATTGGTCTAATCTCAAGGATGATGGGTATAATCTTGAATTATTGTTCTTAAGTTCGCACACTGGAACACATCTTGATGCACCATATCATTTTGTAAAAAATGGTCTTAAAATCCACCAAATTCTACTTAATAGGCTAGTAGGAAAAGCTACAATAATCAAACTCCAAAAAACTAAGAATACTGCAATTACTAAATTAGATATTACTACATTTGAAAAAAAGAATGGAAAGATTTCCAACCACACATCCGTCTTCTTCTTTACTGGATGGCAAAAAAATTTGAAAAAAGATAATTACTTTACAGAAAATCCAGGATTGTCCACATCAGCCGCTAAATATCTTGCATCAAAAAATATCAATCTAGTTGGAATAGATTCTCCAAGCATAGATCTCGGAAAAGATGAGTCATTTAGTGTTCATCATATTTTGTCAAAAAATAATATCTTGATTGTAGAAAATTTAGCAAACTTGAATAAAATTTCATCAAAGGAATTTAATTTTACAATTCTTCCACTAAAGCTTAAAGATGCTACGGGTTCTCCTGTAAGAGCAGTAGCATCATAATTTACTCATATCAAATTCCGTAATGTCTAAAATATAGAAAATATCAACATCTCATATGAGCAAGCCTGGAAATATTTGGAGAAAGGTTCATGGTAAAATAACAAAAAAACCAACTAACTTTTCTTGGCTAATTGAAGAAAAATTAGCTGGTTCTGGAATGCCAACAAGTTTTGATGAATTTGATTGGGTTCTAAACCAAGGAGTAAAATCAATTGTAACTATGACTGAGAACGCTTTACCAGATAGCTGGATAAAAAATATTAATTATCTGCATGTGCCAACCCCTGATCTTACTGCTCCTGATATGGATGAAATAGATTCAGCAGTAGATTTTATCCATGAACAAATCAAAAATGATCAGGCAGTCATGGTCCATTGTGCTGCTGGAATGGGAAGAGCAGGAACAATTCTTGCATGCTACTTTGTAAAACACAAAAAATTTTCAACAGATGAAGCAATTAAAAAAATTAGAGATGAAAGACCTGGCTCCATTCAATCTGAAATACAAGAACTAGCTATTGGTTTTTATGAAAAACATGTAAGAAATTAGTTTAGACGAATTCTGAAACTAATTTTTCATCTACAACCTTTATCTTCAAAGTCTTGTCATCTTGAAAGATCAGAGTTAATCCGCCTTCTGAATCAGGATCTTCTATCTTTACAAGTTCTACCATTTTGATTGAATCATATTTTCCCATTTACATTCACCTATTCTGGAATCGATACGGTCTCAATTTTTCCATCAACTACTTTTACGAACAAAAACCTGTTGTCTTTAATAATAAAGGTAATTCCACCTTCCTTATCTGGTTCTTCTACTTCGAGTATTGGTTGTCCTAACAGACCATCGTATTTTGCCATGTTGATTCAATTAAAAAGTTCCTTATATCCCTAATTGACTAGAATATTTTTTTATAATAACCGACATTTCAGTCACATGTCAGTCCGTTACAGGACTGCATTTGTTGACCAGTTCTATTTTTTCCTATTTTGTAATTTTTTGAGCCTGATGGTGACAAAAAAAGCAGTATTTTTAGTAGATTTACTGTTGGAAGGAGACATCAGGCTACGAGATGGAATGATTGATCCTTCAAAGATGTGGAATTCTGAAAATGATCAGTTTCACAGTTTAGTTCAAACATTTGCCGGACTATTGGATCAGAATATTCTGATTTTGAAAACATTGAGAAAGGAGCTTGTAGGAAATTGCAAGCATCCCAAAAGAATGAGAGATAAAACCTCCAAAGGACAGTGGTATTGAATGAATTGTAATTTAGATTTATGATTTGTTTTTCTTAATATTATGGATCTCTACTTGTATCATCACCATTCATTGTTATTTTACCAACACATGGATCCTCTACATCAACAAATTTCTCTGCGTCACTCATAACTCTCATCATGGCAAATGCTCTAATCTTTGCGTTTGGAAATGCTTCGGCTAATCTGTTCACTCCTCCCATAATTGTAGATCCGCGTGTAATTATGTCATCCACCAGAACAATTTCTTTTGGCTCAAACAGCAATTCTTTCACTTTCATTGATTCATAGTGTTGAAATGCTTTCGGTCTATTTGCCCCAACTCTCTGACCAGATGATCTTGTAACAGCTATCGCTCTCTCTAAACATTCTTCTGATGATTTACCTAATCCGTTATTGATCATTGCGGATGTGATACGTTGTGGTACCCAAAGTGTACCTGGTTTTATCAATGAACTCTTGGGAGTTGGTACTAGAATTGTATTTGAATTAAAATAATCTGCAAATGGAAATGTATCGATTTCTTTTTTCATCGCCTGAACAATATATTCTGATGTTAAAACACCTGAATTCAAAACATTATCATTTTTTAGATTAATCATTGCTGTTTTTGCTCCCTTGGCTTTTTCTGAACTTCCACGTGGAGCGTACGTGAGCAACGAACCAAATTCAACTTCAGATACGTTCATCGTGACTATCTTTGAAACAATTCTGGCATTTTAACATTTGATGGAAGGACTTCTAAAATATCTAAAGGATCATCAAGTTCTATCGCGCCATATTCTATCATTTCTTTTGGCCATTTTAATTTTGGATTGTGTACCACTTGTTTACAGATAAACAATGGTCTTCCCAAACGTATTGTTTCCCATCCTTGATATAATGTTCCACTGCCATCTCCTGCTTCTACAATTACAGAAGCATCAGAGATTAATGCCATTGTACGATTACGTAAAGCAAAATCTTTAGGAGTAGTTTTGTAACCTACTTGATATTGAGAAATAACTAGATGATTTTTCATAATCTCTTCTTGCAATTCCGCATTTTCTTTTGGATATGTTTTGTTTAATGGTGTTCCAAGTACTGCAATTGTTTTACCGCCATTTTTAATTGCTGTTTTATGTCCTACCGAATCAATTCCTTTTGCAAGTCCACTCACAATTGTAACATCATGTTCTATGAGAATTTTTGAAACTTCTTCGGCAGCTAAAAGTCCCTCTTCCGTTGGTTGTCTTGTACCAATAATGGAAACTCTTGCACATGGTAATGGTGGTGTTATTTTTCCTTTATAGTAAATTATTGGAGGCGCATATTTTTTTTCAATATCATTTAATGGACGACCAAGTAAATTCTTCAAGTCAATGGATTGATATTCTAATTCTTCTTCCATTTCCTTTCATATATTACGCGATCGGGTCTTTTTTAAAACTTTCAGGAAGGGGTTAGCTAACATGAACATAATCATACTCCAATTTACCTATTCTAGAATTAAAAATTACTCATCAATATACAGAAATCTCAAGTCAGTATTTTTACCAAATTCTAATTCTTCTTCCATTCATATCAGATTCATGATTGAAGAGCGAAATACCATCTCCAAATAGTCTCAAATGAGCCTAACGGAGTATGATATTGTAATCTTTGAGCATGAAAAGAGACTCATAACTTTCTTTGTATATCTGTGGCTAATCAGGAGAATAGAAACTCTTTCCAGCACACAAGATGTCTACATGTCTAGCACCATTATCCATCAACAATTTAGCACATATCTCTATCGTACCACCAGACACCAACACATCATCAACTAACAAAATCTTTTTGTTGATTATTTCACTATTGTTTAAAATTCTATGTTGCTCTTCAGCTAATTTTTTTCTTGCATATATGCCTAAATTTTTACGATTATCTTCTGATTCTTCTATTTTTTCTAATGCATCTAACACACATGGCTTTCCAAGCTTCTTTGCAAGACTTAATGCAATAGATACACCTTTACAAATTTGTGGATTATCTGATTCGTGGTTTGGAGCTGGAACAATTACATCAATGTTGAGCTTGTTATTTTCCTGTAAATATTCCAACATTCTTGTACTGATAATTTCAGATGAATCTCTTGATTTGTTTGTGTAAATTTGCATAGAAAATTTGTCTTTAATGGCTTTTTCATAATCTCTTTTTCTGGTATAATAATCTCCACAATAATTTAATTCAAATTCACGTTTTTCCAATTCATGTTTTAAATTATTTAATAATCTGGGATGTTCACCATCTTTAATTCTAGAAATTAAATCATCATATTCTGGATATAGTCTTACATCTGGATCTACAAGTTTTTTTAACAATTTTTCATAATGCATTTTCATTTTATCACCTATTCTAGAATCTTCTATTGAATCAAAAATTTCAGTCATGATGTTCTCTATTGCCTCACAATACATCTTTTGAGCAAAACTTTCTCTTCCTTGTCCATAAAGTGAATCGCCTTTCAATTCTAAAATTTCAGATTCATTTTCTCCTGCTTTGATTAATAATTGAAATGTATCTTCGGCCGCCCTGAAATTCTTCTCTTTCAAAAATTCTTTACCTTGTCGAATTAGCTCGTCTTTTTTTATTTTTGACATAATTGCTTATGAAAAGATGAAATTAACATTTTGTAATGAGCATGTACACGTGGAATAATGCCAAAAACATGCCTTTTCTATATGAGATCGATTATTTTCATGCCTAGACAGACTCAAATCTTCTTTTCTGATAGGAGACTCCAATTTCATATTTGCAGCTTCTATCCATCTGTTTTTCCATTCATTGTTTATTCTAATAATATTCAATGTAGAACTACACATTTTACATTTGTACAAGAGACCACTGTTCCTACCAGAATTCATTAATTTTCTTTCAATCTGAGTGCCATACAATCTATGATTATGTCCACAAATTCCACACGTAATTGTTCTCTTATTGGACATTTTTATCGAAAAAAGCAGAATGTATTGTCATCAGATACATTTCTTGCAAGAACCTAATGTATCAGATCGATCAACTCTATTTACAAAACATGTGAGATTATTTGATATCATTTTTGTTGTATTGCAACTATGAATATCGTAGACGCAAGGTCATTCTTGATGAGGATATACTAAAAGTCTCATCAAGTCAAGAACTAAAAGAACAATTCACACAAGTAACATCAATAGGAAAAATCAAGGAACTACCAGCAGGCTCAAAGGATGAAAAAATTGGTGCCTATTGTTATGAGCATGGCTGTGACTTGATCATAGCAGACAAACGAGCTTATGACAAATTCTTCAGAGATGCACGCATAAAATCAGTGATAATTTCAAACTATGGTATATTCAAAGAGGGAAAACGACTGATATACAGAATACAAATTATCAATTAACTAACAATATTACATTCTTTTAGGACGTGGAAGTTTGAATCCCGATTTTGTAGGAATATCTTCTGGAATTGCTTCATGATATCCATGTAACAGTTGATACATTACTTTATTCAGAAGTGGCATTTCAAATCTACCTTCTGAGTAATCCATATAGAAATCCAATGATTCATCATCCTGATAGAAAAACTCTACAATTGATTCATACCAATCATTTCTTGGTTTTTTATCATAGATAATCACCTTTCTCATCTCTTCAATCTCTGAAAATACAGAGCTGTTAAAACTTCTACTGAGAATTAATGATTTTCTCTTTTCATAAAGTCTGACTCCTATCGTATCAGCTATTATTCCAAAATTCAAATACATTTCATCATCAAGATCTATTCTTTTCTTTTGATAAGATCCTTAATGGGAATCAAACTCAAATCTTTTACAAAATTCAAAGAAGTTTTTTCTAACAGTTGTTTTAAAAAACAAAAGAAGAGATGATTTCTTGCAGCATTATCTATTAAAGAACTTAATTGTTGATTATTCAGTTCAAAACCTAATGCAAAAAGACACCCCTTGATAGAAAGAAAATACATAGATGTCTTTGTAGTGACAACAATCTTATCACCAGTTTGAATAACATAGTTATTCTCAATTAAACCTGGATATCTTTTTCCAATCTTTTTTCCTCCAGATTTTTTCTCATATCTCCCATTAATTATTACGTTGTATTTGTTACGCAATGTGTTTTTTTGTAGAGGATTGTTTTGATAGTAGTTTGAATTTGAAACAAATTTTTCCATTTCTGATGTAATACTTGGTCCAAGAATTGCTAATGATAAAACAATCTCAAATGCGTGTCTTTTTCCTCTTTCTTTTTCATAAAGATTTGGTGTGTCTTTTGAAAAATATGTTGAAATAATATCTGTATCGGGAATTAACAACATACCATAGAATACTGGCTATGGTATACCATTAATTAATTATTAACTAATTCATGCCCAAAATCATAACATCGGTATCAATTCCCTTGGAATTACTACGAGAAATTGATGAGAAAAGAGATCACATCTCAAGAAGCAGTTTTTGTCCGAGTCTTATTGAGATTGGCCTAAAACAAAAGGAGATATCCAAATGAAAGACACAAGTCTTGGATTTCTTACTTCGTATTCTTTGCATGGTAAAATCATTATTGCAATAGAAGAAAAATGGAAAAATTTCTTCTAGGATTCCACAGAATTTCAAGAACCCTTTTGTTTTTCCTGTGATTGCATTCTTGTAACCATTAACAGTTGCAGTACTATGTGAAACTGCATAACAAGAATCAAGATATTCTTGCAAAGCTTGTTCTGAATTTTCAAAATTCATTCTAACTGTCATCAAGACAGGTAATTCGATTACTGTTAAAAATCCCTAGTCGTTATTTTTAGTAAATCTTGAGCCTAACCCTAATTGATTATGATCTCAATCTCGCTGGAATTATTTTTGATACTTCCTGGTTCTGTATAGTCATGCTTTTGCCATGATGCAAATGCTTCAGCCCCAACCTTGTGCTTACCTTTTCCCAAATCTGATGCTTTGAATACAAATTTTTCATTAAAATCAAATAATTCTTGTCTTACCTCTTCTTCTGAAAGTCTGATAAATGGCTCAAAGTTTTTGGCCACTTGAACCCATATTCTTCTATCTTTCATAGGATTGACTAGTTTTGGGTTTCTTGTCCAAAAGATTGATGCCTTTCTGTAGGTATCAACAGTCCTACCTAATTCCTTCTTTCTGAATCCTCCTGACGTCAATTTTACACCGTATTTCATTTTGAATCCGACATCATTGTTGTTGTATGCTTTTGTCCAATTTGTCTCATTGAACGTATCTCTAATGTCTCCTTCAACTAAAAACTGGACCTCTATCTCAATATTATCATCAGATGGGTACTCATCCTGGGACTTTACTAATCGAATCTCTGAAATCTTGCTTTCTGTCATTCTAATCGTTCATAATGATTTATATCCACAATAAGTTCTTTTTCCGAATACATGAACGCTCAGGTGATTAGTTTAGAACCTAAGGAAATCAGCATTTCAATAAAAGATACTGATATAGGAATTTTATACATTATTCAACACGAGCTTCTAAAGAAATCAAATATTGATTTTGCAGGTGTTATCATAAAGCATCCACTTACCAATGAAATTTGGATGAGAATCACTTCTAAAACAAAACCACTAGGAGAGATGAAAAAAGCTGCAGATTCAGCAATTAAAATAGCAGAAGAGTTCAAAAAATTATTTAATTCTAAAATTAAGGTAAATTAGATTGAAATTTTGCCCCAAATGTGAGGTCAAATTAAAAAAGAGTGTTTCTGGCCTTCAATGTTCAAAATGTGGCTACACTGAAGGACAAAAAACAAAACCAGCAAAAAAAATTACTAATGAACAAGAACCAGATAACTCCCTTCTTGCTTTTGAAGGAAATGAAGGGGAAGAATCTTATTCAACAATCAAAATGGATTGTGCAAAATGTGGTCATGATGAAGCAGTTTGGTGGATGTTTCAGACTAGAAGCGCAGATGAACCAACAACCAGATTTTATCGTTGTCAAAAATGTAAATACACTTGGCGTGATTACACATAACGTTTAACTGGAACATAAAGTCAAGAAGGTTGATTTGACTTTTGGAGCAAAAACAAGTGGTTCAGACGATCTAAAAGCTATAATCTCTGCAATATCTACACTTGTTGAAGAAGCTACTTTTGTTGCAAACTCGGAAGGAATTACTTTTAGAGGAATGGATCCATCACATGTTGCTCTTATTGATATATCCTGGCCAAATTCCGCATTTGAAAAATATGAGTGTGATAGTGACATTAAATTTGGAGTACGAATAGATGAATTTTCAAAACTCATCAAAAGAGCAGATAAAAAAGATAGTATAGAGATTAGTATCTCAGATCAAAACATGTTACTTGTAACAGTTGGAAAAAATAAAAAATACAAAATGCGTTTAATTGAAAGTTCTGCAACTGATACTCCACTACCAAAAATTCCTTATGCTTCAAAAATTACTTTGTCTTCTTCAAAGTTTGACAAAATTCTTGGTGATGTACAGGTTGTATCTGACTATCTAACAATTCAGACATCTGATTCAAAAGCAGATTTTTCAGGTAAAGGTGACTCTGGTGAAGTTGTAATTGATCTTGATAAAGATGATGAAGACATTGAAGAAATTTCTTCAAAAGAAGATAGTACTGGAACTTACAGTCTTGAATATCTTAATCCAGTGATAAAAGCCGTAGGAACTACTGCAGGCTTGATTACATGTGAGTTTTCAAGCGCAAAACCTCTTAGAATTGAATTCAAAGTCGCAAATATTGGTAGAATTCACTTTTACTTGGCTCCACGCGTGGAAAGTTAAAGCATTTAAAGATTAACTAATTCAGGTATTTTGAAATGAGACTTGTTATAAAATATGGTGGAACATCAATTTCTGCTGCAAAAGATATTCAAGCTGTAGCTAAACACATTAACACATTATCAAAAAAACATCAGATACTAGTTGTTTGTTCTGCAATAAGTAAAACTACTGATAATCTTATAGAAATATCTGAGTCTATAAAGAAAGAAAATAAATCAAAAGCTGAACGACTTGCATCAAAAATTATCAGTAGACATATACAATTAGCAAAACAAACAATCAAAAAATCTGATGTACGAAAGAAATTACTAGAAAAATTAGATCAAGACTTTGCAGAACTTCTTGCATTAATTGATGGAATGGTATTACTAGGTGAAGTTACACCCAGATCAATGGATTACCTAATTTCACTTGGTGAAAGATTATCAATTAAATTAGTTTCGTCAGCAATTAATGATTCAGGCAAAAAGTCAATTCCTCTTACTGGCAAAGAAATAGGAATTGTAACTGATTCTAAGTTTGGTGAATCTAAACCACTTTTGGATACAACTAGACTGAGAGTATCAAAGACAGTGGATACTCTGTTCTCAAAGAAAACAATACCCGTTGTAGGAGGATTTGCAGGTGCAGATCAACATGGACATGTAACTACATTTGGCAGAGGAGGTTCTGATTATTCTGCAACAATCATTGGTTCTTGTATTAAAGCAGACGAGATTTGGTTGATGAGTGATGTAGATGGACTTATGACAGCAGATCCAAAGATAGTCAAAAATGCAAAACTACTCAAAGAAGTATCATACATAGAAGCAATTGAAATGGCTCTGTTTGGTGCAAAACAGATACATCCACGAACATTTGAGCCTCTACTCACGAAGAAAATCCCAATGAAGATTAGGAATTCTTTCAATGTAAAAAATGAAGGAACCATAGTAACTGCATCTACTTCTTTATCTGCTAAAAATACCGTAAAGTGTGTAAGTAATATTCAAAATAATGGGCTAATCGATATTCAAGGTGGCAGTATGGTTGGAACCCCAGGAACTGCAGCAAAAATATTTGTCACACTAGCAAAAGCTGAAATCAACGTAATGATGATCTCTCAAAATCCCTCCGAATCAAGTATTACAATTGTAGTAAAGAATACAGATCTTGACAAAGCAGTTAGTACATTAGAAATGGAGCTGTTAGGAAAAATTATTAAAAAACTAGAAGTCACAACGGATGTAGCAATTATCGCACTAATTGGTTCAGGAATGCGAGGAACTGTTGGAGTTGCCTCAAAAGTTTTTGGGGCAATTGGGAAAAACAAAGTTAACGTATCTATGATTACTCAAGGTTCATCTGAGCTTAATCTTGCATTTGTTGTAAAAAATTCTGATACAAATTCAGCAGTACAGGCTATACATAATGCATTTGCACTTGATAAAATTAATTAAGACAAAATCATTTAAGGGAATAAACTAATCAGATTCATTGAACAAATTTATTGCTATTTTGATTATTGGAATTTTTGCTGCTAGTATCATTTCTATTTCTTCAATATCTGATCAATTTGTTGATGCGGGTTCTAGAAAAAAAATTCACTTTACTCAAACTATTACGTCCTCTCAAGATCCAGGACAAGGACATCAAAATCATCAATTAGCACTTGTTCTATCACCAAACGAAGGAACTCTTTATGACGGTTCTATGACATTTACCTCAAGTGAGTCTGTTCAGATAGTTGTTTTACACGAAATTAACTCTCAAGAGGCAAAAGGCCAACCTATCTGGACTGTTGATGGAAATACTGTTTATGGCTTATCCCTCATTGATTTAGAGGAAAAATCAGGTTCTTTTGAATTTACAGGAGCTGCACTTGCATTACATTCTCCTAATTCGAAAGAATTCACTGTAACTGTAAGTGTTGATGGTTGGATACGAGGACAACCTATTGAAGTAATAATGCAAAAAATGGAATTTGAAAAAGAAGATCCATCATTGTTACTTTCAAGAACAAATGTTCCAGCTACAATTCCAATGCATAAAGGAATCTATGGAGGAAATCAAATTCTCTACATTATAACTGACGGTAGCGATGAAGATTACGCAAAAATTCTCTCAGAAAAACAAGGATGGAATGTTGAACTTGCTTCAGCGATTGCAGATGTACCAGAAGATGCTCTTCAAAAATTATTTATTTTTAAAAATGGGATTAAAGGTGATGGAATTTATGGATTTCAAGATGAAGTTTTTTCTAGTACTCCATCACAAGAATCAGAGTACAGCGCGTTAAATTCTATAATTGAAGTTACATGGAAAATAGGTCAAAAAGAAATAGTGTTTGAATCTGCAGCTGATGTAATTGCTGCTGAAGAAGGTGGTCGAGTTGAATTTAATGAAACAGGAATTGTTCTTAACACTCCTCAAATTACCTGGCCTGATGGGCAGATGACAGTACGTTCTGACAAAGAAATTACAGATGAAATGTCATATGGTGGAGGTCAGATAATTGAAATTAATGAGAAAGAATTGAATGTAACCTTTGTAGCTCACAGAGGTTGGGGACCAAATGGTATATCCATTTACTATATTGTTACTGATGCTACTCCCTCAGGACCTGCAGAAACAATGGGGGTTGTCTCATCTCCTACTTCTGCAAATCTACTAACTCATTATGGAGCAGTTGATCTTTTCCAATTTAAAAATGGAATTAAAGGCTCTGGTCCACTAGGATTCCAGCCTGGAATTGCTGGAGCAGCTCTTGGTGATGCAAATTACAGCCCAATGTGGCGAATTTATCTAGTAGAATGGAATGATACGGAATCAGCAAAAATTCTAGAAACAAAATCAGATATTGACTCATTTCGTGCGGATGATTTGATAACTGTAAGCATTGCACGACCAACCAACGCTGATCATATAGTTAATTGTCCATTCATAGATCCATTCCAATAGAAATTTCACTAAACGGATAAATTACTTAACAAAAGATTTGTTGTAAAATTGACTGGTAAACTCTACATTGTAGGTGTTGGTCCTGGTAACCATGACCACATGACATTTCGAGCAAAAGAAGTAATTGTTGAAAGTGATACAATTGTTGGATATGAAACTTATGTGAATTTAGTTCAAGATCTAATTGAAGGTAAAACAGTTTATCGTTATGCAATGACACAAGAAGTTGAAAGAGCTCATCAATGCATTGATCTTGCAAAATCAGGTAAAATTGTTTCACTTGTATCAAGTGGAGATCCTGGAATTTATGGAATGGCTGGACTAATTTATGAAACACTAGCTGAAACTGGTTGGAATCCTAAAGATGGCCTTCAAGTTGAGATCGTTCCAGGTGTATCAGCACTTAATTCTTGTGCATCAATAGTTGGTTCACCATTAATGACTGATTTTGCAGTTGTTAGTATGAGTGACTTGTTAGTTCCATGGGAAATTATTCAAAAAAGAGTTGAAGCTGCGGCACAAGGTGATTTTGTAATTGTTATTTACAATCCTGCTAGCAAGAAAAGAATTCATCAATTACAAGACACTAGAAAAATTCTTCTAAAATATAGAAAGTCTACAACCCCTGTTGCAATTATCAAAGGAGCATTTAGAAAATCTGAAACGATTGTTATGACTGATTTGGAAAATTTACCTAATCATTCAGACAAGTTAGGCATGATTAGTACTGTAATTATCGGAAATTCGTCCACATATACTTACAAAGATTTGATGATAAATCCAAGAGGATACAAATCAAAATATAATTTAGAAGAACAGAGTAATCCAGATCTTAAAGTCTAATAGTTTTTCTCTATTATATCGTGCAGTTCTTCACTAATATTTAGCTTTTCTCTAATTGGGGAAATTATTTTTATCAAATAATTTCCGACAGTTTGTTTTAAATCATCTGGGTGTAATTTCTTTTCAGCAAAGTCTGTTTCCAATTGATTATAATCTGTATATGATATATTGCCACCAAATTTTTCAGGTCTTTCAATATTCATTTCATTAAATTCATGAAAGATCACTGTTCTTGCAATCTCTAATAATGGATTGTTCTGAGTATTTGCTTCTTCACACCATGCTTTGCTAATCTTTTTCTTTATTTTATCATCTGAATTATGAATAAAGACACCTGAATTTGGATCTGACTTGCTCATCTTTCCTAATATCTGAGAATTACTAATGTCTTCAGGTTTTGAAAGTCCTGGTAATAGTTTATGATGAACCGCAACCGGAACTTTCCATTTCATTTTGGGGAAAATCTCTCTTACTAACATGTGGATCTTTCTCTGATCCATTCCTGCATGAGCAATATCTACATCCAAATAATGAATATCAACTGCTTGCATTGGTGGATAGAGTAATTTTGCTAGTTCAATTTTCTCTTCATTTTCAGAACGTCCCATTATTGTTAAAGTTCTCATTGTTCTAGCAAGTGACATATGTTTTGTAAATTTAACAAGTTCAGTCCAATATTCTGTATTTTCTTCGTACAATTTTGAGCCTAAAACTATTTTTGCATCAGGACAAACTAGCTTGAAAGCATTTTGATAATATTTTGAAACTTTTGAAATTGTTTCCCAGTCTCCACTTAGTTTATCATTAATTAGAGTATGCCAATCTGCAAGAAAAACTGTGCATTTAACACCTGCCTTAACAAAATCATTAATTTTGAAACCCGTGCTGATTAAACTGCCAAGATGTAAGAAGCCAGAAATTTCTAAACCTATGTAATGTTTTGGTGAAGAATTTGTCTTGAATAACTGAATTAACTCATCATGTGTTACTATTTCTTCAGTTGGTGGTCTTTCAATCAAACCTACTTTTTCTAAAATATCCAAATCAAAACAACTTTTGAGATCTAAACGTATAAAGTTATTCTAAACAATTCTAAATTTTTACTTACACTTTTTCTTATGTTTTCTTAAATCATCTTCGGTATTAAATTCAGTCCCACAAACTCGACATTTCTCTTTTTTCTTGTTATGTGCTTTTTCCTGGTGTCTCTCTAATCTTTCAGGATCTGATAGAACTGTCCCACATTTTTTACATTTTAATTCGTTTTTGCCAGATCCAAATAATCCCATGCTAAAAGTAATTCTACATACTAGAAAAAATAGTTTTTACGTAATATTAATACAAAATATCTGATCGAGCTATATTTTTGACTCATCTAAGCTTTTTCTAGGTTTGATGCTTAGATAAAATGCATGAGTACTAATGATAAAACCTGCAAGAAATACTTTGGTTGCAAAAACTAAATTCCATGGCCTGTCTGGATCTGGATAAGCAACTGATAATCTATCAATATCTGGAACTATTCCATCAATAATCCCTGCAGTAATCTGTGCGTTTAACACTGTAAAATTGTATAATACTTCATAGAGTGTAATAATTGAAAATCCTAGTAACATTAACTGAAGTAATGCCATTTTTGTACCAACAATTTTGTTTCCAGCAGTTCTTCTCCAACCAATTCTAGTAACACAATACCATCCAATTATAGTAGAAAAAAATATCCAAGTTGTTACTCTTGCAAAATTTTCAAAAGGAATAGTTGTATTATGAATTGCTTCTCCCATTACATAAGTGCCATTTTCTATCCACTCAACCATTGTTACATACACACCAAAAACTAACGATGATACCATGATGAATCCACAAACATAGAAAATGTACAGATAAACCTTGTAACCTGTATCAGTTTTTTCAAGATGACGTGGTTTCATAATGCGTTTGCCTGATTTTGAAATATAAAAATTCATGCATGCTCGACGAGATTTATAGACTAGTTATTAACAGAATTACTATTGAAAATTGCAATTAACATTCCCATAATAGGCAAGAAAGAGATCTCTGTAGTTACTTCTTTACTTAGAAACGGTGCTTTAACCTCATCTGCTAATCAGGGTGGCAAACATGTCCAAGCATTTGAAAAATCTGTAACCTCCTTTGTAAAATCAAAATATGCCATTGCTGTCAATTCTGGCACTGCTGCCTTACAGGCTGCACTTTATGCACTAGATATCAAAAAAGGCGATGAAGTTCTAGTCCCATCATTTACTTTTGTTGCAACAGCAAATGCCATTGTTTCAACAGGGGCGAAACCCATTTTTGTTGATATTCTAAAAGAAAACTACACTATAGATCCAGATGATCTACAAAAAAAGATTACAAAAAAAACCCGTGCCATTATTCCTGTCCATCTTTATGGAAATGTAGCTAATATAGAAAGACTCTCTGAAATTGTTAAAAAATATAACCTTCCTATTATTGAAGATTCTGCACAGTCTTTAGGTTCTACTTACAAAGGAAAACATACTGGTACTTTCTTTGAAATGGGATGTTATAGTATGTATCCTGCAAAGGTAATGACTTCTGGAGAAGGCGGTTTTATTGTAACCAACAACAAAAAACTCAGAGACAAATTATTGATGATTAGAAATCATGGAATGATTAATGGATATGATACTAGAATATTTGGCTTAAACTTACGATTACCTGAAATCAATGCTGCACTTGCAACTATTCAAATAAAAAAGCTTCCAAGCTTTCTAAAGTCTAGAAAAAAGAATGCAGAACTTTTATCAAGACTGATCTCTGATCTTAAAATTAAACTTCCTCACCAACGAAAAAATGAAATTGTTAATTGGTATCTTTATACTATTGCAACTGAAAATCGTGATAAACTTTTGAAGAAACTAAACAAAAAAGGAATTGGTGCTGTATCGTACTATCCTACACCAGTTCACAAAACTCCATTTTACAAACTAAAAACAAAACTTCCTGTTACTGTCTGGGCTGCTTCACATGTTGTTTCTTTACCAATTCATCCAAAAGTAACCCAAAAAAATATTGAATTCATTGCTAAAACTATACGTGATGTACTGTGAATGCTTTAGGCAAAACAATTGGAGAACTATGTAAGATTATTTTACCCATACGATGCTTACAGAAGAACAGGTTGATGGGCAGAATAAAATAAAAAACCTGTTGCGGGAAGGCGAGAAGCCACAAAGCAAATATCATATTGACATGCCACTTGAACTCAGAGAGACGAAAGATGGCGAAGTAGAGTCACTTCCAGAAACTTCCAAGATGGGTGATACAATAATGATAAGGTTTCACTTTGCAAGAATCAGGGATCAGTCAGTGGGTTATTTACGATAGATGACGGCGACATTGAATTAGGAACCTATTATCCACGTGCAGAGCATGAGTTGATTTCTAATGCAAGCAATACAGAAGAGACGGTTTCTGGCTATTAGTTGGATAGGTCGTTTGAAATAGTTCTTCCACAATAACCCGCCCTCCTTTTTTTCTAAAATTTTTCTAAGTAACATAATTCTAAACGTAATCCTGGATGTACTGTTTCTGTTCTGCTGGATTGGTGCTAGTCCAGTTGAATGACCTTGCAGAAGCTGAAGCCTGTTTCTCCTCTTTCTTGTCTTCAGCTTGGGACTGCATACGGGGGGGGGGGGGGTCATGGAGTGGAGTTATCGCATGGCGTTCCAACATGCCAGCAATTTAAAAAAAATGTGCCAATTGTGACAGATATTTTGAATCTTCATTTGACTGTGATGTCTCCCTGTGTGATAACTGCCCAAAGATAACAACTGCCCACAGATATAAAATGCAATACAACAAAAACGTCATTCAAAAAAACAGATCTTCGGCAGATAAATTCACAAAACCTTAAAAATAGTTTCAGATCCATATCTTGCTGTTTCTAAATCAGAGATACAATATTTTCAAAACAACATAACTCTTGTTAATTTAATCAATGAAACTAATTTTGAAATAATTTCAGATAAAATTAGAATTTCCTAGTATCCATTTCTCTGTCTTTCTCGATTAATTTCGTTTTTCTTTTTGTACTCATCTACGATATCATCAGGCGTTAGATTTAGCTCAAGTGATGCCTGAACAACAAAATGCCATATGTCAATTAATTCTTCTCTTGCTTCATCTTGATTAAATTCAGTTGGTGTTTTCCACCATTTCCAATTTGTTGTCCTTTGTAGCTCTACTGCTTCATGCATAATTGCAGTACACAAAGCAGAAACTCTTCCTTCAGAATCTTTTGGATATCTGTCTAGATTCATCATATCTGATAGACCTTCTTGAAGTTTGAAAATTGTATATAGTCTATCTTTTTCTTTTTCAGACATTTCTTGTGACAATGATAAATAAATTTGAGAAATAACTGAACTTAAGTCTTTTTAGAATTGGATCATTTTTTCATACATCTTAAATCGTTTTGCAATATCACCTTTTTTGATCTTTAGTAATCCGTCTAATCCGTATCTCTCAACTGCAAAAGATCCTAAGACATTTCCATAAATAACCGCTTTTTTAATCTCAGATATGCTGATTGATTTTTTGCTTGCAAGATATCCTATCATCGCCCCTGCAAAAGAGTCTCCTGCGCCTGTGGGGTCTACAACATCTTCTAATGAAAAACCTACTGTTGGGAAAATTACATCATCATAAAACATCAAGGAACCATGTTCGCCTTTCTTAATGATTACATATTTTGCGCCCCAACGCATCATTTTTTTTGCACATTTTATCAAGTTGAATTCTTTTGTAAGGAGTTTAGCTTCGTCATCATTTATTACAACTGCATCAACAGCTTTTATCATCTTAATCACTGCCTCTCGTTTGGTAGAAATCCAAAAATCTATAGTATCACACATAGAAAATTTTACCCTATCAAATTCCTTGATTAGTGAAACATTCTGTTCAGGATCATTGTTTGCAAGATATACAAACTCAGATTTTCTATAAGCTTCAGGTACAGTTGGTTTAAAATCTGCAAGTACATTTAATTCAGTTTTTAAAGTAGATCTAGTACTTAGCGTATTATCATAACTTCCATCGTAACGAAATGTTTTGCCCTCTTTGATAGTCAATCCTTGTAAATCAAGATATTTAGATAAAACATTACGATACTGTTTTGGAAAATCTTTTCCAACTACTGCAATTAATCCAGTATTTACAAAATTGCTTGCAGAAATTGCTGCAAAAGTTGCTGCTCCTCCTAGAACATTTTTTAATATTTTTTTTGGTGTTCTAATTGTATCTAATGCAGTAGAACCAAAAACGGTAAGCATTTAAGAAGAAATTAATTTTGATGTATAAATTCTCTTGCTTGGTCTTCCGTTGGATAGAAAACAAATGGAACATCAATTGATGTAAGGAATAAATCATATTTTGTTACTCCAGAAATTTTTATAGATTGAGATTTTTCATCAATGTTAGAATCTGTTTGAAAAGTACCTTTGACATAACTATTGCCTAATGGTTGTAATGTGAATGGTTCTAATTGACCTGTACCTACCATTTCATTATTAGCAATAATAAAGAATTCAGTGCTGCCTGCATCTAGTGTCAACAATGAAGGATTTTCAAACTGTAATTCAATATTATAGTTTGAACCTCTTTTGTTCTCATTCAATAATTCACTCTGAGTAATGCTTACTCCTATCTGTGATGCAGATGCATACTGTGAATATCCAAAAATACTTATGCCTAGTACGAAGAGAACGATCAGACCCACTTTTTTGGATGATTTCATGGTTAAATCTTTCAAAATAACATTTTAACTCAAAAGGAAAAAAATCCCAATTAATTGTGTAAAAGTTTTGATCTAATCTTAAAGCTCCTTAGAGCTAGCAAAATAAATTAAAACTCGATGATTATTGCTTAGTGGCCCGAATTAAACTCAAAATTGGAGAAAATGAGATCGAGGTTGACTCTAGAGATTTCTACGTAGATAATCAAACGATAGGTGAAATCATAGATAATATTTCACAACATTTACCAGAAAATCATGCAAAAATTGTGCATGGAACTGAATCTATCCGAAAATCAACTCAAACTGACCATCTAACTCAATCTGGCTTAGAATACCTAGATGATGCTGAAGTATATGAACCAGAATTTAGTGAACCAAAATGCATCACTCCTCATGAAATTAAATCAAAATTACGAATTTTAGAAACAAGCAGATTCTTTGATTCTCCAAGAACAGTCACTGAAACTGTTCAACAACTCAGGGAATATGGTTGGGTTACAGGCTTGTTAGATGTATCAAAAGCTTTAGCAAAAATGGCATCACAGAAAGAACTTATGAAAAACTCCCATGATGATCGAGCTCATTATTTTGTTCGAGAATCATTAATATCTAACTAGAAGAATAATTACACTTTTCACAAATAGAAAAAGTCTCTCCGGCTAAATGATCAAAATGTGTATTACATTGGTTGCATGTATGATGCACATCAAAATATCCATCCTTCTCAACTTCTCCAACTTTATTTGATTTAAGATCTGTACTTTTACATTTTATACAATGACAACCACATTCAACTTTCATGATTTTTCTCTGATAACGTATGTATAGTTGCAATACCTATACAAATCATTGGAAAAGAAAAGGGACATTCCATTAGAAATTGATGATCATTTCAAGCTTTATGGAAAGGAACCATGGGAAGTAAACTATGGCGAAAAATGCCCAGTTTGTAATGTTAGAATTGATGAATACGGATTCTGTTCATGTGGTTCTAGCGGAGATTAAATTTTTTTATTAGTGGTACAACAAGAATCATCAAAAACCCTGCCGCCAATGGAGCAATTATTGGAAATTCAGGAATTACTGTAGTTCCTATAATTGCAATTTCTCCTGAAGTTTCAGGTCTTATACTAAGCCAAACATGGGTTCCATTATTTATGAATTCATGATATGATATTCTTTCTTCATCAAGAAGTATCGTATACGGTTTCCATAATAATTCTAATGGAATTATAGTAGTAACAAATTGATTATCATCACCTACTTTAAAACTAATTTTTTTATTAAGCCAATCAAAATCAAAATTTTCTATTTCTGCAAGAGTTTTAATCTCCACAAGAAATTCTCTATCTTCCCAATTGACTTGTTTAATATCACTTGGTACATTAATTGAATATTCTAAAGTAATCTCACAAAAATGACATGAAATTCCCTTTTTTTCACCCAAGAAAACAGGGCTTTGATTCATATATATCAAATCCACTTCTTCAGGAAAAATAAATGTAGTTGTTTCTGTATATTTGAAATTCCATGTCCATAAGTTATCTTTTTGAGAAAGTACATGATCAAGGTCATATTCTATGATGGAATCTCTCTGGGATGGAAAAATCATTACTTCACTAACTCCAATTGCTATGAACTCTTTTTCTTCTCCTTGTTCATTTGTTACTACAAGATTTGAAACAGTTCCATCAATTAATTCAACTTGGCTTGGCAATTTTGATGAAACAACAACATGTTTGACATGAACTTCACCATCTAAATTTATAATAACTTCTACTGATTTCTGAACAGCTTTTTGACCAAGTGAAAGTTGGGCATCAGCCACAGGAATTACAAATATTATTGAAAGAATTACTAAAAATCCAAGAGACTTGATATTCATTTATTCCACACTTACACGAATCATCTGTGTTTTTTCTAGTGGACAATCGTTGCCGCCTCTTTCAAGATTTACAATTTTGTCTGCAACATCCATGCCTTCTGTCACTTCACCAAATACAGTGTATTGCCTATCTAGGAATGTACTATCGGCTGTTACTATGAAAAATTGTGAGCCTGCACTATCTGGATCTTGTGATCTAGCCATGGAAACTATACCTCGCAAATGAGATCTTGAACTAAATTCGGCCTTGATATTATATCCAGGCCCTCCCATTCCCCATGAACCCTTGTTATCGGTTTTTGTGTTTGGATCGCCTCCCTGAATCATAAATCCAGGAATCACTCTGTGGAATAGAGTTCCATCATAGAATCCATCTCTAGCTAATTTTTCAAAATTTCTGACTGTTTCTGGTGCTAACTCAGGTAAAAGTTTAAATGAAATCTTTCCAAAATTTGTTTCAATATTTGCTGTAGTCATAAAATTTGTTCCACTATCTTATCATATGAGTCTTTTGTGAAAATCTCTTTGAAAATTTTTATAGATATTTTAAGTATGTTGAAAAATTCATATCAATCAATACGTTTCTCGTTGACAAATTTAATCATTGGAGACTTGATTTTTTTATTAAGTAAAAAAATGAATTTTTTAAATATAGTATTTTAGAAATTCAGCAAGTTATAGTCTTATATAGAACAAACAAAATTTAGTATTCGTTGAATCGTACAAATCAAAGCACGATAATTAAAGAAGCAATTAATTCTTATCTTGACAAAGGAGTGACCAACAAACAGGATATCTATACCAAAGTTGTTGATGAACTTGGGGTTCCAAGACCAACAGTAAGAAGAGTTTCAAGAGATCTGAGAACCGAATTATTACAAAAGATCCAAATCTTACAATCTGATATGCCTAAATCAACTATTTCTGAGAAAGACGATTAAACTCGACTCTTTTTTCTTTTTAATTATATTATTTTCATGATTTTCAGCATCACTCTTATAAACAATAATTTTTTCAAATAAATAATGGGTTATTTAGGGAATCACTTAGCAACAGTAACCACCGGAGTTTTTGCGGCAGTACTAACAGGACTTTGGCCATACTTTATGGACTTTGCACCAGTATTGGATTTTATTTTCATCATGGCAGTTTCTATTACATGGTTTCTCACATTTGCGTGTTGGATGTCACAGAAAAGTACAGATTACGTGCATAAACAGGCACCAGAACACACCAAGCAAAAAAAAAGCTTGGGTAACACACAAACTATTGTTACTACAACTACAGGCAGGCAAGCCAGTATTTCCAACATAAAACAAGTACAAAATGAATTATCTTCTGAACTTAATGATCTGAAAGAATCTATGAAACTAAAAGATAGTGAAATTGAAAGATTAAATCAGGAAATTTCTAACCTACAAACCCTTGTTCAGATTGAATCATTAAAAACTGAATTAGCCACCCTGAAAATGTTAGCTTCTAAAAGAAAAATTAAAAATAAATAGTTCTAATCTTTACAATGGCAACATTCTATGCCATGATTATTTTTACAACTAGGGCAACTTACTGCACCACCATAATGGCATTTACATGAACACAATTCAGTTGGATCTTTTTTCAAACTCAATAGTATAATTTCTATGTCATGTTAATATTTTACCTTTCAAGTCAGAACATAAATGAATTAGAACAAATTTTTTTTTCCAAATATGGGTTTTTCTATAATATCTAAAAATATAATCTCCCAAAGTAATGTTATTGTTAGTTTGTTAATTAATGAATTACACTCTGCTCAAAGTACTGTAAATGAAGATGATTCTAACAAATTCAGATACTATGATAATTTTAACAGTATTACTGCTATCAAAGAATCTTGGTTTGACCTTTGTGTTTGAGTCAGCACTATATTCTAATCTTGACGCAATTTAGATGCAATCTCCAAAGTTTCATCTACCATCTCTTTTAGTCTATTTTGTGCATTCATATCTGAAACAGAATTATCAGTGATAGCTTCAGTGGTTAGAAATACAGCCTTAGGATTTGCTACTACTCTAAAGTATGATAACAATTGTGTGATTAACGTCTGGACATCGGTAAAACCAATATTTCCAGAAGCTAAAATTGCCATTCCAGATACCTTTCCTGCAGTTTTTTTATAATTGATATATTCAAACAAATTTTTCAATGCTGAGCTAAAAAACGAATTGTAGATTGGTGTTCCTATTAACCATACATCTGCATCTGTGATGTCATCAGATGCTGTCTTTGTAGCTTCATTGTATTCTTCACCATATCCTCTATAACATTCAACTTGACCATCTGAAAGATTGATCAATTTTGTGTCTTGGTTTTTTGATTTAGCATAATCATAAACATACTTCATCATAACTTGTGTAAGCGCATTTTTTCTTGGACTTCCAGAAATAACTACAACCTTCATATCTCAAATCACCTATCTTTGTATATAAATTTCCATGACTTTTAAAATTTAACGGGCTTGGAGGGCTTCGATCCCTCGACCTGTAACTTAGGAGGTTACCACGCTATCCATATTTCGCGTCAAATGACTCTGCGCCACAAGCCCAGCAAAAAAAAACACTCTTAATTATTTAAGCGTAATCAAGATTATCCCTGATCATTTCTTTAATGCCGTTCCAATTTTTATTTTCTTTGTCATTCCATTTTTCAAAATATACAACATCTTTTAGATCAAGTCTTGGTAACCAACCTGCAGTTTCAAGATCTGGTTTTCCTGCAAACTCATCAACATATCCCAAACACAAGTATGCAACAGGAATAACATGTTCTGGTAAAGCCAGAGTCTCTTTTAGAGTTTCATTTGAAAGAATACTCACCCATCCAAGACCCACTCCTTCTGCTCTTGCTGATAACCATAAATTTTGGATTGCACAGCATACACTATATAGTCCTGCTTCAGGCATGCTTGATCTCCCAATAACAAAAGGCCCAAATTTTGTAGGATCATATGTTACACAAAGATTTACTGAAGACTCTAAAATTCCTTCTAGCTTGAATGAAAGATATTTTGATCTCTTTGGGTCTTCAACTAGTTTTGATGAACGATTTTTTTCTTCCTCAAAAGATTCTTTGATTTTCTTTTTTGTTTCAATCTCTTTTATCAAGATGAAATTCCATGGTTGAGAAAATCCTACTGATGGGGCATGATGTGCAGCATGCAGAATTTTTGATAAAATATCATCTTCTATAGGCTTGGAGATAAAATGAGTTCTAACATCTCTTCTTGAATAAATTGCCTTATAGAATCCTCTTTTTTCTTCCTCAGTAAAATCCTCTGTCAACTATTTCACGCTTCCTTTCTTTTTATTCATTCTTTCTTTTGTTAAACGTTAATAATGCCAGCACCTAGTCTTGTTTTTCAATGGGCCGGTAGTCTAGCTGGTTAGGATACCGCCTCGACACGGCGGTGATCGTGAGTTCGAATCTCACTCGGCCCACTTTTTTAATTAAAAACCTGTTTTGAATTCTTTGTCAATAGTCATCCATGAAGATTGAGTAGTAATGCTTCCTTCTGCTGAAAAACTAATGATTCTATTTTCTATGGCATCTTGATAAATTTCTGAATTACCTTCAGACTTATCAAGAATAAATATACTTTTCAAAGGAAGTTCTATCCCTGGAAAAAATCCGGCTCTTCCTGGCATTGAAATATCTACTGTAGAGTACTGTCCAGAACCCAACAGAATCCCATCACCGTAAAGATCATATGCAATCAGTGGAACTGTAAATGTTTTATCACTTGGATTCTTTACAAGAAATGTAACATCAAATTTTGCTTGATTATTTATGGTATCAACATCTCTTAGTTCTACATTTGTTAATTCAATCTCAACTTGCTCAATCTGCACGGAATCTAGATTTCCATAGTAAAAAATTCCTCCCATCAAAGCCAGAACCCCAATTAATGCAGCATAAATTGTCATCTTGCTTTGAAGTGCCATTTCAATGCTATCAGATTATGTACAACTAAAAAAGGTTGTTAAGATCCAAATACATAATATTTGATTTAAAATATCATATTCCATGACTGTACTGGAGCAAGCAATTCTTACTTGGATTCATCTTGTTGCAGCTGCAATATGGGTAGGCGGTTCACTTTTTATTGGTATTGTATTTTCTCCACTTTTAAAAACAATGACTAATTCTCTTGAAGAAAGAATGCAAATAATGATTCGTGTTGGAAGACGATTCAACATAATTGCTGTTCCATCATTAATTATTCTAATGGCAACTGGATTGTATAGTTCTCATGTGTTGCTAGGTAAACCCGAACTTCTTGTTTCAACAAGTTATGGAACATTTCTAATTGTTAAGATAATTCTTGTTATTGTTCTAATAATTACATATGCAATTCATGTTAGAGTAATTCGTAAGGACGTTGAAGAAAAAATTATGTTAAAGAAAATGTCAGAACCTCAAATTCAAAAATTAAGGAAAAAAATTATTATTCTTGGCGAAATCACAGTAGTTTTATCACTAGCAATCCTGTTTTTTGCATCTCTACTTGATGCTGGAATCTGAGACTCTATCAATAATTACTCTATATCCACGATCAATTTTTAGACAATTCATAATTATTTTCAATTACAACTCCTTGTGATAGTTTTTTAAAAAGAAATTTTCTATATTTCTATATGAACGGTTTATTGATCGGAAGATTCCAACCTTTTCACTTGGGGCACCTTGAAGCATTTCGGTTTGCACTATCAAAAGTTGACAAATTATGGGTTGGTCTAGGCAGTTCCAATAAACCTTCACAAAAAAACGATCCTTTCTCTGCTGAGGAACGAAAAGAAATGATTCTAACTTCAATTGATGATTCAATGAAAGACAAAATTTCAATCTATTTTATTCCAGATTTGGAAAATCATATCAAATGGATTGAAAAAATAGATACCATTGTTCCAAATTTTGATATAGTTTTTTCAAATGACGAACTAACAAAACATCTCTATTCAACAATATCTGTCCAAGTAATTTCTATTCCCTTTTTGAAAAGAGATGTGTTATCTGGAACCAAAATTCGTAATCTAATTATCAATGATCAAAAATGGAATGATCTTGTTCCTGATGGCACAAAAAATTTTTTGATTAACATTAGTGTAAAAGAGCGTTTGAAAAATCTCTAATTATAAATAAACCCCATATCTCCCTGTCATTGTCGATAACACATGGAATATCTTTCAATGCTTCCAGGTCCAACAAATGTACCTAATAGAGTAATGAAGGCAATGCTTGCACCCATCATTAATCACAGAAGTGATGACTTTGTTGAATTATACACTGATGTTGTTGAAAAAACTCAACAAGTTTTTGAAACACAAAATGATATTGTAGCATTATCTGCATCTGGAACAGGTGCAGTAGAAGCAGGAGTAATTAATCTAGTTAAAAAAGACGATAAAATCATAATTCCTGTAAACGGAGAATTTAGTAACAGACTATCACAACTTATTGAAGGTCAGGGGGCTAATGTTATCAGACTTGAAACTCCACCAGGACAAAATGCAACTTTTGATCAAATAAAAGAAGCATTTGATAACAATAAAGATGTTAAAGCATTCTATGTTGTCCACAACGAAACTTCTACTGGAACAATGGTAGACTATCTTGACAAAATATCTGACTTGACATCCAGAAATGATGCATTCTATGTTGTAGATTCTGTTTCTTTACTTGGTGGTGTTGAACTTCCAGTAGATAAATGGAATATTGATGTGTGTCTAACTGGGGCACAAAAAGCACTTGCTGCACCTCCAGGCATTTCTCCGATATCTGTAAGTGCTAAAGCCAAAAAATACATGATAGAAAATCCACCATCCACAATGTACTTCAATTTAGCAAGATACTTCCAATATTATGAAGAATCAAAGCATACTCCTTTCACTCCTGCATTACCTTTACTTTATGCGTATAGAGAAGCCCTAACAATAATGTTAGAAGAAGGATTAGAAAATGTCTATAAACGTCACAAGGTTTGTTCTGATGCATTGTACGCTGGGTTAAGTGCAATTGGTTTAACACCATATGTTGCAAAAGAAGAAGATCGCTCGATTTCTATTGTTGCATTAAATTATTTGGATGGACTAGAAGACAAAACTTTCAGAAACACACTAGCAAACAAATTCAAAGTCTTAGTGGCAGGTGGATTTGGAGATCTTAAAGGAAAGGTATTCAGAGTTGGATGTATGGGAGAAGTTAGTCCATATCATGTAATGAGAACTATTTCTGCAATTTCATCTACATTAGCAATGATGGGATATGAAACAGATGCTAAAACAGGACTTAACACTGCAGAAGAAAAACTAAAAGCTCTCTAAACCCTGTTAACTTAATTATCATGAAGTGAATCTTTCGTGTTAACATTTTCCTGAATCATAGTTTATAGGATTACTTCTTTCTTAATTATTACAAGTTACTATAGAATCATACGTAAATAATTTTGTAATATGTTCATATACTCTAGACTGATCAAATTATCATGGGCAGTATTCTAAATGATGTAAATACACTTATTGCAAAACGAGTAGGTGGTTCAGCAAGGCTAAAACACATCAAAGAGACTTGAAAATAATAAACAATTGTATGATTCTGATCGTAAATATTTGGATGAATTAATAGGAAAACATCTCTTTTCAAAGACTCAATTTGAGCATGATTCTCCCCCAAATAATATCGAACAATCTGCAAATAAGCCATCTAATCCTAAAACTGAGAATAATCCAAAACCAGAAAACAATCTTGAAAATAATCCCAAAACTCAAGAATCATTTTGTGGAAATTGTGGAGCATCAAAAGCTAAAGAACATGATTTTTACAAAGTGTGGACAACAAAATAATTCCAATTTTCAAAAATCTAAAAGAAGCAACTTTTGGTATCTACTTCCAATAGTTTTTGGTATTGCTGGTGGATTGATTGCTTATCTTGTTTTGAGAAAATCTGATTCAAAAAAAGCAAGAAACTGTTTGATTATTGGTGTTGGTCTTACTTTAATTGGTTTATTCATTTTGTCGGCTGTTGATTTTTTCCCAAATGATAGTAATAATGTTGATTTGGGTAATGAGGATTGGGTTGAAGAATACTGGGCACAACATCCAGATGAAGATCCATGTAATGATCCAACTGCTAGAGCGTTTGGATTGTGTGGATAATGAGATTTGCAATAATTATCGCAATAGCATTTGTTTTATTGATTCCAACCACTGTTTTTGCACAATCATCAAGTCAAGACGATAACTGTCCTATTGGAACAAAACCTGTGGTTAAAGGTACAACGATTGAATGTGTCCAAATCAGTAATGTGAAAAAAACTTGTCCTGACGGAACTTATCAAGGCAAAGATAATCAAGGAAATTTTGCTTGTAGAGATATCAAATCAAACCAAATTGTTGATCCTAATACTGGACTCATGTATGATTCTCAAACTGGTGAAATGATTCTTGATAACGATCAATCAACGTATGTTGGAATTGGTATTCTTATTTTGATTGTAATTATAGGGGGAATTATTGCCATATCTCGTAAAAAAACACCTTACAAGGATTTACCTAGAAAACATTTTTCAGATTCTATAAAAGAAGAAGTATTGCGAAAACAAAATCATAGATGTGCTGATTGTAATCGTGTTTTAGATGTAGTAGATTTCGATCATATTGATGCTGATAAAACTAATAATGATATTTCAAACTGTCAAGCTCTTTGTCCAAACTGTCATGCTAAAAAAAGTAGAAATGAACGAAGTATAATGATGAATAAATGAAATCTGCATCATCTCTAGGAAGTTACCATATTAATTTTATCAAAAATATCCACAGATACAGTAAAGTTGGATAATCATCTTATAAATAAGAATATTGGATAATCTATTCAGTATTCTTTTTTGTTTCTAAATTCACATTTGATTTTACAACGTAACTCAGAAGATTCTTCTCACAGTTGAATAGATTCTTTGCATTTGATTTTAGGTTTGAACTGTCCTCTCTAGTCATCTTGGTAAACAAAGTAGGAAGATCTTACTAATAACAATAACGTTGAACCTATATTTTTAGAACTATACCTAGAATAGCTAAGGATATAGGAATAAAGAACCACCATTTGAATTTCTCACGTACATCTAGATTGTGAATTAATCCTGCTATTATCAAAGCAGCCCCCATAACTGCAATATCTATTTCTAGAATTTTTGTAGAAATCAAATCTAAATCAAATATGGATGGTATCCATGAACAATTCTCATTCATAGGATAACATGATTTTGATAACATCGTAACAAGTGGCGCAATAATCAATATACTGAGAATACCTTTCACAAATGATTTGGTTTTCTTAGTAGGTGTAAAAGAATAATTCATTGAAGTTTTTGCTGATGATCTTGGATTAACTCTGATTGCAATAGAATCTGAATATTTATTATAATAAATTGTATCTCCCTTTTCATTTTTCCAACCTTTAGAATAATCTTTCTTAAATTCTTCTCCCGAACTATCATTAATGGTAATTTTCTTCTTATCAAATTCATAATCTTTTGGTGGTATTATGATATAGAAAACCTCATGGTCAGAGACTGAAAGAAATTCAAGATCAAATGAAGTGTTAATATTTTCTTTTTCTGCATCATATTCCATAGTAATAACTCTAGAATCATTAGGATAGAATTTTTTATCATGTGGTAATTTTATCCATAAAAGAAATGTTCTGTATTCTTGTATATCTTCTAAAAGAGATGTAAGCGATGTTATAATATTTTCATCTTCAGATTCATCTAAAGTTTCTTCAATTAGTGCAATAGTGTATTTGTTAGTAATCAAAGGAAGTTTTGTTCCATCTGAATCATAGATTTTGAGATTTGGTAATAATTTTGTAACTTTAATGAAAATATTATCAACTCCATCCTCATTGTCTGTTCTTGAAATTAAAGTAAATTCACGTTTTAATTTCCTACTGTCTATTGTAACATGATCTATAAAGAAACGTTCTCTTAAAATTTCAATTTCTGTTCCTATTATGTTAGATGAATTAGAATTATCTGACATTTTTTATATCTCCGTGGATAAAATTATTGCATTTGAAATTTTTTCATGACTGAAAACCGTTACTACGCCATTGCGTTTACGGATATCAATAATTGTATTTTCTATTTGTGAATTGGCCAATAATAATCTCCCGCAGTGGTTAGAAAGAATACGGGTATTAATGGTTCTACAGTTTTTTCTTAAAGTTCAGTTCAATAATATTGACACCATTACTATGAAGTTCATACAGACATAACATTGATCGCATATAACGATGATCGCAATGTCGAAACTGTTCAAAAAGTTTTAAAAAATGTCTGTAACTAGTTTTTTCTTTTTGAATTTTAGATTACATATAGAATTTTAATAAAAAATTAGAGATCTATATTGCAGTTCATACAATATAGAGATCCATTTTTCATTCTATCTTGATATTTTTTAGGATGCTTACATTCAGGCACAATTTGTGTTCGTAACATCTTTAAAATTACAAGTTCTGATTCTAGATTTTTTCTTATTAATTGAGCAATTTCAAACGGATCTTTTTGAGAAAATGATCTCTCTAATGAATAGATCTCTTCATGATGTTTGGTTTTCTCACATAGATAGTAATCTAGACGTTTGATCGCTTTTACTAAAGTCATTAACTCATTAATTTCATCAAATGCTTAAGTTCATAATTCATGTAGTAGATTTATTGAGTGATTACAAACCAAAGCATATAGTTTTTGATAAAGACAAATTTGTAGAAGAAAGAGTAAATCTTGGTGGATTAGCTCAAGTAGGAATGAATACTACTGGCGGAACTGACATCGATTAGGTAATTGAACATAGGGGAGGATTCATCATAATGGAAAACAAGACTTTCTCAAAAGATTGGATAAGTATTCCAATAGGTCAGATACTTACTTTTGAACAAATGTATAAGAAATTAAATGCAGATGGAAAATGTCATTTCCTTATTTTTGGACTAGAGAATGATATTGATTGGACAAATTCTGATTCTGAAATGTGGTATTTTGAGATGGAAGATTGGAATAATGGAAAGATTTGTCCTAATAGAACAATTTCGTTCAAAAAATACGGTGTTCATAAACGAGAAATGACCAAAATTACAATTAAAGAATATAGAGATCTGATGGAAAAATATTGGAAAGAATTTGAATAAGATTTATAATTTCTTTTTCAAGAAATTTTCAAATTTTTATGTGTGGATCCGATTATACCATTACAGGTTTTATTGCTCGTGGAAATATGCCTGTTAATTTGATATTATCTGTAGTCAGTTTGATTTGAATCGTAATCTTTAATCATCATAGTCACTTGATAACAATTCTATGGAGTTTAAGGATAGAGTATGTTGTGTGTGTGATAAACACAAGAAATTTCTTGCACGTATCAACGCGGGTTAAAAACTCTATTGTATGCAATGTTAGGCAAAAATTACCAAAGAACATGGTCAGGGATACTGGAAACCTTGTTCTTTTGAAGAATTCCTAGAGGCACCATCATCTGCCATTAGAAACAAATACGAAAATTGTTAATACCTATTTTTAACAAGAACTTCTTCTTGCTATTTCATCAATGATATTTTTCAACATTAATCGAAGATCACTACCTTTTGAATAATTATTTGAATATATTCCATAATTTGTTCGTCTTCCTCTTGCAAGTTCGTATGTTCTTTTTGGATTTTGTGTACCCATTATTCCAATGCAATGTCCACCATTACTTCGTACTGCAGAAAAACATGGAATATCACTAGGTCCATCTCCAATATAGATCATATTTCCAAATGGTATTCTACGTTGTTCATTTTTTATTGAATCATTTACTAAATATGGATATTTACGTAGATTATCTTTATCAATTCCTTTGTTAATTGCATAAAGAAATTTTGTTTTTTCTGTAAAAGTCACTGTCGAACTTATTGCATTGTATTTTCCAGTTGTAGAATCTATACTATAATTAGCTGCAAAAATATCTTTGAATTGTTCTGCAAATAAACAACCTTTCACGAGATCTTCTATTCCTGCAGAAATTATGTATCCTTCAATATTGATTCCAGATTTAATGCAATCAGGATCATTTGAAACATATTTTTGTAATTCTTTAATGAAAACATTAACACCATTATACGGTTTGATTTTTTTTGCGAGTTTTTGCATTTCCTTAGGATTATTTTGCTTAATTTTTCCATTTTTCATTAGCCTCAAAATTTCATGAAGATATGCTTGCGGTGGATCCCAGCCTTTTTGGATAAAATTTTCATCTATATCTTTCCAGAATTCCTTTAAATCAATTTTATTTTCTTTGAGCAAAAATTCAGTAGTATCAGAAACTAATGTTGCATCACAATCACAAATTATAGCAACAGTATTGTGCATATTCTCATTTTGTCATACATAATAAAAAACGATCCTAGAACCAATATACTTAAAATCATAAGATAGGGTTTTGATGAATATGCCTTGGTAGAATCAGATCACAAATTGAACAGTGTCGAATTTTTGTGGAATTAAACTAGTTTTTTGAGATCCAAAACTGAACACTTGGATAAAATTTATCATGTCCCTAGTTTACAGCAATTTGGACAGATCCCGTAGATTGAACAGTGCCGAATTGGTTCCTGCGCGTGCGCCTGATCCATCGCAATTCCGGACGCGGCCAACAGAAGGAGGCCGAGCGCGACGTGTTGGTATTGCATGCCGTTAATCATGTTTTTCACCGCTCCTCACTTTGGCCGATTCTGGTATGTCTATTCTCTCAAGCCAGTCCTCGTCCAATTTCGAGATCTGGCCGATCCAGGCTATCTCGCCTGCAGTTGCCTCTATTGCGATCACCTGGGCCATTGAGCCACCATGGCCACCCCTCTCAACAAACGGAGGGTATTGGCAATATCCCACGAGCACAGTATAGAAAGGCACTCCGGCACGCATACCACGTCCAGCCAGTTCACCTTCATCAGCAGGTTCGAATGTGCACTTTTCTTCATCGTACAAATCCACATGCCTCATGGCAAAGTCAAAGGCAAGTTTTTCTATCTGGCTTGCTGGCAACAGGGTGCCTTCCTCATAATCATCAACCTGCAAGCCGCGAAATTCCAGTAGCAAGTACGGCTTGATGAAATCGTAATCGACGAAGCTCCAGACGCTCATGTTAAGCCAGCTTCCATACACAATTGTACCTGTACGTCCGCTGTTTAGTCCGAAGATTGGAAACCCTGCATTCTCCATGAGGGATCTGAGTAATTCGTCGCGCTCTCCGTATGGGATATTCTCGTATATCCTGTACTCTATCCTCGTTATGACATCCGGGTATTCCGAGTTTGACCACGTACGGAACTTGTTGCCCATTTCGGTTACATATGTGACATGGCCGTATTCCGACCTGCTAACTGCCGGGAGGATCAGCTTGTCCCCGATTCCGCTTGCAAGGCGGGGCATGACGGTATTTACTGCCTCTTCCGTCAGGACCGGTAACCAGACTCCAGACGGGTTTGCCATTCTTTTTTCTACCCCGGACAGGGTTATCTTGTTGTCTGCCACGTAGTAGAGCGGCTCGTACACGGATGTCAGGCTTTCATTTGCGGGGGGTGCATGGCCTGACACGGGCAGACTCGGGGACGTTTCAGATGCATCCGCGGGGGCACTTGGTTGTGCCGAGTCCGGGGTGCTGCCTGACTCTGGAGTGCCCGTTTTTTGTTCTGGTTGTGGCAACGCCTCCCATCCGCGCAGGACCAGTCTTTCTGCCGTGTCTGGATAGACGCATGCGATCGTGCCGCTGGGAGATCTTAGGAGGATCTTTTCATCATTGCACCGGACGTCGGCAACTGCCACGCCCTGTTGCAGCTGCTTTAGGGGCGACGGCGCGTAAAGATGCGTCGGTGCCGCGTGTGCTGCCAGAGACCAGCAACACTGCCATCACGATGCAGAAAAGCGCGATAGTTGGGATGCCCAAGGCCGCGTTTTGGGAAACGCGCGAAAAGTGATCACCATGATGACAAGTTGTGGAATGCATGGGAACCATTACCATAATCCAAATTCAAAGTTAATAAGGAATTCTTCAATCGGTTCTGTAACATCTTCGGATGTTAGACATAAAATCAGATCTTATTCGTGTTAACTGCCGTCGCTTTTACAGAAAAAAGAATAGTGTTACCTTCAACCATCCGATTGCCCTCTCAAGAACATTGACATCCTCGTTGAATTTACCAATGCTAGAATTACAGCTTCCACATATCCGGCCCCTTATTTTCCTGTCTTGTGATTATGATAAGCCCTGTCATTTTGTGTGCATGGTTTTCATCATGTTTTCTTGTAGCTAATGTAAAGGAATATGCCCTAAAACTATGAGATGTAATTTTGTAAAATCCGTTTGATGAGTATTTTTCATTATATCCTAATCTTTCCAAGACACTTGCCATTGTCATTCGTTCTGCTCTTCCCCTAGTTTTGAAATCTCCTGTACTATTTGTAAAAACATAATCATCATCATTTAATTTGTGAAAATAAGTCATAATTTTCTCTCCATATTCTTTTGAAACAAATGTTGTTCTACCAGCTTTGGTTTTTGTATATTCAGCATCAATCCTAATTGTTATTCTATCCAATGACAAATCCAAATCTTTTTTCTTAATGTGCAGTGCCTCCCCTGATCTCATTCCAGAACTACTGCAAGCCAAATACAATGCCTGTCTCTTTAGATTACGTGCTTGAGCTATACCAAATCTCTTAGTTCTTGTTTCTTTAGTGGATATTTTTCTTCAACAATCTTTCTTGGAAATCTTAGTATCTGTTTGATGTCTTGAGGATTTGTTTTTACTCCTAGAGAATAAAGAAATGTTCTGAGTATACTAAATCTAGTTCTGATTGTATAAGCTCCTGCTTTCTTTGAAATATTCCAGTCTATCCATTCTTGAAGGAAACTATACAGTGCATCTTCATATTCTTCGTCTCCTTGTTGCTTTTTTATTATAATTAACTCCCCGCAGATTTGATCAGGTGTACTTTGATGCTTTTCTAGAACAAATTTCTTAAAATTATTAATCGCAGCTTGAATATTTTCTCGTGAGTTTGTAGGTAACGAGACATGTATCACCGAGTTCTGTGCCTATTTTGATTTGGCTTGAATATTTTCTCGTGAGTTTGTAGGTAACGAGGCTAATTTTTCTTCATAATCCCTTGTTGTTTTCTTTTTGGTAAGAATACTCATCTTTTCTCACCTCTATTGATTAGTTTTGATAAAATAGCTATTTGCGAATTTACGGGTTTTCTGGGAACTAATTTGCATAGGCCGTCTAGGTTTAACTTAATATAAGGAAATTCGAGACCGAACACATTGACTTTCGATAAAGGCTCATTAATTCTAGTAGACTATACTGCAAAGGTAAAAGATAGTGACGAGGTCTTTGATACCACCATTGAAGAGGATGCAAAAAAACATTCTATTCATGAACAAAATGCCAAATATCAACCAAAACTAGTTTCAATTGGTGAAGTATCTTATCCTGTACTCAAAGGATTAGATGAAGCACTTGCAAAAACATCTGTTGGAGATAAACTTACAGTTGAAGTTACGCCTGACAAAGGTTTTGGTGAAAGAGATTCTAAAAAAGTTAGAATGATTCCTGTTAGAAAATTAGGTGACGATGCAGAGAAAGTTTCAGTAGGTGATACAATTGAAGTTGATAATAAAAGAGGAATTATACGTTTTATTGGATCTGGTAGAGTCCAAATGGATTACAACCATAGATATGCAGGAAAAACAATTCTATTTGATGTAAATGTAATCAAATCACTTGATTCTCCAAATGACAAGGTAGATGGAATTCTTAAAAACAGACTACCTGTTGAGGACACAAAAATTACCTTTGACTTGAAGGATAAAGAAGTAAGCATTACAATTCCTGAGGAAATTCTACGTGCTGATGGTTTACAAATAATGAAACACTTTATTCAATTAGATATTTTCAAGTTTGTTACAACCTTGGGAAAAGTGAGTTTTGTCGAAACACACGCCAACAAACAAACTCAAGAAAAGAAACCTGAAATAAAAGAAAAAGTACCTGAACAAAAGGCTGCTTAAATCAAATTACTTTAGTACTCTTTGCAAGGCTTAGTGCTCTTTTTTCAGTCATTTTAATTTCTTTTAAAATTGTATATCTCTCTGGTCTTAATCCTTGTGCCATAGTTAGAGCTTTTATTATTACATCTGGTTTAAGACCAATTTGTTTTGCAGTCGTTGGGGCTTTAACATCTTTCAATGTCTTAACAATTTTTTTCCAATCCTGTTCATGTAATTTTGCCATCATTATGGAACCAATTCCACATTTTTCTCCATGTAATCCAATACCGGGAGCAATTTTGTCAAGTGCATGTGAAAAAAGATGCTCTGCACCAGAACACGGTCTACTACTTCCTGCAATACATGATGCTACTCCTGCGCTGATCAACCCTTCTACAATCACTCTTGCATCTAATCCATTCTTTGCAAACTTGGAAGAATTTTCCATAACTATCTTAGCGCTCATCATTGCTAGATCTGCAGCATATCTTCCATAGTATTCCTTCTTCTTTTTGTGACCTAATTGCCAATCTTTCACCGCTATAATGTTTGCAATAAGATCTCCACAACCACTAGCTAACAATCTGTCTGGAGCTTTTCTAATTACATCAATATCTACAAAAACACCCATTGGTGCAGATGCCACAATTGAGTGAGGCTTATCACTTTTTACAGAAACAAATGGACTAGCCATTCCGTCATGAGAAGCTGCAGTTGGAAGGCTAACAAATGGCTTACCTAAATTATATGAAATTAATTTTGCTGTATCTACAGAACGACCTCCACCAATACCAACAATCAAATCAGAATTATCTTTTTTAACTGCTTCTTGAATTTGATTCAATGACTTTATTTGATTATCTTTTGACGTGTGCCAAATAAATTGGATTTTCTTTGATTTGAGTGATTTTTCAATTTTTTTCCTTAAAATCTTTTGAACATTTGTTCCAGCTATCAAAGAAACTTTTTTTGGTTTGTTTAATGAATTTAGAAATCTTCCAAAATCACAAATATTTTTCTCACCAATTTCAATGAGCCTAGGTAATTCCATCGTATGCGATTGCATGCGATCTTGATTCTTTGTCATTATTTATGATTTCAGGGGATCAAAAAGTTATTTAAAAGGGTGACATGCCACTTACTTTATCTTAATAGGTGTATTTTTTGTCGAACAACGTTGAAGAAAAAATTCTGCACGGGACTACCACTGTAGGTATCAAGGCTAGAGACGGTGTCATATTATGTGCTGATATGAGAGCCAGTGCGGGTTATTTTATTGCAAACAATAACACAATGAAAATTCAAAAAATTGACTTGCACGCAGGATTAACCTTGGCTGGTGGTGTAGCAGACGCACAAAATATTGTTGATATTTTACGTTATCATTCTAATCTGCATAGAGTTGAAAAACATGGTTCAATCCCAATTAACTCACTTGCAAGACTTTGCTCATTGATATTTCATCAAAATAGAGGTTATCCATTCATGGCCGATATCTTGGTTGGTGGTTATGATGCAAACGGTCCTGCGTTGTTTAACATCGATATGTTTGGGTCAGTTGAAGAAAAATCATATGTTACAACTGGTAGCGGTTCACCAGTAGCTTATGGTTTACTTGAAGAGGAATATCATGAAGATCTTACAGTTGATGAAGCAAAAAAAATAGCTCTAAGAGCTGTTAAAGCCGCAATAGTCAGAAACATTGGTACTGGCGATGGAATTAACATCGCAATAATGGATAAAGATGGATTCCGTCTTTTGACCGATGAACAAAAGAAAGCAGTCATCGAACTCTAGTGATTTAATGCAAAAAAAACAACAACAAAAAGAATTACCTTCTAGCCAAAATATAATGGCCACCATACTGCAAAGTATTCCCAAAGAGGCAAATATTACAAAAATAGAATATGAAGGACCTCGAATTGCTCTTTACACAAAAACTCCTCGTTATCTAATGGAAAATAATGAGACAATATCAAATCTTGTAAATGTAATCAAAAAAAGAATTGTTGTAAGGACTGATGAATCAATTAGAAAACCTGAAGATGAAGCCAGACGAATTCTTGCAGAATGTGTTCCAAAAGAAGCAAACCTACAAGGAACTCTCTTTGATACAGCTACTGGTGAAGTCTCAGTTGAAGCAAAAAGACCTTGGTTACTACAAAGAGACGCAAAGGAATTCAATCATGTTGAGGTTACTGAGAAAATAGGATGGAGATTACGTATTAGGAAATCTACAACTATACCTTCACGTACAGTCCAAACAATCAATGCAACCCTAAAACAATCTACTTCTGAGCGAAGTAAACAACTCAAACAAATTGGTGATGAAATTTTTAGACCAAGACTATCTCAAAGGACTGAAGTTTCTCTTCATACCCTTGGCGGATTTGGTCAAGTAGGAAGATCTTCAATGTTATTATCTACACCTGAAAGTAAGATCCTCATTGATTGTGGAATTAATCCAGGTGCACGCTCTCCAATGGATGCATTTCCGAGATTAGATTCTCTAGATATTACATTAGATGATCTTGACGCAGTAGTTATTGGACATGCACATTTGGATCACACAGGATTTTTACCAACATTGTGCAAATATGACTACAAAGGTCCAATTTATTGTACAGAACCAACTCTTCCCATGATGAATCTAATTCAATTAGACGCAATCAAAGTAGCTACTGCACAAGGTAGAACTCCAATTTACTCAGAACGAGATGTTAAACAAATTATGAGACAGACAATTACTTTGCCATATGGAACTGTCACTGATATTTCTCCTGACATAAAATTAGTTCTTGCCAATGCAGGTCACATTCTAGGTTCTGCTTTATGTCATTTTCATATTGGAAATGGTAATCATAACTTTGTTTATTCAGGTGATATAAAATTCGGGAAAAGTATTCTGTTTGAAGCTGCTAGTTGGAATTTTCCAAGAGTAGAAACATTGTTGATCGAAAGTACTTATGGTCTTAAAGAAGATATACAACCAACTAGACAAGAGGTAGAATCTTCTTTCATTAATGCAGTAAACAACACTTTGGCAGATGATGGTAAAGTTTTGATACCTATTCCTGCGGTTGGTCGTGCACAAGAAATTATGATGGTAATTGATCATTATATGAAATCTGGAGAAATGGTTGAAGCACCAGTATTTACAGAAGGAATGATTTCTGAAGCATCAGCCATTCATGAATCCTATCCAGAATATCTGGCAAGAGAACTCAAACAAAAGATCTTAGAGACTGATGATAATCCATTTGATTCTGAATATTTCACTAACATCGAACATGCGGATTCTCGAGAAGAACCAATGAGAGAGAACTCACCATGTATTATTTTAGCAACATCGGGAATGTTAGAAGGCGGTCCTGTTTTAGAATACTTCAAAAACATTGCACCTGACAAAAAGAACAAAGTACTGTTTGTCTCTTACCAAGTTAATGGAACTATGGGAAGAAGAGTTCTTGATAGTTCTAAACAAGTATCCATGTTAGGAAAAGAAGGTAAAGTTGAAGTTGTTACTATCAATTGTAGTGTTGAAAAACTGGATGGGTTCAGTGGTCACAGTGATTATAATCAATTAATGTCATTTGTACAAAGACTAAGACCAAAACTTCGAAGAGTACTAGTTAATCACGGAGAACGTAAAAAATCAGAAAATCTTGCTATGAACATTAGACGAATGTATAGGGTACCTGCACATTATCCTCAAATCCAAGAAGCAATAAAATTATTTTAGATCGTATTCTGGTTTCCAGATCTTTATACTGGATGGGGCAACAATAATTCTTTCTTCTCCTAATCTTGCAATATCTGCACCAGCAGCTTTTGCAATTGAATACAACTCTTCAACTACTTTACGAAGTTGTTCCACGTCTTTTTGTGCCAATGGCGTAACTCTTAGAATCAAAATCATGTCTTTTTTGATATCTTCTTTGATAGAATGAACATCACTGATGTCTCTAATCGTAATAGCCTTTAGATATGTAGGAGTTTCTTGTTTTTGCATACTAGCTGAAAATGCGATCTACTTCCACAAAAACTCTTCCTTAGTCATAACTAATTTTTAAAAAATTTCACGCCTACATTCTAAATTTAATGTAAGCTTGTTCTTCTGCACTTTCAGTACTAACTTCTTCAGATGAATTCTTGTTTTTTACTGTAACAATCCCTTGTTGATCTTTTGGCGCATCTGAATATCTTAGCGTCACAGATGATGCAAATTTAACATGATCTTTTGCATTCTTGCCACGTAAAATTGAAACTGGTCCTACGTAGTCTCTAGCTTCAAGTAAAATGTCTCCTAGTAATGCTATTGCTTTGATCATTTCATTTTCATCTTTATTTCTTCCAACAACAAATTTAGTTTCATCATCTAATCTAAAATGTCTTCCAATCTTTAATAAATCAACATCATTAATTGTTGGAGTCTCAATATGATCAAACAAATCTTTTGCTTTAACTCCAAATTGTGGTTCTGTTAACAAACAACCGCCACCTGCATTTGGTGGATTTTCAATTCCATATTCTTTTGCCATTTGTAATTGAGTTCTTCTCGTTCTACCTTTAATCATCCCAAGATTTTCTCTTTTGATCAATCCTTCTTTTTCAGGATCTGTTTCTGGTAGTAATGCAGCTGACAACGGTCTTACAATTTTTCCAACTAGATCTGATTCTTTTTCAATAGTTCTTAATGCAGGTCCATGTTGACTCATTGGACGTTGGCCTAACACTTCACCTGAAATAATAAATTCTGCCCCAATTTCTTCCATGTGTTTTTTTGCAGCATCAAACATCATTGCTCTACAATCAATACATGGATTAAAACCAGCACCAATTCCATGTTTTGGGTGCTTTAACATCTCAATGTATTCATCACCAAGATAAACTGTCTTTAACTTAACATTAAGATCATCAGCTCTTTCTCTAATTTCAAATCCACATCCTCTTCCACAATCAAAATCACAAAAAGGAGTTTTTATTGCAACAGCCGAAACTTCAAAACCTTGTTCTTGCATCATTCTAACTGCAAGTTGACTATCTAAACCTCCTGAGAGTAATGCAACTACTTTCTTCTTCTTTTCTTCTGCCATAAAGATCCGATCTAAATTTCCATATACAAACTTTACATCATACATAAATTGAGAAACAGAGATTTTTTTGTGTGAAACAACGTAGAAAAAATCTTCGAAAATATGCTCAACAGATCGATTGTAATACACTAGTCACATTTGAGCCTGAGAATTTGTTTTACATGACTGGATTTTGGGGTGAGGCAATAGGATTGCTTGAAAAAAATGGAAAAACAACCATTATCGCTCCAGAACTTGAAGTGGGAAGAGCAAGAGAAGAATCTGAAGATTGTGATGTAATAACAGCGGAACGTGGAACCGGCCTGATCTCATCTCTAATAGGAAAAATTAAGAAAAATCGTGTTTGTACTGATTGTCAAAATTATTCTATTATGATGTCTCTGAAGAAATCTATTCCAAAAATAAAATCATCTACAGAACCATTTTGCAATTCTCGTATAATTAAAGACGAAAAAGAACTCCAAATACTCAAAAAAGCTTCTAAAATCATCGATGAGATGTTTGATATTTGCTTAAAAAAGATGAAGGTAGGTCAAAAAGAATCAGAATTACAAACAATTTTGATGAAATATGCAATAGAACAACAAATGTTTGATATCGGATACAAATCAACACTTAACCCTCTGATTATTGCAGGGGGACCAAATGGTGCTCTCCCCCATGCTCAAGTTAGTAAAAGAAAATTCAAGAATGGTGATCTTGTAGTTACTGATCTTACACTAAGATACAAGGGATATGTTTCTGACGCAACTAGAACATTTGCACTTGGGAAAATTTCAGCTAAAGCAAATGAAGCTTATGAAATTGTTAAGGAATCTCAAAAACTTGGTTTGAAAGCTGTTAAACCAAATGTATATTGTAAAGATGTAGATATTGCTTGTAGAAAATATATTGAAGAAAAAAACTACGGTCAATACTTTATCCATTCTACTGGTCATGGAATAGGATTAGAAGTACACGAACTTCCAACCGTTTCTTCTAAAAGTGATACAAAATTAAAAGAAAATATGGCAATTACTGTAGAGCCGGGAATCTATATTGAAAACAAATTTGGAATTAGAATAGAAGATTCACTAATTGTAAAATCTCGACCCATTATTATGCACAAATTTACTAAAGATTTAGTCACAATTTGAGCCTAATCATAAAAGTCTACTAAATCAATGATGTATTTTGATTCCTGATTATTTGATGTAATTTTTCCAGAATTCATATCTACATTCCAATTATAATTCATTTCTCCTTTGTGTGACTCAAAATTCAAAACAACTTGATACTCTTCTGAATCTACACTTGATACAGTTAGTTCTACATTAGTTTTTTTGTTGTCATAAATTTTTTCATCTGGGTATTCTTCGCTAATTTTCATTGAAATTGCATCCATTACAGTTAATCCAGATTCATTTGGTCCATTATACCCCATTAAGATGTCAACAACTTGTTGTTCTTCAGATGAAAGTTCTGGAAAATTGCTTTCCAAGTCTCCTTTTGTTAAATCAGGAACTATGAAAATTATAAACAATCCAATCAAACCAAGATAAATCGGTGCTCTTTTTCTAAGAAATGCTTTAAAATCATTCTTTTTTGGTTTTTCTTCTTTGTCTTTACCCATTTTTATCTCCTAAACCTCTAGTATTTTGCAGTTAAAATTAAAACTTGCCATGGAAATAAAATTTTACCATTTTTCTTTGTGTATTGAGTTGTTTTCTCTTTCACTATCTGTTTCAATTCTTTTCTTTTTGAATATTCTAGTGCATCTAGCTTTTCTTTTAGAGGTTTTGGAATGTATTTGATATAATTTCTCCAATAATCTTCAAATTTTCCAGGACTGTATTGAAAAACAAATTCTTTTACTACTATCTTTGAGAATCCTGCTCTACTGATCTCTTTTTTTAATGCAGATTTTGTACCAAATCTGTCAAGATTTGGTAAACCGGGTGGTACATAATCTGGGATGAATTGAGTTACTGAATCTAAAATACTGCTAAAAAAAGGAACATTCTCGTTACTCCCATGAACTGAAATTCCTATCGTGCCTGACTTTTTGAGGCTATTTCTCATATTTTTTAATGCTTTTTGGGCATTTGGAAAGAAGAACAATGCATACTGACAAGTTACAACATCAAATTTTTTTAAAAAATAAAATTTTTCTGCATCAACATTTACAAAATCTAAATTTGATTTTTTTTCATTCCACTTTTTTGCTATTTTAATTGCAGTAATAGAAGTATCAGCACCTACAACATATCCTGAATTACCAACCTTGTTTCGAATTTTTTTTGTTACTACACCTGTACCACATGCAAGATCTAATACTGTATTCCCTTTGTTGATATTTACTAATTCTATTAATTTTGCAGTACTCTGAAATGGCCCCACACTTACACTGGCCCATCTTTTATGATAACGAGGAGCAACCTCATTCCAAATTTTCACATTTCTTTGTTTATATTCAGAATGCTTGAGTTTCATTTTATTTTTTGTTCAATTTGTTTTTTGATAAACTTTGCAATTTTTTGTTTGTTCATCCATTTTGACACAACAACTTTCTCAGTATCTACAATAATTACCTGATTGTTTTGAGGATTTTTCTTATATCTTGACGAACCAATGTCGTTTGCCACTATTATATCTGAAGATGATTCTTTTAATTTTTTTTGAGCTGATTTGATTAATTGATTTTTTGTTAGATTTGTTTCTGCCTTAAAACCTACTAACAATACATTTTTTTGAAATTTTTTGACTTGATCTATAATTTTTGGTGCTTTTCTGAGGCTGATTTTTATTTCATTTTTTGAACTTTTGATCTTTTTCTTGCTTGGATTTGTTGGGATATAATCTGCAATTGCTGCAGTCATTATTACAATATCAAATTTTTTCTTTAATTCTGTTTTAACAGCATTGAGCATTTCTTTACTAGATAAAACATTGACAATCTTTGCACCCTTTGGTGGCTTTTCTTCTCCTGGACCATAAACAAGAGTAACTTTGGCTCCTGCAGAAACTAATTCAGATGCTAAACTTACTCCCGTTTTTCCTGTACTTTGGTTTGTAATTACTCGTACAGGATCTATATGTTCAATTGTTGGTCCTGCAGTCATTAACACTTTTTTATTTTTTAATACTGACGAGAATCCAAATTTCTTTAAAACATATTCTAAAACGTCTTCTGGTTCTGAAGCTTTTGCTTTTCCTTCAATCATTTGGGGAGAAATAAACTCAATTTTATTTTTTAGAAACTGTATATTCTTTTTTACAGCTGAATTACCATACATCGACTCATGCATAGCCATACACATTAAGATTGGAATCTTTGATCCAAAACCTACAGTAAGTACAGTTGAAATTGGTGTATCATCAATACCACTTGCTAATTTTCCTAATGTATTTGCAGTCGCAGGATATACTATTATTAGATCTGATTGATTATAATCTGCTAATCTAATATGTTCTAGCTCACCTGTGAGTTTTGTAATAACCTCATTCCCAGTAGCCCATTTGAAATAATCAGGCTGTATTAGTTTTGTAGCAGCATTACTTGCTACACATGTTACATCTGCCCCATGTCTCATGAGTAATCTTGCAAGTTCGATTGCTTTGTATGCTGCAACGCTTCCTGCAACACAAAGTACAATTCTTTTTCTAGATAATTCTACACCGTATGAACTAACAATATCTAAAGATGGGTGATCTTTTTTCTTTATCTTCTTTTTAGCTACCAATCTGCCCACGTAATTTTTTTAGCTCTTCTTCATTCATTGAGAACCAGTGCTCTACTGCAGGAAATGCACCTGATTTCACATCTTTTTTGAAATTTCCAAGTGATTTTACAATGTCTTCAGATAAATTCATGTATCTTTTTGCAAATTTTGGTTTTATCTTATCATACATTCCTAACAAATCTTGAACAACTAGTACTTGACCATCACAACCTGCTCCTGAACCAATTCCAATTGTAGGTATACTAACCGTTTTAGAGATTATCTCTGCAACCTCGTGATTTACCATTTCCAATACGATACTGAACACGCCTGCTTCTTCAAGCTCTTTTGCATCTTCAATTAACTTCATTGCAGTATCTTTTGTTTTTCCTTGTATTCTGTATCCCTGTGAAAGCATTGTTGTTTGAGGCTGTAGTCCAATATGACCCATTACTGGAATCCCTACATCTACAATGGCACCAATTGTTTCAGCCATTATTGAACCCCCTTCAAGTTTTACAGCATCAGCTCCTGCTTTGATTAGTCTACCAGAATTATTGATAGCGTCTTCTATACTTGCTTGGTATGACATGAATGGCAAGTCTGATACTAGTAGTGAAGTTTCTCTTGCCCTACTAACTGCTTCTGTAAACATACACATTTGATCCATTGTTACGGGAATTGTGTTTTCATAACCAAGCATTACCATACCTGCACTATCCCCAACTAACAAAACATCCATTCCTGCTTTATCACATAGAGAAGCAAGAGTGTAATCATAACTTGTAATTACTGAAATTTTCTCCTCCTTCTTTTTCATATTTAGAATATCTTGTACTGTTTTATGCAACTCTAGCCCTCCTTGTAAGATTATTTTTTATTTGAATGACATTTTCTGTGAGATTTTTCTTATTATCGAAATCATTTACAATTTTTTGAAGAATTTTTCTATTCTTTTTAGACAATTTTTTAGATTCATCAATTAACAAATCAATTGCTCGTGTAACATTATCTACAATTGTAATGGTGGCTGTTTGTGAAGTTCTAGAAAGAGGATTTAGATCAAATGTAATAACCGTCTTTCCTGCCTTTCTAAGTGCCATTGTTCTGTCACCATCTTCTAGAGGCACAACTACAACATCAGCCACAAAAATTCCATTTTTATCCATAATTCTCCTAGCTGAATCAATACCTGATAATTTTGTAGATGAAGTAGAATTAGTACCTAAAATTTCTCCTGCTCCATTCTTTTTGAGTGTCTTAATAATTGCCTGTTGTCTCTTTTTGTTAGCATAGAACAGATTTACCTCAAGTTTTGCTTTGATCTGTTTTGACAGTCTTACGATTTGTTTGGGACATAATGCTGCAATATTTCCATTAACTGAAATTACAGGCATATCAGCCAAAAGAAGTTGTGCTGCCGCAGCCTTAATGGCCTGTTTTGCAGCCTTGCCTGTTTTTTCTCCTAGTAGGTAATCAAAAGCTTCACCCCTACCTTGAGCCAAGAGTCCCTCTTTTGCAACCAATCCACTATCAAATCCATTTACAAGTTTTTCACGAATTAAAAGTGATTTAGCTCTTGGATGTGATTTGGGAATTAATGGCATGCAATTTCAATTAATTGTAAAGAACTCTTGCTCCATTATCATCTAATTCTGATTTTATTACTATTCCATCAGAATATTTTTGTAAAATCTGTAAAACTTTATCTTCCTCTTCTTTTGGAATCATTGAAAAAACTGTCTCTCCAAAAAATGCAATTCCACATTTAATATTATTTTTGGATAATTCATTAACTAATTTTTGCATTCTTGGAGTTATAACATCAACAAATTTTGCAAATTCTAATGACATGTCCTGAAAATGTTCATAATTTTTTGATTCTAATAATCTGTTTACCATTTTTCCACCAAGACCATTAATTTGAGATAAACGTTCTTTGATGAATTTATTTGTAGAAATTGGAGAGAAACATATCATAATTACAGAGATTTCATCTGTAAGGATTTTTTCAACATAGCCAATTCCTGGCGCACCAGGTTTTACACGAATTTCAAAACCTCCATGAAATGATGCTAAAACATCTCCTAATCCAGTTTTACAATCAACTTCTGCATTATGTGCAATTTGTCCAATTGTTGTTTTATCTAATTTTGTTTCAAGAGCTTGATCTAATGCAAATGATAGTGATAATGCAACTGCACTACTAGAACCTAAACCATATCCAACTGGAATTGATATCTCATGTTCAATATCAAAAAACTTGTTTGAAAATTTTCCAAGCTTTAAGAATTCATTTAAAACAAATTCTGAAACATCTGTTTTATCCGATTGATACCCCTTTGTTGTGATTCTAAAGTTTGATTCTTGATTATCTTTCGTATCTACTTTTACTCTTGTTGTAACTCCTTGTTTAATTGAGAATCCAGCTCCCGCAGATCCAAAATTTTCTAAAGAATTTTGATTTTGATCTAAATGAGCTTTGAAAAAACCTGTAATGTGAGCAGGACAAAATGCCGTAGCCTCCATTGATCTTAGTTTAAATTTTACACAAAATATAAGAATATGGCTTAAATTAATTAAATTAGTATAAATTGACTAAATTTGTTCGACGACTACAAAGAATTGGAAGTAGTATTCTTGTTTCACTGCCAAAAGAGTGGGTTGATGCAAATAATCTAGATAAAGGTAATCAAGTAGAACTTGAAACTGGACAGGATAGTATTTCAATATCTGCAAACAAAGAGATGCGTCCTACCAAAGAACTTGTAATTTCATACCCCTTACCTAAAGAAGAAAATATTGTAGCAAACATTACTGGGGCTTATCTTTTAGGATATGATGTCATTCAAATAAATTCAAAATCAATCATTCCGGCGGAAGATAGGGAAAAAATTCGTAATTCTATGCGAAGATTAGTCGGGATGGAAATCATTGAAGAAGATGCATCTCATATCAACACACAATTTCTTTTAGATACAATAACACTTAATCCAGAAAAAATTCTCAAACGAATGAGCTCAATTGCTCTTGGTATGTATGATGACACATCAAATGGATTAATTTCAGATGACAAGTCTGATTTACAAACATTATCAAAACGTGATATTGAGGTAAATAGACAGTATTTCTTACTTGTCCGCTTAATTCGTAGTATCCTTGTTGATAAAAGATTAGCTAATGCATTTAATTTAGAAAATATTGATATTATTGATTATAGAGTTGCAGCAAATCTCCTTGAAAATGCGGGTGATTCAATTGTTGAACTTTCAAGTTTCATTTATAACTCATCTTTATCAAAGGAACATTCAAAAAAAATCTTTGATATAGTCAAGGATTTCAGTAAACTTGCAGAAAAATCTATTAATGCATTTACAAAACCTGATAGACTTTTGGCTATTGAAGCAATATCATTACATAAAAAATATGCAGGAAATCTCAGTAAACTGAGGGTTACATCGGATAATAAAAAACAGATTCCGATAGATTTTCTTGATTTAGTGTATATGTTTGAAAGAATAGCAAAATCTTGGGCTGATGTAGCAGATCTTGTACAGCCTATCTATAATGAATAATTAGTATAATTTCTTTTTAGCAGCATAAGTCAAGACCGCACAAATTGTTTTTGAATCTTGAATTTTTCCAGATTTTATCATTCTAAGCAGCTTTGGTAAATCCATTTTTACTACAGATAATATCTCATCATCATCTAGTTTCAAACCAGCAATTTTCTTCGATCCTGAGGCTACAAAACAGTGAATTATCTCAGAATTATAGCCAATTGATGGATAGTAGGTGACTAGTGGTGTCATCTTTTTTGCCTTATATCCAGTTTCTTCTTCTAGTTCTCTGAATGCACATTTTATTGGCTTTTCTCTTTTTTCTAATGTTCCTGCAGGAATCTCCAAAACATATCCATGCGGGAATCTATGTTGTTTAACAAGAATTACTTTATTTTTTTCATCAAAAGCAAGCATTGCTGCAGCACCTCGATGTTCTATTATTTCACGTTTGACCCTTCTTCCTTCTATTTTTCCATCATAAACACTAAGTCCTAAAATTTTTCCCTCATAGATTTTCTTTTTCTTCATAAAAAATCTTAGAAACTGTTATTATTTAATTTGTTTGATATGTTAGATGTAATCTAGATGATTTTTTAAAATCATTAATAGCCTTTTCTAGCCATTTGATATAAAACAAAATTTTTTTTGGAATGAATAAATCTGCTGATTTTACATTTTTGATAGTTCTAACTTTCTGGGTTAATTCATCCATCTTGAAAATATTATCACTATACATAAACAATACAATTTGATTTTTTGCAATAAAAGGAATTTGTAAATATGATTCAGAAAAAGTATTATTCATATTTTCTAATGTTTCTTTTAGATCCCCTTCTATCCAAGTAAGTATGGCATGAGGAATAAAATTTTCAATTTTTCTAGAATCATAAATTAAGGTAAACTGAACTCCATCGTTTTCCTGTAACTTTTCAATACATCTTGTTATTGTTTTTGTTGACAAATTTGTACTTTTAGCAATATTTTCAATTTTCTGTCTAGGATCTGTTATTAATTTTTCTAGAATTTCTAAATCTGTTTTTGTAAGATTTGAACTAAATCCTGTATTCTCTGCTTCAAAAATTGATAGGACTCTAACATCCTTCATTAATTTGCTTGTAAGCTCAATTTTTTGTTTCATATTCTCTTTTATGACAATACTACAAACTGAAATTCCACCTACACATGGTACCACAAAATATGGCTCACCTACAAGACCTACTTGGTCTAAAATCTCGTCAATGTTTTCTCCTGATACAACAAAGTACAAAACACCATAACCAAACACAGATGGTTCAACTTTAATGAAAAATTCTCCAATAACCTCTCTTTCTTCCATTTTTCTAATTCTAGCACGTACTGCTCCACCAGATATTCCCAATTTCATGCCTATTTGTCTGTCAGATTCTCTACAATTATTCAATAGTCTGCTTAGAATTTTCATATCTAAATTGTCCATTTTATCACCTAAAATAGCTCCATAGAATATAGTATTTACTTATTTTATATAAAATTGTCTATAATTATAGAATTATACATCAAATACATTAAATATCAGACTATTTTATTACTCCTGTGGATTATAGATTAAGATTAGCAAAAAGAATGCTTTTCAATAAAAAAAGCAGTTTGATTGGTGCAGTCTTAGCTGTAACCATTGGGATTTTGGTAATTCACGTTAATTTTGTAATATTTCAAGGATTGTTTGATGCTATAGTTAGAGATATCAGTAATTACCGAAACGGTGATGTTCTTGTAACTGACGATGCTGATTATATCGATAAATCAGATTTATTACTTGTAAACTGGTTTGAAAGAATTCCATATGTTGAAGCGGCTACTCCGCGGCTTTCATCAACTGCCGAAATGAATATGACAAAAAATGGAAAACGAATTGAAGAAACTAGAGTCCCAATTGTGGGTGTTGATCCATTTCGTGATATTAGAGCATCAACTGTTCATGAAACTATTTCAGAAGGAAGCTATGTCTTCTCAAGAAATTCTATCGTGTTAGGATCTAATGTAGCAAATGATCTTGGAGGAGCTCAAGTAGGTGATAGTGTTAAAGTTCTTGTAGTTGATAGATGGGGAGAAGATCAAATTCGAAGATTTACCGTTTCTGGAATTGCAAAATCACCTGGTGGTCAAGGATTTGATTATACGGCTGTTGTACATATTGATGCTTTACGTGATATGATGAGTAGATCTGGAGAAACTGGTTCACTTATGGTAAAACTAAATGATCCTTCTAAAGCATTAGAAGTAAAAGAATTCTTTTTGCGTTCTTTTCCTAACGATGATTTTCTTGCAGAAACTATAGAAGAATCAGCAGAACAACAACTTGCTGGTTTTAGATCTGGCATTGCAATGATCAATATGATAGGCTACTTTGGAATGATGTCATCAGCATTTGCTATTGTTACAATTCAGATGATGTTAGTGAATGGGAAAACTAGAGAAATTGGTGTTATGAGATCAATAGGGGCTAAAAGAAAAGATATTCTAATAATTTTCATTTTTCAAGGAATGATTATTGGAGCAATTGGTGCTGGGGTAGGAACTGCTGCTGGATTAGGCTATACGTTTTATGCAAAGGAAACAAAAATGTCATTCAATAATAGCCTCCCTCTTGAAGTCACCTATAACTGGGAAAAAATTTCACAAACTGCTCTGACTTCATTTTTCTTGGCAATTATTGCTTCACTATACCCGTCGTATAGAGCAACCAAGCTGTTACCAGTGGAGGCTATGAGAACTGTCTAGAGTACTTGAAGTCAACAATCTGACTAAGATTTACGGAGAAGGAGAATTCAAAGTAAAGGCTCTTGATAATGTATCATTTTCAATTGAACGGGGAGAAATTGTATTAATTGTTGGAAGTTCTGGTTCCGGCAAATCAACATTACTTAACATGATTGGATTATTGGATCGTCCAACAAACGGAAAGATCTTCATTGATGGAATTGGTACTACAACACTTGATGACAACAAAATTTCCTCATTTAGAAATAGAAAATTGGGATTCATCTTCCAATTTTCTAATTTACTTAGTGATCTTTCAGTATTGGAAAATGTATTGTTACCCATGCAAATTGCTAAAACTATTGATACTGCTGAAAAAGATGCTAGAGACTTACTAAAAGCAGTTGGACTTGAAAACCAAATGAATAACCGTGCAAATAAGATTTCAGGTGGACAAGCGCAAAGAGTAGCAATTGCAAGAGGATTAATCAATAAACCTTCAATTGTTTTAGCGGATGAGCCAACTGGTAACCTTGATTCAGTAACTTCAAAAACAATCGTTCAATTAATGAAATCAATGGCAAAAAAACTCAATCAAACATTCATTATAGTTACACACGATGGACAACAATTTGGTGATGTAGATAGAGTAATAACGATAAAAGATGGTAAAGCCTTCGAAGATGATCAGTCCTCAGAAATGGAGGTTTTAGCATAATGAATCTAAAATTCTTGTTGTCATTATTTTTAATTGGACTTGTACCATTTGCTTTTGATAATTCATTTGCTCAAATAACATCTGGAGGATTTGGTGAATCTCCTTTTGACAGAGATTTTGGAGATGTTAAATTTTTAAAAGCACACTTTGGTACACTAAATGAAAAAATCGAAATTGAAGCAGGAGATAGTAATGTTCCATTTACGGTTGTATTTGCAAATGTAGGAACTCAAGATATCACTGGAATCAAAGGCCAGTTGTCGTTACCACTTGGTTTTTCCTCATCTGCTGGTCCAGGCACAATTCATGCTACCAGTAACTCAAATTCATTAGCAGGAGAAAGTTTTCATCTGACTTTTTTTGTAAATATCGATAAAAACGTAAAAATTCAACAGTATCCTGGGACTGTAAAAGTTGATTATTCAAGATTAAGAGAATCTGGAATCCGAACTTCATTTGAAGATTTTAATTTTCTAGTAACAGGTGATAGTGTAATAAATGTTAGAGCAGTGGAACCATTTCTTACATCTTTGAGATCTAATAATATAGTAATTGAAATTGCAAATGATGGAACTGCTCCAATTTCTAGTGTAGATATTACTGCAACTAACACACAGACAGAACTTGCATCAACATCATCATCAACTACTAATATAGAAAATGTTGTTATTTTAGAATCAAGCTGGGATGTTGGAAACATTGATCCAAAGTCATCTAGATTACTTACTGCAACAGTATATGTTCCTGAAGGGCTTAAGGGCGATACTCTACGAATTCCTTTATCCATTTCATACTATAATGCACATGGTGATCAACAAACGATTTCAAAGATTGTGGATTTTTACATTAAAGGGTTGATTGATCTTCGTGTTTTTAATGTAGATGTAATTGAATTATCTGGAATACAAATGGTTATTGGAGAAATCATTAATGAAGGAAATGATGATGGGCTATTTGGTTTTGTAACTATTGATCCTCGAGGAAATTCTAATATCAAATCAAATACTCAATTTATTGATGAAATTGAGACTGATGCGCCTGTACCATTTAATTTACCAATAGAATTTGATGGCGAAACAAAATATGGAGAACATGACATTACTATTACTGTAAGATACAAAGATGGTGTTAGAGATGAGATCTTTCTAACTCATGATGCAACAATCTTTGTTAAAGAACCATCAAACGGTAATAAAGATAGTCTTGATCCAACAATGATAATTATTCCAATTATTTTAGCTATAGGAGTAGGAATTTACATTATGCGTAGGCGTAAAAAAGCAGCAATTGAGGCTAGCAATTAAATTTCAAATCTAAATCAGGAAAATAAGGTAAATTCAAAATGAGGTTAACTATTGTTGTTCTAATTTCGGTTTTAGCTGTTGGAAGTATTGTCATTTTTTTAGGTTTTCTTACAAATCAAGAATACATCGAGATCTCTGAAATCTCTAGTCAATATGAAAATTTAGAGAAATACAAGAATGAATTAGAGAAACTCAATCAATACAATCAACAAATCTTAGAAGATCTGGAAGATCAATTCAAAAACTCTGATACTATCAATCTAGATCAACTAAATGAAGAGATCGAAGTAATAAAACAAGTTGTTAATGAAAACAAGGAAGAACTTGAACAGGTAATCAAAAAATTGTCCCAAATTGAATCTAAACCCTAAGATTATAAGCAATTACTAGATCTTGCGATCATGCCAGGTGATGAAATTGAAGTTCCAAAGGAATTACGAGAATTCATGCTAGAGAAAGCAGAAGAAACTTTGCTTGGACAAAAAAATGGCGCACACAAACAATTTCGTTATGGCAATTTACACATTAGAGAATATGATGATAAATTTCTAGTTCATACAGACAAAGTTGATCCTAGAGAAAATCCACTTGGACATCTGATTCATGATGCACCTGAAGTTCTAGTTGGTCTTGCATGCGCCGTATTAGGTGGTGTAAAGGTAAGCTCAGCTCTAAAGCAAAAAAAATCTCCAGTTGCAGGAATCATAAGTTCTTTAGTTTTAGGTTATGTAGGATATATAATTACAAAAAAGCTCAAAGACTTGAAGGTGAAATAATATCTTAACTATTCATACAATCCATGTTATCATCAAGCTTTTACCATCTCTAATAACTCTAAAAAAACACCGAAAAGAATGGGTACAAAAAGAAGGAAAAAACATTGATCAAGAAAAGTACCGCAAAAATGCAAGACGCGTTCTAAAAGTCTGCATCGAGCTAGGACCTGTTTACATCAAGCTAGGACAATGGCTTTCATCTCGTGCAGATATCTTACCACAACCATACATGGAGGAGCTTGCAAAGCTGCAAGATGATGTTCCAGCAGTACCATTTGATAAAGTCAAACCAACTATAGAAAAAGACATTGGAGATATTAATGAAAAGTTTGATGAGCTTGAAACAAAAGAACTATCTGGAGCTTCACTAGGTATAGTATATCGAGGAAAAATAAACGGACAACAAGTTGTAGTCAAAGTAAAGCGTCCGGGAATTGAAAAGATGGTTGATGATGAACTACAAGTTCTAAAAAAAATTCTGCCAATTGGGATGCGCTTTGTTGATCCTAATTTACGATTCTCAGTTGATGCAATGCTTGCACAATTTATCGAAACTATTCATGAAGAAATGAATTACATGAAAGAGTCCCAAAATCTAAAAACAATTTCAAAAAATGTCAAAGAATACAAAAATGTCATAGTGCCCAAAGCGTATGATGAGTATACTTCAAAAAATATAATTACAATGGAGTATATTCCAGGCATCAAAATTACAGATATTGAAGCACTTGATGAATTGGGACTAGATAGACAAAAGCTAGTCATCGATGTACACAAGGTCTTTTTCACAATGCTACTTAGGCATGCAATATTTCATGCAGATCCACACCCAGGTAACATATCTGTTGACAAGGATGGCCAGATAATTCTGTATGACTATGGAATGGTTGGTAGAATAGACAATGAAACAAGATTGCGATTAATCCGATTATACTTGGCACTAGTTGAAAAAGATCCATCTAGAACCGTAACAGCAATGAGTGATCTTGGAATGCTAATGCCTGACTATAACAAAACAGTAATTGAAAAAGCAGTACGGATGACAGTGCAAGCAATGCATGGAAGAAAACCAGAAGAGATGGAAGTCAAAGCGTTAATGGAGCTTGCAAACAAGACAATGAGCAAGTTTCCATTTATGTTGCCCAAAAATCTGGCACTGTATATGAGAATGTCTTCAATTATAGAGGGAATCTATCACACACACAAAGTCAATTTCAAGTTTGTTAAAGTTCTAAAACAGATTCTAGAAGAAGAACACCTAATCAAAGACGCATACATCGAAGAAATAAAACATTCTTTTACAAAATTTGCAAAATCAATTGAAGATACTATCACAATAGCTCCTGAGATAAAGCGATTCATGGATGAGAATCGGGTGTATATGCAAATGCAAAGACCAAAGTCTAATGTTCTTTTAGCAGGAAGTATTTTGTCTTCTGCATTCTTTATTGGAGGTGCACTGGTTTATCCAGCAAATGAAACAGCTGGTATTACTGGAATGATTGGCGCTCTAGTTGTTATGGCAATATTTGCAAAATTTAGAAAGTAGAATTATTGGATCGGAATATTTTTTTCAGTTTTCTTAATTGGAATGGTAATTGTTAGAACGCCCTCAGCATATTTAGCAGAATCAACCTGCTCTTCACCTTCTTTAATTCTAATTGGAAGTTGAATTTTTTTATCAATAATGTTTGGTCGTTGTTTCCAGATTACAGTACCAGCAACCTCATCTTTTTTTGCATTAATTGAGAGAACATTTCTATGAATCGATAGTTTGATATCTTTTTTTGAAAATCCTGGAATGTCAATTTTAATTATTAGATTGTCGTTTTTTTCGATCATGTCAACTGGTGGCAATACAAACTCATAGAATTCTCTTGATTTGTTTCCAATCTCTTTTATTACTTCTTTGACAAGTCCCATTTTGTGTTATATACTCAATTTTTGGTTATAAACCTTATAGGTCTCAACAAAATTTCTTTCACAAACTTTAGAATGAAAATATTTTTAGTGAAACAAAAAGTTTAGAATTTCTTAGTACTTCCTTCGAGAATTCCTGAATCTCCATGTATTCTATCTATGTGTTTTGAAAGATCTTCTTTATCCTCAAAAATTGATTCACAGTAAGGACATGAGTATGTATCAGCCATAATGATAAATCTACAGAGTTTCTATTAAATTATTTGCAAATTACCAAACATGATAGATTTTTAATCAATTAATTTCTTTGACATGTTAACTCATGATAATTGTAATTGAAGGTGGAGACCAAGCAGGTAAGTTAACACAATCAACTTTATTGGAAAAAGCGCTTAAAAAAAGAAAGATCAAAACAAAAGTATTTCATTTTCCCGACTACAAAACCCCAATAGGAAAAGAAATCAGAAAATATTTGGATGGAAAAAGAAAATTTCCTCCCCAAGCAATTCATTGTCTTTTGGCCGCAAATAGATGGGAAAAATTAAATGAAATTTTAGTAGCTCAAGAAAAAAATTCAATTCTAATTATGAATCGTTATTATCATTCTAATTTGATTTACGGCATAGCAAATGGCATGAAGCAAAAGTGGCTTGAGAATCTTGATGTTGGCCTTCCAAAAGCTGATCTTGTAATTTTACTTGACGTTACACAAAAAGAATCATTTCATAGACAGAAAACTCATAGAGACAAGTTTGAAAAAAATGAAGAATTTTTGAGAAAAATATCTAAAACCTATCGTACAACTGCTAAGAAAAAACATTGGCAGATAATTGATGCATCAAAGTCCAAACAAGAAATACACGGAGAAATTTTGAAAATATTCTCCAAGAAAATAAGATTATGAAAAAAAGTCATCTGGACATAATTGATCCAATCCATGATTTCATTCGTGTTTATGAACATGAACTATCAATAATTGATGATCCACTTTTTCAGAGATTAAGACGAATTAGACAGCTTTCTGGTGCTCATTTGACATATCCTGCAGCTCAACATACAAGATTCGAGCATTCATTGGGGGTCATGCACATTGCTAGTTTAGCAGGCCATGCATTAAATGAAAAAGGAATTTTCAAATCAGATGACATTGAAATTCTTAGATTAGCTGGTCTCTTACATGATATAGGGCATGGACCATTTTCCCATCTTTTTGAGGAAATAATCCAGGAAAAAAAAATTTCACATGAAGACTTTGGTAAAGAAATTATTCTAAAATCTGAAATTGGTGACAATTTATCAAAAAATGGCTTTGACAAAAAACTCATTACAAGAATTGCTTTTGGAGATTCCAAATTTCAATACATGAACGAAATTGTTTCAGGTACACTTAGTGCAGATATGATGGATTATTTGCTTAGAGATGGTTATTTTACTGGAGCAGAACACGCAAAAATTGATCATAAAAGAATCACTCAATCACTTGATGTACATCAGAAAAAACTAGCCTTGGAACGTTCAGCACTATATTCTTTTGAATCAATGATGCATTCTAGATATCAAATGTTCAAAGCAGTTTACTTTCACAAAACTGTAAGAGCAGCAGAAGTTATGCTGATTGAAGCATTAAGACTCTCTGATGATGAATTTGGTTTTACCACTTTTAATCTAAATGAATATGTCAAACTTACAGATGAATACGTTTTATCAAATCTAATCTCATCAAAATCTTCAAAATTGAAACGTGCTAGACAATTTGCACAAGATTATCAAAACAGAAAATTGCTGAAATGTGTGTTTGAGAGAATCTTGACCAGCAGAACTAACTTGAAAAAAACACGAACTAACGAACTTAGATCTACCATTTCTAAAAAATCCAAAGTTGATGAGAATGAAATTTTTGTTGATAGTTCTGTTACCCCATCAATTCCCCTTGCGCCATCCAAAAATGAATCAAAATCTATAATTTTGATTACAAATGAGAATGGAAAATCCTCAGCAAAAGAGATGCCAATTTCAGAAATTCCTGTAGTTTCTGCAATTTCTGGATTCATGAATATTCTAAGAATCTATACCCACCAAAAGAACAGAAAAAAAGTTGAAATTGCCGCCAAATCAATCCTTGGTGATCTAAAGTGAAAAAGAGAATTGTCATCAAATTATCTGGAAGAGTTTTTGGTGCGGATAATATCAAAATACTAAAAGACTATGCTGAATTTCTAGTAAAAATAAGTAAAATTTGCCAACCAATTGTTGTTGCAGGTGGTGGACACATTGCACGACATTACATTTCCCATGCAAGATCGTCTGGTGCAGATGAATCTACTCTTGATGAACTTGGAATTGAAATTTCAAGACTTAATGCAAAGCTATTGATTTATGCTCTAAAAAATAGAGCGTACTCACATCCACCAACTACTTTACAGGAGGTCAGACATGCAGTAGATGATGGATTAATAGTCGTAACAGGTGGTTTACATCCTGGTCAAAGTACTAATGGTACTGCTGCATTGATTGCTGAAAAAGTACACGCTGAACAATTCCTTAATGCTACCGATGTTGATGGAGTTTATGACATGGACCCAAACAAATTCAAAAAAGCAAAAAAATTCAAGCGGATTGAACTCAAAAATTTGAAAAAAATGTTGATTCATGAAGATTCTGTCGCAGGAGGCTATGACTTGATGGACATTGTTGCCCTAAAAATCATTGAGCGCTCTAAAATCAAAACAAGAATCATAAAAGCTAATCCCAAAATTATTGAAAAGGCCATAAAGGGTGGAGATGTCGGCACCCAAATAATTCTCCCTTCAAAATAGTTATTCAGAAATTTCGTTTTGAATTGTTGGTCTTGTTTCAGACCAAATCTGAATCTCTTTTCCTGAATATTCAGGAATTCCTGATTCTCGAAGTTTTTTGAAAATTGATATGGCTTCATCTTTTTCTACCGTCTTTGATTGAGCCTTTGTAAAGCCATCTTTATCCACAATTATTGCCACATCCCCACCTTCAGAATTAATCACAGCAGTAAATTCTTCCTCTCCAACTGGCTGGAATTTTCCATCAACTTTTTTGGTTGTCAAAGTCAACATCCCAAATCCAGCTGCTTCAAACATCTTCATTTGTGATTTGCTTGCTCTTTGTTTTCCTTGTTGTACTGCTTGGAAATATTGCATGATTTTTTTCTGCCTCCAATGATATAATAACTATCTTAACATTTAAGATATCTAGAGAATAAGCAAAAATAATGAATTCTAAAATCTTTGTTATAATTGCAGTTGCCGTACTTGTTTCTATATTGGGAGGAATTCTTATGGTAGGACCTACACAGATCACAGAGTCACAAGATGACATTACTTCCGAAACTCAAAGCACTTCACAAGTTAAACCTCTTCAAATTGAACTAGAAGATATTTCTATTGCAAAAATTTCAGAACGAGCAGCTACAATAAAGATTTCATTCGAAATAATCAATCCTAACCCAGGTGCTTTTATCGTTCAAACTATGGATTATCAATTATTTGAAACAGGTTATTCTGAGTCTGAACAAATTTCAGGTGGTGAAATAGGAAGCAGACCCACAGGGATGGTGGAATTTGGTTCAAACTATTATGTTCTTCTTGGTGATAACTCCATTATACTAAAAGACACTATAACGTTGAAAAATTCTGGGAATACTCCTGAATTATGGGACCATCTTCAAGAAAACACTGCAACTTGGCGAGTTACCGGTGATGTCTTTTACAATCAAAGCTCTATGACAAGTGGTCAAGAAAATGAACTTCATTTTGAATTTACCAAATAGAATAGATAGTATCATAAAATTTTAAAATTATGATAATTTGTTTTTAGAAAAAAAATATTGGCAAAGTTATAAAAGCCCGTAAAGTCGTTTTTTATCAAATGGCAGAAGCAGGAATGGCCGCATTCGGCGCAGCAGCAGGAGTGGCAGTTGCACTAGCAGTAGTGACTTTCGCTCTACGTGGTAAGGGACATCCCGAAACACTAGAATAAACAAAGGAAAAATCCTTTTTCATATTTTTCATTTTTCTAGATTAATCTTTGTCGTCCTTGCCAAAAATTCCCATTAGGGATATTTGTTTGGCATTCTTCTTTTTCATGAAACATCTTTCAAAATACTGACAGTCGGAACAATCAGATGATGGTTCTAGGATAGGTGTTTTTTGTTCTTTAAGAAGATTATTTAGAACTCTAACTCTTCTGATTACTTCCTCAAACATCTTTTTGTTACGTGTTAATGAAAAAGTTATTTCTTTCTTGTCTCCCGTAACGTAAACAATCGCTCCATCGACTTTGTCATATATCCACATGCATGCGTTAAGAAATAGAACATCATTTGCTTGAGGATTTTCTAATTCACCTAATACTGATCTGAATAAAAGAATGGAATCATCCACTACCATATCAACCTGTCCCTTTAGCTTGATATCGTCTATTGCAAATTCTTTGGGTTCGCTTCCATATTGTAATTTTCTTAGTAATCCAGAGAGAAGATCATTGAATCCTCTTCTCTCAATCTCATTAGGATCTATCCTATCATAATATGAGCGTCTTAGACATTGAGTTACTTCTTGAAGATGAATAGTTTGAATATCCTTAGAATCTATTTCAATTTCTAATTCTCTTCCCATAGAACTTATTGCATTATGAATTATACTTCGAAAATCTCTATCTCCCATCATGATATATCATCTTGAAATTAGATCAATATAGGTTAATTCATAATCTTGTTTAGATACTTTGAAATTCTGCCTGAAAACGCAAGTGTGACAAAATGAACCCCAAACCCTAATACTGCACCAATAATCAGATTTCCAGTTCCATAGTAAATTCCCAAAAATACTCCTAGTGAAGGCAGAGCAAAAATCAATGCCATAGAGATACTTACCCAATTTGTAAGAATATCAATCGACGTTTCATTTTTTTTTGATGGAAACTTATTCATTTTTTATACCAAATTATTCTGTGTCTAAAATCAATTTTGATATAGTAGTTTCAGTTGGTATTTTTTGTTCTACTGCGTAAGCAATTGCTGCAAGATTTCTTACTTCAAATGCAGTTAGTTTTGTAATTCCTACTGTTGTTGCTAAACTGAACATTTTTGTGAAAGAGTTTAACGATGCTTGATAAATTGCCATTTCGAAAGATCTTTCAAATTCAGCTATTGCATCTAATTCATTTTCATTCTGAGGAACCAAATCCCTATATTTTGTGTTAGAAAGTTCGCTAAATGCATCTCTTAATGATCCGGCTGCCATCATTCTTACTAGCAATTCTTTAGCAGCTGGGGATTGAATTACAATTAAATCCTGAATCTGTGGTTCATCAAGTCCCCAAAACTTACCTCTAATTACACTTAGAATGTTGTAAAAATCAACATCCATTCCAATTAATTTACCTGCATCAATACCTCCAGATTTTAGTGCATTTACAAGACGCAAATACAAAATTTTATCAAAATATGTATCAAAGATTTGAATATTCTTCTTATCTGCATACAAAGCAGCTGCTTTTGTGATCTCTTCACCAAATTCTACTTGGCTTAAACTTGCAACAGTTTCTTCCAAATCTTTTGCGACAAGCGCTTTAACCACAATATCTCTTTGTTTGATTAATTCTTCAGCCCGAAGATTAATGTGAGCTTCAATCTCTTCTTGAGATTTTCCCAAAACTTTTCCTTTTAGAATTTGTTTTAAATTAGAAATAATAAATTTCAAATAATAAGCATCTAAGATACGTGACTCACCAGCAGTTTTCGCAATGCCATAATGAATTTCAGCTAGGTGACTTTTTAGAGCAGACTCAATACCAAGAGATGTGTAAGGTTTCTCTACTTCAGACACTGCCTCTCCATAAACTGTATTTTTAATTCTAGTCATTAGTTCATCAAGATCTCTTGATTCTGCCAGGGTTTGAAAATCTGCTTTTTTCAGTAATTTTCCTCTTTTACTATATGATTTTACAGATGCATAGACATTTTTAGATCCACTCATTTTGACTGTTTACTATACGTAACCGATTTTAATGTTTGGCGTTTTCTTGTTTGTGTTTAGGACTGGGTTATTTTATTGAGAAATTTAATGGATTCTTCCTTTTCTTGTTTGGATAGTTTTAAAAACGCCTCTAGAAACTCCTTTTGAATACCTAAAGATTCATCAGAAATTCCCCCAAGTTTTGATAGATCAAAAGGAAGTAGATCTTTAATTTTATTATTACAAAAAGCCTTTACATATTTTTGAAGAATTGAATATGTAAAATTGGGGCTAGTCTTCAAAAGAGTAGAGAGAATTTTTTCAAATTCTTTTTCAGTAGATTCAGACTTAGAAAAAAACTCATTCAGTAAATTTTCTCTATTTTCAATTTCACTTATTGATAGTGCTATCAAGATACCCTTTCTGGTCAAATGATAGTATGGAATTCCTATTTTTTGAAGAGCCTTTGGGCCTCTTTTTAGAGGTAACCTTCCATCCTCTTCCGCAATCTTCATTGGAATTAAAATCTTATCTAAATCACGAAATATCCCTGAATAGATATTCTTCCAGGTAATTCCTTGTTTTTTTGCTATTCTTTGAGATATCCCTGTTCTGGTTTTCTCTGCAGGATTTACATTGCTGGCAAGTATTGTGATAATTGCTCTCTGTCTATTCGCTTCTCCTGTTAATTCTTCACCTTTAGTCTTGAATGTATTAAAAATTGCTAGGTTAATGACTGATTTTACCGTCATTTCACATCTCTGACCTGATTTTCATATTTTATGTTACTATCAGAATATACTAAAATATAATAATTTACTTTTTTATAAATTTTGGCGTCTCCAATCCTTAAATCCTCTCCAATTTCGATAAATTTAATGAATTCTAGGAACTACAAGTATGCTCTATTACTTGTAGCCGCAGTATCCATCACAGCAACTGGTGCAATGTCTCAAGCATATGCACAAAGTGTTGAAGATGGTATGGACGGATATGTTCTTGGAACCAGTGGAATTTACACTGGTAATCCAAACGAGTGTTGGTATGATGATGGCGAAGGTGGCATGCTTCCTTGTATGGTAGATACAGGTGATATGGCATGGATGCTAACGGCAACATCATTGGTACTCTTCATGACTCCTGGCGTTGCATTCTTTTATGGTGGTTTATCCAGATCAAAGAACGCAGTAAACGTCGTCGGCATGACCTTTATCGTTATAGGTCTAATGTCAGTACAATGGGTTCTATGGGGATACTCGCTAGCATTTGGTGGAATTGATAATGACGCAAACATGTTCATGGGTAATTTGGACTATGCTGGATTTAATATGGTCTCAGCATGGGCTCCATTAGGTGAAGTAGGTCCATGTGGAGACACGTGGTCGGCAGCTTACCAAATGAACGCTTTCAAGGAAGGCGATGTTTGTAGTCAAGGTTGGCCGGGTACAGTACCTCACCAACTATTTGCAATGTTCCAAGCAACATTTGCAATTATCACTCCAGCACTAATTGTTGGTGGTTTGGTTGACAGAATCAAATTCAGCGCATTAGTAATATTCGTACTCTTATGGGGTACCTTCGTTTATGATCCAATTGCACATTGGGTTTGGGGAGGTGGTTACATAGGAGGAGGTTCAATAGACCTCGATCCAGACTTATCGCCATCATACGCATTAGACTTTGCTGGTGGTACTGTAGTACACATTTCTTCAGGATTTGCTGCATTGGCAGGAGCCTTAGTCCTTGGCAGAAGACTCGGATATGGCAAAGTGCCAATGGAACCACACAACGTTCCAATGGTTGTACTTGGTGCATCCATACTATGGTTTGGTTGGTTTGGTTTCAATGCAGGAAGTGAAGTAATGGTAGACGGCATTACCGTAAGTGCATGGACTGTCACTAATACCGCAACTGGTATGGCTTCAGTTACATGGCTTTTGATGTCATGGGCACATACCGGAAAACCAAGCATTGTTGGAGCTGCATCAGGTGCAGTAGCAGGATTGGTAGCAATCACTCCAGCTTCAGGTTGGGTAGGTCCAATGGCTTCGATTATAATCGGTATCGCTGCTGGTACAATTTGTTATGCAGCTATAGCATTCAAGAATGCACGCAAATGGGACGACGCATTAGATGTATGGGGAGTACACGGAATGGGTGGTTTCACAGGTGCAGTTTTGACTGGTACATTAGCTAGTCCACACGTTTGGGATACTGGAGACGGTATTGGCGCATGGACTGGTACGCCAGAAGGAATGGAACAGCAAGCAATCAGCATCATTGGGGCCTGTATATCAGTAGCCTATGCCTTTGGTGTTACCCTTGTAATCTTCAAAATTATGGATGCCATATGGCCAGGCGGAATCAGAGTCACTCCTAAAGAAGAGGAGATTGGCATTGATTTGGCACAGCACGGCGAAAGAGCATACGTCAACGAATAGAAAAACCCCTTTCTTTTCTTTTTATTTTTTTAATACAAATCAATTTAGATTTGATCAATTTACAAAAATCATGCTAATTACGACATCTGAATTAGAATCAAAACTAGAACAATCTAAATTATTATTAATTGATACTCGTTCGTTTAAGGAATATTCGCAGGGGCATATCCCAAGATCAGTCAATTTAGATCTGTTTGCATTTCATTGGATAGATACAACAAAAGATGGAATACAAAATTTTAACAAACAAGCAGAGATGATCTTTTCATTTTTAGGGATAACCCCTGAAAAGAAAGTTATTTTTTATGATAATGTTTCTGGAATGCTAGCTGCAAGAGGTGTTTGGATGTTGGAATATTTTTCACACCAAGATGTATCTTTGTTAGATGGAGGGATGAAAAAATGGAAAAAAGAAAATCGACCAATTGAAACAAAACCAAACCCATTTCAACCCTCAAAATTTTCTGGAAAAGTTAATCCTGAAATCATTTCTAGTTATGAATACATTTTAGACAATATTGATTCACTAAAGATTATTGACGCTAGATCTGATGAAGAATATAACGGAACTATTGTAAGGGCAGCACAAGTAGGGCATATTCCAAAATCTGTCAATATTGATTGGAATCTTAACATCAATGATGATGGTACTTTCAAATCAAATGAAGAACTATCCAAACTTTACCAAATACCGAAAGATTCTGAAATTGTGACTTATTGTCAAGGCGCTTATCGTGCTGCCAACACGTTTCTTGCATTAAAGAAACTTGGTTTTACAAATGTCCGTGTATATCTAGGCTCATGGGGAGAATGGGGAAATAAACTAGATTTACCTGTGGAAAAATAATTACGAAAAATAGACCTTAAGCATTACAACAAACTATGAACTAACTACCATAACGCCAAAAATGGCAAATCCAGCCATAATGAGCGCAGGAATTAAAGTTATTATGAATTCTTTTGACATTATCTTTCTATCTCCTATTTTTTCTTATTCTTCCAAGAATATGAATTGTAAACCATTTCTGGAACTAATTGTTTGAATGGTTGAGATCCACCATCATACCATTTTGTAAAGAACTCATAGAGGTGAAGCCTTAGAGACTGTATGTACACAATCAAACCTTCAATCATCATAATTCCTATCTGTCCTCCTATGATAAGTACAAGAGAAGCTGGATTATCAAGTCCTCCCAAAGACTCATAGGCTTGGTTAACTGTAAGCAAAAGAGCTGCATGTACTAGAAGCATAATTCCTATTCGTGCATAACTGATAGAGTGCGCTAGACATTCAATGGTCTTTCCAAGCAAAACTTCCATTATGACACTTACCATATCTCCACCATCATCTGGATGTTTCTTGTTATGTCTTATCCCACCAATAATCATCAATACAACACATGCAAGAATAATAATAATTGAAACTCTAACAACTAACCATACAACTGCCCACTCTCCGACAAGTACAGAGACCCAAGGGACGGCTTCTGCGTGAATCTTAGAATACATATTCATGACATCATATCCGGAACCTATTGCTCCCATCATAACTCCAAAAACTCCTAACCACATGAACATATTGGGAATAGCTTCGAAGATCAATGCATCTTTGTCTTTCTTTTTTGCAAAGTTGCGCATACGTAAAAGGAAAGCCCACCCTAGATGAATAACTCCTAAGAACATTGACACTTTGAGAATCATGATTACTTGATCAAATGTCAATTCTGCTACACTGATAGCTCCTATCAACCACGAAATTGAATGAAGTGGTCCACCCTCATGTAACAATGCTTCAAAGCCTGCAAAGTGTTCTAAATGAAAACCAAATATTTCTCCCTGAAAAACTCCAGCAAGTGCACCTGCTCCACCAGACATTGCAAGTAACATTCCCCATCTTGATAGTGTGCCCTGTCCTTTGAATTTGAATAATAGTCCTAAGCCCATTAACAATAATCCATGGCCCACATCTGCAAACATTAATCCATAAAAAATAGGCCACATGAGTGCTATCATCCATGTAGGATCAAATTCTCCTCTCCTGGGAATTCCTTGACTGTTGGTAATTACTTCATATGTTCTAACCCACTTGGGATTATCCAAATAAACAGGAATATCTGATATCTTTTCATCTTTGATATCTTCAGTTATTGATGTCCATTGACTTGTTACCCGTTTGAACTTTTTTTCCATTTTCTTGGGAATATACCCTTGAATAACTGCAAAATTTTTAGTGCCTCCTGGTTTACGTAATGTTTCAAGAGCTTCTTTTGCTACAAATGCATTTTCATGCATTGTTAGAATTTCACCACGAATTTTTTTTGTGATAGATGCTAATTCTTTTGAAATTGATTTTTGTTTTCCTGTTAGCTCCTTTATTTTTGCTTCTGCTAAAGAATACGCTTCACTTGGAATTTGAGGAAAATCTTTGGGTATGCTAAATGGATTCGAATTAAGGGCTCTCATAACTTTGAGAATTTTATCAGAGTCATCAATATCAGAAATTATTATAATAGCTGATTTTTCTTTAGATTCTAAATCGTATTTGAAAATTGGTATTCCCTCTAATGATCGTTCAATCTCTCCATAATCCGAGGAATTAATTACAAATAGATTTGTATAGAAATAATTCATGGATCCAAAACCAGTTAGATCAACTTTCAGCTTGTTTGCAACTTGTAATGTTTCTTTTAATGATATGAACTCTTCAAGAGAGTGATTAACTTTTGAATTTTCTTCTAATACTTTAGCTGCTTTGGTGATACTTTCTGGAGTTTTCTCCAGATCTGCAATCAAATCTTCAATTTCTTCAATCTCGTAATTTTTCTTTTTAATCACAGTACCTTTGAAAAGAATCTCCATGATGCCAACTCGCAGAGGAATATTCAATCCCTTAATCACATCTTCAATAAATTGATGTGTTTTTTGAGCCCGTAAAAGAAGATCATCAATTTCAGGAGTGACTGTTTCATTTTCCATCTCCATTTTATGAAACCATTCAAACTCGGTTAGACGTGATATTGCTTTTGGAGATTCAGTTCTTGGAAGTATAACACTGCCCATCAGAAGTTCTGCAACAGCCACACTTCCAACGAAGATTATTACATTATAATATCTTTCCAAGTACAAATTGAAAATATGATTTTTTTTGAATTATCAAGTTCCTTCCAAACATTAAAATCCATTATTGAATGATCATTTCGCATTGACATCTAATTCGTTATTAGAACAAGCTATTGACAAAATTCTTAAGAAAACTGAGAAAGAAATTCTATTAGATCTTAAAAACTCAGGTTCAGATTCTAAACAAACACTAGATGACTCACTTCCTACACTAGAACAAGAATATGATAAAATTATTTCAGATGGAAAAAAAGAAGCAGACAAAATTGAAAAACAGATTGTTGGCAGTTCCGATCTAGATGTTAGAAATAAAGAACTCTTGTTATTAGAAGAAGGAGTTGACAAGGTCTTTTCAAAAGCATTAGATCAAATAGCAAATACTGATCGAAGTGGAGATTATTCAAAACTAATTAAAACTATGTTAGATGAATCAACTAAAATTTTAGGTACAACTGAAGTTACAGTTTTTACAAATACTAGGGATAAAGACGTAGTACAATCAATACTATCAAAATATTCTGGTGCAGAATTGTCCTCTGAAACAATTGATTGTATTGGTGGCGTTTTAATAAAATCTAAAGATGGTGCAATGACATTTGATAATACCATTGATGCAAGAATTGAACGCTTTAAGCCTTTAATAAGGAAAGAAATTGCATCCGCATTCGGAGTGGGAAATTAGAATGGCAGCTCAAGGTAGAATTGTTTGGGTAAGCGGTCCGGCAGTTAGGGCTGATGGTATGTCAGAAGCAAAGATGTATGAAACTGTGACTGTTGGTAATGCAAAATTAGTAGGCGAAGTAATTCGATTAACTGGCGATGTAGCATTCATCCAAGTTTATGAATCAACCAGTGGGCTGAAACCAGGTGAGCCTGTAGTTGGTACTGGAAACCCACTTAGTGTCTTGTTAGGTCCAGGAATTATTGGTCAACTTTATGATGGAATTCAAAGACCATTAAGAGAATTATCAAAAGCCTCTGGTTCATTCATTGGAAGAGGTATCACTACTACTCCAGTTGACATGACAAAAAAATATCATTTTGTACCAACTGTAAGTAATGGTGACGAAGTTTCAGCAGGAAATATTATTGGAACTGTTAAAGAAACTGATCTAATTGATCATTCCATTATGGTGCCACCAGAGCATAAAGGTGGAAAAATTTCAAATTTAGTATCCGAAGGAGATTATGATTTAGAAACTGTATTAGCAACAACTGAGAAAGACGGTCAGAATATTGAACTAAAAATGTATCACAAGTGGCCTGTAAGAAAACCACGTCCATACAAGAGCAGATACGATCCAACTGTTCCTCTACTAACTGGACAACGTGTTATAGACACATTTTTCCCAATTGCAAAAGGTGGAACTGGCTCAATTCCTGGAGCATTTGGAACAGGAAAGACTGTTACATTACACCAAATTGCAAAATGGGCTGACTCTCAAGTTGTTGTTTACATTGGTTGTGGTGAAAGAGGAAACGAGATGACTGAAGTGCTAGTTGAATTCCCACACCTCAAAGACCCACGTAGTGGAAAACCACTTATGGATAGAACCGTCCTTGTTGCAAATACTAGTAACATGCCAGTGGCAGCAAGAGAGGCAAGTATCTACACCGGTGTAACAATTGCAGAATATTACAGAGATATGGGTAAAGATGTTGTACTTGTAGCAGACTCTACAAGTAGATGGGCAGAAGCACTCAGAGAAATGAGTGGCAGATTAGAAGAGATGCCAGCGGAAGAAGGTTATCCATCATATCTTGCATCAAGATTAGCAGAATTTTATGAAAGAGCAGGTCGTGTTAGAGCAGCTGGAAGTCCAGACCGTGACGGTTCAGTTACTTTGATTGGTGCTGTATCTCCATCAGGTGGTGACTTTACAGAACCAGTTACAACTCACACAATGAGATTCATCAAAACTTTCTGGGCTTTGGATGCAAAACTTGCATACTCTAGACATTATCCATCAATCAACTGGATGAACAGCTATTCTGGTTATCTTGCTGATATTGCAAAATGGTGGAGTGAAAATGTCAGTGAAGATTGGTTTAGCCTAAGAAGTGAAGTATATGGAGTTTTACAAAGAGAAGATACACTAAAAGAAATTGTCAGACTTTTAGGTCCAGAAGCATTACCTGATGAAGAAAAACTAATTCTTGAAGTTGCAAGAATGGTTAAGATTGGTCTTTTACAACAAAACTCATTTGATGATGTTGATACTTTTTGCAGTCCAGAAAAACAATACAAACTAATGAAATTATTAGTCGACTTTTACACAAGAGGTCAGCAAGCAATCAAAGGTGGTGCAACATTAGCTGATATTCGCGCAATGTCTGTTATTACTTCAATTCTCAAAGCAAGAATGGATGTCAAAGATGATGAGATATCAAAACTTGATCAACTTGATGTAGAGATGCAAGAACAATTCAAATCAATTACAGGAGTGAAAGTATCAAATTGACAACGGAAGGCGGAGTTCAATATAGTAAGATCGCTGAAATCAAAGGTCCACTAGTAGTCGTAGATGATGTTGACAATGCAGCATTTGATGAACTTGTTGAAATTGAAACTAATGAAGGAGAAAGAAGACTAGGTAAAGTTCTAGAAGTAGGAAACGGTAAAGCAATCGTTCAGGTTTTCGAGGGAACAACTGGATTATCAATTGCTGCAACTAATGCAAAATTTGTAGGTAAAGTCATGGAAATGCCAGTATCAAAAGAGGTACTTGGTAGAGTTTTTGATGGACTAGGTAGACCAAAAGATGGACTACCAGATCCAATTGCTGATAAATTTATTGATATTAACGGTGAACCGATGAATCCTGAACAACGTGAATACCCAAAGGACTTCATTCAAACAGGCGTGTCTGTAATTGATGGAATGATTACTTTAGTTAGAGGACAAAAACTTCCAATCTTTTCTGGTTCTGGCATGTCTCACAATCTTTTAGCAGCACAAATTGCAAGACAAGCAAATGTTGTTGGAACACAAGATGACTTTGCTGTAGTGTTTGCAGCAATCGGTGTGCAATATAGTGAAGCAGAATATTTCAGACGAAGTCTTGAAGATTCTGGCGCACTTAAGAGAAGCGTTCTATTTCTAAATACAGCAGATGATCCTGCAATTGAAAGAATTATCACCCCCCGTGTGGCCTTAACTGTAGCTGAATATTTGGCATTTGAATTAGGAATGCATGTTCTAGTAGTAATGACTGACATGACAAACTATGCAGAAGCATTAAGAGAGATTAGTGCAGCAAGAGAAGAAGTTCCTGGAAGAAAAGGATATCCTGGTTATCTTTACACTGATCTTTCAACAATTTATGAAAGAGCAGGTAAACTACAGGGAAGGAAAGGAAGTGTTACTCAAGTTCCAATTTTATCAATGCCATCTGATGATATTACTCACCCAATACCTGACCTTACTGGTTACATTACAGAGGGACAAGTAGTACTTGGCAGAGATTTGTTCAGACAAGGAGTTTACCCTCCAATCAATATTTTGATGAGTCTTAGTAGGCTGATGAAAGATGGAATTGGTGAAGGAAGTACCAGAGCAGATCACAGTGAAATTTCTAATCAAGTTTATGATGCATATTCTAGAGCACAAGAAGTAAGAGCATTGGCAGGTATTGTAGGTAAAGCAGGACTTACTGAAATTGACTTGAAATACATGGATGTTGGTGATGTCTTTGAAAAAGAATTTCTTGCACAGGCAACTGATGAGAACAGAACAATTGAAGAAACACTTGGAATTTTATGGAAGATTGTTTCTAAACTACCAAAGAATGAGATTACTAAAATCAAAGATAAATTCGTAGAACAATATTATCAGGAAAAGTAATAAGATGTCATTTGGACAAAATGTAGCTGCAACAAAAATTGAACTTTTAAAATTTAAAAAATCTAGTCAAGTTGCAACAATGGTTCAGAAAATTTTAGATGACAAACGTAAAGTTATCTTAAAAAATATTGAAGAGATGATTGAAGAAGCCTCAAAAGCAAGAGGTGGTATTTGGGAACCACTACAAGATATCTACAAATCTGTCAATGAATCATACCTTTCATTAGGAACAGGAACAGTTGATTCTATTGCTGAATCCACACCACCTGTAATGGAAGTAGATGTTCATATACGAAGAGTAGTTGATGTAACGATTCCAGCACTTACAGTAACTGAAAAAGACACAAAATCATTGCCATATGGATTTGCAGATACTAATTCTTCAGTTGATAGAGCAGCTAAACAAATCAAAGAACTACTTCCACAAATCTGTAAAGCAGCCGAATATGAAAACTCAATCTTTAGCCTCGCAAAAGCACTTGAAAAGGCACAAAAGCTGCTTAATGCTTTAGAAAATGTCATCATTCCTCAATATCAACAAAAAATCAGATTCATCCTTGCAACTCTAGAAGAAAGAGAAAGAGAAGAATTCGCAAAGTTAAAAAAAGTAAAAGCTAAGATGGAAAGTAGAAAATAATGGCAAAAGAAGAAATTAAAAAATTACTTGACAATTCTAAAAAGACATTAGATAACGATCACGAAAATTTCGTAAAATCTATTCAAAATGATCTAACATCATTCAAAAAGAAAACACTCGATGAAATTTAATGTTCTAACTTTATCATGATTTAAATATAGAATTATGAGGAATTCATACAGATGAAATTTAGTGTTTTATTGTTATCAGTGGCAGCTATTGCATTAGTAGCTGCAGGTCTTACAGATATAGCATATGCTCAAGAAGAAGGAACCGGTGGTATGAGTGATGGTTCCAAACTTATTGGTGCTGGCATAGCATTTGGTGTTGCAGCAGGAGGCGCCGGTGTTGGTTTAGGTCAAGTAGGTGCAGCAGGTCTTGCAGTAATAAGTGAAAATCCAGCATTACAGTCCAAAGTATTCATCTTTGTAGGTATGGTAGAATCAATTGCTATCTATGGTATAGTTATGATGTTTATCATCTTAGGACAATAAACCAAAAAATCTTTTTCAAATTTAATTATATCTTAACTGATTTACATCTAGTACTCTTGAGCAATATCTACACTTGAGTACTCTTCCTTCCTTATCCATAACATCCATTATTGATTCGATGTGTTCAGTACTGTTTGTGATACAGTCTGGATTTGAGCAACGAAATATTCTATCAACCTCATTTGGAAGAGCAACCCTTCTCTTTTCCACAAGCTTGTAGTTTTTGATGATGTTAATTGTTGCATTTGGCACAATAACTGCAAGTTTGTTTGTATCGTCATCTTTTAGGAATCTATTTTCTACTTTAATGATGTCTTTTTTCTTGAATTTGCCACTTGGAACATTCAAGGCTATAGTAATCAAACTTCCATCCTTACCGTCAATTCTTAATGCGTCGAGAACCTGAAGGCCTTTACCTTCATCAATATGGTCAATTACAGTACCTTCCTTGATTCGTCGAACCATAAGTTCGGACTGTTCCATCAGAATACTTTGTATAGTCACTGGTATATAATATTGAAAGGATGAACGAGTTCTATCAAAAAGATATCATCTCAATTAAGGAATTTGATAAAGAAAAACTAGAGAAAATTTTTGTATCAACAGATAAGATAATGAAACTAAATCCTACAGAGAGAAGAGAGATTTGTAAAGGAAATACCCTAGCTTATCTATTTTATGAGCCAAGTACCAGAACTCGTCTTAGTTTTGATTCTGCTATGGCATCAGTTGGTGGTAATTCATTAGGAATCTCTGATATCACTTCTTCTTCTGCACAAAAAGGTGAAAGTCTTGCTGATACTGTAAGAATAATGTCAATTTACTCTGATGTTCTTGTTTTACGACACACTTTGGATGGTTCAAGTAGATTTGCAGCTGAAATTTCAGAAAAACCAATAATCAATGCTGGAAGTGGAACAGAAGAACATCCTACACAGGCACTTCAAGATTTGTATACAATTAAAAAAGAAAAGAAAAAAATTGATGGTCTGAAGATTGGAATTGTAGGCGATCTGAAGTATGGGCGAACTGTTTATTCTCTGTTACATGGACTTGGAAACTATGATGTTGACGTTCGTTTAATTTCTCCAGAATCTCTTAGAGTACGATCTGATTCAATTTATGAAATTAAAAAGAAATTGAACTTTACTGAATCTACAAACATTGAAGAACACATTGATGAGCTTGATGTTCTTTATGTAACAAGAATACAAAAGGAGAGATTTCCTGATGAGGAAGAATATCTAAAAGTCAAAGGAAGCTATGTTGTAGGATTGGATTTGCTGAAACAAATGAAAGATGATTCTATAATTTTACATCCTCTTCCAAGGATAGATGAAATTTCAACTGATATTGATAACACAAAAAATGCAAAATACTTTGAGCAAGCCGAATATGGAAAACATATACGCGCAGCTCTATTAGGCTTAATACTAAACGAGAACGGATTTTAAAATAAATTAGAATCCGTATTTCATATATTTAGAGACATTTCAATATGATTAGTTGACCCAGACAAAAGTAATTCCAATATTTCCTTTAGATTTAGTTTTATTTCCTAGACAGGAACTCCCACTTCGAATATTCGAGCCTCGCTACAAGCAATTAGTTGATGATTGTATGTTAGGTAATGGTCAGTTTGGTGTATGTTTGATTGATGAAAAAAATTCTGTAAGTGGTTGGAATTCTCCCAAACTGGTTGGGACAATTGCCAAAATCACGAAGTGCGAAGACGTTCAACTTGATGGATTGCAACTACACATTGAGACAATAGGTAGAAGCTCATTTAAAATTAAAAAAATTATTCCACCCTTAATTCCTCAACCCGTAAACTATGATCCTCTTTCAGTAGAGGGACATCAAGAAATATCTGAAATGCATGAGAAGGTTGGAACTGAAGAAAAAATGTACATTCAAGCTGAAGTTGAAATGATTCCAGAAATTGATGCAAATATTTCACTAGACCAGTGGGAAAAACTAGTTGAATTATGGAAAAAGAAAACTATTACACAAGCATTGCCTCAAGTTGTTGAACCACATACATTAGAACATGTTTTAGAACAATACTATCTTGCTACCGATACACCTGCAATTGATTACATCTATTCATTGTCTGCACTTGGTGCAAATGATCCAAATGATCTCCAATTAATCCTAGAGGCAACAACAATGAATGATCTGATTCAAAAAGTTGAAGAATTACTGACAGTAAAATAACCCCTGATGAAATGAAAATAATGTTACTATTGACAAAATTTGGAATATTTGCATTAGTTGTATGTTCACTGTTTCCGGCAAGTAGTGTTTATGGACATGGGTTGGGAATTGATACCATTTCTTCAATAGATATCCAAGGAAAAAAAATCTCAATATCAGTTGAGATGCCAATGTATTTTGAAAATAATCAAGAGCAGATCACAATTACAGCAATTGAAAAGGAAACAAAAGAAAATGCAAAAAATGTCACATTTCTAATTGGTTTGTTTCATGAAAATGAACTGATTTTTAGAAACTATTTCTTTGCAGAAGATGGTATTTTACCAATTAAAATAACACCAACACAAGAAGGCGAAGTAACAATTCATGGTGAGCAAGACTCTTTGCTTGGAGCATGGCATGGAACTGAATCCAGTCCTATAGAAATTACAGGACCTCTGTTTGATTCAGGTGGCTTGTACAATTTTGAGATTGAAGTAAGAACGATTGATGAACCAACTAACATCATAGAAGACTCTGGCATTTATAATGCAGATCTGAGTATTATTGAGACTACCTCTTACATTCAAAAAGATGCGGAAAATATTGATGTGAAATTTAGTGTACAGTCATATTTTGATAAAATTTCTAATTTTGAGTACGATCCTGAGGCTAAACAGGTAACATTTGAAATGCCATTTGACTGGAATGAAAAAGAAATGTCTCATGTACCTGTGGTCCATGTAGAAGTTCATTTTCCAAAAGATTTTACTGAATTTTTAACTCCTGGTTATTTGGGATATGCAAATGGAGTTGAACTATTCAAGGCTTCATTAATAACTGATGATTATACAGAAGAGGATGAAAGAAGAATTCACTTTGTTTTGTTGCAAGATCATCTAAGATTTTTGAAAAATGAAATGAAAAAATCAGATGAGTCATTACCTGACAATATTGTATTTACATTATCTACTAGCAAAAATATTCAGTTACCTTTAGTTGCATATACAAAAAGTGAAGATTTTAAATTAAATCTTTCATGGGATCCTGTAGAGATAGAACCGGGAACTAATACAAACTTTGTTTTTACTATTAGAGATGGACAAACTAGTGAACCACTACGAAATTCTGATTATACATTTGTAATTATTCAAAATGGAAAAGAGATTCACCGTACATCAGGAACAGCACTAATTGGTGGTAACTTTGAAAAATTTACATTTGGTAAAGATCAGACTGGTCACACAATAATAAAATTTGAAAATATTCAAAATACTGGACAAGAAACTGAATTTGGAATTGTTGTCGTACCGGAATTTGGAACTATTGCATTACTTGTCTTAGTAACCTCAACAATTGGTATGATTATTGTTACTAGAAGAAATTCATTTAGATTTGGTATCTAAAGCGCAACAAGCTTTACAGTACCCATGTTTCTGTTTGTCTGAAAATCTTTTGTCATTGTGGAAACTTTTTCTGCATCACCATTCATAACAAAAAGCTCCATGCATTTTTCTTTCTCAATCTTACTATGAAGATGTGTTGTAATTAGATCCTCAAAGTTATGAGTAATTCCTGAAACGACATGATCAAATTCGTCATTGTGTACAACCAAAAGAATGGCATGAATATCTCCAGCCAAATCTGACTTTTGTTTTTCTTCAGAAACAAATGCTCTGATTCCTGCCCTGATGGCTTCAGATCTACCTGAAAATCCCATGGATGATTGTAGCTTGTCTAGTTCTGAGAGAATTTCATCATTTAAGGAGATTGAAACTATTGGCATATGCGTAATATTATTAATTATCTTATAAGTTTAGCAATTAAAATTATTAAGATTTTATAGATTTATTAATAATTTACATTGAGCTGCTGCATGAACAAACAGACTAAACTTGCAATAATGGCAATAGTTGTAGTAATTCCATTAAGTTCTGTTGCTGTATATGGAACTGACTCGAATCAGCAATTTAGAACAACTGACAGCTCAAAACTACAAGTTATCTCATCATTTTATACGCTTCATGAATTTTCACAAAATATTGGACAAGAAAAAGTAGATGCTACTTTACTTGTTCCAATTGGAGTTGAACCTCATGATTGGGGACCAACTATTAAAGATGTACAAAGAATGCAAAAGTCTGATCTAATAATTATCAATGGAATTGGTTTTGAAAATTGGGTTGATAGTTTAGATGAAACTGATTACCAAGGAGTGATTATTGACACCAGTAATGGAATTTTAGTTAAGAATTTTGGTCAAGACCATGTGACCCCTTCTGGAGATCCACACATTTGGTTGAATCCTGTTTATGCAAAAATACAAGTACAAAACATTGCCAATGCTTTTTCTAATTCAGATCCTGATAATCAACAATATTATCAGTCCAACGCAGCAAAGTACATTGAACAGTTAGATTTACTTGATTTAAAAATTCGTAATAAATTATCTAAATGCACTCATGATTTTGTAGCTTTTCATGATGCATTTTCATATTTTGCAGATGAATATAATCTAAATCAACATACAATTATTTCATCAAATTCCCCTCATGGAGAAGCAACGGCAAAAACATTAGAAGAAGTAATTTCTACATCCAGAGAATTAAATATTAAAGTAATTTTTAGTGAAGAGAATGTTAATACTAGAACATCTGAAATAATTGCAAATGAAATAGATGGCAAAGTCTTAGTTTTATCTACATTGGAAATTTTTTCTGATGGAACATACATTTCTAAAATGACTGAAAATCTTAACAATCTAGAAGAGGCATTATGTTGAAAGTAGTTGAAATTAACAATCTCACGGTTCAATATCCCGATGTTAAAGCTCTTGACGATGTGAGTTTTGTGATCAACCAAGGAGATTTTCTAGGCATAATTGGGCCTAACGGTGCAGGCAAATCCACACTTTTTTCTTCAATGCTAGGACTTTACACAAAGTACAAAGGAACTATCAAATTTTTTGGTAAGGATATTACAAAATCAAAAAATTATCTTAAAGAAATTGGATATGTACCACAAAAACCAATCTTTGAAAAAAATTTTCCAGTCACAGTTAATGATGTTGTAAGAATGGGATTGAGAAATGAATCTGATGAAGATAAAATTGATGAGATTTTACAGCAATTATGGATTCATGAACTAAGCAACAGAAGAATTGGTGAATTATCTGGAGGACAGCAACAACGAGTCTTTATTGCAAAAGCTTTGGTAAATAACCCAAAAATTCTGATTCTAGATGAACCTGTAATAGGAATTGATCAACAAAGTATCGAATTGTTCTATAGTATTCTCCGTGAATTAAACTCTAAACAAAAAATTACTATTATCTGGTCTTCTCATGATTTAGATGCAGTTAATCAACTAGCAAATCATGTAGCGTGTCTAAATAGAACATTATTTTTTCATGGCGAGTCTGAAAAATTCTTTTCTGATGATGAACTGATTAAACAATATTCTGAGGCTTCGATGCAAGAACATATGCATCATCATTAGTTATGTCTCTGGAAATCCTAACTTACAGTTTTATGCATAGAGCATTAATTTCTGGAATTGCAATTGCAATTCTTTGTTCAGTTGTTGGTTTGTTTTTGGTTTTGAGACGTTATTCATTATTTGGTGATGCAATTGCACATTCATCATTTGGTGGAATTGCATTAGGTTTGTTAGCTGGTGTCTATCCATTATGGACTGCTTATGGTGTTTCAATAGTTAGTGCACTTATCATTACAAGAATCAAAGACAGATACAACATATCCGGTGATGCATCTATTGCAGTACTTTTATCATCAGGAATAGCAGTTGGGCTTGTAATTATCGGACTCTCAGGAGGTTTTACAATTGATATCTTTAGTTTTCTATTTGGAAGTATTCTTCTTGTTAGTGTAGATGATACTTTACTTATCTTATCATTAACTGGAGTAATCCTAATTGTAATTTTATTACTATACAGACAAATTCTTTATTCTACATTTAATGAAGAGCAAGCAAAAGTTAGTGGAATTCCTGTGGAAAAAATGAACTATTTGATTGTGTTCATGGCTGGAATGACTGTAGTTACATCAATTCAACTTGTAGGTGTTTTGCTAATTTCAGCTTTGTTTGTGATTCCTAATGTGACTGCAATTATGTATGGTAAAGGTTTCAAACAAACGGCTATAATTTCAATGAGTTTTTCTGTCTTCTCTGTGGTAATAGGAATTCTAATTTCTTATGTTTTTGATATTACTCCTGCAGGAACTATAGTTTTGCTGTCGATTGGTCTGCTTGCAGGAACTATGGTAATAAAATCCGCTAGATTATTATCTAAGAATTAATCAAAGAATTTAATCTTCTTTTATCTTGTATGCTTTTTACATAGAACAATGATGTTGCAATTATTCCCAATGCTATTAGAGGTGATGCTAATTCTGTATATTTTATTTCATAATCATTTGTTGTTTGTATTTGTGATGCAATGATGGGAATCTCTGTAATCTTTACTGTTCCAATTTTGTTTGATTGCCATTCAACAAACCATACATTGTCATTCCCATCTGATGTCATGAATTGAACAAATGATGAATTAGATGGGACTGGGATTTCTATCATATTATTGTTGTCTGGATCATATACTCCAAGATTATCTGTTGTGTGTTGTGCAAACCAAATGTTTCCATATTTATCAAATGTCATTCCAAATGGCAAAGCTTTGTAGTGTGGAACAGAAATTTTCTCAAATGTCCCTAAAACTGGATTGAATTTGGTGATAGCCGAGCCTGCATGCTCTGCAATCCAGAGATTTCCATCACTATCAAAGAGTAATGCTTCTGGACCTTGTAGAACTGTTTCAGTTGAAATTTGAGTTAATTCATTATCATTTGGATTAATGAATCCTATCTTGCCTGAATTAGTTGCAGTATACCAAATCCTTCCATCTGCATCAATTGCTAAAGCAAATGGTAATGATTCTGTTTCTAGTCTGATTTCTTCAAACACATCAAGTTCTGGTACATATTTTACAATTCTATCTTTGTTAATTATTGTAATCCAAATATTTCCATCAAAGTCGGCTTGAATGCCAAGTGGAGAGTTTTGTGAAATCACTGGATCTAATTCAGGAATTGTTTTTAATGTAATTTCTTTACTTTCAAGATCAATGAAACCAATCTGGTTTCTTGGAGTATCAATAAACCAAATCTTTCCTTTATTGTCTTGTGTTAGAAATGTTGTAGTAAGTCCATCAAATGAATACGAAGAAAATTCTTGTGTATCAAGTGCAAATTGCCATAATCGTGGAGCCGATGCATCACTTATCCAGATAGAATTCTTTCCATCATACAATGGGAAAAGAGGTTTTGCATCTTCTGGTAATTCATACTCAATTACTTGGGCTTGAATGTCTGTTAGTCTAGGTTTTACGAGTAAATTCAACAATTTTGACTCATTTGCATTTTCAGTTCTTTGAGCTTCAATCTCTATTAGCCACTCTCCAGAAAATCCAAATGTTAATTCTCCTTGGAACTCGGTTGGTTTGTCCTCTTCTTGTTTGATCATTTCCATAGGAACTTCAATTGGTGAAATATTTTTTGATGGATTTGATATCTTTACTTTAACCTGGTTTGAATCATAGAGAGGTTTTCCCTCAAAGTCACTTACTCTAACTAGAATTGTGTTTGTTCCACTAGAAAATGGCAAAATATCAATAACAAATTTTGTATTTTCTGTAAATTCTAGAGTCTTAAAACCATAAACAATCTCTTGAGCATCAACTTTCTGAATTTCACCTGCTGGTAATGTTCCATTAGTTAGTAATGCAACTACTCCCAGAATAATAATTCCTAGTGCGGCATCAACTTTGAGTGATCTCTTTAGTTTTTTATGAACAGAAATTTTTCCTGATGAAAAATCCTTTTCAGCATTTTTTTGAACTTTAAACTGGAAAAATCCCCCTAAACCAATCATGGTTGCTGCAATTGAAATTTTTAAAATAATTAATTGACCATAAATTGATTCAGTAATTAACCCTACATCGTTTTCTAAGAACCACATTAGTGCTGGTCCTGTAATTATTACAACTCCTATTGAAATGATAAATGCTATTGAGAATCTTGGAATCAGAACTAGACTCATCTTTTCTCGATTTCTTTCTTTTAGCTGAGAAAATGTTGGAAGTAATGTGAAAACAAAATAGAAAATACCTCCTATCCAAACTGCTGCAACCAAATTATGTATGTAATCTAAAACAAGTGCTGGTGTTTCTCCACTGGCTGCACCGTGTCCAATCAGGCTTGTAGTTGTAATTAATACCAATGATGCAACAAGCATCGGAATCTGATTCTTCTTTGATAGTATTTTTCTTCTATACATTCCAAACCAAATACCAAGCAGAATTATTGTGATAATCATTCTTGCAAGCCAAACTGTTCCAAAGTAGGTTTGAATTACATCAATTGGCGAAGTTTCTAACCTGATTGTTTGAATTGTAATCATCAGAATATCTGATATGAAGACAAGCATCAATCCTATTCCCGTAATTGACATGAATTTTCCATGATGAAATGATTCTATCTTGTCTAATTCTTCTCTGATTAGATGTTTATTCTGTGTTCCCCAAATTATCAGAGATGCAATTACGGCTCCTAAAACTATAGTTTGACCTACAAGCCCAGGAAATCTAGCTCCTGCTTCAGGTAAAAATGGAAGTCCTGATGGTCTTTCTAATTCTAACATAGAAGGATCAATTACAACATCTCCTACTGCAAACAGAAATGCATCTGGAACAAGATGTCCATCAACTTTAGAGAGAACTTTGGTTGATACAGTGTATACTCCATCTTCTAGTGGAGGAGTTGTAACAATAAGAGATAACTCTCCATCATAGTAACTAGTGTCTTTACTATCTATTTGATTTCCATTAGTATCAAATACCTTAATTTCACTAAAGTCTATATCAACTGGTTCTGAAAAAAACACAATTACTTCCGTAGCACCAGTAAGTGCATTAGATGTTAAGCTGGGAATAGTTTCTTCTGTAAATGGATGTGCTGCTGCAAATGGAATGGATATTGATGATAAAATTAGTAAAACAATCAGAAACTTTCTCATTTAATCTTCAGATCATCATTCATAATTTAAACAGTTTTCATATGCTCGGAATTTGTACCAATTCACGTAAAGATAATAACATGTAATCATTCTATGTTAGTCGTGAAGATTGTAATTTTTGGCTTTATTGCATTATTGTTTTCCATTGGTATGATTGTACCATCTTTTGCACATACTACGGAAGAAGTTGGAGAATACAAAATTGAAGTAGGTTGGGGAATTGAACCGCCTGTTGTGGGAATTCGAAATGATATTGTCTTTAAAATTACTGAATCTGGAGAAAATGAAGGAACATACAAAGGCGTTACTAATGTCTTCAAAAATTTAGAGGCTACAGTCATGTATGGTGGTGCCACCAAAAAAATTGATATTAATTCAGATCCAAGACCAGGTTACTATTTTTCCTCTATAATTCCCACTAAAACTGGCAGTTACGTTATTGAACTAAAAGGAGAAATTGGTGGAACTCTTGTTGATGTACAGATTCCTATTGAAGATGTAGAAAGTACATCTGTTTTGGATTTTCCTCCTAAAAACAGTGGAGGACCAACAGATCTTATTGCACTAAAAAATGCAATTTCATCGATACAACAAGATGTTTCAAAACTAAAATCTGGTGAAACTTTTGTATCATCTAATGATGGAGAAGCATATGACTTCGCAATATTTGGATTATCAATTGCAGCAGCAGCTATTATTTTAGCCATAATTGCTTTAGTAAAAAGAAAATAGAAAAGAGGAATTCCTAAAATCTTGGAACGACTCTAGATTTTGCAGTTACTGCTATGATGCTTATGATTGCAACAGCTAGTATCATCATTGCAATTGTACCAAATTCTGGGACAACTTGCTTCTCTGCTACCATACCTGTTGGTCCAGTCCAATCTTGATCATCTCCCGGAGGGCCAATACCTAAAGAAACTATCTCGATATCTATTGGACTTTCATCAGATCCAATAACACCTATCATGTGACTTGCACCAGTCATTTCCATGGCGTGTGCAGCTTCTTTCAAGATTTGTTCACCGTTTTGCATTGCAGTAATTTCATAGTTGACGTGCATTGTGCTGAATTCAAGATTAACTTGAGTTCCACCTTCTACAACTGAGTCGGTAATTGTTACCATTAACTCTTCTTCTGCAGCTTCTGCTTCTTGTACTATGATTGTACCCTGCATCCAAACATGTATTAGACAATAGTAAGGATATTCACCTGTAGCATCTGGACTCCAATCAAATGATTCATCTGCTTTTAGTAAACCAGAATCAAATGTACCATCTGAACTAGCAACAAAACCATCAACGGTTCCTGATGTGTATGTGTGTAGTACAGTAGTGTCGGTGTTTGTCATTGTTACAACACCACCAACATCAACTGTTGCAGTACTTGGGGTATAGCATTCATCTGTTTCCTCACATCCCGGAACACCTAGTGGAACTGTTGATCCTGTTGCGATTGAAACTTCTGAATGATCCGCAAAAGCAGCTGGGGTTGTTGCACCTATTCCAGCTACGATAGCAAATAGTACGAAGAAAGAGCAAATTGCTTTAGTCTTCATAGATTGATTACTTGTATTGATACATAAAAACCTCACTAGAGCTCTGGAATTAGTATTAATTTTTTCTAAATTGGTACAACTTTAGAACTCCAAATGCAGGAATTCCGGCATACATTCCAATATTTAGTAGAATTAGAGATATTCCGTATCCTAACATCTCTTGTTCTGAATCAATGTCAACATAATTCAGTAAAGACAATGACGATAACATTGGAGTTAGTGTTACTTTCACAACTTCTTTGAAAATTGGTCGCTCTCTTTCCAAATCAGCAATCATTGGTGAAAATGAATAATAGAATTGATTAAATCCAGCCATAAATGCAGTTCCGGATTCCGTTGATAAAATAGTATTATCTCTAAGTTCTCTTAATTGTTGTACCTGTGGTGCCATCTCTGAACCAAATGTTGCAGTTGCAATAAGACAGCCACCACCTTCCTCTTCCATCATAACTTCCTCCTCCTCTTCCATCATAACTTCCGCATCCTCTTCCATCATAACTTCCTCCTCCTCTTCCATCATAACTTCCTCCTCCTCTTCCATCATAACTTCCGCATCCTCTTCCATCATAACTTCTTCAGCTACTGCTTCTTGTACTATGATCAAACCTTGCATCCAAGGATGAACCATACAGAAATAATCAAACTCACCTGCAGTGTCTGCAGTGTATTCATAAGAAGCATCTACTGCTAAGAAACCAGAATCAAATACCTCACTTGGACCATCACTTGGATTTCCTGCTGTAAATGTGTGTGCTGCACTATCTGTGTTTGAGAATATTATAACTTCGCCAACATTAACTGTTGCAGTATTTGGAATCCAACATCCATCCACTTCTTCACATCCTAGTACAGCAGAACCTGCTGCTGGTACAATTGTGACTTCTGCAAAAGCAGCTGGGGTTGTTGCACCTATTCCAGCTACGATAGCAAATAGTACGAAGAAAGAGCAAATTGCTTTAGTCTTCATTGTACAAATTACTTGTATTGATACATAAAAACTTCACTGGAATTCCCAGAAATGGAATTAATTTTTTCTAAATTGGTACAACTTTAGAACTCCAAATGCAGGAATTCCGGCATACATTCCAATATTTAGTAGAATTAGAGATATTCCGTATCCTAACATCTCTTGTTCTGAATCAATGTCAACATAATTCAGTAAAGACAATGATGATAACATTGGAGTTAGTGTTACTTTCACAACTTCTTTGAAAATTGGTTGCTCTCTTTCCAAATCAGCAATCATTGGTGAAAATGAATAATAGAATTGATTAAATCCAGCCATAAATGCAGTTCCGGATTCCGTTGATAAAATAGTATTATCTCTAAGTTCTCTTAATTGTTGTACCTGTGGTGCTATCTCTGAACCAAATGTTGCAGTTGCAATAAGACAGCCACCATTTTCTCCGTTGTCAGGTGTTTCAATAGGTTGTGCATGAGCATCACCTACTATAATGTCAAAAGAAACTGTTTCTGGTGGAATTGGAGTAAATAAAATTCCTTCAACTTCAATATCTGTTGAATACACTCCTTCATCCGGAAACTCAATGGGAATATTTCCAAATCCTTCTGATGTATGCACAAATGGTTCAGGAGTAGTAAATATTATCTCTTTACTTTCATTTGAAATTTTAAGTGTATAATCAATATGTACTTGAGTCTTTTTTAATACAGGGTTGATAAATTCTATTAATACTTTATTTAATTCACCTGGGATAATTTCGTCATAAGATATTTTCACATCTAATGCTCCTGCATCTGTTGGTAAAGTTTGGGATTCAGCATATGCTGGAATTATTAAAAGTGGAATGAATAACAATACAAATAGAAATTTCATAATTCATGTTTTGGTATGATAAATAAAAATTGTCCTTTATTTTTCTAAAAAGAATTATCACGCATAGAAATTCTGTACCAGCTTTAAATATGGAATTAACATAATTTTATTGTTGTACCACAAGTTTGCATTATTCATTATGATTATTGGTATTTTTACAGTTCCAGCTATTATTCCAAATGCATTTGGGCATGGACTTGGAGGAGATCAAGCACCACCTCTAACGTTTGGTGACATGGAAGTAACTGTACGAACACAACTGAGTCCATCTCATATTACAGTAGGAGAAGTTGGTTCTGTTAACATGCAAATACGTTTCTTTGATACAATAACTGATGAGAATCTTGACAAAGTAACATACAGAGTAGAACTATGGCAAAGTGGCGAACTTTTAGCTAGAAATTTGTTTTATGACCCAGATGGAAGATTGGATGTTAAAATAAAACCAATATCCGGGTGTGATGAATTTAATCTTATAACCTGTACAGATTATTTTGGTTCTGAACATGTTAGTGCACCTGGTGCTCTATACGTACAAGGACCTGCATGTACTGATGATAATTTAGATATTTGTGGAAGAGCAACAATTCAGGGCCCAATATTTGTAAAAGGTGGTTTATACAAAATTACCATTGATATTGAAGCTGCTACTAGTCCAAGAACTGTACTTCTGGAAAGACTAACTTATGATACTTTTGTTAGCATTGCACAGGAACAAGACTTTTTTTTCCAGACTGCAAACGCTGAAGAAATTCCAGTTGTAATAAAAACATACTATGATGATGTTGATAACTTCAAATTTGATCAATCAGATAATGCAATTTCATTTGACATGCCATTTGATTGGAGTCTAGATTATGTTGATTTGGTATATGTAGTACATGAAGAAGTCAGAGTTCCAAAAACATTTGCACCTTACGCAGAAGGAACACAATTCAAAGGATATGTTAATGGTGTAGAAATTGATCAGCGAGCATTACTTAATGATCCTTATTCGTATGAAGATACAAATACTGTCCATTTTCTAATTTTAAAAAGTGAATTACAAAAAATCAATGAAGCACTAGGACCAAGTAATTACGATAACAAAAAAATGAACTTAAAATTAGTTCCACTAGGCGAAGTATCAAAAAGTTCAACTGAATTTTATCTTGTTGATACTACAAACTACGAACAAGTTCCAACAACTGTGAATATTTCATGGGATGGAAATTATGGTGCAGGTGATCAAGTACCTTTTGAAATTACATTCTTTGATGAAAACAGAGATCTCATTAGAGACATGAGATACGCAATTTCATTTATTGATGAAAATGATCAAGAATTAGAAAGATTCTCAGGAGATGATCCACAAAATCCCGGTATTATTGCTACAGAAGGAATTGATATTCAAACAATCCGAATTCCATCACAAGGACAATACAGAATTGATATTCTAGCTTATGGAACGGGATTAGACTATAATCCAAAGTATGCAGGAATTGGTTCAGGAATCATTGAGATTGGTCCAAGTCTTCCAAAAACTACAACAACACCAACACCAGATGTGCAATCACCTACTATAGTTCCATCATGGATTAAAAATAATGCAGGCTGGTGGGCAGATGGAACTATTGATGATGCCTCCTTTGTTCAAGGAATTCAATTCTTAATCAAAGAAGGTGTTCTAAAGATTCCTCCAACTACACAGGGAACTGGTTCTAGTTCAAATGAAATTCCATCATGGATTAAAAATAATGCAGGCTGGTGGGCAGATGGAACTATTGATGATGCCTCCTTTGTTCAAGGAATTCAATTCTTAATCAAAGAAGGAATTATGAGGATTCAATCATAGGTTTTTAAATCAATTCTATAAAGTGATAGTATAATGAAAGACATCAATGATATCATGCCTAAAGTCCCAAACATGAGATGGGGAGCATTAATGAACAAATCACCAACTCACGATAAAGTTGAAGAAATGAACAAAATTTTTCCAAGTAATGGTAAATGGCATACAGTCTTTGAAGAAAAAGATCTAATTACAATTGATGGAAAGCAGATCCGTAAAAAAGATCCCACTAAGTGGACATAGATTGAATAATGTTATTATACGATTTTCATCAAAGCTAAACAGCCTATGTTTCCATTACGTGATGAAAATCCACATCCTCCAGGTTTCAAACCAAAAGTAACTATAGCATTAATTATTGTCAATGCAATTGTATTTTTTATTGAAGTAACAATTACTGGACAGTTTTTTGATTTTACAAATCAGAATGCATTTACAATGTTTTACGATTGGGGTGCAGTTCCAAATTGTGTGACTGGTGCAACTTTTTCTACAATAGACTTTGGTTCAGGACCTGTTAAAATTTTATGTCCTGGTACTCCATACATCTCTTTGATTAGTTCAACCTTCATGCATGGCGGCCTACTTCATTTTGCTGGTAACATGTGGTTCTTGTGGATCTTTGGTGACAACATTGAACAAAAGTTTGGAAAAGCAAAGTTTCTTGGAATTTATCTAATGTGGGGAGTAGCTGCAGGATTAATTCACATCTATGGCGATGCAAGCAGTGTTGTTCCTGCAGTAGGTGCATCTGGTGCAATTTCTGGAGTGTTAGGTGCTTATCTTGTAATTTTCCCAAAAGCAAGAATTCAAACTTTCTTGATGATGGGATTCTTTTGGAGAATGATGCATATTCAGGCTCGATGGTTCTTGCCCTTCTGGTTGATCTTTCAGAACTTACTTCCCTTCTTCATAGGAGGATTTGGTATTGCGGGTGGAGGAGTTGCGTATCTTGCTCATATTGGTGGATTTGCAGTGGGTTTAGCAACTGGTTACATTTACAAAAAAACACATAGTACTGATACCATGTATGGCACAAGATACGGCTATAGACCAGATTATTGAAAGCATAAATCACCGAGTCTGTTTGAAAATGTCATGCCTTTGATTACAGTGTCAATGTATCCTGGTAGAACACAGGAACAAAAAGACGAATTTGCAAGAGCAATCACAAAATCAGCAGTAGAGATTCTCAAAACAAAAGAAAATCATGTAATTGTTGTTTTTGAAGACAATCCCAAAGAAAATTGGTTTTTAGCAGGAAACCAACTTTAATTATTTTTAAAATTGCTATTGCACAAACTTTACTTCCTATAACTGGACAGAAAGTGTCCATATAGATGTCTAATCAACTAAAAATCTGTTTTATTCAGAACTAAATGCTCCATTATGCGTGCGGTATTTGGAACATTTTGGGCTTTTTTGAACATGTTCTGAGCTATTTTATTTCTGAACATTTGCCCTGTACTAGCGGTCAATTTGTTACAAAGTCAATTTGGAGCTTTTTTGTGACTGACAATTATACATTTTTTGTTGTAAATCGTGTGTATGCTCGTGATCTTTTTGCAGTTGGAGCAAATTGAAACAAAATAATGCTCTGAACAGTATCAAGATTCTAATTTTTCTTCTTCAGTTTAATCAAGTAAATCGGTTTGGAACCTTTTTTGTAAAAGGCATGTCTGTGAATCTCAACTGACTGGATAATTTTGTTTTTGAAATACTCTACATGTGCAGTCTTGTCTGCAGTCAGAATATCACATTTGTATCTGCTGGCATAAGCGCCAATTTTCTTATCGGGAACATCCTGTGGAAATGCCTTATGATCTCCTACGATGATCAGTGTTTTGTATTTTTTCTTGATTGATTTCTCGTTTTCCTTTCCCCACCCACGAATATCATAATCGATTATTACTTTGGTATTTTTCATAGTTTTCATATCAGTTCATAGAACTGATTAAGACGCTGAGTTAGCAGTTCCTTGTATTCGTCTGTATTTTTCACAAACTCCATTCTTGTATTTTTCTCGCTACTGACTAGAATTACAACTTGTTTTACTTCAATGCCGGTTAATTCTTTGAACATTTGTGAATATGCCGTACCTTGAATAAAATGATCAGTCATCCATTCTTCTTGCTGATTGCTTCGTTTTGTCTTGTAATCTATAATGGATAATTCCCCATCATATTTTGCAATGCAGTCAGATGTTCCTGCCAATTTCATTTCATTGCTGTACAGCCTTAACTCGGCTCCATGAATGTCATTGATTTTTTGTAAGAAAGGAATCAGATTGTTAAAATGTGCAACGGACAAAAGCCTGACTTCCTCAGTTTGTGTTATTCCGTTCAGATAATTTTCAATCAATTTGTGAGTTTGAGTTCCTATCATTGTGGATTCTTGTGTAATGTGCTCAGCAGCTGTTTCTTGCTCCTTCCAATTTTGTAGATCTTGTTGTTTTTCAGCAGGCATTGTTTTTTGCAGTATTGTCGTAATTGATGGAAAGACATCACCTTTTGGAGTCTGATAATAGTGTGCGTCGTCCTTTTCAATTAATTCCGCCTGTTGAAAATTAATTGGGATGTGATTGAACAAAGACATTTTCTTATGGATTTTATTATTTCATACATCATAAAAAATCTTTTTCATATTTTGAACATTCATCAGAAAATTCATTGTTAAAAATACACGATCTATCTTTTATAGTAATCTAGACAAATTTAAGATAAGATGATTCTCATATTTTTAGGAAATGTTAGATGACGTGTCATCTGTAAATCCAAATTCAATAAGAGAAAGGCAGTTTGTAGCACTTAGAGAGGAACTAGTATGGGTCATGTCAAGAATCAGAGGAACAAACACAAAGATTGACGTCAAAATGAAGAAGATGCTTGCAGATGAGAGATACAAGTTTGAGATGTATCCCAAGATGTTTGGAAATCCTGACTTTGTTTACAAAAGAAAGAAAATAATCGTATTCTGTGATGGGGATTTCTGGCATGGATACAGGTATCATGAAAAAAAGAGGCCTGCAAAAAAGTTCTGGCGGGACAAGATTGAAGACAACATGAGACGTGATCAGAGATACACAAGAAAGCTAAGACGAGAAGGATGGTCAGTTCTAAGATTCTGGGAGCATGACATTAAAAAGAATCCAGAAAAGTGCATGAGAAGAATCAAAAGAAAACTCAGTTAGAGATAACTCCTGTAATAATTTTTCTTCAGCTTGTTGACAGGTATTATCCTTCAACAAAGTTTCTGGGAGTTTGGATTCAAAAATTCTGTCGCAGTTTCTTGCTTTGAGAAGTTCAAGGCTTTTCTGAGTATCTGCTCTTGTGATGAACTTTTTCCATAGAGTTTGAGTCTGCGGCGGGCCATTAGGCTAAGCCTCGAAAAATTTTAGAATAATATGAAATGATAAAAGTTGTAACTTCTAGAAAAATGATCACAAATTAACTGGACAATGGTAACTATTTTAAAAAAGAGTTGGCTGGACAAAAACCCTTCAGTCTAGGGTTACATACACATTATGGCCGGCCTGTTATTGTTAGAACAAATTTACATAATAACAAAATGGTACATTTCGTGGTTGTACCAATAGTTTATCCTTTTATTGTCATTTGATTAATTAATCACATGAAAGCTGCAATAGTTCAATTCAAAGCATCAACTAACAAAGAAAACAATCTAAAAAAAGTTATCTCATACATTTCAAAAGCTGCTTCAAAAAACGCAACATTGTGTGCATTTCCGGAATTTATGATGTTTTACACGAGTTCTTCCCAAACTCCAAAACAACTTGCAAACTTGGCTGAAACCATTAATGGAAATTTTGTTAAAACCGTCGCAAAAACTGCAAAAGATAATCGTATTCAAGTTATAGGCTCATTTTATGAAAAGAGTAGAAAAAAAGATCGCGTATATGATACTTCTTTTGTAATTGACAAGTCAGGCAAAGTAATCTCAACTTATAGGAAAATTCACCTCTATGATGCGTTAGGATTTCGAGAATCAGATAAAATGACTTCAGGCTCTAAGATTGCAAAGCCTGTAAAGACATCATTAGGAAAAGTTGGCATGATGATCTGTTATGACTTGAGATTCCCAGAAATGTCACGTTCTCTTGCAGCTGCAGGCTCTGAAGTTCTAGTTGCGCCATCCGCTTGGGTTAAAGGTAACATGAAAGAAGAACATTGGATTACTATTAACAAAACACGAGCAATTGAAAATGGATGTTATGTAATTGCACCTGATCAAGTTGGGAATATTTACTGTGGAAGAAGTTTAGTAGTTGATCCATATGGAAAAATTTTGCTTGACATGAAAAAGAAACAAGGTATAGGTTTTGTTAACATTGATCTAAATAAAGTAAAACAAACACGCAAAGTTTTACCCTTACTAAAAAACAGAAGAACTGATGTCTATCCTACTTTGAAGGCTTAGGCTTTCGGCTTTTACAATTAAAGTTTGAACATTGATGAGTCCATTTTTGATTTCGTGAATAACGAAAAATTATCATCGGCCATTTACATGTATTACAAGGTTTTTTTGTTGCTCTAAGTCTTGCTTTTTGTAATAATGGTGATGATGCTTTACATCCACCATAATAGTTAGAACAACCCATGAATCGTTTCCTCGTTGTTCGTGATCTAATAACCATTAATTCTCCAAGTTTGCAATGAGGGCATTGCACTAGCCCTTTTTTTGGAGAATTAGTACCAAGAATTATGTATTTTTTCTCTTTTGCAGACCAAGATATGTATCCATTACTATCCAAATACTGAATGATCTCTTTTTTGAAGACGTTAGTTTTTGACTTTGTAGTTTTTACTACATGTCTTGTTGTGATCTTTTTAATCTGAACAGTTTGAAGACTTGTTTTCACTGATGGCATCTATGATGAACTTACTAAAACAATTTTTATAGGGAATTGGGTCAGTGACATTAGTGGAAAAGGTTTGTGTTCTTGGTGCTGGTAGTACCAAATATGGTAAATTGTCTGATAGTATAGCAGATATCACTACTCAGGCATCAGTTTCAGCAATAGAAAACGCAGGAATTGATCCAAAAGAGATCAAGGCATCTTACATTTCAAACGTCTTTGGGGTTGCAGACAGGCAGGTACATCTTGGTCCTGTCTTAATGAGCAGATTGGGAATTCCAGATAAACCATCATTGACAATAGAATCTGCGTGTGGAAGTGGCTCTGTATCTTTTAGAGAGGCTTATGCAAATGTTGCAGCCGGATTTTATGATTGTCTTGTTGTAACTGGTGTTGAAAAAGTAACTCACACAGGAACTGAATGGACAACAACTTACTTTGCATATTGTTCAGACTTTTTCTATGAAGGTCAAGCTGGTGCATCATTTCCAGGATTGTTTGCATCAATAGCAAGAGCTTACTTGACAGAGTTTGATGCAACTGAAGAAGACTTTGCAAAAGTTGCAGTAAAGAATCATGATAATGGTGTACTTAATCCAAAAGCTCACATGCAGAAGAAAATTACAATTGATGATGTAATGAATTCTCCTGTAGTTGCAAGTCCTCTCAAACTTTATGACTGCTGTCCGTTCTCTGACGGTGCAAGCTCTGTAATACTTTGTTCTGAAAAGTTTGCAAAGGAACATGGTGGTAATTATGTTGAAGTAATTGGTTCAGGTAGAGGTGGTTCACCTGCTGCATTACAAGGACGTGAAAAATTAACAACAATTCCAAGTACAAAAATTGCAGCAGAAGCTGCATACAAAATGGCAGGCATCTCCGCAAAAGATGTAGACTTTGCAGAAGTACACGATTGCTTTACAATTGCTGAAATAGTTGATACTGAAGACTTGGGATTCTTTGAAAAGGGAAAAGGTGTTGAAGCTGTTCGTGAAGGTAGAACAAAATTAAATTCTGATATTTCAATTAATCCTTCGGGTGGTCTCAAATCAAAAGGACACCCAATTGGAGCTACTGGAGTTGGACAAGTAGTAGAAGTATTTGATCAACTAACTGGAAATGCAGGTGAAAGAACTGTTAAAGATGCAAAGATTGGTTTAACTCATAACTTTGGTGCAACTGGCGCAAGCTGTGCCGTTCATGTATTCCAGAGTGTGTAAAATGTCTGTTGAAGAACAACTTATTGAAAATGCTAAACAAGGTAAACTCCTAACTCACAAATGTACTGACTGTGGTTATCTTCACCTATCTACAGCCTATTATTGCCTAAAATGTGGCAGCAAGGGATTTGAGGATGTCCTTTTAGAGGGAATGGGCGCAATTGCTACTTATACCATAATTACTGTCGCTCCTGCTGGCTTTGAAAAATATACACCATATGCCTTTGTCGTACTTCAACTAGACAACACACATTTGAGAATTTCTGGATTTATGGCAGGAATTGCCACTCCTGCAGATCTACCTGTTGGAACAAGAGCCAAAATAACTGGTTTTGATGAACGTGGAATCATCATTGAAAAGCAGTAAAATAATTTGTTTGAATAATTAAAAAAAATCACAACCGATTCTTAATAATTTTGCATAGGTGATCACTTTCATGTCAGTAGAAATTACATGTGGTAAATGTGGAGAAAAGATCACAAACATGAAGATGTTAAAATCACTGAAAGATGTAATGAACCCTTATAATGGTAAGTGTCCATCATGTGGACAGAAACTTTCTACATCAGAATTTTCACTTGATGTTTAAGAAAACTGATCCAAAAGATCTCTAGAAAAGATCATTTTTATATTTTTAAAAAAATTAGATCGTTGATATTAGAAATCTTTGCATCTTAACAACAGATCTGATCTAAAAATGTCTGAAATAACATAGTCATAAGTCTTATTACCTCCTAATTTTTAGAAAAGTGCATGGAATTGACTGAAGAGATACCTGAACTAAAGAGAAGTGGAATCCTACAATCTACATCAAAACGTGTCAGAATGATCTTTTCTGTCATGGCAAGTCCGAATAGAATTGATATCCTCAGAATCCTAAATTCTAAGGGTCCTTTGACCTATTCTGAATTGAAATCTTTGGCTGGATTCAAGTCAAAAAAAGAAAGTGGTAAATTTGCATACCACTTGAGAAAATTACTTAGACAATCTCTTGTTGCACTTAATAAATCTGAAAGACGTTATACCATAACAAATCTTGGAAAACTAGTTTTGAGTTTGGCAAGACAAATTGAAGAAAGATCAATTATTGAAAGTGGAAAAATGTATGTTAGGACATCACATGCATCCATTGAGGAATTTAATTCTCATAAAATTATTCAATCACTAGTCCGTGAAGGAAGTCTTCCATTAGAACTAGCACAAAAAATTACTGAAGAAGTTGAAAATAGAATTTACAAATACCAAACTACCTATCTCACAGGCTCACTAATCAGAGAACTGGTAAATTCTGTTCTCTTAGAACATGGTCATGAGGAATATCGAAACAAACTTGCACGCCTAGGCCTACCTGTTTATGACGTTCAGGAGATGATTTCCAACTTAGATAATGTGAATAATGGTGCTGAAGGTCTTCTGTTTAACACTGGACAGACAGTGTTTGCTGAACACTTACTAACTAATCTTTTACCAAAAGATGTTGCAGACTCGCATCTTTCCGGAGACTTGCACATTTCTAATCCTGGAATTTGGTCAATGATTCCTGACACAATATTTGTTAATGTTAAAGAACTGATTGAAGATGGAATTGATCTTGGTGGAAAATATCTTGATGTATCACGAATTCCTGCATCAAAACAACTTAATGAGATTGCAAGTTCATTGTCTATCGTAATTTCTCTTCTTTCAAAAGAAGCTTCCCAAGAAATCGTACTTGATGGATTAGTTCAATTGTTTTCAAAACATTCAAAGTCTCTTCCGGAACTTGAACAAAAACTAACTGATGCTTTTGCAACTGCATCTACAACTTCTAAATACAATAATACAAGCACCGATGTCTCAATTCGAATACAATTGGGATCTGATACAAAAATAGTCAATTCCATTATTAACGCATACAAAAATTATACAAAGATAACCCCAATCCCAAAAATTGGTTTGATAATAGATCTTGACAAGAGAAAGATAACCGATATCTCGAAGTCAGTATCTCAGATAATTTCACTTGGTGGAAAAGTAATGTTTGCTCAGGGTCAAACATCAAGTTATGGTATAACAAATGGATCTACAAAGACTACAGACTCACTTTCAATAATATTGCAATCTGTTTCCATAAACCTTCCGAGACTTGCTTTTGAATCAAATAAAGATGAAACCTACTTTAGAGCAAGACTTGCATTACTAATGAAACCAGCACTATCCTCTATGGCACTAAGAAAAAAAGACATCTCAGATCTTACTAGAAGAGGACTTAACCCAATTCTTGCAAAGAATACCCAATATATGCAAAGAAGTTCCGTTTCTCTTGTTGTAAATTTGGTAGGACTCAAAGAAGCAGTATTCAACATACTTGGAGTCCAAGACAACAAGGAGGGACGTGGAATTCTTCATAAAGTCATTGAAACTGCAATTGATGTTGGAGCCAAAAAAGGTAAAGAATTAGGCACTTCTGTGGCTATTTGCATGACCGAAACCGAAGGCTCACATCGTTTTGCTAGTCTAGATGGTGAGAAATACGGCAAGAACTCTGCCCTTAATTCATTGGAAAATGATTCTTATTCTGAAGGAGTGGTGATTGATGCCTCTAAAATTGATGATTATACCAATAAAAGTGAGCCTATCTCTGAGTGTAACAAATTCTCAAAATTGCTTAACGGAGGATTACTTGTAACATTAAAAATTGATCAAAATGCAAAGGTTGATGAAATTAAAAAATCAATTGAGAAAGCATCTGCACTTACATCTTCTTTCAAACCTGTTAAGAAAATTTCAATATGTGGTGAATGTGGTTTCAAAGATGAACCGTTTGAAGACAAGTGTCCAAAGTGCAAGTCACCATATGTTGTCTGAAATTCGTAAATGAAAAACTGTTTCCGATCATTTTTCAAAATTTTCTGATCAGTTTCTGATGTGGCGATCATCGTTGTTTACTATCAAAATTATGGTAGTATGAACTTCATAGTAATGGTGTCAATATTATTGAACTGAGATTTAAGAAAAAATTGCAGAATCATTTATACCCATATGCATCTTAACCTCTACGGAGAGATTATAATTGGACAATTCGCAAATTGAAAGTACTATAAATGAGATCCGAAAGCGTAACGGCACTGTAACCATCTTTAATAAAGATAAAATTTCAAATGCTATATTCAAAGCATTGGCAGCCACCTCTAAAGCTGATCGTGGCCTAGCCGAACAACTTACAGATAGTGTAGTTGACAAACTAGTAGAACAAGGATTTACTAGCACTAAAGCACCTACGGTTGAAGATATTCAAGATATTGTAGAGTCAACTTTAATCGATAGCGGTAATAGCGATATAGCCAAAGCATACATCGTTTACAGACACGAGAGAAGAAAGCTAAGAGATGAAAAAATGAAAATTTTGAATCTAAAGTCTCTTGATCCAGTTTCCAAAAAGTTTGATTTGAATTGTTTACGAGTCTTAGCGTCAAGATATCTTTTCAGAAATGGAAAAAGTGAGATCATCGAATCTCCAACTCAAATGTTTGAAAGAGTTGCAATTCTAGTCGTAATTGGTGATATTCTATATGATTCACAAGTCTTTGACAAAGCAGGAAATATCAACCAAGATACAGATGAAGCAGAATCTTATCTTGAAAAACTAGATGCCTTTGACTATAAATTCAAAGTCGGAGACTATTATCTAAATAAATGGCATTTTAGGTCCTTAATCAGTCACTATGTAACACTTGCAAACAAAGGTCAGATGAAGATTAGCTTCAAAGGACTTTTGACATTACTTGCAGCAAAGAAGCTTGATAGTTATGCAGACAAAATAACCGAATACTTTGAGCTGATGACCTCACAGGACTTTCTACCAAATTCCCCAACAATGATGAATGCAGGTGGAAGATTAGGACAACTCTCAGCATGCTTTGTACTTAGTATGGAAGATGGCATGGAACAAATCATGAAATCAACCTCTGATGCAGCATTAATCTTCAAATCTGGCGGTGGCGTTGGAATCAACTACTCTGATCTTCGTGAGGAAGGCGATATTGTAGCATCAACGTCTGGTGTTGCATCAGGTCCAGTGTCCTTCATGAATATCATCAACACTGTAACTGAAGTTGTCAAACAAGGAGGAAAAAGACGTGGTGCAAACATGGGAATCATTGAGGCATGGCATCCTGATGTTGAAAAGTTCATCACAAACAAAACAGAACCAGGTGTTTTAGAAAATTTCAACGTTAGTGTTGGTATCTGGGAAGACTTCTGGCATGCGCTTGTTAACACTAAAGATGGCAACTATGTCTTACGTAGCCCACGTGACAATAAACCAGTTAAAGAAATTAATGCACATCAACTAATTGATCTGATTGCACTATCTGCATGGAAAAGTGCAGAACCTGGATTGATCTTCTTTGATCAAATTAACAAATACAATGTATTTGCCAAAGCCAGACAAGCACCAATAAGAGCAACAAATCCGTGTGGTGAGCAAAGCCTCTATCCATACGAATCATGTAATCTTGGTTCTATCAACTTGGTAAATCTTGTCAAGAGACAGGCAGATGGAACTTATGAATTTGATTGGCAAAGATATGAAGAAACAATCAGAAAGACAACAAAATTCCTGGATAATATTATTGATGTAAATAACTATCCAGTTGAAGAAATCAACGTAGCATCAAAAGAGTCTAGAAGAATTGGACTTGGAGTGATGGGAGTTGCTGATCTCTTATACAAACTAAGAATTCCATACAACTCCAAAGAAGGATATGAGCTACAGTCCAAACTATCTGAAGCTCTGACATACTATTCAATGGAAGAAAGTGTTGCACTTGCTAAATCTCGTGGTGAGTTCCTACTTTGTTCGAAAACAGAATATCCTGAAGGAAAGATTCCAGTATCAGGATATTATGAGAAACCAAAAGAATCTCATTCTTATGAATGGGATGCACTAATTGAGAAAATTAAAAAGTATGGTATTAGAAATGTGTTAGCTACTACAGTTGCTCCAACTGGCACACTATCTATGATTGCGGATTGTTCAAACGGAATGGAACCTGCATTTGCTCTTGTGTTTGAAAAGAGAGTTACTGTTGGAAGATTCTTCTATACAAACAAAATTGTTGAAGAAGTCTTGAAAGAAAATGGTCTTTACAGCGATGAACTTCTTGCAAAGATTGCAGACAACTATGGTTCACTGAAAGGAATTGATGAAATTCCACAATGGATGCAAGATGTCTTTGTAACAGCAATGGATATCCATTGGGCTGATCATCTTATGGCTCAGGGAGTATGGCAAGACTGGATTGGAAATGCAATTGCAAAAACAATCAACATGCCATATGATGTAACAGCCGAAGATGTGAAATCTGCATATCTGTTAGCACATGAATTAGGACTAAAAGGAATTACAGTTTATCGTGATGGTTCTAGGCACAAGCAGGTACTTCACATGACAAGTAATAACGCACAAAAGACATTTGAGGTTACACCAAGCGAGCATATTACTGGCTTTGTAACGACTAATATCACAAACCCATACATTAAAACTCAAGTCAATGCTGCACTTGCAATTAAAGTTCATGACGAAGAAATTATAACTGAGCCTCTGAAACAAGAAGAGATTTCAGAAGATCGTCTATGTCCTACATGCAAAAACAATCTTGTCTTTGTAGAAGGTTGTAGTATGTGCATTGAATGTGGCTATAGTGGTTGCACTTCTGGATAAATAACAGAATCACAACTTTTTTACTTTCTATTATTTCCTGTTCCATATGGACAAAAAAATCCTAGGCACAATTGCAGGCATAGTAGTAATTATTGCCGTAACAGCTGTTGTTTTGAGTTTACCAACCCAAGAAATTATCACCACTCCTCTAAAAGCTAATGAAAAAATTGGTCTTGTAATTAATTCCCCAAATCAATCTGTAACATTACAAGAATTAGATCAGGTTTACTCTAAAGCCTCGAGTACTGGAATTGGAAGAAGTAATGTCTATCTTTTTTGGAATCTAGTTGAACCTGTACGAGGAGAATATGATTGGCAACAATCAGACACATTGATGAGCTTTAACAAAAAAAATAACCTCAAAGTCACACTATACTTTTCTATAATTAATGGAGAAACACTTGGGCCTTTTCCAAGTTGGATTGGCAAACCACCTCTTAACTTCCTAGGAGAAGATAGAGTTGCTAGTATCATTGATGCTATCTTGTCTAGATATGATATTATAGATACTCTAATTCTTTCAGGAGAAACAGAGTCTCAATTTAGATTTCATGAGCAAAACATTCCTGTTTACAAAGATCTTTTCAATGTAGTTTATGATAAAATAAAAGAGAAGCACCCAGACGTAAAAATAGGAAATGCATTTGCATTACATAATGTTTTAAATAAAAACTTGAAACATATTGTATCTGATTTAGCTATTGGTGACTTTATTGGCTTCTCTTATTCCCCAGTTGATTCCCTAAATGAAATTGTTAAAACCCCGCAACAGGCAAAACAAGACCTACAACAAGCATTTGATCTTGTAGGAGATAAAAAACTTGGAATTTTTGAGATTAGTTGGAGTACCTCAGATTTTGTTAGGGGAAGTGATTCTGCACAAACAGAATTTTTACAAAAATCCTTTGAATTTTACACTGAAAATGAATCTGAATTGGAATTTTTTACCTGGTATAGACAGTATGACAGGCCTGAAGGAACATGTGTGATTGCTGAACAAGAAATTGGTGAAGATAAACTAACTGTTGGGGGTTCTGGTTTTGGAAGCAGTGAGCATGTAATTGAAAGATTAAGTAACTACATCTGTAGTGCTGGTTTGATCAATAATGACGGGACTTCAAAATCAAGCTGGAATGAATTTAAAAAACAAATTGAAATGATTAACTAAAATGATTTCCTTAATTTTATCTGAATCGGCATTAGAGCTTGTTCCATCTGAATTAAAACATCATCCATCAGTTATCTCGCATGCAAGAAAACTTGGAAAACACACATCAGAAATCTTACTAGATAATTCTTGGCATTTTGCAGCTATGAAAGGAATCAAAAATGAAATGAAAAGAGGACGACCAGATCTAGTGCACTTTTCAGTACTTGAAGCTACTACAATTCCATTATATCTCCAAAATAAAATGAAACTTTTTGTTCATACAATTGATGATAAAGTGATATACTTTGGTCAAAATGTTCATGTACCTAAATCATATCACAGATTTGAAGGTCTAATTGAAAAATTGTATCAAGAAAAAAAAATTACAACCAATAATGATATGTTACTTGATATCAAAGAAAAAACATTTTCAGAGTTGTTAGATGAAATCAGTCCATCAAAAATAATCGGACTTTCAACTAAAGGTATACTAAACTCATATGAAAAAATTGCAGTAGAGATATCAGATGATACATGTATTGTGATTGGAGGATTCCAAAAAGGAAATTTTTCTGATTCAATTGAAAACAAACTAAGTACTTTGTATTCTATTGGCAGTGAATCGTTTGAAGGTCATGTTGTGGTTGCTAGGATGCTTTATGAGTACGAAAAAACCATTTTTATGTAGGAAATAAAATTTGCATTCTGTTGCAGTCATAGTATAGCCTGGTTAGTATTCGGGGTTTCCAACCCTGTGACGCGGGTTCGAATCCCGCTGACTGCATTTTTTCATAATAATAAGAACTAATTTTTAGGTGTACTTTCAGAAACTATTGTGAAACCTGCAGTTAGAAAAATCGCGATGGAGAGAATGCAAATTCTTATTGAAAATGCAATTACTAACGCCAAAACAAATCCTGAACTTTCTCAGCGTCAAGCTTTACTTGCTCGTCGAATTAGTAGTAGACATAAAATTCGAATGCCTTATGGTCTTAGAATGGTTTTTTGTAAAAAATGCAAGTCCTTTATTGCACCTGGAGTTAATTCTAGAATTCGTCTAGGAAGAGCATCTATCAAATCGATCAGAATTTCTTGTCACTTGTGTGGGCATACTTATCGGAAAATAATATCTCAATGATTTATAAGACGATTCTCAATTTTTTCACTTCATGGCAAAGGTATTCGATGTACCACCGGATGTATTGATAGAAAGACTTGCAGCTATTCTGAAGAATGAAGATATCCCTGCACCTTCATGGATTCCATTTGTCAAAACTGGAGCTCATGCTGATAAACCACCACAAGACAGAGAATGGTGGCATACTAGATGTGCATCCTTAATGAGAAAAATTTACCTTAATGGTCCTATTGGAATTAATGAATTAAGAAATGAATATGGTGGCGGTAGGCCATCTGGATATGGAGCTGCTCATCACAAAGATGCTGGTGGTGCAATTATACGCAATGCCATTCATGGATTAGAAAAACTTGGCTATGTAGAAAAAGTTGAGAAGAAAGGTCGTGTTATTTCCAAACAAGGAATGCAAAAACTCGATAGACTAGCAACAGAAATTCTTAAAGAACTAATTGTAGAAAATCCTCAATTGAAAGTATACACTTAGATTTAAAATGAGTTCTCCAAATTCTGATGAACCAGAATATCACGGACATTCCCATAATGATGGAACAGAACCTCATTCCCATGATGGTTCAGAACCTCATGAACACTCACATAGTGAAGCAGAAATTTCAGCACAAAAGGAACAGATTCTAAAACAAATTCTTACATCCGAAGCTAGAATGAGATTAAACAATATCAAAATGGTAAAACCAGAATTATCTAATCTTGTAGAACAATATCTCATTGGAATGGCAACTCAAAGAAAAATTCCAGGTCAGATAACTGATGATCAACTAAAGCAAATATTGATCTCTATTCAGCAACCAAAACGCGATTTTAAGATAAATCGAATATAATTCTAATAAAATATAATTATGGGTCTAAGATTGGGTTAGTCATGAAAGCCGTTGTATACACTGAATATGCCCCAGATGATAATTTTGCTAAAATCCTCAAAGTCCAGGATATAGATGAACCAAAACCAAAAGCAGATGAAGTTATTTTCACCAACAAAGCATCCGCATTAAATTATAATGACATTTGGGGAATGAGAGGAGTACCTGTTGCAGTTCCACTCCCACATGTTTCTGGATCCGATGTTGCAGGCGATGTCACCGCAGTTGGTGATGATGTAAAAAATTTCAAGGTAGGCGACAAAGTTGTTTCTCATTCAAACTTGGCATGTAGAGTTTGTAAAGCATGCACTGATGGAAGAGAATTTGATTGTCTTCAGAGACAGGTTTGGGGTTTCCAAACAGGCCCAAACTGGGGAGCATTTTCTGAACAGATTCATTTACCAGAAGTTAATGTCTCAAAAATTCCAGAAGGGGTTTCTTATGATGAAGCAGCTGCTGCATCAATGACATTACTGACATCATGGCACATGTTGGTTGGAAGAGCAAAAATTACACCAGGACAAACTGTTTTGATTATGGGTGGTGGTTCTGGAGTAGGTAGCTTTGGTATTCAAATTGCAAAACTATACAATTGTGATGTTATTGCAACTGCAAGCCCAGACAAACTAGACAAATGTCTAGAACTTGGTGCAGATTTTGCAGTAGATCATAGAAAAGAAGATTGGCATAAAGAAATTAGAGCAATTACAAAAGAGATTGCTAAGAAGAAAGGTGAAGCACCTGGAATTGATCTTTCCTTTGATCACATTGGTGAAACACATTGGAACAAACAACTAACATTACTCAAATATGGTGCAACTCTTGTTTCATGTGGTGCCACAACAGGTTATGATGCAAAAACTGATCTAAGACATGTCTTCTTTAAAGGAATTAACATCTTAGGTTCAACACAAGGAACTAAAGCTGAACTAGATCAAGGTCTTTACTGGATGGGTCAAGGTAAAATAAAAGCTGCAATTGACTCCACATATAGATTTGAACAAGCAGCAGAAGCCCACACAAAGATGGTAACTGGAAAAGGTCTCTTTGGCAAAATCTTAATGAAGCCAGAGGGCGCTTAATCGTTTAATGACGCATCTTTTCCGTAGTCTTATTTTTGTTCCTGGAAATAACCCAAGATTTCTTGAAAAAGCAAAAAAACTACAAGCTGACATTGTTTGCTTTGATCTAGAAGATTCTGTTCCTGATAATGAAAAAACAAATGCAAGGAAGCTAATCAAATCCGCATTAAAATCTCGTAAATTCTATAAATCTTCAATTTTTGTTCGTACAAACTCTCCAACATCTGGGAAGATTCCTTCTGATCTTAAAGAAGTAGTTCAAAAAGGCATTGATGGAATTGTAATTCCTAAAGTAAACAATGTCAAAGACATGAAAAAAATTGAAAAAATCTTATCTGGATTAGAAAAGACACGAAAATTAAAACCAATTCAAATAATTCCTTCTATTGAATCTGCAGAAGGTGTGATAAACACCTTTAGTATTGCATCTTTTGGAAAAAGAATATCTGCAGTAGTCTTTGGTGTTTTTGATCTACTAAATGACCTAGGAATTGAATATTCAAAAGAATCAATAGGTGCCTTGTATTCAAGAGCAAAAATTCCTGTTGATATACATGCAGCTGGAGTTGTAGCAATAGATGCAATTTGGCAGGATCTTAAAGATTCTAAAGGATTAGTAAAAGATTGTAAAATCGGCAAAAGCCTTGGATATTCTGGAAAAAGTATCATACATCCAGATCAAATTCCCGTTGTACACAAATTATTTCATCCAAACAAAAGTGAAATTTCTTGGGCAGAAAAAGTATGCAAAATCTATCTTAAATCTACAAAGAAAGGAACGGGTGCTACAACAGTTGATGGAAAAATGATTGATGAAGTACATTTCAAGCAAGCAAAAGCACTACTTGACCTTGTAAAGCAATGATTGATCTTCTTGATCCAACAAATGTAATTACTAGAATGTTTAATTCTGGAAAATATGATGAAATGTACAATTATTGTAAAAATTTGCTTGAAAAAATTCCTAATGACATGGTTGCTCTCCAAAATATTTCATTGTCCCTGATTTACTTGAAAAAATATGAAGAAGCTATTATTTATTGTGACAAAGTTCTAGAAATAAAAAATTCAGATACTTATGCACTAAAAAATAAGATCTATGCTCTTGAAAATTTGAAACAATATGAACAAGTTTTGAAATTGTGCAAACAAATTCTTTCTATAAATTCTAGAGATATCTGGGCTCTAAACAGTATGGGACTATCCCTAAATGAACTTGATCGACATCAAGAGGCACTTGAATATTATGATAAATCTCTTGAAATAGATATAGATGATGTTACTGCTTTGATGAATAAAGCTATTTCTCTTAGTCATTTGGGTAACTACAAAGATGCAATAGACTATTATGATAAAGCTCAAACTATTGATTCAAGTCTAAAAGAAGCACCAATTGTCAAATCACGATTATTTGAAAAATTAGGTATGGAAGATGACGCATTTTTAGCAGCACAAGGCGTACTTAACAAAGAAATGGAAAAAATCAAGATGGATGCCAAAAAAAACAAATGTTCTGTTTTTCATCAATTTTGTGAAGATGAATTTGAAAAGTCTGATTCTAAATAATTTTATACAGAGAATTCTTAGTGGTTTTTGATGTTTACAGGAATAGTAGAAGGAATTGGTAAAGTAGAAAAGATTTCCAAAAATACAAAAAATAGAAGTGCTATTCAAATGACTGTAAATTTAGGGAAACATGCTAAGGGACTAAAAATTGGGCAAAGCATTGCTCTTAATGGAGTTTGTCTTACTGTAACAAAGCTATCAAAATCTAGTTGCATTTTTGAAATGATTGAAGAAACCACAAAAAAAACTGACCTTGGAAATCTAAAGGTTGGTGGGATTGTAAACATTGAACGAAGTTTAAAAGCAGGTGATAGATTAGAAGGACACTTTGTTTTAGGTCACGTTGATGGAGTGGGAATAATTAAAAAAATTCTAAAAAAACCTAAAGAAATTCAAGTTTGGTTTGAAGTTCCAAAAAAACTATCAAAATATGTAGTGAAAAAAGGTTCCATTGCTATAGATGGAATTAGTTTTACTGTTGTTGATATCAAAAATACTCTTGCATCAGTGTCAGTAATTCCTCACACCATTGAAGTCACAAATCTTGGCACCAAAAAAGTGGGCGATAAAGTTAATATTGAAACTGATATTCTTGGTAAATACATTCTAAAATAAAGCCAATTATCTACAATTTTAGTGGTAATTACTACTTTTTTAGTAAACTTTATAATTACTTTGTAACAATTTTTGTACATGTCACTTGAATCTGGATTAGAATCTCTAAAACGTGGAGAATTTATTTTGTTGTTTGATTCTGCTGGACGAGAAAATGAAATTGATATGGTTGTAGCTGCAGAGTTTGTTACACCAGAACATGTTGCAAGAATGCGTCAACATGCTGGTGGATTATTATGTATTGCAATAGATCATAATTTTGCAACATCACTTGAATTAAGATACATGCATGAAATTCTTGCTGATTCTCCAATTTCAAATAAGGAGATGATTATGGGTTTGGCCCCTTATGGTGATTATCCAACTTTTTCATTGTCTGTAAATCATTATCAAACTTATACTGGAATTACTGACAAAGATAGAGCATTGACAATTAACGAAATGGCAAATATCTATGATGTTGAAAATAAACAGAAAAAATTTGCTTCATCTTTCAAAACTCCAGGTCATGTTCCTTTATTGATAGCATCAAAAGGAATGTTAGCTGCACGTCAAGGGCATACTGAAATGTCTGTTTACTTAGCTCAAATTGCAGGATTAACTCCAATTACTGCAATTTGTGAAATGATGGATGCCGAAACATATGCTGCATTATCTGTAGATAAGGCAGAAAAATTTGCAAAACAAAATGGAATCCCCTTAATTGATGGAAAAGAACTTTTAGAATACGCTAAGGTGTATTAGTTTTGAATATTGCAGTAGTGGTTTCGGAATTCAATAAAGAAGTGACATCTAGGATGCTTTCTGTAGCTCAAGAAAAAGCAAACTTGATGAAATTAAAAATTACGTATACATGTAATGTTCCTGGTGCATTTGACATGCCTATTATTGTAGATGCATTATTGAAGAAAAAAAATGTTGATGGTGTAGTAACATTAGGCGCGATAATTAAGGGTCAAACAAAACATGATGAGGTGATCTCTCATTCTACTGCAAAATCACTTACTGATTTATCCATAAAATATCAAAAACCTGTTTCTTTTGGAATATCTGGTCCTGGAATGCAAGAAAGACATGCTTATGCTCGAATACGACCTGTTGCTGAACATGCGGTTGAAGCTGTTGTAAAAATCTCTAAAGAACTACAGAGGATCCAAAAATGATTCAACTTAGTATCTTGAAAATTAGCGGATATGGTCCTTGGACATTGACATTAGGAAGTGACAGAGAACATGAACTCCAAATGCTTCAAGCATCACTTTACAAAGAAGTACAGAAACTGTTTTCTAAAAAAAATTGCCTTGTTTTTCTTAATCGAGCAGATGAATTTTTTGTAGTTTCAAATGGACTTGAATTAGATGATCATATTCAAATTCAAAAAGTACTCAAAAAATTATTTGATATACGTTTAACTGTTTCAATTGGTTACGGTAAATCTCCATTTGAAGCCAACTTGAATGCATACGAAGGAAAGAAAAATGAAACCATATTAAACAAAGAACATAATATTTTTGGTTTTGTTAATGGTAAATCTGACTCAAAAGTTTCAATTATGCATTTAGATGTAGACGATCTTACTTCAAAAGGAACAACTAATTCCCCTTATGAGATTTCATCAATAATTTTTGAATTATATTCAAAAATGTCAAAATATTTTCTGGAAAAAAATTCTCTCACCTTTTTTATGGGTGGTGACAACTTTATGGTAATTGCAAGTGATGATGCAAAAAATTCTGTCCAGAACTTCATTGACATAATTAAAAGTGATGACAAAATTTCTTTGAATTGTGGAATAGGTAATGGACATACTGCTAGAGAAGCAGTAAAACTAGCCACAAAATCTCTTGATACTATACGAGAAATTCGAGATTCAGGTAAAGAAAAACCTGAAATTTATGAATTGTCATGTTAATCAAAAATCTAAGTATTTTATCAGGCCAAGAATTGGATTTTGTTTCAAATACTAATATTAAAATTCAGAATAAAATATTTAAAAAAATTCAACCAAAAATTAGACCAAGTGTTAAAGAAGAATCTATAGATTGTGAAGGTCTTCTATTGATTCCTGGATTCATCAATGCTCATACACACATAGGTGATTCCATTGGAAAAGATATTACACTAAACAGTTCTGTTGATAAACGAATTCATCCTGTATTTGGGGCTAAATCCAAAATTCTAAAAAACACTTCACAAGAAAATTTAGCTAATTTCATGAAAAATACATGTCATACAATGATTCGAAAAGGGATCACCACATTTGTTGATTTTAGAGAAGGTGGATTAGATGGTGTTGCTTTACTCAAAAAAGTATTATCTGATGTTCCTTTACGTTCAATCATTCTAGGTAGAGTGGAATTTTATCAAGGATCCGCCGAAATCAGAAAAAACTTGCCTTTCCCTAGAGAAAAAATTGAAGATCTTGCTGGACTCCTCAAAAAATGTGATGGAATTGGTATAAGTGGTGCAAATGAAAATAGCACATCAGTACTAAATTACTATTCAAAAATAACAAAACTCAGAGCCATGCATTCTTCTGAAACAAAACTAAGTGTTTCTACATCAAAGAAAATTACCGGAAAATCTGAAACAGTTCGGGCTTTATCTCTAAAACCTCATTTTTTGGTTCACATGACTTATGCTTCAAAAGGTGATCTCAGTGCTGTGGCAAAGAGAACTAGAGGAATTGTAATCTGCCCAAGGGCCAATTCGTCTCTAGCTGAGGGAATTCCAGACATAGAATTGATGCAAAAGGCAGGATGTACATTAGCTTTAGGTACGGATAATGTGATGATAAATTCTCCCGATATGTTTAGAGAAATGGATTTTCTTTGGAAGGCAACTATGGGAATTCACAAAAAAAGAATCAATCCAAAAGAAATTCTTAAAATGGCTACAGTTAATGGGGGAAAAATTTTGAAAAAAGATATTGGAGTAATCGAAATTGGAAAAATTGCTGACTGTATTTTTCTTGATAAGCATGCATTAGATTTAGAACCAATGCATAACCCATATGCATCAATTGTTCATCGAGCATCAGAATCTGCAATTAAAGCAGTAATGATTGGAGGTAAAATTGTACATGGAAAAATCTAAACCTTATGTAATTCTAAGTGCAGCAACATCAGTTGATGGAAAGATTGCTACTAGAACTGGTGATTCAAATCTATCTTCAAAACAAGATAGAGTAAGACTTCATAAGCTAAGATCTAAAGTAGATGCAATTCTTGTTGGAAAAAATACAGTTTTACTAGATAATCCTTTGCTAACTGTACGATATACCAAAGGAAAAAATCCAATTAGAATAATTTTAGATTCTAAAGGTACTATATCTAGAAAATCAAAAATCCTAAAAACAAGTAACGAAATTCCAACAATCATAGCTGTATCAAAAAAAATTAGTAAATCAAATTTTGATAAACTACGCAAATTTCCTGTGGAAGTAATTATTGCTGGCAAAAATTCTGTGGATATTAAATTATTATTGAAAAAACTTTCCAATAAAAAAATAAATACAATACTTGTTGAAGGTGGTGGAACTGTTAATTGGGAATTTATTAAACATAATATTTTTGACGAATTGATTATTACTCTATCTCCATTTTTAATTGGAGGGAACGATGCAATTTCTTTTGTTCAGGGACTAGGTTTTAAAAAAATTTCAAACTCTCCTAATCTTCGTCTTAAGTCAATCGAGAGGCTCAAAAATCACCTTGTTTTGAATTATGTTAAGGTGTAAGTTATATACCTAATTTAAAATAAAATTACAAGAAATTGGCAGTAAAAAAGAAAGCTACAGCAAAAAGAAAAACTACAAAAAAGAAGGCTTCTAAATCAAAAACAAAAAAATTACCATTTGGTGGATATGCAATCAATTTTGCAGGTCGTAAAGAAACTGTAGAACAGGTATTTGGAAATAAACCAATTGCGCCAAGTGAAATGACCAAAAAGATTTGGAAATTTGTAAAATCAAATAGCCTCTCTAATCGTTAAACCTACTGGTTAACGAAAAACCGTTAACTAATTTCATCTTTTAATTATTTTTCTTAAAATGAATTAGACAATTCTTACTTGTAAAAATTCTATTCTACGTAGTGATGATGTGTAAGATTATCATAAAATCTGACTGATTTAATGTTTAAAAATTCTAACATTCCATATCTTGATAATTCTCTTCCAAATCCACTGTGCTTTATACCTCCAAATGGAATTCTTGGATCCGAAATTACTACATTGTTGACACTGACAATTCCTGATTCAATTCGTCTCGACATTTTGTCTGCTTTTGCAAGATCTTTTGTCCAAATACTTGCACCCAAACCAAATTCAATGTCATTAGCTAATTTTATTGCCTCGCTTTCATTCTCTACGATTGTAATTGGTGCTACTGGACCAAATGTTTCTTCTCGTGCAATTCTCATATCTGGTTTAACATTTGTAAGAATTGTTGGTTTGTAGAAGAATCCTTTACCTTCAATCTCAGAGCCTCCCAAAAGAATTTCAGCATCTTTTTCTTTTGCATCTTCTACAATTCCTGAAATTGTTTCTAGTCCTTCTTTGCTTGAAATTGGTCCGATATCTGTTTCCACAGATGTAGGATCTCCAATTTTGAGTTGAGAAGCTTTTTTGATAAATAATTCAATGAATTCTTTTGCAATATTTTTTCCAACAAAGAATCTTTTTGAGGCTACACAACTTTGACCACAATTGATGAATCTACCCTTCACTGCTCCTTCTGCAGCTTTTTCAATAATTGCGTCATCTAAAACTATGAAAGGATCACTTCCACCTAATTCTAAAACACATTTTTTCAAATGCATTGCAGCTCTTTCACCTACTTTTGCTCCTGCATTTGTACTTCCAGTAAAGGTAACAGCATTGACATCAGAGTCAATTAGGTGGTTTGCAGCATCTACGCTTCCTACCACTGTCTGAAAAATTCCATCTGGTACGCCTGATTCAGTAAATGCTTTTTCAATTTCAATTCCTGATTGTAGTGTTATTCTGGATGGTTTCATTACAATCACATTTCCTCCCATTAAACATGGAGCTGCAAATCTTAATGCTTGCCAATAAGGAAAATTCCAAGGCATGATTGAACCGATTACCCCCAATGGTTCAAAAGTCAGAAAACTCTTTCTTGCATCTGTATTTAGTACTTCATCCGAAAGAAAACTGTCACCATGATCAGCGTAAAATTCTAATGCCCAAGCACATTTTTCAACTTCTCCAATTGATTCTTTGAGTGGTTTGCCCATTTCAGCAGTTGCAACTTTTGCAAGTTTTATTTTATTTTTCTTTAGGTATTCTACTAAATTGTAAATGTAACTTCTACGTTTTTCATAATCTTTCTTCCATTCTGGAAATGCTCTTTTTGCTTTTCCTACTAAATCAAGCACTTGATTTTTATCCATTGAAGAAAATGTTGTAATTTCTTCTTCAGTAGCTGGATTTACTGTAGTTATCTGAGTCAAGGATATTTTCCCTATTTCTCCTATATTTAATGTAGTCTTATTTCCAGATCTAATTAGAAAATTTGTTGCATATCCTTTTTCATTTCATCAATTTTCTTTGAATACGCTTTTTTTGATTTATCATTCTTTTTTAGATTTAGAACATCTCCACATGTTGGGCACTTGAACATATCATCAAGTGCTGTTTCAAAGGTCACTCTTGGACAATCTTCATTACCACAATGATAAAAATCAGAAGCATTTTCATAATCTAATCTTTGTTGTAACCTTTCCGTAATTTTCTTTTTTTGATTTTCTATAAAATGTTCAACTTCTTCTCTTCTAGTTCTCCATCTATAGACAAACCAACCTTTTCTTTCATCTTTCACTCTGATTCCAGTAATGAGAGACTTTCCAAATAGATCATACAATACTTTCCTTACCATGTTGATTCTAAGACCTGTAGAACTTGCAATTTCTTCGTCTGTTGCATCTTCAGCTTTTAACAGAGATCTAGCTACTTTGAGATATTCATCTCCTCCAATCATCGAAGCAATTCTAACAAAAGGATCTTCGTATTTGTCTATCAACTCCAATCACTCCAAATTTTCTACTATTAATCCCTTGTTTCGTTTATTTCCACATTTTTGCCCTTTTTTGTGGGTATAATCTTCCTTAATGCATCTGGAAATACCTTCTCGAATTGTTCACCTTTTTGGATACGATCTAAAAGTATTGCCAGTGCACTGATCTCTGAGTGTGGTTGACTTCCAACTCCTACATTATAATCTGCTAATTCAAAAATTTCTCTTGGTACTTTTTCAGCACCTACAACAACTAGCAGATTTTCTTCTTCACGAAGTTTTGCTTGTACATCATTAATGCTTTCTCCATACATTGTAAGATGTACAACTCTAAAGTTTTCCTCCTTTTTCTTTTTTACAATAGATTTCCATTTCTCAATAAATTCAACTACAAAGTTTCCTCCCCAAGTTTTATTGATCTTTTCTAGAGATTCTTTGATTTCAGGATTGATCTCAGTCATGAAAATTCTCTTTGCACCAAATGCCCTTGAAACTAGTGCGACGTGTGTTGTAACTCTGTCATCTCTTACAAGACGTTGTCCTATTCTAACTACCTCAATTACCAAATGATTTTTCAACCCCCTCCAAAACATTTCCCTCAAATTTAGGTGAATTCTGACTTTTCATAATATCTCCAATTAATTCTTTAAGCTGGTTAACATTTTTTCCTGTTTTTGCAGAAAGTGAAATACATTTTTTATTTTCAGTTAAGTTAAGTATGTCGATTTTCTGCTCAATATCTTCACTTTTTAACAAATCTGCTTTATTCAAAGCATAAACCATCCTATCTTTTTCAATTTCTAACTCACTTAATGTTCTCATACAACTGGCAAATTTCTTTTTTAATTCAACTAATGAATCAGCAATATCAATTACAACAATTATGATATCTGTATGCTTCAATTCTTCTAATGTTGATTTGAATGCATCTATCATGTATGCTGGTAATTTACTGATAAAACCCACCGTATCTGAGATTAAGAACGGTTCTTGATTAATTGTCACCCTTCGTATAGTTGTAGAAAGTGTTGTAAACAGTTCTTTGCTCTCAGCTTTTGTTTCTCCCGTCATTTTGTTAAATAATGTTGTTTTTCCTGAAGAAGTATAACCTGCCAGTGAGATTATCTTGAATCCCATTCTCTTTCTTCCTTGTCTATGAAGCTCTCTTTGTTTACCCGCCTTTTCTAGTTTAGATCTAACTGTCTGCATTCTATGTTTGATATCGTTATAGTAAACGTCTACCTCAAATTTTCCTATTCCCATAAATCCTGGTTGCTCTCCCATGTTTGAAAGACGGACTTTTTCTTTTGCTCTGGACATCTCATATCTTAATTGCGCTAATTTTACTTGTAATTTTGATTCTGCACTTGATGCCCTACTTTCAAAAATTTCAAGAATTAATGCTTCTCTATCTAAAACTTCTCTATGTAAAACAGATGCAAGGTTATAATTTTGGCTCGGTTTTAAAATTTCATCAAATACAATTACATCTGGTCTGAGTTTCTCTGATAACTCTTCTAGTTCTTCTAAAACTCCACCACTCATTCCATATTTCCGTTTTTGTAGAAATTTTGCAGTAATTGTATGAACTACTTGATATCCTGCAGCATCGCACAATCCTTTTGCCTCATTAATTGAGTCTTCTTTATCATATGTGATTAAAATTGTTGACTTCATTTTGATTCATTATTTTTAGTATAATTCAAGTTAAAGATTCTACCTGTTTTGATTGATTATTCAGTTTTTTTTAATGTTTTTTCTATATTCATATTCAAGACAATTTCTGCTATGTCACTAGCATATTCAGAAACTCTCCTGATGCTTTCAGTCATTCTCCTAACTCTGTAAATTTCTTCTTCGTCTTTTAGTGATTTTGAAACATCTCTAACTTTTTTCTCATATTTGGCAATTTCATTTGTTTTTTTAATGGTTTTTTCTGCCTGCGTATAATCTTCTTTGAATAATGCTAGACATGAATCATCTAAAACCGATAGACAAAACTCATTCATATCTTGAAGTTTTTCTAAAATTTCTTTCTTGACTGATTTTTTAAACTCAAGAAGATCTTTTGCAATAAATGCTGCATGATCTCCCGCTCTCTCTATATTTTTTACAACTAATCTATAACCAAGACAATTTCTAGCATTTCTAAAACCCATCTCTTTTAACATGTGTTCGTTTTGAATTGCTATCTTTAACTGACGAATTATATAAAATCCAAATCTGTCTACTTCATCATCTGTATTAATTACTTCTTGAGCTAGTTCTAAATTATTTTCCTTTACTGCTAAAATTGCATCACTAGACATTGATTTAGCTAAGTGAATCATTCTTTTGAATGCACCATCAACCGATAATTCTAGTAAATTGACAAGAACTTGTACTGTAATTCCACTACTTGAATCAGAAATAATTTCAGAACCCATCAACATTCGCTTAACTGCTTCTTTTACAGTTTTTCTTTGATTGGGACTTAATCTACCATTTTTTGGTTTAACATTAATAGTTTTGAATCCCAAAAAATATAGAGAAATTAATTTTCTAATAATTGAAGATGCTTCTTCTTCAATATCAATCTCTATTGTTGCATCTTCTTTTTTTTGGATACGGGATTCAAATTTTGGTGGATAAAGTTCTAATGTTGATGATCCTTTTCTGACTATTCTAATTTGATCTCCTTGTTTTAGGTCTAAATCCATAATCCATTGTTTTGGTAATGAAACTATGTATGATGATTTTCCTGTAAATTGAATTTTTCTTGTTTCTCCTGTTTCTTCCATAATCTAAAGAGAAAAGACTCTTCTATATAGTTTGAGATCTATGATATGGTTTTACATTGAACTAATATTTCGAAAAATTTGCCTACGAGCATGGATCATACTCTCAAGCTACGGCATTCACTTGATGCGTTATTTGGAAATGGTGTATCAAAATATTTGCCCAAAGATATTGAAATGGTCTTTTCACGAAAGACCGGAAGAATTAGAACTGTTTCGCATAAAGGAAAATTACTCTGCACTTTGAGAATTGATGGTGGTTTAGCAATTAGTCCTTATTTTGCTCAAATTTTATTGAAAAGTAAAACGTTTCGCGAAAACTGTGTTGAGATAAATAAAGACGCTGCTCCATTTGTCAAGGAAGGAAGATCTGTATTTTGTAAACATGTAGTATGGTGTGGAAAAAAAGTACGTATTTCTGCTGATACTCCAGTATTATTCAAAAATAAAGTAATTGCAGTTGGCAAGGCTGTTCTTTCATGTGAGATGATTTTAGATTTTGATAGGGGTGTAGCAATAAAGGTCAGAGATAGTTTAAAAAGTCGTAAAGAGGAAATAGAATTATGATGCGAGGAGGAAATCGCGAAATGCGAAGAATGATGGACAAGATGGGTCTTGATATGAGTGAGCTTCCAAATGTTCAAGAAGTAATAATTAAGACAGACAAAAAAGAGATTATTGTCACTAAACCCTCCGTTACTGAAATGAAAGCAAAAGATAGCTCTATTTTTACAGTAACTGCAGACAGTTATGAAGAAAGAGAATTAGAGGCTCCAATTTTTTCAGAAGAAGATATCCAGTTAGTCAGCCAACAAGCTGGAGTTGATGAAGAAAAAGCTAAAAACGCTTTAGAGGAAGCTAAAGGCAATCTTGCAAGAGCAATACTACTTCTAACTACCGGATAATATCTCGATTTTTGTCGTTTTTGTGCCTAAAAACCTGTTAAAAATGAATGATTTAAGTAATGGAATTGTTGAATTTTTGGTGTAATGAGCAGCATTGCTGAATCTAAAGTTACTGGAATAATCAAATCTTTGAATGCCTTAGAAAATGATCTAGATTCACTAAACAATAAAGTATCTGATATGAAAAAACAACTTGCTGTGAAGGCACAGAACGAAATTGATTCCTTGTTAGAAAAAACTCGAGAAATGGCTACAAAAGAAGCTGAAGTTATCATTAATGCGTCAAAAGAAAAGGCAACGACAGAATCTGTAAAAATTACTAAAGAGGGTGAGACTAAATTATCTGAAATCCAATCAAATGTTGATGCTAATTTTGACAAAGCAGTGAAACATGTCGTGTCAACTGTTTTGAAGGCATAAACCTAAATCGTATATTTCATTTTACCAAATATCGATCCCTTACTGAATGCTCGTATTGGAATTGCAACTACTTACGGTAAACCATATTATAGATTCTCAACATATCTTAAAACCCTCAAATTATCTTTTGATTCTATACTTCCTGAAGAAATTCTAGATTATTCTGGACATCTAATTCTTACTACCCTTAAAGAGTCTCCAAAAAACTATGAAAAACCATTACTTCATGAAGATATCTTTGAACATCATCCTACTGTAACTAGAGGTATGATGATGCAAAGACTCAATCCAGATTTTGAAGAAGAAGATCTAGTATTAGGGGTTGATCCAGGACAAAGAACTGGTTTGTCGGTATTTTACTATGAAAAAGAAATTGGGAGCTCATTTCATTCTTCAGTTGAAGAATTAGTTTTTCATATTATTCAAATTTTAGGCGGTCTTAGAGCAAAAAGAAAAATTGTAAAAATTGGAAATGGAAATATGACTATTGCAAAACAAATTGTGACCATGCTTAATCTAAAATTTTGTTCATCTTTTGAATTGGAATTTGTTGATGAACGGAAAACTAGTCTTAAAATTAAAAATTTCAATCAAAGAGGAAAACGTGACATGCTTTCTGCAAAGTATATCTCACAACGAGATGGATTTAGACATTCTATTCTACCTCTATCTATGACAGGTTAAACCAGAAATTTCATTGTAAAAATTTTTACAAATACCTGAATTAACTATTTTTTTCTTTTTGCTGTGCCTAGATAATGATGAAAGTATGAATATATCATAGATTTTCTGCGTTTTTTTTAAAAAAAATGAAATTTTTATTCAAACAACTATATAACTGAGTATCATTTTTTCAAAAAATACAATATTCAGATCAGCTATACATATTTATTGAAGATTATTTGTTTTTTTTGAAACTAATAACTTTGATCGCAAAATAATTTAAAATATTTTCATATTTTTCTATTTTTTTATACATATTTCATCAATCTATTCTTATATAGTTGTGAATTCTATAATGAAATACCAAGATGACTTGTAAAGGAATTTGTGTTAGATACAAGGCTCAAAAGCCTGTAGGAACCGGAAGATATGCCTCCGGACAGCGTCGATGCCAAATTTGTGAAATCTTCATCAAATGGGAAGGACTTTGGTGTCCATGTTGTGGATATAGATTAAGAACAAAACCACGTAATCTAAAATACAAAGCAAAATTACGTGCTAGAGTTGAAGCTGATTCTATTGAAGCTAAAGCAGTTGCAAAAATTCAATCAGAAGAGATTGAAGTTGGTGTAGCAGTAAAAGCAAAATCAAAAGCTAAAACAACAAAATCCAAAGCAACGAAAAAAGAAAAAACCCCTTGTACATACTGTGAAAAACTGTTTGTCTATGCTGACAAACATGAAAAGAACTGCAAGAAAAATCCAAATATCGTAATTTCCCAAGAAAGTGAATCAATAGCAATAAAAGCATAAGATTTGTTCATAGCTTATTGAACCCTCCAAATGGATTTTCCCAAAAAGTGGTAAATTTGGAGAGCCGTACTTTTTTTTTACAGATTCAAAAATTTGAAAATGGATATTTTGTTTCTGTCACAGAAGGAACTAACAAAATAGGTTCTATGGTTGTTTCTTTAGCAACTGGACCTACACCAATTACAACAACTATTATCCCATCTAGAACTGAATCTATTTTTCTAAAACTCATTGCTGAACGAATTAGCACCAGGATGAGAGGTATTGCTTTAGTTTCTACCTTTACTCAAAAAGAATTAGAATCCAATACTGCAAAAGCCTTAATGTCTGAGATAATGGAGATGATAGATAATGACTGATTTAAGAAATTATATTTCTCAAATTAAAAAGAGTAAAGATCTTAAAATTGTAAAAACAAAAGTTTCTACAAAATTTGAAATTGCGGGAATCACAGCAAAAGTTGATGGTTCACATGCAGTTTTATTTGAAAATATCAATAAAAGTAACTTTCGTTTAGTTGCTAATTTAGTGGGAACTAGAAAAAGATTTGCTCTGGCGGTTGGAAGTACAGAAGATAATATTCATGAAAAAGTAATTTCAGCAATCAAAAAGGCTAAACAGCCAAAAATTACCTCTTCCGGAAAATTCATGGAAAACAAGTCAAAAAATCTCTTTTCCCTGCCTATTGTAACTCATTTTGAAAAGGAATCTGGTCCATTTATCACATCTTCCATTGTTTATGCAAAGAATCCTGAAACTGGAAAACAAAATTCCTCCTTTCATAGATTAATGCCAATTGATAAAACTCATTTTTCCATTAGAATGGTAGAAGGACGTCATCTCCACAGATGTTTTGTTCATGCAAAAGAACATGGCAAAGATTTGAAAATTGCAATTACTGTTGGTGTTCATCCCGCAATTTCTATCGCAGGTGCATATCAAGCTGAATGGGGAAAAGATGAAATAAATATTGCAAACTCTCTTTTGGCCGGAAAATTAACTTTGACAAAACTTCCTTCTACAGGACTGAATGTACCCTCAGGTGCTGAAATTGTAATGGAAGGAAAAATTCTTCATGATAAAACTCATCGTGAATGGATGGTTGAAATGCTTCAAACATATGATCATAAAAGACCTCAACCAGTTTTTGAACTTGAAAATTTCTATTTTAGAAACAATCCAATTTTTCATGATATCCTATCTGGCTATTCAGAACATAGGTTACTAATGGGAATGCCAATTGAATCCAAATTAAATGGAGAATTAAAAAAAGCTTATTCTCAAACACGACAAGTCTCAATGACTAATGGTGGGTGTAATTGGTTGCATGCGGTTGTACAAATTAAAAAGAAAAGCCAATCTGATCCTAAAAAAATAATTAAAAAAACATTTGAGTCTCATCGTTCCCTAAAACAAGTAACTATAGTTGATGAAGACATTGATCCCAATAGTGCAGAATCAGTAGAATATGCCATGGCTACAAGATTTCAAGCAGATAAAGATCTGATTATTCTCAAAAACGTTCGTGGTTCTAGTCTTGATCCATCTAGTAATCAACAGAAATTAAAAACTGCGAAAATGGGCATTGATGCAACCAGATCTCTTTCAAAACGTCCTGATGGATTTAAAATAGCAAAAATTCCAAATATCGATAAAATCAACCTAGAGAAACTATTAAGAGATTAAAAATGTCATCAGAAAATTCCAATATTTGCGAAAAAAGTCCTTCTGAATCACACGCCGAAGTAATTGTTAGGATGTTTCCCACAGATGCAAATCCAGCGGGAAACGTGTTTGGTGGTGAAATTTTAAAACATATTGATATGGTTGCAGGGATTGTAGCTCAACGACATTCTCAGTCAAATGCAGTCACCGTATCTATGGATAGTGTTAATTTTCTAAAACCTATTTTTGTCGGGAATGTTCTAAAACTAAATGCCAGAATAAATTATGTACATAACTCATCAATGGAAATTGAAGTAAAAGCTGAAGCTGAAGATATTGTAACAGGAATAAGAACCACTACTGGAAATGCTTTTGTTACATTTGTAGCTCTCGATAAAAATAGAAAACCAATACATGTTCCTAGACTAGCTCTTAAGACAGATGAAGATAGAACCAAGTTTGAAGAAGGTAAAGTTAGAATGGAAAAACGATTGAAAAATCGTCAAAAATAGCCTCTCTAATTGTCATGGATCCATTTAAGAATAACAAAAATCATCTTTAGTTAATGTCTGAACAAGAAAAAAATAACGAATGGGATTCACTATGGCAAGAATATACAAAGTCTCTTGAAGGCTGGAAATCACTTTTTGAGCAAATTCAAAATGCAAGTAATGACATGCAATCTAAATTCAATCAAGTATGGGAAAAAGCATCTGCTGAATCCAGTGCCGAAACTATGAAATCATTTGGAGAAAATTGGCAAAAAGCAATGATTGATGCAGGAATGAAGTCTTTCAAAGAATTTGGAGAAAATTGGCAAAAAGCTCTTAATGATTCTAATGCCGATGTTTTCAAACAATTTGCTGAAAATTGGCAGAAGACTCTAAGTTCATCTGGATTAGAACAAATGCAAGCTTTTGGTGAAATGATGAAAAAATTTGCTGATACTTGGAATTCTATGTGGCCCAGACCACAATAATTTCCGAACGAATAAAAACTTGATTTATTCATTCTTTTTTTGATGACAATTACTCAAAGTGAATGCTTTGTTGAATTATCTAGTTTTCATGATTTGGCAAGATATGCTTGTGCATTTAGAGAATATCCAAGAAGAGTATATTCTCAAGAATTTGATGGTTCAAGAATTATTTCAACTAGTTTAACTCTTGCAAATACTTTGTTGATTTTTTATGTCAAAATGCCAAAATCTGGTAGGTATATCTCATACCGAGTTAATGCAGGAAAAGAGACTTGTGAAATTGTAGAATCTACAAAAGATATTTCAAATTATGCACCAATTGTACATATGGAATCAAAAATTTCCTCCTTAGCTGTAAAAACCGAAAAAATCTCTGATCAATTTCATCCAATTCAAGTTAAAGATTTGGGAAGTTTAGCACGATTAACATATGATCCTGAGTTTCCAGATGAACAAGATCTTTCCCTATATGCGTTACCTCACAAAAATTCTTGGGTATTAGGATACATTACACCATTAGAAATGGATGAAGTGATCTATAATTTCAATTATGTTGAACTAGATTCTGAACCTACCAGACATTTTATCAAATATCAGGGAAATCAAGGACGAGATCCAGAATTTTCAGATAATTTTGATCATGGATATTCATATTTACCAGTCATCAAAATTAAAAATAAACATTCAATCTTTGGATTTTCAGATTAAATTTTAAACCTATTTCTACACTGTTAATTCTTTAATTTTCTTTCTTGATTCTTCAACTAATCGTTTTATAACGGGAATGTAAATTTCTGCCGCATAAACAATTTCAATGTCTTTGCATTCTTCAATTTCTAGAAATGCAGAAGCTCTTACCTGATTTTCTCCAACTTTAGGCTCGTCATTTTTACTTCTTTTACGATTTATGATTTCTAAAAAAATTGGTACTTGTCTTTTTATTTCAATTTCTAATTCTTCTTTTGAACGTAATTTTTCATGACTCAAATTAACTTTGATCTGTTGATTAATGTCATCTTTGCATCTATCTGACGCTCTAATCATGATTTTAATTTTAGGCAGTTTTTCAAATTTGTTCTTAAATTGACAGATTTTTTTAATGAAATTCGGATATGGACTTTCATGTTCCTGATTGTATCTGATTGAATACCATTCTGAAAATTTCATCGCATTCTGTTCACTTTTCATTTTTGCTTTTTTATCAAATTTTTTTTGTGAAATCTTTTCTGAAATAAATAATCCAAAATCTCTGCTTCCTTCCTCAAAAATTCCATTAAATATATCATTTACAGAATTTATGTATTCATTAAAAAAATAATTTACATAATAAGGATCAGGATCATATTGTTTAATCTGTTTTAGATATATTTCACAATCTTTTATCATTTTTTCTATATTCATTAGTCTTTGTCAGATTCAAAAGTTGTATATTTTGATCGTGCTTTCAAACTTGTTGCTAATTCTTTGAAAATTTCATTTACACTAACATCAACTAAATTAATTGTTGCATTTTCCTTTACTATTTGTTTTTCAAATTTTTCTTTAATTGCAAAAGATACTGATGACCAATGTAGGGTTCCTTTCAATTGTTCTTCAACTGTGATATTTGTTGTTGGAAAATTTGCTGGTGAGAATACAATTCCATTTGTCCATTGCATTGTGGGAATTCCTCCACCTGATGATCTTGTACTAAATGCTATTTGTTTAACCCAATCATCAAATCTGTATTCAATTACTTCATGAATAATCAATTTTTTCCATGGTTCTACTGAGATTTCCATTTGATCATACTATTCTCAAACCAATTATAATCTTATTTTTTTGAGCCTAATTCGTTGAGTCTGAAAAACAAAAATAATCAAGCCTTTTCTTAATTTGCAATTTCACAGGATTACATCTGTCCTGACTGCCATGCCTGATTAAATTTTTTGATGGCTTCTTGATATGCCATAATTGAATCATCACCTGATGTTTTAAGAAATTTTTCCCACTGTTCATTGAATTTTTTAATTGATTCAATATTGGTTTCTTTGAAAATACTTTCAATCATCATTGACTGTTGTTTAATAAATTCAGGACCAATTTCTTCCCATGTATTTTCCCAACTTGAAGTTACTTTTTTTAATAATTCTGCATCTGTTTCTAATGCTTTTTGACATGCATCGTTATATGTTATTAGAGTTTCATTTGTAGCTTTTTGCCATTGTGCAAGAGACTCTTTCCAACCAGTTAATGCAGCATTGTAATTTGTCCATACTTTTTCAAATTCTAGTTTTTTTGATGAAGGTTTTGCTTGTTTTTTTGGTTTGGCAGTTGTTTTTTTGACTGACTTCTTTTTACGAGTGCTTTTTTTCTCGGCAGTTGTTTTTTTGACTGACTTCTTTTTACGAGTACGTTTTTTCTTGGTAGCCATACAATAGTTTGAAAATAGTAGGTGTTAAATCTTTCAATAATTTTAAAATTTAAAAAAAATCTAATGAATTTTTATTGAAATCCTGATGCTTTGGTAAAGTTTGTAAGATGCTTTTTGTCCTTATTTTTGAATAATTTGTAGTGCTCTTTGCATAGATTTCTGCTTTCTCTAAAACCAATTTTTACTGTATCTGTTGCTTTTAACTTGCATTCGGAGATACTACATTGCAATATGGCAAATAATCCACATTTACTAATAAAACTTTGAAATTATGTTATTACCTTCTACTAACTTTTTATGATTGCATTATGTCGAAAAACTATGAATGATGATGAGAAAGGTAAGAGATTTTTAGAATCAATTGATGAGCAAAACAATCTTCAATGGAGTATTGTTGCAAAATTATCTTCTTTAATTACCTTAAAATGGAATTCTATTGAATTACAAAACGAGCTTGAAACATTAGTAGAAAAATATTCTAAAATTACTAAAGAGCTTAACAGTCTTGATGAGAATAGCAGTATTTTATAGTGCAGAGTCTACCATTAATGCAATAAACAATACTGCCAAATAGGGACTAGAAAATTTAAACAAAGTCCATGAGGCTTTTTCCATAGGCTTAACTATCACCCATATTGATAATGCTAACATTAATGCGCCTGATGCAACCGCAGTCCATAGATATATTCCACCTACCATCTCTTCACCATTTTCTGTTGTTATGAAGAATGGGGCAATTGAAAACAATACCATTACAACAGTTGAACCTGCAATTACTCTTGCCGATGTTTTTTCAGATTGTACCGCAGTTAACATTGGAACATTAACTTTGTTGTAATCATCTTTGAAATGTAAGGTCAGAGCCCAAATATGCATTGGAATCCAAATAAACACCAAACCTGCCATTGCAAGACCCATAGTCCATAAATCTGACATGCTTACAGCTACCCATCCAATCAAAGGTGGTGAACCTCCACATAAACCCCCTAAAATTATGTTTGTCCTTGATCTTCGTTTTAATGCATACGAGTAAACAAGAATGTTGTTCAGCAGTCCAAATGCAATGAATGTAGTTGCCCACGCACCTTGTTCTAATGTTGTAGTGAACGAAATTCCAAATGCTAAAGCTAACGATATTCCAGCTAATACCAATCCAAAATTCCTTGCTTTTTCTGCTGGATAGATTCTCTTTGATGGAAGAGGTCTGTCCTTCGTTCTTTCCATTATTGCATCAATATCTCTGTCATGATAGTTTGTCAAAGTGTTAGCGGCAGCTGAACCTGCTGCAACTGAAAATAACATTAACATCCATGTTGCTGGAGAAATTTCAATATCATAAATATTGGATGCTGTTAATGCAGCACCAAATGCAGTAAACACCAGTAAATACCAAATCTTTGGCTTTGTTAATTCATAGTATACAGCAACACGAGATTCTGACTTTTGTTTTTGCAATGCTAGTCGCTATCCTTTGACGACATATATGGCATTGCCTTAGTTCGTGATTTCATCTCAATAAACGATTCTGAAGACTGAATTCCTTCAATTCTGCCAATTTGTTCAGAGACTATTTTATGCATCTGATCTAATGATTTTGAATACATAGTTACCAGTATGTCAAATCTACCTGTAACTTCTGCAACCTCTCTGACACCATCAATCTTGAATAATTCCTCAATTATATGATCGCGTTTTTTTGAATTCATATTAATTCCAGTTAATGCCTTTACGATGTAACCAAGCTCATTATCGTTTACAACAATTGTAAAACGTTCAATTAATTTTCTTTTAACTAGTCTTTTGATTCTTGAATAAATTACTGATGAGTTAACATCAATCTTTTTTGATAAACGGGGAACCGAAATTGATGCATCATTAGATAACTCGGATAAAATTTGTAAATCTAAATTATCTACTTTTACCGTTCAAAACACCTGAGTCGATCTAGATTTCTTGTTCTTATAAAGTTATTATTGTAAAAATTGCAAAAAATAGTCTAAATCTTGCCTTTTTTGTATAGCATTTCTGCTAGCAAAACTGCACCTTTTGCTGAACCCATTTTCTTGTTGTGTGAGAACAACATGTATTTGAGTCCATGATCAAACAGTTCCTCTTTTTCTACTCTTCCAATTGTTGTGGTCATTCCACCACCGACAGATCTTTCCATTCTTGGTTGAGGTCTTGTTGGATCTTCATGAAATGCATAGTATTTTTCTGGAGCTGAAGGCAATCCTTCAACTGAAATATTCTGATTGTAAGAATTGTAAAGTTCTTTGGCTTTTGTAGGATCAATCTCATCTAAAGTCTCCACAAAGACAGATTCAGTATGTCCGTCAATTACAGGAACTCTAGTACATGTACAGCTAACCTTAATGTCTGCATCCTCAATTTTACCATCCTTGAGTTTTCCTAAGATCTTTCTTGTCTCAGTTCTAACTTTTTCTTCCTCTTTTGGAATGTATGGTAGGATATTATCTGTTATTCCCATTGCAGATACTCCTGACTTCCCACCTCCAGAGATTGCCTGCATTGAGGTCATCATAACTTTTTTTGCTCCATATTTATCAAGTAAGGGTTTTAGTGTAATTGCTAAACCCGTGGTAGTACAGTTTGGCAGAGGTGCTACCCAGCCTTTCCAGTTACGGTTTTTCTTTTGAGTTTCAAGTAATTCAGCTTGCTCATCATTAATTCCTGGAATGAGAATTGGGACGTCTTCTTCATATCTATATGCAGAACTAGTTGAAATTACTGGCAAGTCTGCTGCCATTTTAGTTTCAATATCTCTTGCAGCTACAGATTCTACTGCTGAAAATACTAAATCTAATTGTGATACGTCAATATCATCAATTTTTTTTACAGTCATTGACTTGATGTATTCAGGTATTTCTCCACCAACATCCCATGCTACGATTCCACTTGCATCTTTGATCGCATCCAAATAGTTCTTATCTGCTGAACGCTCAGAAGCTGCAATTTGAGTTACCTCAAACCATGGGTGGCTCTCTAAACATTGGACAAATTCTTGCCCTACAGCACCTGTTACTCCGATAATTACAACTCTTTTTTTATCCATAATTGGATAGTTGATCGCTTTCAATTAATAATCGTTTTTCAGACTACCAAAAGATACTATATTGCCTGTATCTATCTTCAACTGTGAAAATAAGCATAAAACGCAATATTGCAACACATAATCCTGTAGCTCATGGAGGTAGATACTCTGTAGATAATAGAGATCCTGGTATTGTAGATTTCAGCTCAAACATAACTCCTGCTGGAATGCCAATTTCTGTTAAATCAATCTTGAAAAGAAGACTGGGTCAAATGGAATACTATCCGGATTCAAATTCCAGTGATTTGATATCCAGCCTCAAAAGATATACTAGGTTACCAAAATCAAACCTAATTGTTGGAAATGGCTCAATTGAGATAATCTATAATTTCTGTAGTGCAGTTTTATCAAAAAAACGTATTTTGATACCCACACCCACATTTGGAGAATATGAAGCTGCAGCAAAACTTGCTGATTGTAAAATTACTTTTTTTAAAACAATGAATCTTGCTGAAAATCTTGATTCATTTATTTCTCAAATTCCTGCAAATGGATGTATCTTTATTTGCAACCCAAATAATCCCACTGGAACTATTTTATCTAAAAAACAATTGATAAAAATTCTGTTATCTGCTAAACACAAATCTTGTCTTGTATTTGTTGATGAATGCTTTATTGAACTAGTTCCACAATCAAACCAATCTATCCTAAATTTAGTAAAAACACATGATAATCTCTTTGTATTAAGATCACTTACCAAATCGTTCGGTTTAGCTGGTATTAGAATTGGATATGCTGGAGCTTCAAAACAAATTATAGATATTCTACAAAAGATGAAAATTCCTTGGAGTGTTAATGCTTTAGCTCAAGAAGCAGGCATAATTGCAATCAAAAACGAATCACATCTTATAGAATCAAAATCTATCATAAAAAAAGAATCAGGATTTCTTAAAAACAAAATTGCTGATATCCAAGGTTTTGAGTGTCATGATTCTTCAACCAACTTTATTCTAATTAAAACAAAACAAGACTCTACGAAACTCCAAAGAAAATTACTAAAACACAAAGTTTTGATTCGAGATTGTAAAAACTTTCGTGGTCTAAATAATCATTACATTAGAATTGCAGTAAAGTCTCACAAAGATAATCTAAAACTAGTACGAGCATTGGAGGCAGTAACATGAAATCTTTGATGGTTCAGGGAACCACTTCTGGTGCTGGTAAGACTATACTAGTTGCGGCATTATGTAGAATATTTTCTGATAATGGCTACAGCGTAGCACCATTCAAATCACAAAATATGTCAAATTTTGGTTATGCCACGCCTGATTTTGAGATATCCCGTGCTCAGGCAATCCAGGCGATAGCTGCTAGATGCCAAATAGAGTCAGATCTTAATCCTATAATGCTAAAGCCATTAGGAAATTACTATAGTACAGTCTATCTCAATGGTAAGCGTTACAAGAAAATGCATGCAAAGGATTACTATGCAAAATTTGTAAAATCAAAAGGAATCAAAGCCGCAACTGATTCTTTATCTAGACTCAAGAAAAACCATGATTTGGTAATTTTAGAAGGAGCAGGTTCCCCGGCTGAAATCAATTTACAAAATTATGATATTGCCAATATGCAGATTGCTCAGCAAGCAAATGCGTCTGTTTTGTTGATATCAGATATTGACAAGGGAGGTTCTTTTGCAAGTTTAGTTGGAACTATGACATTAATTGAGAAAAAATATCAAAAACTAGTCAAGGGATTTGTATTCAACAAGTTTCGTGGAGATATTGATGTACTAAAGCCAGGATTTAGAAAACTAAAACAAATTACCAAGATTCCAGTTTTAGGAACTATTCCTATGATAAAGATGAACATCCCTGAAGAGGACTCACTTAATGCAAAACCAAAAGAGATTGCTTGGACCAAAAATAATATTACTAAAATAGATAAAGAACTAGACAAGTTAGCAAAAACTGTAAAAAATAACCTAGATATAAAAACAATTGAGAGGATGATAAAATGATTCTGGAGTCTATTGTAACTGTTGCATTTGCGTTAGGATTAGACTTTGCATTTGGAGATCCTAAGAGTAAATACCATCCAACTGCATGGATTGGAACATTAATTGCAAAGCTAACACCACTAGCAAAAAATCCAAGTGCATTTGTTGAAAAACTTGGAGGAATTCTTATAGTTACAATAACTGTTGGAGTTGTAGTTGCATTACTTTTAATTTTAGACACTGGAATTTCATTATTTACAACTGATTTGGTAACCCTAGTTATCTCGGTTGTAGTTGGAGTGATGCTCCTTAAGACTACTATTGCTATTCGAGGCATGGAACGCTACGCTCGTGCTGTGGTAGATTCTCTAGAGCAAGATAATTTAGATTCTGCACGAGCAAATCTATCCATGATTGTTAAAAGAAATACCAAGAATTTGGACAAAAATCACATAATTTCAGGCGTACTTGAGAGCATAAGTGAAAATACTGTTGATGGTATTACTGGACCACTATTCTATTATGCTCTATTTGGTTTACCTGGAGCATTTGTATATAGAGTAATCAACACTGCAGATTCAATGATTGGATACAAGACTGATATTTTCAAAAATGTAGGATGGTTTGGTGCAACTTGTGACACAATTTTAAATTATATTCCATCTAGACTAACGGGATTAGTAATGATCATTTCAGCTGCAATATTACAAAATAATTGGAAGGAATCATACAAAATAATGATTAGAGATGGCAAAAAAACAGAAAGTCCTAATGCAGGGTATCCAATGGCTGCATTGGCAGGAGCTCTTGGAACAAAGTTTGAAAAGGTAAATCACTACAAGTTAGGCAATGGTGAAATTTCTCTAACAAAAGAACATGTAGACTCTGCACTTACAATGATGAAAGTTACTTCAATTCTTTTCTTTGGAATAGTAATAATTCCAATAATTTCTATTTTATCACTCGTTGGATGGTGGGTTCATGCTTAAAGAAATTGGCTCTGTTTTTTCATTTCTGACAATCTTTCCATCATCAAATGCAACTTTAGAAAGTACTGCAAAATACATGTATGTTTTTCCTATTGTTGGAATTGCAATTGGACTTTTAGTTGGTTCATTTGGTTTTGGATTATCTTTCTTTTTAGATCCTTTGTTAGTTAGCTTGTTAGTGGTTGCTTCCATTGCAATTGTTACTGGAATTCATCATGCAGATGGCTTGGCTGATTTTGCTGATGGGCTTATGGTGAAAGGAAGTAAAGATAGGAAGCTAAAAGCAATGAAAGATCTTTCTACGGGCTCCGCAGGAATTGTTGGAATTGTTTTGTATCTTATTGGGTTGGTAATAACTATCTCTCTTACAAATGGATTTGATTTGTTTAGGGCAATTTTGATCAGCGAAATTCTGGCAAAATTCTCAATGGTATTAATGGCAAGTTTGGGAAACTCAGCTGCACTAGGCTCAAATTCTCCTTTTGTAGCTATTATGAAAGACAAGAAAAAACTTGCAGCTGCATTCATCATTATGTTAATTCCAGTAGCTGTAATTGGTGAGACTACTGGACTAGCAATGCTTGGTGTAACAATTGCCCTGACAATCTTTCTTTTAGCTATTTCTACTCGTAGTTTTGGTGGAATTACTGGTGATGTTCTTGGTGCCACAAACGAACTTACAAGATTGGCGTCTCTGATGGTATTTGTATCGATATGATTGGTCTTGTAATGGCGGGTGGCAAAGGTAATCGTATGGAGTTAGATCATGAAAAACTATTACTCAAATACAAAAAACCTATAATCCTTCATGTAATTGACTCATTAAAAAATTCAAATTGTTTTTCAAAAATTTTAACTGCTACTAGTTCCAATTCCCCTAAAACAAAAAAGTTTCTGCAGGAAAATAATGTTGAAACTTTTGACACTCCTGGAATTGGTTATGTAAAAGATCTAAATTTAGCACTTAAAACTGTCAACGACGTGGTTTTAGTTACTTCTGGTGATTTGCCTTTATTAGATAAAGAAGTTATACAAAAAATTGTAACAAACTATGATTCTCAAAATATTTGGACTAGCATTCTTGTCACAAACAAATTTTTAACTACTCTTGGAATTGAATCTGATTATTCTATAAATTTTGATAATCAAGCATGTCATTATACGGGAATTTCTTTAGTTAATTCAGAAAAAATCTCTTCGCTTGAAAATTTAGAAGAAAATTATATCATAATTGATGATAAGAGAATCGCATTTAATATAAATACAAAACAAGACTATAATTTACTCAGCACTGCCTAAGATTTTTCCATTTATCTTGGCTTTTGATCCTGTTGGTTCTGCAATGGTGTTACCACAGGAATTGCATGCAACTAATGTTGACGCATGAGAATAAACTACTTGAGGTTCACCACATTCATCGCAGTTAACTTTTTGAAATTTGCTAGATGGTTCTGGAATTTCAATATGATCTCTTTTCATGCTGCCACCAACTCAAATTTCTTAATTCTAATGCCTGGTTTATTGTATTTCTTTTTACATACAGTACATGTCATAATAGGAGTAACTTTTTTTGTAACTTTGGCTGGTTTTGCTAGTTTTGGGAATTTCTGTCCACCATATCCATGTTTACGTTCTGCATGTCGGCGTTCACCTCTAGCAGAACCACGTCTTTTTCCAGCTTTGTAAATGGAGACCTTTTGTTCAGTATGTGTTTTACATTTAGGACAATACTTTCTGATCACCTTGGGAATGTTCATATCAACAAAACCTCTTCAACCGTAATTTAAGCATTGAATCGGTTCTGGTAAAAAATAGTGATCAAGATCACCAAATTTTAACAGCAGGGTTCATAATGTGATATTTTCAATTAATTCAGGCATAAAATAATCCCATATTTCATCAGATCATCAGAATCTTCCAGAACCGGCATTATTTATAGAATAGTATCGATCAGAATAAAATTTCAAGGTAAAGGATCATGTCCTCTCTTGTACCCTGAGAATTTCCTATACTCATAATCAGTTAGCGGAGTTTGGCATTTACACTTACAAAAGGTTTTCATGCGGTTCTGCTAAGTTATGGGGATATAGAATGAAATATGAATTTTCTCCAGATTGAACATGCGATCAATGCTTACTGTTATAATCTGGATATTTTCGATTATTTTGTATGATGACTTTGAAGAGTAGGAATATGCTCATTTTACAGAATAAAAAAAATCTAACAGAATCAGAGATTAATCTGTATAACGGATATGAAAACATCCTACACAACATCTTCGATCGTGCATGTGACCCTAATTCCAGTATGGATCCTTTCACTTCTGAATATGTTGGCAAAAATTCTATAAAATATAACTCAAATTATTATAGTTCATTATTGGAGATCACATCTTATTTTTGGGCATCAAAAGGAGGTCGAGGCACATTATTGGAAAAAACCCTCCAAATCCTTGCAGGAGATAGTGCAACACAAGGGACATACCTATCCTCATTTTTAAATAAATTAATCGAATCCCATGAAACATTATCGGGAAAAGTATCTTCCAAACTAAAGAAAAAATTTGATTTGATGAACATGCTGGAGGATTCTTTGATCATACTTGAACTAAAAAACAGAGTAGATAGTGGAGGAACAGCAGCTAGAAAAGAAGCATTAAAGAAATTTTTTGAATTACTTGATCATATCAGGAACAATACTGTAATATTTGAAGATATGAAAACTAAAGAAAAATACACACTTCAAAAACTGTTTAAGCTATTTGGAATTAAAAATTTTGAAATGTTGATGGGGTTTCTCTATAATGTAAAAGGCACAAATGCAAAAATACTTGATGATCAGACAAATGGATTTTATAGTGAAAGTAAAAAACTTGTTACTGAATATGGATCAAAAAATCCTGATATGGTGTTGGATATATCTAATCTAAAGATCAATTTTGATACAGATCAAATTAAAAATATAATACAGACTATTTATGGAAACGATGTATCTGAAAAATTTACTAAATCAAATAAGTCACTGCATGAATTATTCCAAAAAGTTTTTCTTAAATCTTGGGATGATGTTTGGTTGGCATTGAATGTAGGTATTGCAGAAAGAAACTTGTTATTGAAAACTAAGACAAATAATCTTTTACACATACAGCACTTGAATAATATTGATTTAGATTTTAAATCAGAATTGCATAAATTCATAACAGATTCAGATAATTTGAGATTGATTAGCAATATTTTAAAGAAAATACGAAATAGTGAGGGGGGGGGGGTTCTAGTGAATCTGACCAACATCTTACAGATTGCCTGTACGTTTGTTCGAGGTTTATTTGATGGCCATTCAACCATTCAATATATTGCATGGCAATTCAGACAAAATACTCAAAAAACTGGCTCAAAATTCCAAAGAACAAAACAAATACAAACTAATCGTTACATCTCCTCCATACTACAAACATAGGAAATATGGAGAAAAGAATGATGAAATTGGACAGGAAAAATCATCCGAAGATTATCTAAACAAACTTGTATCTGTTTTTAAATCCTGTAAAAAATTACTTGCCGAGGATGGCAGTATGTTTATTGTTATTGGAGATACCCGAAGAAATCATGCAAAATTGATGATTCCGCATAGATTGGCAATCAAACTAATTGAAATTGGATATTGTTTTCAGGAAGATATTATTTGGCATAAGAAAAATGCAATATCTACAAATTCAAAAACAAGCCTTGCACAATCTTATGAATTTATATTGTTTTTTTCTAAAAATAGAATTCCATATCTAAATATGGATTCTATCAGAGTACAAGGAAATGAAGTAACATCGGGTTCAACTCCAACTCCTGCAAACCACGAAATACAGTTAAAATCAATAGAGAAAAACATGAGGGCAATAAAAAAGATTACAGATACTATTCATAATGCAAAACCAGATACTCCCTTTGAAGATTTGCCATCAACTGATGAAATATCATGGGCATATGGCTATGATCCAGACAAGCGATGTCCTACCTGTTACAGAAAATTCAAACGTCATGCGACACGCAAAAGAATAGGTGGTCATAAACATTATCCAATATTTGCAGTATGTAATCCCAAAGGCAAGAATCCTGGAAATGTGTGGGATATATCCACAAAGGCTCATCATGGTAACGAGCATTTTGCAATATTTCCTGAAGATTTAATATCAAAAATAGTAAAATTTGCAACTAAAAAAAGAGATCATGTCTTGGACCCATTTGCAGGCAGGGGGACCGCTGGGATTGTTTCTGTATGTCTTAAGAGAAATTTTACAGGTATTGATCTATATGCGACAAATGTAAAAAATACAAGGTGTAATATACAAGAGGTGTTAGATTCAAAACTACCAAATAAAATCTTAAATCAAATTCTCAATACTCATCAATGACAGACTTTTTTTTAATTTAGTCCATTTTCTATTTCAGCAATTTTCTCTGAAATATTTTTTTTCTGGTTCTTTAGATGCTCTAACTTAAACTGCAATGCCTTCTTTTCAGATAATACGCTAGAAGCTATGCCGCAGTATCTCTCACATTTTTTGCCGTTGTCATAATATGAGTAGTACAAGTATTTTTTGGCTCTTATTGTCTTGATTACGGTTGTAGCCATGTATTTTTTACCCCATGCTCTTAATTTAATGTTATCTATTTTTTAGAGACACATATATATTATATCTATAATAGATATAACAATGAAACAGCAAAGAGCAAGACAAACAATGAAGAAGACAAAAAGTTCAGAGGGAATTACGCTCCCAATGATGAATCTGGCGTTATCAGAGTTCTTGAGTCTCTTTGTTTTTTCCACCTTATTAATTTTCAAGGGGTCTTGCGCATGAATGCAAGAGCACAACATGCAAGGCAGATTGTGGAACTGCCCGATTATGCAAAGTTCATAGGAAACAACAAAATCAAGATTAGATCACAGACGGACTTGACAAAATCCTACATTATTTCAAAAAGTGACAGGGGTTTGGTTTGTGAGTGTCCAGATCATCAGAATAGAAAATCAGACTGCAAGCACATCAAGATAGCATTGGAGCTAATCAGAAAGAACGAGGGCCAGAAACAGACATTCCGTATAATTGAGAGGTCACTGATCAGGGTCTGCAAGTTCTGTGATTCAGGAAATATCGTAAAGGCAGGTCTAAAGAAAAACAAGAGCAAGACAATGCAGAGATTCAAGTGCCAGGATTGTAAAAAGAGATTTACTGCAAACTTTGGATTTGAAAAGATGAGATATGATGAAAATGCCATTACAGGGGCATTACAAATGTCCTATTCGGGAATGTCAACTAGAGATATTTCCAATCACTATGAGATGATGGGAATTGAAGTATCTGATGTTACTATCTATAATTGGATTGACAAATATTCCAAGATGACCTCCAACTATCTCAAGGGAATAGTACCAAGAGTTTCAGAAACATGGAGAACCGATGAAATCTTTATAAAAATTAGTGGCAATCAGAAACTACAATATTCCATGCTTGACCATGAGACCAGGTTTATGATTACCCAATATGTGGCAAACACAAAAGGTACTGAAAATGTAGACCCAATGTTCAGGGAAGCCATGATGATTGCAGACAAAATACCAACTACATTAATTTCAGATGGAGCTCATAATTTCCATGAGGCATGGAAAAATAACTACAAGGCAAAGAATCCACTTTGGAAAGACACCGAACACATCAGACACATTCACATGAAAGGTGACAAAAACAACAACAGAATGGAGAGACTGAATGGTACTATCAGGGATCGTGAAGCTGCATACAGAGGAATAAAAAAGATGGACAGTCCTTTGTTTGACGGATTCCAGACATTTTACAATTTCTCAAAGAAGCATGGTGGAATTAATAACAAAACACCAGCAGAAAAAGCAGGTATTTTGGTTGATGGAGACAACAAATGGAAGACCATAATCCAAAATGCCAGTCTAAACAAAAATTCTCAATAGGCATGAAATTCAATCTGGAGAAGATCCATATCTCATTCTATATCCCCATAACTTAGCAGAACCCACCTGATACACTCAAAGCTTGCCCGAATCTATCTGAACGCTTTGGATTGTCTTGGATTAGTTTTATGCTTTGACTCCATGTGGTGCCGTCACTCTCAAATACATATACGGTACCTGGACCGTTTCCCCCCTCAAGTACAGACCCTACTACCATAGTATTGCCATCAATGTCAGCAGAGCGCCCAAAGCTGTCATATGGTAATCCATCAGATGCTGAAATCTTTTGTGTAATTGATTGTGGTACCACTATACCCTCTTCTACTGTAACAGTTAGAGACTCTGAATCCGATAGTGCAAATGTGGTACTATCAGAGGAGACTGCATCTCCATCATCGGATACCATAACATCAAAAGTGTGATCCCCTATACTGACGAGCAAAAGTTCATGAGATCAAACATGTTAGACGGCAACACATTTTGATCACGTCCCACTACGCATTACAATGCCCGCAGTAAAATCCGAAGACCTGAAGAAGGCGTACAAGAAGGAAAGGGATCCCAGGGTCAAGATCAGGATGGCCGCAGTAAACATGGTGTGCATGAACAATGAGAGCATCCAGCATGCGGCAGACTCACTCATGCAGTGTCCCAACTGGGTCTCCTTCTGGGTAGAACGCTTCCGGGAGGGCGGCATCGACACCCTCCGGGATCTTCCCAGGAGCGGCAGGCCACCGAAGGTCAGGCTCGAAGACATTGAAGAGACAATATCCGGGGCAGGCAGCATCATTACTCCCCCGCAGCTGAGGGAACGTGTCCGCAAGATGCACGGCATAACATACCACATTACAAGCGCCAGGAGGATAATGCACAGGCTGGGCATGTCTGCCAAGACGGCAAGACGGGTCCACATAAACAGGGCAGGGACAGACGAGATCAAAAGGTGGCAGCGCAACGCAAAGAGGCGCATATCGCGCCTGGAATCGAGGGGTTTTGCCGTCGTAGTCTTTGACGAGTCCATATTCATAGACGACCCGGCATCGGGGACAAAGTACTGGTCGCCAAAAGGCCAGCCCATAGTCACCACATACAAGGGCCGGCACGGCAGGGTCGTGGCGTACGGTTCCATCGCGACTGACGGCAGGCAGTTCATCAGGACGTACGAAAAATTTGACAAGGAGATGGTACTGCGGTACCTAAAGGAGCTTGCGGGACATTTCGGAAAGGTTGCCATAATAATGGACAACGCGCCGCAGCACAAGGCGAAGACGGTGAGCGAGTTCCTAAAGGGCAACAAGAACGTCAAGGCAGTATGGCTTCCAACCGCAACACCGGAGCTCAGCGTCATGGAGGAGTACTGGCACCAGTCAAAGCGCGACGTGCTGGTGTCAGAATATTATGGAACAATAGGGCAGATGCACCGCGCAATGTCAGAGCATTTCAGGACGGCGCGGCCGTGGCTTGACGCAATGAAGTTCATCTGCAGAAAGTCATTTGATCTCAAGAACTTTTGATCGACAGTGTACATGAGAATTATCAGGAGTCCAGAAGAATGCTCCAGTAGTACCATCAATGGTACTACCTGTAGGTGCTGCTCCAGACAGTGAAAATCTCAAAGTATCTGATATGTCTGCATCAACTGCTACTGCAGTAAAGGACAATGTATCCCCCGAGTTTATTGTGTAATCAATTATTGGCGTTACAAATGGCGCATCATTTACAGATGTCACATCAAGTGATACAGTTGCAGTGTCAGTTAATCCAGAGTTGTCAATTATACCATACTCAAATGAATCCATTCCATGATAGTTTGGATTTGGGGTGTATGTGATTTCTATACCATCAAAGATTATCTGCACTGTTCCATGTGTGGGTTGTGTAACAATTGACTGGATAGATATGAAATCAGCACCTACAGTAACTATTGGTGGCTCTCCATCACCGCCACCATCTGTATTACCATTACCATCACCATTACCATTTTCTGTACCGTTTCCGTTGTTACCGTTTCCATTACCAGTATTGTTTCCATTTGTATTTGGATTAACTGAAATGTTTTGCAGTGACAGAATTCCTGCACCACAAAGTGTACCATCAGATGGAATAGATGATGAGAGTATTGTGTTAGTTATTTGTTGTATAGAATTATCAGGATATGCTTGTAACAGTAACGCTGCAGCTCCTGTCACATGTGGCGCAGCAGATGATGTTCCCAAAAATGGACTAAATGACCCTTGAGTGGTAGATATACCATCAAATCCACAGATTTCTGGCTTGTCTCGTCCATCATCAGTTGGACCTGCAGAGCTAAATGGTTCTGGAATACCATCGATATAGTTTACAGCACCCACAGTTATTGCACCTGCAGCATCAGCAGGAGTTGATATACTTGATGATACCATGGATAATCCATCATTAACAGAGCCTCTAACTATATTGATGTGAAGCAGACTGTTATTATCCTGAGGGGTAGAATTATTGTCACTATCATCGTTGCTATCCTCAGATAGTGCAACTACAAGACATGTATCAGAGATAGGGGAGCCATAAATTACCTCGATTGGTTCACCTGCCACTTCAGACTGTGCAGATGTAGAATGGTATAGTATATCAGACATGTTACTATCATAGATGAATACATCATAGTCTAGACTAGTATACTCCCAAGAGTCCCAGGATAGTACGGTCCATCATGCTAACAGATGAGTTCAAGAAGATACGTTATGAACTCAATAAAGAGGGTATTGCTTCTGCAAAACAATATGAAGACAATGCAGATTATTGGCGTTCATTAAGTCATCCTGAATTCCCAGATGTAGCAACACATGGAGTTCACAATACTTCTTATGACTCTCAAACCATTCCAACTTCACACTCATGTTCTAGTTGTTCCCAAAAAGGATATTTTATATCCGGTTTTGACTGGTGGGTAATTCCATCTATTTGGAAAACATCTGAATCTGCTGATTATTGGACAAGAGTAACAACTACAACACAATCATACGTTTCTGAGGTGGAAACTGATCAACACTATGCGGAAATAAAACCTTGGTCTCATTATTCTTTAAAGAGAAGTGGGTCCATTGAGTGGGTTTCTGGCCATATTGTTGTTAACAATTTTGACAATGAGCTTCAATACTCAAGTCCTTTTGTATTCACTTCGACTTATGTAACACTATCATATGCCACGTTAGAATATTCGTGGATTGATGACGTTCCTAGCCATTCTAGACACATAACACAAGCTAGCGCAAACACAATTAACTAGCCTACCACTTCCTTTTTTTATCATGGACAAAGATAAGAAAACAGATCTTGAACTATTAATAATAATACGACAAACTTTGTTACTTGCATTGAATAAACAATTCCTAAGCATTGATAGTTATAGAAATGCAGTTAGAGATATCGATGACAAGATTAAAGCCATACAATAACGGAATATGTACAAGACTAATATTATTCATTTTTAAAAGTCAGTTGAAGGAATTAAACTAAGTCAGCACAAACCTAATACAACGGTTCTGGAGCTTCTGTAAGCTATGTTTCTAATGAAAAATGTTTAAAAAATGGTTTAAAATTCAAAGGTTCAGGAAGCGGAATTATTTGTATACATGGAAAACTACATCAAGATAGGAAAGTCCCATTATATGAGAGGAATATAACTGTCGGAAATATCACAAATAAAGTAAAAATCACTGCATTAGGAAAAGATGTGGTCATAGGTTCAAAGAAAATAGAGGCTGTACTTGGAAGAAACGTTCTAAAATTTTTTACTGTAAATCTAGACTGGAAAAATTCTACTGGAAAATTAACCTAATTTTAAAATAAATTCATTTCTTCCCACGTCTCCTCTACCTGAATCAATCAAATCTTGTACTTTTTGTATTTTATATGAATCCATTTTGTATAATGATGTTTGGTGTAATTTAGAAATTTCTAATTGTTACATGGTAATAGATTTTGGAATTTCATTTTTCGAGCCTAACGGTATGTTGATTCCCAACATTTTTTGTGATATGATTTTTTCGAACGCTTTGTTCTTTGAGAGTGAATGGAGTCACCAATAGAAAACGATTCTCCACACTTTGCACATATCTGTTTTCTATATTTTCTCATGTGAGAATAATCCAAAATTACAAAATTACGGCTGACCATTGGAGAATAATCAGATATAGGGATTATATGAAATATTTCTTTATGTAATATAGCCAACTAATCATTAAAGTTAATCGTTAGTGAAATTAGGGTAAATCATTCATGTTAAAATCAAATTTTTTAGAATTGCATAAAAAATCATTTGAAATTACGTCTTGTTGTCAAAATAACAACTCTCCAAGTTAACAGTAAACACATTCAATCTTTTTATCTCATATATCATATTTTGAAACTGTGTATTACTTGTATATTGATGAGGGTGGGGATACAGGAGATTATTTAGATAAATACAATAAAGTCATAGATGGAAGTTCCAAATTTTTCACTCTAGCTGGAATCATAGTAGATGATGCACTAAAAACAAAACTCAATGACGAAATTAATTCCATAAGTGACAGATATTTTTCAAAGACAACACTACCTGAAAATTTCAAGATTCATTATCATCCATTAAGAAACAAACGTCCTCCATATGATAAATTATCAGATGCCCAGAGATTTCAGCTAGCCAATGACATGTTTGAGCTTATCAAAAAATCAGACTGTCATCTTTTGTCAGTTACAATAAATCTAGACCGTCACTGTAGAAAATATGGCATACCAGCAGACCCAAAAGCATATGCTATCTTGATACTAATGGAGAGATTTCAGGATTTTCTTGAAGAACATAGTGCTGAAGGCAGAGCAATTTATGAGAAATTCAACAAAAAGGCTAGAAAAAAGGCAGAGCGAACCATTAGAGGATTAAAAGAAATTTTGCGGTTTAGACACTACAAGGAACTTGATAATATCAGAGGTCATGTGGAAAATGGTGATCCCAAAACATCACCAATACTGCAACTTGCAGATTTTTTTGCATATGCTGTATGGATAAAACGAACCACTTCTGATTCATCCAAAACTCGATGGTTATCAATCAAAGACAAGTATTATCGATTAGACTATGGGTGGTACAAAGCAGGGAATGTTGAAATTTAAAGGCGATTCCTGAGCTCTTGCTTCCAAGTCTCATAGTTAGCATTACACCAACGGAACCGTAATGATAATACCAATTTCTATTTTTTAAAGGTTAGGTATTGTAAAATCGTTTTAGAAAAGATCAATTTTGTTTACGCATAAAAGCTAAACCCCCATCAAATCTGTGAAAAAAGGAAAAATTTACGCATACATATTCAACCCCTTAATTATTCCAGTTACATCAGGCATGATATGATTTTTTCATATTTGCCAAAAATGGGGGCGGGTTTAGCTTTTATTCCTGAATATGTCAATCAAATGTCATTTCAGCCCGATGATATAATATGATGTTGTCACAAAATTTGTTCAGGCATGAAAACTCAATACTAAAATAATTTTTAAAATTATGCCTAAAAGCTAAACTCCTCTAAAATTTTTGGAAAATAGAACTTTTTAGTGATTTGGAACTTTTTCCTGTACTAGTAAATAGAGGTAAATTTTTTGGAGTTAGTTTATCAAGTTCAACAAGAATTTTTGTTTGTAGTTGCTTCAAATCTTCATCAGAAAGTTTGAACCAATCTGAAAATGCATTATTTTCAATTTCTTTAAAGATTTCATCAGAAATTTCAGAACCATCTAAAAATTCTTGTAAATCAAAATCTTCATCAAGTTTATGAAATTTATGATTTACAACATGTTTTAGTTTTTGAATGATTGTAAACATTGTAAGATCTTTTACGTCAATTTCCATACTTTTGATGTATATTTTCAGATAAAAGGCTAGGAAATAACTAAGAAATACACAAGATTTGATGCAAATCTCCCTCCATTTCAGAGTTAAAACATACAAAGTATCATAGAATTATACTGAAAATTCTATGAAATAATCATGTGAAAAATAAGAAAATTATTTTTCTAACACTGTATTAATTTGTTTGAATAATTCTTCAAATTTTTTACAGGTATTATCAGAAATTTTCTTTTCCGAGGATTGTTTAGCAATCCAATCAATTATGACATTACCTACTTTCCATTTTTCTAGATTATCATATCCTTGTCGTTTAAACAAGGCCTCAACTCTATTTACAATGGGAATAATTTTTTCTTCATCACTATTGAATTCAATTTTGTATTTGGGATATGCACTTTTTACGGCCTCTATGTAAAGTGAATCTTCAAAAAAATCTTCAATCTCAGATTTTTCTTTTCCAGTAAAATTATCAACAATTAGACTATTTACCAATAGTTTTTCTTTTAGTGTTTTCTCTTTTTGTAATCCTGGTTGATCTCCATCCAACAAAACAGTAATTTTGATATCATTTCCAACAAGCATACTTGCCAAAGGCATCAAATGACTAGTACCACCAGCAGGAGAAATTACAATATCTTCATGTATAGTTGACATTTTTTGTCGGGAAAGTAATTCATTTATTGCTTTGAGAAATAAATAATCAGTTAGTCCCTCAACCACAAGCTGAAATTTTGAATAGAATAATGTTTGTGCAAGAGAATATCCTAATCCAGCCTGTAATGGAAATAAAGAGTCTCGGTCTTTAGACCAAACATCGTCAGAAACTTTGATAACTCCAAAATTAGATTCATCCTCATATACAATTTTGACATTTTCTAGATGATCCCCATCAATCATGAATGGAGAATGAGTTGTGTAAAGAAGTTGATTTTCATTGGATATTCTATTTAGAAACTCAACTGTTTTCTGTTGTGCAGTTCCATGAAACTGCATACCAGGTTCATCCAATTGTAATATACCGAAATCATTTCGCCTGGTCATTTATGTCCTCCCCCATCCATTTCGGGTGGGTTTTCCTGATCGCGTCAGTGGCCTTTTTGTCCGAGAACGCCCTCAGCGGCGTCTGGTGGTTGTGGATGTCAAGGGAGAAGTGCAGCCTTCTCTCGTTGTAGTATTCCATGTACGCAGACAGGCTCTCGTAGTGAAATATCTCGTCCTCTATGCTGCGGTGGAACCTCTCAAGCTTCCCGTTTGTCTGGGGATGGTACGGCCTGGAGTTTATCAGCTCGATGCCGCAGTCGAGCAGCTCTGCCTCAAAGGCAGTGGCCTTCCACGTCTTCTTTGGCGTCTTTCTGCCTCCGCGTCCCACAAAGCACGAGCCGTTATCAGATAGTATGGCCGCAGGCGTGCCAAATCTCCTGATTGCCTTTCTGAGTACCGTTACTGCGTTCTCGGATGTGGCCTGCGTGAAGACCTGCGAGGCCACGACGCACCTTGAGGCGTCATCAAGATACGTGACTAGCTGGAGCCCCCTGAATCGGGGATCCTTCATCTCGTGCCAGTCCACATGCCACATGGCGTTGGAATACCTGCGCTCGTAGCGCACCCACTTTCGCCTCCGTGACCCTGCATCGGAGTGGACCACCATGCCGTTCTCCTTCATTATCCGGTATACGCGCCTGTAGCTTATATTGTGACTTGCCTGCAGGTCGAGGGTCGTGCGTACGACCCCTACTTTCTGTCCGGCGTATGCGTCCAGAACCGCCCGTGTCTCGCCTGGCGTAGGCAGTACCTGCCTTCTTCCCGGACTGCGCTGTACGTGGTGCACGCCAGTCCTGCGAAACTCCGCCCACAGCTGCTGGATGCGCCTCTGCGTCACCTTGAGCTCAGCTGCAATGTCTGCAGTGGGCCTCCCCTTCTGGCACCGGGATATGGCGTACCGGATCTGCCTTTCCGTAAGCTTGATCTTCATCCGTTTTGCTGATCGGTACAGCCTAAGGTAATCCTTTGCAAGCCTCCTAAAAGTGAGGCGAAATGATTTCGGTACAATACACCAGGTTCATCCAATAACAAAATAGAATTTGCATGTTCTCCTTTGGCTTCAACCAAGAATATCAAATAAAACGAAAAGAAATATTGCATACCTGCACTTCGTTGATCGAGCTCAATTTCACTCGGATCTAAATCATCAGAAACCCATACTCTGGTTCTGGAAGATTCTGATGATCTGATGAAATATGGGATTATTTTATGCCTGAATTAATTGAAAATATCACATTATGAACCCTGCTGTTAAAATTTGGTGATCTTGATCACTATTTTTTACCAGAACCATAATGCCTAATATTTTATGCATAAAACCAATGCATTGAATCTATAATAGATGCAAAACCCAATTAATAACCGTGAATTCAAGCCTAGAAAATTCCATCTATTCTTTGAATTCTGTAGCAATGGGAGACAAAAAAGCCGATCTTGTTTTAAAAAATTGTAATTTGTTGTCAGTCTATACCAAAGAAATCATTCCAAAAACTCAGATTGCAATAATTAATGATAGGATTGCATATGTTGGTCCAAATGCAGCACATACACTAGGTCCAAAAACAATAGTCATTGATGTAGAGAACAAATACGCAAGTCCAGGCTTTGCAGATCCTCATTTACATATTGACCAATTTGTATTGCCGTCTGAATTTGGAAAAAAGGCACTTCTATGCGGCGTAACTTCTCTTTTTTCTGATCCAATTGATATTGTTAGTGTTACAGGTTACAAAGGTTTTCAAGAGTTTCTCAAACTTGGAGAAGACTTACCAATAAGAATTTTCCAAGTAGTTCCTGGAGGCCTTCCTGTTGATGAAAAATTTAGTAACAGTAAAACTCTCTCATTATCGCAAGAAAAATCTGCGGTAAAACATCCTCATGTTCTTGGCTTGGGAGAAGTTTTTTCATGGACTAAAGTTACTCAGCGTGAACCTAAAACAATGAAATCACTTTCAACAATGTTGGAGTGCGATTGCATAATTAACGGACATACTGCAGGCATAAGTGAAAAAAAACTCAACGCTTACGTTTCATCGGGGATACTCTCTTGCCACGAACCAATTAATTTTGATCAAGTATTGGATAGATTGCGTCTTGGAATGTGGGTAATGATTAGAGAGGGTTCTATAAGACGTGATTTGAAGGAAATCATCCCTCATATTTTGTCTCACGGAACATACCTCAATCGTTTAATGTTTTGTTCTGATGGCCTTGATCCATTAGATGTTACAAAATTTGGTCACATTGATCACTGCATCAGAGAATCAATCAAACTTGGTCTGCAACCATTGGATGCAATTACTATGGCGTCCAAGAATAATTTTGACTATTACAATATGGGAAAAGATCTTGGTGGGATTGCACCTGGAAAATTAGCAGATATTCTTATTTTCAATGATTTGAAATCATTCAAACCAACTAAAGTCTTTGTGGGAGGAAAACTTGTAGTCTCACACGGAAGTGTCGTGTCTCATTTCAAGAAAAAAGTAATACCACCTTGGATTAAAAAAACTGTTAAACTAAAAAAGTTCTCAGAAAATGATTTTCTTGTAAAATCAAAAAAGAAAGATGTTCTTGCAAACACCATCTATATGCAAACTGAAATCATTACCAAGATTGGTTCGACTGAACTACGTGCAAAAGATGGCCATGTCTCTGCCTCGTTTGATGCTGATATATGGAAAGTTGCAGCATTTGATAGAACTCATGGAACAAATCGACATTCCATTGGGTTTCTCGAAAACTTTGGGGCTGATATTGGCGCCTTTGCTTCTACTTGGAGTTTTCATGAAAATGATCTGATAGTACTAGGTTCTGATGATTCTGATATGGCAATTGCTTCTAATCATATTATCAAGAATCAGGGAGGACTTGTTGTAGTCAAGTCTGGCAAAATTTTAGCTTCTTTACCTTTACAATTTGGAGGAATTGTTTCAACAGATTCTTTTGAAAAGGTTTCATCAAATTTTCAAGACATCATTAGCTCTGTTGTAGATTCAGGATGTAAATTTACTAGACCTCATCTTATTCCTTTGTTCCTACCTTTCTTGGCTTTACCATCTGTTAGAATTCTCTCAGGTGGAATTGTTGATGTGAAAAAACGAAGTTATATCGAGCCGATCAACTAAGTAATGTTAAAAAGGGGGATTCATGGGACTGATGCTGAATCCAATGGCATCAATTCAACAAGGACCAAATGGACCTGTTTTAGTTCTCAAAGAGAGCGCATTACAGCAAAAAGGTAAAGATGCTCAACAAAATAATATTGCTGCAGCAAAACTAGTTGCAGAGTTAGTCAGAAGCAGTCTTGGACCGCGAGGTCTTGATAAGATGCTAGTTGATTCTTTAGGTGATGTGACTATCACGAATGATGGCGCTACAATTCTAAAAGAAATTGACGTTCAGCACCCAGCAGCCAAAATGATGGTTGAAATCGCCAAAACAGTAGATAACGAAGTGGGTGACGGTACAACTTCTTCTGTTATTTTTGGAGGAGCGTTATTAGCAAAAGCAGAGGAATTGCTCAAAAAAGAGGTCCATTCTTCAACCATTGTTGAGGGTTATCAGACAGCTGCTGAAAAAACTCTTGAAATTTACTCACAATTGTCAAAAAAAGTTCAACCTGGTGATAAAGAATCTCTTCTCAAAATTGCGACAACTAGTATGCAATCGAAATTAATTTCTGAAGACAGTGGAATTCTATCAAAAATTGTGGTTGATGCAATTCTTAGTATTGCGACCAAAAAAGGTGATAACCATACTGTTGATCTTGAAAATATTAAAGTTGAAAAGAAAGCAGGAAGTTCAATTCAAGACACGCAAATTGTGAAGGGTATTGTTTTAGATAAAGAAATTGTTCATAGTGGAATGCCTACAAGAATTGAAAAAGCAAGAATTGCATTAATAAATTCAGCACTAGAAATTGAAAAAACTGAAATGAGTTCTGAAATTAGAATTACTGATCCAACTCAAATGCAAATGTTCTTGGAAGAAGAGAATCGAATGCTAAAGACTATGGTTGACAAATTACATGACGTTGGTGTTAATGTCTTGATTTGTCAAAAAGGAATAGATGATATCTCACAACACTATCTTGCAAAACATGGTATTATGGCAGTTCGTCGTGTCAAAGAAAGTGATATGACTAAACTTTCTAAAGCTACAGGTGGACGTGTAATCAATAATCTAGATGATCTTTCAGAGAAAGACCTTGGTTCTGCTAATCTGGTTCATCAAAAGAAAGTTGAATCTGACAAATGGGTGTTCATTGAGGGATGCAAACATCCACAATCAGTCACTTTGCTAATCCGTGGTGGTTCTCAAAGAGTGATTGATGAAGTCGATCGTTCAATTCATGATGCTCTAATGGTAGTAAAAGACGTAATTGAAAAGCCTGAAATTGTTGCAGGTGGAGGTGCACCTGAGTCATTTGCAGCCTCACAACTCAAGGATTGGGCTGACAATTTTGATGGAAGAGAACAACTTGCAATCAAAAAATATGCTGAAGCATTAGAAACAATTCCGTTAACTATTGCTGAAAATGCAGGAATGGATCCAATTGACACAATGGCTAATCTCAGAGCAAAACAAAACCAAGGTCGTAAATGGACTGGTATTGATGCTAGAAACACAAAGATCGCTGATATGTTAGCGATTGATGTTGTAGAACCAATTGCAGTAAAAGAACAGATTATCAAATCTGCAACAGAAGCAGCATGTATGATTCTCAGAATAGATGATGTAATTGCTATTTCTGGAGGTCCGGGTGGCGGCGGTGGCGGTATGCCCCCAATGGGATAAGTTTTAGTTAAAACTTAAGCCTCATAATTTTCATAAATTATTGTTGTACAAAATTGGTGTTGATTTAGGTGGCACTAAAACAGAGGCTATCCTACTTGATGAAAATCTAAATGTTTTAGAGAGAAAAAGGATTTCAACTGCACAAAATGATTATAAAGAAATTATCAATGATATCTCATCCTTGGTCTTAGAAATATCTGTAAATATTTCTGATTTTTCTTTGGGTGTTTGTACACCCGGTGCAATTTCTAAACAAACTGGATTAATTAAAAATAGTAACACACAATGTTTGATTGGAAAATCACTCAAAGAAGATTTAGCAAATAAACTAGGAAAAAAAATATCGATAGAAAACGATGCTAATTGCTTTGCAATGGCCGAAGCTAAAATGGGTGTTGCAAATGGATTTGGTGTAGTCTTTGGAGTGATTATGGGAACTGGTGTTGGTGGCGGGATTGTAATTGATGGAAAACTTCATCCTGGCAGAACTAATATTGGAGGAGAATGGGGACATCATGCCTTACACCGCAATGGAAATTCTTGTTATTGTGGTAAAAATGGATGCGTAGAGACCTACATCAGTGGCCCTTCATTGGAAAAACAATGGACACAACTAACTGGAAAAACCCAGACTCTTCCTGAAATCCTTTCTAACATTGATAGTGAGATTGGTCAAAAATGGAAAGATGAATTTTTAGAAAACTTTGGATATGGTCTTGCAAATGTCATAGACATCTTAGATCCTGATGTAATAGTTTTGGGTGGTGGTTTGTCGAATATTGATTTTTTGTATACTGAAGGAAAAAAATCAGTTTACAACAAAGTCTTTTCAGATTCAGTTGATACTCCAATCCTGAAAAACAAATTGGGTGATTCTGCAGGAGTATTTGGTGCAGCACTTCTTACTTAGTTATTCAGAATATTCTTACTGATCAAAACTAATCAATAGTATTCATTTTTGATTTTCAAAATCTTATCAACGATTTCAATTACGTCTGAATCTAATTCTGTGCTAATCAAAATCAATCCAGCTCCTCCAATAGGTACAGTAACCCGATAAATTTTTTCATATTTTGCTAATGCAAAAATAGGTCTTCCAATTTTTTCTACTGTTTTTTTACGTGTAGACCATCGATAAATTGCTTGAGATAATGACAATTCAGTTTCTTCTTTTGATAAATGACTCTTTAATCCAGGTCTCATCTTGTCATAAAGTTCCCCATAATCATATACCCCTACATATCTGATTTTTTTATCACATTCAAGAATTTTATCACAAATTTTTTTGTATTCCAAATTTATCACTACTGTGGCTCAATTGTTGCAGGAGGTTTACTTGAAATGGTATAAGTCACCCATGTGACATCTTCAATTTCATTTGTTATTTTATTACTCATTTTTTCTAAAAGACCTTGCGGGAGTCTTGTCCAGTCTGCAGTCATCGCATCTATCGAATCTACGACTCTAATCATTACTATATTTCCATATCTTCGTTCATCACCAACAATACCTACTGCTTTGTCATCTCCAACTGCAGCATAAGCTTGCCACACTTTATCATACAAATCCGCCTCCATCAATTCATCTTCAACAATTTTACTTGCTACCTTGGCAATATGTAATTTTTTTGGAGTAACCTCCCCAATTATCCTAACAGCTAGTCCCGGACCAGGAAATGGATGTCTCATGAAAAGTTTCTCTGGAACGTTTAGAATTTTCGCAATCTTTCTTACTTCATCTTTATACAAGTCTCTTAACGGTTCCAAAATTTCCAAATTGAGCCAATCTGGTAACCCTCCTACATTGTGATGAGATTTAATTACAGATGCCGGTCCCTTCGAAACTCCGCTTTCAATCACATCAGGATAAAGTGTACCTTGAGCTAACCATTTGAAAGGACCATCTTTTTCAGAAAATTCAGTAAAAACACGAATAAATTCCTCTCCTACAATCTTTCTTTTTTCCTCAGGATCTTCTATTCCTTTGAGTTTTCCCAGAAATTCATCAGCTGCATTAACCGCTGTAAAGTTTAACTTGAAATTATCTTTGAACATCTCCTCGATTTCTGTTTCTTCGTTTAGTCGTAGCAAACCGTTATTTACAAAAACACATTTGAGCTTATCTCCAATTGCTTTGTGAATTAGTAGTGCAGCTACGGTAGAATCTATGCCTCCGCTGACTCCACAAAGTACATTTCCTTCTATTTTTGAAATCTTTTCCACAATTGTATCTATGAATCCCTCCATAGTCCAATCTTGTTTGGCACCGCATACTTTCAAAACAAAATTCTTAAGAATTTCAGTACCTTGTTCTGTATGCACCACTTCCGGATGAAATTGAATTCCATAGATTGATTTTTCCTCTGATGCAATTGCAGCAGCTTTTGCGCTTTCTGTATGTCCTATCACTTGAAATCCAGGTGGAATTTCTTCTGCCTCATCACCATGACTCATCCATGCTCTGACTGACTCTCCTACATTACTTAGAAGATCTTTATCGTTATCAATTGTAAGCAAAGACGAACCATATTCTTTGTTTGCTCTTTTTATTTTACCACCATATTTGTTTACGATTAATTGATGTCCATAACAAATTCCAAGTAGAGGTAAATTCATATCAAAAATTTTATTTTCTGGAACTGGAGCATCTGAATTATAAACACTTGATGGACCACCAGAAAAAATTATTCCCTTTGGATTATGTTTTTGTAATTCTTCATAACTGATATCAAAAGGAACAAGTTCTGCATAAACCGAAAATTCTCTAATTCTTCTACAGATCAAATGACTGTACTGCGACCCAAAATCTAAAACTACAATTTTGTCCATGTTATCACTTGTTGGTATTTTCAAGCATTCGCGTTAATGACCATCCTGCTGTATTGATTAGCTTATTTACTCTTTCTTTTTGTCTGTAGTTTTTGATAATAATTTCTCTTATCTCTGTTCCATTTTTGTTTATAATGTAATTAATAATTGATTCTTTTTGGATTTTTCCATTTTCTGCTTCCACAACATCCTTCTTTTTCATTTCTCCAATAATTCTATCTAAAAAGAATGATTTGAAGGGTGGGGTATCATCACTAATCTCAATCTCATCATCTAAAACTATGGAAACTTGTTCTGGTGTGACGAATGCATTGGCAATTACTTTACCATCACTTGCTCTTTTAATTGGAATTGAATTATCTGCAGGTTTTTCTCTAATCTCTATTTTGTTTTGAATTTCCACTTTTTTTGTGGTTTCTAACTCTGAGGCTTTTGTAAAACTAGAATCCTTTAAGAATAAATCCAAAATCATGATATTTTTTTCTAACATTTCTATGGATTCTTGGTGTTTGTCAATTTGCTCGATCAAACTTTCCTTCAAAGTAACAATGTCTTTCACTTGCTCCTCTGAGAATCTCATAATTTGATAAATGTGGGATGGGTATTAAATGCATTCTAGGTGATTATAACATCTACATCTTTGTATGATATTTTTTTAAACCCATTAATTGGCTTTGATGTGGTAAACAATTCTGATTTTGTAATAGTTGACAGCCATTCTAAAAGTGATTTTCCTTTATTTAATTTCATTAATTTTATTTTTCTTTCTGATTTTTTTGTATTTGAAAATTTTCCAATCTGATCTCCAAAATCCATTCCAAATAAAATAATTTTTTTTGCACCATAATGATTAGCCAGAAAAACTCCTCTGTCTCCGTCTGTAAATCCCCCAAAATTTTGTATTTTACTAAAAGGTTTTGATTGAGTCGTTCCGATACAATTTTTGAATTTTTTTGAAAACTCTAGTTTTTCTATGTTATCTCCATGTGCATGTACTACAAAAATCGATTTTGTTTTTGCAATTTTTTTTAACGTATTTTTATCTCCATCTAAATCAGTTATGACAATATCTGGAATAATTCCATTCCCTACTAATGGTTTAACTGAACTATCTGCAGCAATTTTTACCGATTTTTTAAAATTTTTTAATTTTGGAATAGCAGTTGATAGCGAAGGTCCAGAACCTATCACAAAAACGGTTTTTCCTTTAACTAAATTGAAAATTTTTTCATCAATATCTGATTTTTTTAAAATTGAATTTAAAAGAATAGCAGACTCGTTATCCTTTTTTTCACTATAGTTGAATTCTTTCAAAATATCTGAATATCTCTTTTTCCAACCTGAAATTATCATATAACTCAAATTGCCTTAGTTTTTGATAAACCATGTGGCTGGAATCGGAAATGTACGAGTAGGAGGAAAAAATCCTGTACGTATAATGGCCATTATAAACACTAGTCCTGAATCATTTTACAAAAAGTCTGTCAAGACAACAAAAACTCACATAAAAAATACTGTGAAACAGATGGAAGATGATGGTGTAGATTTTATCGATGTTGGAGGTATGTCTACTACACCTTATTTATCTACAGCAGTCTCAGAAAAAGTTGAATCAAAAAGAATTCTTAATGCAATAAAAATAATTCAAAATGTCTCCAATCTACCAATTTCTGTTGATACATGTAGGGCCAAAGTTGCTAGAGATGCTTTAGAATGTGGTGTTGAGATAATCAATGATATTTCTGGATTAAAGTATGATCGAAAAATGCAGGAGGTTGTCTCAGAATTTGTTCCATCTCTAATTTTATGTGCATATAATTCCAAAACTGTTTTTGGAAATACCATAACTGTAACAAAAAAACTTCTTAGAGAAAGCTTGAAAATTGCAAAAAAATCAAATATTCCATCAGAAAAAATTGTATTAGATCCCGCTATTGGATTTTTTAGAAAAACTGGACAAGGCCCATTTTTTACAAAAATTAAATCAGATTGGGTGGAAAGAGATCTATCAATAATCAAAAACTTGAATTCTATAAAGCAGAACCATCCAATTTTAATCTCAATTTCAAACAAATCCTTCCTAGGAAATCTTTTAGGAAAAGAAAATCCTACTGATCGATTGTTTGGCTCGGTAGCTGCAGAAGCTATATCTGTCATAAATGGTGCTGATATTATTCGCACTCATAATGTTGAGGCTACTAAAGAAGCAATAACAATAGCTTCGAGACTCTCAAGATGACACAAAGGCTTATAATCAATATTTTACTTCGTTAACAAGGTTTCATTGGAATTCAAAGAGGGATTAACTTTTGACGACGTTCTTCTTGTACCTAAATATTCAGATATTACAAGTAGAAGTCAAACCGATCTAAGTACTAAATTATCTCGAAATATCTCAATTAACATTCCTTTTGTAAGTGCAAATATGGATACTGTCACTGAATCCTTAATGGCTATGGCAATGGCTCGTGCCGGGGGTATAGGAATCATTCACAGATTTTTATCCATTCAAGAACAAACCAACGAAGTTCTCAAAGTGAAACGTTCAGGTAGCGTGATGATAGAAAATCCTTATTCTATCTCTCCTGACAAATCAATCCAAGATGCTCTAGACTATGCAGAAGACAAAGATATCTCTGGTCTTTTGGTAGTTGATTCTAATTCTAAATTGGCAGGAATAATAACTGAGAGAGATTTACTGTTTGCTAATCGCAATGATCATATTCATGATGTTATGACAAAAGATGTTGTAACCGCAAAACCTGGAGTTACATTAGATGAAGCAAAAGAAATTTTACACAAACATAGAATTGAAAAATTACCAATAACTGACGATTCAGGAATTATCAAAGGATTGATTACAAGTAAGGATATTACAAATAATGAAGATTATCCAAATGCATCCAAAGATAAGAAAGGACGACCATTAGTTGGAGCAGCGGTTGGTGTAAAAGGTGACTTTTTAGAAAGAAGCGAATCTCTTTTAGAAGCCGGAGCTGATGTTCTTGTTGTTGATATTGCACATGGTCATAGTGAAAATGCATTAAACACAGTTCGTAATATCAAAAAAGCGTTTCCAGATTGTGAATTAATTGCAGGAAATGTAGCAACTGCCCAAGGTACAGAAGATTTGATAAAAGCAGGAGTTGATGCGGTAAAGGTTGGTGTGGGATCCGGCTCAATTTGTATTACTAGAGTAATAACTGGTTCTGGTGTACCGCAATTGACTGCAGTATTGGATTGTGCAAAAACAGGCAAGGATCATGACATTCCAATAATTTCTGATGGTGGTACAAGAACTTCTGGTGATGCAACAAAGGGATTGGCTGCTGGTGCTTCATCTGTAATGGTAGGTAGTATGCTTGGAGGCACTGATGAATCACCTGGTACAGTTTTGACTAAGAACGGAAAACGTTTCAAAGTTTATCGTGGAATGGCTTCTCTTGCCGCTTCAATTGGCAGAAAATCAAAACTAACAGGTACAATTTCACTTGATGACGATCTTAATGACTATGTTGCAGAAGGAGTTGAGGCTATGGTACCTTACAAAGGAACTGTAACTGATATACTGAAACAACTTACAGGCGGTGTCCGCTCGGGCTTAAGCTATTGCGGTGCACATACAATTACTCAAATGCAAAATAATGCAGAGTTTATCAAAATGTCAAGAGCTGGATTTGCAGAAAGTCAGCCTCATGATGTTTCTTTGATGTAGTTAATTTTTTAAACAGTATGTAGAATCATTGAATTATGTTATCAAAAAGAACTGTCATTGGACTAATAGTTGGAAGTGCAATTATTGCAATTGGTGGCGCTTCTTTAATTCTACATATTGGAACAATTACTGTTAATGAAAATTATGTTGTAGAAGTTGGTGATTCAGCATTCTATACAATTCCTGCTCCTATTCACACCCCACAATCTATGACTATTACTGGTAATACTTTTGATCTCAAACTTGAAAGTCCAGCTAATGGATTACAGATTCTAAACACTACTTCATACAAAGACGAATTGACCTTGGATTGGATTCATGAAGCAGATGGTGAAACAAAAATCCAGATCCAAAATACCGGTAATGCTGAATTAGAAATAACTGGGGTCTTAATTAGAAGCTCTGATCCAATCTGGTTTACCTATGATCTTATGGTGATTATATCTGGAATGGTGATTATCGGATTTAGTATGGGATTTACCTTAAGAAAGCCCAAAGGCTTTTAGCTTAGTTTTGCAGAAGTATACGAGCCTAAAACTTTCATGAAGATAGTCTCTTGTTTTATTTTATCTAGCATTTCCGAAATCTGCAGATTTTTTTCATGCCCTTCAAAATCTACATAAAAATTGTATTCCCACGTATTTATTTTGGTTGGTCTAGACTCTATCTTTGTAAGATTGACATTTTCCTTGTGAAAACTCTCTATAATTCTATGTAAAGAACCTGGTTCATGTTTAATCGAAAAAATAATTGAGGTTTTGTCATTTCCTGTTTCAGGACTGTTTGTTTTTGACAGTATCAGAAATCTTGTATAATTATCCAAATTATTAGCAACATTTTCAGCAATAATAGGCATCTTATGTATGACTGATGCTGCTTTACTAGCTACACACGCACAATTTTTCTTATTTAATTCTTTGACAATTTTTACACTACCTGCTGTATCATATGCCGGAATTGTTTTCATGTTATGTTGCTCAATAAATTTTCTACATTGACCTAAAGCTTGTGGATGTGAATAAATGGTATCTACTTCTTCTAATTTACCAATTCCAATTAAACAGTGTTCAATTCTATGGTAGATTTCACCTGTTGCATTTAGTGATGTTGTATACAGTAGATCATAGCTTTCGCCAACGCTTCCTTCCAATGAATTCTCTACCGGCAAAATTGCATACTCTGTTTTATCTATGGACGTGTTTTCTAAAACTTCTGCAAATGTTGTAAGAGGGATAGTTTCAATTTCTTCATTAAAAAATGATCTTGCTGCAGCTTCACTGTATGCCCCTCGTTCACCTTGGAACGAAACATGAATCATTTCTTAATCTCTCAAATTGAAGAAATCGCTTTTGCCAAAGTTTGTTGAAAGTTTTCTTTCATCAATCCATGCACATTCTGTACATTTTATGGCATCACGCATTGGTACAACTTTACCTCCACATTTTCTACATTTTGTGAATAAAATTCCTAAATGTGGTTCACTAATTGTTGCATGAATTGTACCATTAAGATGACTAAGAATCTTTAGTGCTACTATATCATTTACTAGTGCTACATTTCTTATTCTAATATTTCGCGTTCCACATATGCATTCCACTTTTGATGTAGTAGGTTTTCCATTAATGTAATCCATTGATACTGCAATCATAGATGACATCACAGCTGCAACTGTTCCAATAACAATGTCCCCATCTTTTGGAATTGATAGAGTTTTTGGATGCTTTACGCCAGCAACCCGTGTTGTCTTGTCAATATCTTTCTGTCCTATGGTTGCTGCTCGAACCATATCTCCATCATCGAAAGTGTTGTATCCGGCCTCATATTCTTCAATGGAAGCTATTTTGTCTCCTGGGAATGTTGCATTTTCAGACATGCTGAGATTTTTGTTGTTAATGATTATAATTGTTTGTGGTCTGATGATCTTGGCAAATCATATATCTCTAAAAATTTGAAAAAAGTCATGAAAGCTTTGGTATATGATCAATATACTGCAGATGATAATTTTTCTAAAATCTTAAAAATCAAAGATATTCCTTCTCCTGAACCAAAATCTAGTGAAATAGTTTTCAAGGTAAAAGTAGCAGCTCTTAACTATGATGATATTTGGGGAATGCGAGGAAAACCATTAGCAATCCCATTACCACATATCTCTGGAACTGATGCTGCAGGAGAAGTTACTGCAGTCGGTAGTGATGTAAAAAATATCAAAGTAGGCGATAGAGTAGTTTCTCATGGAAATTTGTCATGTAGAGTTTGCAAAGCATGTACTGATGGAAGAGAATATGATTGCAGGAAACGAACTATTTGGGGTTTTGAAACAGGTCCACTTTGGGGTGGGTATTGCGAAGAAACTCATCTTCCAGAAGTTAATGTTGTCAAGATTCCTGAAGGTATGTCATACGATGATGCTGCAGCTGCATCAATGACATTAGTTACATCATGGCATATGCTTATTGGAAGAGCAAAAATTCAACCCGGACAATTAGTTTTGATTATGGGCGGCAGTTCTGGCGTAGGAAATTTTGGAATTCAAATCGCAAAACTTTTTGGATGTACCGTAATTGCTACTGCTAGTCCTGATAAGTTAGATAAATTATTGGAACTGGGAGCTGATTATGCCATAAATCATAGAGATGAAAACTGGCACAAAGAAGTGCGGTCAATTGCAAAAAATATTCCAAAACCTTTTGGAGATATGCCCGGAGTTGATGTAATTTTTGAACATATTGGCGGTTCTCATTGGAATAAAGAACTGACTTTGCTAAACTATGGAGGAACAATTGTGACTACCGGGGCCACAACAGGCTATGATGCCAAGACTGACTTACGTCATATTTTCTTTAAGGGAATCAACATTTTAGGCTCAACTCAAGGAACAAGAGCTGAATTAGAACAAGGTCTCTATTGGATGTCTCAAGATAAAATAAAATCTATAATTGATTCGGTATATCCACTTGAACAGGCAGCAGAGGCTCACACCAAAATGCTCAAAGGCAAGGGACTTTTTGGAAAAATCTTAATGAAACCTAATTTATGATTGATGATGACAGATCCAAAAGCAAATTCAATCTTAGATGAAGCAAATAGATTATTTCTCCAAGGAAAACCAAAAGAAGCAATTACATATTACAATAAAATTCTAAATGATAACCCAAAACACCTTAGTTCACTTAACAATAAGGGATATGCTCTAAGTAGACTCAAAGATTTTGATAGCGCTATGAAATGTTATGATATTGCTCTTCAACTGTATCCAAACGATCTTTCTGTATTGGTAAATAAAATTTCGACTATTCGTAAACAAGGAAACTTTGTTGAAGCATTATCGCTTTGTGATAAAATTTTAAAGGACAACCCAAAATACAATGTTGTCTTATACCATAAAGAACGAATTTTGTTTTCTATGGAAAAATTTGAGGAATCCATTTTATGTTGCAATAATATTTTGAAAGATTATCCGGATAATGGCGATGTTTTATTTGACAAATCATGTAATCTTGTAATGCTCTCAAACTTTGATGAAGCACTAAATCTACTTGAACATGCAATTTCTCAAGGAATTCAATACAAAGTTAAGGCAAAAAAATCTAAATCATTTGAAAAATTATCAGATCATTCCAGATTCCAAAGGTTAGTGTCTTGACTATAGCCAATGTGGAATTTCTAAATACCCTTCAATGCTTTCTTTTCGTAAAATTTTGAGAAGGGCATTTGCCTGAGGCGAGGACAATACTGGTTTGTCAAACTGATTGTCTGTGGAAATTCTTGGGCATGCTACTTGAACAAAAGCATCAATTCCTTTAAGATTTCTTAATCTCTCATTTGTAATATCAGTCAGTGCAAATAACTGAACTTCTTTCCCCTCTTTTTCCAATTCTTTTTTAATTTTTAAAGCAAATATCTTGGATAGTTGTCCTTCTTTTAGTCCTATAATTACTCCAAATGATTTTGCTTCAGCTGCTTTGTATATTGCAAGTGTGGCTTTCTTTTTTAATTTCTGTGCAAATTCTGTAACTTCTCTTACTTCATTAAAGTAAGGATCCAAAACATATGTTGGTAAATTTGTTGACAGTGCAATTCCTGCTGCATGGAAATTACTTTGTCCTAAAAACACATAGGCATCCACTTCTTTTTTTAGTTCTGATGCAGGATAAAACTCACAACCAAATACTTGACCATCATTTAATTGTCCTTTTCCTTTTCCAATTTTGACTTGAATTCCATTTTCTGTTAAAATCTTTTCAACTTTATCTATCTGGTGTAAATGCTGACTATCTGTAACTAACGAAATTGTTTTTCCTTTTAATACATCTCCACATTTTTTTGCAACACCATCAAATTCAACATCATCAAAAGCATCAATTAAGACTAAATTTTTTTCTAGCGATTCAGTATTTATTGTATGTCCAATGTTGAATTGAATTTCTGCTCCCAGAACTTTTGAGCCATTTGAATTAAGGTCACAAGTTCCCCATGTTGTATCTGCTAAAACATATGCTGGAATTCCAAATTTTTTTGTAATTTTCATAGCAGTTTCTTGAACCTGTGGCAAAATTCCATCAGGTCCATTTAATGAGACTGATACCGGATTTTTATCTTCAATTTCTTTGAAAATTCTTTCCTCATCTATTACTATCAATTCAGCTTGGAGTCGAACTTTATTAATTTAAATCAACTGTACTTACAACACCTAAAAATGTCTGAGTGATTCAACTAATTCATGGTTGAAAAAACTGTTCTCAATATTGGGTTTGATGATACTGATTCCCCTAAAGGAATGTGTACCACATTTTTAGCATACAAAATTGTTGATTTTCTTCGAAAACAGAAAACTGAATTTCTTGACTTTCCAAGATTAATTCGGTTTAATCCTAACATTCCGTGGAAAACTCGTGGTAATGGTGCAGTTTCAATCAGAATAAAGACTAAACATCCTTCAAAGCTGAAAAATCAAATTAAAAATCTTGTTTCAAAATATTCTGATATTAAAAATGGGGCAAATCCCGGCTTAGTATTTTTTGAAAGTGATCTAATCCCTGCTGAATTTACAAATTTTAGTAATTTAGCTCTGTGGCAATTAATTAAAAGAAACAATGCAAAAAGATTTGCTGAAAAAAATGATCTTGAATTTTTCTATAAAGGAAATGGCCAAGGACTTGTTGGCGCAATTGGTGCAATAGGATATGATTTCCAAGATCACACATTAGAACTTTTGAGCTATCGTAAAAGGACAAAATTTGGAAAAGAAAGAAAAATTTCTACTGAAAGTGTGAAAATTATGCAGGAAAAAACTTCTCCAAATACGTTCAATAGTTTTGATACAAAGAAAGAACGAATTTTAATTACTCCGCATGGCCCTGATCCTGTATTTTATGGTGTTAGAGGTGAAAATGTAGATTCATTAGTATATGCTACAAGGATTCTAAAAAGTGATGAAAAATTAGATGGCTACATGATCTTCAAATCTAATCAAGGTACCGGGGATCATTTGAAAAACGAATTGAATTTTGAAAATATGAAACCTTACGCTTCTGGAAAAATCAATGGAATTGTATCAAATACACCAAAACCTGTAAAAGGTGGACACGTCTTTTTCAAAATCCTTTCTAAAAATCATGAGTACTGGTGTGCTGTTTACAAACCAACAGGAATTTCATCTATTGCTTCAAACTTGATTAAGGGGGATAAAATATGTGTAGGTGGCGGTGTTCGAAAAGCATCAAAAAAATTTCCTCGAACTGTTAATCTTGAATTCATTAATATTATTCACCTTGAAAAGAATCTTTCAAAATCTAATCCCATTTGCAAAAAATGTAACAAAAAAATGAAGTCTAAAGGTCAGAATCAAGGATTTCAGTGTATCCGATGTGGAAAAAAAGCTTCGAAAAAGATAACTGTTGAAATTTCAAGAAAAGTCAGAAAACAATTGTATATTCCAAATATGTCTGCTCATAGACACCTGACAAGGCCTTTACAACGCATTGGAATATCTAACAAAACTTCAAAATTTGATAAATCTCTTTCATGGTTTCGTGTTTATGGAAACTAAGTAGCGGGGAGTAGATTTGAACTACTGATTTGCGGGTTATGAGCCCGCCGGGATGACCTGACTTCCCCACCCCGCTGATCCATAAATGAAGATCAGCCGTATATACGCTTTATCAAATTTTTAAAGCAATTAATAGGATTTGAAAAGATTATCTTTCTGTGGACAAGAAAATTCGAATCATTGCAATAATTGCTGTTGGGATATTTTCTTTTTTTGTTCTAACATCTACGTCAGATCCTATTCCATTACCACTACCGTTGTCCACTTCAAATTCTGAAAGTGATTCTGTAAGTATTTTAGCTGAAAATCTTGACAAACCTCGTGCAATTGCTGTTTCTGATGACAGAATTTTTGTTACAGAAAAAGATGGATTCATTAGAGTTATTCAAGACAATAATCTGTTAGAATCACCATTAGCTACATTACGCCCCGCCAATGTATTTGATGGAGGATTATTAGGCATTGCACTTCATCCAGATTTTTCAAATAATCATTACATCTATGTATTTCTGACCTATGAGGAAGATGGATATTTGTGGAATAAGATTCTGCAAATAACTGAATCTGAAAATAAATTACAAGATGCTGAAACTGTATTTGATAAAATTCCTGGTTCGACATTTACAAATGGTGGTTTTATAAAATTTGGACCTGACGGAAAATTATATGTAGGCACTGGAACCGTTTCTGATTCATCTCACCTTCCACAAGAACTTGATTCCTTATCTGGAAAAATTTTAAGATTAAATGATGATGGCACTATCCCAAACGATAACCCATTTTCTGGTTCTCCAGTCTATTCCTTAGGACATCGAAACCCTCAAGGAATGACTTGGGATGATGATGGTAACATGTTTGTAGCAGAATTTGGACCTGAAAAAAATGACGAAATTAATCTAATTCAAGCAGGAAAAAATTATGGCTGGCCTGAACAACAATGTTCCGGTAATGATAACTTTGAAAATCCCATTCTTTGTTATGATCCAAGCATTGAACCAGGCGGCATTCTATTTTATTCCGGAGATAAACTTGATTTTGAATCTCCATTCATTATGGCTTCTATGAGAGCAACTAATCTTTATCAGCTAGACTTTGATGAGGGGCTTAGCTCTCAAAAATCTATTCTCAGTGGAATTGGTCGTGTTCGTGATGTAGTACAAGGTTCTGATGGGAGTCTTTATGTAATAACTTCAAATACTGATGGAAAAGGTTTTCCAGATAGAATGGATGATAAATTATTGAGGATATTAAAATAAAATGCCCGACTCGTCAATTTCAAGATTTTTTGAAAAATCAAGAAAAGAAAGATTAGATCTTGTTGCAAATTTCGCAAACCTCTCTGATGAAGAATTAGATATTTTGCAAAGCAATAATGGAGGAATTTCTTTTGACAAGGCAGATAAAATGGTGGAAAACACTATTGGCACATTTTCACTTCCTTTGGGGGTTGCAACAAATTTCAAAATTAATGGAAAAGACTACCTCATTCCAATGGTTATTGAAGAACCCTCTGTGATTGCAGCAGCGTCCAAAGGAGCCAAAATTGCAAGAATTAAAGGTGGATTTGAAGTTACAGCAGACGAATCTTACAGCATTGGTCAAATACAAGTGCTGGATGTCGATATTCCTTCTGCAATTCAAAAAATCAATGACTCTTCAAACGATATTCTCCAACTAGCAAATTCCAAAAGCAATACGTTGTCTAAAATGGGAAAAGGTGCAAAAGAAATCTCTTGTAAAGAAATTGATACACCATCTGGCAAAATGCTAATTGCCGAGATCTTAATTGATGTTGGAGATGCCATGGGTGCAAATATTACCAATACCATGTGCGAAGCTGTTTCACCCTTGATTGAAAAGATTTCAGGTGGACGAACATTACTTCGAATATTATCAAATTATTCTACCAGAAGAATTGCAAAAGCAAAAGCAGTATTTGAAAAAGAGGCTGTCGGAGGAGAAGAAGTTGTTAATAATATTATTCTGGCATTTGAATTTGCTGATAATGATGTCTACCGAGCAGTTACCCATAACAAAGGTGTACTTAATGGAACTATAGCTGTTGCAAATGCAATTGGTCAGGACAGTAGAGCAATTGAAGCTGCAGCAAATGCTTATGCTGCAAAATCTGGCAGATATCGTTCTCTTAGTAAATGGAGTAAAGATAACGACGGTAATTTAGTTGGAACCCTGGAAATTCCTCTTTCTGTTGGAATTGTAGGTGGAATTGTAAATGTTCATCCCGTTGCTAAAGTTTGCACAAAGATTCTTGGGGTCTCAACGGCACAAGAGCTTGCATGTGTAATGATTGCTACTGGTCTAGCCCAAAATTATAGTGCTATTCGAGCTCTTGCAACTGAAGGAATTCAAAAGGGACACATGCGTCTGCACGCAAGAAATCTTGCTGCTGCTGCGGGAGCTACACCTGAACAGATAGATAAAATTGTTCAAAAAATGATTGAAGAAAAGAAAATTTCACTTGATAGAGCCAAAGAATTACTTGAGCAAATTTAAACATGCGATTATATACCTAAAAAGTGAAAACAATTGGAAATGTCTCAAGTAAGATTTGCTATCCCTAAAGGGAGCCTAGAGGATGCTACGTTCAAACTGTTAGAAAAATCTTGGACCAAAGTAAACAGAAAGAGTAGAGCTTATCGAGTATATCTTGATGATCCAAACATCATCATCAAGATGCTTCGTCCTCAAGAGATTCCAACTTTGGTTGCAGAGGGATTGTATGATGTGGGTATTACTGGCAAAGATTGGGTAGCTGAAACAAATTCTGATGTTGAACCCATTTTAGATTTAGAATATGGCAAAATTAGACTGGTTATAGCTTTTCCAGACAAATATCGTTACAAAAATCTTGACGAAATGATTGCAGATTATGGCAAAAAGAAAAAAACACTTCGTATATCTTCAGAATATCTTACCACTGCCTCCAAATTTCTAAAACAATTAAAATCTTACAAAAAATATTATGGCTCTAAAGATCCACTAATTGTAACTCCATGGGTTAGATTGGGAACTAACAAAAATGTCCAAATTCATCTATCCTTTGGCGCAACTGAGGCAAAACCTCCCGAAGATGTGGATGCAATAATGGATGTTACTGAAACTGGTACAACTCTAAAACAAAATAAATTGAAAATTGTTGATGAAGTGCTTGCCTCTACCGCACATTTGATTGTAAACAAGAAATCATTAAAGGATCCAAAAAAACGTGAAAAAATATTTGATATTGTAACCCTTATGAGAGGTGCCGTTCGTGGCAGAAAATATTTGCACATTTACCTAAACGTTGAAGAGAAAAATCTGAAAAAACTTCTAACACAGATGCCCTCCCTCAAAAAACCTACATTAAGTCCCCTTAGTGAAAAGGGGTGGTATGGGGTAAATACAGTCATAAAAAAAGATGAATTTTACAAACTTATCCCTAAATTGAGGAAGATTGCTCAAGGCCTCGTAGTTCATGAACCGCGACAAATACTAGAGCTTGAGGAGATTAAACGTGACGAAGAAAATTGATAAGAATAATCAAAGTCACTAATGTTGAAAAATTTGCAGCCAAAATAATACCAAAACAGCCTCAAAAAAACAGAAGAATTGTAGAATCTGTTCTAAAAAATGTCAAAAAAAATGGAGACAAAGCAGTCCGTAAGTATGAAAAAAAATTCACTGGCGCAAATCTTTCTTCATTACGGTTAACTCAAACAGAGATAAAAAATGCATACTCTAAAGTTTCTAAAACCGAACTCAGCGCATTACGTTTAGCGAAAGCTAGACTTGAAAAAACAGAATATGCAATTAAATCAATCTTAAAAAATAAAACTATTAACAACGATGGAATTAAAATCTCTAAAAAATTTATTCCGATTCGGAGCGCTGGATGTTACATACCGGGTGGATTGGCAAAATATCCAAGCTCTGTAATAATGTCTGTAGTTCCAGCTAAAATTGCTGGTGTTAAAAGAGTTGTAGTAGTATCTCCTCCAAATTCAGATGGAAAAATTAACCCATTAACAACTGTATCTGCAAATATTTGTGGTGCTGATGAAATTTACAAAACGGGTGGTGCACAATCGATTGCAGCATTATCATACGGTACCAAGACAATTTCTAAAGTTGATAAAATTGTTGGTCCCGGAGGTTCATTTGTTACTACTGCAAAATCTTTGTTAAGTGATCAGACTGGAATCGATATGCTTGCAGGTCCGACTGAATTAGGAATTATCGCAGATAATTTAACTAATCCAAAATTTGTTGCACTAGATCTCATTTCTCAGGCTGAACACAGCCGTGATACTTTTTGTTATTTGATTACGACTTCTGAAAAACTTGCAAAATCTGTTCGCACAATTATCTCTGAACTAATGCCAAAAATCCAAAGAGGAAATTTTGTAAAATCCAGTCTAAAAAATAATGGATTTATTGCAATCTGCCAAACTAAATCTGATATGATACAACTTGCAAATACTTTGGCACCTGAACACTTGGAAATAATGGCAAAAAATCCTGAGTCACTTTCCTCAAAAATCACTACGCCAGGACTAATTTTGCTTGGAAACAATACCCCTTCATCTGCTAGTGACTATGTTTTAGGCTCAAATCACATTCTTCCTACCAATGGATTTGGAAAAACTCGTGGGTCACTTTCAGTTTTAGACTTTATCAAGGTAAACACGCAGGTTACCTGCTCAAAATCATCACTATCCAAAATTTCAAAATACCTTGAAGTTTTAACGAATGCCGAAGGGCTTCCCAATCACTATGAGGCAGTTCGAGGTAGACTAAAATGAAAAAAAACTGGTTTAAAGAAAAAACAAAGAAATTTTCTTCCATTGGAGGATACCAAAAACCTGGACTTAATCAGAATGCATTAAAGCTTGATTCCAATGAAAATTATGTAATTTCAAAACAGTTTCAAAATGACATTATATCATCAGCAAGAAAAGCTTCTGACGTAAGAGAATATCCACTTGGCGGAGTAGAACGCCTGATCCAGATGATATCTAAATTTGTTAAAGTGCCTTCTTCAATGATTGGTGTTGGTAACGGCTCTGATCAAATTTTGGATTTGATACTTTCCAATTTTGCGTCAAAGCAGACCAAAATTCTTACTTCTAATCCTACTTTTGGATTTTTTGAAGAGAGATGTAAATTATATTCAATACCATTGATTGCAATTCCATTTTCAAATGATATGAAATTAGACATTAAAGATTTTGTTAAACAATCTAAAAATGCGGATATACTATACCTTGACTCTCCAAACAATCCTACGGGATTTCAGTTTTCAAAAAATGAATTGCAAAGACTCATCAAATCTTTTAATGGTCTTATAATAATTGATGAGGCCTATGGAGAATTTGGTGACTATTCTCTCTCAAGTATGGTAAAAACTCAAGAAAATCTAATTGTCGTGCAAACTCTTTCAAAATCATTTGGATTAGCTGGACTTAGACTTGGATATTTCATTGCTAATAAGAAATTCACTAAAATCTTTATGGATGTCTTACAATATCCATATCCTCTAAGTACCATCACTATCGAATCTGGAATTCTAGCTTTAAAAAAATTAAAACCTATGAAAAATGCAGCAATTAACATCAAACTTGAAAGAAAAAGAATTATTAAGAATTTACAGAAATATGATTCCTTTCAGGTCTTTGATTCCAAGGCTAATTTTGTGCTATTTGACGCCCAAGGAATCTACAAACGAGTCCATTCAGCACTTGCTGAGCAAGGAATTTCGACTCGAAAACTAGGAAAAATAGGAAATCATGGAGGATGTCTTAGAGTAACAATTGGAACAAAAGAAATGAACTCAAAATTTTTACTAGCTATTCGTGATTTATTAGGATGACTTTAACAAAAAAATCTGAAGGGATCTACGTTGATGATTCTTACATTGATGTCCTAAATGAAATTGATGCTATAATTTTTGATTGCGATGGCGTTTTAATTGACGTTTCAAAATCATATGATTCAGCAATACTTAAAACAACTCGATATGTTTTAGAGAATTTTGCAAAAATTAATGATTCCATAGATGTGGATTTTAAAATAATTGATGGATTCAAGTCAACAGGCGGATTCAATGATGAAGTTGATCTAACATATGCTGCAATAATTTCTCTAGTTGCAGCAAAAAAATTAGAAAAAGATCAAACAAGTTTTATCTTTGATGTAATAAAAAATGCCGATTCTAGTGGCATAATATCTGTGGAAAAATATCTTGAAAATCAAGTTGACATTTCTGATATCAAAAAGCAATTATCCTATCCTGGAATTCATCATGAAAATCCGCTGTATCAAATATTTGATCAACTTTTTTACGGACCTGAATTATATCGGAAATTATTTAGAAACACTTCAAAATTTTCCGAGTCTGGTTTAATTGAGCAAGATGATGTAATTTTGAATAATTCATTGCTTGAAAAATTACAAAATAAACTTGACTCCAAAATTGCAGTGGTAACAGGCAGAGGAAAAGAATCTATCAGCTATTCCTTAAAGACGTTATTAGAAAAATTTGATCTGAAAAATTCTGTGTTTCTAGAAGATGAATCAAGGGAGCTCGCAAAACCAAATCCTCGATCACTCATAAATGCGATTAACGGAATGAATGGTATCTCTACTCTGTTTGTTGGAGATTCTATGGAAGATTTTATCATGGCTACTAAGGCCACCAACTTGGGAAGCAAAACCACTTTTTGTGGAATTATTGGTACTACCAAAAATCCACAAGAAAAACTTGAATTATTTCAGCGAAACGGAGCCATTCTAGTATTAGATTCAATCCATCTACTTCCGAAGGTATTAAATTTAGAATAAAGCAGATCACATAACCTGTGAGAAATATGAAACCGCGAAAGGCATCAATTAAACGAAGTACCAAAGAAACAAGCGTTCAAGTATCCGTTAATCTAGATGGAACTGGAAAAACAAGCATTAAAACCGGCATTAATTTTCTTGATCACTTGATTGTATCGTTTGGTACACATAGTATGATGGATCTGAAAGTTGACGCAAAATCAAATGATGGAATTGAACACCACCTAATTGAGGATACTGCAATTTCGATAGGACAAGCAATTGATAAAGCATTGAGCTCAAGAAGTGGAATTACAAGATTCAGCTATGCATCTGTTCCAATGGATGAGTCTCTTGCTGAAGCTTCAATTGATTTAGTAAAACGTCCATTTTGGAAGTTAACTTTGTCAATTAAACGAAGTAAAATTGAAGGCATCTCCAAAGAAGATCTGGAACACTTTTTCCAGTCACTTCTTCAGAATCTTAACAGCTGCATTCACCTCACTGTAAAGTATGGCGAAAATGATCATCACAAGGTTGAGGCTGCCATAAAGTCACTTGCTGTTGCATTAAGATCAGCTTTATCGTATGATAAAAAACAAAAAGGTATTCCAAGTACGAAAGGTTCAATGTAATGGTCAAAGTAGCAATATTTGATTATGGCGCTGGAAATATTTTCAGCCTTAAAAATTCATTTGAAAATGCGGGAGCTTCGGTTGATGTAATTAATAATTTCAAGAAACCTAATGAATATTCTGGTTTGTTGCTTCCTGGTGTAGGAAACTTTGATCCTGCAGTCAAAAGTATTATTCAATCTTCAAAAACTGGATTCAAGGACTTTGTAAATGACACTCCTGTTTTAGGAATCTGTCTTGGAATGGAAATGTTTTTTGAAAAAAGTGAAGAGGGAAAAGAAGAAGGCCTTGGGGTAATGGATGGTGAGGTAATTGTTCTTCCTGACACCATGAAAGTCCCTCACATGGGATGGAATGATTTAGAGATAAAAAAACCAGGCAAACTTCTAGAAGGGGTTGAGAATGGTTCTTGGGTTTATTTTGTACACTCGTATAGGGCTAAACCAAATTCCAATGATATAATCACTGCAGAATCTGATTATGGAATTAAAGTTCCAGCAATAGTTGAACAAGACAACTTTTTTGGGACTCAATTTCATCCAGAAAAATCCAGCTCCGTTGGAAAAATTATGATAAAGAACTTTCTTGATGTGTGTAAAAGATGAAAATCATTCCCGCAATTGATCTAATGGATGGCCAAGTAGTTCGGCTCTACAAAGGTGATCCAAAGCGAAAAACAGTGTATAGTGATAATCCTGTTGAAATTGCAAAAAAATGGGAGGCAGATGGTGCTGATATGTTGCATATAGTTGATTTAGATGCAACTTTGGGAATTGGCTCTAATCTTTCAATAGTAAAGAAAATTCTGGAGGAAATTTCAATCCCGGTTGAAGTTGCTGGAGGCCTACGAGATGAGTCATTGATTCTAGATGTCATCAAAATTTCAAGCAGAATAGTAATTGGAACTTTAGCCTTTGAAGACAAAGAGCTTGTTAAAAAATTACTCTTATCCTTGGGACCTGAAAAAATTGTAATTTCAGTTGATCACAAAGATGGTGAAACAGTAATACATGGTTGGCAAGATAGTGCTGGAATCAAACCAATTGATGCAATCAAAGAATTTCTTGATATGGGATTTACAGAATTCTTATTGACAAATATTAGTCGTGATGGGACACTTGAAGGGCCTGATTTGGAGTTTCTAGCACAAGCATGTCAATTAGAGAATACAAATGTAATTGCAAGTGGTGGAATTTCAAATGTTGATGATGTTAAGGATGTAAAAGAAAAAAATGCATTTGGAGTTATACTTGGAAAGGCTCTTTATGAAAATAAAATATCAATTGAGGAGGCAAAGAAGATAGTATGACTTTGACAAAACGAATCATTCCCTGTCTTGATGTAAAGAATGGCAGAGTTGTCAAGGGACTTCGTTTTGAATCAACTAAGGATGCAGGTGATCCTGTTGAACTTGCTGAAAAGTATAGCAATGAAGGAGCTGATGAGCTTGTATTTTTGGATATTACTGCATCTGATGAACAAAGAGAGATCATTAAAGATTTAGTAAGAAAAGTTGCATCAGTAATTGATATTCCATTTACTGTTGGCGGTGGTGTTAAATCATTAGAGGATGCTAGGAATATCCTTCTAAATGGTGCTGATAAAGTTGGAATTAATACTGGTGCTATAAAGAACCCACAAGTAATTACTGAATTGATGGAACTCTTTGGCCGTCAATGTATTGTAGTTGCAATTGATGTTAAAAGAAATTTTGATGTTGATAATGAAAAAAATATTTTCACTGAAAATGATAAAAAATTCTGGTTTGAAGTTTTCATCTATGGTGGAAAGGAAAAAACAGGAATCGATGCCATTTCATGGGCAAAAAAAGCAGAAAATCTTGGTGCTGGCGAAATTCTTCTTACTAGTATTGATAAGGATGGAACAAAAGATGGCTATGATATTTTGCTTACAAAATCAATTGTTGATTCAGTATCCATTCCAGTAATAGCATCTGGTGGCTGCGGAAATCCTGATGATATGGTGGATGTATTCAGGGAGTCAAATGTTGATGCCGCACTTGCTGCTTCAATTTTTCACTATCAGGCTCATGGGGTGAACGGTGTTAAGACACATCTTAAAGGGAAAGAAATTCCTGTAAGATTATAATAGCTATTTCTCGAGTCATAACTATGCAAAAATCCATTGATGATATAGATTTTGAAAAAAGTGGCGGATTAATTCCAATTATAGTTCAGGACGCAACTACAAAAGATGTTTTGACACTTGCCTATTCCAATAAGGAATCTCTTGAACTAACAAAGAAAACTGGAAACTCTTGGTTTTGGAGTCGTTCAAGAAATAAACTTTGGATGAAAGGTGAAGAATCAGGCAATACTCAAAAGGTAAAAGAAATTCTTGTTGATTGTGATTCCGATGCAATTATTTATCTTGTCGAACCGTTGGGACCAGCTTGCCATACTGGTGAACGAGTTTGTTTTCACAATAATTTAGAAAAATAATCTAACAAATTGGTTTTATGTGTGCTCCAGGAACAACTCTTTCATCAATTTCAAAATCTAGGTTTGAATAATTAGTTCCTCTAAAAACTAATGACCATTTTCCAATCAAGTCGTCAACAGAACAAAATACATCATATTCTTCAAGTCCAGGTTCAAAATAAAAATTAAATTTTGATTTTTTAGCTCCATCAAATGGAACTGAATCCCATACTAACTGATGAGTTGCATTCCCCGGTCTCATTATATCAATCTGCCCTTTCTCATCAAATTCTAGTCCATCAGCTACCATGAAGATCTTTTCACCTATGGCATATTTACTTCGATCAATCTCAAATGGTCCTGAAGACTGCCATTCTTTTGGTAATGGTTTGTAATCTGCATCCTCTGATTCTTGATATGGCACAAAAATTAAAGTCAAAATTATTGCAAGAATTACTATTCCTCCAACAATAATTACCGGACTCGTTTTCATATGAGAAAATCTTTTAAAAAAATCTCTAAAAACCTTACCATTAATAAAAAATCAATAAAAAGTAGCTTTTTTCTGAATATTTCCTAAAACTATGGGCCACTTTGAAGCTTTTTCCTATATTTGTGCCAAAATTATCACTATATTTTACCTTCATTAAAATTAAGTAATACTTAACTTGATATTAGGATTTTTTATGTATATTCTAAAAGGAGTAACTAATCTTGGCTAGAACATTATTGCAGTGCAGAGAGTGTAAAAGAGAGTACGAACCTACTTTCAAGTATATTTGTGATGACTGTTTCGGACCACTTGATGTAAGGTATGATTTTCCAACAGTTACCAGGGATACATTTTCTAATCGTGAGCAAACGTATTGGCGATATTTTGAATTACTCCCAATAGAAGACAAATCAAATATTGTAAGCATTGATGCAGGAATGACACCATTAACCAAAGCAGAAAAACTGGGTGAAAAACTTGGTTTGAAAAATCTTTACATCAAAAATGATTCCGTTAATCCAACATTTTCATTTAAAGACAGACCTGCAGGTGTTGCAGTATCAAAAGCAAAGGAGTTTGGATTATCAGCTGTTGGTTGTGCATCCACTGGTAATTTGGCATCAGCTACTGCAGCTCATGCCGCAAAAGGCGGATTTCCATGTCATGTATTTGCTCCAAGTAACATCGAGATGGCAAAAATTGCACAAGCATTATCGTATGGTGCAAACTACATTGCAGTTGATGGAACATATGACGATGCAAACAGAATTGCTGCACAAATAGGCGACAGTAAAGGAATTGGAATCGTAAATATTAATATGCGTTCCCACTATGTTGAAGGCTCTAAAACTTTGGCATATGAAGTTGCAGAACAGCTTGACTGGCAGGTACCTGATCAACTAATAGTTCCAGTAGGCAGTGGTGCAATGCTTAACGCAATTTGTAAGGGATTTGAAGAACTACAACAGGTATCGTTGTTAAATGATGTAACTGGCATGCACATGATTGCAGCACAGCCGCACGGATGTGCTCCCATTGTTGATGCATTTAAGAAAAATTCCAAAGAAATTGTTCCAGTTGAATACCCTGATACTGTAGCAAAGAGCTTGGCAATAGGTGATCCTGGAGATGGAAGATATGTGTTAAAACGACTGGCACAATACAATGGATTTGCAGAAGAATGTAACGATAAAGAAATTTTAGATGCTATACTACTTTTAGCAAGAACAGAAGGCATATTCACAGAGCCTGCAGGAGGCGTTTCCGTTGCTGTACTGCGAAAGATGGTAGAGCAAGGAAAGATTGACAAAAACGACAGAGTAGTGTGTTATGTTACTGGAAACGGACTCAAGGCAACCGAATCAATCATGGAAGTGTTACAAAAGCCAAAAGTAATGAAAGCAGATATTGCAGAAATTTCGACGGTGGTAAACTAGTAATGGCAAACATCACATTTACAATTCCATCCGTGCTAAACCAGGGAGGCGGTGAGAAAAAGACTGAGATCTCAGCTGATTCTCTTCACGATGCGTTTGCAAAGATATCTGAAGCAATGGGCGATGATTTCAAGCGCAGAGTTTTAGAAAATGACGAAACTCCACGATCTTTGATTAACATTTACATCAACGGAAAAAATGCCAAGTTTACTAATGGTATGGAAACCGCCCTTGAAGACGGTGACGAAGTCTACATATTGCCAGCAGTGGCAGGTGGTTCTGAAGAACTGTCCAATAAGGAATTGGACAGATTCTCTAGACAAGTAATGCTGGAAGAGATTGGTTATCAGGGTCAACTGAAATTAAAGAATGCCAAAGTTTGCGTCGTTGGTACCGGCGGCCTTGGTAATCCAATTACTACGAGACTTGCCGCAATGGGCATTGGTACTTTGCGTATTGTTGATCGGGATGTAATTGAATTATCCAATCTGCATAGACAGACAATGTTTGATGAAGATGATGTGGGACAAGTAAAAGTCGAAGTTGCCGCAAAGAAATTGCAAAAACTAAATCCTGATTGCAAGATAGAGGCACTGGCAGTATCAGTCAATGATTATACTGCACTGGAAGTAGTTGAGGGATGCGATGTCGTAGTTGATGCCCTAGATAGTGTCAATGCAAGATATGCATTAAACAAGGCATGTGTAAAGTATGGAATTCCGTTTGTTACGGGCGCTGCAGTTGGGGTATCTGGGCAAATATTTACAATACTTCCTGGAACCAGTGCATGCTATCACTGCATGTTTCCTGCATTAGATGAGGATGCAATGCCTACATGCAGCATTGAGGGAGTACATCCGTCCATACTGTCTGTCGTTGGCGGAATCGAGGTTGCCGAAGCAGTCAAAGTAATTCTTGGCAAAAAACCAAGTCTCTCTGAAAAAATATTACATATTGATATTGAAAGTCTTGACTTTGCAAGTACCCGAACTTTCAAAGCAGAGGAATGTCCGGTCTGTGGTTCCGGCAAATTAGAGCAAGTGGCAAAAGAAGAGCTGTTGTTAGAGGAACTATGTGGCAGAAATCGCGGAAAGAGAACGTTCTCCATAACACCTACTGCTACCTTTGATCTTGATGTCAATTCTGTAACCTGCGCTGCAAAAGAAAAGGGATTTTTAGTTGAGAATCAAAGTGACCTTGGATTATCACTGCGAACAAATGCGATGTCAGTTAGTTTCATGAAGAAAGGCTCTGCAGTTGTTGTTGGACCAAAAGATGGGCAAGAAGCTATTTCACTATACAAAGAATTGTTAGGAAAAGAGACAATCAAAACAGCAAATTAGTCATCCGGCATTCTGAAATTAATCTGCCAACTAAATCATTATATTATTTCATCATATCCCACTTGTATTGATCACTCTTTCTGATTTGCAAAAGTTTGATTCCGAGCAGATGTATGGGGTATATGACAGGTGGAATGCTATTTCAAGTGAATCTTACAACAATGATTTTGATGTAGTTGATTTTTCTGACATTGATAATGTTATCTTTGCAGGAATGGGAGGATCCGGCGCGATTGGCGACTTGTTTTCAGCCATACTATCAAACACTGACATTCATGTGTCGGCAACCAAAGGCTATCATATTCCAAAGACTGTAGACTCCAAATCACTGGTAATTACTACTAGCATCTCTGGAAATACTGATGAAACACTATCTGTTTTAGAGTCTGCAAAAAAAACAGACTGCAAGCTGGTTGCATTTTCTTCTGGCGGAAAGATGGAGTCGTTTTGTTTGAACAATTCTATAGAGTACAGAAAAATTCCTATGATTCATTCTCCCAGGGCATCATTTACCGCCTATCTCTATTCGATGCTAAGAATTCTGGAGACTGTTATTCCTGTCTCAAAACATGACATTGATGAGTCCATCAAAAAAATGGATGATATGTGCACCAAAATATCTTCTAACAATCTAACTGAAAGCAATCCCTCACTGTCTTTAGCGGAACGGATTGATGGAATTCCTTTAATTTACTATCCGTGGGGCTTACAACCATCTGCAATTCGTTTTAAAAATTCGCTACAAGAAAATTCAAAAATACATGCGATCGCCGAAGACGTAGTTGAGGCATGTCACAACGGAATTGTTTCATGGGAGACTGACTCTAACGTTGTTCCAATTTTGTTGAGAGGAACGGATGATTATGTCAAAACCAAAGAAAGATGGGAAATTCTGAAAGAATACTTTGATTCAGCTGATATTTCATACAAAGAAATCTTTAGTGTTGAGGGAAACATACTATCAAAACTGATCAATCTGATATACTTGCTTGACTATTCCACCATATACTTGTCAGTCAAACGACAAGTAAACCCGTCAACTGTAGACTCTATAACATTTGTCAAGGAACGTCTGCGATTATGATATCTTGATTACCTTACCTCACAAAGAAATTCAAATACTTTGCAAACCGTCAAGACCATGTGAGATTTTGCATAGTGCTGCGGATATTACTCTTGCAAAAACCAATCTAGGATTTGCCCCAAAATTTCCTTGAAAAGTGGATTAGAACGATTCTTATCCGAAAAATACACTGTAACATCTTCGAGGGTTTTCATCGATTTCAAATTGCTGTTACATTCGAGGGCCGGGGTGTTACGTTAGAGGGGATTCTGTGTAACCTTCGACAGGTGAAATATGAATTTTATTCAAAATGGAGGCAGAAGGATTTGAACCTTCGAACCCCCAGTTACGAATCCGGGTGCCTTATCCAAGCTAGACTGTGCCCCCAAAATTGAAAAAAACCCCCCATTTTCGTAAACAGACAATGATGCATTACATTGTCCAATGGGGGCTTGTTTATCCTAACCGAGGATCGACAAGGAAGAATAGACTTCATTGTTAATTGAAAAAAATCCTATAAAAATTTTAATGTCAATGTTTGCTCAGTGAGGCATTCTGAATAATGGTCTTCCACTTGTTCTTACCATCAACATCAACCATTGAAGCTTGAGCTGGAGTCTTGCCTTTCAATGCACGGCAAAAAACGAATTGAGAAAAGAAGTAAAGAGGATGCATTGAGTATTTTGACTGAGGGTTATATGGTAATGGAGAGAGGGATAAAGCTGTTTGATCAGATTAGTAAAAAGAAACTGTCAGTCATCACGGAGGGAAACAACACCGAATACATCAAAAAGGCCATAGAACTACTCGCCGGAGAATGCACCGATCGGGTAGATGTGATTGATGGTGCTGAGGGTAGCACGGAAATCAATCAACTAAAAACATTGTTTAAGTTTTTCAAGAAAGTCCCACATGACAACAAGGTTCTTTTTGTATGGGTTGTGAGGTGAATATAACTTCAATGGAAAGCGATGAAAAAACACATGCATACAAGTTTGAAAAAAACGATTCTAACACAATTGCTACAAAGGGGATTGAGAATAATTTTGGGTGATTATCAATCATTCACCACCAGTACATAATCAGGCAATAATGAGAAAGTGTCCTCATCTCTATTGTTGTATCTCCATTCCCTCTCCTTGATGTACAACAGAAACTTTTCAGAGCCAACACCGTGATGCTTGCCGTTCTCTCTTTTGCAAAACTCCAAAAACCTTCAGTTCCGTTGATGCAGGCATCGCCTTTTCCAAACATCCTACTGTGATTAGCTGACAGATGACGATAACCATGAAACATCAATGAGTCATAACCTTCCCACTTGTCTGTATACGCAATGCTTCCTTTCCTTACTTTCTTGATGGTTCCAGCAAGAAGTGTCCTGGCTTTCACATTTGTGACAATCTCAACGTGAACCCTTCCCTTTCTCTCTAGAATTCCAAATACAATTGCCTCGTTTTTGGCACCACGTCCACGATCTCCCTTCCCTTTGCCTCCAAAATACGCGCCTCATCAGCCCCAATTTTGCCCTTTGGTTTTTGTCTGACTTCAAGATGGCATGACATGGAAAGCGTATACAATCAGATGCATTTAGTGCAGTAGGATAACTGACATCTGCCTCTCTTGCTGCACGTCTTGCACTAATCCCAGGATCAAAGAGTCTGATTAGAATCAACCATTTTGTAAAACCAACATTGACTGTATCCAACCATGTTCCACCAAACGGCCTGTAATCTATTTTACAATCTTCGCATCTTAATTTTCCTCTTAATATGATGTAATACTTTTTGGAACCACATGAGGTACAACGAACTGTATTTTTCTTTTGGAATTCCTTACAGGGAAATTCCAATGCAGTTGATTTGTTGTAAATTATTTTGGATAATTCAATCAAGTTGATTGCTTTTCCCAATAATTGTGTGAAATCAGTTGGCGGTAACAGGTTTACAATCACCTATTGTTTTATGACGCGTGATGATAATGATTAGCATTGTAATCAGTACTTGGGAAAGTAACCAGCCAACATCTCCCAAATGGTATTCTGATTTACTTTTCTTAAAGAAATCTACAACGATAATGCCAAAGATGCATTTGAGAATTTCAATTGTGATGATTGGATTTGCATGTGAGATGGAATAATTATTTCTTAACATACAATTTGCAATTATCCATGCATTAAACAAAATCAACGGATAAAAAAAGTATAAAAATCTCATACTATGATTCCTACTGCAAGTTCTTGGTCTGAATTTTCTAACACATACATAACCCGTTTCTATTCCACAACATGTAGAATTTTTAATGTGTGCAAAAGTAACATCATAATAATTCACATTTGATGGAGCAGTACACCCCCATCAAGCTTTTTCTATCATGATTATTCTATCAAATGATCAAAAATTGGTTTTTTAGGATAATTGGAGTTGCTTTCCCAAGTACTGGTAATACGATCGGAATAATTAATGAAGTTAATCAAAAAAAATATTTATGGCAAAAAACTAAGGCTAAAAAATTGAGTTTATCATAATTTTCAAAATAATCGATCAGGTCAATTGTGTGAATACAAGTTATTCAGGTAATAACTCAGGATATGCCACAAAGAGTTCATCCAGATATGGTTGTGGAAAATCATTATTTACAATATGCTGATAACGCATTTCATTTGGAAATGGTAATTGCAATAACCATGTAGCATAGTCATCCATATCAGGCGGATTGCCTTGCGGTGGTGTTGGATTGTATCCAAGATCTGGTCTGTTTTGATCTACCCATGTTTGATTGTAAACTGGTATTGGATCTGAAAGAGCAAAGTTAGAACGAATGTTTGCTAACATTGATTCATGGTATGTGTAATCATCTGCAGACCAATTAGCTGTTTTAGTATCTGTATCATACATATCGGTCATACCATCATGTATGGCAATTGTTCTAGTAACACCAATTATATTTCCAGGTGAAATGTATAGTTCTGCTATCTGGTCACCAAATCTAGGTTGCTCTATTTTCATAGTGATGATTTCTTGTTGGGGACCTGTGTTGTCAAATTCATAAGGAATTACACCCTCATTACGCAATACAGGTGGAGAAATATCCCATCGCTCTTGATGTGCTTCATTGACGTAACGCTGATCAAGTATTTTTACAAATGATGGAGAACGAATTAGAATTTCATTTTTTAAACAAGATTCATGGTATTGTGCTGGATCAAATATTTCATCTGGATCTTCATATCCAGCATCAATATCAGGCATTACATAAGAATAATCAATGATTATATCAAACTCTTCACCAACAGGCACTTGGCTTGGAGTATCAATCGTATATGTTGGTAAATTTGTTGGACATCCATAAGTCATGCTAGATGAAAATGATGAAGTTGAATTAGATACAATGCTAGATGAATGAGTAATTATTCGTTCATTAGATAATACAATAGAAATACCAGATTCATGAATTTCAGGAGTTATAATTTCTTCAGACACATTATGTGGAATTATCTTCCAATTTAATTTGTCTGCGGTTCTTTCAGTAACACATGCAGGTTGTCCATTTGTACGAATGGTTAAAACCAGATTTTCTTTACAGATTACATTTTCAGGGGCAATTCCAGATTCTAATTGATGTTTAGGACTATCAATGGATGAAGAAAATGCCATAGAAGATGATACAATAAAAAGTAGAGGTATCAAAAGCAATATTTTATTCATTTATGACTACATTCTATTGTTTTAAGTTAAAAAAAGTAACTATACTTTACGCTGTTCCAAATTCTGTACATTTGAGTACACTAACATCTTCGAGGGTTTTCATCGATTTCAGATTACTGTTACATTCGAGGGCTAGAGTGTTACGTTAGAGGGCTAGTCTACAGCTAGCTCAAATGTGCCTTTTTTGCCGTCAATTATTATCTCGTCATTTTCCACAAATTGATGCTTTTCATACAACTGAGTCAGTATTATGCAGTCCTTGTTATTTACCTTCATGTCACAGGTTTTCCCCTTAAATTTCAGCTTGAAAATCTCATCTTTCGCAGGAAACTCATCCCTGATTGATTTTGGCAGGACCTACATACTTGTATTTGGCCTCACTTGCAGACAGATTCTTTACAAACTTCAAAGCACCTTCTCCCTGTTTGTGAAGCATGAATCAAGCTTGTCTGGCAGTACCCTAAATCCTGTTCCATGATCATGAGGTCTTCCGTCTGGATATTGTCCAATTCTAATATCTACAAGAATTTTCCCATCTTTGAGTAGTTTGATGAAATTATCAAAATCAACTCCGTGCATCATCCAAGCCTCATTGAAATGAAATTCTTCGTCTTTGCCACTTCCTCTACAATCTGCCTTGACATACAACAAGTTTCTAGGATACTTTCGATTAAATGCTTTTTCTAGTTCTTGTTTTTCCCAGTATGGACTAGGCATTGTACCACAATCAGAATGAGTAATCTCTACTATATTATCATGAACATCTAATCTTGAATCCGTCTTTGCTATAAAGGGTGTTCTTTGATACTGCGTTTAGTGTTGTGTGTAGCTTTTTTCTGTCATTTTTTGAAGGGCGGCCAAACTTTTTGCAATAGTTTTGTGTTAACTTTTTCAGGCATTGGTGATTTTGTAAACAATGTAAACATATTAGAAGATCCTTTTCTTGCTGACTTTAGTTCTGTTTGGTGTCCGTTTGGCCCTGCAATGTTATTTTCCTCAATTCCTAGCAAGTCCTCTAATGTCTTGCCGATACCTGTGTTTCCGCCTCTATGGGTTTTGATGAATCCTTGGTTTTCTATTTTCTTTAGATCATCTACGAGTTCACTGTATTTTTTCACAAATCGAATCTGTATTGCATGATAATAACAATTTCCTAACAATGTCTATAAAGATGGAAGTTTATCTCTACAATTGTCATCTAGTGATTAAAACAATCATTGTGTTGCTATTGTAAACCAATCTCTACAGGCATTATGTTCTTGACCAATTCTGATTTTATTTTTGTTTTTTCAACAACTTCAAACATTTTTTTTATGTCGGATGGCACATTAACCTCTAAAACCTTACAGTCTTGTTTTTCTTTATGTTTCAAGTATTCATGTGCAAAAGATCGACTTATTGATCTTATGCCAGTGAAATCCAATAACACTTGATCCTTATTTTCAAAATCCTCTGCCTTGAATATGTTTGAAACCATATTTCGTAGGGATAAATCTTCAGAGACTCTATCCTTTAACAGTAATATGATCATTTGTTATCTATCCTATAGAATATAATCATATTATAAAATACTTTATTCAACATAATCATAAATATTGATTGTAGGCGTCCCTTTTGGGATTCTAACTGTGATTAATGTTCCACTTAAACCCCCAGTATCAGTCAATCTGTATAAATTATCTGCATCACTATCAATGTGAACTGCTCCATTTCCAGATACAATAAAAAATTTAGCATTAAGCCCTTTTGTAAACAAATTAAGCGAAGTTCTTAAACCAAATCCTCGATCTTCGTCTTTAGTTGAAACACCGTTTAATGCTTCACGTATTGCATAACTCGCTTCGTGATTGAAACCTTTTTCTTTGAAAGTTTGTGGTATGGTTATTCCATTATCATAAAAAGATAGATCAATGAAATCTTTGCGATCATAACGCTGTCCCATGATTAATACTCTAGTGAATTGTGAATGTTGGTATATGTTATCCACTAATTCACTGACAACATACTTGAATGCTGATTCTCCACCAAAATCATGAGGATTTCTTTGCATATCAAATATTTTCTTCAGATGCAACTCTACATCATCATAATTGGAAGGCAATTCTACAATTGGAGTGTAGGTCTTATTGAAATTGGATGATGATGAATTTATTATCGTGTTAATGTAATTTGCAACTGGATAATTCGTAGGTTCAATATATTTATCCCTATTTTCGATAATCAATTCACTTAATGGAAGAAGGGTAGTAGGATGGATGAAATATATTGCACTTAAATCTAATTTGTCATCTTTGTCAAAATTGCATTTATGGTTGATGTATTCAATATACTCTGAAACTAAATTTGGATACTGAGCTGACATCTTCTATGTTTGTGATGTTTTCCAATATATAATGATCAATAATTTCAATTCAATACCTCATAAGAATTACACTTTCCCGCGTCATCGTATCGCCTGTATCTTTTGATATGTTCTCTGGTGCATTCTTTGATGGCATTGCCTTGTTTGGTATGCCTCTTTGGATTATCTTGTCAACCTTGAATCCGTACTTGCCCCCCAATTCCATAGTGATCAGGTCAGTTGGCATTACAACACGTCTCACTGTTCTGTTTGCAACTACAAAACAACAATGACTATTTTTTGGTACTAGATTATGTGATATTTCATCGAGACATTTATCAAGATCATAAAAGAACGAATAAACTGCTTCTGCTCTGCATGGTTTTTTGTTCTTTGTTAGCTCAATGTCGTTTTTTCTAACCTTGTCTAATGTATTATTCAATATTTCAGAACCCAAGTCATTACCTATTTTGTATCTTCCACCCAAACCTACTTTGTCAACTGCCAAAGCCTGTTCTTCTGGCAGTTCAAGCCAGAGACTAGAGTGTTTTGAGAACTGGCCATAAGCTACAGTAGTTCCATGATCACCATAAGGAGGAGAAGTAACAACAAGATGATCTTTTTTGTCTTGCAATATATCATCATCAATCTTTGAGAAATTTTCCGTAATGTCTCGTGAATCTCCAAGCAATACGTGAGACTGCCCTTTGGGCATTGCATTAATCATATCGTTCATCTTGCTTATGTTGTCTTGTGCGATTTGTCTGAAAATTTCTATTGGTTTTGGATTGAATGCCACTCTATCAGAATCTGACATTTTGTGAATCTTCCAAGCACCATTACGCTGATAGCTTGACTTTCTAATTGTCAATGAAAGGCATATCTTGAAAAAATCTCTTACATCTTTGTCTCTGATCTGAAATATATTATGTTTTAGAATGGCAAGTGTCTTTGTCGTATCTGGCTTATACCAATTATCAAGATCTAGTTTATCTGGCAAACACTCTGAATGATAATCAGAATCAAGATAGTCTCTTGCAGAATTGCTCAATATTTTCTTTAGTGCCTTGTTTAGGTCTTTGTGTATCGGTGTTGTCTTGACCTTTGATAGTAAAACAGCAAACGGGTTTATGTCAATTTCGACAGCTTGGTTTCCGTGTAATATAGATTCTAGCAACACACCGCCAGAACCCATGAAGGGGTCAAAGACTACGTCTGTTTTGTTCTTGGCATACTTTGCGATAACTCGTTTTGCAATCTCTGGATGTATCCTTGCAGGATAAAGATACAAAGCATGTGTGTAATTTTTTGTACTTTTATCTAAAAAAGTCCATTCTGTTTTTTGCAATTGCTTGTTGTACAGATATTCAGTATTTGTGATTTGTGCCATAATGCGATCACCTATTTTTTGACTGGCTTTACGTTGATTAGGTTCTGTCAACTTAACGGGTGTCAGGCACAAATCTTCTGCCTGTCAAAACTCGGGACACATGGTTAGGTAATATGTCAAATTTTCTCGATAAATTGCCATATGATCAGCGATCTAAAGCAAAAGATCGGATGTACGTTTATTATCAAAATCAAGGAGGCTCAAATCATGATTAAAACTAAATCCATTTACAAGCCAGTTGAAGAAGAAGATGGACTTCGAGTCTTAATTACAAGATGGTATCCAAGAGGTGTTAAAAGAGACAAATATGATATTTGGGTACGAGAATTAGCTCCAAGTCCAGAACTTTTAAAAAAATATAAAAATTCTGAAATTAAATGGAATGATTTTACAATATCTTTATTGTCAGAATTACGAGATAGTATTGATAGTATTGAAGCTATACATGCACTACAAACACAAAGTCATATGCAAAATGTAACTCTGCTTTGTTATGAAAAGGATGGGGAACCATGTCATAGACACATGGTTAGAGATTTGATTGAAGCACCATCATTGTTACCATCATTGTTACAATCATCGTTTGAACCTATACACACTGATCACCATGAATTTACTCCTATGCAGGAACATGTTCCCGACGAGGAGTGTCTTGTCGTACCCTGAATCATTTATGTGTAATCCTTCAAGAATTACTTCTTTTTTCCAAGGATATTTTCTAATACCTTCATATATTCCCCATTCTAAAATTTGTTGATCATGAGGATTTTTTGATTTACAACTTGAGCATCTATATTTCATACGTGGTTGAACATCATAATTATGAATAGTTAGAAAAGGTTCTTCACTAAAGAGATTTTTTTGAACTGTTACTTCTTGTTCATTCCTTTTTACAAATCTAGTACTGCATTCTTGAGGTTTGATAAATCCTAAACTTTTATTGTCTGCATAAATATGATGCTTCTGGATTATTTCAACAAACCAAAGAAATTGCAGGAACAAAACCCAAAGTGATAATCACAGACGGTTTACATTCTTATGCAAGGCATACCGTAAGGAGTTTTGGACACAAGAAAGAAGATACAGAACATTACACATTAAACATATTCATCTTAAAGGTGATATGAATAACAATAAACAGGAACGATTTAACGGTGAATTTCGTGACCGTGAGAAGGTAATGCGTGGAATAAAGAAAACAGATTCAGCAATGTTTGATGGATATCAAATCTATCACAACTATGTACGCCCACATATGGGATTAAATGGTAAAACTCCTGCCGAGGTTTGTGGCATTGATGTTAAAGGAATTAACAAATGGCTTACATTGATACAAAATGCAAGTAAGAATGATTATACAAAATCTGTGTTCTAAATAATTAATTTATTTTTTAAGAACTGCAAGACCTAATGCAATTCCTCCTAATACTCCACCACCGATAATCAAAGCTTTTCCTAAATCACTTTTCCATACATGCTTTGCAAATTCTGTGACAGATTCGTATGGATCATGTTCATCATAGTGTGTTGCACAATTTCCAGTTTTGGAATCGCATTCTGCATGTAAATGACCATTTCTGAAATGAACTTTGTCCAGTTTTTCTCCTACTGATGGTTTCCAATTAAGATTATTTTGATAATCTTCAATCCTCATATTCCTATAAGGAAACACTAGAATTTAAGAGATCTAAATAATATAATAACCTAGAAATATTTTAGGAACAAAGTCCTTAAGTTTGAGTTTAACGCAATAACTAAAGTTATGGAAAACACCGATAATGATTTGTTAGAAAGAGCAGTCCAAGCCTCAATGACTGAAGTAGATGGAAAAAATAAGTGGAAAACCATCATTCAAAACGCCTCACTAAACACAACTACCGAGTAATTTTTTTGGAGAAATTAGGTCACCAACTTGCAACAGAGCCAAGGATGATAAAAAACGAAAATTTTATCCTAATTCCCGTTTCAAATCTGGTAGTATTAGATATAGGGATATGGAGGATGTATGGATAATCAATCGCAAGTATTGGAGAAATGAAAAGAAAACTCCTACAAAATTACCCTCGGAAATAATCCAAAAAGTCCTTCAATACACAAGTAAGCCCGATGATCTGGTTTTAGATCCTTTTTTGGGATCAGGTCAAGTCGCAGTAGTTAGTAAAGAAATGGGTAGACGTTATCTGGGATTTGAAATGATTAAGGAGTACTATGATTTTGCTAAAAAAAGGATTGGTAATGCCAAGATCCAGAAATTATTAGAAGACTAGCATGCTGTTCAATTCGGGACATGAGGGGCAAATGTCCAGAGTTTGGAACAGTGTAAGATTTTTTAGCAGGGGTATTTCTATCAACAATACATGGTTCCAAATACCAAGGATTTTGAATTAAAATTATCTGAATTGTTGAGAAATGCAGAACTACAAAAGCGGAGATTCACAGATATTTCTTCTGGAAATCTCCACCAATTGGTAGGTGGTTATCCATCAACAAAGAATGAAGATCATGCGATGCCAACTTGTTGTAATGTCATGCGTAAGTTTCAAAAACCAAATGACGAAATTTTACATGAATCACCTAGTGGTCAAAGTACGACATTAGTGATTCGTTATCATCTTCCTAGATCTTTATACAAAATAGCAGTTGGCAATACAAAAATCTGTCCAATTTGTAAAGATTCCAACTTCAATAATATTGAACCCAAATTCATGTTTGCAGTATATTTTAACATAAATAACAAACATGTCATGATCCATAAAAATAATATTCATAAACTAGAGATTCATGGCGGTATCCATAATTATAATTCAGGGGATTGGAAATATTTTGTTACAGAAGACGAAGCTAAAAGTTATGCTGAAAGTATCCATAAATCAAAAGCACTTCCAAGGCCAACATATTGTAAAACATGTTACAACAGTTAGTATCATCAAATGATGTGGAAGTACTTTCCTTTGATAAACATAAAGTATCTCTACCCAAAGGAGATTTGAAGAAAGGTAACTGTTCACGTCATTTGACCCCCCCGTCTAGACGTATTTTGCCATCTCTGCGAGGTGATCCAGCCCCGCGTTCTTCCACGTCGCAAAGCATGTGAAGATGTTGCCCATCGGGTCTGCAGTCTTCTCTGACCGCAGCGCGCCGCGAATCTTCCTTATGCTGTTCAGCAGGACGGTGGGAGGCCTGCCTGACCTTGGGCCGTCCTGCAGGCCACCGGGTCCGCGGCTCTTGAACCTCTCAATCCACAGCCTGACGCACCTTGACGTAACGCCAAATACCTCCGCAACGTGGGAGACGGGGTCGCCCAGCTTGAGTACTGCGCGTACTGCAAGCATCCTGACCCGTGCCCTGAGATCCTTTTCTGCACCTATTGCGTCATCTAGCTCTTCTAGTCTGTCCATAGGACTCGTGATTCGTATGATCAATAAGCTTTGCTGTCCGATCAATTTATGCGGAAATTACTTTGGAGCGTCACTATGGGCTCGCACACTTCTTTTGGAGAAGATCTTAAAACTCACTTTAGGACGGCAAACCTTGGAGATCACTTATTTTGAACAGAGCCTTATTTTCGGGGAATAAGTATTCCTGATCCCAGGCATTGCTGTACGGAAACCGGTCAAACTATTGGAAAATCACATGGAATGTACAAGGATAGTACTGATCTGGCATTATACGGTATGCTTAAATATTGGTCGCCAAACATACAGCTACGTCAAAACCACAAAACTTTACAGTAACTTTTGTAATTCAGGGACAAGGGTTTTCGGTAGAGATAGATCCCAAACAACAAGTTATAGAAGGAGTTGTAAAGGCATTGCAACAGTCAGGTAACTCGGGTGATGCAAATGAATGGAAAGTAAGAACCGAGAGTGGGCAAGAGCTATTTACAGACAAAAGTTTCGAAGAGCAAGAGATCAAGAGCACAACCAAATTGTTTCTTAACAAAGGCCCCGGTCGTGGTGGAATTACCAATCCTTGAACCCGCAGTTTCAAAAATAAAATTTGAACAGGCAGTTAATGAGCTTAAATCAGTTCAGGAAACCTACAAAAAAGTTTGGAAGCTACGGCATATAAAATATCCTATAATCTTAATTGACATTTTATCGGAAAATAAAAACACAGGACTAACGCTTCTTCTGAATCTTGAAAATTGGGATTTTCTTCCCCCGAGTGCCACATTAATAGATAAAGACCTACGAAATAATCTGACTCCGGATCATGTACCTGAATCATTTGATAATCCTCAGCACCCTGTTAAGCATATCGTTTTTAATCAGAACTTGAGACAAATCTGGTTTTGCAGCCCAGGTTTTTTTGAATATCATCAGTTCTATCCAGAAGACAGGTGGGAATTGATCAAAAAGACGGGTGAAGGAACTATAACTTGGATCGTTGAAAGAGCATGTAACTTAATTGACATACAGGGATTGGAATGACGTCACTTGTAAATATAAAAAAAATAAATCTTTCAATCTGTGTGCTGGAATATACTTTCAATTTTCTTCAAGAATATGGACACGAGCATTTAGAGGCTCACGCCATTTGGGTGGGAAAGAAAACAGGCATAGTGTTTGACGTATTGGACGTGTGGTTTCCAGCTCAGATTAACAGTGCCACATCATATGAGGTCCCAGAGGAGGAAGAATTCAAGATTAATGTAGAGCTAAACAGACAAAAGTTAATCGCAATCGCCCAGATCCATACCCACCCCGATTCTGCATTCCATAGTAGCATTGATGACGAAGGTTCTGAACTAGTCCTTCCTGGTTCGCTCAGCATTGTAATACCGAACTTTGGTTTTATAAAACAAGATGATCTTTCATTATGGAAAGTATACCGGTACACAGGAAAATCTTGGGAACAACTATCTGACCAGGAAGTAGTTAAAATATGTCACCTGATTTAAACTTCAACGATCAGTCAGTTCAGAAAAATCTTTCTGCAATGTCTACAATAATTGGACAAAATAACGATCTGGTTTTTCGTAAACGATTAGATTCCTACAAAGTACGTGTTATTCTTCAAGACTCTGTAAAGAACAACGAAAATTTACGTAATGCATGTTCTGCATCGCTCAACTTGTTGCCCAGGCTTTTACGCAACGTGAGCTACTCAGGCACTTTAGACATTATGAAGTCTTTCCCACAGTCCCATGTCTCAAAAATCATTATTGGAGACGGTGATGATCCATCAACCACATTGATTTTTGGAAGGGAACCCATGTCTGTAAAAAATCCGCTATATGTTAGTTCAGCAGGTTGGAGCTGCTATCTTTCAAGGGAAACCCCCTGTCCATGGACGGCAAAGGAATACAACAGTTTGTCTTCAATGTTTGCAGGCTCTCTTGCCGTTGGGGAAATCTTCAAAGATCTGGTTCCTGAAATTCCTTCCAAAAAAATCAGTACTTTAGAATATGATTTGATAACGCATGGCACTACTCAGCAACCTCTACTCCAGCCCAAAATTCCAGAAATAATTCACCTTGACGATTTATTGCTGGTAGGATGCGGCGCAATCGGCCAAGCATTTTGTTATGCACTCATGACAGCATCAAAGCTAAGCGGAAGAATAGGGCTTGTCGATAACGACAAACTTGAAAAGTCAAATGAACAGAGATATTTTTGCGCTTTTGAGGAAAGTAGAGGATATCTCAAGTCAGTGTTCTTGGCAAGATTTCTCAAAGCAGGTAATCCCGCACTATCTACAACACACATACCTATGAAATATGAAGATTATGCTAATGGTCTTTCGTGCAGCTCCGCACCAGAAGAGGCTGTTTCCGCGGTAGATAATGTTTGGACCAGACTGAACATACAGGCAGGAATGCCGAAGATACTTTGGAATGGGTGGACTGACGTTGACACGGGGACTTTGCGGTACGGAATTGGCAAGCATTCAATCCTAGGAAAATATGCATGTCTGGGATGCTCATATTATCCAAGCGGGACATCCCCTTCACAAATGGACCTAAATGAACTGTTGACTGGATTTGCTAGGAAAGAAATTAAACAAAAATTACGGCAAAACGCAATCTGCACTCCCCAAGACATCCAATCGGTCGCTTCCAAGACAGGTATCCCGATTGAGCAACTTCTACCTAATGTTGGCAAGCCCTTCAAAGATCTCTTGCATGGAAATTGTGGCGTTTTCACATTGAGGTCTCTTGGACATGATGCTGTAGCACCCACTCCGCATGTTCCTGTTTTATGTGGAATTTTATTGGCAACCCAAGTAATACTAGAACACCTTGAGCTTCCATCAAACACAGTAAAAGTTAATTCATCAGCAGATTTTGATGCACTCGGCATTCCTAACAGGGATTGCATAACAAATATGCAAAAAAATCCAGAATGTTTTTGTGGTGATTCTGTCTACCAAAACGCATACAAGGATAAATGGGGTTGTCTGGATTAGCTACACCATTTATGCAGAGATTGACCGCCTAGAATTTATAACGAACTCGATTAACCAGCAGTATTAGACATGCACTATTTTTAGGTCCAGTCTAGATACCAAATTCAAAAGCAATAGAAATGGCATGGTCTCGGAACGCAACAGAACACATAGGCTGATGGGTTTCTCAAAGCTTCTTGTTTTTCATCCTTATCATATCGCTGAATGACAGATTATTACGTTCCATATCCTCAAGATCTTGGACCATTTCAATTCCCACCACAATCTTATTGTTATTCCAAAAATTGTCAATGATTGAATGCCATTCAGCAAGTTTATCCTGTAATGTATCACTGAAAAATCGTATGTTTCCAGTTTGTAGAAGCCCCAAGTATACATTGCTGCTGGGAAGTCTGTCATTTTGGTCGGATATGGTACGTTCTCTTTCTCTGTTTGGTAAAATGTTCAATGCTCGGTTTATTTCAATGCGAAGTATGCGTGCCATGTCACGCTTGTTTGATTTTCTCTCAAAGTGTTTTTGTGATTTGTATAGGATAAACCCAGCAGTTACAATGACGACACCTCTTACAATTGCATTTACGATTTCTTCCAGTGGTAGGAGTAGAGTCATCTGGCTATTGGCTTACCAAACATAAGTTTGAGAACCGTAGAATCTCTTACATCAAACTCTGCTATCTTGGTTTTTGGATCCCATGCTGTGTTTCCTAACCTGACTAGTTTATCTGATTAATTTCATCACTCAAGGTTTGGATCAGAACATTTTGTATCATTCCATGAGTAGAAACTGGAAAAAATACAACCAAACACTAGTAAGAAGAGGTGAAATCATGCTGTCTTTTGACGCAATAGACTCATGGACAAAAGAACTCAAAGAAATGAACCGTGGAAAAGAAGGACACCAGTATGTTTATCCTGAATCATTCATGGAAGCACTGGGATACTGCCATGCATATCTGCATCTTCCATATAGACAAACTGAAGGTCTGATAAAATCACATCTCAAATCCAAGACAGAAACACCAACATATTCTGCCATCTGGAAAAGAGTAAACAAGCTTGACATCAAGATGAGCCCAAAGCTGGGAAAAGACATTGTCATTGCAATAGATAGTTCAGGAATCAAGGTTGCAGACAGGGGTGAGTGGATGAGACAGAAATGGCAGAAAAGAAGAGGATTTCTCAAGATTCATGTGGCAGCAGATGTAAAATCAAAACAGATTACAGGTTTGGAAATTACAGATGATCATTCCCATGATTCCAAATCTTTTGTATCACTAGTTGAGCAGTCAAAGCAATTTGGAAATGTGACTAAGACACTAGCTGATGGTGCATATGACACAAAAGATAATTTTTCATATTTGTACCATGGTAACATAATTCCAGGAATCAAGACAAGAAAGAACTCATCAGTTACTACTGATTGCTATCCAAGAAGAAAGGCAGTACTGGCCCAAATTTTCAATTATGATTTGTGGAAGAACAGCGTAAGCTATGGCGATAGGTGGATCGTAGAAGGAGTGTTTTCTGCATTCAAAAGAATGTTTGGAGAGCATGTCACATCGCACAGGAGAGAAAACATGATTCATGAGTTGAAAATGAAGGTCTGTCTGTACAACAAGATGATTGTAATACAGTAGAAAAATCAAAATTGTTTCAAATGGTTAGATGGTGTTAATGATTAGTTGGTGTTGGGAAACAAAGCAGGATCCCATATACTTTTCTCAAGAAGTCTTAATGGTTCATCGTTTTCGTTATAAGAATCCTGAAGTATTTGCAACATCACCTTGTCATGTATGCTGTTGATTGTTGGTTCGGCATTTGCATCAAATTTGATCCACATTTGAACCTTATCGAGTTCTTTTACTGTATTAACTGGTACTTTTTCATCTCCTGCCATATCTTTTGTACCTGCGATTCAGTGAAATTTTTTCGTTTTGCTACTACCCAACCTATGATAGTTTTATCACCAACGCCATACCCATGCACTTTCTTTAGATAGTGCAATGAGGCAGCAATTTCTAGATCATCTATGTTCTTGTTGTTAATGAATTTTAGAAATTTTTCAAAATTCTTCTTATCATCACTCTTCTTGAGTTCGATGTCATCGGGTATCTGATCATAGTTTTCTAGGCTGAACGCGTTGTGTGCAAGTAAAGAGCAGTAAGGTCCACGTAAATACCATGAAAAATCATATCCCAAATATACACCACACGACTGTAAGAGATATACCAATTTCTGGAGCTTAAGCCGTTCATCAAATTCGTCCATTGAAAAATTGTAGTCTTTTATTTGTTTGAGAATGAATCCAAGCTCCACTGACTCACGATTCATTGGTCAAATTACCGACCACTGCCTTTTAAATTTTGCATATTCAGTAGTCTGTTGCACAACCACGCCTAAAACCTGACTGATGCCAACAATTTTTACCATTGGGACAAACATTGGTGCGCCAAAAGACACTTGGATCAGGAACCTGCCAACCATACACAGTGGCATCCACAGACAACGCAAAGTACGTGGAGCGTGGCAGGATGCTTGCCATGCACCAGGATCCGGGGTGGGAGCAGGAGCTGAAATCTGCAAATTGCCGCAAGAACGGGGCGCCGTTTCTGTATGCAGAGTCCCTGTTTGTATCAATTGCCATCATAAGATCCATGGCGCAGATACCCTACAGGCAGCTACGAGCATGGTATCAGAGATGATGCCCGGCGTTCCAATGCCGGATCACGCCACCATGTTCAGGAGAATTCGTGGTCTCAGCGTCCAGGCCATGGGCAGCATGGTTGCCGTTACTGCAAGGGACGGCACCAGGCATGTTCTATGCAGTAGATACAACAGGCATCAAGGTGGCCAACAGGGGGGAGTGGATAAATAAAAAGTGGAAGGTCAGGCGCGGGTTTATTAAGATGCACGCGCTGGTAGACACCGACACGGGGCTGATCCTCTCGCTGAAGATCACAGACGGCTCTGTGGGGGATTCCAAGACGTTTGTCCCCATGCTGAACCAGGTACTTGGTACGGCAGGATCAGGACACAGCAGCAACAACAGCAAGCTGAACCAGGCGGAGCTTGGTACGGCAGGATCAGGACAACAGGATGCAGCCAAAGGTGCAGATGCCGAGGCGGCCGCCGTCCCCAAAGGCATCTCGATCCTGGGGGACGGCGCATATGCATCACGAAATATCCACAAGGAGTGCAAGAACCGCGGCATCACGCCCCACTCATCCGGCTTGGGATCAACTCCACTGCACGCGGCAAGGGATCCGGCGATGCGTGGGGGCTGGCAGTGCGGGATCAGCTTGGAGGGTCGCCTGTCAGCCCCGTGGGAACGCTTACAAGCAAACAGAAAGAGGAGAACCAGAAAAAGTGGAAGAGTAGGGTGAGATACGGAAGGCGCTGGATAGTGGGGATCGTGTTTTCTGCCTTTAAGAGGATATTTGGCGAGTATGTGATGGCAGCAAAGCGGGAGAATATGATCCACAAGATCATGCTCAAGGTCGCCACGTACAACATGATTACGTCAAGGGGAGGATGGGCCTGATGTAGCACGGCGTGAACCTGCACTGCAAGGTGTCACCAAGCCATGGGTGTGGAGGTTGTGCAACAGACTAAATAAAAGATATATTATTTAGCTGCTACAACAACAAAAGTCTGTGATCTCAGAAATTTTTTTACATGTTGGGCTCCCCAAAACTGCAACTTCAAGCATCCAAGCTACATTGTTTTCAAGAAAAAATTCACAGTTTTTAGAAGACAACGACTGCCTTTATCCAAAATATTTGCGTGCAAATCACTCCGGACTCTACAGCAATTTTTGTAACCATCCAGAAAAACGGGCTATAAATATAAGACGCGGGTATGATAGCGAGAAAATTAAAAAAGAAAGTGAAAAATATTTGCACAATTTTGAAAGAGACATTAAAAAAACCGCATGCTCTAAGCTAATTATTTCCAACGAAGCTATTTCAGTTTTGACAATGGATAATTTATTAAATTTACGAGATTATCTTTTATCAACATGTGGCAAACAAGTTAAATTTAACATTATAATATCTGTTAGAAATCCAATTTCACTATTAACGAGTGAGATCCAGCAAAAGGTCAAAGATGGCAGCAGCACTGAACAAGTAGCATTAAAAATTATGATGAAAAAAAGTCACAGTCTGTTTCAGGAAAGAATCGAAAAGTTTACAAAAGTATTTGGAAGTGAATCAGTAAAGGTCTACAGTTTTGAAGAAGCAGTTAAACATGAATTTGGCCCTGTTGGTTATTTCTTAGCTTTTACACTAAATGTAAATAATAATAATAATAATGAAATTAGTAGACTTTACTATAAAGTATCTAATGTAGGATTATCAATGTTTTCAGTAAAATTTCTGTCATACGTAAATATGAAAATGCCTCTAATAATAGATGGAAAGCCACAGAAAAATAGATCTTTGGGTGATACTGAAGCACTTTTTAACGTATGTGGGGGGGGGGGAAGAGAAGAGACGCGTGTGTGTCCTAAATATGACATTTCTTATACTGATAAGACGACAATAATTGAAAACAGTCGTCATGATGTTGACTGGCTAAGAAAAAATTATGGAATAGACTATTCATCCCCAAAGCTTTTTAGCAAAAATCAAAATAACACTGGGATTACAGAAAAAACTATTCATGATTTAAAAAATGCATTTCCAAATCTGTCACGTCCTCTCAGACTTTTATTGATAGAATTCTTACAACTATGTTCGGATTCTGTAGATAATGATGAAAAAAACAGAACATCCATCTTGAATCTAATTCATGATCTGAAAAAATACAGAGTTAGCTGGAAAATAATTCATAAAATAGATTTTGAAAAAACAGGTTTAAAGATAATATCAAAAATTCTACCAGAGTCTGCAACAGATAAAATGGTTGCTTTTTATGTGAGTAAGATTAGAGCATGACAGTACAAAACTTGCGGATGTAATGAAGGATACTTCGGAATACCTGGACAAACCCACGGTAAATGAAATTGTGGCAGTTTATGCGGGCAAAGGATACGACAGCATACCAATTCGTGAACGCCTAAAAAATAAAAACGTCAGCGCACGTATTCCATTTCGAAAGAATGGTGAATCACCAGGAATCAAACCATGCAAGAAATACAATTCGGTTCGTTATGCTGCGGAGGGATTCTTTGCATGGTTGAAGAACGGATTTTGCAGGACCAGAATCAGTTCAGTTCAGATCAGTTCAGAATCAGATCAGAACCAGATCAGAACCAGATATGAAAAGAATTGTGACAACTATCTTGGATTTGTTTATCCGGCATCAACTGTAATGTATTGGAGGGTGGTATTGGAATGAGTTCACTGTAACATCTTCGAGGGTTTTCATCGATTTCAAATTACTGTTACGTTCGAGGGCCGGGGTGTTACGTTAGGGCACTAAGTTTGTATGGGATAGATTTGTGATAAATTTATGAATTTTCAAGAATTTTGGAGAAGATTATCTGTAGAGTTAAAGACCAATAAAAAATTCAAGACTTTGAAACGTTCAAAACCTTTTGAAGCCTATGCAGACATTAATACCATAACTGTTATACCCAACTCAAACAAACCAAGACCAGTCCCGATCAAAGAATTCCAAAAAATGTGGGAGATCATGAAAAATCACATCAGGAGTGAGAGATACGTCAATACCAATAGGCGATATTCTTCATCTCATAATTCATCATACATCAGCGCGTTAATCGATCATGTTGTATCTGATCATAACATGGAATAGTCAGCAAGCCAGTTTTGACCATCACCACAGATGAATTAATCATAAAGACAGCACATGAAAAAAGACAGGAGTTAAAGAAGAGTTATGAGAATGAAAAGTCTGATGTAAATCCACTTGTATTGATATAATTGCCTGATTCACGTAAGGGAATATCAGATAGAAAAGATCAAGTAATCAGACTTTTGGATTCAAGATTCGGAACAAATACAAACAATGGCAAGCTTGCAACCCATCCTTCAGGCAAAGATAATCACATAAAACGAAAACATGAAAAGACCCATCTTAGTGCAGAGTTTCGCAAGATTTTCTCTAATGTTGCAAACAGGCAACATATCATAGATAAAATTTCATTGAACGTTCCACAGTTAGAACGGAAATTAATACCTGATGCAGAGATTGTAGAATTGGACAAGAACCAAAGCCTTCAGGGAACTTTACTCATCGGACAATCAGATGCTATGAATCTACAAAACAGGTTTGATTCGTTTGCAAGAGAAATGACAGAACCTTTTGCAAAAGAATATTCCCGCGGAATTATCAGACGATGCATTCATCAGCTCTTTGAGAAAAACACCAAAGTAACCGATCTTATGGACACGGCAAACATAACACTGTCTCCAAAAAACAAAGATCATTTTATCAGGACAATATCTGAATCAAAATCTCAATTTGCCCGAGATGTTGCTGAAAAAATCAACCGTGAAACAGAAGATATTCTAAAATGGAATGTTCCAAAGTACAGAGTACGCCAAGTCTATGACAAAAAAGACTACAAAAAAATGCATAGTATCACCAGCTTATATCAAAACAGATAATACAAAACGAAATCCGATTTATGGATTTCCTTGAAGAAGAAAATAAAGTAAGGCGGTGGTTTAAAAACGAGGTAAATGACAAGAAATACTTTGCCATAAAATATGATGATCCTGAAACTGGGGAACCTCATGCATTTTACGTTGACTTTGTTATTTGTATGACGGATAGAAGAATCGGATTGTTTGACACAAAAGCAGGATTTACAGCTAAAATTACCAAGCCAAAAGCTGAAGCATTGTCAGGATATCTCAGAGACAATAAATCAAAGAAGGTTTTTGGCGGTATTGCAGTATTTGAAAATGGCGAATGGCTGTACAATGGCAATGAGGAAACATGTATTTGATGACAAGGATTTTTCAGACTGGAGGCCTCTTGTTTTATCCCGAGTTTTCTGGCCCCCACGTAACAGTTTAGCCCTCGAATGTAACAGTAATCTGAAATCGATAAAAACCCCCGAAGATGTTACAGTGTAGAATAAAGATTACGGAGAAAAAATGATTATGATATTATGGCAGAAAATATGCAAAAATACACACAAACCATTGAAAAAATCACATAATAATCCAAAAAAGTGTTAATAATATTGGGATCATCTCTGGAAATTAATTGGTTTTTTGTAATATTTACAACAAAATATCTAAAAATTACACAAAATATTACGTAGGCATGAAAAAATACAATATTTCACTAATTTATGGACGAATCGTCCATTAGCGTTATATACTAACTCTGAAGAAAAAAACCAATAACATGAATAATGAATTAGGACGCAAAATAACTAGTCTTACACTAATGACAATAATGGTCGCTGGTGGTATGACATTTGCAGCACCAGGAATGGTGCCTGCAGCTCATGCAGCCAACGCTACATTATTTGTCTCCGCAGAAAGCTCAATGTTTGAAAACATGTTCTTCGGCGCTCAAGTAATTGAGATCGTAATATCTGATCCACTAATTGCATCATTAGATGATGCTCATGGCTCTCCCGACGTTGAAGTCAACGGCGATGATGTAGTCATGTTACAAGCATCTGATGGTTCTTGGTATGCATACATTGCAGACTCGGACTTTGCAATTATAGCTGATGAGGCTGACACCGCAGAGAACCGTACCGGTCTAAACTTTGGTTTAGCCTGTTCTAATGGTTCGGCATCAAAAGCATTCATTGACGAAGCAACAACATTTACACAAGTAGTTGATGTTTGGTTCTCTGGTAATATTTTAGCCAGTAACGCTCGCGATGGCGATGGCGATGGCGATGGCGATACAGTTGGAATTTGTACTTCTATAGATGCAGGTGTTGATTCAGCTGCAAACATAGTAGGAAGTGCAAAGGGTGTTAACACCGTACTAGGTAATCTTGGTCAAATATCCTTAATTGATGCACACTTATGGCCATTTATTCAAACATACGACTTTAACCCAACCGGTTCAGCTGTAGTTGAATATAACAAGGCAGGAGCCAACGAACGTGTTACTCTAACTTTCGATCTAACGGATGGTATTGCAACATATACACAAGACAGAACTAATGTACCGCTCGGTGCACAAGTCCATATTGAGATTGGTGATCCAATGTTAAACTTTGATCCAACATCTTCAGATGGATTTACCTTTGACACCGATGGTGCAATAACTGTTGGTGATGGTAAAAACAATTTTGATGCTTTAGATATCGCAGAATTAGGCTTTGGACTAAATGGTGCATTTATCGTAACTGAAAACTTCACAGACGGTGATATTAGAATACTAGACATACAACCTAACGCTGACGGTGGAACATCTACTGATGTTGGTATATTTGAAACAGGTGCAAATACTGCAATCTTTTCAACTACTGACGATTCAGACATCTCCACAGTTTACGTACTTTCTAACGCAACAAGAGGCCTATCAGGTATTGTTGATTATAATGATACCCCAACATCATATGTCGTAACCCATGAATTTGGAATTATCGACATGGACGCATCAAGCGTCGGTGATGAATGGAACTCTGGTGAAGAAATGACAGTTCTTTTGGTTGATGCGGATCAAAATCTAAACAGCTTAGCTGATGAAGATTTAGATCTTAACAATCCAGATGTAACAATCATTCCTTCACTACAAATTGGTAGTCCTTTGTCACTGACAGATGGTGCAACGGTTGAAGGTATGGTTGTAGAGGTTGATTCTTTCAGTTTTATTGGAAGAGTAAATGCTACTGTAAACAATGATGATCAAAATCTAAAAATAGATACTGGTATCCTTGTATCTGAACTTAGATCACTAAGTGATGCCGATGGCACTGGATTTGTATATCTTAACTATGATATCAGATCACTCGTAAAAGCTCCTGTTACTGCTATGAAAGTAATAGGTAATAATAGCGGCGGTACTAATGTTGGTACACAAGAAACTGAGGACGCTTTGAACGCTTTGAATAGCGCACAAGCTTTGCAAAGATTCCATATTACCGGAACAGATGATAATCTTGTTGAAGATGAGACTATCATTCTAGCCTTTACTACTCGTGGCAGCTTGACAGACGTACAAAAAGGTGATCCATTTGTTGTAGACTTTTTCTCCTTTGGAGATAGAGTAAACAATGCAATCTATAGATTAGAGTTGGAAGAAACTGGCGACAACACCGGTGAATTTATCGGAAGCGTTGAATATGTCATGACCAACCAACTTAATCAAGTGGCCGCAACATATGATGGATTATCTACAATTTTGGATACTATCAGTATTATTGTAACTGAAGATTTGACTGACGAAGATGGACCACGAATCAATTACCTTGATTTAGGTGCTGACGGAGTCTCAACTCAGATTGCAGATCAAGAAGACGCACCAACACATAGTGGTGTCGTTGACTTGGATCTGGATACATACAAAATTGCAGACACTGTAGTGATTACATTGACTGATATGGATCTTAATACAAATTCTGATCTAATTGATATCTTTGTAGCACAAAATACTGGTTTAGTAGATAATCCTATTCCTTCACCAATCAACCATCTCTTGGATGTCACCTTTGACGATATTGCATATACCGAACTTGGTAAAACTGATGGATTTGTTCTTGTAGAAACTGGCCCAGCAACTGGTACATTTACCGGTAGCTTCCAGATTCCACCTAACTTTGATCATGACGAAGACGTAAACAGTGATCGCGTAACAACTACAGGTACAGATATCGAAGTAAACTATCAAGACCATAGAGATGCCTCTGGTGAAACTATTGAGGTAGGCGATGGTGCAGGTGTTAGAGCCAATACTGGTTCTATCTCACTTGACAGAACCGTCTATCCAGTTCCATGGGGCCTCGTAGATGACTTTGCTGATATACGCGGCAAAACAACAAACGGATACTCTATATTCCCAGTCCACGCATCCGGAATTGAGGACTCTATAGATAACCGTCAAGGCGCCGGTGAAGAAGAGATCAGCCCAGATGGCGGTGATGTGACTATACATATCAGAGTCGCAGACCCAGATCTCGATATATCCGCAGCAGGTCAAGATACTATAGAAGCTAATAGAGCACCAATTTCTGACGACAATGACCCAGTTGGCCCAGTAAAGATCACAGTATCTAGAGGTGCTGACGAACTTACTCTTGCATATGCAGGTGGTACTGATACATCTGATGATAAAACAATCGTCGTAGGTCCAGATACCGACACTGAGGCAAGAACAATGGGACCAATAGTAGAAGTAGCAGGTGATACTGGTGTCTTCGAACTTGATTTCGGAATCCGATATACTGATGGCCCAGCTTCAACACTTTGTCCAGCAACAAGTACCTACACTGCCCTTAATCTATCACTCGACGATGGTTCTGCAGCTGCTAGATTTGGCGAAGAGCCACCTAGTGGTGAAGAATTCTGTATACTTCAAGGTGATATTCTCACTGTAGAGTATACTGATGAGGTTGATGCATCTGGTAATGAAAATACTGTAACTGATTCAGCAACCTTCGATCTTCGAAATGGTGTGCTACAATCAGACAAATCAGTATACATTATCGGTAGTGATATGATCCTCACTGTCATCGAACCCGATTGGGATCGTGATAATGATGGCGCAGAGACCTATGATCTCGATGCAATCGAGTGGGACTCTGATGCAGCAGTCTTATCTATGGGTGACCGAGGACGTAACTCAGCATCATTTGACCCAGAACCCTCAGACTTGAGAGAAACAGGTGACTCTACTGGAATCTTCCAGATTGTTATCGAAATTCCAAACGAAATCGCTGGAGATAATCTAGAGAGAGGTGAGGAAATTACTCTCGAATATACTGATTGGGGACCATCTGGTGCCAGATACGTTGGACAAGAGAACGAAGACATGCAAGTAACTGTTTACACATCAAACTTTGGAGCAACTATTGAACTTGACCAAAAAGTCTACACATGGACTGACAAAGTCTACATTACTATTGTAGCCCCTGATCACAACTTTGACGGACAACTTATCGATACAATCGGAGATACAGATGTTGACCCAATAAAGGTCTCAACTCGTCATTTCGACCTAGATCGATATAGTCTCGTTGAAACAGGAACTGATACGGGTATATTCACGGGTGAGGTAATCCTTACAGGATTCTCCCATGATTCCAATGGTGATGGCGAAGCAACTGGACCAACCGCACCTACAAGTGACGATGGTGCAGGCCCAACCGATGGTTTCCTAGAAACTCGTCATGATGACGGACTCACTGTATCCTTTGAATACTCGGAGGATTCGACTGTAGTCGGCTCAGCATTGATTAGATGGAATATTGGTGAAGTCCAATGGCTCGAAGCAAGTTATCCAGCTAGCGGAACAGGTGTTGTAAGAATAATTGATCCAGATCTGAACTTGAATCCAGAAGCAGTCGACAACTTTGATGTCGCTACATGGTCTGACTCCGATGCAGGAGGTATTTCCTTAACTGTAACTGAAACTAACGAAGCAACCGGAATATTCGAAGGAACTGTGTTCTTCACAACTTCCAACGAATCGTCTGGTCACAGACTTAGAGTTGCAGAAGGTGACACTGTCACCTCAGAATATGAGGACTTTACATTACCTGATCCATACACAAGTGCAGACGAACTTGATATCACTGCCACTACGTTAATCGGTACTATTGTGCCACCTCTCGAGAGAGTATCAGCTGCTAACTTGAGAACAGTTGACGCATTCGGTAACAGCTTGGATGCTGTATCCGTTGATCAACAGGTACAAATCAGTGTTGACTTAGCTAATGGTCAGGATAGAGAGCAAGTATTTGCATACTTGGTACAGATTCAGGATGGTAACGGTGTTACGGTCTCACTCGCATGGATTACAGGTCAACTTTCAAGTGGTCAATCATTCAGCCCGGCTTTATCATGGATTCCAACCGAAGGTGGTAGCTACACAGCAACCGTATTTGTCTGGGAATCAATTGATAATCCAACGGCATTATCACCACCAGTTAGTACAACCATAAGTGTAAGTTAAGACAACTAGTTCTAATTATCCCTTTTCCTTTTTTTTGAATCCAACTTAACGATAGTTATGAACGATTTTTCCAGAAGTAATATCTAGTAGAACACTAATAATCAATTAAAATGAAATCTCAAATTTTATTTTCCATATTGATTATTTTTTTGCTTGTAAATATCCCAAGTTCGTTTTCAGAATTAGAGCTGTTCACAAACAGCAAGGTCTATTCCACCGAACATAATTTACAAATTTACGGTAAAGGATTGCCTGAAGAAAACCTGATTCTGCGACTCTTTGCCCCTGACGCAACAATCACAAAGTTTGATCAAATTATTACAGACTCCGATGGGTCTTTTAATTATAATTTATTAAGTTGGCCAGAACCTTCCACAAATTTTCCATACGGAACATACTCGGTTGAGGTAATCAGTACTGAACAAGATGGAATCTCTAAAATAATTGATGTAAAGTTTACATCAACAACAGACTTGATTGACGTACCTGTTGAAAGACATGTTAGCACCTTGGTGTTTGCTCCTGAAACTGCTGCAATAAATCAACCATTTCGAGTTTTTGTGCAAACAACCAGTGATGGTCTTTTAATTGGAAATGAACCTGCTGAACTGCTTGGAACCACCCATGTCCATCTGCCATCCGGCCTTTCTATTTCTCTGATTAACTCATTTGATGCCTTACACCAAGGATTGTATTTTGCCGATTTTACTCCAAAGGAAGAGGGAACACATGTCTTTCATGTTGTTGCTTTTAGCCAAGGAACAACATCTCATAGCTCCGCTGCAACCAACGTTCTAACCCAAGATCTTGGCGGAATTTCTGATCAAATAATCAAACTTAACACGGTTTTAGATGAGACCTCGGGAGAGCTTGATACCCTGAAATCTGAAATTGCAGGATTTGACGCTACTATAGAACGCTCAAGCCGACAAATAGACGAAAACATTGGAACCATCTCCACTTCTGTAAAATTCATTAGTGAAGCTTCCTCCCAACTTAACGCATTGATGTTGCCAATTATTGCGTCCATTGGACTTATTGTAGCCCTACAAATTACAATTCTTGCACGAAGAAGATAGTTATAATAATGCTGGAAAAGAAAATTAAATAATGCCCAAGGTGGCGATTTTCTTTTCTATCGTACTTTTTTCAACCATATTGACAGGTTCTTACGCGTTTGCTTCTGGAGATATGATCCTTGAGGAAAGCATACCAAAACAAATCGAATTTAATTCAGACATAATTAAAATTGATTCTAACTTTTTTACAGAAAATAATCTCAAGCGATATCTGGTTTTTGGAACAAACCCACAAAACTCTGATTTCTTAAAAAACCATTCCTCGTACGGAATTCACTCTAACAGTGGATTTTTCTATGTGACAGTACTTTCAGAAGACAGCGCATCAAGTTTAATCTCCAAAGGGTATGGTGTGACTGAAGATTTTAAATTAGATTTTCATTCTACCGATGAGGATCCAATTGATGCATCACGAATTGCGCAAATATCTCGTTCCGATGCCGCACAAAAAAATTATAATGTTACCGGAAATGGGACAACAATTGCAATTATAGATACGGGAGTTGATTTTTCCAATCCAGACATTCAACATTCTCTTGCCCGAGACGACAAGAATCACCCCATAATGCTTGATCCGGATGGCCAGGGAATTATTCTAACAAATGCAACCTTCTTTGCATTTATTGACAAAGATCAACTTATCAGAAATTACGACAAACCCCTTCCTCCTGGCATGACATCTTCAACATATGTGACAAAGCAAGGAGTTTTTCTGGATGTGTCGCAAGGAGGTATTGGTACTGAAATTTCCATCTATAACTCATTTTTTCCACAACTAGGCTCCTCAATTATCTTTAACGGAACTTTATCTGAGGACATGAAAATTGGACAAGACAGCGGAAACTACATCAAATCAAAAAGTGGAGTATACCACCTTGGTGTAATTTATCAAGGTGCCCTACAGGGGCCTCTAGCGCGAATACAAGTAGTACCCGTGCTTGTAGTTGACTCTTTCATTCCAGGAGTTTATGATACAATAATACCTGATCTGAGTACCTCGTGGGAAGATTATACAAAGTTTGATCTAGAAAAAGGCCAAGAACCAAAATATGATTTTGATTTTACTGATGAAAAACCAATTGTACTGGGAAGTGGAAAAGAGTTTCTTGTATATGACTCAAACAGTGATGGCAAAAATGATTTTAGCGCGGGAACAGTTGGTGCACAAGTCTTGGATGTTTATGGAGTTATACAAAACAAAACTGCAGATATTGATGATACTCTAAGAGCAATCAACGGAACATTGCTTCCCGCATTAGATCCTGACGGTGAATTTTTTGGCCTGATGACTGATTTTATGGGACATGGTACATCCAGTGCGGCATCCATTACCTCAAGAGGAATTGAAACTTATGATATCTATAACAATACCAAGAAATATTCCATCACTGGCGTAGCTCCTGATGCAAAGATTATTCCTGTAAAGGCATTGTGGTTTGGTGATACTGTTTATGGATGGCTATGGGCAGCCGGATTCGACAATACAGAACATGATTGGAAATTTACAGGAAAGCCTAGAGTTGACATCATTTCAAACAGTTGGGGCGTATCCAACTTCCCTTCCTTAAAGACACCCCCGGGCATGGATATTCTTTCTTTGATACTTGGCGTACTTGTAACGCCTCATTCGTTGGATGATGATTATCCGGGAGTTACAATAGTTTCCAGTGCTGGAAATTCCGGACCTGGGTATGGAACAATAGGACTGCCAACCGCATCTCCCTATGGAATTTCAGTAGGTGCAACCACCAACAATGTCTTTGTAGGTTATGGTCCATTCAAGGATGAACCAAGATTTGGAAACACAACATCAAATTACAATGACGTAGTTGATTTCTCCAGTAAAGGCCCTGGTATTATTGGTGATCCAAAGCCAGACTTGATGAGTATGGGAGCGCATGGATTTACCCCATCAAATGTTTTAAAGCCTGAAAAAGATTCTCGCGATGAATCATTTTCTCTGTTTGGAGGAACCAGTATGGCGGCACCTATCGTATCTGGTAGCGCAGCAATTTTGATTGAAGGTATGAAAAAACAGTCCCAGGACGTTGATCCGTTTATGATCAAAAATATTTTAATGTCTACCGCAACTGATCTTAAAAATGATCCATTTACTCAGGGTTCCGGATTGGTTGACGTCTCTTCAGCTTTGGATTATGTTAATGGAAAAGATGGACTGTTCATAGTATACACCGATGCATCACATGGTAACATCAAGAAAATTTTAGATCCCGTAATGGATAAAGTAAACTCAACTGCAATTGGGCTTGAAAGATTTCAACTGCCGTCCAGTTCCATTCCCATGGCCAGTTGGTTTGCGGGACAACTATTCCCTGAAGAAAGAAGCTCCGCTACTTTTACTATTGCTAATCCCTCTGAAAGTGAGATCACGATTTCCATAACGCCAAAAAAATTATCTTTAATTGCAAAAAATGAATTTGGCGGAACAACAACTGTACAACAACAGGATTCAATACTTAACAAGTCCGGAACATATGCTCCTAATTATATCAAGCTTTCAGATGTGAAACATCATTCTACCTTAAATGAATTTTTTGATGAGACCGATCCTATTCCTGATGATTCGTCATTGATGATACTGAATGTAAATTTTCCATTTGATACGTTTATGAATGGAACTTCGGATGTCTATGCCGATGATTTCAAAATTTCTTCCTTGTATATTTACGATTGGCTAGATAACAATAACGACACAAAAATTACAAGCAATGAACTATCCTTGGTAAATAGAGCTGGTTCCTGGGGAACTGTTCAAGAACTTAGGGTCGCCGATCCAAATGAAAAATTTGAAGGAACTCCTTTGGTTGGAGTATATCCGGTCCCGACAAGATATTCATACTGGCTGGGTGATACAAAAATGAATTCCACCTCTATGGATTATACATTATCTGCAAGCTATTATCAGAAGGAAAAATGGTCTGTGCTCTGGCCTGAATCCCAAACAATTACCGTGCCTCCAAAAGATGTTGCTACGGTTGATGTGACATTAGTTGTTCCAACCGGTTTGCAGACAGGAGTATATCAGGGATTCCTGACTTTTGAGGGTGAAAAACATTCGGTAAATACTCCGGTATCCTTTGTAATTAAGCAACTAGTCGATCAAAATGATTCTACTGTAGTTATTCACGGCAAACAAAGTGATGATGTTCTTTATGGAAATGGATACATCAAAGGAGCATTTGATATGGCTAATCGCTATATGGCGGGAGATTGGAGACAATATTATTTTAGCATTCAAGATGAATCGATTAGTTCGGCATCGATTGAACTTTCATGGATGGCTGATGATACCAATCTGTCTGTCTTTGTAATGGATCCATCCGGGCAGATTGTTCAAACAAATGTTCCGTCTGGGGTGTTTGGCCATTTTCTGGACTGGCCTTCACTTGATTGGTTAGGCAATTCTATCTTTAGTCAAGGTGGCGGGTTCTTTCCCGTAAAAAATAAAGATGACACATCAACTGTTCTTTATGTTCCAATTAACCAAACTGGTACTTACGCTCTTTTGATACATTCAACATTGTTTGGAGGAAATTCTACAACAGAACCAATTACATTAGCGGCAAAATTTACAAATATTTCATCTCAAGTTGAACAGACAGAAACAGAGTTTGAACCAAATGACCCTATTTTAAAAGACGACTCTGACACAATCTCCAAAACAAAAATTCTTCCTGATGATTCTGTTCAAACAGATAATTCTGGTTTGTCCTTTAATCTGGGAGTTACTCTTGGATTAATTACCGGAGCTGCAATCGGGGTTGTCATCATATTCATCGTTAGACTAAAACATGAAGAAAAATTAAACAAGGTTTATTAGCAATTTGGCGAGAAATCAGATTGAATGTCAGAGCTTGGGACAAAAAAGTCTGGCGGATTATCCCGAAGGGACTTTTTAAAGTTAATGGGTGCCGCAGGCACAGGATTAGCATTTGCTCCATTTATTCCATTTGGCAATTTCATGCCAAACCCAAACCAGGCATCCCTTGAAAAAGTACCGGTAATCCTGCCTGATGGGACCCAGGCTAATATCAACACCTATCCGATTAATTTCTCTGAAGTGATTACATATCCGGCCACTGGTGATCCTGCACTTGATGCGGAAGCATTTCGCAAGTGGCAGTTCATTAGATTGCCTGAAGAACTAGGTGGTGCAAAAAATGATCAATCCGCTATCCGGGCATTCAGTATGATATGCCTTCATCTTTGGTGTTTGTGGAAGTATTGGCCAGACGAAGGGCGGAAGAGAGGTGAATGTCCCTGTCATGGTAGTATGTATGATCCATCAACCGGAACAGCTTTTGTAGGTCCGGCATCAGTACAAGCTCCGCCATCAAATACGTTAGCTAAATTGGATTTTGAAATTGACTCGGATGGATTTGTATTTATCCTACCGCCAAAGTTTGATGTAAATGAGAATGGAGTAATTGGATATGGCCGTTTCGCTTGAAAGAAGAACTGGGATAGTTGCCCTCATTTACTGGCTTTGGGATGGCATAGATAGAACAATATTTACCGCAATCAAGTTTTCATTCCCCGCCAGATTTGTTAGTCCATTTGGATTCTTAGGGATGCTTACCTTTGTTGTATTTATCATTCTTGGAGTTTCAGGAGCTCTACTCATGTTTTATTATCAGCCTATTCTGGATAGGGCGTGGGATAGCGTTCAATTCATCAATGATGACGTTCCATTTGGTTTCCACATAAGGAATATTCACTATCATGGTTCCAATGCAATGGTACTCTTAGCTGTTCTTCACATGTATTACCAGTTCTTTAGTGGACGATACAAAATTAGAAATGAAGTTTTATGGATGTCTGGTGTCATTCTTGGCACTGTTACTATTCTTGAGGCATTCACCGGATATGATGTCATATTCAGTGAAAGAGCAGAACTTGCAATTAGTATTGCGGCGTCTCTGACGACATCAATTCCTGTAGTGGGACCAACTATTCGTGATGCGGCGCTTGGCAGTGGATTCTCGGACTTTGTGTTAAGATTCTATGCACAGCATGTGTTCTTGCTACCGATAGTAATGCTGGGATTAATGGCAGTCCATTTCCCAAGATTCTTGGTATTTGACGTACCTATGGTCATGGCCATTTCCGGCGCTATTCTCATTACTGGTGGGGTGTTCCCGATTGATCTGGGATTCAAATTTGAGCCGACAGTACCGCCAGGAGTAACGGTTCCTGAATGGTATCTTACAGGAATTTATGCATTCATGAGGACTCAGTATGACAAGTTTGTAACGGGACTGTTATGGCCCCTGATATTTATCACCTCACTTCTGTTTATACCGTTCCTTGACAGATACAAGAAATTCTCATGGAGGGAAAGACCAATAGTTACATCATTTGGCATTACCAGCCTTGCCCAGATTATGGTCACTACATATTGGGGATTCTATATTTCACCTGATGTCACCATTCCGTTGGTAGAGCGTTTAGTAATTGATCCAATATTCTTCTACTCTACAATGATCTTGATGGTACCGCTAGGATTTGGATTTACATACATGATGATCAAACTTGCAAATGAATCTGAAAGAAAATCAAAACTTGCAAAAAGTACAGGCCCGCAAAAAGTTGCCACAATCAATCTTTCTGAAAAATGGATTAACTGGCTGCTAGTTGCCTTGTTGGCATTCCAGGTATTCCTAAACATTGCAGCATACAATGCCGCTTTGACAGGAATGAAGAACATGTCGTTATTCTTTGTTGGAATAATCTTGTTGGTGTTTGCAGCATTCTTCCATCTTTACAGATATGCTATGAGTGAGGAAAAGAATGCACCGCCACCACCTCCACCTGTTCCAGTACGGGAAGAAAAGCCAAAACTACCTGCACCAGATGCATCCGCTGGGCCAGGCAAACTTCCGGAAGGTGATACTGCATCCGAAGGAAAATCAGAACCAAAAGAATTGGTTCAAGAAGTTCCTGCGCCAAAGACCCAAGCAGATTTGGGTGTTAATGCAGATAACAATCCAAATACTGGCTCTGATGGACCTGAGGGGTTGAAGAAATGAGTACATCTACGTCACAACACGCGTATGGCATTGGAGTAATTGCACTAATCATTGGCATGTCTGTCTCAATAATATTTTACACCTCATTTTATCTTCCTGAATCTTTAGAAAAACCATCTGTATCAGAACATATCTTAAATCCTGAGCAAGATTTTATCATTGAAATTGTTCCGGGGGCAACAATTGAAGGAAATGAGAATTATGTTCCAAATTCGCCAACAGTATTATTGAATATCGATAATAAAGTGATTTGGCAAAATAATGATGACACGGCACATACTGTAACTCCTGATCATAGGCACTCTGATTCTTACAGTGGTGATTTTGGTTCTTCTGGAGTTATAAAACCTGGTGACGTGTATGAATTTCTATTCACAGAGCCTCAAGAGGTTCTTTATCACTGTGAACCTCATCCATGGATGACCGGATCACTATCTGTAGAGAAGAGTAGATTCTAGATAGAATATTTTGCAAAAATTATTTGACTTTCAATTTCTTTATGCTGCTCAATAATTGATACCCTAAATTTTATTTCATATTCTTGTTTTGGTTCAAATTTAATTAGTGCAGTAAACTCTGCCTTGTTTTCAGGCATTACGTCTTTGTTGATGAATAATCTTGAAACATGTTGTGATATGCTCTTTCCATTACATGACTTGTAGACTATGTGTTCATTTGAATCCAAAATCTGGGTATTTATCACAACTCCGTCATATCTTCCTGGATATGAAACAGAAATTGTTCCCCTGATTTCAGAATTTGGATGAATATCAATTGAATTTAATTTAAATTCTATATCTTTCATGAAAATATCACCTACAAATCAGAATAAATAATTTTGTTAGGCGGGCCCAAAGGGTCCCAGAACATTTTATCCACTAATATAGACCCAACATTACATACTAATATTGAAATTAAAGATATCTGATATTCAAGAAAATGCATATCAAAATTTTGTAGATTCTATAAAGGGATAAGGAAACTTTTAGAAAATACAATAGTTATCTAAATCTATTTTTGGAATTAATTCCAAATGAAACATACAGACAATATTTGGGTTATGAACCAAAAATCAGAAATGTAGAGTTACTATCTATTGCATTTATTCAAATAGCCCAAAATGATGTTAAATCTGTTAAAGGTATCATACAAGCCTATACAAGAAACTTGAAGGAACAGATTGAAGATGAAAAACTTTCTCCTGCAACTGCTAAAAATCGACTCAAACCAATCAAGGCATTAATGAAATCAAATGATATTGATATGTCTTGGTATCTAATTGATAAATCACTTCCAAAACCAGGCAAGAGTAAAGATAGATCATACAAAAGAGAAGAACTTCAATCTATGATGATGAGTTCAACAGATTTGACTGATAAAGTTGTTGTTGTTTTATTTTCTTCTGCTGGTTTTAGAGTAGAAGCATGGAATTATTTTTGTTGGGAAGATGTTATATTTTTTAGAAATAAAGATGAATCTTTCAAAGGTGGGGCTATCCGTATTTACCATCCCCAAAGAAAATTACAAAGAATTTAGATGATTTAGATATTAAAATCCAAAACCTTCAAAACCAAAATAAAATCCTAGAACAAATTGCACAGGCAATCTTCAAATCATGGTTTGTTGACTATGATGGAGTAACAGAATTTGAGGATTCAGAGTTAGGCAAGATACCAAAAGGGTGGAGTGTAAAAAAATTAAGTGATTTTATTTCTGCTGATAAGGGTCTGTCCTATAAAGGAAAATTTTTGTCCACTTTTGGTACTCCATTAATTAATTTAGGAAATATTGAAAAAAATGGAGGATACATTGAACATAAAATTAAACATTATACTGGTGAATTTAAAACAGAACATGTTATTTCTTCAAAGGATATAGTAATTGCAAATACCGACATTACACAAGATCGTTTGGTTTTAGGCAGTCCCGCATTAATCCCTCCATTAGATTCGGAAGAAATAATCTTTACACATCATATTTTTGCTGTGAGGAATAATTCAAATTTTAGAAAATATTTCTTATATCATTTACTTAAAACACAAAATTACCATCAACATGTTGTTGGTTATGCAACAGGAACAACAGTTTTGGCCATATCTAAAGAAGCAGTATTAGACTTTCAATTTGTATTACCAAATGATGATTTAATAAAAAAGTTTGATAAAATTGCTTCAGATATACAAGAATCATTATTTAGAAATAATTCTACTATTCAATCTTTAACAAAAATTCGTGACATATTCCTTCCAAAACTAATGTCAGGACAAATAAGGATGTAAAGACATTTCAAGTATTTACAATAAATTAGCAAAAGTTACGTTTCGTTAGAAGAACATTACATAGAATCAGGAAAAATCATAATCATGCAATCTTGCGCATATGGAACATACTTTATTGGAAAGAGGAGGATTTTACAAAAAATACAGAATAAAGATTTATCAATATCTATGAAAAAATATTCATAGGTAAATGTTGCAGAAAATAAAGGAAAATCCAATATCGTACTCATTAAAGGAGGTCCCAATTGATGCCATCACAGTATGGGAAGAAGCGCAGACAAGAACATTAGATAATACTGACATTGATTCTCTTGCTAATTCAATAGCGCAAGAAGGACTACAGAATCCGCCAATGGTACAAAAAGATGGGAATAATTCTTACCTGCTCATGGCAGGGCAACGAAGACTTGCAGCTCTCAAGAAATTGGGTTCCAAGACAATTCCAGTACTTGTATTATCAAAGAACAGTTCTTGTGACATACATGATGCAAAAGCAGTCTCAATAATTGAAAATTTACACAGAAAAGACATGAGCATCTCTGAGATGGTGGCATCATGCCAATTTTTAGCAGAAAAAATGGGTAAAACAGATGCTGCCAAGGCCTTGGGAATAAATCGTTCAACATTACATGGATATCTTGGATTCGGTGCAGTTCCAGACGGGATTAAACAAATGGTTCCCAAAGTATTGTCTAAAAGAGATGCAATTCGATTATGCAAAGTAATTCCAGTGGAATCAAAAGCAATTGAACTAGTTGAGAAAATAAAAAGGTATGACTCTGCACAAAAAAAGAGATATTTGGATGCACTGGAGCAGCTAGGAAACAATGTAGAACATTCTGAAATTCAAAAACTTGCAAATTCGTTTAGGGCAAGACGGAATTTGTCATTAAAGATACCCAAGAGCCAGGCAAAGGGGCTATCCAAAATATCCCGAGAAAACAATATGGAACCTGCAGAGTTTGCACAAAAAATAGTTACAAACTATTTGACCAAAAAAGGTTTCAAGTAATTTCATAATATTCAACAATTTGTCTAAGAAATATATCAAATTACAAATGTATTGTTTAAATAATTTGTAACGACATGACAACTTTATTTTAAAATAAATCGTTATAATTACAAATAGAACAAGAAAAATCTCATACTCTGATTTGTCCTGACATTAGTTTTGGGAGTAGAGCATCACGAATTTTTGTTAAAGAAAGAATTTGGTTTGCACTGTATTCCAATTTTTCATAGATAGGATTTAGTATGCTATCAAAATTAGAAGAAATGTTACCCGATTGTTGATTAGGTAAACAGATTTTGGTATTTTCAATTATTTCTGAGGGAAATGACGGATATGCAGATGTGTGTGTGTGTGAATCTGCTACTCATGATGGCAACATCACAAGTGACTCGTATGGTGCATGGAATCACGTTGGAGCCACACATCAGAAATGCCACATCCATTACATCAGAGAAATTGATGATACGATTAATCGCAAGAATCCAGGAGCAGAGTTTGAATCATTTGCAAAAAAGTTCAAGAAGATAATTTATGATTCTCATAATGCAGTATCAATTGCAGATAAATCAAAAAGACTTTTGGCAAAAAAGAATCTTGAACGCAGAATATCATACATCATATCAAAACAATACCATGAGAAAAATTGTATTAGATTTGTAAAAAGAATCAGACGTGAGAGAAAAATGCTCTTCACATTCTTGGTTACTGGAACCGACTCTCACAATAACACAGCAGAAAGGGCAATAAGGCCAAACGTAATAATTTGAAAAATTACAAATGTACATCGCTCAGAGAATGGTGCATATGCTCACAAGGTGTTGATGAGTATAAAGGAGACATGCAGATTACGAGGATTAAATTTTCATGATTATTCTTTAGAATATCTTGGGAATTTCACTTCAAAATTCTAGACAGTTACTTTTGCATTCTTTAAAACTCTGAGTGTTTCTATATTTTAACGGGTGCAATGTTTTTGTATGATATACTTTTAGATTTTATATCATCAGATATCTAAAATTTCTTTCTTAATCTTATGTGTTATTAATTCATAAAATTCTATAGTTACACTATCCATTTTTTTAATTATTTTATCTGATCTTACAGTTACAATTCTTTTACACATTACTTGAGATTGTTCTCCTAGTTCCACATTTTCTAAGGAATGTGGTTTTATTGGAACGGGGTAAGGATCGTGGTTTTGATTAGTTGTTATGCCAACACAAACAAAAAATCTACCACGATGAAATTCTTTTCTAGAAATTACTGGTAATGGTCTGACTTTTCTTTGTTTTTGATCTCCATAACTAGGATCAGCTAGTACTATATCCCGAGAATCAATCTTAATCTGATTTGTCAATAGTGTTGTTTTTTCTAGTCATTCATAACATTTTGTGTGAGGAGATCCAAGTCTTTTTCTACATTATCTATGGGTTCATTTTCTGCAATTTCTAAAGATACTTTCTTTCTTGCAGGTTTCGTAGTGCTCATGCTACCAGATCCATAATTGGTATAAAAACATCCTTGTGTATGAACCCTTGAGATTGCCGAGTTCAAATCCCCGTGGGTCCAAATTAATCAGCAAATCGACACGGGCCCAAAGGGCTTCGATCCCTTGACCATTGGATTAGAAGTCCAACACTCTATCCATGCTGAGCTATGGGCCCAAAAACCTAGCGATTAATTACCATTTTAAGGGTTTACAGCCACTTTTTTTGGTGGCTGTCTCTTTCCATTTTGAAGAGGAATTGTTGTGCATAACCAGCATATGGCCCAAAATGACTTACAATTTTTTCATGAAGAATGTCATATTGTTTTTCTGTAATTGTTTTTGTTTCAAGACAAAATTCATCACGATAATATTTTTCTAAAATTCTAACCATCCATCTGTCTAATGGAAATGCCTCCAATTTGTTTAATGAAAATAACATTACACAATCTGCAACCTTATTTCCAACACCAGGAATACAACGAATACTCTCTTTGGTCTCAAAATATTTAGATCTTTTCAAACTCTCAAAGTCTATTTCTTTTGAAAAAATCATATTTGCTGCACTTTTGACGAATTTAGCTCGATATCCAACCCCACAGCTTCCAATTTCATTAATTGATGCTTTACCAAGTTTCTCTGGTTTGGGAAATAAAAAAAACTCCTGATTTTCAAATTCGATCTTTGTTCCAAACTTTTTTGATATATTTTCAAGACTAGTTTTTATTTTTTGAATGCTGGAGTTTGAAGAAATAATAAATGAAATCAAACATTGAAAAGGATCTTGCTTGAGAATTCTTAAACCGGGATATTTTTTCACAGCCATCCTGACTGTGTTATCTCTTGAAATTGATTTGATTACGTTATCTAAACTATCATTTTTTCTAAAGAAATCTATCTTCAAATTTTGATACGACTTGATAATTCCATTTTTATCTATACGCAGAACATTTTGACCATTAATGCCATCCCAATAACCTTCATTTTTTTTCCAAAGAAATACCTGACCGCTATTTATTGAATTTTCAACATTTATTGTACAATTTTCTTGCATTTCAGACAGTTATTGTCTCATCAACTGCAGGCGCATGTGCTTCAAATCCAAACTTCTCATGAATTTCTTGGGCAAACAAGTCACATGACTCTGAATCTCCATGAACTGTAAGCACTTTTGGATTTCCTTTAATTTTTTTCATCATATCAAACAATCCGTTTCTATCTGCGTGTCCCGAAAACTCAAACTGTTTTACTTCTGCCGTTACATTGACATCTTTGCCTCTTGTTGATACCTTTCCCGTTTCAAGCAATTTTCTTCCTGGCGTTCCTTCACCTTGATATGATACCAGAGCAATTCCATTTTTATCATCAAATGATAGCTGTTGCAAATAAAATACAGCGTTTCCTCCAACTAGCATCCCGGCAGGTGAGATTACTACGCAAGGTTCATCCATTGCACGTTTTCTTTTATTATGTTCCCTAATTGCAGTTGCACTATTAATTGCATCAGCAAAAACTTTTGGGTCTCGTAAATATTCTGGATGTCTAGACATTATTTCATTTACTTTGAGCGCCATCCCATCCATGATAATTTTGTGTTTAAAGTTTGCATTTCTTAAAATACATGCAATCTCTTGAGAACGTTCAACTGAGAATGATGGAATGAATAGTGTTCCTTTCCTATCCATTACTTCATTCGCAAACTCAATTAATTCTTGTTCAGATTCTTTTCTAGGTTTCTGTTCTGTTTGAGAATATGTACTCTCAGTTATTAGAAGATCAATTTCACCTATGTCAAGGTCTGCCTCTCGAAGCATTCTTGAACCATTTGTTTTGATATCCCCAGTATAGAAAAGTCGTTTTTTCTCTGATTCTACCAAAACAGTACTTCCGCCAATTACATGTCCTGATTCTCTTAACTCAAAAGATGCATTTCCCTTGGCAACTTTTTGTTTAAACGCAATTTCCTTGGCATTTTTCATCATGTTGTTTAGTTCAGGCAGGTCAAATGGGTGTGAATTCTTTTCAATTTTTAGCATATCTTCAATCAATAACCTTGATAGGTCAAAGGTTGGCGGTGTAGCATAGACATCAGTATTTCCACTTACAAAAAGAGACGGTACATTTCCTGAATGATCTAAATGAGCATGAGTAATTATGATTGCATCTACATCTTTGGGTTTTACGTGAAGTGGATATGTTGGCGGTGTTCCCCTTCTTCCAAACATCACTCCGTAATCAAGTAAGAAATTTGTTCCATTACAATTAACTAAAAAGCCAGATCTACCAACCTCTTTTGCAGCTCCTAAAACTTTAACATCCAAGAATTAAAATAAAATCTCAACTACGTTAAAACCTTCTTAGATTGATCCGATCATTATGCTTTTTATATAATCTACACAAGCTTTAATTAGTGTAAGCTAAGATCCGATCCTCATGGGAAGAAGTTATGACGAATGGATAAAGGCGCAAGATCAAACAGTAGTAGCTAAAACACGTAAAGATGATGAAGCAAACAAACCGCTCTTAAACCAAATTAACTGGATTTGGGTTAACAACCTTTTGAATAAGAAACCAGAACTTAACCCTTCTTCTGCAGAATTACTTGACTGGGTCACTTCTGGTCAAATAGACGCAATGAGAAAATAGACAAAACCTCTTTTGCAGCTCCTAAAACTTTAACGTCCAAGAATTAAAATAAAATCTCAACTACGTTAACCTTCTTAGGTTGATCCGATCATTATGCTTTTTATATAATCTACACAAGCTTTAATTAGTGTAAGCTAAGATCCGATCCTCATGGGAAGAAGTTATGACGAATGGATTAAGGCGCAAGATCAAGCACTCGTTACTAAAACACGTGCTGGTGATGAAGCAAACAAACCGCTCTTAAACCAAATTAACTGGATTTGGGTTAAAAATCTCTTGGATAAGAAACCAGAACTTAACCCTTCTTCTGCAGAATTACTTGACTGGGTCACTTCTGGTCAAATAGACGCAATGAGAAAATAAACGTGCAACACACGTTATCTTTTTGTTTTTTTACCTCTTAATCTGATTTCTGCGCACGTATTTCTTCGCGATCAATTCCATAACAGGGTTATGAATTTCAATCATGGTTTAAATAGTCACCAAGCACTGTTAATTTTGTAATGCCAATAGCAATACTTCCAGACATTGATGAACAAAGATGTATCGGATGTGCACTATGTGTAGAAATCTGTACAACTCTTGGTCCAGATGTCCTTAGAGTAAAACCAGTTGAAGGCTGGAAGAGAGGTAAAGCATTTGTCTTTTATCCAGAGAGATGTATTTCAGATGGTGCATGCATCGGTGTATGTCCAACAAAATCAATCTTTTGGATGAGACCAATGAATTATACTGCTGGACAACCAGTCCCTCTTCATAAAAACGGTGTCTTCATTAACGGTTGGGCAGAAGACGCAGCACTATAAGCTGAATCTTTTAGCAAATTCTTTTTTATTATTTTTAATTAAACAAAAGATTTTTTCTTGATTTTTTTTGGTAGTGTTTTTACAAAATGTTTCAAAAATTTGTCATTTTTATCATAATGAATTTCCAAAAACTTGTTGTTATCAAAGAAACATCCCCATGTCTTTTCAAACGTAGGGAATTCTTTTGGATCAAAACCCATTCTAGAAGTTTCATGATGTGCAGCTGGAAAGATATCTGAAATCTCAATTGGAATCAATCCTAACTGTGGATTATATTGGCATACCTGTATTGAATCAAAATCCCTGAATTTTCTCTCTAATCCAACATATTGATGAGACAAATATCCAGGCTTTGAACTTGATTCTTTGGTAATGATTAGTTTCTTTTTCTTTGATTTGAATTTTCTAACCATATTATGATATGCTTGAACCTCTGGACGAAATTGGTCTTCTTTATCGAATAGAAAAATAGCCTTTTCTTTGAATTTTGGTGTAGTAACACCAAGATACTCATAATTATTTGTCATGACTTCAATCATTTCAAATAATTTTGGATGGGCCCTTGCCTTTTTCATTACATATTCCCATAATCTTCCTTCATGGATTGCCTGCTTTACTTTGTCGACTTCAAGTTTTATTGCATAGAGATTATGAATTGCTAGTTGATTGATTTTTTCAGCTGCTTCAAGCTGACGTAACTCGTCGGGAGTATATTTTGAACATACCTCGCAATTACATGGAAATACGGTGATATCGGACAAATACCGTGTACCGTCATCTGTGATGTATCTAAGATGTTTTGCATAAAGCATGTAGGAAGCTGAATCAAATGTATCACATCCTAAAGCTACTGCAAATGGTATTGTTAGAGGATGTCCAGCCCCAAAGAGGTGTAAAGGAATAGAGTGCGGAATGTGTTTTTTTGCAGCTACAATCATCTGTGCTAATAGCCTATATTCATACGACTCCATAAATTCAACCGGACTTCCTAAAGCCAACATCTGAAAACCAATATCTACTAATCTTTTTGCTGACTTTGCAACAAGTTCAAAATGTTCCCCGCCTTGAATTGGACCAATCCAAATCTGACCATTATCTTCACTGTCATCTAATGTCTGTTTTGAAACTTTGAGAGTATGTTTAACGTATGCTTCTGCTTTTTTTAATGGTAGCCCAAATCCTGTTGGCTTGTCAAGCGGAATTGCAAAATCTGCAAGTATTTTTTTTTCAAAATTTGCCATATCTGAAGGCAAAACATTAACATCTCCATATTCTAGAACTTGATAACCTCCAGAATCCGTCATAATTGCACCATCAAAATCTATAATTTTATGAATTCCTTTTTTTACTGCCTCATCGCCGTAACTGTTTTTCGTAATGTATGCATTTGTAATTACTAAATCAAAACCAATCTGTTGAATTTTTTTTGATGGGATTGTTTGCTTTACGGGATGAATGACAGGAACGTATGCTGGCGTCTCAATCTTTCCATGATTAGCGTAAAGAGTACCTATCCTTCCCGCCAAATCAGTTTTAGAAATTTCAAACAAGTAACTTCACAAACTTAAGGGCGTTATTTAATCAATCAGTAAAAAATTTTTTCAAATCATTATTTTTCGTAACCAAACCAAGCCAATCCACTTCCTCATTACCCTCATTGCTAGAAATTAGAGTCATCACTTTTTCTACCACTTCTTGAATGCTTTTTCCACTAGTGTTAATTTGGAATGTCTTTTCTTGGAATTTACTTATTGTGTCATGTGCAATAATGCCTAGCACCTCACTACCCAAGTTTTCCTTGCTTTTCTTATCAGTATACTTTCTTTCTTTGTAGATTGAGATTAGATCATAGGGATTTCTTCTTAAAACGATCACTATCTTTACTCTGTTTTTATCTAAAACATAAGGTGCTAAATGACCAACAATCACTTCTTTCTCTGAAATTTTTTGTTTAAGGATTTTTTCTAGCTTTACAGTATCAATGTTGCATGTATCTTCATTTTTTTCAAACAATCCTGCATCTTTTGCTATACTGTTAATATCAAGAATCGATAGTTCAAGCTTTTCAGCAATTTCTTGCGTAATGGTATGTTTTCCAACTCCCGGATTTCCAGTAATTATTATTGACATGTTATAAAATCATAATAAACTGCATTAAACGATTTCTGTAATACTAATAAGTAGAATTGGATTTTTGACTATATTGCAAATTGGTTTATTAGGTAAAGCAAATGTTGGAAAATCGACATTTTTTTCAGCTGCAACTGAAACCCCGGTAGCATCCGGTAATTTTCCTTTTACAACAATTGAACCAAATGTAGGTATGGCTTATGTTAAGGCAGATTGTGCTTGCAAACATTTTGGCATTCAACATGAAAATGAATTATGTAATAACGGTACTCGCTTCATTCCAGTCAAACTCATTGATACTGCAGGATTGGTTCCAGGTGCACATGAAGGAAAGGGACTAGGAAATCAATTTCTTGATGATGCAAGACAAGCTGAAGTTCTGATTCATGTAGTTGACATTGCTGGAAGTACTGATATTCAAGGACAACCAGTTCCAGCTGGGACACATGATCCTCTCAAAGATATTCTATTTGTTCAAGATGAATTTGATCAGTGGTTTGCAGATATTCTTAAGAGAGAGTGGGACAAGATTACCCGTGAAATTGATCAGAAAAGGGCAAAACTCACTGATGGTATTGCAAAACGATTCACCGGATTGGGCATTAAGGACTATCAAGTACACGAAGTGTTACAACAGCTAGATCTTATTTCTAGAAATCCAAAGACATGGAAAGATTCTGATATCCAAAGTTTTGTCAAAGAATTAAGAAAAAATACAAAACCGATGATTATTGCAGCAAATAAAGCAGATCTTTGTCAGGATCTTGACATTCTTAAAAAAATATCAGATCCTGTAATTCTTTGTAGTGCTGAAACTGAATTACTTTTACGAAAAGCATCAAAAGCAGGAATCGTGAATTATTCTTCTGGAGATAAAGATTTTAAAATTATTGAAGGCAAAGAAATTCTACCTCCTCAACAAAAAGCATTAGATTTGGTAAAGTCAGTGTTTTCTAAAATTCCATCTACTGGCATTCAGAAAATCCTAAACACCGCTGTTTTTGATTCTCTAAAATTTATTGTTGTATATCCTGTGGAAGATGAAACAAAACTAACCAACAAAGATGGCGTTATTTTACCTGACACAAAATTACTTCCACAAGATTCTACTGCAAAAGATTTAGCGGGTTTAATCCATGCAGATATTGCCAAGGGATTTTTACATGCAATTGATTGCAAAACCAAACAAAGAATCAGTGGTGAACAGAGACTAAAAAGCGGCGATGTAATCAAAATTATATCCACATTAAGTAGAGGATAGCATGCTAGGTTTGGGAATTGAAAGCACAGCTCATACATTTTCTTGTGCCATAATTGAAAAAAAAGGAAAGAAAGGAAGGATTCTTTCTGATATCCGAAAAATTTATCGTCCTGCAGAGGGAGAAGGAATTCATCCAAGAGAAGCATCACGTCATCATATTGAAAATAGTTCTTCAGTATTGTCTGAATGTCTTATAGAGGCAAATACTGCAATCAAAGATCTAGATCTTATTTCTTATGCCGCAGGTCCAGGATTAGGTCCATGCTTACGCGTTGGCGCAGTTGTTGCAAGATCTTTGGCTTCTTTTTATAAAATTCCAATTTATCCTGTCAATCACGCAATTGGTCACATTGAATTAGGAAAACTACTAACAGGTGCTACCAATCCTTTGGTACTTTTGGTATCTGGAGGACATACTATGCTTTTGGCATTTCTTAACAAGCAGTGGAGAGTTTTTGGTGAGACTTTAGATATTACACTAGGCCAACTGCTTGATCAATTTGGAAGATCCATTGGATTTGCTTCTCCATGCGGAAAAAGTATAGAAGAGTTAGCATCTGCGTCTTCAAACTATATCATGCTACCATATTCAGTAAAAGGAAATGATGTTTCTTTTTCAGGTTTATTGTCTGCCACAAAATCTGTTGTAAAGCAAAGTAAAGCTGATGCATGCTATTCACTTCAAGAAACCGCTTTTGCAATGATTAGTGAAGTTGTAGAGCGTGCTTTGTCATTTACCTGCAAAAAAGAATTGATGATAGTAGGTGGTGTTGCAGCTAACAAAAGATTATCTGAAATGCTTCAAGCTGTATGTAAACGACACGAATGTAAATTCTTTGTAGTTCCAATACAATATGCTGGAGATTGTGGAAGTCAAATATGTTGGACTGGACTTTTAGAATCACAAGTCAAGCAGGGTACTTTACTAAAAGATACTTTGGTTACACAATCTTGGAGATTAGATTCAGTTAAAGTAGATTATTGATTTTTGTTATTATTAATTGCCTCATCAATACTTTTAAGCCAACTTTTTGTATTGAAAACTCCAAACTTGTAAGTCTGTTCATCATTATTTGTCTTTGCCGTAAAACATACTTTTTTTATTAGCAATCCCTCCTTCCATGTTTTGGTCACATCATTTAATGAAACATCTAGTACTGTATCACCCATACGTTTGGAAAAATCCATCATTCTTGCCCTAGTTTTGTCAAATGCTAATCTCTTGTTAGTTAATGTCATAATTCCTGAACCTAAACTATCTTCACTACAATCTTCTTGTTTTATTTTCTTTTCTCCTTCTTCCATGAATAATTTTTATTGAATTACTTTAGATATAATGTTAATGAAATTAAGAAAAAAAGGAGCAGAAGCTGACATATATCAATCCAAATGGCAAAATTCTAAGGCAATTATCAAAATTAGAAAAACAAAAAATTATCGTAATTCTTCTCTTGACTTAAAAATACGTAGACATAGAACAATAAAAGAATCTCAAATGATATCTCAGGTAAAGTCATTTGGAATCCCCACACCTCTTGTTTACTTTGTAAACTTGGAAAAGGCCTTAATTATAATGCAAGAAATTCCCGGAAAACCAGTTCATGATTTACCTGAATTAAAAATTATTGATTTATCAAAAGAAATCGGAAAATTGGTTGGAACGATGCATAAAAATGGAGTAATGCACGGAGATTTGACAACATCAAACTTCATCTTATTTCAAAATACTGTTTTTGTCATTGATTTTGGGCTGTCTCAAAATACAATAAAACCTGAAGATCATGCAGTTGATTTGAGATTAATCAAAGAAATTCTTAACAGTGCTCATACAAAAATCATGGAGCCTGCTTGGAAAAACTTCCTAATTGGTTATAGATCTGTTGCTGGAAATGCAAATTACATCAAAATTACAAAACTAGTTTTGGACATAGAAAGTCGTGGTAGGTATGCTGCAGTCGTTTGATCTTTTTTTTGTATCCTCAAATAGGCACAAATACCAAGAGGCAAAAAAGATTCTGGATTCCTATGGAATAAAACTTGGTTTTTTCAAATTTGATTTAGAAGAGATTCAATCAAATTCACTTAAAGACATTGCATCAAAAAAAGCAAAAGATGCGTTTTCCAAATGTAAAAAACCTGTAATAATTGAAGATGATGGTCTATTCATTAACTCACTTGGTGGATTTCCAGGCCCTTACTCATCATATGTTTTCAAAACAATTGGAAACACAGGAATTCTTAATCTCTTGAAAAATAATAGAAAGGCAAAGTTTGTTTCTGTTATTAGTTATTGCGATAAAAAAATTCTTCAGTCCTTTGATTCAAAACTTGATGGTACTATATCACACTCACAAAAAGGAAAAGGTTGGGGATATGACCCAATCTTTATACCCAAAAATACTAGGAAAACGTTTGCTGAAATGTACAACAAAAATGAATTGTCACATAGATACAAAGCGCTAAAAAAATTTTCTAATTGGTATTTACATATGCAGGAATCAAACGATCAATAAATCTTTCATTATTCTGTAAAACTACAATTCTTGAAACAAAACTTTCATCCATTATTGAAAATATCTTACTTTGTTTAACTATCTGTTCACTAAAATTTTTTATCTCTTCCATTTCTAACATGTTAGAATATTCTAATCTGTTAGTTGAACGACCAATATGCATGTATGATTTTATTTCAATAAAGTGCGGACTTGCTTTTCTAATCATTTCTGCAAATGCTGGAACCATCTCTTTTATGTCATTATAGTCTCTAATCAGAGTAATTCTAAGAACTGTTCTTGTTTTCAAATGTTTCAACATGGCAAGAGTTCTGTTCCATCTTTCCCACGAATCATCATATTTTGGCTTGTTTATTCTCATAAATGAATCATGGTCTGAGGCATTAGTTGACAAGTACAACTGTGTTGGTAATGCATCTTCATCCTGTAGTCTTTGTATCATATCTGGCTCTTGCCCATTAGTTACAAGAAAAGTTGATTTTGTTGCCTTAAGTGAGCGTAGATATTTAATTAGTTCTGGTAACTTTGGATACATTGTTGGTTCACCAGAAAGTGAAATTGCATAATGACTAGGTAATAACGACTCATCTAATCTTTGTTTATCGTTTCTTGAATCCCCAAAATATCCATTGATCAGTTCTTTTCTTTCAGCCATCAATTTTGTTAAAATCTGTTCAGGTTCAGCAACTTGTTTTGGATCCATTTTTAATGAATTATAAAATTCCATTGGTCTCCAACAGTATACACAACGATTTTCACAATGCATTCCAGCTGGGGAAAATTCCATGCATCTATGAGTTGAAATTCCATAAAACTTGTGTTTATAGCAATTTCCTTCATGTTTGAATGATTTTTTTGTCCAATGACATAGTGCTACTGTAGAATGATCAGCAACTCCATACTTTGCTTTTTTTAACTGCTTAACTATTACAGGTTTGATCTGAAGTAACCGATCATCTTCTTCGATTGTTTCGCCAGAACAACTCATGATTTCAAATCTTGTTTTGTTTACTTAAATTGATCGAGTTATTTCCCCAAGGTGGAAATTTTTCTTAAATCTGTTATGACTTTGAGTCGATTCTAGAGTGAGGTTTAATAACTGGATCCCCGAGGTAATTTTAGCATTGAAAAATATACATATTTTGCCATTCCTAGTATTGCTGTTAACTACCTTAACTAGTGTGCCTGTTAACTACACTCTTGCTGCTACTGACTTGGATGAAGACGGTGTGGATGATGTTATAGATGCGTGTCCAAATTTACAAGAAGATTATATGGATATTGCTGATGGTTGCCCATCAAACTTTGTTCCATGGTATGATGAAGACTATGACGGAATACAAGATCATAATGATGCTTGCCCAAATTTCAAAGAAAATTACAATAGATTCCAAGACGATGACGGCTGTCCTGATGTATCTCCTGGAAGTGGAGAAGGTGGATTGCCTGATTCTGATGGTGATGGTTTTGCTGACACGAGAGACTTGTGTCCAACGCAACCAGAGACATTCAATGGCATACTTGATAGAGACGGCTGCCCTGATTCATTTGGTTTTGCTGACAGAGATAGAGATGGAGTCCAAGATAATGTAGACACATGTCCGCTAAGTCCAGAAAATTACAATAGATTCCAAGACGATGACGGCTGCCCTGATTCTATAATGGAATCATCTGTAGTTGATTCTGATGATGACAATACAGATGTTTCGTTAGCCCCCTCGTTTGATGATACTGATGGTGATGGAATAGCAGACCCATTTGACGTTTGTCCTAATTACCCCGAAACTTTCAATGGGTTTGCTGATTATGACGGCTGTCCAGATTCAACCCCATCATTTACTGGTTCATTAAATGATAAAGATGGTGATGGAATACCAGATACTATTGATGCTTGTCCTTTAGATCTTGAAAGATACAACGGCTTCCAAGATGAAGACGGCTGTCCAGATATTCCTCCATATACTAGTGATTCTGATTCAGACCTTGATGGAATTCTAGATAGTGTTGATCAGTGTCCACAAGAAAAAGAAACCTACAACAAATTCCAAGACGATGACGGTTGCCCTGACTCTGTAGCAGATAATAAAGAAATATCAGATACTGATGGTGATGGAATCAATGATTATGTAGACTTGTGTCCAACGCAACCAGAGACATTCAATGGCATACTTGATAGAGACGGCTGTCCAGATGGTTATCTCTCAACTAGTGATCGTGACAGTGATGGACTACCAGATAATCTTGATAAATGTCCAACCGCTAAAGAAACCTGGAACAAATTCCAAGACGAAGACGGTTGCCCTGACTATGTCTCTAATTTATCAGCATTAGACTTTGATGGTGACGGATTTTTTGACTTGAATGACAAGTGTCCTCTTGAACCAGAAGTGTATAATGGTTATGAAGATACAGACGGCTGTCCAGATGTTACAGTTTTAGATTCTGATAGTGACGGAATTAGAGATACATTAGATCAATGTCCTACGACTGCAGAAACCTGGAATAGATATCAAGATAATGACGGCTGTCCAGACAACCCATCAGAAACTGATTCAGACTTTGATGGTATTTTAGATTCCATAGATGAATGTCCTCTTGACAGAGAACGTTACAACGGTTTCCAAGATGAAGACGGCTGTCCAGATTACCCTGATTATATTTCTAGCATGGACTCAGACTTTGATGGAATCATCGATGGATTAGATCAATGCCCACTAGTTCCTGAAACCTACAACAAATTCCAAGACGATGACGGTTGCCCTGACTCTGTAGCAGATAATAAAGGAGCTCCAGATTCAGACAATGATGGAATTAATGATTACAAAGATCATTGTCCAACTCAACAAGAGACCTATAATGGAATTCTTGATTTAGATGGATGTCCAGATAACTATATCCCAACAAGTGATCGTGACTTAGACGGAATACCTGACGATATTGATACATGTCCAACTGCTAAAGAAACCTACAACAAATTCCAAGACGATGATGGCTGTCCGGATTCTATAACGGAATCGTTTGTTGTTGATTCTGATAATGATGGTATTGATGATATTAATGATGATTGTCCTTTGGTTGCTGAAAATTATAATGGGTTTAAAGATACAGACGGTTGCCCAGATCTTGATGATACACAACCTGATTCTGATGATGACGGTGTTCCAGATGTGATGGATTTATGTCCAGAGCAAAGCGAAGTTTGGAATAGATATATTGACTATGACGGCTGTCCAGATGTCTTACCAACTGGACCCAATACAATTGATAGTGATGAAGACGGCATAAGTGATGTTATTGATTCATGTCCAAACCAAAAAGAAACTTACAACAAGTACAACGACAAAGACGGCTGTCCAGATATTGCTCCAGAACAATCAAGATACAAACATGATGCTGATTTAGATGGTATTATCGATGACAATGACTTGTGTCCTCTAGAACTAGAGGACTATGACGGTGATAGAGATACTGACGGATGTCCTGATCAATAGTAGAATCTTAAAATGAAAAAACAACATCTTCTAGGATTTTTGCTTTTACTTACATCTACCATTGCAATGTTACCAAGCAGTGTTTATGCTATTGAAGCAATTGATTCTGATGGGGATGGCATCTCTAATGATGTGGATTCCTGTCCTTCTCTTTTAGAAGACTATGAGGGTACTATTGATGGCTGCCCATCAAACTTTGTTCCATGGTATGATGCTGACAGTGATGGACTACAAGATCATCTTGATAATTGTCCAACTGTAAAGGAAAATTACAACAAATTCCAAGACGAAGACGGATGTCCTGACTTGTCACCTGATGGCGGCAACGGTATTCATGATACTGACAGTGACGGTTTTCCAGATGTTTTAGACTTGTGTCCAACCCAACCAGAGACATTCAATGGTATTGATGACAAGGACGGCTGCCCTGATGATATCTTTTCTTTACTAGATAGTGATCAAGATGGAATTTCTGATTCTTTGGATACATGTCCATTAAAACCCGAAACTTACAATAGATTCCAAGATAATGACGGCTGCCCCGATTCAGTTGATACAGTAGACCCAACCTATACTTTCTCAGATGCTGACGGTGATGGAATTGATGACAGATGGGATCAATGTCTAAACGAACCAGAAAACTTTAATGGATACTTGGATTGGGACGGCTGCCCAGATGTTAAGGGTACAACTGCAGGTGATATGCCTGATGCTGATTATGACGGAATTCCAGATCATGATGATGCTTGTCCATTAGAACGTGAGAATTATAATAGATTCCAAGACGATGACGGCTGTCCTGACAGTATTGATTTCCAAACGGTTGGTGATTCTGACGGTGATAGCATTTATGATGATGTAGATCAATGTCCTTATGCTAAAGAAACATACAACTTTTACTTAGACGATGACGGCTGTCCTGATTTTATAGCAGACAACAAATTAACCGCTGATACTGACGGTGACAGTATTCCAGATCAATTGGACTTGTGTCCAACCCAACCAGAGACATACAATGGGTTCCAGGATGGTGACGGCTGCCCCGATCGTTTTGATTCCAAACTTGATTCTGATATGGATGGAATTATGGACATCTCTGATGCTTGTCCATTAGAACGTGAGAATTATAACAAATTCCAAGATAATGACGGCTGCCCCGATTCAGTTGATACAGTAGACTCAACCTATACTTTCTCAGATGCTGACGGTGATGGAGTTGATGACAGATGGGATCAATGTCTAAACGAACCAGAAAACTTTAATGGATACTTGGATTGGGACGGCTGCCCAGATGTTAAGGGTACAACTGCAGGTGATATACCTGATGCTGATTATGACGGAATTCCAGATCATTTAGACAAATGCCCAACATTAGCTGAAAGATACAACAAATTCCAAGACGATGACGGCTGTCCTGACAGTATTGATTTCCAAACGGTTGGCGATTCTGACGGTGATGCTATCTATGATGATGTAGATCAATGTCCTTATGCTAAAGAAACATACAACTTTTACTTAGACGATGACGGCTGTCCTGATTTTATAGCAGACAACAAATTAACCGCTGATACTGACGGTGACAGTATTCCAGATCAATTAGACTTGTGTCCAACCCAACCAGAGACATACAATGGGTTCCAGGATGGTGACGGCTGCCCCGATCGTTTTGATTCCAAACTTGATTCTGATATGGATGGAATTATGGACATCTCTGATGCTTGTCCATTAGAACGTGAGAATTATAACAAATTCCAAGATAATGACGGCTGCCCCGATTCAGTTGATACAGTAGACTCAACCTATACTTTCTCAGATGCTGACGGTGATGGAATTGATGACAGATGGGATCAATGTCTAAACGAACCAGAAAACTTTAATGGATACTTGGATTGGGACGGCTGCCCAGATGTTAAGGGTACAACTGCAGGTGATATGCCTGATGCTGATTATGACGGAATTCCAGATCATGATGATGCTTGTCCATTAGAACGTGAGAATTATAATAGATTCCAAGACGATGACGGCTGTCCTGACAGTATTGATTTCCAAACGGTTGGCGATTCTGACGGTGATAGCATTTATGATGATGTAGATCAATGTCCTTATGCTAAAGAAACATACAACTTTTACTTAGACGATGACGGCTGTCCTGATTTTATAGCAGACAACAAATTAACCGCTGATACTGACGGTGACAGTATTCCAGATCAATTAGACTTGTGTCCAACCCAACCAGAGACATACAATGGGTTCCAAGATGGTGACGGCTGCCCCGATCGTTTTGATTCCAAACTTGATTCTGATATGGATGGCATTGTAGATGTATTCGATACATGTCCACTAGAACCTGAAACATACAACTTTTACTTAGACGATGACGGCTGTCCTGATCCTATTAATGAAGTAGACTCAACCTATACTTTCTCAGATGCTGACGGTGATGGAGTTGATGACAGATGGGATCAATGTATTGATGAGCAAGAGAACTTTAATGGATACTTGGATTGGGACGGCTGCCCAGATGTTAAGGGTACAACTGCAGGTGATATACCTGATGCTGATTATGACGGAATTCCAGATCATTTAGACAAATGCCCAACATTAGCTGAAAGATACAACAAATTCCAAGACGATGACGGCTGTCCTGACAGTATTGATTTCCAAACGGTTGGTGATTCTGACGGTGATGCTATCTATGATGATGTAGATCAATGTCCAACATTAGCTGAAACATACAACTTTTACTTAGACGATGACGGCTGTCCTGATTTTATAGCAGACAACAAATTAACCGCTGATACTGACGGTGACAGTATTCCAGATCAATTGGACTTGTGTCCAACCCAACCAGAGACATACAATGGGTTCCAGGATGGTGACGGCTGCCCCGATCGTTTTGATTCCAAACTTGATTCTGATATGGATGGAATTATGGACATCTCTGATGCTTGTCCATTAGAACGTGAGAATTATAACAAATTCCAAGATAATGACGGCTGCCCCGATTCAGTTGATACAGTAGACTCAACCTATACTTTCCCAGATGCTGACGGTGATGGAGTTGATGACAGATGGGATCAATGTATTGATGAGCAAGAGAACTTTAATGGATACTTGGATTGGGACGGCTGCCCAGATGTACTTGGGGCAGAATCATCTATTCCTAAATATGCAGATTCTGACGGAGATGGATACCAAGATGCTAATGATTCTTGTCCAACAAACCCAGAAACTTGGAATAAATATCTAGATTGGGATGGCTGCCCAGATATTGTTCCAGAACAACAGAGATTTGTTCATGATGATGATCTAGACAGTATCGTTAATGATCAAGATTCATGTCCTTTAGAACCCGAAGATTATGATGGCGATAGAGATACAGACGGCTGCCCGGATCCATAAACATTATTTTCTTAATTTCAAAATTATAGAAGAATCTATTTAACGTGAGACTTAATAAATACTTGATAATAGCGATGTCAGGAGAATGAAAAAACATTATATTTTAGGATTTTTGCTTTTACTTACATCTACCATTGCAATGTTACCAAGCAGTGTTTATGCTATTGAAGCAATTGATTCTGATGGGGATGGCGTCTCTAATGATGTGGATTTCTGTCCTTCTCTTTTAGAAGACTATGAGGGTACTATTGATGGCTGCCCATCAAACTTTGTTCCATGGTATGATGCTGACAGTGATGGACTACAAGATCATCTTGATAATTGTCCAACTGTAAAGGAAAATTACAATAGATTCCAAGACGAAGACGGATGTCCTGACTTGTCACCCGATGACACAAAAGATATTGCTGATTCTGATGATGATGGGTATCCTGATTACGTAGACTTGTGTCCGACCCAACCAGAGACATTCAATGGTATTGATGACAAGGACGGCTGCCCTGATGATATCTTTTCTTTACTAGATAGTGATCAAGATGGAATTTCTGATTCTTTGGATACATGTCCATTAAAACCCGAAACTTACAATAGGTTCCAAGATAATGACGGCTGTCCTGATCCTATTAATGAAGTAGACTCAACCTATACTTTTCCAGATTCTGACGGTGATGGAGTTGATGATAGATGGGATCAATGTATTGATGAGCCAGAAAACTATAACAGTTATCTAGATAGCGACGGCTGCCCAGATGTATCTGGTGTAACCTCTGGTTTAATTGATTCTGATTTTGATACTATTCAAGATGAAAATGATGCTTGTCCATTGGAACGTGAGAATTTTAACAAATTCCAAGACGAAGACGGATGTCCTGATATGCTTGAACTTCCAATTGTAGATGATCTTGATCATGATGGAATTCCAAATAGTATTGATCAGTGTCCAAATTTTAAAGAAAAATATAACAAATTCCAAGACGAAGACGGCTGCCCTGATTTTATAACAGACAATAGATATACTGCTGATACTGACGGTGACAGTATTCCAGATCAATTGGACTTGTGTCCAACCCAACCAGAGACATACAATGGGTTCCAGGATGGTGACGGCTGCCCCGATCGTTTTGATTCCAAACTTGATTCTGATATGGATGGCATTGTAGATGTATTCGATACATGTCCACTAGAACCTGAAACATACAACTTTTACTTGGACGATGACGGCTGTCCCGATTCAGTTGATACAGTAGACTCAACCTACGCTTTCTCAGATGCTGACGGTGATGGAGTTGATGACAGATGGGATCAATGTATTGATGAGCAAGAGAACTTTAATGGATACTTGGATTGGGACGGCTGCCCAGATGTTAAGGGTACAATCTCTGAAAGTTTGATTGATTCCGATTATGATTATATTCCAGATCATTTAGACAATTGTCCAACATTAGCTGAAAGATACAATGGACTACAAGACGAAGACGGCTGTCCTGACAGTATTGATTTCCAAATAGTTGGTGATTCTGACGGTGATGCTATTCATGATGATGTAGATGAATGTCCTCTTGCTAAAGAAACCTACAACAAATTCCAAGACGAAGACGGATGTCCTGATCCTATACCAAACTACTGGTTTGGCGCTGATACTGACGGTGACAATATTCAAGATCAATTAGACTTGTGTCCAACACAGCCAGAGACATACAATGGGTTCCTAGATAGCGACGGTTGCCCAGATAAACAATCATCTATACTTGATTCTGATATGGATGGGATTGTAGATGTCTTAGATACATGCCCACTAGAATCTGAAACCTACAACAAATTCCAAGACGAAGACGGATGTCCTGATTCAACTGGCTCTGCTGTGTCATTTTATAGCTTCACAGATGCTGACGGTGATGGAATTGATGACAGATGGGATACATGTCTTGATGAGCAAGAGAACTTTAATGGATACTTGGATTGGGACGGCTGCCCAGATGTGTTAGCAGCTGAATCTACAATACCAACAATACTTGATGCTGATGATGATGGATTCAGTGATGCTTTTGATTTATGTCCAACAAGCCCTGAAACATGGAACAAGTACAATGATCATGACGGTTGCCCAGATATTGCTCCAGAGCAACAGAGATTTGTTCATGATGATGATCTAGACGGCATTATCAACAACGAAGATTTGTGTCCTCTAGAACCTGAGGATTATGATGGTGACAGAGACGAAGATGGCTGTAGAGATAATTAGAGCAAACTTTTTTGCACAAATTTTTGCCACAGTAAATATATTTAAATCATAAAATTACCTCATGCTTCCAAAATTCTCTAGTAGGGCATTTTTAGCTCCTATGGCAGGAGTAAGTAATCCTGCACTTCGATTACAATGTAAACAAAAGGGAGCTGGTCTCGTTGTTACTGAATTTACTAACATTCATAGTATTATTGCAAAAGAAAAACAACTTAAAAAAAATACTAAAACAATACAAGAATTTATTGAATATTCGGAACAAGAACGTCCTATTTCAGTTCAGTTATTTGGTTCTGATCTTCTTGCGTTAGAAAAAGCTGCAAAGATTGTAGAACCTTATTTTGATATTATTGACTATAACATGGGATGCCCTGCGCCACATATTACTCAACAAATGGCGGGTGGCGCGCTTCTACAAGAAATAAATCTAACCCAACAAATTTTCAGCACTCTTGTTAATGCTGTAAAAAAACCTGTAACACTAAAAATTCGTTCTGGAGTGACAGATGCTAGCAAATTTCTATTTAGGGAAATTGCTGAAATTGCAGAAGATGAAGGAATTCAGATGATAACTCTTCACCCCAGAACTGTTAGTCAAGGTTATTCTGGAAGTTCAGATTGGAAGATGATTAAAGAACTTAAAGAAATATCCAACATTCCAATTGTTGGAAATGGGGATATTGTAACCCCTGAAGATGCTAAAACTATGATTGATGAGACTAGTTGTGATTATGTAATGATTGGCCGTGGTGCAATGGGAAATCCATTCTTGTTTGAACAAATAAATGATTATCTCAAAACCAACTCTTACAATGAATACTCTTTCAAGGACAGATTGGACTCATTTTTTGATTATTTGCATCTTACCAATCAATACAAAATCAAATTTGCCAATATCAAAAGTCAAGCAATGAGATTTACAAAAGGCATGAAAGGAGGTTCTAAATTACGTTCAAAAATTACTTTTACGAAAAATATTAAAGAACTTGAGAAAATTATGAATAACGCATACACATCATCTTAGAAATTCATTAATTTGTTGTATATTACTTTACATTTGTTTATGATTTAACCTAAATTGATATTGGATTTTTAGGCAAACTAGACCATTCTTATATATTTCAAGATGGCATTTTATGTATGAAAATAGGAATTGAATCATAATTGGCAACAGCTTATGTTCTCATAAACTGTGAGCTCGGTTCTGAAGAAGCAGTAATATCAGAACTAAAATCAATTGAAGGAGTTGTTGAAGTACATGGTACATTTGGTGCATATGATATCTTGGCTAAAGTAAAATCCGACCAGGTAGAAGCACTACGTGAGACTATTACTTGGAAGATAAGAAAAATTCCTAAAATCAGATCAACTCTGACATTAATGGGGATTGAAGGACAAGAATAATCCTTCAAAATCCTTTGCTTTTATACTTAGATTGTAATACATACTATCCCTTCAAAAAACACGTCCCCCAAAGGGATACCACACTGAGAGAACGGAGTTATTCTCTCAGCAGAATTATAACAAATGAAATGATTATGTGGTTTTATTCAAATTTTATGATAAAATTAATTGGTTATTGCATTATCCTCTGACCTTTTTAGTATAGAAAAAAGGGAAAATTATGAAAAGTGATGAAAAAAGATCTCATAGGCTAAACTATCTTTTGAAGTACTATTTGATTAATCCAAAAGAAAATGATCTCTATCAAAGAGCCAAACAAATGGGAGTATCAGATTCTACTGCAAAGGATTACATCAGAACAGTCATTATTCAAGCCCAAAAAATCTATTCAAAATAGATTTATGGATTATTTAAAAAATTGAATTAAACCTATTTTTTCTCATGAAGGAATCATTAGTAATCTTAAACAAGGTATTCATAAATAATCAAAGAAGAGAAAATACACATGGCTGATTCATTACTTGATGATGTAAAGGCTCTTTTGGACAAGGACTTGGGAGATGACCGAATTTTAAAGCAAATTTGTAGGGCTTGTGAAAATGATGAAGCCATTAGCAATTATGAAAAAAATTATGTTAGAGAATTAGCAGAAAAGCATCTAGGAAGAAGACCAGAAGTTGTTCAAACCCAATTATCTGTTGAAGAAACTCCAATAATTCCAGATGTTGTTATCCCAGAAACTCCACCTGTTCAAAAAATTCAGACATTTCAACCTTCTCCGCCAAGAATATTATCCTCTTTTTCAAAAAATTCAAAATTAATGTTAGGTTTTGGTGGTGTTGCTTTGGTAATAATTGTTGCAATTGCTGCTTCATTTAATGGCGTTTCTGATGTAATACCAACTGACTCAATTTCAGATACTTTATCAATTCAAACTGATTTATCATCCTATAATGAAAAAGACATTATTTCAATTAGTGGCATATCTGATACCTCAGGAACTGTGAACCTTTCAATTGAAAATAAAAATAATGAACTTGTATGGGCAGAACAAGTTTCTCTAAAAAGTGATGGAAAATATTCAACATTAGCTATTGCTGGAGGCCCAGGATGGGAAAGTTCTGGTACTTATACAATCTACATAGACAATGGCAAAGAAGCAAAATCCAATACATTTTCATTTACTGTATAATTCTTTCAAATTCCTTCCAATGAAAATCAACCATATCTCTAAGCTTCTCTACACTAATTTCTTCCATATATTCACGATAAACTATGAATTTGTTTTGTCTACCTGAACCTTTACCATAAGTATCATTGGTGTTTTTTGGAATTGCCCCCGATTTCCATTGAGTCATCTCAAAAACCCATATTGTTGAGTCTGGATTTGAAAAATCAATGTCATCACATCCAACAACATAAAGAAAACATTTTGTTGATAGGTTTAACTTTTCATGTAATTTTTCATATGCTATCATTTGACCTTTAGGAATATTGATCTTATCATTATGGAATCCTTTGAATTCCAAGATTACAAAACTTCCTTTGTGTTCAATAAGCCAATCTATATCGGTTCCCCCTGAAGCTATCATTCCATGAACAATTAGATTACCCAAAACTTCTCTTCCACGAGTAAATTCTGATTCGTTAAAAATCTGATATTTTGCCTTTGGGCTTTTACGAATAATTTGTTTAGAATTATGTTTAGAATGGATTGGATTTTCCTTTTCGTATATAGTATCAATCAATTCGTTCGTATCATTTACCATAATGCTGAAATTTTTAACTTGATGATAAGAGAGTTTGTAAAATTTAGTAAAGTTAAACTATTTTTCTGATTTATCTACAGCAAAATTCTCCTCCTGCCCCCTTATATAAAACAAAATATTCATTCTGATTCTTTCTGTCTTTTTTACTATTCAAAGCATCTTGATACATTTCAAAATGCTCAACTAGATACAATTGATTTTCAGAATCTGCAAAATAGTCTATTCCAACTAAATCAAATCCAGATTCAGGAGTCAGTTTGATCTTTTCTTTTTCGAAGATGTCTTTAGTCAATTTTTAATTTTTTGAAATATTTGAATTTAGAAAAATTATTGATCATAAATCATTAGTTTCTTTTCTTCTAATAACGCATGCAAGTTATGAATAGAACGATAAACATCAGATTCTTTTTTAGCACCGGTACATACCAATTTTCCTGATGCAAATAATAATATCACAGTTTTTGGATCAAGCATTCTATGTATAAGTCCCGGAAATTGCTCTGGTTCATACATACTTCTTGGTAATGTTCTTGCTGCTTGTTCTAAGTGAATTTTACCACCAAGATTAATTGCAGCTACAATATTTTGTACCGTAATTACCGCATCTTTTTTTACTTTTACTTTTCCCCTTCTTAGTTTTTGAACAACTGTGTTTACAGCTTTGATTGCCATATCTTCAGATTTAGCACCGGTACACACCATCTTTCCTGTTCTAAAAATTAAGGTTGCAGTTCTAGGGCTCTTTAATCTAAAAACAAGTCCAGGAAATTGTTCAGGATGATATTCAGTATCTGGAAATTTTTTTGTAATTTCAATTAGATCAAGTTTTTGGTCAACCGATGCAGATGCAACTACATTTTCAACACTAACAATTGGCTTTGTTTGAGGCATAACACCGGACTTTAAATAGACCTTTATATATACTAGTGAGACTTTGCTTGAAACCTTGAGTTAATCTAATGGTGTCCTATCCATTGATAACGATATTCTTCATCAATGATATCTGCAACTATCTCCTTGTTTTTGATTTTTATTTTAGGAAAATCTATCTCAAAAAATCCCAATTTACCTTTACATGGAACTGGAATTCTAAATGATTTTATATTTTTTAACATAAATCCAAAAGTTCTATCATGAAAATTTTTTGAAGCTAAATGAAATTTTTGATCTGCTTTTACTTCCTTAATTGAGTTATATTTTTTTACTTCATAAAGTTCTGCTTTGCCAATTATTGCGCCTGTAACTAATTTCTTATTTATTTTTAATCTCTTACAATCTTCTGTTCTAATTTTAACTGGAGCATGGATCAAAAATTCTCCACGGAAATTTGTACTCCATTTTCTCAATTCAATAATTTTTTTACCAGAAATTATTAAATCTGCAAATGGTTGAGATACTGATAGACATTTCAAAATATCATTCAGTAGCTGCTTTAATAAATTCCCCAGGATTTTTACCAATTCCTTCGGGCAAATTAGTTATTCCACCATTCAAGCTTTCAGTTACTATGCCTTTACTTGCAAGAACTTGAGCAGTCGTTAATGATGTGTTTCCAGCCATGCAAATTAACAATGATTTACCTTTAGAGCCGTCTAGTTCTTTGCCAAGCTCTTCTGGAATTTGCTGTGTTGATAATAATTCATTGATAGTGCTTGCTTTTGGGATTGCAATTTTTTCTTTAGCTATTCCTAAAGATTTAGCAATCATTTCAATCCCTGCTTCTTTTGGAGTATATTGAGGATGGACCCAAATTATTTTATCATAATCTTGAACACTAGATACTGCTTCATCCAATGAAACTTGAATACGCTGACTAGTTGACATTGCTTCTAGATTTTTTCTATATTTCTCTATACCGTCAGCAACTACAACTACATATTTTCCTTTATCTCCATCACTCACCATTTCTAATATGGTATATAGTGCAAGTGCTGTGCTTTCACCAATGTTGTGACCTTTATCTACAAAGAATTTTAGTAAATGTTTTGCCTGCCCAAAATCAATCTCATGCTCTGCGGCATATGCATCTGGATTGTACAACTTTAGCCCGTCTGCTTTGGCCTTCGTTCTAATTCCTGCAACGTCTTGGCCTGCGGGCGGAAATACCACATGTACAGATTTCTTTCCGTATTTTTCATTCATGTATTTACTTAATCCGCCGGATGTACCACCTGTTCCAAAAGAACAAAGTATCCTATAATCTTCTAATGAATCTCCATTTTCATGTAATTGCTGATCAATTTCTACTGCGGTAATTGTTCTATGAGCTTCAATGTTTAATTCATTATCGTATTGTTCCGGACAGAAACAACCATAAATTTTTGAAATTAGTTTTGCTAGATTAATAATATCTTCTGCAGCCAATAGTTTTTCAATTTCCTCAATGGACTCATCAAATTTTGTAGGATCAAAACCCAATTCGGCTAATTGAGAGCGTATGTTTCCGGCAGTTGCTTTTGCTTTTAACGCATCAGCATCAGCATCTTTCATTCCGGGAGCAGGACAAATATCCATGTCTAGATCCATTATGCGAATATTTTCATTTCTTAATTCCTTAAAGACCCCTTCTTGTAATTTTCTTGAAACAAGAGAAACAACAGTCAATCCTAGTTTTGACATTTGACCAAGAGCAATTCCAAAATTTCCTGATGTTGCCTCAATTATTGTTTGATTACCATTCAGCTTTCCTGTTTTAATTGCATCATGCATGATGTAAATGGCGGGTCTGATTTTGATTGAACCCGATACCAAGTTAGAATCAAATTTTCCATATACTTTCAAGTCCAAATCTGAAATATCCAATTTGTAAAGGTTTTTTGCACATTCCTTAAGATCACTAGTAAGATCAACTAATGGTGTGGCATTGATTACTTTGCCTTCTTCTAAATGTGGAATTTTATTCCATATCTCTTGTTCAAAGCGTTCAAGAAGTACGTTATCAGTATTGATTCCTTTGATTTCTTCCAAAAGTCTTTCTCCTAAAAATTCTAATGAATTATCCTTCTAAAATACTAATCACTTTACTTGGAATATCGTTTAGTCTACTAACTGCCACAGTTTTTTCATATCCTAAATGTTTTAGATTATTTGCTATGGTAGTAGCCCTTATCGTATTTGGGCCCAAGCCTAAAGCCACCATATTGATGCCTAATCTTTTGAAAGATTTTGTCATATTTCTTACTGCATTAGGATCTGATGGTTCACCATCAGTTAGTGTCAAAAAAATATCTGGTCTTTTTGATTGTAACATTGGAAACATTTTATCATAAACTTCTGCTAGAGGAGTTGATCCATTGGCAACGATCTGTGCTAATCGTTTTGCCGTAATATTATTCCATTTAACATTATCTTTTTTTATAGACCAGCAAACCACAGATCTGTTTTGAGTACTAAATGCATATACTGCAAATTTTACCTTAAGAAAAGCTAAAACTTCACAAAGTGCCAGAGTTGCCTTTTTGTATTCTAGAGCATCTGATGCAATACTTGATGAGTGATCCAACAAAATTACAATTTTGGTTTTAATGGATTTTTTTATATCTGTAAAAAATGGTTCATGGCCCTCAATGTAATTTTCTTCATCAAGCTCATCTCCTGATCTTTGATGTTGTTCTTTCCATCCATATTTCCATTCCTTAAATTTAATTTTTAATCGATTAATCAAATTCATATCATATATGGTAGTTTCATTAACATTCTTTGTAGACGGAATTTGAATTCCTATTGCTTCCGGACTTAATCCTTTATTTTCCATTTTTTTGTTTTCATCAAGTAATACTTTATACTCATCATAGACATTTTTTCCTCTTAATATAGATGCTGAATTAGCTGAACCAAAATCCCCTTCTCTGTTTTTAGAAATTATTTTTAGAATCTTCAATAATTCTTCTTCTGATAATGCCATCCCTGCTTTCATAAAAGGTAAGGATACCGGTATTGTAAGAAGTGAATCAATATCTAAAATCTTGATTATCTCACTTACATTTTTTTCAAGCCAATCTGTATCATACTTCTCCTCAATCGCTTTGTTAACATTTTTTTTTGCAAATACAGTTGCTTTTTTTATTTTTTCGAAATGACTAGATTGAATTTCTCCTTTAATTGCCCCAAACATGAAATATTGATAAAATGCCTCTACAATCCTTGCTTTTCCATAAACTGTGTTTAGTTGAGGTCTTGCTACTAGCATATAGGCATAGTTGAAGATAATCTCACCATCCATTCCTTTCCAAATTTTCCTGCCTAATCGTTCAATTCTTTGTGTTTCCATTGTATTAAGAATAAATCCAAATGCATGATCATTGCTAAGAATCTTTTTACAAAATTTTACTCTCATTGCTTCATACCATAATGACGTTCGGAATTGACGATATTTTTGAAAATCACTCCCAATTCTTTTTTCAAGTGGTGTTATGATTACTTTTTTTTCATTAAGCCTTGTTCTGGTTTCCATCTTATCTGAGATTTCTACAATCATTTTATCTTCTTCAGACCATCTTCTTACAAGAAAGGTAGCAATCTCTACTATTGATTCGTTTTGAAGTTGAATTGCTTGCATTTAATTACCAAACATTGAAGTAATGATGTCACTTACTTTTTGGTATTCTATATTTCCCCACTGTGTGTATACATTTCCAAAAACAAAATTTGCTGCGTCTTTTGGAGACATTCCTTTGTCTAACATTTTTCCAAAAGCAATAGTTTCTCTCAAGCTAGGAGAATAAAATAATTCTTCAACAGCAGCAGCTTGTCTTAAAATGTTTGCTAGTTTAATTGCTTGAATGATTTCTGATTCATGTTCTCCAGAAACATGTTTTTTTATAATTTCTAATTCAATGTTCTCTGGCGGATATTCTAATCTAATTCGTACTGGAAATCTACTTAGTATCTGTGGTGGGAGTTCCTTTGTTCCACTATGTGTTAATGGATTTATAGTTGCGACTACAAACCAATTTTCTTTTGCTTTGATTACTTCTCCTGTTGATTCTTTTAATACAATTTGTTTTCTATCATCTAACGCTTCATCAAGTCTGAGTAAAACATCAGCTTCAGCTGAATTAATTTCATCCAGGTAAAGTATGTCTCCCTCTTTCATTGATTTTATCAAAATTCCTTCATCAAAGCTTACAGTTCCATCTGTGAGCGTTTTTGTGCCAACAAGATGACTCTCTCTGGTTCTGAGGCTAAAATTAATGGATTCTAGATTTACATTCTTGTTTTTTGCAAAATCTCTAACTAAGGATGTCTTTCCAGTTCCCTTTGGCCCTATAATGAGCACAAAAAGACCAGCTTCATGCGCCTTATTCAGAATTTGAATTGAGTTATTCCAATCTAGATATTGTATTTCCAAAGTATGTTTTCATTGATTTAAACAATATTTAATATTAGATCTAATTTCCAAATGCTTCTCTTTTGACATACGATTGATACCTTTTTGTACATTTGAAATTATACTGTATCGTGCGAAAAGTAGACCCAATATCCAAAGATGAGGCATGGGATAACTTTGTTTCAGCAATTAACAACGAAAAGACTCTGGAAAACTATGTTAGATCACTAAATGAATTCATGGCATTTCATAATCTTAGAAGCTATGATAAATTCATCAAAGTATCTGTACCTCAAATCCAAAACTTTCTAAAAGAATGGATTAATCATTTAAAATCAAAGAATCTACAGGGAAATACAATCATGTTCAAAATAACGAAAAACTTCCCAAAGCATGATAGCACCAAAAACTATTCTAAAATAGATCAGTATTGCAATATCGTTTGGTTCAAAAAGTTTTTTCAAAACAGTGTTTTCAGACAATGAGTATATTGTAAAAAATAGTTTCTAAACTCTTTTTGTTTTACTAAAATTTAACATAAATTAGAATCTTTTAGTAAACAAAAACTAACAACATTTCTTTGAATTTTAGAATCTTGAACTAAAACATAAAGACCCTTTGACGGACTAAATTTTCATGGGTTTGAGACTATTTTCTTTACCCCTACATTTTCTTTAAAAATGATAATTTTATAAATATGTAGGGGTAACTAAATACCATGGTGAGAATAAAGAAAAAATTGCTAAAGGGAAAATTATACTATTATCTTGAACACAGTATACGAGAAGGCAAAAAAGTGCAAAAAAAGGAAAAGTACCTAGGAGGAAAGATACCTTCTAACATAGACAAAATCAAAAAAGAATTCGTTGACGAGATACGCAATAAAATATGGTATGCAGACATAGGCAAAATCAAGAAGAATTTCTCAAAAGAAGAAAAAACCTTACCAAAATCAATCAAAGAAAAGAATCTACAAAACTTTGCTATCAGATTCACATATGATACACAACGAATCGAAGGCTCAACTCTAACCAGAAGAGAGACTGCTGACCTACTGGAAAAAGGAATCACCCCAAAAAGTAAACCTATGGGAGATGTTCAAGAAGCAGAAGCACACAGAGATCTGTTCTACGACATTCTGAAATTCAAAAAAAACTTTACACTACAAGCGATGCTTGATTGGCACTGGACTCTTTTCAATAAAACAAATCCTGATGTCGCTGGTAGTATAAGAAAATATCAAGTTGGAATAGGTGGAAGCAAGTTTATGCCACCTTCTCCTGTAGAGGTGTATCCAAAGCTTACAGAGTTTTTCAAATGGTATAAAAAAAATAAAGATAATCTTCATCCTGTAGAAATTGCGGCACTTGTACATCTGAAACTTGTGACTATACATCCTTTTGGAGATGGAAACGGTCGTATCACAAGACTCGTAATGAACTTTGTACTGAACAGAAAAAAATATCCTCTGTTTGATATTCCGTATGAGAATAGGAACAGCTACTATAACGCTCTGGAAAGATCACAGGTAAAAAAAGACGATAAGATATTTCTTCAGTGGTTTGTAAAGCGATATACAAAGGAATACAAGCGATACCTAAAGTAATTTTTTGTATGGAATTAAACAATAAAATGTAGTCCTAAACTAAATTACTGGGGCTCTTTTGAGGGTTAATCATTCCCCATAATTGGCTCAAATCTAAGAAATTGAATACGAATTAGCTCTAAATTTCATTTAGTTTTATGGTATATACTGTCGAGCAAAAGTTCATGAGATCAAACTTATCCGACAGAAACACATTTTGATCACGCCGCACCACGCATGACAATGTCAGCCGTAAAACCAAGGGATCTCAAAAAAGCGTACAAGAGGGAAAAGGATCCGAGGGTGCGTGCAAGAATGCTTGCAGTAAACATGGTCTGCATGAACAGCCAAAGCATCCAGCATGCAGTTTTCCGGCCTGCCCATGGGTGCGGGATGCGATATGTCCCGTGCAACGCGGTTTTTGTGCCTAACCCACAGCCTCCGGACCCACCGCACCGTCACGCCCATGGATTCTGCAATCTGGGCGTTTGTGAGGACGTCCTTTCTCTTCTCCCGCACTATCCATCGTATCCCTGATTCGGTTAGCTTCATGTTGTTTGGGTGTTCCAGGCTCACGCATCTTCCTAGCCTTTTGCGCCATACCCACACGCCCTTGTTTCCCGTGATGGTAAGGCTGGTGCACCTGCTTCTGGCCGACTCCACATACTTGGAGAAGAGGTGAACGACTTTCCGTACAACATAAAGATGACTCGGATGATGAATAACTAGTGAATCTCATAGATTGAGCCTAGAATTTGATTTAATTAGTAATTTTTCAACGATTTCATTAATTTCAAAAGTGGGTTTTTGTATCAATCATGTACCAAAAGCTTCTACTTTTGTAACTGCTTCATCAAATCTCTGATGTAGCGTCTTATTCCATTCATCAAAACCTGAAGGATCTTTTGGATAATTGTGGTAATGTTCAACTAGCCATTGATTTTGTTCTGATGTGTATTTTAGCGCTTTTGCAACTGTCTTATTCATCGCACCTCTAATGATCATCCCAATCTTTCCTAATCCCGAAAAGTCTGGATGCTCACCTTTGCTAATTGATTCAACATCAAGATTTCCCAAAAAGTGTTTCATTCCATAACTGATTTGATCATTAGTCATTTGTTGTACTAATCCTCTAAAAAGTTCAAGACCTGCAGTCTTGTATCCATATTCTTTGATAAAGTCAAGATTGTATTGCCAAAGACTTGCTTCTGAAACATCCTTTCCTTCTATTGCTTGAACTACATTATTTCCAATAATTGCTCCTGCAATTAATGCAGGCCCTATTCCACCCGCATCAATTGCTTTTGGCATCCATGCAGAATCTCCAACTAACATGAATCCTCCAGATACCATACAATCATTTTGTCTTCTAACTGAAACTTGGAAAACCCCCGAATTATTGTTAATATCCTCAGGATCTTCTGATAATCTTGAATTTTTGATTGCTTTATTCCTTTCAAGATATTCTTTCATTAATGATGCTACGTTGTCTTTCTTACCAAGTCTTTGGTTTCTTTTATCTAAAAATGATTTTTCAACTCCTAAACCAATGTTAACTTTGTTATCTGCTTTAGGAAACACCCATCCATATCCGCCAGGCGCAATATCTTGATCTAAATGAATTATACAATAATCAGGATCAAATTCTGTAAGATCTTTTTGTCCTTGATCAAAATACATAATGTATCTACCTGTAGATTCCAAATCTCGTCTATCAATTCTTTTTTCTACTTTTGTTGAGTTTTGAAGTCCATTTCTAAGCGTAGATGTAACTCCAGTTGCATCAACTACAATTTTTGATGTTTTCTTAAATGGTTGTTTTGTTTTGTTATCTATTCCTTGAATCCCTATTACTTGTTGACCATCGTAAATTAGGCCAGTGAGGTTAATCTCATACTCAAACTCAATTCCTATTTTTCTACATCTTTCATTTTGAATTTCAGGTAGCTTTTGGCGATTTAACATGAATCCAGCTCCATCAAATGGAATTGCAGTTTCTCTGTCTGGCGAAAATGCCATTACACCTTTTACATCATGTTCAATTTCTGGTTTGGTCCATTCAACTTTAATTCTATCTGACATGAAATCTACAGCCTCCTTGGAACATGCATCTCCACATACCCAACCAGCCAATGATTTTCTACCAGGTAAAAATTCTGTATTTCTATCAATAACCAAAATCTTTAGGTTTTGATTAGAATAATGAGAAATAGACTGTGCTGTAATTGTACCTGCAAGGCCCCCACCAGCAACTATAACATCGTAATCTGCCACGATAATGAAATTTGTCTATCCGTATTTAAAATAATACCATGATAAAATGTAAGGAATTCTTACAACAAATTCCCATGATCGATTAAAAATGGGGTCGGTTCGTCGCGGCGTCTTCAAGGCTTTCGCTCAGACTGGAGCGGCTATTATTTCCTCATTCCCAAATTTAATAATTCTATTATTCTTATTTAATCTAGTTGGCAATTTGAAAAATTTCTGTGAATGTTTTGACAGTATTTTTTTTGTTGTAAATAGGAGTGTGAATTTTTATTTTTATTGTATCTTTCTCTCCAAATGCAAGGTTTCCTTTGACTAGTTCTTGTTTGTCTAATCTCATATGAAATCTAGAATCAATTGTTCTTTCTTCAATTTCTTCAATTAATTCATTGATTTGCTCAATAGATAACAATTCCAAAAATTTTCTCATAAAATTTTGAGCCTCTTTTTTTACTATTTTTGAATTTAGCACAATTATTGGATTATCAAAGTGTCCTGCGGTCTCATGAATTGTAAAATTTTCTTCTTTTAGGTCTAACAATTCTTCAAAAGATTGGTACATTTTTGAAATGTCTTCAGTTGCATGAATAATTACATCAATTGTCACTTCTATCTTATCAATCATGATTGTAAAAGAATAATGCTAGTTTATTATGCTTCAAGTAAGATTGTTTCTTTGTCTGCAGTTCTAATGAGTTTCACTTTCTCAAGACCTACGTGTCTCACTCTGATAACTTTCTTGAATGCTGCCATAATATCTGAATTTATCTTACTATAACAAGTGGCCTGGACAAATTGTTCAACTGTCATTTCTGGAACTGTCTTGTTAATTACGTCTTTTGCAATTAATCTAAGAGCATGTTTTCTAGATGTGTTTAGTTGTCTATGGGTTAGAGCAATTACTTTGACTCTAAAGATGTATCCATCTTTTGTTTTGATATCAATGATAAAATTAATTTTTGATGAACCACGTCTAACTAAACTACGCAAAAATTCTTTTGAATATTCAAATCTCTTAAAAATTGTTGATGCTTTATCTCCATCAACCTTGTCAATCTGAAAATACATTTTGTACTGATGTTGTGAAGGATCTCCCTTTAGAATATCATAAAGTGTTACTTCTAAAACTCTACCTATTGTGTTTTCATCGCTTGTAATTGGAACATAAGCAATTGGGACAACATTAAATGATTCTGGAGCATTTACTGTAACCCAGCGTTTTTCCCTCCACTTGTCTTTTACTCGACCTTTTCTACGTGCCAATTATTATCGACCTTTAAATCCAAAATATAAGGGTATGTTACCAGATCTCTTTCTGATTTCCCATGTAACTTTGTAAAACCTTGGGAATTGTAAAATGTCCATCCTTTGTTTGATTATTTTCCATTATTGAAACCAAAACTCTGGTTGTGGCAACAAGGGTACTGTTAAGCGTGTGTAAATATTGCGTATCTTCATTTGTTTTATCTCTAAATCTGATTTTCAATCTTCTTGCCTGATAATCCAAACAGTTTGAGCAAGAAACAATTTCTCTATAAGCATTTTGTCCTGCCATCCATGCTTCAATATCATATGTCTTTGCTGAAACTTTTCCCATATCTCCAGTTGATAGTAACATCACTTTATGTGGAATTTCTAATTTCTGATAAAATTCTTCGGCCAATGTCAACATTTTTTCATGCTCGTTCCAAGAATCTTCTGGTCTTGAAAATACAAATTGCTCAATTTTGTCAAACTGATGCACTCTGAAAATTCCTTTTTGATCTCTTCCATGTGCACCAGCCTCTTTTCTAAAACATGGACTAACGCCAGCATATCTTATAGGCAGATCTTTTCCCTCAATGATTTCCTTTGAGTGCATTGCTGCTATGGCATGTTCAGATGTTCCAATCATGTATAGATCTTCTTCTTCCACCTTGTAGATTACTTCTTCAAAATCATTTGCAATTACTGCACCTTCCATTGATTCTCGATTAATCATATATGGTGGCTGAACAAGAACATACTCTTTTTTTGCAAGAAAATCTAATGCGTAGTGAATTAGTGATTGGTTTAATCTTACCAAGTCATTTTTTAGATAATAGAATCTGGCTCCCGCAACCTTTGCAGCTCTTTCCAAGTCTACCAAATCCAAATTTTCAGAAATATCAATATGATCCTTTATTTTAAAATCAAAATTTGGAATTTCTCCCCATTTTCTAAGCTCTTTATTTGCACTTTCATCTGCTCCAATAGGAATTGATTCATGAACAAGGTTTGGAATTGTAAGTGCCAAATTAGAATAGGCGTTTTCAATAGTTTCTTGCTCTGATTCTAATTTTGCAAGTTCATCTGAGACTTGAACCATTTCATTTAAAATCTTGGTTGTATCTTCTCCTGCTTTTTTCTTTTGAGATATTTGAATCCCCACCTCGTTTTTCTTTTTTCGAAGATTATCAGTTTCTATGATAAATTCACGCCTTTTTTGATCAAATTCTATTAATTCATCTAAATCAAAATCTACAGACCTTGCTTTGAGCATGTCTCGAATAATCTGTGGTTTTTCTTTAATTAATTTAGGATCTAACATTATTCAATCACCTTTAATGCAATCTGAACATGCTCTAACACTTCATCAATCGTTCCAATAAGTTGTTTCATGTTATCCTTACTTTCAAAATTAAAAACTAGTTTGTTATCAATATTTTCAACATAAAGACTCAATCCTTCTGGAAAATTTACATTATCGGGTTCAAGCGCATTTTTGACAGTTTCTGCCTTTTCTTTTGATATATTATTGAGAACTATCTGAATCTGACACTTTAACGACATTTACTTCTAAATAATTAAGAAATTCATCTAATTTGTCTTTAGTTATTTTTGCCCCTGCTGCTGCATTATGACCCCCTCCAATACCGTCAAATTTCTCAGCACCTGTTCTCATTAGTTCGCTTAGATTGATATCTGATTTACAACTAAAGGATTTTCTAGATGAAAACTTGATTGTATTTTCTTCGCCCTTGGTTCTCAAAATTACAATTTTTCCTGCATTTTTCGGCGATCCTGCAATCAATGATGAAATTGTTCCAGTCATTGTCTCTGGTACTATATCTTCACCATTTACCATAACACAAGTTTTGCTTTCTGAGATTCTCCATCTTTCATTTGATAAAATATTCATGTATTCTCTAATCTTCTTCCTGTACTCCGTAAGAATTGTTTCCCCCACTCTTAGAATCTTATTCCTATCCCCCATACAAATTGCCATTCCGACACCCGAATGATTAATTCTTCCACATGAGTTTAACATGGTTGAAAACTCCCTTCCATCTCGCAAGAAGCTTCTCTTGTCCTCTCTTGGAAATGTGTATGTGTATCCAATTAATTCTGACATGATTTCAGTGGCGTTTTTTCCAGAAGTAAATTTAGTAATTGATTCAATTACTAGCCTTTTTTCTCCCTCATTTAGTTCTGCTGAAACTCTCCATCTTCCTTCATCCTTTAACTGAATTCCTGATGAATTAAGAAGAGAAAGACATGCATCTCTGTTCCATGTTAAACCTTCGATAAATGGCTGTGAAGTAAATGCTAGGGCATCAGGAAGAGGTCTAGTTTCTCTTCCGACCAATAACAAATCCAAATCAATATCTAACAAACCCTGTTCTTTGGCAGTATTGGCAATCTCAAAATTCTTACCTGTAAATGATTTTCTTTCTCCTTGATCTTGTCTGTCTCCCAATGCAGAAACAACTGCAATAGCAGACAAATCTGAATTTTTTTCATCAAGTGCCATTGATGCAAGATATGCCATTCCGCCTGCACAAATCTCAACCCCTCCATCAATTCCATATTTCCAAGCATTGATGACATTTTCATTATCCAACTCTTCTTCTGGAATCTGGTGATGGTCTAAAACAATCCAGTTATCACCTAAGGTTTCATTTAGATCCTTTGCAAAGCCTCCTCCTAGATCTGTAACTATATGGAAATCCCGAGAATCTGTTTTGAAAGATTCTGCTACTTTTTTATTAAATTCTTTTGATGTTCTGACAGTGCATTTGGCACCTGCTCTGATTAGAGCTTTGGTGATAATACTTCCAGATGAAAGTCCATCACAATCAATATGGGTCGTGACAAAAATTGATTTTCTAGATTTTATGCAATCTGAAATTTTGTCTTTGAAAAATGAAAGTGACTCATCAAGTGATTTTGTCATTACTCTAGTTGAGCAACTACGGATTTATATTTCCAAGTTTTGGGAATTCTTTCTATTTTTTTGTAGTAAACAGATAGTCTATGAACTTTGGCTTCAATTAATTCCAAAGATCTAACATTTCTGTTATCCCCTTTGTTTGCTTTAAGGTGCTTTTGAAGACCTACTGCTTTTTTGACAATATTTTCAAGATCTTCAGGCATTTCTGCTTTCAAATCATTTTCTTCTAGAATCTCACCAATGCTTTTTTTGGTAATTGGTTTGATTAGAGGAATTGCGTGTTGATCTCTTAATTTATTTCCAATTTGACTAGGCGTAAATCCATCTTTTGTGTATTTTACCACCAACTCTTCAATTTCTTTGGAACCAAGTGTTACCCAAGAAGGTACACTCAATGTTACTGGTCTAATAGAGTGTGATTTTCCATGTCTATGTGTGTGCATTCGTCCCATGATTCGGCTGATTTAAGAACAGAATTAAACGTTACTTATACTGATCTCGTACATTATATCAAAAATTGGAGTTCAGAATAAAAGTTAAATATGTACTTGACTTCAAAACGAACAGGTAAATCGATATGAATACAAAAATACTTTTCGCAGCAATGTTGGTTGCTGTATTCACCATGGGCTATTATGCAGATAATACAGTAGCATTTGCACAATACATGGGTAACGTTGGTGGCCAAGGAGAAACAGGTTCTTACACATTAGAGGAAGCACTTGAGCTTCAACGTCGAAGAATTGAATCCGCCGAAGCAAATCCAGCATCTGGTTCAGGAACTCCATATCTTAGTGCAGATGGTGTTTTCGGAGCAGCAGCTATTTCAGCCGCAATCTTTGGTGGTATGGCAGGAGCCTTATTCCTTAGAGGAAGATCTGGCAAATACGCAGCAATGGGCAGAGGATAAAAACTTCATTTTTCTCTTATTTTATTAGTCATCTTTAGTGAATACTGATCTCGTTTTTTCCGAAAATAAAAGAAATGTATATATCGCACAAATAGAGCTGAAATATCATGATTCCTATCGTAGGTATTTTCCTAAACATCCTGTCAGCAATAACAGGACAACTAGGACCAAACTATGATCCATTATTCTACGATGTAATGATTTACATCTTCGGAACCATTATGTTCACTGTATTCCTTCTTGGGATTATCTCATTCTGGTTACGTGTACACGGATGGGCTTACAAAGACAATCGTGAGAGATGGGTTGACGAATTGGACAGACACTTTGAAAGAGAAGGTATTGGTCTGATTCCAGACAACGGTAAATACTGGTAAACTCCCTTTCTTCTTTTCATTATTTTTAAAAATACCAAGTTGATTATTTGATAATTTAATTTTTTGAAAAACTTGATTTTTTAGTCCGAAATGTCTAATTTTCAGGTGGAAGGAAATCGGTATCTTTGGATTCATCATATGCCTTTGTGGTAAATACTCCCTTGTAGTGATATCCGTCCTGTAATGGATGATTGATGAAATGAGGTGATTCTTTATCATTGACATACATAGTTGATTTGTCCTGATCCATATCTCTTAGAGGAAAGTCCCACATCCACAAAAAGTGACCTATCTCCCATGGATATTCTTCTTCCCATTCTGCATAAATTGTTCCATCGTCAGTTAATGTGTACATGGCTCTTTGGCATTCCCCATCATTTAGTCCTAAGTTTATGTTGGCAGGAATTGGTGTGGAGAGACCATCAATTACGATCTCTAATGTTGCCTTAATTTTGAATGGTGTTTCTCTATCTTCAATACAAGCTTTAAGAGGATCATTTTGGCTAAATTGGCCCTGAATTAGACTACTTCCTGCACCTACTGATACCGCAATTATTGCAGTTATTGCTAGAAATTTTAGTATTTTTTTCCTTTTGTAGGGATCACCCATTCCAGGCCAAATCATAGTGATGACTTTAGATGGATTCCTTAAAGTCCTTTCTCTTATTCATACATAATATTGATTATACTAATTGATCCTGATTTTCTTCAAAAAAATGATTTGAGAAATTATGATAATCATAATTGATTATAAAATGAAAAGGAAAAGTTGGGTTGTTTATATTACTTGCCAGGGTCGTGTTGCAAACGTGATTACATATCCAACGCCAATTATGATTGATTGGTATGCAATGTTGGTATATGGAATTGGCTTGATTATCGGATCTCCTTCAACGACAACTGTTTGACCTGGACCAAGTCCTGGACCTACATTAGCTACATTGAGTTGAGTGTGTACGTGGTAAACACCTGCTTCAAGTGCTTTTGCAGATAGTGAATATTCGATGACAGCATTTCCTTGAATATCAAAGACATTTCCTGGTGGATCTCTTGCTAACATCTCCCATCTGTTTCCAGCATTAGTAGATTCTGAGAAAATGGATAGCCATCCTCTCAAGTCTCTCTCTACAAGACTGACTAAAGTTCCTTGAAGTGTCAAGGTTTCGCCAGTTTGAAGGGATTGTCTGTTAAAGGTTTCATCTTCAATTCTGATGAAACGACTCTGGAGTTGTGCTTGGACACCGTGTGCATCTGCAGTTGGAAGAATGGATTCAACCCAGTTGAAACCTAAAGTACCTAATACAAGTACAGCGGCTAGCCCGAATACGAAAATCTTTTTTTCGACCATAGTCCTAATATTCTGAAACATAATACACAGCGTTATATGTTTTACCTTCACAACGAGGATCGATACTTAATGTAATGTTAATCATTGATGATTAACAATGAAAATGGTAAAAAAATGTTAAAATTATTTCATTTTTAACCATTCAAAATTAATTATTTTTAGAATTTTCCACGAATCTTATGAATAATTTGATAAAAATTCGTTACTCCAAAAACTCTTACTTTATATTCTGAATTTACATGATTAATACTATGGCACAGATGCCCGCATTAATCCCAAAAGAAGTTGAGATTCAAAGACTAAAGAAAGTCTGGCTCATCGTTATTGCTATGGGATCCACTGCAGCATCAGTCGAAGTAGATAACTTCGTTGATGGTTCTCTACATCAGACTTCTATCAGAGATAGTGCATTTACTCCAGCACATTGGTGGTTGTATTCACACTTCATTACATTACCACTTGGATGGGGAGCAGCAGCAATCTATGATAGAAAAATACCAATTCTCAGAGGTCCAAATAATTCAATGAACACAGGTTTGAAGATGACCATCCTTGGTTACCTAGCAACTATGTTTACAATTGGAGTTAATGAGATGTGGCATTTCTGGTTTGTAGAAGAAATATTTGCGGTTCCAAATCACTGGATGTTTAACATGGGTGTAGTAGTTGCATTCATGGGCGCACTTGCATACGTAGTCAGAGTATATGCCCGACTCGTAGAACTGGGTGCAGAGACTCCAGGTGAGAATCCGTATGTTGCAGAGATGTACAAGATGGCCCTAGAAGGCAAATTGTACAGCAGATCAATTCCATAGACAAAAAGTGCAATAGCACACTTTTTTCTCTTTTATTATTTTTAATGTAATCTAGATCGTATTACAACCGGCAGCCTAAGAAAGACTTAAAAGGATTCTGCATTAGAATAAATCCATAATGACTCTTCCTAAAGGATTCGGTTCTGGCGGTGGCGGTGGATCATCAAGCGCTGACGTAGAACGAATGATTGGACGACGCGTTGAAAATATGACTGGCATGATAACTATTTCATACTGGGCAGCTTTGTTGGCAACTTTTGGTGGTACTGCAGCTGGATACTTCTATTATCCATGGGCATATCCAACGGCAAGTGGTCACTTTGCATTCATCGTACTTGCAATCATTGAGGCAATAGGTTACATCTTCTGTGTTAAAGTCATGGAAGAAGGTTCCAACAAGAATAGTAATGGTATAGTTAGCGGTAGTATTGCTGCTTCAGTAGTATTCGTAATCTTCGTATCAATGTATGTTGGTTGGTAACTAGAGGGAAATATCCTCAGACACACCTCTTTTCATTTTAATTTAGGTTCAAAAAACGATCTATATTCCACTCTAAAATTTTATATACTGACTGCTTATTCTATTCGATATGGTCTGGTTAAGACGATGTACTCACTATTTGTTCATAGTAGTAGTTGCAGTAAACTCAACACTGTTAACAATTAATGCAGGAGATTACATTTTCTATACCGACTGGGCTTGGACTTCATTTACGGTATTCTCAATATCGCAAACGTTGATGCTTGTAGTAGGTGCATGTTATTACCTAACATTTACAGGTGTTCCAGGTACAGCGACGTACTACGCTCTGATTATGACAGTATACACATGGATAGCTAAAGGTGCATGGTTTTCACTAGGATATCCATATGACTTCATTGTAACTCCAGTTTGGCTACCATCAGCGATGCTGTTGGACTTGGTTTACTGGGCAACAAAGAAGAACAAGCACTCCTTGATACTGTTCGGCGGTGTACTAGTAGGAATGTCATTACCATTATTCAATATGGTAAACCTGATAACAGTAGCAGACCCGCTTGAAACGGCATTCAAATATCCGAGACCGACATTACCACCATACATGACACCGATAGAACCGCAGGTAGGTAAGTTCTATAACAGTCCAGTAGCGCTGGGTGCGGGTGCTGGTGCGGTATTGTCAGTCACTATGGCTGCGTTGGGTGTTAAACTTAACACTTGGACGTACCGATGGATGGCTGCTTGGTCAAAGTGGGACTAAAAATCCAACCTTTTCATTTTATTATTTTTCTTTAGAGTAATCTCTAAACGATCAGAACTTTTCCAAATTTACGAAGTTTGTATTTAAGCCATTTTGTGACTAGGAAAAAATTAGTTCAAGATCAATTTATTTTATCTAAAGCAGGGATAACGAATTTTACAATATTCGTTATTGAAACAAACCTACAGCCAAATTCTTGGAACACCAAAACCATTTGTAAAATGGGCTGGAGGAAAACGCCAATTAATTCCAATTCTTAATGAAAATTTACCTAAAACTTTTGGAACCTATTATGAGCCATTTCTAGGCGGAGGTGCATTATTGTTCCATATCTTAACTGAGAGAAATGGACCAAAATGTAGTATCTCTGATCTTAACTCCGATTTGGTATTGGCATATACCACAATTCGGGACAGAGTTGATGAACTAATTTCTTCTCTCAAAAGCCATGAAAAAAATTATCAAAAAGATTCAAAATCTTACTATTATTCTGTTAGAGATACCAATCCTAGAAGCGAAATTGAAAAGACATCTAGATTGCTCTTTTTGAACAGGACTTGTTTTAATGGATTGTATCGTGTTAACGGCAAAGGAAAATTCAATGTACCTTTAGGAAAATATACAAATCCAAATATTGTAAATGAGGAGAATCTACGTTCTGTTAGTAACATCTTGCAATCAAGCAGAGTTTCAATAAAATGCCGTGATTTTGAGGCAGTTCTGAGAGATGCCAAAAAAGGAGATCTTGTTTATTTTGATCCTCCATACCAACCAGTTAGTGAAACTTCCAACTTTACCAGTTACACAAACAAGAATTTCACATTTGATGATTTGAGCAGACTTGCAGAACTGTGCATGAAATTAGACTCGAAGGGATGTAGGGTTCTTTTGTCAAATTCAGATTCTAAACAAGTTTCAGATATGTTTGCAAAGAAACCTTGGAAAGTAACCAAAATTCAGGCTAATCGTTCAATTAATTCCAACTCCAAAAAGAGAACTGGACACTTTGAACTATTGATTAAAAATTATTAGAAGCTTTGAACGGGATCTGAACCCGTGACCTTTACATTGTCAAATCCTCAGACTCTTGACGATAAATTCTGGCAACGCTATAATCAGCATCTACAAAATAATTACAAACATTCTACTATTCAAACTCACAAGTGCTATTCCAGAAAATACTTCCATATACTAAATGACGGCAATGCTCAGGAACTACTCACTCTATCTAATCATAAGCGATTAATGGTAATGAGTGCATAGCGTCACTGTCCAAATTCATGGGATGTTATGATTCATGGGAATCTATCAAGAAACGCTATCATCTGAAATGGTCACACAATGATGGACTCAGTTTCTTTAATGCAATTACAAATGGGGATAATCTTGATTCCATGTTAAAATGGCTTAAGGATACTATTTCCAAACTATCTGAATCTGATTCTAATATCTTGATTTATTGTACTGTTACAGGATTAAGGCCTACTGAGACCCGTCATAGTATCGAACTAATCCATACAGATCTTGATAACTATCTAAACAAGGACTCTATGATGTTAGAGCACTTCAAATATCCTCGCCAGTTCATTAGAAAAACTAAACATGCCTTTGTCAGTATAGTAGATGACTCAATAATTGATCTAGCTCAGAATACCTCTCAACGTAGTTACAATTCTACTAGGATGCTCTTACGTAAACAAAGTATTGAAATGCATATGGCTTTCTGTAGAAAGATCTTTGCTACTTATCTTAGAAATAATGGAATACAACCAGAAATCATTGATCTCTTACAAGGACGTGTTCCAAAGTCAGTCTTCTTGAGACATTACTATAAGCCAGATCTTGGATGTGGTACTAGAGTAATAACTGAGAAGCTACTTGACGAAATCACGGTTTAACACTTATTCTATTCTTACTTAGCAGCTATAGCTAGATCATGTTCTTTCTATGACGTGTCTTGCTCTAGATTGTGTTTGAAAAATTTGCTGTATGTTGGTATTTTAGAGAGATCTAATATTAAAGCAGTATTGTGCTCTCACTAATCTGTCGAGGAGATTTCGATCCATTAATTGTAGGAAATAAAGTACTTTCGTTCCAAAGAAAATTCAATAAAAACAACAAATTCTAGGTTGATACTCCCTATGAAGATAGAATGTGATGACTGCTGTAAATCTCCACGTCATAAGAATAAACTAACATCCCTAGATCACTAGGTGTGTAGATGGAATTGAAGAAATTATTAAAACATACGAAAAATAAAATTTGAATAGAAAATTCTGTTGGTAAATTATGAATTTTTGTTATCTAGATCAAAATCAGGATCGGATAATAGGGAAAAGTATTATTACTTATTCATTTTTACAGAGGTTGATTAGATTGGTAGAGGTGTCTGAAAATGGTAATTTTAGTTTATTGTGTAAATCCACTTTAATGGGAAACTTTCTCAATTCTGGTACAATTTGGTAGAAATGGCTTATAGTCAGAAATTCATAAAAATTACACACAACATGTTATACGATTCAAAGGAATTGAGTTATTCATGAATAAGCCTAAACCATGCCGATCTATTTTTAAAGATTGCTATACAAATAGAGAGATCCAAGTGAGAAAAATGATAGGTATTAATTCGAGAAACATGGATTTAGGGGATGGTACAAATGTCTTTGCTTAAAGCCAAAGGATTGGTTATACGTAGTGGACAAGCTTCTCCAGTTACTGGATATTTTGTCTATAATGGTAATCCAGAATATGGACAAATCCCATGTTATCCAGAACAAAAAGAAAGAGCGATTGTTTTAGAAAAAGGCCAGATAGCTCCACGTATATCTTCATGTCAAAATCATGAGGCATTATGGAGATTTGTTGTAGAGAAAAAATCTACTGGTCCAGCACATACTCACTAAATTCTTTTAACTTATGATCAGATGCGTAGTCTGAAAGAACAGTTCTAAAGAAATCCTGGAAGCTATCTAATAATTCATCATCATTGGGATTATTACGTAAAGCAGGAATAAAAAAATCAAGTATCGTGGATTTTTGAGCAATGAAATTATCAAGTTCAAGTGCACTTAGCAAATGGGCTTGTGATCTAACTCTATCAATTATACGATCATAATTATGCAAAATATTGTCAGTTAATTCTACAATATCAGTACGACTAGTTGGCTCCGAAACTAAAACACCAGAAATGGCAACACAATTCAGATATTCCGTTGCAGTTCTATTACGTATGTATTTTCTATTTTGACGATCCCGACTAGTAGTTAGAAACCAAACACTCACACCGACTAAAAGAGCAATTTGGATATTGATTAAAATCTGAAAGAATATTCCATCTTGTACAATAGATTGATTATAGATGCCAATAACAACAAAAGCTACTAATAGAAATACTGACGTAATTCCGACTTGAGATTCTATTCCCATATCATAACATCCTCTGTAATCGTTGACTTAGATCTAAGTAATTAAGACTTATGACCAGATCAATAATTGTAATGAATGTTTAGATCATAAAACACAATGTTTATAACACTATACCTATTAGGTAAGTATAGAAATGGCAAAAATAACTATTGAGGGTTATCAATGTGAAAGATGTGAACATGAATGGGTTCCACGTTCTACAACCAAAGGAGAACCAACAATATGTCCTGACTGTAAATCACCATATTGGAACAAACCTAGATTAACTTCAGTAAAACGTAAAACAATAATTCGTCATTTTAAGAGAAAAGGTACGCAAAAATGATGGATGATATTTTAGAATCTGAATGTGCATAATATCATCATTGACGGAAATCATTCGGAAATGAACGTACCAATATACCTTATGCCGCAACTTTTGAATGTCCGAGTTGTAAGGCCATTGGAGATTTTGAGTGGTTGGATGAAGAAACTAGAAAACTAAAGGCACAAAAAAATCTAGGTTTATTAAATAATGATGAGTCAATTAAAAAAATCCAGGATTTGGAATACAAATTAGAATTATTAACTAAAGAAGTAGAATTAGAGAAGAAGAAGCGAGAGTTATCTGATGCTGAACTAGAAAAAATTATTTTTTGGGCTAACGATAGAGAAGAGGACTTTCGACATACTGAAGTACTAGCAGAGGAATTAGATGATGAATCTAAATTTCGAGAAAACAACAAATAACATGTTTAGTAAAGCAAAACGAAATTATCTACAAAATAATGGTCATTTTTCAAAGTTATACAGTTACGTACTTGAACATAGAATTAAAGAAAAACTTAAGCAGTTTTACAGATTGGAACTCCCATTAATTGAAGAGTCAAAATCTTACAGAATTTCATAAGAAACTTACAGAAAATAATAAGCTTCGAACGGGATCTGAACCCGTGACCTTTACATTACCAATGTAACGCTCTACCAGACTGAGCTACCGAAGCACAAATTCACCCTGTAGGAAATCCTTATAATTCTTCATCATCTCACAGCCTGACTTTGCGGATGCTGCCCAGGACACAACCGAGCAGGTAGGAAATCCTTATAATTCTTCATCATTTCACACCACCCTCTAAACTGTTAAATTTCACACAGATTTTTACTCCTTTGGAGGAGTAATCAAGCCTGGCCAAAGTAAGCACTTTGTGCTTTTGGACATGCAGGACTTAAGATCAAATAATGGGTGATCCTGTCTTTCAGGAGTTCGTGGGTTCAAATCCCACCTCCTCCACTAATCTATTTTGGATGTTTGATTCCTCTGGCGTTTAGAACTTCGTAAACATCTGGCAGTGAAAACACAAAACCAACATGTACACAATCTTTCTCATCACAGAGCTGGCAAAACAGTTCTCCTTTCTGAACTGCAACTTCTGCAATTCTATTTTTGATGTTATCTTTTAGTATTACACGATCATCATCGACAGAAATCTTTTCAATCTTTGGAGCATATCTTGCAAAGGTCTTGTCCTTTTGCATCATCTCCTCTAACATGTAAGTTACATAACCTGAAAAGCTATTGACACCTTTCATTGCAAGGTCGTCTTTGCTCTTTAGAAAAACATCATGGAATTTATCATAAACGTTCTCTGAAACGGTAATTGATTTGAATCCTGCTTTTGGCAATTTACTTTTCCCTTACCGTACATTAAGGTACCCAACTATATAATGTTTTATTTTAAAAATAGACCATTCACGTAGAGATAGAAATTAGTCTTTATACCATACCTCAATTCAAAAGCACTATGGGTCGAGGCTATTCAACTGAGGAGATGAGGCAAAAACTGATCTCAACTTTGGAGGATTCAGAGACTGGAATGTCTGGAGTCGAGGTTTCCGAAAAAATTGGTGTCAACCGAATAACCATGGCAAAGTATCTCAAAGTTTTTGCGGCTGAAGGATTGTTACGACAAAAAAATATTGGAAATGTTACACTATGGTTTTTAGAGCCAGGACAAGAATCTTACAACTTTCCTGATGATTATTTCAAAATAGCACCGCAGTATCTTGATCATTTAGTAAAAGGTCATGAAGGCCAGGTTTATTCCCTTGTTCATAATTGTCTACATTCTGGGGCAACAGTAAATCGTTTGATATTTGAAGTAATTTTGCCTGCCATCAATTCCGTTAAGAATTTGTATGATGATGGCAAGATTGGGACTGCCGAACAAAATCTCCTTAGAACCACAATTTCGAAATCTCTTCAAATCTTTTATCAGCTTCAGGTTGTTTCAGATCCAAAAAAGAATGTAGTTGTAATAGCAGCTGATGCACAAAGTCTATTGTTTTCTGAAGCTGCATCGTCCGCATATCATTCTGACGGTTGGAAGGTTTCTCATTTAGGTGATATGTCTTCGGTAATCAATGTCTTGTTTGATCTTGATTTTCAAAAATTGATTGGAAAAATTTGGAAACAAAAACCAGGAATTTTGATGGTAGCTGTATTCTCACAGACTGATGAGGGTCTGAACTTTTTTGCCGACTCTATCAATCCTATAAAAGAAAAATCTGGAAAACAAATGAAATTAATACTTTGTGGAAAAATATCCAAAAAAACTAAAATTGATTCTGATCTATTATCTGAAAAACTTGAGGATATCTTACAGTGGTCTCAAACAGTATTTGAAAATATGAAATAGTGAAAGAATGGGCCCGATGTGATTCGAACACATGACCTTTCGATTATCAGTCGAACGCTCCAGCCAAGCTGAGCTACGAGCCCACGAACAATTCTCTAGGCTGGAGTCATTTAAGTTTAATTTTCTTTCCACTTGATTGAACAGCCAATTGACGGATCAAAATACTTTTCAATTTTTTCACCGGACAATAATTTTTGCATGTTGTTAATCATTGTCTTTTCTGTAACTGTATCATCTGGTTTCATGGCATTGTCAATTCTTCCATGAAAAACTAACTGCTTTTGGTTATTGAACAAGAATGGATCTGGGGTACACATCGCACCATATTTCTTGGCAACCTCTTGTGTCTCATCTACCAGGTAATCAAACCCAAATCCTTTCTCTTTTGCTGTTTGTTTCATAGCATCAAAACTATCCTCAGGATAATCAACAGAATCATTACTGTTAATTCCTATAATGGCAATCTCTTTCCCAAATTTTTCATGGAGCTCGTTTAATGCATCCACTTTAGCTTTAACATATGGACAATGATTACACATGAAAATTACTAGAATTCCTTTGTAATTGCTGTAATCATTTAGCAGATGTTTTTTGTCATCAATTCCCAATAATTCAAAATCTGGTGCAATATCTCCTGCTTTCAGTTTTACTTGTGATTCTAAAAGTACCATGGAAAAACCATCCTGTTTTCAAATAAAATCCTTGTCAAGAAGACAACAATTAAAATCCACACGTTAACCATCCATCATATGGGCCGGTAGTATAGCCTGGTAGTATACCCGCCTTGCACGCGGGGGGTCACGGATTCGAATTCCGTCCGGTCCACTTTTTACTATCCCGATCTATGCTGAATTTCAGACTGCTGGATGGATTTAAATAGGATAAGTTCCGGTTTTTTCTTATGACAAGTGTAGCAGATGGATGGCCTGTATGGATTCCACTCATTGTTGGTCTAGCTCCAGGTTTAATTTACTGGATTGCACTTACCGCAAAGAGAAAATAAAACTTACATCTATTTTTAATCTCTTTTTGTTATGTTCAAATTAGTGTCAACTGGGTTAAACGTTGTTACCTTTCTTGTTCACTATATGATATGATACACGAAATTAAACTACTACTCCCTAGAAATCCATATGCAGAAACTTGTTCTAAGCGCATTTTTGATTTTACTCTTTATTTCATTTTCCCAGGCATTCTCTCAAGAATATTCGGATAATGTTCCAACACTTTCTGTATCTCTGATAAATGACACCCCTTTTGTCTATCAGGATTCTGAGGGATATACCGTTGTAGTTGGCGCAGTTGAAAACAACGATTCCCTAGCTCATATAACCAATGTTATGATTCAAGTAAGCTTTTTTGATGATTTTGATTCCAATCCATTGGAAGTTGTAAATGGACGTACAACCTTACAAGTAATTCCTCCTAATGGGCAGTCTCCATTTGCTATACGTTCTGAAACCGCAAATCCCAACATTACTCAAGCATCAGTGTCTCTTTTACCATTTGATGTTTCAGAAGCAAAACAAAAAGAACTTAAGATATTTCCTGGTGGGGTCTTTTCAGGTTCTTTGTTACACTTTTCCGGAGTTTTGCAAAGTGAAATTCCTCCTATTTCCAATGCTAATGTTTATCTTGCCTTCTATGATGATTTTGATCCTCCAAGAATTCTTAGGGTGTATACAGTTGAAATTGGTGATGTAGAGTCAAATGAAGTAGCCTTTGAGTTTGACGAGCCAATCGACTTGAGGTCTGTAGGTTTCCTGGTGTTTTCTGAATCTGAAAAATTTTACTCGGATTTTGTTGATATAAAAATTCCCAATCCTAGAATCCCTACAAAACTACTAACAATTTCTGATGTGTCCGTAAAGGACATGATGGGAAACAAGCTTTCTGAAATAAAATTAGGATCAACCGTAAATATAGAAAGTGAAACTTTACAGTTTGTAGCGGATCAAAAATCTAACGAAACTGCATATACCTATTATGTACAAATCAAAGAGTCCGGAACATCTCCCTTTGTTGAGTATATTGGAAAATTTGATGGACAATTCGTTGGAACGGGAACTGAATCTCAAACCATAGATTGGATTCCAGAAAAAAAGGGATTATTTTTTATCGAGACATTTGTTTGGGATAGAAATAACGTTCCACTAGCTGATCAGGGCCCTTTTGTTCTAATTCTTGTAAACTAGTAGATTTATTTTCAAAGAATTCTATACATCTGCATGTCTGAATTCTCTCTCATTGCCACTGGTGGCACATTTGATATAATTCATAGAGGCCATCTAACTTTACTTTCAACTGCATTTACAATTTCTGACAAAGTTATCATTGGACTAACTAGTGATGAACTTGCCGAAAAAAAGGGAAAACTACCAATCAACAAGTATGAAAAACGATTTGAAACTTTAACAGAAGTTATTTCAAAAGAATTTCCAAACTCTTCATTCCAAATTAGTAAACTTGGGAATGATTTTGGACCTGCTGTTTTAGAGAAAGGAGTTGAAGCCTTGATAGTTAGCGATGAAACAAGTAGTCACGGTCCTGTTCTAAACCGACTTAGAGCAGAAAAGAAACTACCTCCTGTTAAAATTATAACAGTTCCAATGTTTTTGGCAAAAGACGGCACAAGAATATCTACAACTAGAATCAAAAACTCTGAAATTGATACAGAGGGAAACTTGCTATCAATTGACTAATAGCTTGTCTAACCTTGAGTAATCGGAATAAAACAAAATTCTAGAATTTAGTCTCATGGCAATAATCAATCACATGATGGAAAAAATTGACACGGACGTCTCGAACATGAAACAAGGGTTACAACCCCAAAACCTCTCGTTCTGGCATGATAAAATTATCAAAGAAACAATTGAGATGGCACCTCCTTGGCTTCAAGATAAAATCAAAGTTCATCAAGATCCTGTACTTACAATGAAATTTAATTTGGATATTTCAAAACGCGCGGTTAGATATTTTATGATTGTTGTTGACAATAATTTAGATGATATGCCATATTCAACAAAGCTCTATTTTCTCAAAGTTCAGGAGATAATGTCAACTGAAATGGATAAATCTCTAGTTTAATGAGATTTTTTTGTTTTAGGCACAAATTAAAGTCAAGGTATCTATAACCAATCCGTTTGAAATTCTCCAGATATGGAACTTTACAAAAGATATTCTGATAGAAAGAAATCTGGAAGAAATTCTAATCGAAGCGAAAAATCATTTCGTTCTTTTAGAAATTCCAGAGATGATGGGGGCTCAAGATATTCCAGAGATGATAGAAGAGAAGAATCTACAACTGTAACTTGTGCTGATTGTGGTACCGAATGTCAAGTTCCATTTGTTCCGAGAACTGACAAACCTGTATTCTGCAGTGATTGTTTCAGACAAAACAAACCACAAGATTCTAGAAATGATAGATATTCCAGAGATGATAGGGGTTCAAGATATTCCAGAGATGATAGGGGTTCAAGATATTCCAGAGATGATAGGGGTTCAAGATATTCCAGAGATGATAGGGGTTCAAGATATTCCAGAGATGACAGGGGTTCACGTTCAAGTAAAGATAATTCTAGACCTAGAAAATCAATAAATAATAAATTTTTAAAAAAACAGGAAAGCTTCTTTTCTGATGGTTCAGAAAAATTCTATGCAACTCTAAAAGAAAAATTATTTGAAATTTTAGGAGGAAAAGTTTGTTCTAGCTGTGGATTTAAAGATGAAAGGGCTTTAGGATTTAGTCATAAATTTGATGATCAAGCATTTGATGATATTGGACGTGGAGGAGTCGCATCTTCATGGGGAAAGTATATCTCAGAACCGGAACTTGCTAGAGAAGAACTTAATGTGATGTGCTTGAACTGTAACGAAATTAGACAACCCATGTCAAAATCAAAAGAATCCAGTTCAAAACCTAAACAGAAAAAGAGCAGACACTTTCCTAGATGATCATTAAAATCATCTTTGAGAATTTATTAACACTTTAATAATAATAATTTGGAAATCAAATTATGGACGGCGACTCCAAGGCATTAACAATTTCTCTAGTAGCTATGGTTGTAATTGTAACACTATATGCTGTATTTACTCTGTAAATTCACTCTTTCACAATTTCTATACTGTGCTCTAAAATTTTAGTGGAAACTAGCTTGTGTTCTTTGTCAATTACTGATTGAATAAAATCCGCAAATTTCTCAACATTTACTTTATCCTTTAGTACAATACTGTGAGCGGATTTATCTTTCAATGAAATCACTAGCTCATTTTCAATCACATTTAGGATTGATGTAATGTAGGTTTCTTTACCATCCTTTATGAAAATTAAACTAGCAAATTTCTGAGCCTCATATTTGCTGTCACATACAATACTAATTTTCATTTATTCTCAAAAAGGAATTGTTCTATCTGGTTTTTTGCCTTTTCTCTTTTTTCCTGATGAATGACAAGAAAATCGTTAATTTTTTCAATTAAAATTGCTTTTAATTCTCCAGTAAGTAATTTTCCAGATTTGTAATCTTCATGGATTGACTTTAACTTGTTGTCATTTGGTTCAAAAAATATTCTGAGATATTGATATGATACATCTATGTCTGGATTTCCTCCAAGTTTTCTATGTTGTTCAATATCTGGCTGTCCACCTGAAAATGCATATTTGTTAATTTTCTTTTTTACTACATTTGGCGCATCAGTTGTGTAAACTGTACTATTTTCATCAGAAGCTGACATCTTTCCACCTGGCCCTTCCAAGCTTGGAATCATTATGTTGTGAATTAATGCGGGTTTTGGTTTTCCAACCTTTGATGCAATGTCTCTTGTTAATCTAAAGTGAGGGTCTTGGTCTACCCCTAACGGAATCAAGACCGGTTTATCTTCAATAAAACATGGTGCAGACTGTAATGATGTGTAAAAAATCATGCCAATATTTGTCTCATTTGTAAAACCAAATGTTGCTTTTGTATTTGAAAAATTAATTTTCTTTGCTACTTGAGCTGCAATTGGATAGAGAGTTTGAATATTTTTTGTATTGATAATAATTTTTGTTTTTTCTGGTTTGAAACCTAATGCAATAAAGTCTAATGCATTTTCATATGCAAATTTACTGGTTTCTTCTAAAGTAAGATTAGGTTTTGCGTAAAATTTTTCATCATCTGTTAATTGAAAATACATGTTAACATCAAACTTTTCTTGTAGCCATTTTGCAAAAACCCATGGTACCAAATGTCCAATATGAGTATGACCAGAAGGCCCTCTTCCAGTATATAGAAAGAATTTGTTACCCTTTTCATAATCATCAAGAATTCTGTTCATTTCTCTATGGGAGAAGAAAATACCTCTTCTGAGCATGAAATGGTCCTCGCCAGTATTCTTCTTGATCCTCTCTTGTAATTCTGAAGAAATCTTCTCAGTACCAAACCTCTTGATTAATTTATCATAATCAATATCTCCTTCAACATGCCAAGGAGTTACAATAAAGTCATCAGCTGACATTCAATCTGACTTAGGTTAAGGTTTAAAAAGTCTTTTTCGATCTTTCTGATGTTGTCACAAGTTTTTCATGATATTGAAAAAAAAATCATTCATTCTTTGCAGCCTGATCAAATTCTAACAATATCTGAAATTGAAAAACAAACTGGTTTACAATCTGATCAAGTTAGAAGGGGCATTGAATGGTTAAAATTGAAAAATCTTACACATGTGAAAGAATCAACTGATGTTCATTATCATTTTGGAAAGAAAGGTGATGAAGCTATTGAAAATGGTTTACCTGAAAGAAGATTAGTAAATGAAATTGAAAAAGGAAATACGACTTTTGATAGGTTAAAACCCATTTTAGGTTTAGATTTTAATGCAGCTATAGCATATGCAAAAAAGAATAATTGGATCTCTATTTCAAAAAATGAAACATCAACAGAACTTTCTTTAAATGAGGTTCATCAAGAATCATTAGAAGAAAAATTTATCCTCGCCAATAAATCTCTTGAAAAAGATAAAACTAATGAAATTAAAGTATCTGCAGACTCTCTTTTTGCAGTAGCGTCGCTTAAAAAACGTCCTGATTTTATTGTTGAATCGTCATCCATCATCAAAAAAATTTCATTAACTGTTGAAGGCAAAAAAATCAATTTAGATGGTTTATCTCATTCAAGTGGCGCAATTGATGTTGAAGCAAATGTACCTGAAGTTTTTGCTTCAAGAACCCATCCATTAAAAGACACTATTGATGAAATTCGTGAAATTTTTGTTACATTGGGTTTTTCAGAAATTCTTGGAAGTATGACCCAGCCAAGCTTTTGGAACTTTGATGCTCTATTTACCCCACAAGATCATCCTGCAAGAGAATTACAGGATACATTTTATCTAGATGGCGTTTCTGCCAAAAAAATTGCAACTCCTGAACAAATTAGAAAAGTCTCTGAATCCCACAAAAAGAATTGGGGATATCATTGGGATATCAATGAAGCAAGAAAAATGGTTTTAAGAACTCACACCACCTGTGTTACAATTAAACATCTAGCTGAAACCAAACCTGATGAAGCTAGAGTTTTCTCATTAGGTCGTGTATTTAGAAATGAAAAAGTAAGTTACAAACATCTTGTAGAATTTAATCAAATTGAAGGAGTTGTTGTAGGAAAGGATGCTAATCTGAGAAATTTAATGGGAATTCAAAGAGAATTCTACAAACGAATTGGAATTACAAAGATAAAATTCTGGCCAACATTTTTTCCGTATACAGAACCGTCACTGCAAACTATGGTGTATAATGAAAGATTAGGAAAATGGGTTGAACTATTTGGAATGGGAATTTTCAGACCAGAAGTAACTAAACCTCTTGGAATTACTAAACCTGTTTTGGCATGGGGTGGCGGTATTGAACGAATTGCAATGCTAAAGTATGGTCTTGATGATGTTAGGGAATTTTACAATAACAACTTGAGTTGGCTAAGGAGTGCTAGAAAATGCCAGTAGTTGAACTATCCTATACGCGTCTCCAAAAATTGGTTGGCAAAGTAACAAAAAAGCAAATTTCTGATTCCTTACCGTTTCTTGGATTGGATATTGAATCAGAAAACAAAGATCTAATCCGAATTGAATACAGCCCAAATAGACCTGATTATTCAACCGATTTTGGAATTGCGCTTGGATTGCAAGGGTTGCTTGGAATCAAGACTGGAGCAATTAAACTGAAAGTCAAAAAATCAAACAAATATTGTATTACTGTAAAATCTCAAGTATCGAAAATCCGTCCTTTTGTAACTGGTATTGTTGCAACAAAGGGAAAAATTGACGATAAAACAATTAAACAGTTCATTACCCTACAAGAAGATCTTCATTTTGGAATAGGAAGAAAGAGAAAGAAATCATCCATAGGAATTCACGACTTGGATAAGATCACTTTTCCCTTAGTTTACAAAACCGCTAATAGAAATCATAAATTCATTCCATTAAACTCTGAAAAAGAACTTTCAATTTCTGAAATCTTTGAAAGCACTGATGTAGGAAAAGATTATGGTTCCATACTTGGAAATTCCCCACAAGTACCTCTAATTTTAGACGCAAATCAAAAAACAGTTTCTTTTCCTCCAATAATTAACGCAGCAATAACTACTGTATCAACTAAAACAAAAAATCTATTTGTTGAAGTAACTGGAATCAATAAAGAAGATGCTGAAGACATGCTTTCAGTTGTTGCAACCATTTTACAAAGTGCAGGTTTTACTTTGGAATCAGTTCAAATTTCTGGAGCAAAAAACTCTTCACCAAAACTTGAACAAAAGAAAATGTTTGCAAGTCCTTCCTTGATAAACCAAACACTTGGTTTGAATCTTAACACTTCAAAGATTATTTCATCATTGAAAAAATCTAGGTTAGATGCATCAACTAAAGGCAAGAGTATTATCTGTACAATTCCTGCACATAGATTTGATATTTTTGGATCAATGGATTTAGTAGAAGAAGTTGCTTTAGGGTATGGAATTCAGAATCTTGAACCTATACTGTCACCTTCTCGAACGTTGGGCCAAAAACATCCTAGCTCAACTAGTTTACAATCAATTTCTTGTATTATGACCGGATTAGGGTATATGGAAGCCCTAAATTCTAGCTTATCAAGTAAAAGAATTCTTTATCATAATACAAAAAGAGATTCATCAAAAACCATCTCAGTTTTAGATTCTAAAAGTCTTGAACACACCATTCTTAGAGATTCATTACTTCCAGGATTAATTGACAGTCTGGCAAAAAACATTCATGAATCATACCCTCAAAAATTATTTGAGATGGGAACTATTTTTAATAAAACAAGTTCTGTAACTGAAGAAATTCATCTTTGTGCAGTAAGCTCCCATAAAGATGCAAACTTTAGCGAACTAAAATCTGTTTTACAATCTGTTATTCAATCAATATTTGGAAAGACTTGTGAAACTAAAACCGCCACTTATCCAACTTTTGAAGAAGGACATGTTGCAAATATCACTGTAAATGGGAAAATTATTGGAATCATCGGTGAAATTAGCAAACCTACTAAAGATAACTTTAGGCTTAGAGAGCCAATAGTTTCCTTTGAAGTAAAACTACCTGGTTAATATTTGACTTGGTAGACTATTGTATGCCCTAAGAGCAACCATGCAGACGGATTGGGATGATGTCGATCGTAATGATGCCAATGATTTCTAATTCACCCAGGCATGGCACATGAGGGCACCCCGGTTTCAGAACCCGAAGGAGGTTTTGGCTAAATACCAATGATCTTGTGCGAGTCAGAACCGGGGGACAATTTTATTTCCCAAAAATTGAAAAACCATAAAACATCCATCGATGATACAAAAAACTGAAATGGTAAATTATTGGTTGGCTAAACAAGAACCCAGTGGACCATGGCAGAGTCTACAAATGAATCAGTGATATTCTTTGGAGTATCAACTATGGGGCTGCCTTAATCCAGACATAATGAAATGCATCAAGGGAAAAGCGGCGGATTGCAGCTATTTATGATCCGAGGTATACTGATTCTGCCCAGCCACGTTCTATCAATGGTTCCTAATCTTTTTTGTTTTCATATTTCAGAATTAGTTATGTGTCAGAATTATCGTTAAAAGTTTCTCTGTGTAGATTCTGCCTTTGTCTGTATTTTATCCTCAAAACTTTTCCGATCACGGGCTTTACCTAAAATAGTAACATTTTACTAATATCTGCCAAAAAAGGTTATAAGCATACCTAAAATGCTCGGTTTATTGATATAGTCGATTTGTTTTATAAATTCATGGCAACAGCTTATGTTTTAATAAACTGTGAACTAGGTTCAGAAGAAGCTATTATTCAGCAACTAAAGGGTTTAGAGGATGTTAAGGAAGTTCATGGAACTTTTGGTGCATACGATATTTTGGCCAAGATTGAATCAGACACTGTGGAAAAACTTAGAGAAACCATTACTTGGAAGATCAGAAAAATTGAAAAGATTCGTTCAACTCTTACCCTGATGGGTATTGAAGGTCAAACATAAACCCCCTCTTTTTCTTAGTATGATTTTACATTTTATTTTCGTTGTAAAAGAAGAAGATCGTGAAAAACGACAATTTGAATTTGAATATATTCAAAAAATGAGCCAGTTTTACAGGGTTTGGATTAAAGAAAAATTTGGAAAAGATTGTGAAATCCAATGTGATGAAATGATTACAAAACCCAGAAGTTTTTTTCAGAGACTTGATACACACACTCTTGTAAAAGATCATGAACAAAGGGGAAGAGACGTTTACCATTTCTATCTAACTCATTTCAGACCATTCTGGACTGATTGTGCTGGTTGTGAAGGCTATCACGCTGAAAATTTTGGAATGGTATTTTGGCAACCCCTTAAAGAATCGAATGATACATTATTTCTTGCAGAAAAAAACTGTACTGCCGTATCTCATGAATTACTTCATGAGTTATTACGAATTTCTAAACGTAAAAAATTCATTCAAGAGGTTCATGACATTTGGACAAAGCATCTCTTCGAACAATTAGAATTTGAACAATATAGCGAAGATTTTCAAAAAACTGATGATAAGCCTATGTTTCTAACAATGGACACTTCCGAACTAAATCTAAAAAATAACCTTTCACATTAACACTTTGTAACAGAATAGATATTGTTTTCAAAATTTGCTGTTTTGAAATCTAACTTATTTTCAAGATCATTTGGTCTTGATTTACTCAGGTTTTCAAGTTCTACTAACGCATCGCCCCTAAAACCTACCGAAGAGCCATAAATTGCGTCAGTCAGCATTGTGCCATGTTCCCCTTTCTTAATATCATCCACCATTTTATAAAATCTTAAAGTTTCTTTTTTGTTAACAGGATTTCCAGTTGCTTTGTTATATGCAACTGCAATATACATTCCATTATTTTTTACTGCAACAGGAATTTTGTGATTTTTACCCGTTGCACCGGGAATTGTTTCGTCAACTAGAACTTCACATTTGTGATACATACTTGAAACATATGCAAAGAATCTATACTGTGCATACCTTCCAGCATCATCTTCCTTACAACCAACAAAAACTTGGTGCAGTAGTTCCAAAGCCTCATCATTCATGCTTTGTAATCTGTCATCAATTCTGCCTCTTTCAAGAAGATCTGATTTGCATTCTTTTGCAACCATAACTAAAATGAAATCAGGTAAATTGTAATTTTTTAGAGCAGCAACAAATGCTCCTGCTTGTGACATGCCAAATTTTGGAAAACCTTTATTGACCATACTTACACCTCACTTTAGAAAATTTGCAACTTCCCAACATTCAATTATAAAGTTGCTTTTCGTTTATAATTGTTGAGAATTTACATGCCTACTGGATTAATTTTTCTAATCTTTAAATTGCAAAAATTAAATTCAGGATAAATTAATTGTACCATATGGAAGTCCATGACGCTGAACTTGTTTCACGTGTTTATCTGAAATTAAAAGAAAATATTGCAAAATATAGTAACATAGTTGGAAGACCACTTTCACTTAGTGAGAAAATTTTATCTGGTCATCTTAATAAAATTGATGACAAAAGTTTTGCTGGCGGAAAAGATTATGTTCTTCTAAAACCTGACAGAGTCGCATTACAAGATGTTACAGGACAAATGGTAATGCTTCAATTTATGCAAGCTGGACTTAAACAAACATCTTTGCCGACAACCGTACATTGTGATCATCTCATTAGAGCTGAAGTTCAAGGTGATGTTGACATGAAAGTTTCCCTTGATGAAAATAGTGAAGTTTTCAAATTCTTACAATCCGGTGCTGCAAAATTTGGATGTGGTTTTTGGAAACCTGGTGCCGGAATAATTCATCAGGTAGTTCTTGAAAATTATGCATTTCCTGGTGGTTTGATGATTGGCACAGATTCTCATACTCCGAATGCTGGTGGTCTTGGAATGATTGCTATTGGAGTAGGTGGATTGGATGCAGCAGAGACTATGGCAGACATGCCTTGGGAATTACTCTACCCTAAACTAATTGGAATTAAACTAACTGGAGAATTAAATGGATGGACAGCCCCTAAGGATATCATACTAAAAGTTGCTGAGGAATTGACAGTTTCCGGAGGCACTAATTCAATAATTGAATACTTTGGACCTGGAACAAAATCTATCAGTTGTACTGGCAAAGCTACAATTACAAATATGGGGGCTGAAATTGGTGCAACCTGCTCAATTTTTCCATATGATGAAAGAATGGAAACTTATCTGAAACATACCAACCGAGGTGATATAGCTGGATTAGCAAATCAAAATAAAGAATTACTTGTTGCAGATCCTGAAGTTGAAGCAAATCCAGAAAACTTTTTTGATAAAGTAATTGAAATCAATCTATCGACATTAGAACCCCATATTGTTGGACCTCACACTCCTGATTTGGCAAGAACAATTTCTAAACTATCTGATGATGTGAAATCCAATGACTATGTTGATCCAATTTCTGTTGCATTGATTGGTAGTTGCACAAATTCATCTTATGAGGATATGTCAAGAGCAGCAAGCTTGGCTGATCAAGCAAAAGCAAAAGGAATCAAAGCTAAAATTCCATTATTAGTTACTCCTGGTTCTGAACAAATTCGAGGAACCATTGAAAGAGATGGGCTAATGGATTCTCTTAAAGAGATTGGCGCAACTGTTTTAGCAAATGCTTGTGGTCCTTGTATTGGACAATGGAATAGACCTGAATTAGAAAAAGATCAAAAAAATACTATTGTTACAACATTTAACAGAAATTTTCCCGGAAGAAATGATGGTCGTAGAAGTACTCTGAACTTCATCGGCAGTCCTGAAATGATTATTGCCTTAGCTTTAGGAGGAAAACTTTCCTTTAATCCATTAAAAGATGAGTTAACCGCAGCTGATGGAACAAAATTCAAACTTGAACCGCCCAAATCTGCACCTGAAGTTCCTGAAGAAGGTTTTATGAGGCCCGAGGGAATCTTTGTTGCACCTTCTAAAAATTCTGATAATGTTCAAGTCATAATTGATCCCAACAGTAAGAGACTACAACGTTTGGAACCTTTTCCAAAATGGAATGGAAAAGATTTTGAAGAAATTTCAATATTGGTAAAGGCCAAGGGTAAATGTACCACCGACCATATCTCTCCCGCTGGTGTATGGTTATCACTTAGAGGACATTTGGATAACCTCAGCGATAATATGCTATTGGGAGCAGCTAATGCATTTAATGATGAGGCAGGTCAAGGTAAGAATATTCTTAACAATCAGCTTGAACCATTTTCAAAAATTGCAAGACAGTATAAAGAAAAACAAATGAACTGGGTGATAATTGGTGATAATAATTATGGTGAAGGTAGCAGCCGAGAGCATGCTGCAATGACTCCAAGATATTTGGGATGTGTCGCGGTTATCGCCAAAAGTTTAGCTAGAATACATGAAACTAATCTGAAAAAACAAGGAATCTTAGCACTGACCTTTGATAATCCTGATGATTACGACAAGATTCTTGAGGATGACAAAATTAGTCTGGTAGATTTAAATGATTTAGAACCACACAAACAAGTTACTTGTATTATTTCACATAGTGATGGACGCAAGGAAGAAATTTTGTTAAATCACTCATACAACAAATCTCAAATTGAATGGTTCAAAGCTGGTTCTGCACTAAACGTTTTAAAAAATAATCGATAGAATTTTTAACGTGGGGCCGACCGGAATCGAACCGGCGACCTACGGGTCACTACAGCTCCAAACTTACATCATCCCTGAGTCAGTTTAGCTTAGTTTACCTCTGGAGCCCTTAGCGGTGATCTAATCGTAGACACTGTCGCCCTACCAGGCTAGGCTACGACCCCACGAACAAGAATGAAATAAACTTGAATTTTAAGTTATTTTTAACTAAGATTTATTTGCGATTAACGTGAATTTGGTGTTGTTCAACAATCATGGTAAAACCAATTCATTATGCATTAGGCGCCATTCCAGTAATTGTGGCACTTTTAATTTCAGTTCCATTACTTACAAAAAATGAAATTCCAATTTCTGCAGCTAATTCTTTTGATGTAATTGAAATTGAATATGTTAAACATCAGCTAAAGAAAATTTCTTATGGTATTACAGAAAGAGTTGGGGCACAAAAAACTGAAATTCTTTACATTAAGAATGATGGTGATCTCAAATACTCTGTAACTGAACTTGGATCTCTTCAACCCGATGTTCGTTCTAAATTAGACGAAAAAAGACTTGACAAAATAAAAGCGCTGATAAAAGAAACTGGTTTCATAGCAATTCCATCAGAATCATTTTCAATTCTAGAAAATGTAACTGAATATCAAAAATCAAGTGTTAAAGTTACTCTTAATGGACAAATCAATCAAATCCATTGGCCTGAACAAAATGCTACGAAACAATTCGTTCCTCCAATAATTACTATGGTTGAATCTGAACTGGATTATATTATATCTGAAATTCGTGAATAGGTACAAATAGGCTTCAGTAAAAATTAGAATATGCTCCCACTATCCGGTGAACGACATGACGCTAAAGGTATAATTTCTGAAAAAACAAACTCTGTTGATATTTTACGTGGTTCATCTGTTCTTAAACGAGGTTTTGCTCACATGTTGAAGAATGGAGTTGTAATGGATGTCACAACAGTGGAACAGGCTCTAATTGCTGAAGAAGCTGGAGCAGTTTCTGTAATGGTTTTAGACAAACTCCCGTCTGAAGTTAGAAAAGCGGGAGGAGTTGCGCGAACTGCAAGCATTAGAATTATTGAAGACATTATGGATTCAGTTACAATTCCAGTAATGGCAAAATGTAGAATCGGTCATGTCAATGAAGCATTAGTTCTACAGGAAACTGATGTAGATATGATTGATGAATCTGAAGTTCTAACTCCTGCTGATGAGTTTCATCATATTTGGAAATGGGATTTTACAACACCAGTTGTAAACGGTGCAAGATCCTTGGCTGAAGCTTTAAGAAGAATTGAAGAAGGTGCAGCAATGATTAGAACAAAAGGTGAGCCTGGAACTGGAAATGTTGCAGAAGCTATTACTCATATTAAAAAAGTTAATGACGAATTAAGAACAATTAAGGCAATTTATGATTCTGGAGATAATCAAGATTTAGTAAGAATGGCAAGAGAATTCAAAGTATCATATGATATTGTTGAACAAACTGCAAAACTTGGAAGATTACCTGTTGTAAATTTTGCTGCAGGTGGAATAGCCACTCCTGCTGATGCGGCATATCTTATGTCTCTTGGTTGTGATGGAATCTTTGTTGGTTCTGGAATTTTTAATGCAGATGACGCAAAAGAAAGAGCAAGAGCAATAGTTTTGGCTACTACTTTTTGGAATGAATCTGATAAGGTCAAAGAAGCCCAAAAAATGATTGACGAAAGACAATCCATGTTGGGATTAGATGTAAATACACTAGAATTACGTATGCAAGAACGTGGTGGTTCCTCATGAGTCTTAATTTTGGAATATTATCCATACAAGGCGATGTTCAAGAAAATCTCTTGTCTACCAAAGCTGCCCTCAATGAATTGGACATTGATGGAAACGTAACTGATGTAAAAACACCTGAAGAAATTTCTAAGTTGGATGGTTTGATAATACCTGGTGGTGAAAGTACTACTATTGGACAACTTTCTTTGGTAAATGGTTCCCTGAAGGTCTTAAAAGAAAAAATTGAAAATGGAATGCCCGTATTAGGAATTTGTGCTGGCATGATTATGCTGTCAAAGACAGCTGATGATCGTGTTGTTGGGAAAACTGATCAACCCCTTTTAGACATTCTTGATATTAAATTAGAAAGAAATTCTTTTGGACGACAACAAGAATCCTTTGAAGCTGATATATCTATGGATTCTATTAATATTCCAAAATTTAATGGAGTCTTTATCAGAGCACCATCTGTCTCAGATGTTGGTTCTGATATAGAAGTTATATCAAAATTTAATGAGCGAATAGTTGCAGTTAAAAAAGGGAATGTAATTGCTGCTGCGTTTCATCCTGAACTAACTGAAGATATTTCGTTGCACAAGTATTTTGTCAACCTTGTTAATACTTCTAAGAATTAATCTGCCAAATTGTGCATAGATTTCAAGTCTTTCTGAAATGATTTTAAAATTTCAGGAATTTCCATTTTTATTGAGTCTTTTAATGATAAACTCTGAGATTTTTTCTCACTCCACACCTTGGAATTAAATTCAGTAATTTCTTTTGTAATGTCACTTAACACTTCAATATTTTCAGGCTCAGCTTGTGCTTGTTTGTGTATACTTTCTTCTGAATACAAAATCTTCCAGAGATGTTCTGTAATAAATGGAGTAATTGGTGCTAATAATTTTAAAATTGTTGATAATGTTTTGTGTAATGTAAATATTGCTCCGTCTCTTTCCTCATCTGAAAAACCAATTCCATAGGCTCTTGCTTTGACCATTTCAATATAGTGCGCTGCAAATAAATTCCATGTGAATTCTCTAATTGCAACTGCAGGAATGAAAAAGTTGTATTCCTCATATCCTTTCTTGCATTCTTTTACCAAATTATCTAATTCTGACAAAACCCATTTGTCGGATGCATTAAGTGTCCCTGATTCAATTACTGGGAAACTAGACAAGAATCTTGACACATTCCATAACTTGCTAAGGAATTTTTTAGTTGATTCAATTTTTTGTTCGTTACATCTAAAATCAGATCCATGATTAGTCTCACTTGCACTCCAAAATCTAAAAGTGTCCGCACCTAATTTTTCAATGACTGGTAAAGGATCAATTGCATTTCCTTTACTTTTACTCATCTTCATTCCTTTTTCATCAAGACCATATCCCATTATCCAAGCTTCAGACCATGGTTTTTCCCCTGTAAGCTGTTCACATCTTAGTAGTGTATAGTATAACCATGTTCTAACAATATCTTTTGCTTGAGGTCGTATTGAAGCGGGATATACCTTGCCAAAAAATTCCTCATCTTTCCTGAATTTGCTTACAAAAAGGGGTGATATGCTAGAATCCATCCATGTATCAAAAGTTCGTTCTTCTCCTACAAATTCTGTAGATTGACATTTTGGACATTGATTAATTGGACAATCTTCCTTCCATGGTTTATAGTACTTTCCAGGCTCAGGAACGTAAGATTCCGAGCATTTTTTACAATACCAAATTGGGATTTCAGTACCATAATATCTTCTTCTTGAAATTGGCCAATCTATGTTGATGGATTCAAGCCAATTCATTAAGATTTGTTTGTGCATTGCGGGGTGAAATATAATCTCTTGTCCTAACTTCTTCATTTTTTCAACTGATTCTTTTTGTTTTAAATAATATTCTTCCATTGGAATTATTTCAATAGGAATTTTACTCCTCTCAGATACTGGCGTTCTGTGGATAATATCTTCAATTTTCTCTACAAATCCTTTAGATTCCAAGTCTTCTATGATTTTTGTTCTTGCTTGTTTTGGTTTTAGTCCAACATATTCTCCTGCTACTTCAGTCATTCTCCCATCTAGATCAATTGCAACAATCTCTTCTAATCCTAATTCTCTAAACAACGCTACATCGCTTTGATCACCATAACTACATACCATTACCGCGCCTGAACCAAATTCTTGTTGAGCAGAATGATGTGTTCGTAATTCAACTTCTGCATTAGTTATCGGAACAATTATTTTCTTCCCAATGTACTGCGTGTATCTTTCGTCTTCTGGATTTACAATAATTGTTTTGCATGCACAGACTAATTCTGGTCTTGTGCTTGCTATAACTATCTCCTTGCCTGTATCCTTTATTTTGAATTTCATGTAAACTAGTTTAGTTGGCAAATCTTCGTATATGATTTCTGCATCTGCAATGGTCGTTCCTGAAACCCAATCATAGTTGTTAGGTCTGTTTGCTAGATACACTTGATCTTTTTTCCATAACTCAATGAATGTTGATTGTGTAAGTGCTCTATATTCTTCTGAATCCGTTCTATAGTAGTTTGAAAAATCTCCACTAATTCCCATATTTTTCATAATTAGAATCATCTCAGCTTCTAAATCGCCAAGTGCATTTTTACAAAGATTCAGAAATTCGTTCCTATCAGTTTCTCTCATTCTAATTTTGTGCTTTTTTTCAGTGTACAGTTCTACTGGAAGTCCATTTCTATCAATTCCTATGGGAAAGTAGACATTTTTTCCTGCCATTCTTGCAGTACGTGCAATCATGTCAATTTGTGAATAATGTGCCGCTGCTCCAATATGCCATGGCCTACCTGATGGATATGGTGGAGGAGTATCTATGGTATAATTTTTTTCTTGCGGAACAAAATCATAAATTTTTTCTTCTTCCCATTGTTTGAGAATTTTTTTTTCTAACTCTGGATTCCATGCTTTTTCTGTTATTTTTGGTTCCATTTCTTTACTATCTAGAGATATTTGAGATGATGTGAGAACCTTTGTTATACCCTTCATAGATGTATACACCCACTGCTTCTACATTTGATGGCATTTTTGGTGCTAATAGTTTTATAATTTCGCTTGAAAGATTTTCAACAGTAGCTTCTCCTTCTAAAAGATATGTAGTGTTTTTTGGAACTTGTAATTCAAACATTCCTTTAGGACCTTCAAATTGAATTAGATAATGTGAATCATCCTCACTCTTTAGATATTTCTTGTTAATGAAAAATTTATGATCAAATATGTTAACAACTTCTTTGATAATTTTTTTTGCTACACCAAAATCTAAAAGTAGATTATCTTTCATTTGTCCTATAAGCTCTACCATTACAGAAGATGTGTGTCCATGTAGGATAGAACATTTTTCAACTAATGGAAGTATATGTGCATAATCAAATGAGAATGATCCATCTTCTAAAAATATAGAACCTGTCTGTGGTGTCTTGTCATAAAATACTATATCTTGTAACTCTTTAATTTGTGCAACATATTTTGCATGTCCAATTGCCATTACTTTGTCTTGAGGAAAATCTTCTTTGATTTGTTTGTATTTTTTAATGTCTTCGTCATTATCAATTACTTCAATCAATCCTTTCTTTGTTTTAAAATCAATTGTGACATCATTCCCGTTCTTTAAGGTGAGTTTGTAATTGTATTGGTATTCTTCATCAAGAAAAGTAAGCATTTGCGCGACTGTTAACTCGGTTCTTGTTCTAAGTAAATTTCCCTTTTTATCGATATATCTAAAGTCTGAATCTAGAATTGTAGGACTTGAAGCCATGTAAAGTCATCTGACTTTGGATATAATATAAATTCTGTAACGATGGTACCTGAAAATTCATCTTTTACAATTATACCAAAGAATTTAGAATTTTGGCTAGATTGACATCATTTTTTGTAATGCCTCCAGCATCATGAGTTGTTAATTCTATAGTGATTTTGTTGTACACGTTAAACCATTCTGGGTGATGATTCATTTTTTCAATTTCCATAGCTGCTCTAGTCATAAAACCAAATGCTTGGTTAAAGTTATCAAGCTGAAATTCTTTGTGAAGTTTCTCATTTACAACACTCCAGCCTGGCAGATTCTTTAGTTCTTCATCAATGTCTGTTTGTGATAACCTCATCATATCGTATTGCACAGAACGCTAAATTAATAGTTAAGGGATTTGATTCATTACCATTCTTATGGAATCTAACATGTGAGTGATTGTGGAATCTATGGAAAAAGAATTATTTGAAAATATTAAAAATTCAATTTCTGAGACTGTTAAAGAAAAAAAAATTGGAATTGCTTTTTCTGGTGGTGTTGATAGTACATTAATCTCAAAAATTTGTTCAGATATGGATTATGATGTTACATTACTGACAATTGGTTTTCCAGAATCACATGATATTTTATTTGCAAAACAAGTTAATGAGTGTCTGAACTACTCTCATCATATTTTGGAAATTGACTCAAAAACTTTTCCTGCTATTTCATCAAAAATTCACCAGACAATTAACACAGATAATCTATCATGGAATGAAAATTGTATTGCATTTCATTATGTGTCTAAACTAGCAAAAAGCTTAGAACTTGAGAGTGTGGTTACTGCAAATGGAATGGATGAATTGTTTTGTGGTTATAATGCCTATAGAGAAGCATTTTCCGGAGGCGAATCTAAAATTCATCAAGTTATGATCTCTAAATTAAACAACGAACTAAAAATGATGAAGGCCGTAAATCTAATTGCATCAGAGTTTAAAGTAAAAATTATTCAACCCCTACTCTCTTCTAAATTCATAGATTATGCTAAAACCATTCCTTTATCTGAGAAAATTCATGATTCTGAGGACTTGTATCGTAAACATATCATAAGAAAATTAGCTAGTCAAATCGATGTTCCAGAAATTTCTTGTACAAAAAGAAAGAAAGCCTTACAATATGGCTCTAAAATCCATAAGGCATTATTAAAAACTAGATGAATTTTTTAACTGCCTTTTGAACTGATTTTTTTACATTACTGATAATTGCAGGTGATGCCCCAAGATGTTTCTCTGGTAAAAATATTGCATCAATTTCTTTGTCAGTTAATTTTGAAGAAAATGCTTTATCGTTTTTGATAGCGTCTATGAATTGCATTCCCTTGTCATTTGCCTTGAATGCAACTCTTTGAACATCTTTGTATGCCACAAATCTTGGAACGCCTTTTTTGATTAGTGCTTCTAAAACAAATTCTGCAAATATTTGCCCTTTTGTGATGTAAAGATTCTCTACAATTCTTTTCTCATTCACCATCAAGTTTGAAATAATTCTAGTCATAGTTTCTAACATTTCATCAACTAGGATAGATACTGTTGGAATTACAAACCTCTCATTAGCTGAATTTGAAAGATCTCGCTCATGCCATAATGGAATGTTTTCAAAGGAAATTCCTACTTGACTACGTACCATTTTAGATAATGATGATACTCTCTCACTTTTGATTGGATTTCTTTTAACGGGAACTGCACTGCTGCCCATTTGTCCCTTCTTGAATTGTTCAGAAACCTCTCCAATCTCTGTTCTTTGCAAGTTTCTAATTTCTACTGCAATTTTTTCTAGAGTTGCACCAATCAATGCTAATTCAAACACATATTCTGCATATCTCTCTCTTGGAACAACCTGAGTGGTAACTTCTGCTGGGTAAAGTTTCAGACGCTTTGCAACTCTTTTTTGCACTTCAAGTGATTTTGCACCCATTAAAGAACCAGTACCTACAACACCAAGTGTCTTACAAATCAGAATTCTTTTCTTCATCTCTTCAATTCTTTCTACATGTTTTGCCATCTCTGCGGCCCAATTTGCAAATTTTAATCCAAATGAAATGATGCTTGCATGTTGTCCATGAGTTCTACCTACAGCTGGAATTTTTCCATGTTTAACGGCTTTTTGCGCTAGAATTGATGCCATCTTTGCAACTTTTGGTTCAATAATTTTTAATGAATCATGAATCTGCATAGAATTACTGGTGTCTACCAAATCATTACTTGTTAATCCATAATGAATCCATGGTCTAGCATCCTTTGTACACTTCTCACTTAATGATTCCACTAGCGCCGCAGTATCGTGATCACTTTTTGCTTCAAGCTGTTTGATTCTTTTTGCAGTAATCTTTCCTGACATTGCTGCTTTTAGAATTTTTTTCCCAACAGTTTTCGGAATAATTCCTATTTCACTTTGTGAAATAGCAGCTGCACCTTCAATCTCTAATTGATAATTGATTTTCTTTTGTTCACTGAAAATTTCTATCATTTCCTTAGTGCCATAACGGCCACTGTCTATAGGTAAAATTGCCAACATTATGACTTCAATTTATTGGAAAATAAATCTACTTCTTTATCCTACTTTTGTGCGTAGTTTAAACCAAAAGTTCTTTGATTGATGGTTTAAATTGGATTGAAAGAAAAATTCACCGATACTAATGCCTGCTACAACTCCAAAAAAAATTGGAGAAAATCAATATCAAATTGATGCTGATTCTAATCTTGGAATGAAAGTTCCTGTAAGGATCTATGCTGATGAACCCTTACTGCAGAAAATGTTATCCGATAGAACAATTATGCAGGCACAAAATGTTTCTTGTATTCCTGGAATACTTGGCCAAAGTATTGTTTTACCAGACGGTCATGAGGGTTACGGATTTCCAGTAGGCGGTGTTGCAGCCATGGATGCTGAAGAAGGAATGATCAGTCCAGGCGGTGTTGGATATGATATCAATTGTGGAGTTAGATTACTTCGTTCAAATTTAACTGAACAAACAGTTCGTTCAAAACTAAAAGAACTTGTAACTGATCTTTTTAGCTCTATTCCTTCGGGAGTTGGTTCTAAAGGCGCAATTAGACTTAGTCCTTCAGAACTTGATGAAGTTTTGGTAAGAGGAGTTAGTTGGGCAATTGATCATGGTTATGGTTCATCAGATGATTCTGATGTTTGTGAAGAGAATGGTCAAATTCCAAATGCTGATCCAAACAAAGTTTCTGACAAGGCAAGAAAAAGAGGAGCTCCTCAACTCGGAAGTTTAGGTTCTGGAAATCATTTTCTTGAAGTGCAGAAAGTTGCAGAAATTCATGATGAAGAAGCTGCAAACAGAATGGGAATTAAAGAAGGAACTATTACAATTTTGGTTCATTGTGGATCTAGAGGATTTGGTCATCAAGTGTGTAGTGACTATCTTAGAGTTGCAGAACAGGCAATGGGAAAATATGATATCAATTTACCAGACAGAGAACTTGCATGTGTTCCAAATAATTCTGAGGAAGGTGAATCTTACAGAAAAGCAATGTTTGCAGCGTTAAATTTTGCGTGGAGTAATAGACAAATGATAACTCATTGGACTAGGAAATCTTTTGAACGTGTATTTAATCAAACAGAATCTGATCTTGATATGAAATTAGTTTATGATGTTGCTCATAACATTGCAAAAGTGGAAAAACACAAAGTTGACGGAAAAGAACGGAATGTAGTTGTTCATAGAAAAGGAGCAACACGAGCTTTTCCTGCAAACCGTGATGAAATACCTTCAAGATATCGTGATTTGGGACAGCCTGTTTTGGTTCCAGGCTCTATGGGGACTGCAAGCTGGATTTTGCTTGGACAACCCAATTCTATGGATTTGAGTTTTGGTTCAACTGCACATGGCGCTGGAAGAACAATGTCTAGAACAAAGGCTAGGAGAAATTACACAGAGGATGACGTCAAAAAATCTCTTAATGATAAGGGCATATTTATCAAGGCGTTAACCAGAGATGGGATTGTGGAAGAGACTCCTCAAGCATACAAGGATGTTGATGCTGTAGTGAATGTATCTCACAATCTAGGAATTGCCACAAAAGTAGCAAAATTAGTGCCTATAGGTGTGATTAAGGGTTGAGCAAAGAAGATTCTGAACTTGAAAGACTAAAGGCAAAACGACTCGCTGAAATGCAAAAAAATATCTCCTCAAAACAAGAAATTGAAAAAACTCAAGGATTCAACCAAGAAAAACCTGTAGAAAATCCACGAGATTTACTCGTTAACATATTGGGATTTCGAGGATTAGAAGTTTTAGAAAACGCGGAATCTCAATTTCCCAATGAAACCAAAATTATTGTAGAAAAATTATCTGAATTGCTTCAAACAGGTGAAATTAATGAAATTATTGACGGAGGAAAATTATTGACATTATTTAGATCAGCTGGACTAAGTATTAGAATGGCAACAAAAATCAATGTTGAACAAGATGGAAAATTTGTCTCTTTAAGTGACAAACTTAGTACCAAGTCATCTAATGACAGTGACGAATAATGAGTGTGGTTCTAGAAGTTGGAACAAAAAATTATGTCGATGATTTACTATCAATTAAAAAAGCGCTTTCACATATGGAAAGTCTTGTAGGAGGTTATAATGGATATGTTCTTAGTGAACCTTCATCAAAGTTTGGCTGGACATTTTTTAAATTGGCTTTTAAACCTAATTTACAAAATGGCATAGAAGAAAAATTTTCTGACATGTTGGTAAAATATCAAACTAGTGATCAACCACAAAAATTTGTAAAATTTATGACAGATTATTTTCATTCTAAAGGCTGTGACGTAAGAATAAAGATGGTTGACTAGACTCTTCTTCCTCTTTTTCCACCTTTCTTTCTAGTGGTATCATGAGGAATGGGTGTTACATCATCAATTCTTCCAATCTTAAATCCACCTCTTGCTAATGCTCTAATAGCAGCTTGCGCACCTGGACCAGGTACTCTAGAACCAACTCCCCCTACTGCACGAACTCTGATATGAAATCCATCGAATCCTTTGTTTCTTGCAGATTCAACTACTGAATTTGCAGCTTTCATTGCAGCAAATGGTGATGACTCATATCTGTCAGCATTAACATGTATTCCGCCAGAACTGATGGAGACAGTTTCTCCACCGGTAAGATCAGTCAGGTGAATAATTGTATTATTGTAACTACTGTAAATGTGAACAATTCCCCATTTTTCAGGACCTTCTTTTTTTGCCTCTGGTTGAGATTTTACTTCTTCTTTAGCCTCAGATTTAACTTCCTCAACCGGTGTTTCAGTCTCCTCAACTACTGCTTCGGTCTCTTCTGTTGCCACTTCCTCAACTTTGACTTCAATTTCTGACAATGAATACTCACATCTTAAAGGGTTTAAAAAACATTGATTTTCCAATCTTGACTAAATTTGGTCACTTGGCATGAAATTAATGATTATTCATATACTGTTTTTAATTGAATTTTCTTAATGACACCAATTCTTCTTTTAGCTATTGGAATTGTTATTGCAACTGCTTTACTAGGATCTATGGCATTCCAGTTTCTAACACCGATCAATGATATGATTTTGTCTCCATTGGAACAAAAATGTCAACTAATTGCCAATGAAGGATATAAAATTCATACACTTTATCCTAATTCAAATCCTGATGAACTTCCTACAGCTGATATGAAACGATTGATATACCTAGATGAAAAATGGATTAAAGAATGTGTTTCTGTTCTTCCAGCTGATTCAATAATTAATATTGCAAATAATGTAGATCGAAATTTTTCTTCTGGAGAATAGTTATCTAAAATGTTTCCATCCTAAATCTTTCAAACGAACGTAACTGTTGTTCTCTTGAACAAAAACCCCTTTACCTGACGTGACATACCCAATTTCTATAATTGGCGTTTTAAGCAATCGTGCATTTTTTTTAATTATTTGTCTAAATTTGGGTGATACTGTAAATACAATCTCATATTCTTCCCCACCATGAAAAATTAATGTGTTCAAATCAAATTTTTGAGATTTCGCATAATATTGTAAATCTTTCATCGAAGGTATGTTGTTAATGACAAATTTCTTCTTACTCTGTCTTGACATTTCATTTAAAGTAGTAGATAATCCATCACTTGAGTCCATTGTGGATGAAAAATATTTTTTATTTTTAATTCCAAAACTGAGTTTTGGTTTTGGTTTTACTACTAATTTAATGGATTTTTTAACGAAACTATCTTTTCCTTTTCTCTTACCAAGAAGCATATTCAATCCTGCAGAAGTATACCCAAATGGTCCAGTCACAAATATCAGATCCCCCTTTTTTGATCCTTTTCTATCAACTATTTTGTCGGTTTTTCCAAAAATACAGACATTAAACACAATTTCTTTGCCTGCGTTTGTATCGCCTCCCAGAATTGAAATATCATACTCATCACATGCCTTTCTGAAACCTCCTGCAATCTCATCAATTTTTGAGCGTGAAATTGTCTTTGGCAGATTTACAGAAATAATTCCATATTGAGGCTTGGTGCCTTTTGCAGCAAAATCACTAACACATGCAACAACACTTTTTCTTGCGGCATCCGCTAATTTCATTTTAGATGGAATGTCAGTACTTTCTACAAGAGTATCTGTTTTTGCTACGATTTTGGTTTTGCCTAAATTGAAAATTTCCACATCTTCAGAAATAAATTTCTTGTTTCCTAATTTCCTCTGAAAAATTTTGATTATTGAAGATTCATCTAACTTGGTCATAGCTTTGTTTCACTAGTTCTAATGTGTCTTTAATAATTTTTTTACACTTTTCTTCATTATTTGACTCTGCTGAAACTCTTATGAGATCTTCAGTGTTTGATTTTCTAATCAAAACCCAACTGTCCTCATCAATAATTCCCTTAATTCCATCCAGTGTACTTATTTCTGAATACTCTTTTGAAAATTTAGAATCTACTTGTTCAATAACTCTGTCATGAAAATTTGAATCAACTTCAGCTTTTTCTCTTATTTGATAATAACTTTTCATATAATTCAAAATTTCATCAAGTTTTGAGTTTACCAACATCGAAGAAATTAAACCACTGGTAAGAATTCCTTCTCTACAGTAATTGAATTCTGGTAAAATAAAACCTCCACTACTTCCTTCTCCTCCTGCTTGTGCATTGGTTTTTAACATAAGATCTATAACATTTGCTTCTCCCACTTTTGATCTTTGGACAGTACCTCCTTTCTCTGTGATGAATTTTTCAATCGAAATACTTGTGTCTATACTTAAAACAAATTTCTTGCATCCTAGTTCCAGAGTTTTTGCAACACCCAATCCTAGTGTAACATCTGGAATCTGCTTCTTTCCTTTTAAAACGACAACTAAACGATCTCCATCCAAGTCAAATGCAAATCCAATTTCTTTTTTATCGGATGCTAAAATTAATTCAGATAATTCATCAGATGTTGGATCAGGACCTCTAGAGCATCCTGAAAGTCCTTCATTTATTACTTCAACCTTACATCCTATCTTTTTTAACAAATCTGGTGCAAAACCTTTTGCGGCTCCTCCCCCAATGTCAACTACTATTTCTGGATGACTTTCGATATTTCCTATGATTTTTTCTGCATCATCAATATATGATGATGATATATCCTGTTCAGTTCCGATTTTTGATTCTAAAATTTCTTGATGCTCAATAATTTGTGGTAATTCCCTTTCATTAACGCCTCTTCCCTCAATAATGAATTTCATCCCATTCCAATTTATTGGATTGTGTGATGAAGAAATTACTAATCCAGCACCATACTTCCTTGCTTCTCTAAAAACCACAGGAGTTGGAACTGTTTCTAAATTAAATACATCAATTCCATTTTTCATTAATGCGGCAGTGGCAGTATCTTTCATCATGGAACCTGAAGGTCTAGTGTCTTTTCCAATCACACATTTTTGTGACTTGATTAAAGATGAAAAATTATTACAAAAATGTAATACATCTTTTAGGTTAATATCTTCTCCAAATATCCCCCTGATTCCAGAAATTGTTTTCTTCAACTAGTCCAACTCGGAAAGACTTTTTATTAACTCTGATGGACTTATCCAAACGTGCCTTGGTAGCTCAGTCTGGTAGAGCGAACGCCTCGTAAGCGTTAGGTCGCGGGTTCGTACCCCGTCCGAGGCTTTATCTTGTAAAATTTTTAAAATTATCTAGAAAATTCTTAACTTATTCCACAAAGGTTTCAATGTCCATTTCTAACTCTTTTCCTAAACCTTCCCACCATTGTTTAGTCTGTTCTGTCATACTCCCCTCATACATAACGTACAATTCTCCTTTATAGATCTGTCGATTGAAAAACGCTTGATCACTTGATGATAAATTCTAAAATACCTCTAACTCTCTTTCTCTTCTTGCTTTCTTTTCCTTTTTCTATATATGAGAATCATAAGAGTACCCCCTGCACAAATCCAAAATAACTCTGATGTCCCATTCCTAATGGTTGGTTCGAATACACCAACAAAACCCAATGTCATTATTGCTACAAGAACTAATCCCAACATTTCAAGCATTTTTGCCATGATTTTTCTATTATCACTTTGGTAAAATCAAAAAGATATATGGTTTTGTAAATCTTACATTTTGTGGACAAGTATCTTCTAGTAATCCTAGTCTTTATGATTGTAGGCATACCAATATCGTTTGTATCCCCAACTACGGGAGAAATTCGAGAACAACCATTGATTCTATTATTTTATGCTTCCATTGGTGGAATATCCGTCATTGTAATTTACAGCTCCTATACAGAAAGAAAAGAACGACAAAAAGCAAATGCTAAAAGAAGATCTAAGAAGTAGATTTTAAAGCTCTAAACCAAATGATTCTGCAATACTGGAGAATTTTACATAAGAGTCCAAGTATTGTCTACCTTTTGTAGTAATTACAAAAGTATTCTTACCGTCAAACTCTATTCTGTTGATTAGACCCGCACCGGTCAAATTATCTAAGAATTTAGATAATCTTGAATGTGATAAATTGGCCTTTGTTAGAAGAGATGTTGTTTTGATTCCTTGTTGTCCAGATTGTTCAGTAACAGTCAGTAAATCTGCAACAATCTGCATACTAGTTCTATAGGAAACCATACGTAATTTAGTAAAAAACTCAGATATAAGGGTATTACCATTCATTCAGATCAGATAAATTAGCTCTGTTCTGATTTTTCTGCAATGGTTTCTCAATCAACTATTCCGTGGTTTGATGACTTTATGGGCGTTGCTTATAGATACTATGACCTTAGAATGAATGTAATTCCTTTACTTACAGACAGAAAACAATCAGCATCTCTTTGGCATGATACTATTCATTGGTGGGTGGATCCATCAATTAAAATCCGATTTGTAGAAACTGGCGATAAGTACTGGTTTATCATGGGTTCAGATTCTCAAAAACCTACTTCTAACCTGTCCTTTTTTAAAGTGTTACAAAAATCTGAAAATTATGAACGATTCAAGAAAGGTCACGGAGGAGAAGCATATCTTCGATTAGGAGTATATGCAAAAAAATCACTTGGTGATGTCAAAAAGAACGCAAAGTGTAATTGTAGTCATGAAGCTAGAGATCATGATGAAGGAGATGATGATGTATGTCTGTACAACGACTGTGACTGCAAAAAATTTTCCAGTTTTCAAGTAAACTTACTGAAAAGAAAAAAAACGATTACTGATATTGCATTTTTAGAAGAAAAAGACATTAAAGATGATCCTCTTACATGGAATTGTCTTAATGTAAATAAATATTCAAAATCAGAATGAAATTAATCTAAGTGTTTGTTTACTCTGACATGTTCTCCTGGATAGTGTTCACCAAGTTTTTTTGAATAGCATTTTCCACATATTGAACCTTTCATCCCCCATTCTTCCATAGGATTGTAACGAAGTTGGATTTTTTCACTACAAATTACACATTTATCTTTTGATCCCAAAGTGTTTTTCCTCTTTTTAATCGATATAAAAAACATTCTGGAATAAATCGTATTCAAAAATTATGTTAAATATCACTTATTTGTATTGGATTTAGGTAGGCAGTCTGACCAATGTAAACCTCCTGCAAGATTTTTACTTGGTTGGGCTTCTACCTTCGAATTTAAAATAAACTATTTGTTAGTTTTTTCAATGCTAACACCTCATCTTCTTCATGTCTAATTTTCTTATCAATCACACGAAGCATTGTGTTATTCCATACATGTTGAGAGAAGAAATTATGTTTCGTGTTAGCCAACTCAATTTCATCATCTACTACAGTATCTTCAAGAAATTTAGTCACAACTACATCTGTTAGCTTCAAAATTCTGGAATTAAGTTTGAAGCTACGAAAAATGGGTTCTAATTTTCTTACATCCAACTTGAAATCTTCATTTGATTCAAGAATTTTTTTATGGAGTATTCTAAAATAAACCGCTACAAAAAATAATGTTGCATATCTTTTTGTTTTGTGACCTCCTTGTTTTCCATACTTTAATGATTTTTTTGCAAATTCTTTGACAAGATATGGATATAATAAAATTCTGTAATCATCTTTTAAATTATCATTGAAGATGTCGTCATATTTACTTCCTCTTGGAAGAAATTGTGCTGGTGAGCTATATGCTTCAGTTGGCCTTTGTTCAATTCCTGCAACTAGCGATTGAATTGCATCTTTAGCAACAATGACTTTCTTATGGTTATCCGGAAGATAGCTATTGTATGTTGCATCTCCTTCATATTCACACTGTTTTGATTTTGTTTTTGTATCAAAAGAACCTGCCTGAATCTCATAAAAATAGCCACAATTTTTTAATTGTGACTTGATAGATTTATGAAAATCCATTAATGAAACTAGATCTTTTCCTCTCACTGAATTCTGAGAATTTCTATATTTTGTAATGTTATTTTGTTCTTCTTCATCATCTGCTTTGATTATTGTAACTGTCATGGAGCCTTCCATGTTTTTTATTCTCTTTGAATGATCAAGAATAGAATTTGATGTTTGGGCGCCATTAACAATTTGTGGAGCATGAAGCTCAATCAAATTCTCTCCTAATTCAATGAAATCATTCACTACGATGGTAATTCCATTATTATAATAGAAAAATTTGTTTGGATTACTTTGTAACGTTTCACGCAATCCTTTGTTAACTGTAGTCTTGAATTGCATCCATTGTCTAATGTTTGATTCAAAAACATAATCTCTATTCTTACTTACAAACTCAGTAAGTTCCCGTAACTTCAAAATTCCTAGTATGGTATTCTCATGTTTGAGCATTCTTTCCAGTTTAATTGAGGATTTTTTGCCTGCTGCAGGTTTTTTAATTCTGTCCCATAATTTTTGAATTATTTCTTTCCCATCTATAATCTCAACAAATTCATCATCATACTCTACTTTTTGATCTGTAACATAGCAACATTTTATCTTAAGGTTTTTTTCTTTAATTTTTGTAACAAGTTGAGCTAGTTCAGGTCTCATTTTTGTAACGTCTTTTGCAAGTAATCGTTTTACGTCTTCTTTGAATTTGGCAATTGCTTCCAGTGAATGTGATGTGCCATATTTTGATTGGAATAATCTGATTGTATTATCTGAAAAATCTACTGGAAGATAGGCATCAATTCCAAGATCGTTTGCTCCATCAATAATTGCATCTGCTGCATCATCTTCAGTGGCCTCAAAAACTCTTGTTAACACCCATTGAAGAAAGTTATTTCCTTTCTCAACATCACTTTTAGCATTTTCAGCATATTCTTGAATGCTTCCATGAACATTTTCTGCAAATCCTTCTAGAGGAATACTAGAATTTTTCTGTACTAGTAGAGTATGTAAACCTGGTATGTATTCTAATAACCCATTTTTGTTTTGAGGCAATCTGTTTTACTGATATGTTATATATTTAGAGAACTTGGTAATTATGTAATAACTGTCGATTTTAGCAGATCAGGTCAAGTAATCGAAGCCCTTTAGATCTTGATTAATCTGAAGACTGATCTTTATAAACCCAAGATCCATACAGCTACATCCAGAAAATAGAGAGATTATTTTTAATCCCATTAAGTTAAAATAAAAAAAATACATTATAAGTTTTAAGTCGAGTCGATATGGATTCTGGGCGTTTTAGTCTAGAAATTAGACATATTTTCAGAACCTAATAGTTACTTCAAAACTCATGTATCATATGTTATATATGCTAATTCAAAGTCTTATTTTGGATGCTTTATGCGTAAAATATTAAAAAATTACTCCAACCCTATCATAAATTCGCACAGATCCTTTTAATACGTTTAGAAAAAAAACTATTCATGAACACGGAGGCAACTCTAAAGGGAAACGTATTACATGATGTTGCTTTCATGGGATTACGAACTGCCATTGGAGTGATTTTCATTGTTCACGGAACAGCAAAGTTTGATCCAGGTTTTGCAGGGTTTCTTAGCGGTCCTCTTGGATTTCCACCAGAGATGCAAATCCCAATTGCATTGGCAGAAACGATTCCAGGAATATTGTTAATTATTGGAGTTTTAACTAGAATTTCATCCTCATTATTATCTATAGTAATGTTAGGAGCTATATTTTACGTAAAAGGAGCTACAAATCTCACAGGAGAAAAAGCATTTGAGCTGGACTTGATACTTCTTGCTGCAAGTTTAGTAATTATTGTTGCAGGACCCGGAAGAATATCAATTTCACATCTAGTTAGGAAAATTCCCAGATTCCTACAGTGATTACTTTATTTAAGATGGTAAATTTGGGTTTCCTTTATTAAAATAATCACTTATTGTATAGATCTGTATTTCTAGGCGTGATAAAATCTACGAAAGCTACACCCTTTTAATTTCCTTTTTGGAAAATTAATTTTTTGTATTTTATTTTTTCTAATCTCTAAGAAATAACCCTGTAGCTTTCGTAGCTTCTTCTAGGCACAAATCCTCATCCTATCACACCATTTTACTACACCTCTGTAGCTGCTCACGCCTAAAAAAATTAACGAATTTCGTTTTTTTGTAGCTTCATGTAGCTGATAGCGTAATACAATCTGTATGTGTTTGTGCCTAGTTTGGATTAGATTTGGATACTAGATACGATATTAATACTAAATTATGCCAAGCCTAAAAAAAGAAAAAATGAAAGTTATTCTATACATACTGCGTCAACAACAAAAAGCGATCTAAAATCTAATCTCTATCAAAATACATGATCGTCAACATTATGATAGCCATTCCCAGAAATAGGAATTACTTTAAGAAACACAAAAACAATACTGTTTGCTTCTTTGATTGCTGCGATGATTCTACTGTTTTCTGCAATGAGCTTTGCTCAAACAGATACATCAGTAGATAATGAAACAAAAAATTATGTAAATAACAAGATCAACGAACCAAGTACAAAAAAGAATCAAACCACAACAAGTAGTTACGAATTAGAAAAACTCAAACTCGTAAGACAGTGGATTAATGCAAAGGAAAATGGTAATGATACAAGAACGCATGAACTAATGGAAAAAATAACACGAGATTTTCCATCTGATGATGAATACACTAAAAGTGTAACAAATATGAGTTTAAACAACCCAACCACAAAAACAAATCCATTCGTACATTACATTGGTTCAACTGAAAAACATTGGGATTGTCATAATGACTCTGATTTGTTAGGATACATATATAGTACAATTACCGGATACCATTCAGCAATTTACACTGTTACTAACATGCATTATCCATATGAGGTTGGTTCTGGATAGAAATAACTGTTAAATTATTATTTAAACAGATTATTCTGTGCTTATTTATATGTGAACTAAAGTCTTAAATTATCATTTTGTAAAGTATTGGTGAAGGTTAAAACTAGCAAAAAACTTTGCTTCTTGTAACTCTTCCCGAGCTCCGAAAAATGAAGCCTTGTTTGACTCGAATGACAAGGCGGATTTTTATCTTAATTAATTATTGTAAACGTGATAAGATGGTATAGTTTGGTTAGTACGCCTCCCTTATGAGTAGGTCACATTCGAGTGGCGGGGGTTCAAATCCCTCTCTCGTCGTTTTTATGATCCATTTTATGTTGATCATATTTTTAAAAAATTCTGAAGGATGGGATTTTATATGACTAACAAGGCCTATGCATTTGCACAAAACTTTTCAGATTATTTTAACAACAAGCAAACTACCTGAGAATGCACAACTAATATTCTTGCGATATTACAATTCATGTTCTGATATTGACAATTTGTTTGGCATGTTCTTTGATGGGACAAAACGAATCCATACCGAAAACCGCAGACACGCTAAAAAGACAAATCAGATCCTAACTACAAAGGAGATGAAAAAAATCACGTCACGTGAGTTAATTACACTAGACAAGCCACTAGAATTTGTAACCTCCAATGAGGCAAGGCTGCGGGGTATTTTAATGTAAATACAAAAAAAGATTTTTTATTATAGGTATTTGAAACATTCTCAATGGGTTATTATAAATCAAAATGTACAGTCCCTGGATGTGATTTTTTAGCATATACATTAAAAGAGATAAGGCAACATAAAAAAGAAGTTCATGCGTATTAACGTCAAGGGAGGATCCAAATCAAGAGTATCTATGCAAGTTTACAATTGGGCAGGATTCTATATTCGGAATTATCACAGATGAGGACAGAGGCTCTGGTTGGAGTGAATGGGATGTAGACGATGAGGATGATGGCTATGTTGAAGATGATGACTAGTATGATATATGGTTAGATTCATAACATCAAAACATGGGCGAAATTGAAAAACTCGTATATGTTGGATTAGGCATTACATTTCTCACCGGACTATCCATAGGTTATGTTATAACAAAAATTATTTGAGACCTTTTCTTAAAACATCATTTAGTGTTTCTGAATAACTCACAGATCTCTGCTCTGAGTAAATTCTTTTTGCTTGAAGTGTGCGTAGTTTCTTGTCTATATCATCAGCCATCATTATTGTGATTCTTTTTGACATATTATTACTATAATACTGTATTATTTTAGTTGATCGTATATTTTAGGCATGAAAATTTAAACTGTGTAAACATTACAATATTTTGATGGGGTTCTGTGAAGTTATGGGGTGGTAAATATGGATCTTCTCTGAAATGAAAAAATACGCAGAGAGTGGGATTCAAACTTTTTCCTGCAAGGTGAATATGTCTGACATGGTTTGTTTTCTTGTCAAATATTTTCCTGCTTAACTTCATGTGGGGGGGGGGAAGAGGTTTGCAAAAAATTACCCCTTCTTTGGTGATAATTTTGAAATACTACAGAAATACATAGATGACGAATCTATAGGCTTGATATATCTTGACCCTCCGTTTAATTCCAACAGAGACTATAACGTGCTGTTCAAGACCAAGGATGACAAAGACTCTTCTGCATAAATCAAGGCGTTTGATGATCCATGGACTTGGGGAGAGGAATCTGCATTAAAGAACCCACATCTGAAATGAAAAAAGAGGCCACATCAGGTGAAATGTTTGAGACACCTATTGGCACAAAGCATTCAAGAATCCAGATATACACAATCAAGGATTACTTTGATGGTAAGATGCCCGATCTTCCACAGACAAGCAATATAATGCAAGTTCCAAAACCTGAGCAGAAAAAGAAGGCCGGAAGACAAACCACACTTTAGATAAATTTTGAATCTGGAGAAGATCCATATTTACCACCCCATAACTTCACAGAACCGAATTAAGAATAATTAAAATAATAGTTTCTGGAATAAATAGACATAATGACTATAGCAGATGTAAGTTCCAGAACCAAGTATTTAGAAACTTTAGAAGCTATAATTAATGAGAATCAAGATTTGTTTAATGCATTACAGCTAGATCAATTCAATTAATTTTCTCAATTCGTTCTCTAAGAAAATCTTCAACATCCGAAATTAGATCTGGCACATCATTTTCAAATTTATACATTAATTCTTCAAGCAGATCAAAAACATCTTTCTTTTGTTGTTTAGTATTAAATGGAAGATCATAATGCTCTAATCACAACATGAGAATTGCAATATTCAAAGCTGTTCTTTTATTAGCATTTTTGAATGGTTGATTATATCCTAAACCAACTATCAAAATACTTATTTTTCTGATAATTCTTTCTCGTTTATCTTCAATCCTATCAACAATTTTGATATTAGAAATGATATCTCTCAATCTCTCGTGATCATCAAGACCAAATTCTTCATCAGACTGTTTACATATTTGTCTATTTGCTTCAATTACATGAGGTTCATCTAATTCACCATTAAAGAAATTAGACATGATTTTTTTATCAAATTATTGCTTTTAACTACGCTGGAAAGTTAGAGGTTGTTTTAGCTGGTTTCTGAGATTTTGAGGAAGTGTAAAGATAGGCTGGTGCTGGTCAGATCATCTTTAATTCTTTGAGAATTTTCTCTAGTTTAGGAAAAACATCACTAGGACAAGGATACTTTGGCTTGTTTCCAATCCTATTCCACGCTTTATGTTTTGTTGTTCCATGTTTTCTTTTGATATCTGCGATATAACATGTCTTTACTGTTTTTCCGGTGCGTTCTTTGTAGAGTTTTTGGGCTTGGGCATAAGTCATATTTACGATTTATTTTATGTAGTTTTTAACTTATAATGTTTTTCAGCATTATTTTCACCTTTAATTTTTAACATCCTTCACAAATAACTCAAGTTCTGATCGTCATATTTAATATTAAGAAATAATGTAAATTATACATATGCCTCAATTCGAGTTTCGGGTTCTTTGCAGTAGCCATAAAACATGTGGCACTGTCATGGAAGGAATGAAAAAAATGAAATATTCGGATGTTATGAAAAGAAGTAATTTGGTAACAAGTGACCATTCTGCAAAACTAACATTGAAAAATGAAAACGAAGCTTATGAAAAAGCACAACAACTTTTGGCAAAGTATCCTGAAAAAATACATGATGTGACTGTCATATCATCATAGGTAAAAACAATGAGTAATAATCTTAGTGTTTACATTGTTGCTAGTAATGTATTAAAATTAAGAGTTAAATTAAAAAAATTTCAACATTCTAATCCATTTACAAGTGTCTTTATTTTAAATCACGATAGAGAAAGAAAGTATCATCCATGTTGTTAATATTAAACAACCATATTCATCAAGCCCTCCTTTAACTCATCAGGTTCTGGTAAATTCTGGTGATCTGCACCATAAATCATTAGACATAGATCCTCTCCGAACCGCTCTTTGAAACCTTGGGATAACTAGTACTTGGTAATTTTCTCGAAATTATCTATCATAACCTTGCTGTTAAATTTTGGTGATCTTGATCACCGTTTTTTTACCAGAACCTTCCATAGATCAAATATTAAAAATGCAAATGATTCGTCCTGAACATTAAAAATAAAACCCACTATCTCATCCCCAAAATGGTGTTGATTAAATTTGGAAACCTGCATTGACAAGACGTTCCTCAATGGTATTTCTATAAAGATGATTCAGTGAATAAGTACGACCCTGTTTCTTTTTCTCAACTAGCCTATCACTGACTAATTTTTTCAATTGTCTGTCTGTATTTTTGCCATTGTTTTTGACTACCATGCCCAGTCTTCTTCGCATTTTTTCATAGTTAGTATAGGCTTCACCCCAGGCACCTTCTTGCCACAAATAAAATAAAATTGTATCTTGTATTTCAACATCAGTCATTGTGCTTTTAACCAATGGTACTCAAATGATACTATTCTTAGATAGTCTTTAAGTATCGTGGTTTTGGGAATATAGTGTGTCCAAAGCAGAATCGGGAATCATTGCACTTTATGGAGATTCACCACGTATGAGAATGATTGAATTTTTCATGCAATTCCCAAAAAATGAATTTACTGTGCCTGAATTAATTGAGGGAATTGGTATGAGTAAAACTACTGCGTTCAAAGAAGTTTACAAACTAAAACACAATGATATGGTTAAACAGTCAGGAAACATTGGAAAATCCCCCACATACAAAATCAATCTAAACAGTCCAATAGTGTACTCTATGCAAAAATTAGTTAGTCACAGAAGTAAAAAAATTGCAGGCTCACAACCGCTGAGAACACACAGAGTCTTACTTAGACAACGCATAGAATCATTGTACAACAGAGAGTTAATGTTGAAAAATGAACTCAAAATAGTACGTACCAGAATTAAAGATAGAACATAAACACATGCACAAAGACAAAATACTCGAAATATATCATGATGAGATGCCTGAATTCCCACGAGAGTGGGAGAACCTTGGAATCATGATATGCGGACACCGAAATTATAATCTTGGTGACGAGCAATATGACAAAGGGTTCTGTGTAATCTTCGGTACTTGAGAAATATGGATCTTCTAAGGATTCATTCAGTAGTCTTGTTTAGTGAGGCATTTTGTATGATCGTCTTCCATTTGTTCTTACCGTCCACTTCAATTAGTGAGGCTTGAGCAGGGGTCTTGCCTTTCTTTAACTCAATTTTATTTTTGGATTCTGTTGCAACCCCAACACTATCGTATCCACGATATTCCATTCTTTTTAATCCCTTTACAATGATGGGCGCGGCAATCTTCTTTCCGTAGTAACCAATAATTGAACACATAGCTATCCTCCTTGATATTTTGGGGTTATTTACTGATAAGCCTATTTTTTTGATTCTTCTGTTGAAGAACCTTGCATGGGGACTGAGCTGCCGTACCGCGTCTTGGCCTGCAACTGCTGCCACAGGGCCCGTGTGATTCCTTGTGTTGTTTTGCTGATGATTTCTATGCAATCCTGTCAGCTGGAATTTTATATATATGAGCATTAACTACCATTTTTTGTGAGCATCAACAGAATAACGGGGGGGGGGGGGGTGTGTGTGTGAAAATAAAGAGATGGAGAGAATTTCCTTTGTTATTTTAATTTCCACGCTGATGTTGGCCTCTTTGTCCATTGTTCCGGCACATGCGGCGGAGCACCCGACAATCACCGCAGCTTCTGTAACCTTGGCTACCAGCATAGTCCTGACGTATGATGAGAATGTAAACGTCACAACGATAGACGGCGCAGGATTCGCCCTCTCTGACGGGGGAACGGTGACGGCAAACTCTGATCCCGAAGGTTCGGACGACACCATAACCCTTACCGTCTCTGGCATCACAACATCCGATGCTCCAGTTATAACTTACATCGCTCCACCTGGCACCGTGGTTGACGCGGAATCAAACCCGGCAGCAGACCAGACCTTTGACCGCACAACCGATAACGCGCCGCCAACCGTGTCCTCCATTGCAACTGCCGGCACATTGGCAATTGATATCGTACTGTCCGAAGACGTCACAATAAACGGTGCGGCACCAGGAGACTTTGCGCTGTCCGGCACCATATCCACAAATCCTACCGTGACTGGAATCACGGCCGCTGCCGACACGGTCACCCCTGCCCTCAGCAGTGTGCTTGATAGTAATGATGTCATCAACCTGGCATACGACAAAACCACGGGCAGCATAGATGACATTCCTGCTCCTCCTCCTCCGTCCTTTGTCGGCTCCTTCTCGGTAGACTCACAAAACATCGTCCCACAAGGCCTGGCCTTCTCTGCTGACGGATACAAGATGTTTGTAATGGATTCTATCTTTGATTTGGTTAACGAGTACGCGCTGCCAAAGCCATTTACTTTGCTTCCGCAGCCAAACTCGCTTGCCAGCTTTGATGCAAGGTCGGTCACAAACAACATTGCATCACCACGCGGTGAAATTGATCCCTCGATAGATACCACCCCACCGGAAATCACCGCAGCTGCCGTGACCTCCCTTACCGAGATACTCCTGACATACAGCGAGAACATAGACGTCACAACCACAGACGGCGAAGGATTCGCCCTCTCTGACGGAGGAACGGTGTCGGCAAACTCTGATCCCGCCAGTACGGACGACACCATAACCCTTACCGTCTCTGGCATCACCACAGCATCCGATGCTCCAAACGTGATTTACACCGAGTCTGATGGCTCCGTGACAGATACCGCGTCAAACCCGGCCGAAGACCAGACCTTTACTGACACCACCCCGCTACCAGATACTATTCCACCAACAATCACCGCAGCTGCCGTGACCTCCCTTACCGAGATACTCCTGACATACAGCGAGAACATAGACGTCACAACCACAGACGGCGAAGGATTCGCCCTCTCTGACGGAGGAACGGTGTCGGCAAACTCTGATCCCGCCAGTACGGACGACACCATAACCCTTACCGTCTCTGGCATCACCACAGCATCCGATGCTCCAAACGTGATTTACACCGAGTCTGATGGCTCCGTGACAGATACCGCGTCAAACCCGGCCGAAGACCAGACCTTTACTGACACCACCCCGCTACCAGATACTATTCCACCAACAATCACCGCAGCTGCCGTGACCTCCCTTACCGAGATACTCCTGACATACAGCGAGAACATAGACGTCACAACCACAGACGGCGAAGGATTCGCCCTCTCTGACGGAGGAACGGTGTCGGCAAACTCTGATCCCGCCAGTACGGACGACACCATAACCCTTACCGTCTCTGGCATCACCACAGCATCCGATGCTCCAAACGTGATTTACACCGAGTCTGATGGCTCCGTGACAGATACCGCGTCAAACCCGGCCGAAGACCAGACCTTTACTGACACCACCCCGCTACCAGATACTATTCCACCAACAATCACCGCAGCTGCCGTGACCTCCCTTACCGAGATACTCCTGACATACAGCGAGAACATAGACGTCACAACCACAGACGGCGAAGGATTCGCCCTCTCTGACGGAGGAACGGTGTCGGCAAACTCTGATCCCGCCAGTACGGACGACACCATAACCCTTACCGTCTCTGGCATCACCACAGCATCCGATGCTCCAAACGTGATTTACACCGAGTCTGATGGCTCCGTGACAGATACCGCGTCAAACCCGGCCGAAGACCAGACCTTTACTGACACCACCCCGCTACCAGATACTATTCCACCAACAATCACCGCAGCTGCCGTGACCTCCCTTACCGAGATACTCCTGACATACAGCGAGAACATAGACGTCACAACCACAGACGGCGAAGGATTCGCCCTCTCTGACGGAGGAACGGTGTCGGCAAACTCTGATCCCGCCAGTACGGACGACACCATAACCCTTACCGTCTCTGGCATCACCACAGCATCCGATGCTCCAAACGTGATTTACACCGAGTCTGATGGCTCCGTGACAGATACCGCGTCAAACCCGGCCGAAGACCAGACCTTTACTGACACCACCCCGCTACCAGATACTATTCCACCAACAATCACCGCAGCTGCCGTGACCTCCCTTACCGAGATACTCCTGACATACAGCGAGAACATAGACGTCACAACCACAGACGGCGAAGGATTCGCCCTCTCTGACGGAGGAACGGTGTCGGCAAACTCTGATCCCGCCAGTACGGACGACACCATAACCCTTACCGTCTCTGGCATCACCACAGCATCCGATGCTCCAAACGTGATTTACACCGAGTCTGATGGCTCCGTGACAGATACCGCGTCAAACCCGGCCGAAGACCAGACCTTTACTGACACCACCCCGCTACCAGATACTATTCCACCAACAATCACCGCAGCTGCCGTGACCTCCCTTACCGAGATACTCCTGACATACAGCGAGAACATAGACGTCACAACCACAGACGGCGAAGGATTCGCCCTCTCTGACGGAGGAACGGTGTCGGCAAACTCTGATCCCGCCAGTACGGACGACACCATAACCCTTACCGTCTCTGGCATCACCACAGCATCCGATGCTCCAAACGTGATTTACACCGAGTCTGATGGCTCCGTGACAGATACCGCGTCAAACCCGGCCGAAGACCAGACCTTTACTGACACCACCCCGCTACCAGATACTATTCCACCAACAATCACCGCAGCTGCCGTGACCTCCCTTACCGAGATACTCCTGACATACAGCGAGAACATAGACGTCACAACCACAGACGGCGAAGGATTCGCCCTCTCTGACGGAGGAACGGTGTCGGCAAACTCTGATCCCGCCAGTACGGACGACACCATAACCCTTACCGTCTCTGGCATCACCACAGCATCCGATGCTCCAAACGTGATTTACACCGAGTCTGATGGCTCCGTGACAGATACCGCGTCAAACCCGGCCGAAGACCAGACCTTTACTGACACCACCCCGCTACCAGATACTATTCCACCAACAATCACCGCAGCTGCCGTGACCTCCCTTACCGAGATACTCCTGACATACAGCGAGAACATAGACGTCACAACCACAGACGGCGAAGGATTCGCCCTCTCTGACGGAGGAACGGTGTCGGCAAACTCTGATCCCGCCAGTACGGACGACACCATAACCCTTACCGTCTCTGGCATTACCGACACATCCGATACTCCAGCCATCACCTATACCGATTCACTTGGCACCGTAGCAGATACCGCGTCAAACCCAGCAGCAAACCAGACCTTTACCGGTACAACCGATAACGCGCCGCCAACCGTATCCTCCATTGCAACTGCTGGCACATCAACAATTGATATCGTGCTGTCCGAAGACGTTACAATAAACGGTGCGGCACCCGAAGACTTTGTGCTGTCCGGCACCATATCCACGGACCCGGTCGTAACCGAAATCACCGCCATTGCCGCTGCCAACACGGTCACCCTTACCCTTAACGATACGCTTGATCATGATGATGTCATCCTCCTGGCATACACCAAAACCACGGGCAGCATAGATGACATTCCTGCCGCTTCTGCCTTCCCTGACGGCTCCTTCTCGGTAGGTTCACAGGACACAACCCCAAACGGCCTGGCCTTCTCTGCTAACGGAACCAGCATGTTTGTCATAGGCAGCGGTAACGATGCCGTACACCAGTACGCGCTACCCGCCCCATTTGACATATCCAATGTCACCGGCACATCGGATGTCTCCCATGTCGCCCGTTTACTGGTAGGTTCACAGGACACAACCCCAAACGGCCTGGCCTTCTCTGCTAACGGAACCAGCATGTTTGTCATAGGCAGCGTTAACGTTGCCGTATACCAGTACGCGCTACCCTCCCCATTTGACATATCCAATGTCACCGGCGTATCCAATGTCACCCTTGCCAGCTCCTTCCTGGTAGGTTCACAGGACATGTTCCCGCGAGACGTGGCCTTCTCCAACGACGGACACAGGATGTTTGTAGTGGGTGAACAGAGTGATGCCGTACACCAGTACGATCTGGCCGCCCCCTTTGACGTATCCACTGCCTCCTATGACGACATCTCCTTCTCAGTACTTTCACAAGACAACTCCCCGCGGGGCCTGGCCTTCTCCAATGACGGAACCAGCATGTTTGTCATAGGCAGCGTTAACGTTGCCGTATACCAGTACGCGCTACCCGCCCCATTTGACATATCCCATGTCACCGGCATATCGGATGTCTCCTATGCCGGCTCCTTCCCGGTAGGTTCACAAGAGTCATCCCCGCGAGGACTGGCCTTCTCCAACGACGGTACCAGGATGTTTGTAGTGGGCTCTAACAGCGATGCCGTACACCGGTACGCGCTGTCCGAACAGTTCAACCTGCTTCCGCAACCAAACTCGCTTGCCAGCTTTGCGGCAATTTCTGTCACAAACAACATTGCACCGCCCGTTGTGGATGATACGGAGAAACCAGAACCTGAACCGGAAAGAAAGCCCGAAAAGAGCGGCAGAGGCGGTGGCGGCGGTGGCGGCCGTACCGGCGTCAGTCCTAGCGGAGAACCCCTGTCCAACATTGAGCTTTACGGCGTTTCATGGAACTGTGAGACGGGCCTAATCCGAATAATAACCGGTGATGACTCGTCTACGCTGTCGGTATCCGTCAGAACCTCCATTGGTGGCCTGGCCGAGGCCAGCCTGTCCGATGAAAGAATACCCGGCAGCAAGGTATTCACATCCCACATGGGGCCTTCCGAGACATACCTTGGCATACTGCTGGTGGACATAGCGGGACGGGACAGCAACATTAGAAACGAAAGCATCAGCATAAAACAGTGCGTTGGCGAGAAGACATATGATGGTGATAATAATGGTGATATGTCAGATACGCCAAAAAAGTCCCAGTCCAGTAGTAGCAGCAGCAGCGCATCCAAAGGCGACATGGAATGCAAGCCGGGCTTTACGCTGGTCAAGAACCTGAGAGATGATCTTGCCTGCCTCCTTGACCGCTCGGTACAGCCATTGATAGAGCGCGGCTGGGCGGAATCAATAGTCGGATAACACGTGTGTACGGTAGTGAGACAAAGCCGCAATCGCGCTTGCCTGTATGGTTACGTCACGCATGACCCTGTCTTTGGTCTAGTAGTCTCATCGGGTTCTGGTAAAAAACGGTGATCAAGATCACCAAAAATTAACAGCAGGGTTATGACAGATAATTTCAAGAAAATTACCATGTACTAATTATCCTAGGATTTCAAAGAGCGATTCGGAGAGAAGATCTATGTCTGATGATTTATGGTGCAGATCACCAGAATTTACCAGAACCATTCCGGATGTTCCAGAACCTTAGATCATCATATTTATATTATAAATGAAAAGAAGTCATATTAAATAAATGAGAGACATACAAATAGTATTTACTGATAAGCTTAAAGACATACAAAAAAATCTCGAAAACGCAAATTATTCTGCATGTGATAGAATTTCTCATGATTTAGTAAATTTTGCATGGAATTTAGAATTAGAAGATGAAGTATTCATAAGTGAGATTTTAGAAGGTGTATTTAGTAATTTGGAGGAGATGTCTATTGGATATAAAATTCCAAAGGAAGTTAAAGAAAGAATAGATTTAGATATATCAGAGAGGATGAAATTATTGGCAGACACATACAATACAAAAGATCCACTCAAGCTATATGAAAGTCTCAAACAATTACGTTATGTTGCAACACTACATCAACTGAATGTACGGCAAAATTATGACACTTCGCCAAGACTTCCACAACATATATCTAAACGCGGATAAACTATGACAAAAGTATCTGTAGATAAACATGAAGCAGAGTACGAACAAAACATGCAAACATTAGAATATATAAAAAAAGAATTTCAAAATACCACATCTGCCAATTCAAATAATTTTGTTTATCTAGGTGGCGAGTTATGTGATTTATTAGAAAGAGTATTAAGAAATCAGGATAAGGTACAACATATGATAGAAAGTTATGGTTTGGATCAGATCCAAGAAAACAACAGTGAAGATAATTTTGACTTGGATAAAGAAAATGTAAAGAGAATAATATTAAAAGAAATCAGTGTTGGTCAGGTATTTTATCCGAGTGACATAGCTAATGAATATAATTTAGATCTAAAAATGGTGATGGATGTAATGTCTGAATTAAAAGAAAATAAACAAATTATTGAAAAGTTAGGATAGTATGTCAATTCACTATAACACAAATGATTCCATACGAGGCGAACGTATTGCATGTCAGTTCAGAAAAAAGAACAGTGAAAAACTAATACGCATGACTGGAAACCATAGAGGAACCAGGATGATCATATCAGGGAACGCATATTGTGTAATCGAAGTCCAAATGATAAGAATTGATTGATAATGATATCCAAGTTTAGGTGATATGTTGCATTCTGTGCCCAACTTGCGATTGTGTTATTCCAAATCTTTTTTCACCTCTTCGAATTCACCCTTTGAGATATCCCCCTGGCATACCTTGCCTTGAGAATTGTTATCGGGTTCTCATCAGCAGAAGACCTGGCTGGCATGTTCTTTTTGTCCTTGGCAACATTGATCTTCTCTCTGACACAGTCGTATATTTTTTCTGCCATCTCCTTTTGGTACTGCTCCTAGCTGACGGGGCAGTCCATACAAGCTGACACAGTCGTATATTTTTTCTGCCATCTCCTTTGGTATGGCATCTATCACGCCTTCAGTCCCTGCCCCGTATCGTAGTCTTTCTGTCATACTTTGATATTTCAATCAGACCGGGAATCGCAAACACAAGCGATGAAGAGAACAGGCCCTTCTCCAGCCTCACGTTTGTGGTCTGTCGGTAATAGTATTCCTCAATGGGTTCTGATAAATTCTGATGATCCTCTTTTCCTCATTTCTCAAATATATTATGAGTCTAGTATAATATTAGATGTTGACAACTAATTTGATAAGATATTGGGTTGAGCACAAAGCCAATCTTTGATGATCATACGGATCTAAAGCGCAGCTAAGCACATTCTGACTCGTCTGCATATAACTGGAATCCCTCACCTGTCAGATGGAAAAAAGCGTCAGACTCTGAGCTCTGACTCGTATCTTTATGCTCCTTTCAAGTTCTGTCTTCCTACCACATTTGTCTCACCTGATAACGGTGAGACAGTATGAACAGAGGGCCGTCAATCCAGCTCGAGCAGATCCCCGAATTCATTGAGATGCTAAAGTGGGTATGCGAGAGATATTCCAAAGGTAAAATCGGATCTAAGATGGCAAGGACTGGGCACGTTTGCAGATTTTATAGAAGAAGAAGAATAATAATAATAATGATGATGATGATGCAAATCACTGCAAGCAATGATGCCGTGTATGACCCCCCGATAATCTCTGATGCCATGACAAGGCATCCTGCCAAGATAATACATGACGCGTGGAAGCTCTTGGGAGTTGCACGGACTCTGTGCGCCTAAGAAAGCACAAAAAGACAATCAAAAAGATAGGCGGGAACCCGTAGGAATTCTTGACTCCTAACATTTTTTTAGTGGTACAACATACATGAGACACATGTCAGATACAAGGGAGGTAGATGATCTTACTCCTGAGGAGATCAAAGATATTGATGAATTCTATCAATCAAAAGACAGAAAAACATCATCAATTGAGGAATTTCTTGAAGAATTGCATAACTCTTGACTGGATGGATTCCAGATAGACGTCCCATATTTTCCAAACAATTTGGTAGATTAGATTCCAAAATACAAAAAAGAGTTGAAGAAGCCGTATTGGAACTACTCACTACTGAAAATCCTGCACGCCTTGGAAAATACAAGCAGGGCAAGAGAGTGTTTGCATACGATATAGGCAGAAAGTACAGGATAATCTACAATGTCAACTGGAGTGACAACACGATTGAATTTCTCAGGGTATGTGATCACAAGTCAGTCTACGGCAAAGACTAAAACATTTTTTCCTGACCGAACCGATGGCCCAAACCCGTTTTATCTTCAGCGCAAGCCAAAGGTCAATCCTGCAGACATGTGGCGGGGGCAAAGCAAGAAAAAAACAATTCTGGAGAATATTTTTCAGAAAATACAGCAGGCAGACTCTCTGCAAGCTGCAACAAAAAACCAATCAACACGGAGGTTGAAGCATGGAAGACAGCAACATACCTAAATTAGAAAAGACAGATAACATACCTTTTGATGAGAAGATAATCCATCATAGGTATACAAACAACAGCTCTTTACGTGGCTTTTAGAGAGTATGACCCAAATACTGAAACGTACTTTGGATATGCAAACCTGAATTCGGACATTGATGCCCCAATGGATGATGATACCCGTTATTGGCTGGCTTCTGATGTTGCAGACAACAAGTTCCAGCACGTGCCGATAACCTGTTGAGATTAACCAAGCTACAAGCTGGCAAGAATCCTAGAAATTTCATTACTGATGGACTTCCAGCTTACATGAAATCATCAAAGAGAGTGTGTTTGGAAGAAAGACAAACCATGTCAGACATATCCACTTGGCAGGAAAAAGAGACAGGGATAATAACAATAAAATGGAAAGACTGAACGGTGAAATAAGAGATCGTGAAAAGGTATTCAGAGGTCTCAAAAAGATGGATACTGGAATACTTGATGGAATGAGAGTCTGCTATAATTTCACAAAAAAACATGGAGCTCTAAAAGGCAAGACACCAGCATAGGCTTCATTAATTGAGGCGGATGGTAGGAACAAATGGAAGACAATAATTCAAAATGTCTCACTAAACAAGGATTCTGAATAGGTATGAAATTTCAGGGAAAATCCATATCACGAAGACTACACAGAACCTACAGAAAAAAACCCTAAATAATTATATTGTGTAGTAAAAAGTAAAGTCTCATGACAATAGATTATACGAAACTAACAGCAAAAGAATTAGTCGAAAAAATCAAAAGTGGAGAAATCGGTTCTTGTGTGTATAGTACGATGGAAGAATTTTATGAAGGACTGAGACAGCATGCGCCTAATTCTAGTTGACGGCTTTTGGCTACAATTTTTTACATTTGATCCAAACAATGGTGATCGAGATTTAATCACTACAGCTCTTTCAAATATGCAAAGTTTAGCTGCCACTTGCATTGTTAGAAGTTAAAAATGATTATTCATATATTCAATTCCCAATTAAAAACAATAAATATTGCAATTCGTTTTAGATGCTGATTCTGTTATCGCTATGATTTATGATGGTAATAAAGCATCATTTGAAGAAAACCCCGCTAATCATTAGTTATTCATTTTACAAAAGATTCAGGGAGTTATTTAATTTTAAATGATAAAAAGTAGTCTGAAGCAGTGACTTTGAATCCAAGACCCCTGAAACAAAAGAAATCAGAGCTTGAAAGGAACATAAGAAGATACAAGTCAGATCTTAGAGTCTGACGCTTTTTTTCTAACTGACAGACGATATCTTTTTCCAGGCATTAAGATAGTGTTTATTCTTTGATTTAAATCTCCAAACTCATTCTAATCTGTTAAGATCTTATAATGACTCTTCCAACAATAGGTTCTGGTAAAAAACGGTGATCAGGATCACCAGAATTTAACAGCATGGTTATGACAGATAATTTCAAGAAAATTACCCGGTACTGGTTATCCCAGGATTTCAAAGAGCGATTCGGAGAGAAGATCCATGTCTGATGATTTATGGTGCAGATCACCAGAATTTACCAGAACCTTCCAGCTAGTCATCTTTCTTCAGATCTTCTAATAGATCCTCAACATCGGAGAACACCTTTCCGGCTGGCTCGTTTTGCGCATCGATGATACCAAGTACTTCTTCAGGAATCAAATCATCTTCATGCAAGTCTTTTAGGTATTGCTCGAAGCTTTTAGATTTTGAGATTTCATCTTTCTCAAAATCTTCCCTGATTATCTCCAGCTTGTCTTCTGGAAGATGGTCAAAGTGGTTTACGGTCCTGGTTTCAGACATGTCTTTTTTATTTTCTGCATCCTAAAAAATGTTAGGAGTCAAGAATTCCTACGGGTTCCCGCCTTGTCTTTTTGATTGTCTTTTTGTGTCTTCTTAGGCGCACAGAGTCCTGTGCAATTCCTAGGATCTTCCACGCGTCATGTATTACCTTGGCAGGATGCCTTGCCATGGCATCAGAGATTATCGAGTCATTAATTATTTTTAGTTAGTTTTTGATTTTTCAAGCAGGATGCCTTGCCATGGCATCAGAGATTATCGAGGGGGTCATACTACGGCATCATTGCTTGCAGTGATTTGCATCATTATTCTTCTTCTATAAAATCTGCAAACGTGCCCAGTCCTTGCCATCTTGGACTCGATTTTACCTTTGGAATATCTCTCGTATATCCCTTTAGCATCTCAATGAATTCGGGAATCTGCTCGAGCTGGATTGACGGTCCTCTGTTCATACTGTCTCACCAACCATTAACGGCATTTACATTAAAGCCGTAATTTTGGTTATATTTGCCGTCAATAATATCGGCATTTACTATATCGTATTTCTGTCCGTCTTTGTTTATTGTCATGTTTAGTTTTCCGTAATTCAGATCATCATCTATAATATGCACATTATAGCCAATATTATTATTAATTCTATAATCTAAAATTGTAATTAATGGTTCATAATTACTATCAAAGTCTTTAGACTCAAAATTATGTAATGTGCCATTAATAATTCTAAGAGTGTCATTAAAAGCCGTTATCTTAGTATTTTTAGGTAAGGTATTCTTAATTCTATCATTTACAATTAATTTAAAATCAAAAATATCTTTTTGTTTTACATCTTTGATTTTTATTTTTGGTAAAATTGTATCAAAGTCATTTAGAGTTATAGTATTATTTGTTGGATTCAGATAAGTCCAATTATAAGATAATTTTCTTTTTTCAGGGTCATAAGAGCCAATGCCGTTTAGTAGCAATTCGGCAAATTTACCATTAATAAAATTATGATAAATTATTTGATCTAAATTAACAAAGGCATGGGGTTTATGATTCGTTGAACCACTTTTAAGATATTTAACAAAAAAAGAATCCTCTAAATTATCATTAATGGTTTTTTTATCAAAGTTTTTTTCTGCATTAATTGTTATTTTGTATTCTCCTAAAACGGAATTACTAGGGATAAAATATTTTGTCAAAAAATATACGAATTACATACTGTTAATTATTTTACACACAGAATTTGGAATAAATTTAATACTCTGGATTAACATAGTTGCGCTGTGAGTACGACAGTCCAGAAAAAAACATGCACAGTAGCCATAACTCCGGATAAAATCGATGGCGGTTTTGTGGGAGAATGTGCTGAATTAAGTGCTTTCTCACAAGGTGAGACATATGGTGAGATTATGGAAAACATGAAGGAAGCTATGGAACTTGCAGCTGAGGAAAGTGGCAAAACAAATGATTTTAACATACTAGTTATTCAAAAAACACAATGACAAAAGTTCCACGTGTTTCTGGAAATACAATGATAAACTATTTGATCAAAAAGAATTTTTTCATAGCTAGTAGAAAAGGCGGTCATGCTGCCCTTGGCAATCAGAGGGTTCACTAGCGTATTCTGTCTGACACATCAGCTGCTGCTGATGGACTCTGACGGGTATGACGCCAAGTGGGTGCACGGGGTACCAGCGCCAGAGCTGCAATCCACGTCAGGAGGCAGGAGCCGGGATTCCGGACCCGCGGCAGGCACAGGAAGCAGATGAGGAGGGAGTTCGAGTTGGGGTCTGCGCTGGAGGAGTACGGGCAGAGGAACAAGACGGAGAGACCGTGTTCTCCGTGATCAAGAGGATGTTCGGATCAGACATCAGGTCGCATAGCGGGCAGCATCTTTTGAAGTTGCTTCAGCTGGCGTCTCTACTGCTTCAGGTTCAGATTTTGTCTTCTCTAGCATTTCTGGAATCTTAGATTCAGGTGAAAAATGTACACTGCCTTCTTCTCCTACTGTAACTGTGTATGATGGAATGTCTATTTTTCTTTCCCCGATCATTATGTGTCCATGAATTACTGCTTGCCTTGCTTGATATGGTGTTTTGAATCCAAGCTTCTTTGAAACAATAGTTTGTAATCTACGTGAAAGTAAATCATTCACATTTAGATTAAGTACATCATCTAATGTTGCATCACTACTTACTAATCCAATTCTAGCAAGTGATTTCATTAAGATTGGTTCTTTTTCCTCCCTAACTTCTTGTCTTAATGCAAGTAATGATCTTGCTTGATGTCTTACACGTGATAATTCTGTATGTGCTTTCCATAATTCTCTTTTAGTTCTTAATCCAAATGTACCGAGAGTTTTTAGCTCTTCCATCTTTAGTTCATAATTAAGAGGTCTCTTTGGTTTTCTCCAAACTCTACGTGGATATTTTGGATCTCCCATTCAAAACACCTATTTAGTTTTCTCCGCTGGAGCTTCCTTCTTTCCTGTTGCTGGAACTTCCTTCTTTTCTGCATCTGCTGGAGCTGCTGTTTCTGCTGTAGTTGTATCTGTTGCATCTGCTGCTGGAGCTCCTGGATCTCCCTTCTTTGCTGGAGCTGCCAGTCCACCTTTAGCAACACCAACTGCTCCACCTTTTCTACCTGAGGTTCTGGTTCTCTGTCCTCTAACTTTTAAACCGCTTAGATGACGGTAACCTCTCCAACTTGCAGTTATTCTTTCTCTTTCAATGTCATTTCTTAATGTAAATGGAATATCTGATGTTAACAAATGCAAATCTGCTCCGGTTTCAATATCCTTATTTCTATTAAGAAACCATGTTGGGAAATTTCCTCCAATTGGATCTAAAATTAATTTTTCAATTGCTTCTATATTAGCATCAGAAAGATTACCAATATTGGAATTTGTGTTAATTTTTAGAGTATCAAGAATTGCAGTGGCAAAGTTATATCCAATACCTTTGATCTGAGTTAACCCTACAATCGATTTTCTCTCTCCTGGGATATCGTTACCCACAATCCTTACAATATGTCTATATTCTTGACTACTCAAGTATTCCAAAATTCAAAGAAACCCCGATAAAAACCATGCTAGGCGTCAAATACTGTAATTTTTTAAATGTTCATTTCTGATGATTTTTGACCCTAGTCATAATCACAATGACTTTTTCAATTCAGATTATCTAAAGTCCTCATCCTTTGTCCAGTCATTGCCTTGTGCATTCCACAGGTTACATTTACAGCATTTTTTGACTCCTCGTTGGGCATCAATCTCTATACAAAAACAGTGTTCCCCTTTCCCAGTTGGATCTTCACTGCATAGTTTTTGCATGATTCTGTGAGTGTCTTTTTCCTAATTATCTTATTGGGCACGATCTATTTGAAAAGTTATAAATTTCCAAATTTTCTATTTTAGGGAGATGGATAAAACATTTGATCGAGAGAAAGTTGTAGATTGTATGTTTGATCCCGTAACATCTTCAATATTGGCAGAACTAGAAGATGGTGCAAAAGAATGTTCATTTTTAGCCCAACAAGTTTCCATATCTGAATCTGAGGTTCTTGAAAGACTGTCTTATTTGACAGAGCATGAATTCATTTCCAAAAACTCTGATGATGGAAAATGTTTACTTATTGCTAATTTTGACAAACTTAGTATCATTGTTGAAAATAATGAGAATTTTGATGATGCCATGAATAGTATTGCAAAAATGGATAGTTATCTAAACTGATCTTACTCTATTTTTAACCCCGTATATTCCTGCTGCTACTAACCCAACCATTCCAATAACAAGTATATACACTGAAACAAAACCAAGTGATTTCTTACCCGCATCTGGAAGTGGTCCTATAGCTGCAAACATTTGGGTTTCTTCATCACTAGTACTTTCAATGATTAGTTTGTAAGTTCCAGTCTCTAAAACATCAAATCCTTTTTCAATAGTTTCTTCATTAATTGTCTGAGAAATAATTTCACTTCCAGATGGATCCAATACCTTTGCAAAAAATGTATTGTCTTTAAATTCCATTATTTGGACTGCAAAAACTCCTATTGATGTATCTTGTAAAACAAAATCTCCAGAAATTACAAGTGTTTGTTCTGAACTTACTTTCCCACTTCCTTGACTAACTCCTTCTAGAATAATTTGATTTCCTAAAACTAACAAAATTAATCCTATCACAATTAATGCCACTGAACAGATGAGCATTATTCCTAGTTTTTGCACAAATTATGACTGATTTTCTTTAGTTTAAACGTAATTTTTTTAAAATCTGCAAATATTTGGTATACAAAGTTAGATCATGCTAAAAAAGTTAGCTTAGGGTAAATTTAAATTACAATTGAGAAGTGTGCAAAATATCTCTAATGAAAAAATATCGTTCCAGAATTATGATCGTATCAATATCTGTGATCATAGCGATGTCTACACTTTACTTTACATTTACAGAAGATATTAGTGCCCAGCTAAAAGAGATTGCCTTTGTTACACATACTGGTGGTGTTATAAAGACAACAGGCGAGATAATTGATCCTGTATACACCGCATCGATAGATCCTGAACACACCACATCTACTGTAGAATTTGATCCAATGGAATATCTGCGAGAATTTAACTATGGAAAAATTTCACAGTTACCTGACGGTACAACTCTAAGAGAATTTACGATAATTGCCGAGGACGATAAAATTATGGAAGTTTCACCAGGTGTGTTCTTTAACGTATGGACCTTCAATGGTACTGTTCCAGGTCCAACCATAAGAGCTACTGAAGGTGATCTTGTCCGTATAAATTTCATCAATAACGGTTCAAAATCACATACAATGCACTTTCATGGAATCCATCCAGCAGAGATGGATGGTGTATTTGAAGTAGTTGGATCTGGAGGTGGATTTACTTATGAATTTGAAGCAGGTCCTGTTGGCGTTCATCCATATCACTGTCATGTGATGCCACTTGAAGAACATATTGTACGTGGCCTGTATGGAGTTTACATAGTTGATCCAAAAGAAGGCAGACCCGCAGCAGATGAAATGGTTATGGTCCTAAATGGCTTGGATACTGATTTTGATACCGAAAATAATTTCTATGCTGCAAACACAATTCCATTTTACTACCAGAACAACCCAATCCAAATTAACACAAACGAATTAATCAGAATTTATGTATTGAACATGGTTGAATTTGATCTAATTAACAACCTTCACTTGCATGGTAATCTATACAATTACTATCCAACGGGAACGGATATTGTTCCGTCATTTTACACAGATATGATAACTTTATCCCAAACTGAGCGTGGAATTATGGAATTTGAATACACATATCCTGGAAAGTATCTGTTCCATGCTCATAAGGTAGAATTTTCAGAAAAAGGCTGGGTTGGAATATTCCAGGTTAATGACAATCAACAAGATCAAAGAGAGTCAGTAGAATATGGAAATTAGTGGAACACCATCAAAAGGCAAGCTGATTACAAGTGGAATAATTCCATTTGCATTTCTCGTACTTTTGATAGCATACATTTTTGGTCCAGGTTCTGATATTTTAGATTTGGGTGTACCATTACCTGAGATAACTATGGAAAAAGTTGATTTTGTAGATTCTGAGATACTTGTAACCGTAAGAAACACTGGACCAATTCCTGTAGAGGTTGTTATGGCCGACATTAATGACAGAATTCAGCCCGCAGCAGTTGAACCTGATAGATTCTTGGAACGATATGAAACTGCTTTGGTTAGAATACCATTTGCATGGAATGAAGCAGAACCCTACATAATTGGATTAACAATTGAGGATGGAACCAGATTTGAAAAAGAAATTGAAGCAGCTGCTCCTGCATTGGAACCGAGCCTTGAACTTGTTGGATTTTTTACATTAATTGGAACTTATGTTGGAATCATACCTGTAATGATTGGGTTACTTTGGCTTCCATTTATCAAAAGAATTAGTAAAAACAAATATCATTTCTTTTTAGCACTTACTGCAGGACTGTTACTGTTCTTAGGCATTGATTCTATTGAAGAGGCACTAGATGTCTCTGAAGAAAATCTTGCAGGCAGTTTCAATGGTGCATTGCTAGTAGCTACAGCTGTAGTCTTGTCATTTCTTGCTCTGTACTATGCTGGTGAAAAATTAGTAAAAAGAGCCGAATCCTCTAGAATCACAAAACCTGTGGCTATAGCACTAATGATTTCCATTGGAATTGGACTGCATAATTTTGGAGAAGGACTTGCAATTGGCGCAGCAGTTGGTTTAGGTTCTATTGCATTTAGTACATTTTTGATAGTTGGATTTGCATTGCACAATACCACTGAGGGTATTGCCATTGCAGCGCCAATGTCTAGGGGAAAAGGATTGGTAGGAAAAGCATTGATAGGAAAACTTGCAGCACTGGGATTAATTGCCGGCGCTCCTGCAATTTTTGGTGCATGGATAGGCGGATTTGTTTACTCCCCATTTACTTCAGTGATTTTTCTTGCAATTGGTGCAGGTGCAATATTCCAAGTAATAATTACCATATTGAGATGGATACGAGAAGAAGGCGACAAAAATCTCTCAAGTGCCTCAGTAGCTTCTGGATTTGCTATAGGAATGCTGATTATGTATCTAACTAGTATTTTGGTTTAGTCTGGTTCTGGATGGATTGTTATTACCGCATTTTTAATTTGTGTTCTAATGACATGCTCTATCTTTGATGTTAAATCATGAACTTTTTCAATTGACAATTCCTTATCAAATGAACAATCAATATCTATCTTGAGAATATTCTCAAAACTCAAAGATACTATACGGCCAATTTTTTTAATTTCTGAATATTTCTCTAAAACTGCCCTAATTTCTTCTTCCACGATCTTGTCTTCTAAATTAAAATTCTCAGGTACTGTCAGAAATGGCTCTAAATGGATAGTGGCGTGCTCAATTTCTGGGATATTTTCTTGAATTTTCTGCTCAACAATTTCAGAAATTTCATGGGCTGATAATAGATTGATGTCTTTGTCAACCATTACGTGTAAATCAGAATAGGTCTTTCCTCTGCTTTTGTGCGTGCTGACATTATGTACTTCTTTTACACCATCAACACTTTTTGCAATATCCAATATTTTTGCATCCAGTGGAACATCTTTCCAATTTGGTTCAAAATGGATTGTGATTGCAGCATTTGAAATTTTGTTTTTTATGTTTCTCTCGACATTATTGCTAATTTCATGTGCCTTATCAAAACTAGTATCTCCTCTTAACGAGATTGTTATATCTGCAAAAAATGTATCACCTGATCTTCTCATTAGTATTGGATCAGCATCAATAACTCCTTCTGTTGAAGTTGCAATCTCTTTAACATTTTTTACAAGTTCTGGTGAGATAATATCTGTTAAATCAAGAGCAGTTCTGTAGATTAATTTTACACTAAGTACTGCTAACAACCCTCCTAAAATCAGCGCCGCAACAAAATCTCCGTAATGGAATCCGTATGAAATCACAATTATTCCAACAATTGCAACTAAAGTAGAGCCAAGATCCATAAATGCATGATAAAAATCTGCTTTGAGAGTTGCACCTCCAATTTTTTTAATGGATTTTCTCAACAGAACTATTCTAAAAATGTCAATTCCTATTGTGTATAACCCGCCAATTATTGCAAATAATCCTGGTAGAATGCTTGGTGGGGGACTTTGCAACCTATTGATAGATTCGTAAATAAAAAAACATGCAATCAGAAAAATTGCTATTCCTCCAATCAATCCTCCCAATGATTCAATTTTTCCATGTCCATAGGTATGTTCTGCATCAGGAGGTTTGATTGCCAATCTTGCCGCCAAAAGTAAAACAAGAGTAACAACACTATCTAGCAATGCATGAATGCTATCTGTAATTAGAGCAAGACTGTTTGAGACTAAACCAAAAATTAGCTCTACTAGAAATGCTGAAAAAATAGCTAGAAATGAAATCTGTAAAACTTTGGTTCTTTGAACAAACATTTTCCTTATTTTTTGATATTTTTTATCGTGTATTACAAGTTTCTAAGAAGAAATGCTACTACAATGTTATCTGTGATTAGTCGATATTTTGAGATGTTGGATAACAAATACTTGTATTTACTGGCAATTTTCTCAATAATTTTAGTAATTCCTGTCATAAATGCTGAGGCACCAAGCAATCCTAACTTGTATGTCTCAGCAGAAAATTCTCAATTTAACAACTATTTTTCAGATACAAAGTATTGGAATCTTTTTACATATACTTGCTATATTAGGTAAAATTTCATTTAGGATAACATTCCTATATCGAGGAATTAACACGTGAGCAGTATCTTGCAAACATAGAGAATCAAAGAACCAGAAAATCCAATCTAACTTCGCTGAACCAGTTTGATGAATTCTGCATAGATTTGTTTGAAAAGAATGGTGACCAAGTAACTCTAGATGCAAGAGATCATATCAAAGAAACTTTAGATGATTCTAATCTGTATAGATTGTTGCAGGGTTTTGTCAACTGGTTGAATGAAGATCATCTAGAGTTGTTAATCAAATCAAGAAATCATACAAGACCAATGACAAAAAGACACCCCATCACCATCAAAAATTATCTTAGCGGGGTCAAACAATACATCGAAGAATTTGGAAACATCGATATCATAGACAGAAAATATCACAAGAGAGTAAAAATTCCAAAGAAACCAAAAGAGGAACTAGAGCCATTTAGAAAAGAAGAGATCAGAGATTTAATTGATCATTCTAGTTTTGATAGAAAAGTACTCTACATGACACTAAAAGATTCAGGCATGAGGATTGGAGAGGCAGTGCAAATTCGGAAATGCCATATAGATGTGATTAAAGATCCTGTAGAAATTCACATTCCTGCAAACATTACAAAAACAAAGACATCTAGAACAACATTTGTTACACGAGAAACAGTTCCATTACTTCGAAAAAGGTTAGAGGGAATTCAAGAAAAAGAACTTGTTTTTGGTAAAAATGAAAATCCAAAGAAAGCAGTTGTAAATGAAATGATGATGTTCAAGTGGTTTAGAGAAAAACTTGGTATGAATGAAAGATATGAGAGTAATAATCGTCACAAAAAAAATCTTCATTCACTTAGAGCATTTACATCAACACAGATTGCAGAAGCTCATGGTGAGGAATTTGCTCATGGTTTTATTGGTCATTCAAAATATCTCGGCCAATATATCAGAAGAAAAGAGAAAATTCCTGAAATGTACACGAGAACAGAAAATGAACTCATGATTTACGAACAATCAATAGTAATAGAGAGTAATGAATCAGAAGTAGAATTATTGAAAAAACAAGTACAGAAATTAATCCAAGAAACAATTTTTCAAAAAGAGCAACTTGAGACAAGAAATAGATTTCTTGAATCAAAATTATCTAGTAAGTATGAATCCGTTCTCTTATGTTTTGCAACTTCACGTCTAGTTGGAAAAGCCAAGTTGTATGAAATTCTTGGACAAGATTTGAAGGAGTTACCAAAACTTTCTAGAAATGTCATCCAATCTTTAGGCAATATTGAAATTATACCTACTGACTTGACCATGGAGACAAAATATCTTTCGGATAAAACTAGTTTAAGATCACCTAGATTTAATTTCAATTTGGGAAACAAGTTTGGGGCAAAAAAATGTGCATTTTGTGAGATAGATATTCCTGAAACTATAGCGGGAGCGCACATATGGCCTGTTTCAGACATAAAACAAAAACCCAACTTGTCAGATGTGGAAAAGTTAGCTTGTGCAACTGATGGGGAAAATGGTATTTGGCTTTGCCATACTCATCATAAATTGTTTGACGTAAACTACATTAGAATTAGTGAAAATAAAGAATTAAAATATCTGTCAACTTTAGATGAAAAAATAATAAAATCAATTAAAAAAAACACTCCGATTACCAAAATACCAAAAGAAATAGTTACTGGAAAGTTTCTAAAATATTTGAAAGAACGGAATAAAATTATCCCAGAGATAAATTATGTATCTTTATAAAGAACTCAAAACGCCTCAAAAGCCCCGGCAGTTGACACGAATAAAATTTCTAGTCAAGCTCCGTCAAGTTGACAGAACCAGATATCAAATTGGCTTAAAATATTGTTCAGTATGTGAAATATGGTTGAAAATATCTAGCTATACATGTCCATGTTGTAAGAATACTGTCAGAACAAGGCCAAGGTGAACTTGTTATATTAATTAAAAAAATACACAATCAATATGTCTGAAAGATTAGTAGAAATTCCAATTACAAAGGAATTAAGAGATAAGATAAGGACGTACAAAAAAGAACTGACATACAATGAATTTTTGAATAAGTTGATATGTTGATATGACATAGACATCCAACACTGTCCTTACTTTGAAAAAGTAGGGTTACTCCCATGTGGGATGTGGAGAACCCGGTCCAACTATTAGAATAGACATATTGCTACTCAAATCTTGTGTGCAATTTTATATATAAATGGACAGATCTGTCCAAAGTATAAATACTCTGCACACATTATTAATCATATGAATAAACAAGAAACTATTACAATACTCAATAAAGCAAAGCAAGCAATTGCGTTTGCTCAGGAATTGCCACCTAGTCCTATCTATGATCTTAAAAATTTAGAAAAAACTGTGCAGGTATCACCCAGGACTATTAAAAGAAGAATAAATGAATTAGTGGTGTTAGGATTAGCAGATTACAATCGTGGGAAATTTATGATAAAAAGAGAAGTTATTTCACAACCATACATTGTATTACAACACATAATTCCTTCACTCATAGCACTCAAAAAAGCTAGAAGATTTGGAAGACATTACAAATCAACAGACATTAGTTTTATGAAAAAACATCTACCAAAGGGATCCATGATAACACTTGATCACAAAGCCCATGAATTAACAAAGTTTCAAAGTCCACGTGACTTGTACGTATATGTTGATGATGTAGAAGAGGTTTCTGAACTTTTGAAAAATCATGGATTCAGAGAGGGAAAGAGAGGGAATGTCATACTTCTTCCAAAGATTGGTTCTTTTGAAAATCAAACCGAAAGAGTTTTTCGAGATTGTGTAGCACATGGTGGACGAAGTTTTTTGGATGCAGCTGCAATTATGTTAACATATAAAGATGTGATCAAAACAAGAGCAAGATTTACCGGAGACACCATACTAAAAGTTCAAGAGGGTTTACCAGATGAACCCACTCATTAAAGAAGATGTGCATATTACTCAAGATTTTGGGGCAGCTACATTTGTTGGTGCTATAGCTATCATGCTACATACAAATGAACAACATCAATCTCAGGATTTAGATTTTGTTGTTGCAGAACAAATTTCTAATGATGAATATTTGGAAAAAGGGTATAAAATTGACTTACAAAAAGACAAAAAAATAAGCCCAAGAGGCTTTAAAATTGATGTGTATGATAAGCATGATTTTAATGAGATGTCACTTGAATACATTATAGAAACCGCAGCAGTGATTCCAGTAGATAAAAAAGGGACAACAGTCAATGCCATCTCTTTGGAAGGATTGATTGTTTCAAAGTATAGAGCAGGGCGTGATCAAGACATTGAAGACCTCCAAAGATTGGCCATTCGTTGTAATTCAAAGATTAATTGGAATGAAATCGCAAAACTTGCTAAAAATGATGTAGAGTATTCCAACATAGAGCAAGCAATTCAGTTTTATGCATCTCAATAATCAAGTCCAGTTTTGAACCATCTTGGAAATAATGAGTCTCAAGTGTAGAGAATTACTACCAACTTATCCCAATACTCTCCAATACATCATAATTGATGCCAGGTAAACAAATGCAAGATAATTCTCTGAACGCCTTTCATATCTGATTCTGGTTCCGTGAAATCCATTTTTCAACTGCGCAAAGAATCTCTCTGCAACAGATCTTGTCTTGCTGTAATTGTTGTAACTATTATTTTGTAAAATAAATTTGGAATTACCTTTGTAGGGAATGTAACACGTAATGTTGCTGTTTCTCGGATAATTCCCGATGTATTTTGCACCATATCCCCTGTCTGCATAAACTGAAACAATCTGATTCGTCATGGAATTATCTGTAAAATCTGAAATTGATTCTGTGACATCCACAAATTTTGCACTATCATGTTCATTTGCGGGACTAATTACAGTTGATATTGGTAAACCGTTTTGTTCCACTGCAACATGAATCTTTGTGCCTGTAATCCTTTTGAACCCGTCATATCCAGTCACATCCCCACCCTTTTTTGGCAGAAACTGATGGGGAGTCAGCTGATATTTTTTGTAGATTGAGTCTGTTTGATTTATGAGCGGTTCTGATTGCACATGACAGAGCCTTTTTCCAAATTCCTTTTTGTTGCCAAGAGTTTAATCTTCTATTTGCCGTTGGTCTAAAACCATATTTTTTTGGCATTTCGCTCCATCTACATCCAGTTATTGCAACAAACAAAATTCCACTGATAATTTTTCTGTCATTACTTCTTGGACGGCCCGTATGGGATGGTTTTGGAACATGTTGTTTCATCATATCCAATTGCTTGTTAGTTAGTTCTTGAAATTGCATAAAATAGAACCAATTTTATTTCAAATGGATCTAATTGATCCTTAAAAATTCACTAAATGATCAGTTTTGGGACAAGTTACTAATTGAAGGAGGTCTCATTATCATTCCTATTACAGAACGTAGTTCAGTCCAAGAACAACAAATTCCTTATTGGATCAGAAATAATGCCAAATGGTGGGCTGATGATCTCATTTCTGATGAGGACTTTATTCAATCAATCCAATACTTAGTCGAAAAAGGTATAATTCTAATATAATCTGGTCAATTTTTGTTTCATTGAATATATAAATAGTCTCAACTCAGATTCAAAATGAAAATGAGGTTTATAGGGTTCCTAGCATTTGCGTTGTTATCCATCTCTATTCTATCTTATGGTGTAAATGGTTCTGTCTTTGCAGATAGTCATAACATTCCTCCATTATCTGTATCAACTGAATTGCTAACATATGCAAATGGTGGAGAAGTTGTAGTTTCTGGAAGTATAAAAAATTATGATTCTACATCTACAGCTGACCTTACTTTTCTTGTTAAATCCCCTAATGGTAATATGGTCTATATTGGGCAACTAACTCCAAGTTCTGATGGTTCGTTTGAACATACTTTCACTGCTGGTGGTCCTCAATGGACATCAAGCGGCGATTATATTATTAAATTTCATTTTGGTGCCATGACAGGTGAAACTACACTTATTTACACTGGTGGAGAAGCACCAGCATCCACAATAACTTGTGGTTCTAATGAAACTCTAATAGACGGAGTATGTGTTGAAAACGAACCAGAAGAAGTAACTTGTGGTTCTAATGAAACTCTAATAAACGGAGTATGTGTTGAAAACGAACCAGAAGAAGTAACTTGTGGTTCTAATGAAACTCTAATAAACGGAGTATGTGTTGAAAACGAACCAGATCTTACGTGTGGGGCTGGAACTGAATTAGTAAATGGAATTTGCCAAGTAATTAAAACTGATGAACCTGAAGCAAAAGGTGGAGGTTGTTTAATTGCAACAGCTGCATATGGAACTGAATTAGCACCACAAGTACAATTCCTCAGAGAAATTAGAGATAATACCGTAATGAGTACTGAATCTGGTGCAGCATTCATGACTGGATTTAACCAATTGTATTATTCATTCTCACCAACAATTGCTGACATGGAAAGAGAAAACCCAATGTTCCAAGAAGTAGTGAGAGCCTTTATCACTCCAATGGTATCAACACTATCAATTATGACATTGGCTGAAGATGGTTCAGAAGTTGAAGTTCTGGGACTCGGAATTTCTGTAATTGTACTTAACTTGGGAATGTATATTGCAGCACCAGCATTAATTGGATTCAAAATTCATAACCATTTCAAATCTAGAAAATAATTCTATCTAATTTCATTTTAGTAGGTTATTATACTGAGACACATCACGTAACCTTATGCATATTGAATACGAAGAATTTGATGCAATTGAAGATATCTTCATGTATATGGCGTCTGCAGCTCCTCCAATGAAAAATACAATGCCAATTAATTCTTACAAAGGATATGTAATGTCATTTATTCCACTCAGTCCAACAACCGGTGAGTCTTATCTGATGATTTATGCCAAGGGTTCACTTGAACCGGGAATCTATGAATTTGATGTTGCATTAAATTCTTACAAAAAAGTTGAAAGTATTGAAAGAGCAGACAAAGTTTACTTTATCTCTCTAACACCAAAAAGAAATACTATAGCAGACACTGCTATTGAAAACCTATAATTTCTTTGTTTGAATCTTAGGTGCAGATACCGACAAACTTCTTGCATATTTGTCCATGATCTCATCTGGAGTTCTTCCATTAAAGAGATCTTTACACAATCCTCTAAGATACCTCATAATTGCCCAAGTCCCTGCTTTGAGAATTCCGTACATGAAGATCTTCATTGGTGGACCATAAGTTTTGTTTCTGAGAATAATTGGAATAATGTCATTAATTACACGTAGATTATTTTCCCAACATTTCCAAAACAGAGTAAATTGTGCCTCATTCAAGTTTCCAAAATGCATTGAATTCTTTTCACTAAAGTCCTGATAAAGTAATGGTGCTATTAATCCTCTAAAGTTCATCTGTCTAAAGTCTCTAATCATATCAATTGTATACTGATTGTCCTCTGGAGTTTCGTCAGGCCAACCAATGATAATAGTTGCAGCTGGGAACCAGTGGTTTTCATTTAGAATCTTTGCACCCTCTCTTACAACACTTCCCCATTCTTCAGGAGAAAATGGTTTTGTTTTAACGCCGAGATGTTTCTTTACCAATGCTGGTGCTACTGTTTCAATTCCCAAATTTGTTGCAAGCCATCTTCCTGTTTCATCTTGTTTATTGATATGTGAAATTTGTTGCATTAATGTAGGATCTGCTGCAACTGCTGAGAATGTCATATGTGTAGTTCCAATAAAGTTTGCCCCTAATCCTTTGAGTCCCTTCCACAAGTCAGTGATAACGTCTCTGTTTGGAATAAAGTCTCTATTATCACATCCATAAAGTAACATTTCATCTGAATGCAACCAAATTGAATCAAATCCATAATCTAAGTTAATTTTTGCTTCATGTTGTAATCTGTCTAATGGAAGATCTTTCTTTGATCTTTTATTTACGTCACAAAAGTCACATCCTCTTCCACAACCTCTCATTGCCTCAATCAAGGAATTGATTGTAGGACCTTCAATAACTGGAATGTTTTCAAGGTTTCTAACAAAACAATGCATCAGTTCTGGTGCATCCCCTTTCTCTAAATCTTGGAACAAGTCTATTGCTAACTCATCGGCTTCACCAACCACCACTGTATCTATTCCATGAATCTTCATTCTGTCTGATTTAGCTAATTCCCATGCGCCGTTACCTCCAACTACAACTTTAAAATCATATTTCTTTTTGAGTTGAATAATACTGGCACACATTTTTTTGAATTTCATTGCAACATAAGATAATTTTTCTGGTGACATTGTTGTTGTAACTGGAGCCATTCCTAGTGGATCCATTACATTAATTCCTACAACTTTGGTATCTGGCCCAATTGATTTGTGTAGCATTTCAGGATGTGCAAGAAATACATCTTCTCTTTTGTATCCTCCTTGAAGTAATGAACTCTCTACTCTTCTTAATCCAACTTGAGCAACTTTAACTTCACCTGTTATTTTGTCTGTTTCAACTGAAGGACAGAACACTTTGTCAAAAACCCATTCAGGGAGAACCTCATATGGTCCACATGCTATAAATCCATACAGAAAATTTCCTCTATAATTTGTCATTAAGCTACGATCAGCAGTAAGTACAACACGTTTGCCAGCCAATTATAAAACTTCGTTTAAGTATGTTATATATCATTTACGAGGATGACTTGGCTGATTCGTCTGTAAATTTTAATTAGAATTGTTTTTTCATTTTTTTCTGATAGCTCTGTTTGCAATATTTGCTGCAATTCCACCTGCTGCAATTCCATTATCTATATTCACTACCGATAATCCTAATGAACAGCTTTGAAGCATTGATGCAAGGGCTGCTATGCCTTTTTCTCCGTATCCATATCCTACAGATGTTGGAATTCCTATTATTGGGATATCAACCATGGTAGAAACAAGTGTGGCTAAAGCACCTTCCATTCCTGCAGCCACTATAATACAATCCACATCTTCTTCTATCATTTTTTTTAAAATTGGGAAAATTCTATGAATGCCTGCAACCCCTACATCATAACTTGTAATGCATTTACAGTTCATTGACTCACACATTAATCTAGATTCTTCTGCTACTCCAATATCTGATGTACCAGCAGTAAGTATACCTACTTTCCCCCCATGAAATTTTATAGGTTTTTTAAATAACAATAATGTTGATGATTTTTTTCCAGTCTTTATTTTGACTTTTAGTGTCTTTGCAAATGCCTGAATTTTTGGATAGTCTTTTTTCTTAATCCTTGAGATCATTACCGAGTTAGCTTTTTCTAGAATTTTCTTAATAATTTTTTTGATTTCATCTAGTTCTTTTGTTTCTGCAAAAATTATTTCTGGAATTCCTCTTCTTTTTCTCCTATTGATGTCAATTTTGGCAAATCCCTCTACTTCTTCAATAGAATATAATGAAAGAAGCTTTTTTGCATTATTAACTGAAATTTTACCTTCTTTCAATGATTCCAAAATCTCATGAATTTCCAATGATGATTTTTCTTTGTTTGGATAAAAAAAGGCTTAGATCTCAATACCTGAAATGGCACCTTTTACACTCTCTACTCCTTTTTCAAATACTTGTTTTTCCTCATCATTAAGGTCTAATTCTATAATTTTTTCTACTCCATTCTTCCCAATAACTGCCGGAACTCCTATTGTAACGTCTGAATGACCGTATTCTCCATCAAGATATGTTGCAACTGGCATGACTTGTTTTCTATCTCTAGCAACTGATTCAACAATTGCAGAAATTGCATTTCCTGGAGCGTGTACTGTTGCGCCTTTTAATTCAATGACTTTGGCTGCAACTTGTTTTGTGTTTTGAACTAATTCATCTAATTTTTCTTTTGGAAGAAAAGATGATAATGGGATTCCTGAAACCGATGAAAATCTTGGTAATGGTAACATATTTTCTCCATGTTCACCAATTACTAATGCTCTGATAGAATCACGAGAATGTCCTGTCGCTTCATGAATAAATTGTTTGAATCTTGACAAGTCAAGCATTCCCCCCATTCCAAATATTCTACCCCTGTCAAATCCTGAGACTTTGTATGTGACATATGCCATTGGATCAAGTGGATTTGTTACTGGAATTATCATAGAGTTATCAGCATGTTTTTTGATATTACCAACAACACTATTCACTACAGAAGCATTAATTTTTAAAAGATCCATTCTAGTCATTCCTGGTTTTCTTCCAGAACCTGCAACAACTACAACAATGTTTGAACCTTTCATATCTGCATAATCATTAGAACCTTTTACCTCTACATCAATTCCTTGTTCTGATAACATGTGATTGATATCCATTGCTTCTCCTTGTGGAAGCCCTTCAACAACATCTAATAACAAAATTTGATCATCTAATAGCTTTAATGCAGAGAATAATGCTGCATCACCACCTACTTTACCTGAGCCAATTATAGTAATCATGAAAAATATTGATGATTTTCAATAATTAAATCTAATGAAATTTGTTTACTATTAGACGAATTTATAAGCATTTTTGATAATTTTTAATCAATGGTTATTGTAATTGATCCACAGGTAGCTGGAATATCAGGAGATATGCTTCTTTGCTCTTTGGTAGATCTAGGTGCTGACAAAAATAAGATAATTGATGGAGTCAAACAATCAGAAAAATTTTTTCCAAATTCATCCATTAAAAAAATCGATTTTCAAAAAATTACTAAACACGGTATTCAATCTATTCACTTAATTTTAGAAATCGAAGAAAATATTCACGAAAGAAAAGGTTCAGAAATCAAAAAGGCAATTACTGATTCGATCCAAGCTATTGAACTTTCAGAAAAAGCAAAAATATTTTCAAAATCTTGTATTGATACTCTTATTTCTTCCGAATCTATAATCCATGGAATTCCTGAAGACTCTGTTCATTTTCATGAGGCGTCTAGTATAGATACTCTTGTAGATGTTGTTGGCACTGCAATTGCTTTGGAAGATTTAGGATTATTTGATGAAAAAATTCTTTGTTTGCCTATCTCAGTTGGCGGAGGCAATGTAACTTTTTCACATGGGACCATGTCGAATCCGGCCAGTGCAATACTTGAGATTTTTAAAAATTCAAATTTAACAATTAAAGGAAATACTGCAAATAAAGAACTCACCACTCCCACAGGTGCTTGCATTCTAGTAAATTTGACAAATAATGCTGTGGAATATTATCCTTCCATGAAAATTAATTCAATTGGTTATGGTGCTGGACAAAAAGATTCTGAAACTTTTTCAAATGTTTTAAAAATTGTTAGAGGCTCTGAAAATAATTTTGATATTGATTCAGTTAAGATTCTTGAAACAAATGTGGATGATGTTTCAGGAGAAATTCTGGGAAATCTAATTGAAAAAATCATGGAAAAAGGTGCGAAAGATGCTTCAATTTATCACGGAATTACCAAGAAAGGAAGACCTACAAATCTTGTATCTGTAATTTGTAGTGACGAAAATGTTGATACAATAGTTGATACCTTGGTACTTGAAACTGGTACTTTGGGAATTCGAATTTCTGAGTCTAATCGATTCACTGTTCCTAGAACAATTCATACTGTTTCTCTAACCCTAAATGGGAAATCTTTTCAAATAAATTACAAAAAATCCTTCTTTAAAGGGAAAACTGATTTTAAAATAGAATTTGATGACCTTAAGAATGTCTCTAACACAATTAAGAAATCAATTAAAGCAACCGAGTCATTACTAAGAAAAGAGATTGAAAAACTAGAGGATTTACAATGACCAAGCTGGATGAATTAATTAATTGGTTTGAATCTAAAAACAAAGTAATAGTTGCACTTTCCGGTGGTGTTGATAGTGCACTTGTTGCTTATGCTGCCTTTCAAAAATTAGGAAATTCTGCAATTGCAGTTACTGCTGATTACAAAACTCTATCTGAGGAAGAACTTCATTCTTCTAAACAAATATGCAGAGAGATAGGAATAAGACAACTTTTTTTGAACTATAATGAACTTGAAAATGAAGAATTTATCAAAAATGATTCAAATCGCTGTTTTCATTGTAGAATGGAATTAGGAGATCATTTGATTGTATTGGCCAAAGAGCATAATGTTCGAGTAATAGTTGATGGAACCAATCTTGATGATTTAGGTGAGTATAGGCCTGGGATTGAAGCTTTAAAACAACATGAAATCAGGAGCCCACTTGTAGAGACCAACTTTTCAAAATCAGAAGTTAGAGAATCTGCTAAATCTGTAGGACTATCTGTTTGTGACAAACCATCAAACTCTTGTTTGGCTTCCAGAATACCTTGGGGACAAAGAGTCACAGCGGAGAAATTAACTAGGATAGAATTTGGAGAAACAATTGTTAAGCAACTTACAAATGTAAAACAAGTTAGAGTTAGAGATCTTAACGGTAGTGCAAAAATTGAAGTTGACAAGGTTATGATATCATTATTTGATGATGCTATTTTGAAAAAAATTACTAAAAAGTTGAAGATGATTGGATTTTCTGCAGTTGAAATTGATCGGGATGGATATAAACCAGGAAAAATTAATGTGATTGTGGATTGATTTATCTAGATAATGCAGCATCAACCCAAATTCATGAAGATGTTTTGAATTCAATGCTACCATACCTCAAAGAACAATATGGAAATCCATCATCTCTACATCGTTCTGGTAGATTAGCTCACAAGGCAATTGAAAAAGCTAGAAAACAGATTGCATCTCTAATTAATGCAGAACCTTCTGAAATTTTACTCACGTCAGGTGGTACTGAATCAAACAATACTGCATTAAGAGGAATTGCTATGAAAAATCCCTCCGGACAAATCATCACGTCTTCTATTGAACATGATGCAATTTTAGAACCATGTGAAAAATTGGCCCAAAATGGATTTTATATTGATTATCTTCCAGTAAATCGGCATGGTATGATAGAATTCTCAGATCTAAAAAACCTTATTTCTGAAAAAACCAGTCTTGTCTCCATAATGTTTGGAAATAATGAAGTTGGCACTATCCAACCAATCTCTGAAATTTCTAAAATATGCAAAGAGCACAAAGTTCCTTTTCACACTGATGCCATACAAGCAGTTGGGAAAATTCCAATTGATGTCAAAGAATTAGGTATAGATTTACTGTCTATTTCCTCTCATAAACTCTATGGCCCTAAGGGAATAGGTGCATTATACATCAAAAATGATATCGATATTGTTCCTGTAATTTTAGGTGGAGGTCAAGAACATGGATTGCGTTCTGGAACAGAAAATGTTGCAAGCATTGCTGGATTTGGAAAGGCATGTGAAATTGCAAAAAATAATTTAAATGAAAATATCTCACAAATGAAAAAACTACGGGACACTCTAGTTGAAAAAGTATTAAATGAAATTCCTGAAGTGATTTTGAATGGTCACTCTCAATCTAGATTGCCAAACAATGCTCATTTTACATTTCTTGGTGTTAATGGTGAGGATCTAATAATCAAACTTGATGAAAATGAAATTGCGGCATCCACAGGTTCTGCATGTTCTGTGAATACACAAAAAGCCTCACATGTTTTACAAGCAATGGGATTTTCACATGAACAAATCACTGGTTCCTTGCGATTGACAATTGGAATTTTCAATAATCAAAAAGAAATTGAACAAACAGTTAGTGTTCTCAAAAAAGCAGTCAAAGAACTTCGTTCAGTTTCTCCATACAAAGAAAAATATTCATTTGTTTCTAAAAGTTAAATTTTAATTTGGAATTTATTTCTGGATGCCAGAATTATTGTTATGATACCTACAATCAGAATCATCATTGCAATAGTGCCAAATTCGGGAACTATGTAAGTTCCAATAATTTCAATATCTGAATCTCCTTCTTCAAAATTAATTGTTATTACTCTGGAATCTGAATTTACTACTGACTCTTGATATGCAACTTCGATTCCGTCAATGAGAATTATGAAAGTATCATCTTTACCATTTTGTTTTTCAGCACCTATGAATTCTCTAGGTAAATCTAACGAAATGGTTCCCTCATTTGTTGACTCTATTTGTACTATTATTGCAAAAGTTTCAGGATCCACAGTCATGTCTTTAATGGTACCTCCTTTGACGGTATACTCTACATCAAATGTTCCCTGATTTCCTGCATTAATTTCAAAAATGGTTGTGGTTTCAACTGACTCTGATTTTGGTGTATAATTAAATTCAGCTTCTGCAGTATTTCCTTCTCCATATGAAACCCTAATTAAATAATCACCAGAATTTTTCCATAATGGGCCTTCTGCAATTACTGTGTGTGAATAACTCCCATCTTGTGCTACTGTAATTTGTGCAATTTCTACTAGATTTTCTTCCAGAAAGAGCTGAAATGTAACAGGCGTACTTCCTATAACAATGGATATATTTCCTGAAACTACAATTATGTCTCCTTCAACATAGATATTATTGTCTGTTTGAACATCAATTAGAGATTCTTGTGCAAAAACTGTTCCAGTAGAAATAATTAGTAAAGCTACTATGCTATAAAATATTCTGATTTCCACAAGTTTTCAAATACATGTTTGTATATTTCCTTTACTATCAAAAACAAAAAAATAAAAAAAGTTGTGATTTTAGTATCTTGGTATGATGCTAAGTCTTGATTTTGCAGAAATTGCAATTATTGAGATAATTGCTACTGCTAGAATCATGGCTGCAATTGTACCAAATTCTGGAATCACAAATGTACCAACAATTTCAATTTGCTCAGTGCCTGCTGGGAACATTACTGTTACTTTATTTGCAACAATTTCAACATCATCCCATTCTTCTCCATCAACCAGTACCATGAAGATACCTTTTTGGACTGTTTTAGATGGGGTTACAGTTAATGTCCCATCATCTTCAGAATTGATGCTAATGACAATTGAATTATCATTAGTATTGAGCATTGCACCAGTTACCATTCCATCTGAAATACTGTATGGTATACATTGACCGCTAGCAGATATATCATTAACACCACATTGTTTGGGCGTTGGTTGTGATTTCTGTGGAATTCCACCAATTAATTCAACTTTTACTTTGTTACTTTTTTCAGCACTGCCATAGTTTACTTTAATGATATAGGTACCATCATATTTCCACAGCGCACCTGCTGTGTTTAAAGTAGTCTCAAAACTACCATCTTCTGCTACAGTGAGTTGATCAATTGTAACAATGGAGTTTAGTGGATTCACAACGGTAACTGTAATTGGAAATCCCGATACATGTGCTACTTGACCTTTTACCATAATCATGTCATTATGTCCATAAGCAGTTTCATCTGTCCAAACAGATACTGGTAGATCTTCTAGCAGCATCTCATGTGCTAGTGTTTTAGCATCTTCAGGATACATAGTGTGTCCATCTGCATATGCTGATGACATGGTTAAAGTAGCGACTGTAGTCAAAATGGCTAGTATCGCAAACGACGTACGGCTGTTCATCTTGTTGCGATTTACACCTGTCTCTATTTATGTATATTTAAAAAGAGAAAAAAGTTGTGATTTTAGTATCTTGGTATGATGCTAAGTCTTGATTTTGCAGAAATTGCAATTATTGAGATAATTGCTACTGCTAGAATCATGGCTGCAATTGTACCAAATTCTGGTATTACAGTACCATCTATGACCTCTACTGTAACAGAAGCATTATATCTGTTATTGTCATTTTGGTATGCAGTTATAGTGTAGTCACCATCTTGTTTCCATAATGGCCCACCTGTGGTAAACACAGAAGTGAATTCTCCATTAGTATTTGGTACTACTTGATCAATAGATACTACATTTCCATTTGGTGAAGTCACAGTCAATGTAATAGCTTCATTCGTTCTGTCAGTAGATCCTGTAATCTCAATCGTTGTGGATCCTTCAACAGCATCTGCAGAAATTGTAAGTCCTGCATCTCTAGTATCCGTTGATGTGGTTGTTAGAATACCTCCTGTCTCTAAATTAGATTCAGTTACAGAAGTTTCTGCGGTCATTCCGCCGTTTACTTCAACAAGTATTGTTAAAGTATACAATGAATTTGCAACTACAGCTTGCATTGCTTTAATTTCATATACTCCATCTGCGGACCATCCTGAACCAACTTTGATTTCAGTTGAAAAGTCACCATTAACGTCTGGTGATATTTGATCGATAGCTACTATATTTCCATTTGGTGCAGTTACAGTCAATGTTACATCTGTAACATCTGAAGCTGTTGTTCCTGTAACCATAATAGTGTCAGAACCTTCATCCGCCATAGCTGTCAGGGACATTCCTAGACTTTGAGCAAAAACGTCTTGCTGAACTGAGGCCATTGATATTAATGACAGCGCCATAATGGCTATTGCCATTGATGTTGTAGAACGTTTAAAATTCATCCTAATTCAATCCAGCTATCTTTGGTATTTATGTATATTTAAAAAGAGAAAAAAGATGAAATTTAGTATTTTGGTATGATGCTAAGTCTTGATTTTGCAGAAATTGCAATTATTGAGATAATTGCTACTGCTAGAATCATGGCTGCAATTGTACCAAATTCTGGTATTACAAATGTACCGATTATTTCGATTTGTTCAGCACCTGCAGAGAATTCTATGGTAAGTGTTCTATCTGTTGATGAGGCAATTTCATCAAAGTCTACCTCTTCGCCGTCAACTAAGACAAAGAAATCGTCATCTTCACCATTGAATGTTGCATCCAACACAGATCTAGGTATTGTGATAGTCAGTGAGCCATCGTCTGTAGCATCAATAGAAATGATCAGTGAATTCGCATCCACATCAGTCATGATACTTATGAGTTTTCCACCTGTAATCTCATATCCTATCAAATCAACAGAACCTTGGACTGAAACTGTAGTATCAGTAACTATGGATTCTTCCATCACGGTTCCTCCGTCCATAGTTCCATCCATAGATCCGTCCATTAAACCGCCAAATTCAAATGATGTTTCTGCTGATCGATTTGCATTTCCATATTGAGCTGTTATTATGTACGAGCCCTCTACTTTCATTAATGCTCCTCCAGCAGTAATTTCAGTGCTGAACTTCTTATCCGCACCAACATCAACTTGTGCTATTGATACCAAGTTCCCATTAGGAGCTTTAACAATAATACTTACTGGAACACCATACAGATCTTGAACTTCTCCTGTTACTAGAATCGTTTCACCCTCTGAATAGGATGCTTTGTCTGTAGTAACAACAATCGAGTTTTGTATTTGTCCAAATACTGGCGTCATACCAATACTTACAATCAAAATTGCAGATAAGGCAAACACCGATAGATGAGTTTTCATCAATTTTACGCCTAAATTTACACTATTTAATGTTGTGAAAAAATTTATTGACAAAAAAGACTCTTTATGCCGAATTTCAGACTAGATATATATTAACCCGAACGTGAATTTTTGACAGTTTGTGTGTATTCTTTATTGTTACATTTAATGTTCTTTGTGGAGGTGTTGTAGATGGCAACTAAGAAAAATCAGGTTTTAGTCCCTGATCATATCTATGTGCCAAAACATGAAATTATTACCAAACAGGAAGCTGAAAAAGTTATAAAAAAATACAATTGTAAACCAACTGAATTACCTTTAATCTTTGTAAATGATCCTGCAATTTTGGGACTTGGTGTAAAACCTGGTGATATGATTAAGATTACTAGGAAAAGTCCAACTGCTGGTGAGAGTCTCTATTACAGATATGTGGTGGAAGTATAGATGGTACATCCTTCTACAAAACGCTGGCCAGTAATTCAAGATATCTTAAAACGTGAAGGCATTGCACGTCAACATCTTAATTCTTTTGATGAATTTTTAGAACGAGGCCTTCAAAGTATTATCAACGAAGTTAGCCAAATCGACATTGAAAACGCTGAATACCCTTACAAAATTCAACTAGGTAAAGTCAAACTGCAACAACCAAGAATGATGGAACTTGATGGTTCTATTACTCATATCACACCAGCTGAAGCAAGACTGAGAAATGTTTCATATTCTGCACCCGTAATGATGGAAGCTAGTGTTGTAGAAGATGGCAAAATTTTGGAATCTAGATTTGTTCATATTGGAGATGTTCCGGTTATGGCAAAATCAAACGCATGTATCTTACATAATTTCTCCACTCAAAAATTAGTTGAACACGGAGAAGATCCAAATGATCCAGGTGGTTATTTTATCATCAATGGTTCTGAGAGAGTCATTGTAGGATTAGAAGATCTTTCTTACAACAAAATTATTGTTGATAGAGAAACTGTAGGTGGAAACATTGTTTTCAAGGCTAAAGTCTATTCATCAATTGTTGGTTATCGTGCAAAATTAGAACTTGTCATGAAAAACGATGGATTAATTGTTGCTAGAATTCCTGGCTCCCCAGTTGATATCCCAGTTGTTACATTGATGCGAGCACTTGGATTAGAATCTGATAGAGAAATTGCTGCAGTAGTTTCATTGGTAGACGAAATTCAAGATGAATTGGAAGGTTCATTTGAAAAAGCAGGTGATGTTCCAACATCAAAAGATGCAATTGTTTACATCAGTAAAAGAATTGCACCTGGAATGTTAGAAGAATTCCAGATAAAACGTGCAGAGACTTTACTGGATTGGGGACTGTTACCACACTTGGGCAAACATCCTGAAAATAGAAAAGAAAAAGCCCAATTCCTAGGTGAAGCAGCTTGTAAACTATTAGAATTAAAACTTGGATGGATTTCTCCTGATGACAAAGACCACTATGGAAACAAAGTCATAAAGTTTGCAGGACAAATGTTGGCAGACCTGTTTAGAACTGCGTTTAGAAATCTTGTTAGAGACATGAAATATCAATTAGAAAGATCAGGTCAAAAACGTGGAATTAATGCAGTTGCTGCAGCAATTCGTCCAGGAATAATTACTGATAAACTAAACAACGCTATTGCAACTGGAAATTGGGGAAGAGGACGTGTTGGCGTTACCCAACTACTTGATAGAACCAATTACCTTTCAACAATTAGTCACCTTAGAAGAATTCAATCACCTCTAAGTAGAACTCAACCTAACTTTCAGGCTAGAGACTTGCATGCAACTCACTTTGGAAGAATCTGTCCAAGTGAAACCCCAGAAGGCTCGAATTGTGGTTTAGTGAAAAACTTGGCACTATCTGGAATTATTTCAGTTAATGTTCCCTCTGAAGAAATTGTAGAAAAACTCTATGAACTTGGAACAGTACATTTCTTTGATGCCAAAGAAGACTTGAAAAAAGATGGAACCAGAATATTTGTTGATGGTCGTCTAATTGGATATTATAAAGATGGTGAAGAACTATCCGAATCACTTAGAGATCTTCGAAGAAACTCAAAAATTCATCCTCACGTAGGAATCTCATTTCATAAATCTGACGTTGATGTAGCCACAAGAAGACTTTATGTTAATTGTAATGCAGGACGTGTCTTACGACCGTTAATCATTATCAAAGATAACAAATCATTGCTAACACAAGAATTATTGGATAAAATTTCAAAGAAATTACTTTCTTGGACTGATCTTTTGAGAATGGGAGTCTTGGAAATGATTGATGCAAATGAAGAAGAAAACTGTTATGTTACTTTAGATGAAAAAGATACAAAAAAACACACTCACCTTGAAGTATTCCCACCAGCAATTCTTGGTGCGGGTGCTTCAATCATTCCATACCCTGAACATAATCAGTCTCCAAGAAATACATATGAATCTGCAATGGCAAAACAAAGTTTAGGATTCTCTACACCAATGATGAATACAAGTACCTATGTTAGACAACACTTTATGCTATATCCACAAACCCCAATTGTTAACACTAAAGCAATGAAGCTTTTAGGATTAGAAGAGAGACCAGCTGGTCAGAATTGTGTTGTTGCAGTATTGCCATTTGATGGTTATAATATTGAAGATGCCATTGTACTTAGTAAAGCATCGGTTGATAGAGGCTTAGGAAGATCTTTCTTCTTTAGAATCTATGATGCTGAAGCAAAACAATACCCAGGTGGAATGCGTGATAACTTTGAGATTCCAAATGCTGAAGATAACATTAGAGGTTACAAGGGAGAACGCGCATACAGACTGCTAGAAGAAGATGGAGTTGTTGCATCAGAGGCTCCAATCAAAGGAGGGGATATTTTGATTGGCAAAACTAGCCCACCACGATTTATGGAGGAATACCGAGAGTTTGAATCAATTGGTCCATACAGACGAGATACCTCTATTGGTGTAAGACCCTCTGAAACAGGAGTTGTAGATACTATTGTTATGACACAATCAAACGAAGGTGGAAAAATGTACAAGATTAGAGCAAGAGACATGAGAATTCCTGAGATTGGTGATAAGTTTGCATCAAGACACGGACAAAAAGGTGTACTTGGAATTCTAGCTAAAGCAGAAGATTTACCATATACTGCAAATGGAATGTCCCCTGATGTTTTGATTAATCCTCATGCATTCCCCTCAAGAATGACAGTTGGAATGATGATGGAATCAATTTGTGGAAAAGCTGCAGCATTACGCGGAAAGCGATTTGATGGCTCTGCATTTGTAGGGGAAAAAATGGATGACGTTAAACCAATAATGGATGCACATGGTTTCAAATATTCTGGTAAAGAAATTATGTATGACGGAAGAACTGGAAAATCATTCCCAGTTGAAGTCTTTATTGGGGTTGTATATTACCAAAAACTTCATCACATGGTTGCAGATAAAATCCACGCTAGAGCACGTGGACAAGTTCAGATGTTAACCAAACAACCAACAGAAGGAAGAGCAAGAGGTGGTGGATTGAGATTTGGTGAAATGGAAAGAGACTGTTTGATTGCTTATGGTGCTTCAATGATCCTAAAAGATAGATTGCTTGATGAGTCTGACAAATCTGATATCTTTGTCTGTGAAAGATGTGGTTTGGTAGCTTATCATGATGTTAAACAAAGAAAATATGTTTGTAGAGTTTGTGGCGATAAAGCCAAAGTATCATCTGTATCAGTAGCATATGCGTTCAAATTACTCTTACAAGAAATGCAGAGTCTTAATGTTGCACCACGATTACTAATCAAGGAGAAGGTCTAATGTCTATTCAAGCAATAAAATCAATTGATGGAATTCGATTTTCAGTATGGTCTCCAACTGAAATTAGAAAATATTCTGTTGCTGAAATTACTGCTCCTGAAACATATGATGAAGATGGAATGGCTGTTCAAGGAGGTCTTATGGATGGTAGACTTGGTACTCTTGAGCCTGGACAAAAATGTCTAACATGTGGAAACACAGCTGCAAGATGTCCTGGGCATTTTGGACATCTTGAGCTTGCTGAACCTGTCTTACATATTGCATTCATTGATAACATCTACAAACTACTACAATCAACATGTCGTTCTTGTGCAAGACTTAAAGTTCCTCAAGAAGATTTAGATGCATTCAAAAAAATTAAAATCAAAAAATCTTCTTACACTGTAATTTCTCAAAAACGTATTCCAGAACAAATTATAGAGAAAGCAAAAAAAGCAAAAGAGTGCCCTCATTGTGGAAAAACACAATACGAGTTAATCTTCACCAAGCCAACCATCTTTGTTGAGAAAACTGAAATTGGTGAGCATAGATTACTTCCAATTACCATTAGAGAAAGATTTTCACAAATACTTGATGAAGATTTAGAACTATTATCATATGATCCTGTTACTGCTAGACCAGAATGGTTTATTCTTCAAGCATTTCCTGTTCCGCCAGTAACTGTCAGACCATCAATTATTCTTGAAACAGGAATAAGATCAGAAGATGATTTAACCCACAAAATGGTTGATATCATCAGAGTTAATCAAAGACTAAAAGAAAGTAAAGATGCAGGAACTCCTCCACTTATTGTTCAAGACTTGGTTGACTTGTTACAATATCACACTACAACATATTTTGATAATGAGGTTTCTGGAATTCCACAAGCACACCATCGTTCTGGACGTCCTCTCAAAACATTAACTCAACGACTGAAAGGAAAAGAAGGAAGATTCAGAGGTTCATTATCTGGAAAGAGAGTTGACTTTTCAAGCAGAACTGTAATCTCCCCAGATCCTAACTTGGATTTATCTGAAGTTGGAGTTCCAACTGCAGTTGCCATGAAACTAACGATTCCTGAAATTGTTACAGAATGGAATATTGAAAGAATGAAAAAACTTGTGATTAATGGACCTGAAACTTTTCCAGGCGTAAATTATATCGTTAGACCTGATGGTGTAAAGATTAGATTAGATTTTGTAGAAGATCGTTCTACAATTGCTGAAACACTTGAGATTGGGTATCTAATTGAAAGACATCTTTCAGATGGTGATATTGTGATGTTTAACCGGCAACCATCACTCCATCAAATGTCTATTATGGCTCATTATGTTAAAGTACTTCCAGGTAAGACTTTCAGACTACATCCTTCTGTATGTCCTCCATACAACGCAGACTTTGATGGTGATGAGATGAATCTTCACGTTCCTCAAAGTGAAGAAGCAAGAGCAGAAGCAATTCTTTTGATGAGAGTTCAAGATCAATTAATCTCTCCAAGATATGGTGGTCCAATTATTGGAGCATTAAGAGACTTTGTTACTGGCGCATATCTCCTTACTAAAGATGACACAACTTTAACCGTCCAAGAATTTTCAAACCTTGCAATGCTTGGTGGTTATACTGATACACTTCCAAAACCTGCTACCAAAACAAAAGATGGACCAGCATACACTGGAAAACAATTATTCTCATTATTCCTTCCAAAAGACTTCAACTATGTTATCACATCAAAATGGTCAAAGGGAACGCAAGGTGCATCAAAAGATGTTGTAATTAAAAATGGTGAACTAATCAGTGGTGTTATTGATAAAGCTTCTATTGGTGCAGAAGAACCAGAAAGTGTGTTACACAGAATTGCAAAAGACTATGGCAATCAAGTTGGAAAAGACTTTCTCAACTCTATTCTAATTATGGTTAAACAATTCATCACATCTTATGGTTTTAGTTATGGTTATGGTGATCTTGAAGTTCCAGAAAAAGATGTTCAGAAAATTCTAGATGATATTGGATCAACTTATGATATTGTCTCTGACCTGACTCATCAATATGAGAAAGGAACTCTCAAACTCACACGAGGTATGAAACCAGAAGAGGCCTTGGAAGCCTATATTGTCAACGAATTAGGTAAAGCAAGAGACAAAGCAGGATCTACTGCAGACCAATCTCTTGATGAGACTAATTCCGGAAGAATTATGGCAACAACTGGTGCCAGAGGTTCATCACTAAACATCGGTCAGATGGCAGGTGCCTTGGGCCAGCAATCAAGAAGAGGAAACAGACTCCATGATGGTTATCATAATCGAGCCTTGACACATTTCCAAGAACATGACGCTAATCCTGATGCACATGGATTTGTGAAATCCAATTATAGAACAGGTCTCTCTACGTTAGAATTCTTTTTCCATGCAATGGGAGGTCGTGAGGGACTTGTAGACACTGCAGTTAGAACACAACAAAGTGGTTACATGCAACGCAGATTAATTAATGCTTTAGAACACATTAGATTAGAATATGATGGAACTGTAAGAGATCCACACGGTCACATTGTTCAATTCCTTTATGGTGAAGATGGAATAGATGTAGCAAAAAGTGATCATGGTGAAGCATTTAACGCTAGTAGATTAGTTGAATCTCAAACCATTATTGATTCTGGAAAGAAAGCCACAAAAGATGAAATTGACACTCTTGCTAAGAAATACACAAAAACATTCAATCCAAGATTAACTTCACTTGTAACTGATGCCTTACATGACTCTAACCTAAGTAAAGAAGGTGCAGAAATTGTGTGTAAGAAAGGACTTTCACTTTATAATAAAGCTAAAGTGGAACCTGGACAAGCAGTGGGAATTATTACTGCTCAATCAATTGGTGAACCTGGTACTCAGATGACTTTGAGAACCTTCCACTTTGCAGGAATTAAAGAAAGAAATGTCACATTGGGTCTTCCAAGACTAATTGAATTAGTTGATGCAAGAAAGAAACCCGTTACCCCAACTATGGATATCTACCTTGATAAAGAAATAAAGAAATCACGAGAAAAGGCAATTGAGGTTGCAAGAAATGTATTACAAACTAAAGTAAGTGCATTAATTGCTGATACTGAAACTGATTATTCTACTGAAATCAAATTAATTTTGAGCGAAAAGAGACTTGGAGAGAGAGGATGTTCCATTGCAGAGGTGGAAACATCACTTTCATCAAATAAAAAATTTAAGATGGAAACAACTGGAGAATTAATTACCCTAAAATTAGTTGAAGAATCTGATACTGCAACAGTAATTGCAATTAGAAATAAAATTCTTAATACCACAGTTAAAGGAGTCCCAGATATTGAACGTGTCACATTAGTTCAAAAAGATGATGAATGGGTAATCCAAACAACTGGCTCTAACATTGCAAAAGTACTTGAAGTCAAAGGTATTGACAAACAGAATGTTAGAACAAACAATGTCTTTGAAATTGCAGGAACTTTGGGTATTGAAGCTGCAAGAAATTCATTAATTAACGAACTAAATCATACTTTAGAGGATCAAGGATTGGAGGTTGATAATAGATACATTATGTTGGTCTCTGACTTGATGTGTTCAAGAGGATATATGCAACAAATTGGCAGACATGGAATTGCTGGTACCAAAGATAGTGTTCTTGCAAGAGCTGCATTTGAAATTACAGTGCCAACAATTGCACATGCTGCACTTGCTGGAGATGTAGAACAACTCAAAGGAATTACTGAAAACGTAATTGTTGGAAGCAATATTCCAATTGGAAGTGGCACTGTTGATTTATACATGCAAGTCTCCAAAAAGAAGTAGCCTATAACCACTTTTTTAAGCAAGTTTTTCCCTGAAACCTCCTATGTTCAAGGCAAATCCACAGATCCAGAAAAAAGTCATTGAGATTCTAAAAGATCCTGATACGAAAGAGTGGATAGACACTATTAGATCTGATAGTGCAAGAAGAAACTATCGGTTCTGGTAAATTCTGGTGATCTGCACCATAAATCATCAGACATAGTTCTTCTCCGAATCGCTCTTTGAAATCCTCGGATAACTAGTACTTGATAATTTTCTCGAAATTATCTATCATAACCATGCTGTTAAATTCTGGTGATCTTGATCACCATTTTTTACCAGAACTGGTTTGATCTATTCTTGTAATTTGATCTTGTTTTTCAACAATTTGTTTTCCACGTGTTTGTCTTTGATTTATACGATAGACACCTCAAAAATTATAAAGTAGTAAAAACAAACGGTGAGTGTGGGAATTGAACCCACGATGTCCTTCTCAGAGACAATCGCCTCATCAAGGCGACATCTTACCATACTAGATAAACTCACCATGTGTTATTATTAACACTAGGGTTATTTATAGATTTAGTTAACAATATGGTTAACAATAAATTTATAATGACATGGATATTATTTCATACTATGACAAGATGGAAGAAAGATAAAACAGAGTTTAGCGTTTCAATAAACACACTTTCAAATAGAAATGGTTCAACATCTCAAGTTTGTACAATTCCAAAACCAATAATAGAATTTTTGGGAGAACCTGAAAATCTAAAGTTTGTTATTCGTGGTAAGGGAATTGTTGTAACATCAAACTAACAAGATTGAATAAAAACAAAGAAAAAGAATATTATGTAAACTGTTGAGATTCTTTTTTCATATAGTTTGAAACGAGTTTTTTACCATTTTCATTTATGAAATATTTTTTACAAAACCCATTTTCTGCTTTGACTTTCTCAGATCTTAAAAGACCTACTTTTTCCAGTTTACTCAATCGGGAAATTACTGCTCCTTTATCTGCGTTTAGTTTGGTTATCGGTATTACCCCTGATGCTATTTTCCAGTGTGACGATGACAAACAAGGAATCGCATGTGAAATTAAAACATCTCTTCCAGCATCTGAGAAATATTTACTCAATGATATGAAAAATCTAATTGAGAAATATTCTGATATTAAAAAAGGTTGGAAAACAAAAAATGGAACCATTAAAGATCATTCTATTTTATTATTATTACATAGAACTGATTCTAAAAAATTTAATTCCCTTTTATCTAAATGGATTGACGCTAAAGATATTGTAACTGATAAAAATATCTGTATTGCAGACTGGCAATCAATTCGTCCGTTTAAAGTAGGTTCCAAAGATACTACTTTACTTAGCCATCGTTCTGGAACTACTGGTTGTGATTATTTTGATAAAAAATTAACAGATGATATTGAATTAGATACTGATGCACTTTTTTTGGGATATGAAACAAGAAAATTTGTAAAATCTGCTCCCCCTAATCTCTATATTATGACTATGCTATATCAGGACATATTTCCAACATTTGCCAACAATGAAGATGAATTTACTGTTACTGTTAAACAACTGATGAAAATCTTGACGGATTATTATGCAAGTTGGTCTGGTTTAGAGGGAGAACAAACTCAAATTAGAACAAGATGGGTAGTTTGGGCTATGGATAAGTTTACGGAAATAAAAATTGCCGAAAAAATACCTGAAAAATCCTACGCATACCGTGTTAAATGGTCTAAAAATTTGCCTAAAGATATTAAAGAATATCTCTTGGTCAAATTATGTGGCAAAGAAGAAGATGCTATAGTTGATCCCAAACAAACTAAATTAAACACCTGATTTTTTACTTAATTTTATTTTTCAAAAACTACCAAAATATTGAAAATCGTTCATGTAAACTGTTTATTTTAAATGGTTAAATTCTAGAGCAGAAAACTTACTTCATGGATTTTGAACTAATCGAAAAAATTCTTAAAAATGCATTAAAGAAATTGAAAGAATTTGATTTCAAATTATTAGAAGTTAATGTAAATGAAAGAACGATTTCTCATAAACTGGCAGAATATCTTCAGCAAAACATTCACGATTTATCTGTTGATTGTGAATACAATAGACGTCAGGGATCAATAAAGAAATCAAATATTCCATGTGATGATACTGACAGAGAGGATTCAGATGCTAAGGCCATTCTTCCAGATATTGTTATTCATAAGAGAAATACTAATGATGAGAATCTTCTAATCATAGAAATAAAAAAATCCACCAATAACCAAAGCCATGATTCTGATATATCTAAAATTAAGGCATTAACTAATGAACCATATAATTACAAATTTGGTTTATTTTTAGAAATTAATGTTGCTGAAGGAAGTGATTCTTTAAAGTGGTTCAAGGAAGGCAAATTATTCAAACAAGTAGACTTGAATTAAGTATTTGAATAGATATTATGCAGAAGAAATTCTAAGAATTACTTTTAAAGGACTTTGATTGAAGGAAACTACGTTTTTTTACCAAAAAATTCCTATTACTCCAAAAAAGAAATCTGGATTATTATCCAAAGATGTTTTGAATCAAAAAATTAAACCTCAGCCAAATCTTAAGGATGCAAAAAAATTGCTAGATATGAAAATCAAAAAATCAAATGTTGTGTTTTTAATCGATGAAAATATTCTAGGAATTGATCGATATCTCTCATCTTTTGAAATAAAATACAGAAAAGTAGGTGATATTAACTGCCCTCCCAGAGGTTCAGATGATCCTACTGTGGCAAAATTCGCTCAGAAACATAATCTTGTGGTTGTGACAAATGATGAAACTCCAAAAACAATGTGAACCATTAGATGTCCCTTGTATTGTTCCAACTCTTAGTGATTTGGCAAAAAAAGTAAGAGCATATTCAAATTCACGCTAATCACCTTTCAAAACCCCATTTGAAAATGTCTAAATATGGTTGAATAAGTTCAAAATTGAACAATAATTGCTTAATTTTTTACATATTACATCCTACAAATCTACAAAAACTGACAACTTGTACATGCAAGTAAGTAAGAAAAAATGAGGAACAAAAATTAAACTACAAGTGAATAATTATGTCTTATGAAATCTCAACATTAATGAATAACACTAAAAACAAAGTTGTTACACTTAGACTGCGAAACAACAAAACTATTCAAGGCATACTCAAAGAATTTGATATTCATATGAATTTGACCTTGGAAGATGCAGAAGATGTATCTGTTGAAAAAACTGAAAAAATTGGAACTGTTTTGGTACGTGGCGATAATATTTTAGCAGTATCAATGCCTAAAGAAGAATCTTAGAAATTCATTCATCAAACATTAAATTCAATCTTTGACAAATTTTATCATGTATCTGCTTTTTGTATTTTTTCCATTGATTCTTTTTCCTGCATTTGGAGAATCAATACCTGATTATAATGATCCATATGCTCCAATTTTTACTGATAAGACTACATACACTTGGACTGACAAAATAAAAATTACAATAATAGCACCAAGTTGGAATACTGGCAAATACCTAATTGACTCAATTGGAGGTAGTGAAGATCATCCAATTAAAATTTCTACAAGGGAAAATTCTCTAGAACCATATCGATTTACTGAAACAGACGTCAATTCAGGAATTTTCACAGCTGAGGTTATTCTTACAGGCTTTTCACATGATGCTGATGGCGATGGAGATGTTGATACAACGCCTAGAACCATTGGTAATGGACCCACTAATGGATTTTTGGAAGTTGACAGGAATTCATCCATTACAATCTCATTTGAATTTGCAGATGGTGTGGTATTAACTGAGTCTGTTCCTGTAAGTTGGAATCTTGGAACAATTCAATTTTCCAAAGAGACTTTTTTTTCAGATGATTCTGTAATAATACGTGTCATTGATCTTGATATGAATCTAAATCCTGAAGCGCTTGATCATATTCCTATACAACTTTTTTCAGACTCTGATATTGCAGGAATTGAGGTTAATGCTATAGAGACATCTAAAAGTTCTGGTTTATTTATTGCCACAGTCTCTTTGTCTCAAACTTTGCCTTCTAGTGGAAATAGACTTTATTCTTCACTTGGAGATGAAATTTTTGCTAAATATGATGACCATACATTGCCAAAACCATATTCTACGTTAGATAATTTAGAAATTATAACTACTGCTAGAACTGATTCACCAATTCCTCCAATTGAAAGACTAGATAATTCTCGAATTGTTTTGTCTGATAGTCTTGGCAATCAATTAGAGTCATTTTTACCAAATAATCAAATACAGATAGTTGGAACTATAATAAATGATCATAACTTTAAGCAGAAATTTGTTTATCTATTTCAAGTAAAAAATATCACTGATTCTGTAGAATCAATTTCATGGATTCAAGGTGAACTATCTCCTAAACAAAGTCTAGATGTTTCTCAATCTTGGATCCCTAAAAAATCTGGAATATATCAAATTGAAACATTTGTTTGGAGTTCTCTAAATGATCCAATAGCATTAGCTCCAGAAATGTCAACTTCGATCGTAGTTGAATGAAAAAGTATGATTGCTACGTTACCATTAAATAGAAAATTACGTTTTTCCCCGTGTGTTAGGACGCTTTATGGGAATAATGCTGGTGTTGATCGCATTATCTTCTTTAATTCTTACTGAAGTTTTTGCTGATTCCTACGTTGAGGATTTTGTTGAGCCTGAAATTACCTTACTTTATACTGACAAAAAACATTACACTGACAAAGACCTGATCAAAATTACTGGTCTTGTTTCCGCACTAGATTCTCCTACAGTGTTAATCGGAGTTTATGATCCCTCTGGAATGCCTGCAGGATTTTATATTGTCCCAATTGATTCTGATTTAGAATTTTCAACAAGTTTTCCTGTAAAAGCTGGAGTCAATTTTAGAACAGATGGAACTTATTCAATAAAAGCACATTATGTAGAAACAGAAGCAACATCTTTTTTTGATTACAATGAAATTTTACAACCAACCATTGAGAAACCTGTAGAAACCATTGAGAAACCTGTAGAAACCATTGAGAAACCTGTAGAAACCATTGAGAAACCTGTAGAAACCATTGAGAAACCTGTAGAAACCATTGAGAAACCTGTAGAAACCATTGAGAAACCTGTAGAAACCATTGAGAAACCTGTAGAAACCATTGAGAAACCTGTAGAAACCATTGAGAAACCTGTAGAAACCATTGAGAAACCTGTAGAAACCATTGAAGAAAAAATTATTTCTGATGTTACGAACATTTCAATCGATGTGCAAATAATTAAAGAAGAATCTAATGATAATTACGAATCTGTTGATAAAAATTCTATAATTAGTAACACAAAAAAAATTACACCAACAACTGAACTCAAAAAACATGATAATCTAACTGTAGAAGACATAGAATTAGGAAAACTACTAAATCAAATTAATCTAAAATGTGATTCAAGTACTTTTACTGATACAATTTCATATTATGATGGAATGGGTCCTGCGTTGTATCGTTTATGTAAATTTGATAGTTCTTTGAATTTTTTTAATGACTCTTTGATCAATAATCCCAATGATGTGGAAATTCTTGTAAACAAAGGTTCTACCTTAGGTAAATTGGGATATTTTTCAGAGGCAATAGTATACTATGATCAAGCAATCAATGTTGATCCTGATTTCCTACCTGCTAAAAATAACAAGGCTAATGCCCTTGCAAATCTAGGAAATTTTGATGAGGCCATTTCATTGTATACTGAAATTCTAGAGGAAAACTCCGATTATATCACTGCCAGAAATAATCTTGAAATTGCATTATCAGAAACTGAAAATGTTGTTAATCAACAACCCACTATATCTGAAAAAACTATTTCATTTGAATCTAAAAAACAAAAACCAACTAACTTTTTTGAAGAACTAAGTCATGTATTTTCTTCTTTAGGTTCTCTATTTGATTTTCTAAACTAAGTTTTTACGCTTTTAACTGTGCTTAATTTTTCAATAAACCTATAAAGCCCGACAAGACGATCGTCAATAGGTAAACACATGAGTAAGATACTTGAAAAATCATTGAAAGATGCCCTCAAAGAGGATAAGTTAACGATGGGCGCTAAACAAGTTTTAAACTCTGTAAAAAATTCCAAGCTAGTTGTATTGTCTCAATCAGTTGAAAAAGAAATGTTTGAGAAAATTGAATCAGATGCAAAAAAAGAAAAAGTACCGTTAGTGAACTTCCAAGGAACATCAGTCGCATTGGGTAGATTATGTGGCTTACAATTTAGAATTTCAACAATTTCATTTACATCAATAACTGATGGTAACATCAAGTCAATTCTAAAAGATACAGAAGCTGAGGAAAAAAATGAATAGTTGTATTTCATTTTATGAAAGTTTAAATGAGACATTTCTGTTCGGTGATAATTAGGAATTTTTTTTATGACACAAGCAATTAAAATCTCAACTGAACAGATGCGTATGATATCTCTTTTCCAAAATGTTACAGGCGCAACTGCACGTGATTGTATTGAAGATGAAAAACAAGATAGAGTAATTTTTGTAGTCAATTCTGATAAAATGGGTTTAGCAATTGGCAAAGGCGGTGTTCATATCAAATCATTACACAATATTCTCAAAAGGAATGTTGAACTAGTCGAATTTGATGAAGATCCAGCAAAATTTTTGACTAATTTACTTAATTCAAAACTAGTTTCTGAAGTAAAAATAAATACACGACCAGATGGGTCAAAACAGGCAATTGTTATGGTAGACCCCAGAAAGAAAGGAATTGTTGTTGGAAGAGAAGGTAGGAATGCTGAGAAAGCAAGGCTACTTGCAAAACGATATTTTAACATTACAAACGTACTGATTAACAGTCCAGAACGGACAACATTGGAGATGTAATATATGAGAAAATCACCTCTTGGATTATTTGCTGGTAGAGTTTTGACCGCTAAGAAAAAGAAACAGAGATGGGCAATATCCACTTACAAAAGAAGAAAACTTGGCATTGATAAAAAATCTGATCCTCTTGGAGGTGCACCTCAAGCAAGAGGCATTGTTTTAGAAAAAGTAGGTATTGCAGCAAAACAACCAAACTCTGCTATAAGAAAATGTGTTAGAGTTCAATTAATTAAAAATGGTAAGACAGTTACAGCATTTTTGCCACGAGATGGTGCAATGAACTTCATTGATGAACACGATGAGGTACACATTCAAGGCATGGGTGCAACACAAGGTGGTGCGATGGGAGATATTCCTGGCGTTAGATTCAAAGTTTTCAAAGTTAATGATACATCACTTCACGAGTTAGTAATTGGCAAGAAAGAGAAACCAAGGAGATAGAAATGGCACAAACAAAGAACTTGTTATTATTTAGAAAATGGAATTTGTCAGATATTGAGGTAAAAGATCCTGGATTAAAGACTGCAATCTCATTGAGAAAACAAATTTTACCATATACATTTGGTCGTTCTGCACTAAAGAGATTCAACAAAGCTGAGGTTAATCTTGTTGAACGATTAATCAACAAGACAATGCACTTTGGAAAGAAATATGCAAAGAACACAGGAAGAATGACTGGAAAAAAGACCAAAGTTCTCAATACTGTAAAGACTGCATTTGAAATTATTTCCCTAAAGACTGGACAAAACCCAGTTGAAGTTTTAGTTAGGGCAGTAGAGTTTTCTGCTCCAAACGAAGACACTACTAGAATTGTTTACGGTGGAACTGTATATCACGTATCAGTTGATGTTGCTCCAATTAGAAGAGTTGACTTGGCTCTAAAATTCATCTCAGATGCAATTAAAGAGGCAACATTTTCCAATCCAAAACCAATTGAGGAACACATGGCTGAGCAACTAATCCTTGCAGCTAATAATGACCCAAATGCTCCTTCTGTAAAGAAGAAGAATGAGTTAGAACGTATAGCGCAAGCATCAAGATAGAAAATTTTTACAGTAGCCCGAGGAAGATTCGAACTCCCGTCTCCGCCTATCCACTCTTTGAGATCCAGAGGGCAGAATCCTTGACCGCTAGACTATCGGGCTACCAAAACAAATTCTGGTGTTTTAGAATATAATCATTTACTGAAATTCTAACTACATTAATAAAATCTGTAAAATGTGTTATAACTTGATTGTCACAAAAAGAAATTGAAGAATCATTAAATTTGTTAGAAAAAGATTGGGATATTGATCCAATATTAAGAGAATTTACATTAGGTAAAGTTACTGATGTCTCTGATTATCCCATAAAAGTTAAAGATGTAATCTTTCATGTACCATTTCTTAATTCTCAAAAGAAATACATCTTATGGAAATGCTATTGGCCTGACTGTCACAACTGCTGTGATAGACAAGGAAGGCTTCCGTTAACTTCGGATGATTTGATTACTATTGGAAAGGGTTTGAAATATCAAAAAACTTCGGATTTTATTAAAAATGAAACTCTTACTGTAACTTATCAAGAACCAGGACCATCAGGACAGATGACAACAATGACTACAATTAATCTAAAAAGAAAGAAAGATGAGACTGAAGCTGATGATGGAACACACATCTCATGTAGATTTTTAGATGAAGAGGGAGGTTGTGGCATGCATCCTGATAGACCTGGAGTATGCTATCTCTATCCATTTAGTACTTGGCTTGAAAATGAGAAAGGAACTCCCCGTGTACATGCAACTTTTCAGTTTACTGGTGATTGTCCAGGATTTTATCTTGCAGATAGTTTAGATCCTATGAAGGAAGAATTCAAAGAATATTCAAAAATTATTTATGATTACAATATGGCTTCTAACCGCACCAATAGAGAAGGAGCTGGTTTGGTTAGTCTTGGATAGTAGAAATACAATAAATTGATCTGAATTAGAAAAGATTATGAATATTTGGAAAAAATTACAAAATTATAGTTTCAAGAAGATGGGAATAATTTTTCTAATCGTAGTTGCACTAGTTTTTCTTGGAATTTATGCCACATGCGGAAGTCTCTACAAAGTGGATTGTCATGAGGTAATATTACGTAAATTCCCGAGAGGTTTTTAACATGCCTTCTTTTCCTTAATTTTCGATGATGAAAAAAACATTGTTTGGAATAATCATAGCAACTGTTATGATTTTTGGCGTATTTACAATAAGCCAGAATTAAGCATTAAGCGAAGAAATGGAAGACACGTCAGAACATGAACAAGAAATGGAAGGCATGTCAGAACTGGAAGAAGAATCCGGCATACAATTTGTTGACACTGAAACAATTCCTTTGAAAGGAAAGTTAGCAAGTGGTGACTTTATCCTGTTAATGGATATTACTGGATTTGTTTCTGAGAGTAGACACGTTGCAATGAAGGTTCCATGCGGACCAGATGGTGAACAACTTTTGACAATTGTTTCAGGAGCAGCACCTAATGCAGTTCCAATGAATATGGATTATGTTGCACTGTTGTCTGGCCCACCAAATTCGTGCGTGTTCCATGGTGAAATACCAGAGGGAATAACCGATATTGCTTTGATGAATACATCGGACGACGATGTATGGTTCGTTGATCAAGGTAGTGCTGCTATACTATCATAATAACCATTGTTGGAGAAGAAGCCGAACACGAAGAGCACATGTAAATTCATTCTTTTTTATTTTTTTTACATTTGATAGAACTGTAAACTAGAGTTACTATGCTTTAGCTACTTTCATTAGATTGGATATTTTGATATCCATTCCAAATCGCTTTTCGTGCTTTTTCATGTATAGGAATATTGCCATAAAGTCTGGTAATGCCTTGAAGAAGTTAAAGTCCTTGTGGATTTTTTTTCTAACGAAATTAAACACCTTAGCATATACCTTGAAGTGCTTATCAACTGCCTTTTCATATGCTGCAAAGTCATGCATATTTTCTAGGAATATATCCACACATTGCATAGATGGAATGATTCCTTCACCTAACATTGCAAAGACCGTACCAATTGATTCGCCAACACCAACTACCTTACCTGAATAGAATGGTTTGCATCTATCTGGGGTTGCCAATCTAATTGGACGTCCTTTAGTTGCAAGTACTTTTCCTCCATATTTTTCCAAGAAATCATCAGTGGCTTTGATGTGATTCTTTTTGTAATCACCAGCTCCAATATGTGCCCATTTCTCCCCTAATGGAAAGTACCAAAAGTATCCAGACATTCCAGGGAATGGTTCCAAGTAAAAGTCATCAAATGGTACGCCATTCTCATATTCCACCTTGTACTCATATGTTGGCAAGAAGAAATCTTCTTTTAATTTTGGTAGATAAATTCTATGAAATCCTGTGCAATCAACTATCATGTCGTACTCTTTTTCTAGCTCTTCCAGCTTTGGTGCTGTTCCATAAAGTACCTTAGAATCTTTGATAAAATCTTTGATTAGTCCTAATTTGTTATATGTACATAATCCATGCAGTCCGATATCAAATCTTACACCACTTCCCATCTTTACTTTCATGGTTTTTCCGTCATGAATCATAAAGTCATCAAAATTTCTGCCAGTCTTTTCGCAGAACTTGTCTAGCTCTGACTTTATTGTCCCCCAAGCGCAGATAGAGTCGTGTCTCTCTTCCACCATTCTTTCATATCCTACAACTTCATGTTCAGAGTCTTTTAGTCTGGCCATCAGATAAGATCCTGCTACTCCCATACCCATTACTGCTATCTTCAAGGTATTTTGCGATTAATCACACCTAATAAAAATACATTTAGTGAGTAAACCAAAAGTTTAGTTACCTATGAGGAAAAATGACAAAATGTTGATTAATAGATTTAATAAAATTTTCATTATTACTGCGATGTCATTATTTGTCGTATCTTCATTAGCTTCTGAAGCTTTAGGTTATGGTGGCCCTCCAGAACAAAGCAGTACTAACAATTTCACTGTAGCGATATACTCTGATAAAGAATCATACAATCTTGGAGAAACAGTAACATTTTCTGGAAGTGTTAACAAGTATGATGAGGACAGAAATTTACGGATCTCAATCTTTGATTCTAGTAACAAGTTTATTGCAACTCAGAAAACTCCAGTCAACGTTGATGGCACATTCTCTCACAGTGTAATACTAAATGAGAAATTTTCTGATGGAAACTACATAGTTAAAGCTCAGTATGGAAGTTCAAAGACAACAGTAGAAAAAATGTCATTTGTGATAAATTCCAATGGTGCATCTATGGAAGAACAATTATCTGCTGGTCAAGTCCCTGATTGGATTAAATTTACTGCAGGTGTTTGGGTCGATGGAAACTCTTCAGATGGTGAATTTATTAGCGCAATTAAGTTCCTTATTGAAGATAAAATTATTGTAATTCCACCAACTACACAAGGTTCAAACGGAGAATCTAATCAAGTTCCATCATGGATTAAATTCACTACGGGTGTTTGGGTCGATGGAACATCTTCAGATGGTGAATTTATTAGCGCAATTCAATTCTTGATCAAAGAAGGAATTATGAAAATATCAAATTAACTTAAAATTTTAATTTAATTACAAACATATCTGGAAAAAAGAATTTGAGCCTGATTATTTGCGCTCAGAATCATATTTCTTGTGACATTTAGAAGAATAAAACAAATGGTTCTAATAGTGACTAAAAAGACCTAGGAATCTGATATGAAATATCTATGCAGAACCTGTAAAACGAAATGTGATGATATTCCAATACATATGATTGAGGTACACAAATTTTCAAAATCAATTGTGGACTCACAACTCAAATCAAACCCAAATTCTTTTAAAAATGCCTTTGAAAAATTAGCATAATTATAGACCTACAATGCAAGCAAAACTTATGAAAAACAATCTGAAATCTTTAGAGATCTCCTCAGCAGAGTGGTATTCTCTAAATCAGTTTCTATATCAGATAAAACAGATTGACTCTCCATGTGTGTCGGTATACTATCCATATGGTAAGGGGAAAGAGACCATCTCTTTACTCCAAGAGACAAACAGGAAAGAGTCATTTGAAAGAATTGAATCAGCAATTGAGAAAAGAATCATACATCTTAGGAAGAATCCTTCGTCAGTAGGCAAGTTTGCAAAGACTCTATGTATTTTTGGATGGATAAAGAATGGCAAAGTACACACCAAAGAAATTGGAACCTCCAAGAGACTTCCCTACATCTACATGGCAAGCAAAAAACCATACATCAAACCATTCCGTGATATTCTCAAAACCAATCATGATGTTTTACTAGTAACTCTTGATCAAAAATCTGCAAGAATACAGAAATTTCACGGGAGTCAGATAATTCAAGAAGCTAAACTTGGAATTGATCTCCGAAGTAGACATAGAAAAGGAGGACAGAGTCAGGGAAGATTTCTAAGGGCAAGACAAACAAAGATTCATGTCTTCTTTAAGAAAGTTGCAACCAAAGTCAGAAACATGGATTCTAATTCTGAGTTGATACTGTTAGGTGGAATAGGTCCTGCAAAGACAGAATTTTACGGAGAACTAGACTCGGAACTGGTAAAAAAATGTCGATTTGTACAAGACTTGTCTTTCTCTACTCCTATTCATGATATTCACAAGAAGATAATTCATCACTTGTACCAGTATAGAAGACGATATGTCGCACAAATAATTGAAAAATACGAGAAACTATTCAAAGATGGACTAACTGCGAAAAGAAATGATGTTATCTACAAGGCATTAGAGATTGGAGCCGTAGATACGCTTATTGTTTCTGTAGACTATCACACCAACTCCCAATTCAAAAGTATAATGAAGATGCTAGAGATTGCTAGAAATAATTCCACTAGAATAGAGTTTGCAGTATCTCCAAAAATTATTGAAAAACTAGATCTTCATAATTCTGTTCTAGCTATACTTCGATACAGAATAAAATAATCATTTTTAACCATTGAATTATATATTTTTCCATGGATTTCATGTTGGAAGAAGAATTGATAGACTTGATGACATTTTGCCTGCAAAATCCAGATTCTGCAGAAATTAATGATAAACATTCAAGAATCACTGAGATTGGTCATGAACTTTATGCTGATGGTGGAGTTGATGCTTTGGAGAACTTTGCTTTTGTTTTAAAAAATCGAATTACACAAGAAATAGATAAAGATCCATCCTCGATGCGTTCGCTATGGAATGGTCTAACTGATGAATGGAAATACTAGTTTCATAAATCGAATGTAACGTCCAAGAATTCTCCAATTTCCTTGAATGTGAAATTATGTGAATCATTGAGTGTTTTGATAATTAGTGATATCTCTGCATTATAATCCCAAGAAAAATCATCTCCCATAAGATATGGGTACACTTTTTCTTCCCTTATTCCGTATGATTGCAATATTTCATAATGACTTGCAAACAATTTTTCTCTACTCAAATGAACAGCTGGATCATCACTCTCACACGCTAATACACCAAGCGCAGACTTGCCAACTACTTCATCTGTGTTGTCTTTGAATTTAATTAAATGGTTAGTAATTTGTGGAATGGTTGTCTCCTTTAGTATCTGGCTAATCTTCATTATTTTGCGATTCGTTTAATGTCTAATAAAAATAATGTCAGTTAATCTTTAAATTCATCAATTCTAAGAGTATTTTTTCATGATCAACTTCTAGTTCTGTACTAAGCAAGACAAAAGACCCGTCTCTTAACTCTCTAGTTATTCGTTTTACCTTTTCATATATTGTAACTGAATATATTGATCTGCCTATTGATGAGAAAAGGAGTTCTTTTCACTTTGTAATAGGCGCTGCCTTAATACTACCTAAACTTCAATCAAACCCACAAATTAGGAACAAATTAATTCTATACTATTTATTGCCCATATTTCTTGGATTAGTGATTCTATTTGGTTGATTCACCAATTTTTAATATTGGGAAGTGCTACCAAAAACATGGCTGACACATCTAAAAAAAAACAGGATGTGTTAGAAGAAAAACGTGTTCTAGATCTGTATAATTGTAAAGATATTCCACTACAATACGAAATTAAACCTAGAGGTACTATCGAATTCGTCGAATCTGATGAAATAAAAAAAGAAGATTTTTTAGATGATTAGTAAATATTTATTAAAATTGACAATTATTATAAATTTACAAGCAGTAATCAAAAAAATTTGGTAAAACCGCCAGTTATTATGATGGTGAGATTTGCAAATTTGATTTGAACATTCTTAGCTGTGTCATTTCCTATATTAAACAAGTTAAAATTAATTGTTGCATCATTGTCATCATGATAAATAATTCCCGTATCTTTAGTTAAAATGATCTTTTCTAATGAAGATACTAATTTTGGTCCTCCTTCTGCAGCATATATGGGATTTGACAAGGTGATTGATACTAGTAATAATAAGATTATTGATACGACCATTCTTTTCAATTTTTTTCACTTATTTTGGTATATTAAATAATGACCATATCACACGATGATCAGATATTGCCCATTTTGTATATGCTCTAAATTGTGATTTTCTTTTAGTATTGTATAATTTCTGAAAACATACAGTATCAAAAGCAAAAATTTGTGCTTTGTGTTCCTTTGTTACTTTAATTTTCTTAGAAAATGGTTCTGAGACAACAAGTTGATCATAATATGCATTATTATTGATGTTAGAACCCTTTTTGATTTGTTTGTCTTTGAGTTTGTTTGAATCATCATTAATTGTAGAATCTGATTTAATTACACTTCCTTTTCCAATATGCTCATGGTAGCGTAGTGGAGCTAGATGTTTTCTCTTTAGTCTTTTGTATACTGCATCTGTTTTTTCCATTCTTGGTACATTAAAATCTCCTAAAAGTAAAATATTATGAGAAAATAATTCATTCTTATCTTTTTTTAATAATTTTTCAATCCAACTTGTAAGTGAATATATTTCTAATACTCTTTGTTGAAATTGACGTGTCTTTTCACTCTTTTTTCCATAATAGATATGTGAATTATATGTAGTAAAAGTTGTTGAATTAAATTTCCAAGATGCCAAGTATGACGGTCTATCATACCCTCTGAATTTTACTGATTTTCCATTAAACTTTAATGATTTTCTTTGAGATGGTGGAATTGTTAATTCTCCAATATGATTTAACAATTCTAATCGTTTGGGTTTGTAGATGTATGTCATCCGTTCCTTGTTTCCTCCCGTATCGCTGAATAAGCATACATGAGTTCTTTTTAATATATTCATGATTTTGTTCAAACCAGTCATATTAGCATTAACTTCTTGTATGGCGATTAGATCAAATGGTTTTATGATTTCTGCAATCAAATTATAACAAGAATTTGTTCTTTCTTGGACATCAAAATTTGCTATATTCCAACTTCCTATCAACAATTGATTTTTCTTTGGTTTTGAAATTCCTTCAGGGATTGCCTTGCGTTGTAATTTACGAATGGCTTTGATCTCTACTTTTTTATTAAAATTATATGTAAATGTTTTAGGTCTACAAAAAGGAGGCACATTATAGTTAATTTTGTACTAGTACTAAACTCTTCAGGTATTACTTACTTGAAGTATTATTTCATGAAATTACTTTATCGTTTATTAAAACAGAAGATTCACTCTTTGAATTTATTTGATCGATGTTAATCCATTTTGGTGGAAATGGATGGATTGAATAAAGTTCTTTTAATTGTTTAACATCCTGTAAGAACCATGCTTGGAAAAAACAATACAAAGCCAAGAATTTACTGCACAAGGAAACAGAACACCATAGACACATTCACCTTTCAGGGGATATGAACAACAACCAGATGGAATCCTTTAACGGAAACACACTAAGAATGAGAGAGAAAATTGTTAGGGGAATAAAGAAAGACGATTCTGCAATACTCAAGTTTTTCAGGATCTATGTAGATTGGATTCCAGTCCTAGGGGAATAAAGAAAGACGATTCTGCAATACTCAAGGGTATGCAGCTTCACCACAACTACATTAGACCACACTAAGGATTGGATGGTGATACACCCACTGACGGGGCAGGAATCAGGGTTATGGGTGATAATAAATGGAAGACGATAATTCAGAATGCGGTAAAATCTGATCTACCGAGCTGTCCCAAGTAGAATTATCTACCACTGATGTACCAGTTCAGGTTTTTGTGATATAACTGGGTTTTGAACATAATAGTTACTAAGATATAATTTGAGAGACTATAAAAGATGATTTAATGTGAATGTGTTGTTCATACTCCTGAAAATCTACCTAAATATTTTTTCAGATCCTATCTTATGTCTTCATAAAACATCAAATAAGATAAATCATATTTAGTATCGGTTTTATTTTGTTTATGAATCCAGTAATTCGGATTTTTTCTTTTCAAAGTCTGTTTCGGTGATAACATCCATTATCATCATATCATACCATTCCCTGATTTGGATTCGTTTATCTTCATCACTCATCTGGGTTGATTTTAGATTGTCTGCAGTCTGTTTGATTTTTTTAGTAGCATCCATACTTTTCATTTTGATTTTTTCAGTAGAGATTTTCTCACTTGTTTTTTTACCAATATCTATCACACTTGAAGCAGTTTTGTTAGAATATTGTTTTAATTTATCAGTAATGTTTCGTTGTGGTAGTATGGCTTTTTTCCATTCTCTTTTTGATTTGTAACCACAGGCCTTTAGATTGTATTGTGTCGTCCACTTGAACATAAAATAAACTACAATAAAGATAGAGCCAAGAAAGATAACTGTATGATACAAAACAATTAACGAAAATGAAATTAAAAATATAAAATCATCCAAATTTCCACTGTGAGGAAAGTAATCATAAATCAACTCACTAAGAAAAATCTCTAGATGATAGTGGGGTTCAATGTAAAGTGAATACCCAATACTTTCAGTTATGGTCATATCTTGATCAATTTCAAGAGGATATAAAATATAATCAAGAATAAACCAGACAGTTAGAAAAACTACAAATAATGGTATCCATTTTCTTGTCTTATGCATTTTGCTTGTCCAAAGTAGTGCAAATATTGAACATGAGAAAAAACAAGCCCAAAACCTAGATAGTGGTTGTTGTGGTTTGGCTTGATCTTCTGTGATTTTTGGATCAGCCATATATTTGAGCAAAAATTAGAGAATAAAAACAATACTACACTTAAATTATTTTTATTCCTGTTAAAAAATAGGAAAATTGAGGGTTAATTGTATCTATGACAACCCTAATACGACTTGCGATCTAATATCTAATCGATTTTTGATCGTCATGTTTTTAATTAATAGAGATTATGCGTAATCGATCATAATATCCGCACAATACGTGGTTTTACGATACACACGCACGTCAGCGGCAGAACGGCTTGCAGCCAGATAATCCGCACAACACATGAACAAAAACGCCAGAATCCAAAATGCAATGCGCAGCCCTGCAGCACCGCCACGTGCTCCGAAATCACATCGTCAATCCGGTGGCACTTGCTGCCACCCGCGGCGCTAACCAAGAAATCTTCTGCGTAGCTTGGGACTTCCCCTGTGAAGCGTCTTCATCAGGTGCAGGTTTACCAGGCCCGCAACGACATTCATCTCGCAGTTGAGCTCGTCCTCGGTGCCGCCGTACGGCTCTGTCATCCTGGCATACTGCTTTATCCTGCCTATGCTGTTCTCCACTGTCACCTTGATGCCGCCTACCTTCTTGTTGCGCTTCTTTTGCTCATCTGTCAGATTTCGGGCCTCCCCCTCCTTTCCCTTTCTTCTTCTTGGTCTTTTGTACGGCATGATTACGTTTGCGCCCAGAAGATCCTTTTGCATTCCCTGATACCCAAGATCCATGTATGCGGTAAACCTCTCGCTTTTTGGATTGGACCCGTCGTGCATTTTTTCAGCCCACCTGCCAAACGGAATCGGATCTTCCCTGAGCAGTGTTATGTCATGGGTCTTTCCAACGACGGTGCTGCCGATTCCCAGGATGATGTTGTTTGTAGCGGACACTGGTTGTGTTGAACGTATGCCTCTTTTTCTTGCCTGAATACATCTCCTTTCTTCTGTCCTTCTTGCCGGAACGGCGCACGGGTATGTGGGTGCCGTCGACCAGCAGCGTTCCTGCGCCCCTGCATTCACTGGGATGTTGATGCCATGTCTGGTCTTCCACAGGCCGCGCTCAAGATCCAGCTCCTCGTTTTTCTGCTCCAGCTCCTTGCCTTTCTGCCCCAGGGTCTTCTTTAGTTTTTTGATCTCCTGTTGCAGCCTGCGTATGGTTTGATCAGATGAATCTGGCATTTGATGTGTGGCATGATCGTGTCTGATCTAAACTTATCGGCGTGGGGTTTGGAGGGATTACGCATAATCTCTATTATTGGAGAATATATAAAATCACATAATAAGAGAGTAGAATCCAAAGAAATAAGTCCGAATTCTGTATCAAATTATAACAAGAATTTGTTCTTTCTTGGACATCAAAATTTGCTATATTCCAACTTCCCAGATATTATGTAATTTCTGATTTAGAATCAGGTGATGCTGCTGATATATCACTACAGGTATCTGCTGCTCTAATTGATGACTTGTATAGAGGACCAGCAACACAAACAATTACATCAATTGTTGAATGTAATAGTTAATCTTTTTTTCTTTTTATTAATTTAAATTAAACATGAAACAATATTTTAGATTGTATTGTTTTATTTAATATCAGAAATACTACTCTATCAAAATAAAAAACTAATAACTTTATAATTTGGATAAAATAATAAAACCTGTTGGCGTCGCCAAGCATGGTATGGCGTGAGTCTGATAAACTCAAATCTGATACCTTCGGATTCGCCGGTTCAAATCCGGCCGCCAACGGGTTTATGCTAAATGTAATATTCACTATTATAAAAGATCATAGTATCAATTAATTGTGGGATCCTGAAAGTAGTATACCCCCTATCTGACATCGTATTCCTCTCCCGTTTGTTCGTCAATAACTGTTTGTCCTGGGGATGGCATCTTTCTGGTGAATGCCCGCGCCGGTGTCTCTAGGTTGTCCAGATCAAGTGACATGTGTGGCCGGTCGTGGTTGAACCATTCCACAAACCGCTCCACGGGATCCGTCTTTGGTTTCGTGTTGAACGGTCCGCCCACACGGTCCGTCTCGGATCCTGCTGAACGCACCGTTCTGTAGGCCGACTCCTCCTCGAAGAGGTGCAGTTTGCGCTGGAGTTCACCGTGAACCCTCTCGAGCTTGCCGTTTGTCTGCGGGTGTCTTACACGCGCCAGGATCTGCCTGATGCCCAGCGACACCAGCTCCAGCTCAAATTCGGAGGCGCCTTTCTTCTTGTACTGCCCCTCGTTGGCGTAGAACTGGCTGCCGCGGTCAGTCAGAATGGACGCGGGTTTGCCGTGCGCCTCCATTGCTGCCCTGAGAACCTCGATTGCGTGCCTGGAGGTGGCCTGATCAAAGACGCCGTATCCGACAATAAACCTGGAGGCGTCATCCAGATAGGCGATAAACCACCTTCCGTCATCCAGCTGCTTGTAGTCTGTGTGCCACATCGAGTTGGAGTAGGTGCGCTCAAAGCGGATCCATTTGCGCCTCTTGCTCTTCTTGGGCTGCCTTGCCGACAGGTTGTTGTCCCTCATTATGCCGTGTACGGCATTGTGAGGGATATGTATTCCCTCTTCCTCCTCGATCAGTCGCTCCGTGCGGACGGCCCCCTGGCGGTGCCTGCAGTGTGCAGAGAGGACCGCAGTGTTCCCTGCGACCCGGAAGACCATTCTCGGGCCTGCCCATGCTAGCCGGGTAGACTATCCTGTCAGGTTCCACACCCTTGTACCTGGCCCACAGTTTCTTTACCCAGATCTCGGAGATGCCCATGGTATCTGCAATCTGCCTGTTGGTCGTTTTGCCGGCCTTCTTCTGCAGGATTATCCACTTTACCTTTGACTCGTCAAGTTTTCTCATGACCCTGATGCGGCGCCTTCCGATATGTCTCCACCTCTGTGTGCGCTTTAGGAACCCACGTACCATCATCTCAATTCTGCGTCTTGCTTCAGTCAGTATGCGTCCCTCCTATTTTGAGGGGGGTATACTACTTTCTGGACTATACAATAGTATCAATTAATGATTTAACCATAATGAATATATTAATTCGTAAAGCAACACAAAAAGACATACAGACTATATTGGAACTATTATACGAGTTAGGATGTCCAATGCAAAACTCATTAATGTGAATCTCACTGATGCAAATCTCCATAATGCAAATCTTACTAATACAGATCTAACCAATACAAAATTCCATAAGCAAACCTCTCTTATGCAGACCTTAGTGGTGCAAACCTCTATAGATCAAACCTCTCTTATGCAAACCTCATGGGTGCAAAACTCACTGGTGCAGGCCTTAAGGATACAGCATTAAATAAGAAATTTTACTAATTCGACAAAACTTCATTGGTCATTTAAATTACAAAGAAAATTTCAAAATAGTTTCTTTAAATAACAAAATCGATGTCCATTATTATTGGGTCTAAGAGAAATTGAACTTCAAGAAGAATATCGTTCAGATAGAAATGATATTGCATCGGAATTTTTCTTTCCTTGCCTAAGTAATTGTATCGAGTATGATAGATGTGTTGACTTTTTGTCGATTCAGACGTTAGCCACAATCTCTATGGCATTTGATAATTTTGTTGCGGGTAAAGCAAAATTAAGAATTGTTACAGGCCACAGATTTAGAGCAGCAGATCTTGATCTATTTACAAAACTCTTTGATGCGAAATACACGAAATCGTTTGAAGGAAAACAAATCAAAAACACCAAAATTGAAAAAATTGCAAGATTTTTTGACAATGGCCAAATTGAATTAAAGATTGCAATCCCAAACTCAGAAGAAGTTGCAGATTCATTCTCAGAGAGAATTGGGATATTTAGAGATGAGCATGATCAGATTGTTGCATTTACTGGTACCTCTAGTGAATCATTCTCTACTCAGACAATAGATTTTGAATCCGTAGATGTGTTTACGTCATGGAATGACAAATCACGGGTTGAAAGAAAGATGAAAGATTTTGAGGATCTGTGGGAGAACAAGACGAAATATGTGCAAGTTTATGATTTTATGTATGCAATAAAAAACAATCTTTTAAGATATTCATCTGAATGGGTATTACAAGATTAAAGCTGAAATGACTCTTCTAATCTAGCTTTGTTTTCATAGAAATTCATTCTATTGATTTTATAGTAGATAACTTCACCACGACGTTCAATGACTGCAATAATTGGTTCTTTTCCCATCTGAGTGATCTCTTCAATCTTTTTCTGTAGATTGCCCATCTTTTCTTGTTGGCCCTCATTAAGGCCGAAGATTAGAAATTTTGCACCCTTTTCGCCAAAGTGTCCTCTTTCATAAACTCTAAAGTCCGAACCAAACCCAAAACCGTCCTTTACAACATAACCGCGATTTCGAAGATCTCGGTATATCAAAAATTTGGTTAGAATTTCAGGATTTATTTTTTGACAAAGACTCATGAAAGAGTTAAAATCAATCTGTTTTTTTCCTTTCTTTAGGGTTAGTCTTTTAGCGTATAACAGGTAAAGAGTTTCAAATTGTTTTAGGAGTAATTTTCCTTTTTCAATTTCCCCATATCCCTTTTGCTCAAGTTCATGAATCATATTCTTATCAGAGATGTAAGTCTGACTTGAAATCATCTCACCCTTGACCAAAGGAGTTTCTTCCATGATGAAGAGAAAGCCAAAGGATTTCCATATAAGCATTGGATAACATGAATAAATGCTGGGTTAACCGTTAAAATATGGGCATTCTTGTTTTAGGATGTCATGCATGGTGCAAATTATAGAAGAGGAGTTGGGCAAGCTTTTACTAGAAAGGAGTACATCAAAGGTAAACCACAGATAAAAATTGCAAAATTTCAAGGTGGTAAAAGAGGAACATACCAATATCGTGTTCAATTAAGTCTAAACGAAAAGATTCAGATCAGACATATGGCAATCGAGTCAACCAGATTAGCAGCAAACAAGACATTGGAGAAAACAACTGGAGAAACAGGTTATTATTCCAGACTAAGAATTTATCCACATATTCTTCTAAGAGAAAACAAACAGATTGCAACTGCAGGTGCAGACAGAATTTCAGAAGGAATGAGAAGATCATGGGGTAAAGCCACAAGTTTAGGTGCTAGAGTCAAACAAGGTCAATGTATAATGGAGTTATACGTAAATGGTAATGATCATTTAGAGGCAGCAAAGAAAGCTCTCAAAGGCGCATGTGTAAAATTACCTGGCACACCAACAATCTCAATGCTTGAATGGAACAAACCATCACCATAAATTTTCTAAATTAGATTTCTTGGTTTTGATAAATTCTAAAAACTCTTCAAATTCTTCTTTAGTTGGCTCTCGATTAAGAATTCTTTTGGATTGATAGTAAAAGGAGTTGTAAATTCTACCCACTACAATACCTAAAGCAAATGATTTTGAACCGTCAATGTTTGATAGAAATTGAATTAATTGTTTGATTTCATCCTTATTCGAAACTGTATCTTGAATTTTTTCCTCCATCTTCTTTAGAAGAATTTTATCCATATTGTATCTTAATTGAAATAGTTAAAAACAGTTTAATATCCAAATTTAGCCTCTAGGATTGTTGCAGTTATAGTACAGTTTGGTTAATATTCTAGCTTGCCAAGTTAGTGACCCGGGTTCAAATCCCGGTAACTGCACCATCTATCTTTGATTTCTTTGCTAGCCCATTATGAATAATTTCCAGTGCATCATGAGCTTTTTCTGGACGAGGCAATTGAATCATAAACACATTGTCCTTTCCGTAATGAGAATGTGGAGAAGAGAGAGCAAGCATGGATGTTTTTGCAAGAGATTCAAAAAATGAAAGATCAGATTTTGCGTTAACTAGAAATTTTTCAACAATATTTCCTCTTGAAAATGTTAAAACAACTTCAACAAAAACATTTCCTTGCCCATCGTGGAGAATTTTTAGATCAGTATTAATCGATAAAGGTTGTCCAGCAACTTTTGAGAGCATATCATCGTATTTTTCTTCTTCAATTACAATACATGGGGTGTTCTTACCATCAAAATCAAAAGTGGTAATTCCATCATGGACTTGGTCTAACAGTCTCTTTAATTCATCAGACATTTTCTTTCTTTTCTACTACAGGTATTATTCTATCACCAGCTTTCATCAAAAAGGGAGTAAGAATTGCGGTAATTATGGAAATCATACCTATCAAAGGGAATAAGAAAGCACTAACTGCACCCATATCTACTCCAACCTTTACAATTACAATCGAGAATTCGCCTCTTGGAGCTGCTAAGGAAAATGCAGAACGGAGTGCTTTGCCACGTTTTTGTCTAAATATGATATTCCCAATCATATTACCTCCAAACTTCATGCCAGTGGCAACTGCAATCAAAACAATGGCTATAACAATATAATTTTCAAGCTGGGAAGCATCCATCAGTGCACCAACTGAGATAAAGAATATGGCTACAAACATGTCTTTTATTGGACTTGAAAGAAGTTTTGAAACTTCGGCTGATCTGGATTCGGCAACAAGTACACCTGCTAAAAATGCTCCAATTGCTACAGATAATCCCACAATGTTTGCAAATAAGGCATATCCAAAACAGAGACCAAGAACACTGAGCAGTAAAATTTCACGATGTTCTGTAGCTGCAACTCTATCGATTAGTGGAGGAATTACACGGGTTCCAACAGTAAACGTTCCAACAATAAGAGCAATTGCAACTGTCACTACTGCAATAATGGATTCTATAGATACAGTTCCAACTAAAGCAATAGATTGCAATGAAGAAATTAGAATAACCGCAATCACATCTTCAACAATTAAAATACCTAGGACAAGTAAAGAGGACTCTTTTTTGATTTGCCCCGTATCCTCAAAAATTTTAACAATAATTGCAGTACTTGATATTGATAGTGCCGCTGAAATAAATAATGCATCCATAAATTGAAGCCCAAGCACACTAGCAACGTAAAATATGACGCCCATTGTTGAAAACAACCCTACAGTCCCAATTCCAACTGCTTTACGACCAATGCTTTTGATTTTTGAATATGGGAATTCAATACCTATTACAAAAAGAAGCAAGATGACACCAATTTCAGCAAAAAGATTCAATGCCTCAGTATCAGATAAAATTCCTACAGCTCCTAAAACTTCAGAATTAGGGCCGCCTTCGGGTAAAAGCCACGACCAAAATGGTGACAGAGGACCAAGCAACATTCCTGCAAAAAGATAGCCAATGATCAAAGGTTGTTTTATTTTAAAAAATGCAAGTGTAACTACAGCACCAATAATCATGATAAAAGCTAAATCAGTAACAAAACTCGTGTGAGGAAGTTCAGGAGTAATCTGTTCAATTAAACTGGTGACAGTGTTATTTAGAGTGCTTTGAATCCCACTTGAATCTAGTTGAAGTGGAATATTTTGCATAATATTATTTTTAAGCAAATTTGTTTAAAAATGATTATTCGCTTAAAATTTAGAAATTAAATGATAGAATATTAAATAATTGAAGACAGGCTCAATATTATGATCATCATGTTTAATCCCTTTATTCCAAGTTAATCATAATCCAAATGCAGAGTGATGATTAGGTCATCTGAATAAAATGTAGAGATATGACCTGGGGTATCTGACTGCATAATTGGTTACGTTGTAATTACCCAATTATTAATAGTACGGTATCATACCGTACTATATGATTCAATGCGAATTTTGCACGAGAGGATTTATTGAAACAGCAAATGGTTTGGCTGAAAAGACCTTTCATGAACTACTTCATGAACCACAAGTTGTAAACAAGTAACTCTTTACATTTTTTATTTTAGAGCTAACTTTTTTATCATTAAATTTTTAATTTAATTCATATGGCTAAAAAGACTGTAAAGAGAAAAACAACCAAAGTAGCAAGCCAAACAAGAAAAATTACAAAAAGGGAGCCAAGTCAGTCTGTATTACTTAAGAATGTTGCATCATTTTCGGATTCTAACAAGGCTTTGCAAAAAGAGATCAAAGTTATGTCAAAAATTTTTGGTGAAAATCAAAAGGTCCTAGTATCAATGAAAGGAATGATAGATTCTCTATCATCTACATTAGAACACATTCAAAAACAATCTAAACAAATCAACATCATAGAAGCAGATACACAAAAACTATACTCTGGATTAAGTCAAGTAAGAACACAATCTAACCTGGTCAATAAGATCAATGATCAAACTGCTAAATTACAAGGAGAGGTAAACAGAATCTCTGATTTTCAAAAATCATCAAAGTCAGTATCTCAACAAGTAACAGATAGTATGGATTCAATTAAAAATAATTCTCAAATGATTATCAAAATTGCTCAGAGGATTGATGATGTTAGAGATGATCTCAGGAAGGTTTCTGGAAAAACAGACTCATTTTTAGAAATTAGTTCTGAAATGAGTAAACTGAAAAACAGCATAGAAGGGATTTCAGGAAAAACCGGAGGAACAGGAACTCAAATTATTGAAAGTCTCAAACAAGAACTTGGAAAAATTGTTGATGGTACATCCTTTACATCAAATCTTAATGCCGAATTAGAGGCAATTAAGATCACAATTGATGCAATATCTTCCAAAGCCTCAAAAATTGATTCATTGGGAGGTGTAATTGATGGCCTCAAACAACAATTTGATACTATTGCATTAAAGGCAAATTCTGTAGAGGGTTTGAGCCTAGAATCTATCAAAGAACTTGAAGGTAAAATAAATAGAATCGAACAAAAAATGGCGTCGGTTTCAGACATTGTAAAAAGACAGGATGCATCGACTGTAGAATTTCATAAAAAATCTGAAAAATTATTTGAAGAGATGCAAGCAGTCAAAAATGTTACAAGCAAAGCAACAAGTGATTCATCACAGGAGATGATGGCATTGTTGAAGCTTTCAGAATATCAATCAAACATCAGAATGAATGCAGAATCAAAGTATGGGGATTCAAAAGATCTTGAAAAGATGGCATCACAAACTGCGGATATTGTTAATCTTTTTGATAGAATTTCAATAGAATCGGGTGATAAGATTCCACTCCCTCACGAAGTGAGACAATGGGCTATTAGTAAAATTTTTGATTGTGCAGATAAATGGGAGATTCGATTTAGTGATATCTATTCAATTTTAACAAATGCAATTGGAAGAGACATGTTTAAAGAAACTGTGAGAATTCAGCAAGTTAGAGACATTTATGGAATTAGAGCAGTAGATGAAATTAGAAATGATCTAAATATTTCTTAAACTCCTAGTTCATCAGCTTCTTTGAGTTGTTCTTTCTTTCTTTTTAATGCAGAAAATATTGCCATAATTGCAACAATCCAGATTACACTATACAATACGTTTGGAGCACTAACATACATGTACGGAGTTGCATCCATAATGTTGATCCTTAACTGTAAAGCCCTATCACTAACATCTATCATTCCTGTATGATATGCAGAGCTATCCTTTGGAACAGCTGAGATTTTCTCAACACCTGCAAGCATAAAGTTCACATCATTTTGTATTCTAAGGAAGTTTGTAGAGTCTGTAGGAAACATCCAAACGGGATTTTTGGAGATGACTTCCCCATTTGCATTTGTTGTTTCAAGTAAATTGGGATTTTCCATAACAATATCCAGATCTGCTTGAATTGCCACCAAATGGGCACGAATTGCAACAGGATCAGACGAACCAATAATTCCATCAAGATGTCCTCTCATTCTATCAAGAGGGTAAATGTCTGTGTTGTAGCCAGTGATTGCCATAAATCCTCCAAAAACAATAATTCCAATTATTCCAATTATGGAAAGTTTGTAAACAATTTTTGCCATTTTCTCGTTCTTGGTCATAACATGGTTATCACTTGATTTATTTCTTTGAAATCGCGTATGAGATAGGCTCATGTAGGCAATGTAAAAAAATCCAACAGTTTGCAATCCAATAATCGGTACAAATATGGGATTGTTTGAAAATATTGAGATAAAGATTGCTATTATTCCATATACGCCAAAAAATATTTCCAAAAGAGTAGTCTGGGAAAAAGGTAAATTATATGCCTTGTCTCGCCAATCATCATCTTTTGTTATGATTCCATATTTTGGAGTTCTAAGAAATTCATTTTTCTTTCCAAGTACTGCATCAAAGACTGCAACAGTATTATTTACTGACAGTCCAGCATTGTAAACCAGTAATGCAGGTAGTATCTTTGCTTTTGATTTCCATGACTTGTGATACATACTCTGTATAATCACGAGGTATGCACCTGGCCCCATTGCAAGATATGCTGCAATTGTTATGGCAGGAAGAAAACTAACCACATAAAGATTAACTTGTCCTGCTAACAAAATTGGCAATGCCAAAAATTGTATCAGCATTAATGGATAAACTATATGACGAGTCAGTTGTATGAATGCTTGAATCTTTGCTTCAACTGCAACCTTTCGTTTAATGGCAATATCAAAAAGTAGCTTTATTGCACATTGAACAGAGCCTTTTGCCCATCGGAATTGTTGTCTTTTAGCTGCATTCATCTGAGCAGGGAGTTCCGCATCAACTACAATGTCAGGCAAGAATACACATTTCCATCCTTTCATTTGTGCTCTGTAACTAAGATCAAGGTCTTCAACTAGCGTGGCAGTATGCCAACCTCCGGCATCTTCAATACATTCACGTTTCCAAATTCCAGCAGTACCATTGAAATTCATGAAGAGATGCGAATTGCTTTTTGCTTTTTGTTCAATGAGAAAATGAAAGTCGAGAGCAAGTGCTTGGGCTTGAGTAATCGCAGAATAGTTTTCATTTACATGCCCCCAACGGCATTGAACAAGACCAATGTTTGATTTTGAAAAGTAAGGAATTGCTCGTTTGAGAAACCATGTTGGAGGAATAAAGTCAGCATCAAATATGGCGACAAATTCGGAATCTGTTGTCTGCATAGCGTGTTTCAGAGCACCTGCTTTGTACCCATTTCTTGTTCCGCGTCTTACATGTTCAATTAGGAATCCTTGCTTTTTGTAACCACTGACCACATTTCTAACCAATTCAACAGTATCATCATCAGAATCATCTAACACCATAATTCTCATTTTCGCTTTTGGATAATCCAAGTTGCATACTGAATCGACGAGTCTCTTTGCAACATACTTTTCATTGTATATTGGAAGTTGAATTGTAATTGACGGGGTTCCCACATCAATAGTAGGCAAAACATCTTTTCTTTTTCGAGAAAGAAATGCCAGATAGTAAAAATTGCAAGTATATGCAATAATTATGATGGCTGCTACAATAAACAGATCAAAAATAATTTGGGTGAAAGGATTGATTGCCATATGCCTAATTTCTCAGAATTACTATTTGCTATTTATACTTGCAAAAAATTGAAACTATTTTGCTTCAAAGATTTTGATTGCTTGTGGTGGACAAACACCTTCACAAGCAAGACAAAAGATACAATCTGGTTCTTTTGACATCAATGGTTTTTGGTCAGATCCAGGATTTCCTGGAGTGTCAAACCACTCATAAACTCCTACAGGGCATGCTTCAATACATCCACCATCTGCAATACAGATATCATAATCTACTGAAACAAATTCTCCCCAAATGCCCATAATTCCATTACTTGTACCTCTTCGTCCCCAAGTTTTGATTGAATATCCGGCTGCATCGTATGATGCAGATTTTTTCAGTTTTGATTTGTATTCAACATCAATTGGACCTGGTTTGGCACCATCTGGAATTTCCATAACTCCTTCATCTTCTTCACCTTCTTCTTCTGTTACTTCAACAGCTTTGGCTTTTGCGCCAAGGACAATTTTTGCCAAAGGAGTAAGTTCTTCAAGTTTTTGAATGGCAGCAATCTCAGAGATCTTTTCAGTTCTAACATAGTAAGAAATCATCTTGTCGGCTAAGATAGTATTACGTAAAATAGTATCAATTATCATTTTTGCAAAATGATCAGCTTTCTTTCTATAATCCAGAACCCAGTTTGGGTCACCAAATTTTTCAATTGGAAAAATTTGATAGATAATATCAACTACTTCACCAGTTACAATTTCAACTGTAATAGATAACTCAACTTGTTCGTATCCTTTTGCATCAGGATCTTTCATGTTTTGTTCTTGCCAGCGATATGTTGCAAAAATTCTGTCAGCATACATATCCATTTCAAATGCCTTTTTGAGACCATCATGGATTGATTTTATTTCTGCTGGATCTTCGAGTTTAACTGGTAGTCTGTAAAGTCCAATTTTGTATCCATGTAATGGATAAACACCACGTTTTGCAGTTGGGGCTTCCATTGACCACACTCGATCTTTTAATAGTAATGACATCCGATTTTTGTACCTCGAATTTAGTTAAAAAGGTTATCAGTCATCATCTTCAGGACAAGTGAGTTCTCTAAGTTCAATGTATTTTTTTTCCATTGCTTCTGCATGCGTCATTACTTGTGATAAATCATAAGAATTCTTGGAAAAATACCATCTTATAGGAACCCAATGCCCAATACCATCCATATCATGAATCATTCCCTTATCAGCTTTGACGTTTAGTTTTTCGTCTATGGATGTCTCTTTTACAGTAAGACCTCTTTTTGTTTTGTCTTCCATGACAAGATCTGTTTCACCATCTTTGATAAAATAAAAAGTGCCTTTCTTTAGAACAGGAAGGTCTAAAAGCAATTTATTTTTCCACAGGATTTCCTATCATGTTACCCCATTCAGTCCAAGAACCATCATAGTTCCGAACCATTGGATATCCTAACAGATATTTTAGAACAAACCAACTATGTGATGATCTTTCTCCAATTCTACAATAACATATTACATCTTTGTCTGGAGTCACACCTTTTGGTTCATAATTTTGTTTTAATTCTTCAACTGCTTTGAATGTTCCATCAGCATCATTAACTGCAGTTGCCCATGGAATGTTATTTGCACCAGGGATATGTCCGCCTCTTTGCGCATGTTCCGTTGGGTATTCTGGAGGAGCAGTAATTTCGCCAGAAAATTCAGCAGGTGATCTTACATCAACCATAACAGAATCTTCTTTTCCTAATGCTCTACTAACATCAAACAGATAAGCACGTAATCCTTCATCTGGAGGTTGTGCATTGTATGTCGTTGATGTCATTTGTGGTTCGTCAGTAGTGTAATCTTTACTTTCTAATTCCCATTTTTTTCTTCCACCATTCATAATCTTTAGATTTTCATGTCCATAGTATTTGAAAACCCAGAAAACAAATGCTGCAAACCAATTGTTAAAGTCACCATAAAGAATTACTTCACTATCTGAAGTAATTCCATTTTTTGACATTAATGCTTCAAATTGTTTTTTGTCAATGATATCTCTTGTAACTGGATCATTAATGTCACGTTTCCACCAGATGAGACTGGCACCATTAATATGACCTTTTTGATATCCATTTACTGGATCATAATCAACTTCTACTAATTTCCTATTTTCATTAGGAGGATTTTTTGATACCCATTCAGTATCTACCAAAACTTCTGGATATGCGTAACTCATAATTTGTACGGATGTGTTTCCATACTTAATTGTTTTTCAAATACGTAAAAAATATCATTTTTATGTAAACAGAATTCAGAAGAACTGCTTGAAACTTGGAAACGTTGCAGTGGTAAGTAAAGTAGGTTCGAAAGAATCTGAACAAGCTGCAAAAGATGTTGTAAAAAAGCTTTTGGCAAAAAAATCCACAGTCTATACAATTTCACCAATTGAAGTAAAGGGAGCAAAAAAAATTGATACGTTAGAAGAATTAAAAAAGATGAAACTAGACCTTGTAATTACTCTTGGTGGAGATGGCACAACTCTTCGGGTTTTTAGAAACTTAGAAAATGAAATACCAATTCTAACAATCAATGTTGGAGGAAATAGGGGAATTTTATCAGAGATAACAATTGATAAAGTGGATGAAACAATAAATCAAATTTTAAAAGACAAGTTCTTCCTAGACAAAAGAACAAGGGTAGTTGCATCTTGTGGAGGAAAAGAATTTCCACCAGCATTGAATGAGATCTACATTAGTAGAACAAACTTGACTAAAACTGCAGAAATTAAAATAAAATTTCAAAATGATATCGTAAAACAAAAAATGGATGGAGTAATTATTGCAACTCCCAGTGGATCTACAGGTCACTCATTTTCATTAGGAGGACCAATTTTGCATGAAAGTTTGGATGTTCTAATTATCACTCCTGTTGCACCAGTATACAGATTAGAGTCAATTGTAGTTCCAGATGAAAAGATTGAGATTACATGTTCTCATGACTGCAATATTGTGATGGATGCACAAGTGATTAAAGCTGCAGAATATGAAGAACCAATAATTATTAAGAAATACAAAAAACCAGCAGTCTTTGTGAGACTAAAAAAACGAGGACTGAGACAAATGAGTAAACTTGGATTTTAGGATTTTAGATGCTAGTGCATTTTATGCAGGAGTTCCATTTAGATCATATAATGATTATTACACCACATCTCTTGCTTATGATGAAATCAAACACATAAAGAAAAATTATGACGCTCTAGGAACTTTGCTTGAAACTAATAGGCTAAAAATTAGAGAGCCTGACAAAGAATCAACAGAGGCCGCAATAAAGGCATCAAAAGATACTGGAGATTTTCCTCAGTTATCAAAACAAGACATTTCAATTATTGCATTATGCATTGAAATGAATGGTGAAATAATTAGTGATGATTTTGCAATTTCAAATGTAGCAAAGAATCTAGGTTTGAAGATATCGCCAATTATGACTCGGGGAATAAAAGATGTGGGAAAATGGGTTCACTATTGTCCAGCATGTAGAACTAATCATACTAATAAAACAGAGTGTCCAATGTGTGGAACGCCATTAAAAAGAAAATTACTCAGGGAATAACTGCTCTTTACACCATTCAACAAACGAACTATCATGTATCATGCAAAGTTTTTTGGTTAGACTTTCTGAGAAATTTACTTTTGGATTCTAACATTTTTTTAATTTTCTTTGCTCTTGCCTCACCTAATCCTTCAACTTTTGCCAGGTCAGTGGTTGTTGCAGTAAAAACTCTGAAGGGAGTTCCAAATTTCTCAAGCATTCTAACTGCAAATTTCTCCCCTATTCCGGGCAAACTGCAAAGAACTGAAAGTTGTTGTTTTTGTAAATCGGAAGATTTTTTGATCTTCTTCAGGTAAGGTCCACTAGGAGAATCTTTTCTTGAACACAATGAAACTAGTAATTTTGCTGTATGAACTGCGTTAGGAGTAGGAATCACTGGGATTTTAAAATCAAGAACAACAGTAGAAATAGCCCCATAGAATATCAGTGGATTCTCAGTGATTTCTTCAATTTCATCAACATTTCCCTCTACCAATACAATAGGGTGTTGAAAATGTTCTTTGAGTCTGGAACACTGATCAAAGAGTCTTCCATCAAAAACAGATGACATTAGATCACGAATACTTTTTCGCTCTACAACAGTTTCTGGTGCAACAATGTAATCGCCTATCGGAAGTGTTTTCATCTCAACGTTCAAACCAACTGATTTTAGAAGTTCGGGAATTCCACTTTTTCGCTCCCGTTCATCTACAATTATCCGAAGATTTTCTAATTTCACCTATACTGTTTGTAAGGATTTGTTAATATCTATTTGAAATTGGTGTCAGAGATTACTTTCTAGGATTATTTTCTGCTGGTGGAGAATTTGTAGAGCCAGTTTTCATCATTTCAGTAATTTTTGATTCTTGTTCTTTGAGAGCTTCTTTGACACGAGCTTCCTGCTTTTCAAGAACTGTCACACGTGTTTTTGCCATTTCTTGTTTTTCTTCTAATTCATCAATCAATTCTTTTTTTGTTGATTTAATCAAGACAGTACCAGCGTGTTTGAAGACAGCATCACCATCTGCTACTTTCTTTAATTCCTCAAGGGCTTTTTCTGTTTCTGCTTTTTCCATTTCAAGATGTTGTTTTTGAGTCATGATGGATTGAAGATTTTGTTGAGATTGTTGTAATTTCATTAGTTGTTCTTGAAGCCATGGAGGCATTTGTCCAGTAGACATTATTAATCAAAAATTTTATTTCATTATATCTTTACCGATTCAATTGAATCATAACTGACTTGGATTAGTCTAAGTGTAGAGTTAAGATTTGCTCGCAAGTGAGGCAAGTGTTCGGATTCTACTGAAATGCTTATCTTTTCATTGAATTTTATCTCAGTCTTTACAGGGTTTTCTGGATAAAATTCGTTATCAGTATTTACAGAATCATAAATTGCCTTTGTTTTGTCTTTTGCATCAATTATGATTTTTGCACTAAAGTTTAATGTCATATGCTGTTCCAGCTACTTTGAAGCTGCATTTTTTACAAGACCAAATTCCTACAGCATCTCTACCAAATGTCTTTGAGCTACATTCAGGACAGGTTCTCTTTTCTTTTAATTGAAAATGGATTTTTGTATACTGCTTCCTAATCTTAATTCCATATCTTGCGCCTAATCCTTTAAGAGATTTTTTTGCTTTTGCCATTTTATTGACTTTCCTGCTGAACTTCTTTTAGTTTTTCCCTTATTTTTGCGCCAACTCTAACAGAAATTTCTCCACACTGAACAATTTCATCTTGTGTGAATCCATCAAAACCACCTTTTTGCAAGGCGCAAATATTTCCATCAGAATCACTAGTAATTGTAATTCTTGCATCCATACTATCCCATTCATCCCCATTTGGATCAACCACAATATGACTGCCAATCTTTGCCATAGTTACAGATACTGGAATTGTTGAAATTGGCAATGGAGAATCTTCACCATCAACTAGTGTTGCTTTATCATCAACCCAATTCCATTTTGGAGTTTTTGATGTAAGTAATGCAGCAGTAGAAGCATAAGAGCATGCATCAAAAAGATTTCCATCATAATCAACAACTACATTATCTGCAAATACACCAATGACAGATTTGTCTTGTTCAATAACTAATTGGGCAACATCAATCATGTGACTTTCTCTAATTCCTCTATCCACAACTCTTGCCAATTCAATAACATGGGGTTGTGGAGGTCCGGTTTCAACAGTAGGATGTGAAAGTGGTAATAATTCAGCAGTACAAATGAGAAGACCTTTGTCGCCAGAATCCGGGAATGGTCTATCTGGTTGAATTTTTACTCCGCATATGGTTTCAGTATCACCAAGTCGTACTCGTGCAGAACCATTTGCTTTAGGAATTGCATTAGTTTCAATAGACAATTCTCTTGCCTCATCTAACGCTCGCCCATCTACTCTTTTTCCCTGTTCCAATAATTCAAGAATTTGTGTTCTCTTTAATTCATCTAAAACAGATTTTGATGCTATTTCTAATCGCCTCTATTTCCAAAGTATTTGTCGTTAAGTGCTTTCTTTTGTAAATCATAAACAATTTTACAGCCTTCAACTCCAACGGACACACATTTCTTGTATTCTTCAGGAGTTAGAACACCATCTAATTGCAATAACGTGATTTTTTCAAGACTTGGCATGTAGCCTATTGGCATATCTGCTTGACCTGCTTGATCTTCTTCGTTATTAACATCCAAAACAATAGTATCTGCAACCTTTCCAGAAGCGCATGCTGCAACCATATCCCTCATTGGGATTCCAGCATCTGCTAATGCAACAGAAGCTGCAGAAAGTGCAGCACAACGGGTTCCACCATCTGCTTGCAAAACTTCGATAAATACATCAACTGCAGTTCTTGGGAATTTTTCTAACATTACTGCAGGCTCTAATGCTTCTTTGATTACTTTGGAAATTTCAATCTCTCTTCTTGAAGGGGCTGGATTTTTTCTTTCACCAACAGAAAATGGTTCCATATGATATCTAACTCGTAAAATTCCAGTATCAGTGTCAGACATGTGTTTTGGATGAACATCTCTTGGACCAAATATACCAACTAGTATTTTGTTATCACCAAATTCAATGTAAGCAGAACCATCCGCGTTTTTTAGTCCACCAGCTCTAATCGTAATTTTTCTTGTTTCGTCGACTTTTCTTCCATCACAACGAATTCCATTTTCGTCCAATAGGACCATTGTTGCTTCTCTTCCACCCATTATGATTCACTCTTTGATTCTAACATTTCTTTTACCTGATCAATCAAATTAGCAACGTGTGCTTTTTCATCTACCATTTTAATAGCTTTTTTAACCTTTAATAATCCCTCGGGGGATTCACAGGAAACCACTACCCAACCGTTTTGTCCAATTGTTACTGCAGCATTAGTTGCCTGTTCTATCATCTGAATCATGCTACCTCTCTTTCCTATTAGGCGTGGAACCTTACTTGGGGAAATTTTAACCAATGCTCCAGAGTCTATTTTACCTAAATCTCTATCAGAAATTGTGATAAGTGGATCTCGTGTTCTATCAAAATTAGCAATTCTTGCAGCAACAAGATCTCCTGATTTTAGTTTTGATGTAAGTTCATCAGCATGAGCAGAAAAGTCTCGTCCAAAGACATCTTGTGCAGGTAAGAAACCAACATAACAAGAATTGATATCTAATTCCCAGGATAGTGATGTATGAGAAATGACTTTACCAATGACCAAGTCATCAATTTTTGGAATATATTTTCCAGTTAGTGGAATTACTCTAACAGAATCATCATAAATTTCAGAAATTCCAATAGTTGTCGAAATTATCTTATTTCCTTCTAGTACAACATTTTGTTCAGGTCTAAAAGGTCCTGTAGTTACTAAATCACCTGGAATAACGTATTTTCTTTTATTTTCCATTATTGAATTACCTCAACTGAAGCAGAGCCTTTGGTAATAGAACCCAATCTATCGATCACGTTTGGCCTTGCTGCAGCAGGTATTTCTAGTATTGCTTTTAGAGAACCGTTATTTTGCCATTCTTCTTTTTTCAGAGAACCTACTGATTTGAGAACAGAGTAAGACTGAGATGCATATTGTGCAGGAACTATAATTTCTAATTGTAGATTCTCAGATTTTAGTGCAATGATAGAACGCAATTTTTCAACAATATCTTGTACTTGTTCATCCACACTTTTTTGAGGATCAACTGAAGCTCGGGCATCTTTCATAGCTTGTTCTACTCTCAATGGAGGATGAGGTAAGTGAGTTTTAGGATCCACATATGTTTTGGCAATAAATTCAACAATCTGTTTTCTCTTTTCATCAATCATTTTTCGTCTTTGATCAGTTGTAAGGTTCAGAACACCTTTCTGAAGGATTATCTGAGCAATTTCAGTCTGGTCTTCAGTTTTGAAAGCCTTGAGTAATTTTTCATTTCCAGGTTTTGTGCCTTTTCCAGAATCAGTATAAATTTCATCTGAAATCAAGACTGCAGAAACGTCTTTTTTCTTGCCCAACTTGTAATCCAATGCTGGATCAGGCTTTACCAAAATCTCAAATTTTTCACCCTCAAAGGAAAATCTTACTACTGTAACATCTGCCATTTCTAAAACATGTATGATAATTTGGTATTTATCTATACATAAAACTAGCTAGATATTTATGTGGACTTTGAAGATTTTCTTCAAGATTTGTCATCCCTAGAAATAATCAGTAAAGATAGTCAAAAAATTTCTGTAAAGCTAAAAGGAGTTCCCATGCAATACGCAAATGCCCTTAGACGTATCTGTCTAAACGGTGTTCCGGTCTTTGCAATTGATACAGTAGACATTATAGAAAATTCTTCCGTATTACCAGATGAAGGTTTAGCACACAGATTAGGACTAATTCCAATAACAACTGACTTGTCTAGATTTAATGAACCATCCAAATGTGATTGTGATAGTGAATCTGGTTGTTCAAACTGTAAAGTCATGTTAGTTTTAGACTCAGGAGAATCAGATATGACAAGAACCGTTCTTTCAAATGAATTATCCTCTGAAGATGATTCAATAAAACCAATTTCAGATAAAATCTCAATTGTTCAACTAGCTCCAGGTCAACGAGTTAAAGTTGAATGTTACGCTAGACTGGGACGCGGAACAAATCATGCTAAATGGAACTCTGCAAATGTTTCAACTCTTATTGAGACAGACAAAAAAGATGAAAGCGTTCTCACTGTAGAATCAACTGGTGCTCTCAGTCCAGAGCAAATTATTCTTGCAGGGGCTGATGAAGTTAGTAATAGATTAGGTGAATTCAAAGATATGATCAGTCAAATCGAAGAATAATTAAGCATACACATTATATTTGGGTTTTAAACGCATTATTCACATGACAAATCAAGTAGTTATGCGCATGGCAAGGGATCTAAAAAAGGCATCAATCAAAAATGATGCTCCGATTTGGGCAAAATTGGCAGAATATGCACTCAAGCCATCCATTGCAAGAAGAGATATCAACTTGAAGAGAATTGGTCAACTAACAAAAGAAAACGATATGGTAGTTTGTCCCGGAAAAGTTCTTGGAACAGGTAATGTTCCTCATAAAATCACATTATGCTCATTTTCAATTTCAAATTCTGCTGCAAGTAAAATCATTGATAACGGTGGAAAACTAATTAGTTTTTCAGATCTGATTGAGCAAAATCCTACTGGAAAAGGAGTGATGTTACTTGGCTAGTCAAGAGACAGTTGTCAGAACAGATAGACCAATAGTTGTTGATGCAACGGACCATATTGCTGGAAGATTATCATCAAATGTCGCAAAATTACTAATCCAAGGAAACAGGGTTTCAGTTGTAAATTGTGATAAAATTATGATGAGTGGAACAAGAAGTAATCAAATTAAAGAATATAGGGAATTTTTGGAAATTAACAGTATTATTAATCCAAAACATGGGCCTGTCCACTACCGAAGACCTGATACAATTATGGCAAAAATGATTCGTGGAATGTTACCATATGATAGAAAACCATCAGGTAAAGAATCACATCAAAGACTGAGAACTTACATTGGTTCGCCAAAAGAATTAAAATCGTTAGAAAAAATTCAATTCGAAAAAGCAAAAATTAGAAAATCTGCATCAAATTACACTGCGATGGCAGAATTATGCAGAGTAATAGGATGGACTGAATGACAACTCCAAAAACTGAAATTTATTTTGCAACTAGAAAAACATCTAGTGCACACGTATACATAACAAAAGGACAAGGTAAAGTTAGAATTAACAATGTTCCAGTTGAGATGATTCCACAAGAAACTGCTCGTGAAGTAATTTTAGCACCATTAGAAATCACAGGTGATTTGAGAGATAAAGTAGACATTTCTGTTAGAGTTAGAGGAGGAGGTTTTATGGGACAAGCCAGTGCTGTTGCAACTGGAATCTCAAGAGCACTTACAGGATGGACAAAATCCAAAAAAGATCCAAAGGAGCATCCATTCCCAAAATCTACTAGAGAAGATCTTAGAAAACGAATCACAGAATTTGATAAATATCTAATAAGTGGAGATGCCAGACGAAAAGAACCAAAGAAATTTGGCGGACCTGGTGCCAGAAGAAGAAAACAAAAATCATACCGTTAGACTGTGAAGGCTATAATTTTGGCAGGCGGCAAGGGAACTAGAGGCAAACCTTACACTGAATATTTCCCAAAAGCAATGACTCCCATTAACGGTAAGCCATTGATTGATTATGTGATAAAATACCTAAAATCATTCAGTTTTGTAAGGGAGATTATAATAATTTCAGATTTTAGTGGGTTAGGAGGACAAATCAAAAACTATTACGGAAATCAAAAAAATATCACGTTTGTCCAAGATTCACAAAGTGGTACAGGAGGAGATCTATTACACATTGAGAAAAAACTCAAAGGTGAATCAGAATTTTTGTTATGGTTTGTAGATAACTTGTGTGCAATAGATCTAAAAAAGATGAAAGAATTTTTCAGAGAAAAAAATAGTTCTGCATGTGTTGCAACTAGAACAAAAAGAAGCGAAGAGACAGGATTTGCAATTGTAGAAGACGGAATCATAAAAGAGTTCAAAGAAAAACCAGTTATGAAATTACAGTTATCTGAATGTTTGGGCATTTACATTATTGGAAAAGACATCATTAAACGAATCAAGGCAAAACAAAAACAAAATGAGATTAATTTGTCATATGATATTTTACAACAGCTATCAAAAGAAGGAAAAATTAGCGCTTATGACATTGGAGACAAAGAATGGATTGATGTAGAATCGCCTATGGTTTTAGAAAGAAATGAAAAAATGGTAAAGAAAATCATAAAACAGATGGGACTTTAGACTCTCTTTCAAATTCAGATATTTTATCTTCAAATTGTAAAGTTTGTGAAATATCATCCAAACCTTCCAAGAGAATTTTTTTCTTATAAGGATCTATCTCAAATGATATCTCATCAGAAGGAGTTTTGATGATTTGTTTTTCAAGATCTACACTAATGGTGTCTAATTCTTGTTGTAGTTTCCCAACTGTTTTTTGATCTAATAAAATTGGCAAGAGTCCATTTTTGAAGCAGTTGCTAAAGAAAATATCTGCAAAAGAAGGGGCAATAACTACCGTAAAACCATAGTCTAAAAGTGCCCAAACTGCATGTTCACGGCTAGAACCACACCCAAAATTGTCTCCTGTGACTAGAATTTTAGAATCATCATATTTGGAATCATTTAAGATAAAATCAGATTTGGGCATCTCTTTTTCATCATATCTCCAATTATAAAATAAAAATTTGCCAAATCCAGATTTTTGAACTAATTTCAAGAACTGTTTTGGAACAAGTTGATCAGTATCTACATTTACTTTATCAAGTGGAGTGACGATACTTGTTACTTTTTTAAAAGATTCCATTTTATTTCAAATCCAATTCCCTAACATCTACAAAATGTCCTTTAATTGCAGCAGCAGCTGCCATCACTGGACTAACTAAATGAGTTCTTCCACCAGTTCCCTGTCTACCTTCAAAATTTCTGTTGGATGTACTAGCACATCTTTCACCAGGAGATAAAATATCAGGATTCATTCCAAGACACATACTACATCCAGCTTCTCTCCATTCAAAATTGGCATTAATGAAAATTTTATCAAGACCCATTTCTTCAGCTTGTTTTTTTACCATCTGAGAACCTGGAACAACCATAGCTCGAACGTTTGTTGAAATTTTTTGGTCTTTGATTACTTTGGATGCTTCAATAAGATCTTCTATTCTTGCATTGGTACATGAACCAATAAACACCCTATCAATTTTGATATCAGTAATTGGAGTTCCTGGTTTAAGGTCCATATAATCAAGTGCTTTTTCAGCTCCTTTCTTTTGATTAGGATCACCATTTGAGAATTCATCAGGAGATGGAACTGATTCAGTTACATCACAAGTCATTCCAGGATTTGTACCCCAACTAACTTGAGGTGCAATATTATCTATATGCAAAGTAAATTGTTTTTCAAATTTTGCATCACTATCTGTGTTTAGATGTTCCTTCCAATAATCTACAAGAGATTCATAGTTTTTTGGGGTGTATTGCTTCCCTCTAAGATAATCAAAAGTATGCTCATCAGGTGCAATTAGTCCTGCACGTGCTCCAGCCTCAATTGACATGTTGCAAATAGTCATTCTTTGCTCCATGGATAAATCAGTGATTCCTTGACCACGATATTCAATTACAGTGCCAGTTCCGCCTCCAGTTCCTATATTTTTGATAATTGAGAGTACGATATCCTTGGCAGTAACTGAATGAGGATTCTTTCTTTTTCCTTCTATTCTAATTTCAAATGGTTTTGGTTTTTCTAGCCATAGAGTTTGAGATGCCAATACATGCTCAACATCACTAGTTCCAATTCCAAAAGCTAATGCTCCAAAAGCACCATGAGTTGATGTATGACTATCGCCACAAACAATTGTAGAGCCAGGTAAAGTGATTCCTAACTGAGGGCCAATTACATGGACAATTCCTTGATTAGGACTGTTAATATCAAATAATTTGATTCCAAAGTCTTTACAGTTTTTTTCCAAAGTCTGGATTTGTACTGCAGAAGATTGATCTAATATTGGAAGAGACCTATCATTTGTTGGAACATTATGATCCATTGTGGCAATGGTAAGATCAGTTCTTCTAACTTTTCTTTGATTCAAACGTAATCCATCAAATGCTTGAGGAGAGGTTACTTCATGTACAAGATGTCTGTCAACATAGATTAGAGAAGGGCCATTTTGTTTTTCAACAACAACATGAGAATTCCATACTTTTTCAAAAAGAGTTTGTCCCATTTCAATCCTGATCTGGCTTGTACTTGAAGAGACCACCAGCAGTGATTATCTTTCCAATAATTTCCGAAAAAGGTTTCATTTTGTATGTCTGATTTTTGGTAATGTTTTTAATTTCATTGGTAGATAGTGTAATTTCTATTTCATCACCTTCAGAAATTCCATCATATGCATCCCCATCAATCTCAATTGGTAGTAAAAATGCCCCATCAACTGCATTTCGATAAAAAATTCTGGCAAAAGATAATGCAAGTACAGCCTTTACTCCAGAGTGAGACAAAGCAATGGGAGCATGTTCACGAGATGAACCACATCCAAAATTTCTTCCAGATAAAATAAAATCACCTTCTTTTACCTTAGAGTGAAAATCAGGATCCAATCCCTCCATGGCATGAGTGGCAAGTTCAGCATAATCATGAATTTTTAGATATTGGCCTGGAATGATTACGTCAGTATCAATATTGTCTTGTGCATATTTTATGATATTACCTTTCATTTCAAGTCCCTTGGATCAGTAATTTTTCCAGTAACTGCTGATGCTGCTGCGACTAGAGGAGATGAAAGATATGTTTGTGATTCAATATGACCCATTCTGCCTGGGAAGTTTCGATTTGTAGTACTGATACAGATTTCATCTTTTGCCAAGACACCCATATGAGCACCACAACATGCTCCACAAGTTGGAGGTCCAACTGTTACACCAGCATCTAAGAAAATTTTCAACAGGCCATTTTCCATAGCACGTTGATAAATTGAAATTGCTGCAGGTAAAATTTCAGTTCTAATCTTTACTTTTCTTCCCTTGAGAATTTTTGCAACTGCTACCAAATCTTCGTATTTTGCACCAGTACAAGATCCAATGTACGATTTATCCAATTCAACAGAGGGAGCTTCTCTTACAACTGAAATATTTTCAGGAGAAAATGGTTTTGCAACAACAGGTTCCATCTCTGAACTTTCATATTCAAATACTTTGGCATATTCGGCATCGTCGTCACCATTTACCAAATTGACATTTGTAGCTCCTCTACTAGTAAGATAATCAATCACTTTTTGATCTGGTTCAACAATCCCATTCTTTGCACCTGCTTCAGTAGTCATATTACATAATGTTAGTCTGCTTTCTACAGACATTTCATCAACTCCACTTCCACCAAACTGCATGGTTCTATATGCACCGCCATCAGTTCCTATATCCCCAATTATTTTTAGGATCAAGTCTTTGGCCATGACATGATCCGGTAATTTTCCATTGATCCTAAAGTAGTAAGTTTCTGGAACCTTAAACCAAATCTTTCCATTCAACAATACATAAGCAACATCAGTATGTCCTAATCCACAAGCAAATGCACCCAAAGCACCAGTTGTGTTAGTGTGAGAATCACCACCAACATAAACGTCACCAGGCATTACTAAAGCCTCTTCATGAGATAAGGTATGGCAAATGCCATATTGTCCCATGCCATATTTGAAGTGTTTTTCAATTCCATAATTTTTTGTAAAGTTTGATAATTTTACAATGTTTTCTGCTGAAACTTTTTCTGCGGAAGGAACAAAGTGGTCTTCTGCTACCCAAACTTTTGTAGGATCCCATAACTTATTAACTGAAATTCCTTGATTCTTTAGTTTCTCAAATACCTTGATGACTCCTGGCCCCGAGACATCATGAAGCATCACCTTGTCTACATTGGCAAAAACAACATCATCAGGAGAGACTTGGGTTTTTCCAGATGCGCGTGCAAGAATCTTCTCAATAATATTCATAAACAAAAAAGCTTGTTCTACAGATTAAAAGCTTTTCAGAACAATAAAAAAGAAAAGGTGGGCTCGGAATATTATGCAGTTAACTGTGTTACCACTCTTAGCAGAGAGAATGGAAGAAAAATTTGATGTTTTCGAGGTCTTATTTGAAACATTAGAAAAGAACAACACAAAATTACAAGAAGGAGATGTTTTAGTAATTTCAACAAAATACATCTCAAATTCACAGGGGAGAATTATTGAACTACAAAAAATCAAAATATCAGATGAAGGTTCAGAAATTTCAAAAAAGTTTCAGTTAAAACCCGAAATTGCTGAAATTATAATCAGGGAATCTGATAAAATTTTTGGCGGTATTGGTGGATTTGTAATTACATCAGCTGACAACATAATGGCACCAAATGCTGGAATTGATAAATCTAATGCAAAAAAAGGAAGAGTGATTCTATATCCAACTAATCCATACCTTATTGCAGAACAGATTCGTAGAAAAATTTTCTTAAAATTGTTTATTCATGTTGGTGTAATTCTAGTTGATAGTAGACTAATGCCAGCAAGGATTGGAACATCTGGAGTTGCAATAGCATGTGCTGGAATTGAACCGGTTTTTGATATGAGATCAAAAAAAGATCTTGATGGGAATCCATTAAAAGTAACATTTCAAGCCGTAGTTGATAATCTTGCAACAATTGCAAATCATAAGATGGGTGAAGGCGCAGAGTCAAAACCATTTGCAATAGTTAGAAATTCAGGTGCAAAACTCACTGATAGAAAAATAAATCATTCAGAGATGGCAATATCTCCAGATCAATGTGTTTACGTTAGAGGATTATCAAATCCCGTAAAGAGTTAGAATTCTGGTTTGTTCGACTTTAAATAGAGGTATTTTGGGAACGGATTATGGAATATCTTACCACATACCCAAAAACAATTTCATTTCTTGATGGATTAAAACACAAGATTGATGTTGATAGTAAGAACGGGGTTGAACAACTTCATGTTGTGGTAAAGAAGAGTTTTGAAGAATTGATGAAAATTTTTTCAGAAGAAGGATTCACTAAAGTAAAATTAGAGCACAAGCAACCAGGACAAATTGGAAACGGACTTAATCTAAAGTTAAAAAAACCATGGGAGATGCACATTAGAATGGTTGATCTCAAAAAAGGATTAATTGGAATTCATGCAGAAGTAGAGGTTTCAAGAGACTATCTTCAACATTTGTTCTCTCAGAGAACCCCAGTTATTTACGAGGTAGAAGAGATTCTAAAAAAATACCAAGTAGAGTCTAGCATTTGGCATGATAAAATAAAGAAAAACGTTCATGTAATTTTAGATAACTATAAAGTGAAACTTGCAACTCCAGGTATTCCAGTATTTGCATGGAAACCAATGTTATTTGTGATTGGAACAATTGCTGCTTTTTATGGTTGGAAATATTTCAACACAATCTGGTAGTTTAAACACCCAGAGTTTCAGCTTTGCTTAATTCTAAAAATACCTTATCTCCAACTGCAAGACCCATCTCTTTGTATTCGTGCATTTCAAGTTTTAATTGAGTGATATTTCCCTGCATTCCCATACCTGGGCCCATACCGCCAGCTAACATTTTGTTCAGATCCTTCATCATGTCATTCATGTTTGTAAATCCCATGACCTTAGGGCTGCCAAAAGCAGGTGGTGGGTTTTGCGTTCCTTCTTTGAGATCTTTCATTGAGGATAATGAGACTACTACATATGGTGCTCCATCAGGTGCTGCATCAATACTTTTTACTACATATTCTTTCTTCATGTCTGAAATAACTAACTCATGACATATAATTTTAATTTTAAGGTGAATTTGACCCAATATCACTTGGTTTGAAGCTTTAATTACAATTTTCATGATTTTAAATTATTGCCAGAAAAGTTGAATACAACATTACGGTATTACGGAATTTCGCCATGGGAAATTGAAGTTCTTTATGGATATCTAAATTCTCATTTTACGATCATTCAAGATGAGATTGAACCAAACGATGAGGATTTTGTGAGTTTTTTAGAGATGGAAATTCCTCTTCCGTTTAATGAAGCATTTTTTCAATGGTTTGATTTCAAACGCTGGGAAAAAATCAAAGCAGTTTTCAAAGAGATTAAAAGAAGAAGAGGTGGTAGAAATGCTTTAAAAATTAAAATTAATTTTTCTGGAGATCCAAGAATTGTTTTTACTGTTGATAGTGAAGATAGGCATTGGTTCAATAGTGCTGTGGACAAGATTGATTTTGTTTTAGAATTATTGCCATATCACCTTAATCCTGAAAAACTACCATCAGGAATTTCAGAAATAATTTACAAGTTTGATTCAAAATCAGGTAGATGGCGCCTTAGCACAAAATCATCTGAAAATAAGAAATATACTTTCATAGAAGACTCCTGGAAACAGATTACTTGAGATCTTTCTGTAACGGTTCTAATAATTTATGGAGTTCTTTGTATTTTGATTCTATAAATTCCAAAGCAGAACCTAATCTCTTGGATTTGCCATACTTGTAACGAATAAGTTCACGATGATGCCAGTATGTTTTTCCTTCATCAACTAAGAGAGTTGTAAAATAATCTGTTCCTTTCAAATTATCAGGAAGTTTTACATCATGAGGAAATAACATATCTACGATAAACCACTCATCCCCGTCAGGGTAATCAGAGCCAGTATCTACATCAAAAAATATGTGAAGTAGATCAGACTGCATTAGGCCATCATCATTGATAGAAGGATGTTTTATTGATGATTTTTTAAAATCTAGATTAATCAGCTGAGTTTCAAAGAAATACTTGATAATTGATCTTCTAAATATTTTATTTGGCTCATTTATGTTCAATAGCAAAATAATCTACAAACTAGTCTATAACTTGTTAGGTACCTAGTTTCAAACTTGTAAGGAATCAAGAATTTTTGAAACATCTGTTATAGGTATTCCATTTTCTGAAATCTTTTGTTTGGCAGGAGGGTTTTCAAGATAATTTGGAATTTTATCTTTCAAACGAATTGTGAATGGAGAAATGAGTTCGTTTTGATAAAATACGCCTGTTGGTATCTTGGTTCCCCATTCTAAAGATTTGATCAGGGCTTGAGATAGTTTTTCATTTACTTCAACCTCGTTGTCATAATGCACTAAAGGATCAAACTGAGTATCCTCAAGTTTGTAAATTCTGGAATGTCTCTCTATTGATTCTTGGGCCAAATCTACGCCAGCATACCAATCTCTTGTATTGATATCATTGTAAGTAGGACATGGTTGCAAAACATCAAGAAATGCTAGGCCTTTGTGTTCTACAGCCTTAATTATCAAATCTTTGAGGTGTTTGACATCATAAGAATAACCCCTGGCAACAAATGTAAAACCACTTGCTACAGCCAAACCGATTGGGTTGACATCATAATTTGTATTTGGAGAAGGCAATGATTTTGTCTGTTCTCCAAGTTTTAGAGTGGGAGATGCTTGGCCCTTTGTTAGCCCGTAAACACCATTATCAAAAATTATGTAAGTCATGTCTACATTTCGTCTTCCAGCTGCAACAAAATGACCAGCCCCTATTCCTAGCCCATCACCATCTCCACCAACTGCCACTACTGTCATCTCAGGATTTGCTAGCTTGCCACCTTGGGCAAAAGTAAGAACTCTGCCATGCAAAGTATGAACTCCGTATGTATTGATAAAGTGAGAAGTTTTTCCAGAGCATCCAATACCTGAAAAAATTGTTGCCTTGTCTCTTTCTATTCCCATTTCTGCTAATGCCATCTGTAATGCATTTACTATTCCGAAATCCCCACAACCGGGACACCAATCATTATGTACGTCGGTTTTGTAGTCGGCAAGCTTAAGCGCCATGAGTTAGAACCTCCCTCTTGTCAGCTTTGTTTTCAACAATTTTCTTAAGTGAATCATAAATTTCAGTGCTAGTCATTCCTCGTCCTGTATATTTTAGTATAAAATAATCAATATCCTTAAGGACATTTTGTTTAAAGATTTGACCTAATTGTCCTGAATGATTTGCTTCAATGTCAATTATTATTTTTGTGTCCTTGAGAAGAGAGTTTACATAATCAGTTGGAAAAGGATGAATTAGTTTAATTTGAATAAATCCAATGTCGATTCCTTCTTTTTTTAGCATAGAGATGGCATCTAAGATAGGACCTTTTGTAGAACCCCAAGAAACTATGGTATGTTCATGTGCACCAAAAGAGACTGCTTGCTCCTCATCAGGGATTCTTTCTAATGCTAAATCTAGTCTGGACATTCTTTTGTCCATCATCTGAATTCTCCCTACGGGATCTTCAGAGATATGGCCATATTCATCAGATTCATCGCCTGTATTCCAAAAAATACCGTTATCCAGCCCAAGGCTAGATCTAGGAGAAATGCCATCATCAGTAAAGGCAAATCTCTTGTATTCACCTTCAACTTTGTCTAGTAGTTTGCCTCTGTCAATTGTAATCTTATTTGGCTCAAATCTTTTGCATGTCACAACAGAACTTGATAGAAATTTGTCCATCATATGAATAACAGGAATTTGAAAAACATCCGCATAGTTAAAGCATCTTCCCGTATCATAGAAACTTTCTTCGATATCTCCTGAAGCATATACAATCTTTGGAAAGTCTCCAGCACCTGCATGAACTGCAAAAAGAAGATCATCCTGTCCATGTCTTGTTGGAAGACCTGTTGATGGTCCACTTCTTTGATATAGAGTAATCACAATAGGGACTTCATTAATTCCAGCCCATCCTATTGCTTCAGTCATTAATGCAAACCCGGGACCAGAAGTTGACGTTGAGGAACGTGTACCAGTTAATGCGGCACCAATCATCATTCCTATGGCAGAGATCTCATCCTCAGTCTGGATTACAGCTGTAGAACCAGGCCTGTCATCTTGAATTTGTAAAATTTCATTTGATTCCAGGTGGTTGCTTTCATCAGAAGCTGGAGTGATTGGATAATATGATTGAAATCTACAGCCTGAAACCATTTTTCCAATTGAAGTTCCGTAATGACCCTGAACAAGAATGGTGTAAGGTTGTTTTGTGGTTCCTGTTAAACTATGTTCAAAGTTTTCAAATTTGGAAGCATAATTGTAAGAGTAGTTTGCCGCTTGTTTGTTTATCTCTGCAATTTGGGGTTTTTTTGAAAATATCGTATCAATTGAATGAAGTAAAAAATCAGAGGGCATTTTGATTAATCCCAAAGACAGTGAGACGCCAATTACATTATACATTCTAACCAGACCACGTAATTTTGGATTGTCTACCTCTTGAGCAAGGTTTTCTAGAATTTTCTTAAAAGATACCGGGTAAAGAGTGACGCCTTTTTCTTTTGCAATCTCAAGAACCCCACCTATAGTAAATGGCTTATTTTTTGATTCAAGAAATTTGTCTAGTCGTTCTTTGAATGGAGAGTCAAGGGTACGAACCCTGTCTGTATCAACATCTTCTAATTCAGAATCATAGATGATTCCACCATTAGCAGAAACTTCATCAAAATGACGAAAAATTGTTTCAGCATCAAATGACGCCATTAACGTTACATCATTAACATTTGAATGAATTTTTTGATCAGATACCCTTACTGTAAAGTAACTGTGCTCACCTTTGATATTTGAATAAAATTCTCTTTTTCCAAATATTTGGTATCCCATCTCTGCACATACACGAGAAAAGATATTTGCACCTGATTCTACTCCACTGCCTTGTGGACCTCCAATTAGCCATGTAAAGTCAACTAAACTCACAGCAAGTCACCTTTATTTTGAATAGTAATAATCTGTCTTGTCAATTTGATTAGCCTCCGGTTGCCGCATCAAATAATGCACATTCACATTTGTCACGTTCCCCACAATAAGGACAGACACAAGCACACTTTTCGATAGAACTTCCACATTCTACACAAATGGCAAACTCTTCTTCTTCTTCTTCTTCTTCTTTAACTTCAGAAGACATGAATGATTTACAAAGAAATCGTATAAATGGTTTGAGATAAACCTGAAGTTGATGAAAAAGAAAGTGTTTCTTACAAGAACATTGCATGATTTTGCATTAAAGGAATTAAAAAAAAGATATCAGATAGAAGTTCATTCTGGAAAAATTCCTATCCCTCAAACTAAGCTACGAACAAAAATTAAAGAAATTGATGGACTGATCTGCTTTCCATACGATGAAATCAATAAAGCAACAATAGACTTGGCCAAGAATCTAAAAGTGATTAGTACCTACAGTGTTGGTTTTGATCATATCGACATTAAACATGCCAAGAAAAAGAAAATTCATGTTGGTTATGCCCCAGAAGTATTAACAGATGCAACTGCTGATCTTGCATTCTCACTATTACTTGACATATTAAGAAGAGTCTCAGAAGGGGATAGAATTACTCGAAGCGGGAAATGGAAGGTAATCTATGGGGCATATGATTATGTGGGACTGGATCTTCAAGGTAAAACTCTCGGCATTTTGGGCCTGGGCAGAATTGGAAAGACTCTTGCCAAAAGAGCAAAGGCATTTGACATGAAATTAACGTATAACAGTAGGAAACGTGTCTCCAAGGCTAGAGAGAAGACATTAGGAATAAAATACGTCTCATTTGAAAAACTAATCACACAAAGCGATATTATTTCAATTCATGTGCCGCGCACAAAAGAAACAGATCATATGTTTGATGTGAAAATTTTTAGAAAAATGAAAAAATCAGCATTTTTGATTAATACGTCCAGAGGAAAAATTGTTAATGAAAAAGATCTTGTGACGGCATTAAAGAAAAAAATGATTGCAGGAGCTGGATTAGACGTATTTGAGGCAGAGCCAATAAGTGAAAAACATCCATTGGTAAAATTACAAAATGTTGTACTGGCGCCACACATAGGAAGTTCAACAAAAGAGACTAGGGCCAAAATGGCAGAAATTACTGTTAAAAATCTGAATCTTGGAATGAATGGAAAAAGACCGATCTACTCAGTAGGGTATTGATTTTCACGCATGAGTTGCAATCAAAAAAATGTTGAGTTTTTATATCTAAATTTCAAACCAGTATTAGATTGAAAAAATTCAAACATACAAACGAAGAATTAGAATTAGCTAAGTTACAATCTGAAAAAGAGAAGAAGGAAAAAGAATCTAAAGAATAATGTTTTTTCTCCTTGTCTTTTTCAGACAAGGTTTTTTTTTAAAAATTAATTTTAGAAGAATATTTTTGGTTTAATTCGTCATAGACTTTTTTTCTTTCAGAAATTACTATTCTAGATTCATCGTACATTTTCGCAAAAAATGCTGCTAAAACACGATCCTTATTCTCATTGAAGAATCTTACGCTAAAACTAGTACGTTCAGGCTTTTCTTCCCGTACAAATTCTGCTGATTTTATCAATTCTGAATCAATATGCATGTGTGCTGGACCATCATTATCACCAATAGTAATCCACTTTTCTTTTTGTCTAATGCCAAGAGAATTGCTTTTAACCTCGCTGACGGCACCTTCATTTCTTACGATAAGCAAAATATCGTCAATTCTGACTAAATCAGATAATAAATCAAAAAGCATTAGATGTTCTTGAAGTTAAAGTTATTTCAGTATTTAGAATTATTTCATATCAATTTGGACAAAATCATCCGTATCTGCATGAATGCAGTCAGTTCCAACTGCTTTTAGAGGTGAAAAACTAATTTTGCCATCATGAACCTTTCCTTCATTTTGAAGAATTCCAATTTTGCCAGATACAATTTGTTTATGCTTTTCACAGGTCACTCCAACCATGTATTCATCCGGATCGGAAATAACTGATACGACAAATTCAGGAGGGTTGACACATTGTTTTCCCTCTTCTAATACTGAGCACTTGTCTGGAAGCATAATCGAATTTCAACTGCTATGGGATATTAAGCTTGATTGATTACATCATCAAAATTCCAAATGGATTCTTTAGAATTTTCCTTGTAATCTAAAAATCCTTTTTCTTGAAGTTTTTGAACGATAAAAGCAGAGTATGCTGGAGCGCCAGTTGCACCGGGAGAATTATAGTTGATTATGTTGAAGGAATGTTCATTTTCAAGCTCCATCACATCCAACAAAAATTTTCCCTGAGGGGCGATAATCGGAGAGCGAATACCTGCGGTTCCTTTTTTTGAGAAAAATTCAGGTTTTACTTTTGGAATAAACCTTTGTACGCGACTGATCATTGCAGTTTTTGAAATAGAACTGAGCCATTCTTTTGAAATTAGGGACAAGAATTCAGGATTAGAAAATAGTTTTTTTGCATTACCGGCAACCACATCTTTCAGTTTTGAAAGTGAGGTCCCTAAATCTCCAATGTACCCTTCATAAGTTTCTGGGCTTGGGACTGGAACTGCATTTGGACCGACCTCTGCTTGACCATTTGCTTTTTTTATCCAATGTGGGTCCAAGAACGGATATCCTTTGAATTCTGCCACGGTGTAAATTGATGTTTTTACAAGGTCACTGTATTGAGGATCTGCAATCCAATATTCGCCTCTAAAATGAAGATCAGAGTATTCTGTTGCAAGACCTAGCATCTGTGCAACATCTAAAGAATTTCCCCCTGCACAATTAATCACAAGATTTGCAGAAACATTTGAACCATCATTAAAAATTATTGAAGAATCTTTTTCATTTCTTTTAATGTCTTTCACATTTTTTTCTAAAAGAAAATTTGTTCCTAGTTTTTCTGATTCTTTTTTTATTTCATTTGTAAATATGCCAAAGTCAGAAGACACCTCACGCTTACAATAAACTGCAGAGTGACACTCTACATTAGGTTCCATTTTAGAAACGTCTTTGCCATCTAAAAGTTCTAGATCTTGCGAAGGAATTCGGTTTTCATCACCCCATTGCATAAATTCTTCAAGACTTTTGTGTTGTTCCTCATTTAGTGCTAATTCCAGTACGCCAGTTCTTTCCCATGGAACATTTGCTTTTTTTGCAAGTTTTTCCCACATATCATAGGAGATTAGAGCTGATTTTGCAAGAACTTTTTTTGTTTTAGGATCAAGATAAAATGGAGAATGCACTACACCAGTATTTCTGCTGCTTGCATGCATAGAAACATTTGACTCCTTTTCAATTACACACAAATTTACGTCATAAAGTGATGAAATCCAATAAGAGATACTAGTACCTAAGATACCTCCACCGATAATGGCAATATCATATTTTGACACAACTAAATCAGATAATCCAGACATTAATGGATTTTGAAATTAAGAATGGTGTTGGGAGGGAGATCTGTCACCTTTCCCAAACCAAAGGTAACAGAAACACAATCATCGCCGTGACAATTGGAATGCAGATAAGATCAAACGGAAGTCGTATCGAACCATCTGCTTTATTGATACATACCCGCTTCCAATGGCAATTGCATTTGGTGTAGCAGTTCCAACTGGCATCCAATCAAAGAAAATTATCTCACCTCCTGCAATCGAATCACCTAGAGAAACAAAAAGTGCATCAGGTGCAGTACCAATCAGAGTTGCCATCCCTCCCAGACTGGCAGCATATGCAACACACAGTATCAGACATGTTGCAAATCTTTTTTTTGTGTAACATTTACTTGTGATATCACGGCAATTGCAATTGGAAGGATTAGCAAGGTGGTTGCGGTGTTTGTAATCCAAGCACTCATGCATCCCGTGACAATTATGAATCCTAAAACGATATTTTTTGGTTTTGTTCCTACTATTTTCAGAGTGTTTAATGCAAATCGCTTGTGAAGATTTACTTTTTCTATTGTCTTTGCAGTCAGAAACCCACCCATCAGTAAAAATACCAACCTGTCATCATACGCAGAAATTACCTTGTCAATGTCTGCCACATTAAGCAGTGGAAATACAAATAATGGAATTGGCGCAGTAACATAAAATGGGATGGTAAGTTATCTACTGCAGTATTGAATCTGTCGGTAGCTTCAAGACCAGTTTCAACAGCTAAACGGTATTTTCTATCATATGTACCAATAGTGGCAAAGTATGAACGCTCAGAAGTACTAGAATCTTGGGAATAACTTGCATCAACTTCAGCATCAACTTCAGCATCAACTGCAGGTGAAGAATAAGACAGTCCTGCTGAAACAGACAGACTACTAGATAGTTCTTTAATTGACATATGCACATGTTTAATCACTTGATAATCATCAGTACTATCAAGGACCAAACTTTCAGATACAAGGTAATGACTGTCACCGATTTGCACTTCAATAATATCATCATTATCAAAATCAAATAACGCAATTGGAACTGGATTATCTTTGGAAATTCCTAGTTATGTCAACACCATAAAATTGACTGATTCTAGGTATTAGAAGAGCGTCAGAAGTTGAAACAGAATCTAGTTCGGTATTCATGACTGGCGCAGAACTTTTCAAACAAGTGGAAAAAATGATAGAAAAAAATAACCAGGAAATAAACTCATTACGTCCAAACTATCACCCATTTTAACAGATTCTGCGAAATTAATATATGATGTTAATTAAAACATAATTTGAAAGAAATTATAGTAGTTCTCAAAGTTTATTGTTGAACTGATGATTTAATTAATTCAGGAAATCCTGCCTGTTTTAGTCCTATATCATTTTGTAACTGTTGTATTCTAGAGGCATAATGAAATGCATTTTTGTAATCACGATCTAATTGGGCTTTTTTGTATTCTGCCCAGCATTCCTGTAACTCATTCCATATTTCACTAATATCAAAGCCAGATTTTGTTTGAATTGGTTTATCGAATTTGATCATAGTTTCGATGAAAAAAATACTATCCTTTGTCAAGTGTAAAATTTGATTAAGTAATTCGTCAAAATGAAAATTATTGAGCGGAATTTTTTTATTAAATTCAGTTAAAAAATAAAATTTTGAAAAACCAACTTCTGGAATCCTATATCTAGTTGAATGTGACTTTCCCAATTCTTCCAAATTGTTTAACGAGTCTTGTACCTGTCTTGGAGAATAATGATTTTCCAATATGATTTCAATTGCCGCTTCATGTCTCGGAGTTATTTTTGGGCGATTTGATGAATCATAGAATATTTTTAGAATTTCTTGTTCAATTTCTCGCATTATTTAATTGACATTTTATTTAAAGTTGAATTTTTCGCAAAAAATTTCTATTTTTCATACCTAATTCTTTACTTTTTACGTTGAGCTAGGTTTTTATGCTTTAATCCGTGAGCAATGTATAGTCAGTTCATAGATCTATGTATACTAGGATCTTTGATCTAACTAGAGGTTGATCATAGATGGTAAAATTCAAAACAAAAGAAGAAAATATGCAATTACGGTACATGCTAGAGAATCCAGCATTTACTCAAAGACAGATGTCTAGAGATATTGGCATCAATCATGGGGCAAGAATTAGTAGTTTTGTAAGATGGCTTGAGAGTTTCAAATTTGTTAAAAAAACAATTGACGAGAAAGGAAAACCAATTTACCAAGTTCCATCCAGACAAGCATTACTAGCTTTCTACAATCGATTTCGAGATATGCAAAATGAAAAAATTGGAACTTATACCATTGGTCCTGATCCGGATTTTACAATGAAATATCTAAGTAAAAATGGAGGAATAATGTGTTTAACAAGTGCACTGAAATTTTATGATGATTATGCAAGAGATCCTGAATTACATGCATATGTAGAAAATCCATCATTACTTGAAGAAGTCCAGTCTTCAGAAGGCAAAATAAAAGTTCATCTATATTGGTACAAATATCCTGACGATTCAAGAATGGAAGACGAAGTTAAGATTACATCACCAACTAGAACAATAATGGATCTTTATTGTAGCAATATGGCATATTTGGCTGAGCGTTTAATCTCCCGAAAGTGGTATCTATGAGTTATGATGATTATGATAAAAAATTTACGGATGTAAGCTTTGATGAATTAAAAAAATTTTTGAGATGGATGAATGAAAAGAAGGGGATATACCCCATAATTATTGGAGGTTGGGCAGTATACGCCTACAAACAGGCACTAGGTTCAAAGGATATAGATGTAGTAATGCCAACAGACAAAGATCTTAATGACGTACTATTAACGGAATATTTTCCTGCTAACGGATATGATGTAAAAAAAGATCAATTTTTCAATCCAAAATATTATGTAAAAGAAGTAGAAGATAAAGGCAGGACAAAAGAAATTATTGTGGATGTATTTATCGGCAATTTTTCAAAAGAGGATGAAGAAGGATTAGGAATAAAATTCCACTGGGAAGAAGTTATGAAACATCAAGAGCTGAAGGAATTGGGAAGTCTTTCGTTATACGTCCCAAAGCTCGAATTATTGGTATTTTTGAAGGTTGTAGCCTCACTAGAACGTACTTCAAAGTATGATAAAACAGGCGATCCCAATATTCCTTCAAAAATTTGGAAGGATTATTATGACATTGCAATATTGATTTCATTGAACAAGTTAGACAAGGAATTATTAAGTAAATTTCTACAAGAGTCTAATGTTCAACAATATGTAGAAAGGTTTCTTTTGGGATACAAAACAGATTATTCTAAAATTTTAGATGATTTAGGCATGACATATCAAAATTTAGAGGGTTGTTTCAATTAAAGCAAAGAAGCTTTCAATGTAATTGTTAGGTGTATATCAATAACGTGCACGGGATTTAAAAGAATAGTTTGACACCTTCAATGTATTTTCATATCGGAACTGGGGAGTTAACGGGATCTGATTCCTCCTGGGAAACGTTGGGAGCTGGAACAAGGAATCTGCAAGCCCCAACTTTACACTGCCACCTTTGTAAAATATTACGTTCTGCATTGGTATCACTTATTGCAGGAATGAAGAATAAAATCAGTAATGGGATACTATTTTTTATTCAATTCATCAAGAGTCTATAATATCCAAATAGATTGTATCATCAGAACGAGAATACATTGCTTTGTAGTCCTTATTGCTTCCCATTATAGCTCCTTGTGCATTCATGACTTCTTCTTCTTCTGTTGCATCAGCATCTAAAAATTTCAACCATACACGATTAAAACAAAGCATAAAGTGTTCTTGACTTCTAATTCGTGAAATTTAGATCTAAAATCTTTTGGTTTTTCTAGATTAACCATCTCTGAGCTCGGCTACAAAATCTTTAAAACAATTTGACTTTGTAGTAGCCTCTCCTAGTGTTTTTTTGAAAGCTTCTAATTCTTCTTTTGTGCTGGATTCAAATATTTCTCGCATATTGTGTATTATTCCAGTAGTCGGAAATATGCCTCTTAGGCAGATCCTCCGACATCATACGGTTGACCCGCCATCCTGCATAATTCCAACGCAGCCATTGCCGTAGCATATGCGACAAGTGCCAGGGTTACCCGATCATAATTTGAATCTGTTCGGTACTGCTCCACTGCCCATGCATTGTACATGAACATCGAGACGTGAAACATGATTCCCCTAAATGACGCATTGCGGCTTGTTGTCCTCGGACGCACCTGCTCGACCTGCTTGTATCCTGTCTCTATTCCCCACCTACTCTTGTACTCATCTGGAAGCGTCTCAATCTCTTCTAATGCCTTGGCTGGGGAAAGGTTGGTGGCAAAGACATTGTATCTTTCCGTGATGTCAGCATCAGGATCGTCTATCTTTTTTGATGGCGTGATTATCAATGTAAATGTGGCAGACTGACCTGCTGCGTTTCTGATGGCGTACTGTGAGACTGCCTTGCGTGATTTATCGTGGTGCTCCCGTATCATCCTCTTTATCCCCGCGTTCTTGACTGCAGGCATCAGGAACTTGCATCTATGTTCTGATGGTTCTGTAACGTTATCGTTACCTGAAAACACGATCTTCTAAGGATTGAGATTTTACAAGCTAAAATGATGATATTATTGATATTGACTAAGTGAGGCGTTTTGAATGATGGTCTTCCACTTGTTATTTCCATCAACTAGAATACCAGCTAATTCGGCTGGAGTCTTCTTGCCAATTCCACCATGCTTCTTTGAGAAATTGTAAAATGTCTGAAATCCGTCAAAGAGAGGACTGTCCATCTTTTTTATTCCCCTGTATGATACTTCCCTGTCTCTGATTGTACCGTTCAATCGCTCCATTCTGTTGTTGTTTTTGTCGCCTTTCATGTGGATATGGCGTATATGTTTCGTGTCTTTACATAGGAAATTCTTGGCCTTGTAGTTATTTTTCCATGCCTCATGGAAATTATGAGCTCCATCAGAGATTAGGGTTTTTGGTATCTTGTCTGCAATCATCATGGCTTCCCTGAACATTGGGTTTACATTTTCAGTACCTTTTGTATTTGCCACATATTGGGTAATCATAAATCTGGTCTCATGGTCTAACATGGAATACTGGAGTTTCATATTGCCTTTTATCTTCATAAAAATCTCATCTGTTCTCCAAGTTTCAGATACCCTTGGAACTATGCCCTTTACGTAATCTGCAACCATCTTAGAGTATTTTTCAATCCATCTGTATACTGTCATGTGAGATACCTTGATGTCCTCCTGTTCAAAAGCATCTGCAATATCCCTGACACTCATTCCTGCAAAGTACGATTGTAAGGCACGTGTAATTAGTACGTCCTTTGATCTCATTTTCTCAAAACCTAAATTTAGTGTGAATATCTTCTTACAATCCTTGCATTTGTATTGCTGGGTATTGCCTTTCCTGTTTTTTCTGATTCCCTTTTTGGTTAACCTGCCTGATGAACAGAACTTGCATAATGGGAGTTTTGACTGATCCATCATTCTAAATTCCTGTCTGGTATTACTTTGATTCTTTTTGATTAGTTCCAGTACAATCTTGATGTGCTTGCAGTCTGATTTTCTTTTGATGTGGTCTGGACAATCGCAAATTAACCCACCATCTGTCCTTGATATGATATAGTGAATCTGTGGTATGCTTTGTGATCTTACGCTGAATTTTTCAGGACTGAACTGTTTTACACAGTTTGGTTTTTCCATCATTTGTCTGGCTCTCTGGGTTCTTGGGTTCATACAATAAGGTATCATTTACGGTAATATAAACATAAGGTAATAATTAAGGTATCAATACAATAAGGTAATAATAAATACCAGTACCTTATTTGATACCTTATGGTAGAGTCTACAAAACTGCAAGCTGCAAATATAGCCAAGTCACTTAGAGCTACTGTGCCTATGTCAATAGTCAAACAACTTGAATTGAACGAAGGCGATTATCTCGAATGGGATTTGGACAAAGACAGTAAGGGTTGGGTTGTCAAGGTGAGGAGGAGAAAGTGAGATCAATTTGATCAATTCAAAACTTAAACGTAAAGGAGTAAGGGTAAATGTAACATTGAGACAAAAGACAAAACTCAAAGTTGATTTGGATAAAATCTACAATGAGAACTGTCTTAAGACGATGGCAAAAATGCCTGATAATTTTCTAGACCTTGTGATTACATCTCCTCCTTATGATAACATGAGACGATATGATGGCAATACCTTTTGTGAGTTTGAGCAGATAGCTGCGGAATTGTATCGTGTAATAAAAGTAGGCGGAGTCGTTGTATGGGTTGTAGGTGATCAGACTAAGAGTGGTGACGAAAGCGGGTCATCGTTCAAACACGCTTTGTATTTTAAAAAAATTGGTTTTAACCTGTTTGATACGATGATATATCTAAAACCCCCTCGTGGTGCAGTGGGAAATAACAAGACATACTGGCAGACATTCGAGTACATGTTTGTATTGTCAAAAGGACTGCCTAAAACAATCAATCTGCTAATGGACAGAGAAAACAAGGATGCAAGAGATGGTGATAACGGCACAAAGCGTCTGCATAACGGCAATCTGAAAAAACTAAGACGTGGAGGATATGAAAAAAATGGCAGAAGAACCAACGTATGGCAGTATAATATCGGCAATGGACATTCCGCAACCGACAGTTTCGCACACAAACACCCTGCAATCTTTCCTGAAAGTCTGGCAGAAGATCATATTTTGTCGTGGAGTGATAAGAACGATATCGTGTATGATCCATTTATGGGATCAGGAACCACTGCAAAGATGGTAATGCTAAACAAGCGTCACTATATTGGCAGTGAGATAAGCAAGGATTATTACAAGCTCGCAAATGACCGAATAAAGGATTGTCAGACCCAGATGCGACTAAGTTAAAATGGTGTCGAGAGTGCAAACGGGATAAACTGGGAATACATTTTGCCAAGAACCAGTTTGGAAAAGATAACAGAATACTACGCAGACCTGTCTGCAAGGAATGTTATGCCAAAAAGAAGACAATAGACCCAAAGCTAAGGCGTGAATATTTAAAAAAACATCCTGCACCTGCAATAGGCAAGAGATTTACCTGTCCAATATGTCAAAAATCAAAAATCAGGGAACACAATAACGAGGTAAACCTTGATCATAACCATAAAACAGGCAAGATTAGGGGATGGATATGTAGCAGCTGTAACACAAGCATAGGCAAATTCAATGAGGATGTGAACGTCCTTGAAAGGGCAATCAAGTGGCTAAAGGGAACATTGCTGTCCTTCTTCTTCTTGTGAAGCGACGGTACTTAACACGGATAATCAGGCGACGCTAACTTAGCAATACCTTGAATCAATCCTTAGAAGATCGTGTTTTCAGGTAACGATAACGTTACAGAACCGTTCTGATACAAGATTGATTATTTCAGTAGAGTAGAACTCGCGGTCCATCAGCAGCAGCCGGGCCCGTATCCTGTAACCCTTGAGTTTTTGTACGAATTTACGCACAAAATCGGCATCATCCACGCTGCGCGTTACCTGCATGCACTCCAAAATGGCAGGAACCCGTTCTGCTACCACATGCATTGTTGCGTAACACTCGAACTTACTTGTACCGCCCTTTGGTTTGGATCTTGTCAAATGTGACATGTTGTCCTTGTCATGCCTTGGTATCAGGTGCTTGTCTATTGCTACTAGTACGCCTCCCTTGTATCGGCATGTATTCTTGGCAAGTCTTGCGGTGCGTGTGAGCATGTCCCTGCAGAGTTTGTCTGCACTGCCTGATCCCAGCGAGTTTATCCTGTTGCGAAACCACTTGGGTGATGGCATCTTCTTTTCTGCGTGCTTGAGAAGCCTGATTGCTTCCTCGGAAGCTATGTTGGATTCAGACATCTTCATCAGTATGGCTACAAACTCGCTTACCCCATATTGAGCATTCTTCCTAGTAGAGAATCCTATGGATGAAGACTCTAGTATTGCTGACAAGGTATTAAGTATCCTTTCTCCAATCTTGTTACGGTGTACCTGCCCACCTTTTTGCACTAACACTAAGGTGGGTAAGGGCACTGTAGATAATAGATCTGTATGATCGAAAAATGTTAACGCATCAGAGAGCATCTGTTGGCTGGTTTTATGGGGACATTTCCGACTACTGCATTCAATATAGGGTTAATAAATATGAACCACTTTCCTTGATAAAGAGACTAATTAATTCTCATCTTTGAGTGTCTTGACTGTAAAAAGAAATTCTCTACAAACTTTGGATTTGAAAATATGAGATATGACTATACCGTCATAACAGGAGCTCTACAAATGTACTATTCAGGTATGAGTGTAAGAGACATTGAAAATCACTATGAAATGCTGGGAATTGAAGTAGACCACAGTTCTATCATGATTGGATTTGTAAATATTCTATAATGGTTAGCAAGTATCCAAATGAGATAGTTCCTAGAACCAACGAAAGAGTAATGGTAAGAGCCGATGAGGTTTGGATTAAGGTAAATGGCAAACAGAATTATTTGTTTGCCTCAATGGAAGATGATAGTCGTCATTGGCTAGCTAGCGATATGGCAGATACAAAGTTTCAACACAATGCAGACAATCTATTAAAGCTCACAAAGGAAGCAATAGGCAGAAATCCAGTTTATTTTGTAACTGACGGATTACCAGCTTGTTGTATGAAATCATCAAAGAAAGTGTTTGGAAAAAAGACACTTCATACTAGGCATATTCACATTCAAAAGGATATGAACAACAACAAAATGGAGAGGATGAACGGAGAAATCAGAGACAGAGAGAAAGTATTCAGAAGTCTTAAGAAGATTGATACACCTATCATTGATGGTATGAAAGCCTATTACAATTTCACAAAAAAACATGGTATATTGAAAGGAAAAACTCCAAGTGAGGAAGCCTTGATTAAAGTAGATGGGAAAAATAGATGGAAAGCTATCATTGAGAACGCTAGTCTTTACAGGGAGAATTCGGTCTGATTTACCACTTGATAACCCAACAAAACCAAAGAATATGATTAATATAGCTATATTTTCTGAGAAATATGTGAATATTAATTACAAAAACATATTGTGCCTTATGGCGCTGCTTTTTGTAGTGTATGGCACGACGACACTAACTGTATATGCTCAAACTGATAACCCACCGACAATCATCGCAGCTTCTGTGACCTCGACTACCGAGATAGTCCTGACGTACAGCGAGAACATAGAGGTCCCAACCACAAACGGCACGGGATTCGCCCTTTCCACCGGAGGAACGGTGACGGCAAACACTGATCCCGCCGGCTCGGGCAACGTCATAACGCTTACCGTCTCCGGCATCACCAACACATCCGATACTCCGGCCATAACCTACACCGAATCACTTGGCACCGTGGCAGACAGTGCATCAAACCAGGCGGCAGACCAGATCTTTGACCGCACAACCGATGACGCGCCGCCAACGGTATCTTCCATTGCAACTTCCGGCACATCAACAGTTGACGTCATACTGTCCGAAGACGTCATATACAACTTGGCAGCACCCGAAGATTTTGTGCTGTTTGTGCAGTCTGGCAACACGCTCACCTCCATGACTATAGGTGAAATCACGGCCGTTGACAACACGCTTACCCTTGACCATGACGCTACGCTTGCTAGTGATGATGTCATCAATCTGGAATACAACAAAGCCACGGGCAGCATAGATGACATTATTCGTCCATCCTTTGTCGACTCTTTCTCAGTGGCATCACAAGAATTGTTCCCGCGAGATCTGGCCTTCTCCAACAACGGTACCAGGATGTTTGTTACGGGTGATGACGGCAATGACGTAAACGAGTACGCATTATCCGCCCCATTTGACATATCCCCCGCCACCTTTGTCGACTCTTTCTCGGTGGCAGATGAGGACCAAACCCCGATAGGCCTGGCCTTCTCTGCTAACGGAACCAGGATGTTTGTCGTGGGTGATGACAGCAATGAAGTATACCAGTACACACTAGCCGCCCCCTTTGACGTATCCAATGTCACCTCTGACAGCTCCTTCCTAGTGTCAACAGAAACGACATCCCCGCGGGGCCTGGCCTTCTCCAACGACGGAACAAAGATGTTTGTCCTGAGTTTCGCTGACAGTGTCGTATACCAGTACACACTAACCACCCCCTTTGACGTATCCACTGCCGTCTCTAGCTCCTTTTTCTCAGCGGCTTCACAGGACTCAATCCTAATTGGCCTGGCCTTCTCTGCCGACGGTACCAGGATGTTTGTTGCGGGTAGTCATAACGATAAAGTATACCAGTACGCGCTGACTGCCGCCTTTGACGTAGGCACTGCCACCTTTGTCGACTCCTTCTCAGTACGTTCACAGGATGGCACCCCGCGGGGCCTGGCCTTCTCTGCTGACGGAGCAAGGATGTTTGTAGTGGGTGATGATAACGATAACATAAACGAGTACGCGCTGCCAAAACCATTTACGTTGTTCCCACAGCCAAACTCGCTTGCCAGCTTTACGGCAACCTTGGTCGAAAACAACATTCCATCAGATACGACCCCGCCAACAATCACCGCAGCTTCTGTGACCTCGGCTACCGAGATAACCCTGACATACAGCGAGAACATAGACGCCGACAGCACGGACGGCGCAGGATTCACCCTCTCCGTCGGACAAGTGACGGCAAACACCGATCCCGGAGGTTCGGGCAACACCATAACACTTACCGTCTCCGGCATCACCAACACATCCGATACTCCGGTCATAACCTATGCCGAATCACTTGGCACCGTGATAGACACCGCATCAAACCCGGCAGCAGACCAGACCTTTGACCACACAACCGATGACGCGCCGCCAACCGTGTCCTCCATTGCAACTGCCACGATGTCAATAATTGACATCGTGCTGTCCGAGAACGTCGCATACAACTCCGCGGCACCAGAAGACTTTGTGCTGTCTGGCACCATATCCCCAGACTCGGCCGTGACCGCAATCGCAGTCATTGCAGACACGGTCACCCTTTTCCTTGACGGCATGCTTGCTCATGATGATGTCATTAACCTGGCATACACCAGAACCACGGGCAGCATAAATGACATTCCTTCTCCTCCGTCCTTTGTTGACTCTTTCTCCGTGTCCTCACAAGACGGAAGACCGCAGGGTCTGGCCTTCTCCAACGACGGAACAAAGATGTTTGTTGTGGGTGATGATAACGATGAGATAAACGAGTACACACTATCCATCCCCTTTGACGTATCCACCGCCACCTTTGTCGACTTTTTCCCAGCGGCTTCACAGGACTCATCCCCGCAGGGTCTGGCCTTCTCCAACGACGGAACCAAGATGTTTGTAGTGGGCAATATCGGCGATGAGATAAACGAGTACACACTATCCATCCCCTTTGACGTATCCACCGCCACCTTTGTCGACTTTTTCCCAGTGGATTCACAGGATACAATACCGCGAGACATAGCCTTCTCCAACGACGGAACAAAGATGTTTGTTGTGGGCAATGACGACAATGACATAAACGAGTACACACTGTCCGCCCCCTTTGACGTATCCACCGCCACCTTTGTCGACTCTTTCCCAGTGGCATTACACGCATCATCCCCGCGGGGTCTGGCCTTCTCTGATGACGGACACGGGATGTTTGTTGTGGGTCACATCAATGTCGTAGTCAAGTACGAATTAACCGCCCCCTTTGACGTATCCACTGCCTCCCATGTCACCTCCTTCTCCGTGAAATCACAGGACGGCGTGCCATCGGGCCTGGCCTTCTCCAACGATGGTACCAGGATGTTTGTTCTAGACAATGGCAACGATGCCGTACGCGAGTACGCGCTGTCGGATCCATTTACGTTGTTCCCACAGCCAAACTCGCTTGCCAGCTTTGCGGCAACCTTGGTCAAAAACAACATTGCACCACCAGATACGACCCCGCCAACAATCACCGCAGCTGCCGTGACCTCCCTTACCGAGATAGTCCTGACGTACAGCGAGAACATAGACGTCACAACCACGGACGGCCAGGGATTCACCCTCTCTGACGGGCAAGTGACGGCAAACACCGATCCCGCAGGTTCGGGCAACACCATAACCCTTACCGTCTCCGGCATCACCAACGCATCCGATGCTCCAAACGTGATTTACAACGCATCCGACGGCACCGTAGCAGACGGCGCATCAAACCAGGCAGCGAACCAGACATTTACCGATACGACCGACAGTACAGCTCCGACCGTGTCCTCCATTGGCACTGCCGGCATATCAACAATTGATATCGTGCTGTCCAAAAACGTCACAATAAACGGTGCGGCACCCGGAGACTTTGCGCTGTCCGGCACCATATCCACGGATCCGGCTGTAACTGGAATCACGGCCCTTAACGACACGGTCACCCTTTCCCTTGACGATATGCTTGATGGCAATGATGTCATTAACCTGACATACGACAAGACCACGGGCAGCATAGATGACATTCCCGTCCCTCCGTCCTTTGTCACCTCCTTCCCGGTATCCTCGCAGGACTTGACCCCGCAGGGCCTGGCCTTATCCGCTGACGGAACAAGGATGTTTGTCTTGGGCAGCGGAGGCGGTGCCGTACACCAGCACACGTTGACTGCTCCCTTTGACTTGTCGACTGCCAGCTATGACAACATAGCGTTCTCAGTGACAGATCAGGAACCAGCCCCGCGGGACGTGGCCTTCTCCAACGACGGAACCAAGATGTTTGTCCTGGGTGACGGAAACAATGACATAAACGAGTACGCATTATCCGCCGCCTTTGACATATCCAATGTCGCCGGCACATCGGATGTCTCCAATGTCACCTCCTTCTCCGTGGCATCACAGGAATCATCCCCGCAGGGCCTGACCTTCTCTGCCGACGGATCCAAGATGTTTGTAACGGGTTTTAACGGCGGTGACGTACTCCAGTACGCATTATCCGCCCCCTTTGACGTATCCACTGCCAGCTATGACAACATCTCCTTCACGGTATCCCTCCAAGACTCAGACCCGCGGGACGTGGCCTTCTCTGCTGACGGATCCAAGATGTTTGTAGTGGGTTCCAGCAGTGACTCGGTTCACGAGTACACACTAACCGCCCCCTTTGACGTATCCACTGCCTCCCATGCCGACTCCTTCTCCGTGGAATCACAGGACGGCGCGCCATCGGGCCTGGCCTTCTCCGGTGACGGTACCAGGATGTTTGTCACGGGCGATGACAACGATGCCGTATACGAATACTCGGTATCCGAACCGTTTACTTTATTCCTACAGCCAAACTCGCTTGCCAGCTTTGCGGCAACCCCGGTCAAAAACAACATTTCACCGTTTACAATCATTGCATCCTCCCTGACCTCGGCTACCGAGATAGTCCTTACGTATGACGAGAACATAGACGTCAACGCCACAGACGGCACCGGATTCTCCCTCTCCGTCGGGCAAGTGACGGCAAACTCCGATCCCGCCGGTTCGGACAACACCATAACCCTTACCGTCTCCGGCATCGCCGCCGGCTCCGATACGCCGGATGTGACCTATACCGCATCCGACGGCACCGTGACGGACAATGAATCAAACCCGGCACCAGACCAGACCTTTATCGATACGACCGGCGGTACGACGCTGGCCGTGTCCTCCGCTGCAACTGCCGGCACATCAACAATTCACGTCACGCTGTCCGAAGACGTCACAATAAACGGTGCGGCACCCGGAGACTTTGCGCTGTCCGGCGACATATCCACAGACCCAACCGTGACCGGAATCGCCGCCATTGCCAACACGGTCACCCTTTCCCTTGACGATACGCTTGATCATGACGATGCCATCAGCCTGACATACGACAAAACCACGGGCAGCATAGATTACATTCCTCTTCCGCCCTTTGCCGGCTCCTTCCCAGTAGATTCACAGGACAGGACCCCGGTAGGCCTGGCCTTCTCCAACGACGGAACAAAGATGTTCGTCACAGGCAGTCAAAAAGATAGGGTATACCAGTACGCGCTGACTGAACCGTTTGACGTATCTTCTGCCAGCTACAGTAGCAAGTCGTTCTCCGTGGAATCACAGGACGAAGATCCGCGGGGCCTGGCCTTCTCCAACGACGGAACAAAGATGTTTGTTTCGGGTGATGACGGCAATGACATAAACGAGTACGCGCTATCCGCCCCCTTTGACGTATCCACTGCCTCCCATGCCGACTCCTTCTCGGTATCCTCGCAGGACAATTCCGTGCGGGGCCTGGCCTTTTCTGCCAACGGAACAAAGATGTTTGTTGTGGGTGATGGCAACAATGCCGTATACCAGTACGCGCTGTCCGCCCCATTTGACGTATCGAATGTCACCGGCACATCGGATGTCTCCTTTGTCACCTCCTTCTCCGTGTCTTCACAGGAGAAATTCCCATTTGGCCTGGCCTTCTCCGATGACGGAACCAGGATGTTTGTAGTGGGTAATGACATAAACGAGTACATACTGTCCGCCCCCTTTGACGTATCCACTGCCCGCTTTGACAGATCCTTCCCGATAGATTCACAGGACTCGGAACAGACCGACCTGGCCTTCTCTGCTGACGGAACAAGGATATTTGTAGTGGGTAATGGCAATGATTCCGTATACCAGTACGCGCTATCGGATCCATTTACGCTATCCCCACAGCCAGACTCGCTTGCCAGCTTTGCGGCAATTTCAGTTACAAACGACATTCCGGACACCACCCCGCCAGCAATCACCGCGGCCGCCGTGACCTCGGCTACCGAGATACTCCTGACGTACAGCGAGAACATAGACGTCGCAACCACGGACGGCCAGGGATTCACCCTCTCTGACGGAGGAACGGTGACGGCAAACACCAATCCCGCCGGTACGGGCAACACCATAACCCTTACCGTCTCCGGCATCACAGCATCCGATGCTCCAGCTATAACCTATACCGCTCCACCTGGCTCCGTAGCAGACACCGCATCAAACCAGGCGGCAGACCAGACCTTTACTGGCACCACCCCGCTGCCGGATGATACCCCGCCAGCAATCACCGCGGCCGCCGTGACCTCGGCTACCGAGATACTCCTGACGTACAGCGAGAACATAGACGTCAGCACCACAAACGGCACGGGATTCTCCCTCTCTGACGGACAAGTGTCGGCAAACACCGATCCCGCCGGTACGGACAACACCATAACCCTTACCGTCTCCGACATTACCGACACATCCGATGCTCCGGCCATAACCTATACCGCTCCACCTGGCACCGTGACAGACACCGCGTCAAACCCTGCAGCAAACCAGACCTTTACCGGCACAACCGATGACGCCCCCCCAACCGTGTCCTCCATTGGCACTGCCGGCATATCAACAATTGACATCGTGCTGTCCAAAAACGTCACAATAAACGGTGCGGCACCGGAAGACTTTGTGCTGTCTGGTAACATAACCGCAGACCCGGTCGTAACCGGAATCACCGCCGTTGCCAACACGGTCACCCTTTCCCTTGACGACACGCTTGATCATGACGATGACATCCTCCTGGCATACACCAGAACCACGGGCAGCATAGACGAAGGTCCTTTCGCCACCTTTGACAGCTCCCTCCCGGTGGCATCACAGGACATAATGCCGTTTGGCATAGCCTTCTCCAATGACGGTATGAGGATGTTTGTTTCGGGTGTCCATAACAGCGCCATAAGCGAATACGCGCTAACCGCCCCCTTTGACGTATCCACTGCCACCTTTGACAGCTCCCTCTCGGTGGCCTCCGAGGATCTGACCCCACACGGCCTGACATTCTCCAACGACGGTACCAGTATGTTTGTCGTAGGTTCCTTTGATCAGGACATAAACGAGTACGAATTAACCGCCCCCTTTGACATATCCGATGCCACCTTTGTTGATTCTCTCCCAATAGTCTCAAAAGACGCAGAGCCACAGGACCTGGCCTTCTCCAATGACGGTACCAGGCTGTTTGTCACGGGCAGTGACAACGATGCCGTACACCAGTACGCGCTGGACACCGCCTTTGACATATCGACTGCCTCTGCTGCCTCCTCCAGTTTAATCTCTTTTTCGGTGGAATCACAGGACGACTTCCCGATAGGCCTAACCTTCTCCAATGACGGATACGGGATGTTTGTAGTGGGCAGTACCGGCGGCAACGTACACCAGTACGCACTAACCGCCCCATTTGACATATCGACTGCCTCCCATGCCGGCTCCTTCCAGCTAGGTTCCCAGGGCACATTACCCAGGGGCCTAACCTTCTCCGATGACGGATCCAGGATGTTTGTAGTGAGTGATGCCGTACACGGGTACGCCCTGTCCGAACCGTTCAAGCTGTTCTCACAGTCGGCCTCCCTTGCCAGCTTTGCGGCAACTATAGTTACAAACAACATTCCGCCGGACACTATTCCGCCAGCAATCACCGCGGCTGCCGTGACCTCGGCTGCCAGCATAACCCTGACGTACAGCGAGGACATAGATGTCAGCACCACAAACGGCATGGGATTCGCCCTTTCCACCACCGGAGGAACGGTAACGGCAAACACCGATCCCGCCGGTACGGACAACACCATAACCCTTACGATCTCCGGCATTACCGACACATCCGATACTCCGGATATAACCTACACCGCATCCGACGGCACCGTGGCAGACAACGCATCAAACCCGGCGGCAGACCAGACCTTTGCCGGCACAACCGATGACGCCCCCCCAACCGTGTCCTCCATTGCAACTTCCGGCACATCGACAAGTGCAATTGACATCATACTGTCCGAAGACGTTACAATAAACGGTGCGGCACCCGGAGACTTTGTGCTGTCTGGTAACATAACCGCAGATCCGGTCGTGACCGGCATCACGGTTGCCGCCGCAGCTGCCGACACGGTCACCCTTTCCCTTGACGGCACGCTTGATCATGATGATGTCATCCTCCTGGCATACACCAGAACCACGGGCAGCATAGGTGACGGTCCTGCCGCCCACCTTGCCGGCTCCTTCCCGATAGACTTACAAGACTCATCCCCAATAGGCCTGGCCTTCTCTACTGACGGAACCAGGATGTTTGTCGTAGATCTCTCTGACAATGCCGTATACCAGTACGCATTAACCACCCACTTTGACGTATCGACTGCCACCTCTGTCACCTCCTTCTCCGTGTCCTCACAGGACATAAATCCGCGGGGCCTGACCTTCTCTGCCACCGGAACAAAGATGTTTGTTCTGGGCAGTGCCGGCGGCGGTAACGTACACCAGTACGCATTAGCCGCCCCATTTGACATATCCAATGTCGCCGGCACATCGGATGTCTCCTTTGTCACCTCCTTCTCGATATCCTCACAGGACATAAATCCGCGGGACCTGGCCTTCTCTGCTGACGGAACCAGGATGTTTGTCGCAGGCATTGGCAACAGTGCCGTATACCAGTACGCATTAACCGCCCCCTTTGACGTATCGTCTGCCAGCTTTGACGACACCTCCTTCCCGGTAGTCCGACAGGACAGAAACCCGACCGGCCTGGCCTTCTCTGCCAACGGAATGCAGATGTTTGTCACGGGCGATGACGGCAATGACATAAACGAGTACGCGCTGGACACCGCCTTTGACGTATCCGATGCCGACTTTGTCGGCTCCTTCTCTGTGGAATCACATGACTCATCCCCGGCAGGCCTGACCTTCTCCGGTGACGGAATGCAGATGTTTGTCGCAGGCAGTGACAGCAATGCCGTATACCGGTACGCGCTGCCCGAGCCGTTTATGCTATTCTCACAGCCAAACTCGCTTGCCAGCTTTGCGGCAACTACAGTTACAAACAACATTGCATCGCCATCGCCACCACCGGATGGCACTGATCCCCCAATAGATGATACCGTTCCACCGGAAATCACCGCGGCCGCCGTGACCTCGGCTACCGAGATACTCCTGACGTACAGCGAGGACATAGACGTCACAACCACAAACGGCGAAGGATTCACCCTCTCTGACGGAGGAACGGTGACGGCAAACACCAATCCCGCCGGTACGGACGACACCATAACCCTTACCGTCTCTGGCATCACAACATCCGATGCTCCAGTTATAACTTACATCGCTCCACCTGGCACCGTGGTTGACGCGGAATCAAACCCGGCAGCAGACCAGACCTTTACCGGCACAACCGATGACGCGCCTCCAACCGTGTCCTCCATTGCAACTGCCAGCACATCAACAATTAACATCGTGCTGTCCGAAAACGTCACAATAAACGGTGCGGCACCGGAAGACTTTGCGCTGTCCAGCACCATATCCACAGACCCGGCCGTGACCGGAATCACCGCTGTTACAAACAACACGGTAGCCCTTGCCCTTGACGATACGCTTGACAGCAATGATGTCATCCTCCTGGCATACACCAAGACCACGGGCAGCATAGATGACATCCCTCTTCCGCCCCTTCTCAGCTCCTTCCCAGTAGGTATGCAAGACCAGGCACCAACCGGCATGGCCTTCTCTAATGACGGAACAAGGATGTTTGTAGTGAGTATTGGTAGTGATAGCGATAACGATGCCGTACACCAGTACACACTAACCGCCGCCTTTGACGTGTCCACTGCTACCTTTGTCGACTCTTTCTCAGTAGGTTCACAAGACACAGTCCCGCGAGGCGTGGCCTTCTCTGCTGACGGAACAAAGATGTTTGTTGTGGGTAGTTTCGACAATAACATAAACGAGTACACACTAACCGCCGCCTTTGACGTGTCCACCGCCGCCTTTGTCGACTCTTTCTCAGTGGCATCACAAGACATACTCCCGCTAGACATGGCCTTCTCTGGTGACGGAACAAAGATGTTTGTCTTGGGCGGTGCTGGCGATGACATAAACGAGTACACGCTATCCGCCCCCTTTGACGTATCGAATGTCGCCGGCACATCGGATGTCACCTTTGTCGACTCTTTCCCAGTGGCATCACAAGACAGATCCACGCAGGGCCTAACCTTCTCTGCTGACGGAACGAGGATGTTTGTAGTGGGTAGTATCAACGGTGCCGTATACGGGTACGCACTAACCGCCCCCTTTGACGTGTCCACTGCCACCTTTGTCGACTCTTTCTCAGTGACATCACAAGACAGATTCCCGCGGGGCCTGGCCTTCTCTGCTGACGGAACGAGGATATTTGTCTTGGGTAGTGACAGCGAGAACGTACACCAGTACGCGCTATCTGAACCATTTACGCTATTCCAACAGCCAAACTCGCTTGCCAGCTTTGAGGCAACCCTGGTCACAAACAACATTGGATCGCCACCACCGGATGACATTGATCCCCCAATAGATGATACCGTTCCACCGGAAATCATCGCGGCTGCCGTGACCTCCCTTACCGAGATAACCCTGACGTACAGCGAGGACATAGACGTCACAACCACAGACGGCCAAGGATTCACCCTCTCTGACGGACAAGTGACGGCAAACACCAATCCCGCCGGTACGGACAATACCATAACCCTTACCGTCTCCGGCATCACGGCATCCGATGCTCCAGCTATAACCTATACCGCTCCACCTGGCACCGTGGTTGACAGCGCATTAAACCCTGCAGCGAGCCAGACCTTTACTGACACCACCCCGCTGCCGGATGACACCGTTGCCCCAGCAATTACCGCAGCTGCCGTGACCTCGACTACCAGCATAACCCTGACGTACAGCGAGGACATAGACGTCACAACCACGGACGGCCAGGGATTCACCCTCTCCGTCGGACAAGTGACGGCAAACACCAATCCCGCCGGTACGGGCAACACCATAACCCTTACCGTCTCCGGCATCACGGCATCCGATGCTCCAGCTATAACCTATACCGCTCCACCTGGCACCGTGGTTGACAGCGCATTAAACCCTGCAGCAAACCAGACCTTTACTGACACCACCCCGCTGCCAGATGACACCACCCCGCTGCCGGATGACACCGTTCCGCCAACGCTGACCGTGTCCTCCATTGCAACTGCCGGCACATCGGCAATTGATATCGTGCTGTCCGAAGACGTCACAATAAACGGTGCGGCACCCGGAGACTTTGCGCTGTCCGGCGACATATCCGCAGACCCAACCGTAACTGCAGTTGCCGCCGCCGCAGACACGGTCACCCTTACCCTTGACGGCACGCTTGATCATGACGATGTCATCCTCCTGGCATACACCAGAACCACGGGCAGCATAGATGACATTCCTGCCGCTTCTGCCTTCCCTGACGGCTCCTTCTCGGTACGTTCACAAGACCCAACACCAAACGGCCTGGCCTTCTCTGCTGACGGAACAAGGATGTTCGTCACGGGCAATAACTTCAATGCCGTATACCAGTACGCATTAACCGCCCCATTTGACGTGTCCAATGTCACCGGCACATCGGATGTCTCCCATGTCGACCGTTTCCTGGTAGGCTCACAGGACACATCCCCGCGGGACGTGGCCTTCTCTGCTGACGGAACAAAGATGTTTGTAGTGGGTTCCAGCAGTGACTCGGTTCACGAATACGCATTAACCACCGCCTTTGACGTATCTACTGCCACCATTGTCACCTCCTTCTCCGTGGAATCACAGGACACATCCCCGCGGGGCCTGGCCTTCTCTGCCAACGGAACAAAGATGTTTGTCGTGGGTTCCAGCAGTGCCTCAGTTCACGAATACGCATTAACCACCGCCTTTGACGTATCGTCTGCCACCATTGACAGCTCCTTCTCCGTGGAATCACAGGACTCATCCCCGCGGGGCCTGGCCTTCTCTGCCAACGGAACAAAGATGTTCGTCACAGGCAATGACAATGCAGCCGTATACGAGTACGCGCTGACTACCCCCTTTGACGTATCTACTGCCTCCTTTGGCAGCTCCTTCTCCGTGGAATCACAGGACTCATCCCCGGCAGGCCTGGCCTTCTCCGGTGACGGTACCGGCATGTTTGTCCTGGGTTTTGATGGCGCGAACGTACACCAGTACGCGCTGTCCGAGCCGTTTACCTTGCTTCCGCAGCCAAACTCGCTTGCCAGCTTTGAGGCAATTCCAGTTACAAACAACATTGCATCGCCATCACCACCGGATGGCACTGATCCCCCACCGGATGATACCGTTGCCCCAGCAATCACCGCGGCTGCCGTGACCTCGGCTACCGAGATACTCCTGACGTACAGCGAGAACATAGACGTCACAACCACAGACGGCCAGGGATTCACCCTCTCCGTCGGACAAGTGACGGCAAACACCAATCCCGCCGGTACGGACAATACCATAACCCTTACCGTCTCCGGCATCACGGCATCCGATGCCCCAGCTATAACCTATACCGCTCCACCTGGCACCGTGGTTGACACCGCGTCAAACTCTGCAGCGAGCCAGACCTTTACTGACACCACCCCGCTGCCGGATGACACCACCCCGCTGCCGGATGACACCGTTCCGCCAACGCTGACCGTGTCCTCCGTTGCAACTGCCGGCACATCGGCAATTGACATCGTGCTGTCCAAAGACGTTACAATAAACGGTGCGGCACCCGGAGACTTTGCGCTGTCCGGCGACATATCCACAGACCCAACCGTAACTGGAATCACGGCCGCCGCAGACACGGTCACCCTTACCCTCAATGATACGCTTGATCATGACGATGTCATCCTCCTGGCATACGACAAAACCACGGGCAGCATAGATGACATTCCTCTTCCGTCCCTTGCAAGCTCTTTTTCGGTAGCCTTGGAAGACACATTCCCACACGGTCTGGCCTTCTCTGATGACGGAACAAGGATGTTTGTAATGGGTAGTGGTAACGATGCCGTATACCAGTACGCGCTAACTACCCCCTTTGACGTATCGACTGCCTCCTTTGACGTATCGACTGCCTCCATTGACGACTTTTCACTAAGCCCAAGATCATTAGGCCTGGCCTTCTCTGCTAACGGAACAGGGATGTTTGTCGTAGGTCATGACATATACCAGTATACACTAGCCGCCCCCTTTGACGTATCGACTGCCTCCCTTGACAGCTCCTTCTCAGTGGAATCACAAGAGTCATTCCCACAAAGCCTGGCCTTCTCTGATGACGGAACAGGGATGTTTGTCGTAGGTGATGACATATACCAGTATACACTATCCACCCCCTTTGACATATTGACTGCCTCCTATGATGACATCTCCTTCTCAGTATCCTCACAAGAGTCATCCCTGCGGGACGTGGCCTTCTCTGCTGACGGAACAAGGATGTTTGTCGTAGGTGATGACATATACCAGTACGCGCTGACTACCCCCTTTGACATATCGACTGCCAGCCATGACAGCTCCTTCTCAGTATCCTCACAAGAGTCATCCCCGCGAGGACTGGCCTTCTCTGATGACGGAACAAGGATGTTTGTCGCAGGCATTGACAACAGTGCCGTATACCAGTACACACTGCCCGAGCCGTTTACGCTATTCTCACAGCCAAACTCGCTTGCCAGCTTTGCGGCAACCCTGGTTACAAACAACATTTCATCAGATACCGTTGCCCCAACAATTACCGCAGCTGCCGTGACCTCGGCTACCAGCATAACCCTGACGTACAGCGAGAACATAGACGTCACAACCACAGACGGCCAGGGATTCACCCTCTCCGTCGGGCAAGTGACGGCAAACACCAATCCCGCCGGTACGGACAACACCATAACCCTTACCGTCTCCGGCATCACGGCATCCGATGCCCCAGCTATAACCTATACCGCTCCACCTGGCACCGTGGTTGACAGCGCATTAAACCCTGCAGCGAGCCAGACCTTTACTGACACCACCCCGCTGCCGGATGACACCACCCCGCTGCCGGATGACACCGTTCCGCCAACGCTGACCGTGTCCTCCGTTGCAACTGCCGGCACATCGGCAATTGATATCGTGCTGTCCAAAGACGTTACAATAAACGGTGCGGCACCCGGAGACTTTGTGCTGTCCGGCGACATATCCGCAGACCCAACCGTAACTGGAATCACGGCCGCCGCAGACACGGTCACCCTTACCCTCAATGATACGCTTGATCATGACGATGTCATCCTCCTGGCATACACCAGAACCACGGGCAGCATAGATGACATTCCTGCCGCTTCTGCCTTCCCTGACGGCTCCTTCTCGGTACGTTCACAAGACCCAACACCAAACGGCCTGGCCTTCTCTGCTGACGGAACAAGGATGTTCGTCACGGGCAATAACTTCAATGCCGTATACGAGTACACATTGGCCGCCCCATTTGACGTGTCCAATGTCACCGGCACATCGGATGTCTCCCATGTCGACCGTTTCCTGGTAGACTCACAGGAATCATCCCCGCGGGGCCTGGCCTTCTCTGCTGACGGAACAAAGATGTTTGTCGTGGGTTCCAGCAGTGACTCGGTTCACGAATACGCATTAACCACCGCCTTTGACGTATCTACTGCCACCATTGACAGCTCCTTCTCCGTGGAATCACAGGACTCATCCCCGCGGGGCCTGGCCTTCTCTGCTGACGGAACAAAGATGTTTGTCGTGGGTTCCAGCAGTGCCTCGGTTCACGAATACGCATTAACCTCCGCCTTTGACGTATCGTCTGCCACCATTGACAGCTCCTTCTCCGTGGAATCACAGGACTCATCCCCGCGGGGCCTGGCCTTCTCTGCTGACGGAACAAAGATGTTTGTAGTGGGTTCCAGCAGTGACTCGGTTCACGAATACGCATTAACCACCGCCTTTGACGTATCTACTGCCACCATTGACAGCTCCTTCTCCGTGGAATCACAGGACTCATCCCCGGCAGGCCTGGCCTTCTCCGGTGACGGTACCAGCATGTTTGTCCTGGGTTTTGATGGCGCGAACGTACACCAGTACGCGCTGTCCGAGCCGTTTACCTTGCTTCCGCAGCCAAACTCGCTTGCCAGCTTTGAGGCAATGTCGGTCACAAACAACATTGCACAGTCAGGTGACATTGATACAACAGTTACCATTGTGGATGATACGGAGGAACCAGAACCTGAACCTGAAAGAAAGCCCGAAAAGAGCGGCAGAAGCGGCGGTGGCGGTGGTGGTGGCGGCGGCCGTACCGGCGTCAGTACAGGCGGAGGAGGAGAACCCCTGTCCGACATTGAACTTTACGGCGTTTCATGGAACTGTGAGACGGGCCTAGTCAGAATAATAACCGGTGATGACTCGTCTACGCTGTCGGTATCCGTCAGAACCTCCATTGGCGGCCTGGCCGAGGCCAGTTTATCCGATGAAAGCATACCCGGCAGCAAGGTATTCACATCCCACATAGGGCCTTCCGAGACATACCTTGGCATACTGCTGGTGGACATAGCGGGACGGGACAGCAACATTAGAAACGAAAGCATTGCCATAAAGCAGTGCGTTGGCGAGAAGACATATGACGATGATGATGACGATGACATGTCAGATACGCCAAAGTCCACATCCCAGTCCCAGTCCGATAGTAGCAGCGACGTATCCAAAGGCGACATGGAATGCAAGCCTGGCTTTACGATGGTCAAGAACCTGAGAGATGATCTTGCCTGCCTCTTTGACCGCTCGGTACAGCCATTGATGGAACGCGGCTGGGTAGAATCAATAGTAGGATAGTACGTGTGTGCGTGTACGGTAGTGAGACAAAGCCGCAATCGCGTTTGCCTGTATGGTTATGTCACGCATGACAAAGTCTTTGGTCTGGTAGTCTCATCGTTATGGATGATATTTTTTTCGTATCTTGTAGACTATAAATGCCGGAGATATAACATACACCCCTACCAGCAGCCCTATAGTTGATACTCCAAAGAATATCACTGATTCATTTGTAGGCTCTGCCATATTCATTATGTTTAGAATATGTATTCCCGGAGTTATTGTTATTTTTACAAATTCCTTGAATAGTATGTTTTCTCTTTGCCAGTCAGCTATGGCTGGTGCAAATGTATAGTATACTGTGTTAAACCCGCTCATAAAAGAGACCCCTGATGTTGTAGATAATAGCGTATTGTCCCGTATCTGGCGCAAGTGCTGTACTTGCGGTGCAAGCTCTGTTCCGTATGCCGCAGTTGCAATCAAACAACTACCGCCATTAGTTGGCTCTGCATCAACTTCAATTACTTTGCAAAAACCATTAATCAGTTCTGTACCAGGACCGCAAACTCTTGTTGGCTCAACTGGCATGTCATTTGTAATAGTCAAGCCTGCAACAGTTTTAGAATTGTCAGTTGTTTCTTTTGATTCTTGCGGGTCTATTAGTTCCGATGTTGTAGACTCTGTAACGTTTTTGGAAGACTCTATTATTGTAGGTTCTTCTTCCATCACCGGTTCTTCTTCTGTTGCGGACTCTGGTGTTTTTGGTTGAATGTCTTGTTTGTCCTCATCTGCAAATTTCCCTATTGCGGTTATTGTAGATTTTGCCTTTACCGCTTCATTGAGTATTATGGTACCTGATGTGTCATCTGATAGTAACGTGACTGTAATCCATTGTTTCTGTGTTTTAAATCCATCATAATCTGCAGGAAGTGTCACTCTGATTGGTATTTTGTTTACGCCTTCCTGTGCTATGTGTTTTGATTCATATTCATAATATTCAGAACCTGGCCCTGTAACCTCTACTGTTAATGTAGAGCCTGGTCTGGCATCTACAACGTTAAAACTAAACTCTTTTGATTGTCCTGGTGCCAGCTCTACATTGTATCTATCAGGCAAGTTATGATATCCTAAACCGTATGCTGTCATAGGTGTGAACAAGAAAAATGCAAAAATTATTACAAATATTTTTATTAAAGATTTGTCTTTCATTGTATTTCTGTTGTTATGCACATTTATAATCTTATTATTTATAAATAATATGATGTAATGATGACTAGCATAAATGATTTAATAGGCTTACTATGCGCTGCTTTGTTAAGTTAGTGGGAGTTTTTACTGCTTTGTCAAGTTAGGGTGTTTTCAGGGATCAGGCATGGATTTCTGAACTGGCTCAGAAATCAAAGGTGAGATAATAAAAAATATTCACATCGTAACAATGTCATTATTAGCACTATCAGTTTTTGATTTTTTTTATGTTGGGTTTACTGGGCCAATTCACTAAAAATATTCATTCTGGCCCAGTTACCATTATTCTTGGTTCTGTGTAATCTTCGGGTGCCGATTTTCTCAAAAAAATTACTCAGCAGCCGTACTGAGTGAGGCGTTTTGGATTATGGTTTTCCACTTGTTAACCCCATCAACCGAAGATTACACAGAACCACTATATATGATATATTTTTATATCCGTGGGAATCTAGTAAATATGTGAATATTAATTACAAAACATATTGCATTGTGGCATTACTTTTTTCAGTGTCTGGAATGTCGACAATGACCGTACATGCCCAAACCAGTAATGAATTATCTATCACGTCACCATCTGATGGTCATCTTACTTCAAACCACCAAATTACAATATCCGGTACTGCCCAAACTAACAGCCAAGTGGATGTGATGATCTTCATAACGCTAATAAATGCCCTCGGAGAGGCAGTCACTGCCCAAACTAACAGCCAAATAGTTACTGCAGACTCGCAAGGCGAGTGGAGTATTGATGCCTTACTTGCAGAAGGTGATAATATGATCACCGTATCTAACGATGGCGCATCCGTATCTGTCACAGTTACATTGGATACTAGGCCACCAACAATTACACTACTGGGAGATGACCCGCAGATTATTGAATTGGGAGCAGGATATACTGAATTAGGAGCTACAGCTGATGATGGTTCTGAGGTTTTCTCATTATGGCAGCGTACATTTGCGGATGTGATAGGCAAACGTATCCTCATTGAATATCATGCTATGGATGAAGCCGGAAATGTTGGAGTTGCACATAGACATGTAAATGTTGTTCTCCCGGCAGTTGATATATTGCCGCCTACTATTGTATTACCAGGATATGATAGTGTAAACAGCAGGGATAACATAGCATCCATATCCATACTGTTTCACAATTATTTTTATGACCTCAGTTATTGTGAAGATCTTCATGATGAAAATCCGGAACTTAGCTATACCATACTGGATCGCTTTACCGGCGAATATATAGATGCCATTGAATATCCCATACTTGAATACTCTTCATATATTCTATCTTATACTTGCACTGATGAATCTGGACTTGAAGCAGAACCTTGGACTAGCAGAGTCCTCTTTGTTGGACCAAGAGAAACATCTGCATCAGAACAAAGAGAAACATCTGCATCAGAACAAAGAGAAACATCTGCATCAGAACAAAGAGAAACATCTGCATCAGAACAAAGAGAAACATCTGCATCAGAACAAAGAGAAACATCTGCATCAGAACAAAGAGAAACATCTGCATCAGAACAAAGAGAAACATCTGCATCAGAACAAAGAGAAACATCTGCATCAGAACAAAGAGAAACATCTGCATCAGAACAAAGAGAAACATCTGCATCAGAACAAAGAGAAACATCTGCATCAGAACAAAGAGAAACATCTGCATCAGAACAAAGAGAAACATCTGCATCAGAACAAAGAGAAACATCTGCACCAGAATCATCGGCTGGCAAAGCCTCCTTTGTTGGACCTAGAGAAACATCTGCATCAGAACAAAGAGAAACATCTGCATCAGAACAAAGAGAAACATCTGCATCCGAATCATCGGCTGGCAAAGCCTCCTTTGTTGGACCTAGAGAAACATCTGCATCAGAACAAAGAGAAACATCTGCACCAGACCAGTACCCACCATCTTTAGAAAATAATGATAAAAAAATGGGCGGTGGAGACAGCAATGATTGGGAGAAAAAACCAACCTTTGGCAAGTCTTTTTATACACATGCCCAAATTGTAGAGGATGGATTCTCATTTAACGGGCTAACTTTAGACATTACTGATAACTGGCACACAGACTTTGACAAAACTAGCAGTATTATTGGTGAAACCAACCATGTTGAATTAAAAGTGTATGCTGATACAAGCCTCAGATCTGTTACTTTACAATTAGGTATTCCAGAGATTGGGCAATCACATTATGCTGAGACTGGAATCCACGTATTACTCTCAAGAAACTATACCAATCCAAATAACTATGATATTACAGATGTAATTCATGAACAAAAAGAACCATTAATTAATGAAAAAAAATCTAGCGCATCCATAATTCCGTCAAAGTGTACCTCCAGTGATAGAAGCATGGATGAGCGCTGTCATACCATATCATTTGACTTTACAATGATGGCACCTCTCAAATGGGATGTTGTTGCCATTAAAGCATCAGATTTTGACAGATATTCTACCACTACATTTATCAATGAAGGTGTAGAATTTACTGGAGAATCACTGCTTTCTCCTAAAACCCACACGCTGATGGAGAAAACATCAGCCCAAGAAAGACACACAGTTCTGGAATTAACACAAATGGATAGAAGACATGCTGTGTATGAAGATCAGTTTGGTAATATTTGGGAACATAACGATTATGGAACTTGGAAAAAGGTCACACCTGATAAGATAGTCAGGGATAAAGACCCCGCTACAAATGTTATGACACGGTACCATTCATCATTTGACAGTTTAGTTTTACATGAAATTGGCAAAGCTACCAAAATATTTGACAGTGATATGATTCAAAGCCAAGTTGGTGATAGTTTCACCTATGAGTATCCAACCGGAGATGGCTCTAGGACCATGTTTCTCAAAGAAAATAATATGATGTGGATTAGAGGCTAGTTTCTACAATTATTTTTCATTTTTATTCCAAATAAATACAAGTAGCCTTACAACATATTACATCAGGGCAGGCGGATGGGATTAGACATTATTTCTTTTGTCTAACTATCTGCAAAATAATTTTCCTCAGCTAGGCATTGCTCTTAGCGACCCGTTGAATTTCCCATATTGCCATATTAATCTATTACAAAAAGGAAAAAAAGTTACCACCCCCAGATGGCATGATCCAATGCTTTGGACAACATGATGGTGTCAACTAAAAATTCAGGTGCCTTGCACATGGACAGTTTTTTTAATGCATGGGATTGTATTGCTTTATTTGGCCCGGAACTTCACTCTGTCAAAACAAGAAGTCCAAAATTAACTTTTAAATCCTGAAAATATCCAGTAAGCATGTTGGCAGATACAACAATCCGTAAAGCTACGTATGATGATATTGATTACATTTTGGAACTACTGTATGATCTAGGACGATTACATCCACAAAACGATTCAGATGCCCACGGCTTTGCTGATATGGTAAAACAGTACGTTGCGGATACGGACAAGGAAATTCTTGTAGCTAAAATTGGCAATGACATAGTCGGCATGACAAGTATGATGTTTTTACCAAGGCTTAATCGTCTTACACCGGAGATGTATATCCCAGAGCTGATTGTCTTACCAAAATATCAAAGGCATGGGATAGGAAACAAGCTCATGTCTGAATGTGTCAATATGGCACATGAGAAAAAATGCCATAGAATGAGGCTAGAGTCCGGGTATGCAAGAACTGCCGCACATCAATTTTACACACATTTGGGGTTTGTAGATAATGCAAGGTCGTTTGTATTGGAATTAGTGTGCTAGTCAGTACATCACAAGCTAAATTGCAGGAGATAGGCTGTAACATGCTGACATGTACTACACCATTGTATGCCATGATGATAATATCCTATGGTATGGTACTTTTGACATGTGTAATAATTGTGATGAAAGTACATCTGATATCTTATCTTGTAAAGTTCAGTGGTGGCTTGTAAGTTCCTAATAACATACATTCAGTAAAGCATCTTTCCCTGTAATTGTCTATCTTGATATATTTTACACGATACCATTCTATTTTTTGTGATAGACTAGATCGTCTCTTTACTTTGCTGCATAGATTGCCTGTACCAATATTTAGCATATGTTCCTCACATCTTTTTTTCAATGAGTTTGTTTGGCCGATATATTGTAAAATCCCTTTTGGATCACTAATTAAATACACTCCAGGAATGTCAAAACCATCTCTATTTGCAATGTATGATATTAGATGAGGCTTTGAATTTTCTATTATTTTTTGTATTCTATACCATGATATCAAAATTATACTTTATTGGCGATTTTGTTTTAAAGTGTTGCTAATGATGGTTCTGTGAAGTTATCGTGTGTTAGCATGAAATGCGGATCTTCTCTGAATTGAATGAAGATTATGATACCTGACTATCTGGGTTTTTGGAAATTTTAAATTCTTTTGGAATATTTCTCACTAAACTTGATTTCATGTTTATGCCTATTTTTGGAATGTCGGGGCTTGTGTTTTAGATATGTCTCACAACAGGGACATTTATGATTCCCACTCCATTCCAAAAAAACATCACAACTTGGACAATATTTAGAATTCGCTGTGTCGTACTGCCGTCTTGATTTCTTATATTTGCTACAAAATCCATCACAAGACATCATGCATCACATTACGGTTCAATCATTATAATTTTGACAGGAACTGACGGAACAGATCTATTCAGACGTTCAATGTCATATTCTAACTGTTCACCATAAGACACGCCACTTGACATCTCCCTCATCATGCTGTATGTTGGAACAATTTCCACACCAACATCTATTTTTCCAGCATTGTAAAAATGTTGAAATTTTGACATATCATAAAACATGAAAGCATATTTGCCAAATTGAACCTCTACGTTAACTTTGTCCTTGTTGTAATCAATTTGCTTATATGATGATATTTCCTTGTTTTTTGATATAGGTATGGTATAGTTGAGACGTATTTCTCGGAATCGCCTACTGGAAAAATTCGCTTGAAAGCTATCGTTTAACTCTCTTGGATTATACAGTTGTTTTCCTTTTCTGTTTTTTTCTTTTGAGATTTTTGTCTTAAATGGAGATACATCTGAAATTATGTCATTTATCTCACTGTTAATTTCAGAAAATCTAGCAGCTAATATTTCACTCCCACCCAAATGAGAATACGTCTTTTTTATTTTCATGTTTGCATTCCGTATATTGGCCTGTTCATAGGTCTCGTTCGTAGTTTGTTTGTGGCAAGAAGCCTCAATCTGCTGCACAATATAGTAACATACTTTTGCTCTTTCTCAGAACCCAAACAATTTCTACCATGTTTCAGAGATGCGATTGCGGTAGTACCAGAGCCAATGTATGGATCATATACCATGTCTCCTTTATCAGTAAGTGCCAAGACGAGCCTCTCAACCAGTTCAACAGGGAATTGTGCAGGATGTGAAGTTTTTTCAACATGGTTGTGTTTTACATTTGGGATTTCCCAGACATCAGATGGATTTTTTCCAAGTGGATTGCAACTTAGTTCCCCTTTTTTCTTACCTGAAAAATAATGTTTGGATGGATACTTTTGTGGAATGCGTATTGGATCAAGATTGAATGTGTAATTATCAGATTTTGTAAACCATAATATTGTTTCATATCTGCCAGAAAGACGCTTTGAGCAATGTAATCCATGTCCAAAATGCCAAATTATCCTATTTCTTAGAAATAAATTCATGTCAGTAAAAATAGGATACAATACCATGTCCAATGGTGTGATCATTCCATTTTCTACAAAATTACCTACCTGCCAGCAGATCGAACCAGTAATTTTTAATTTCCTGACACATTCCCGTATTACTAGTTTTTGGTTTTTGATGTATTCATTCAATCCTTGTTTCTTTTCATATTCTTTGCCCAGATTGTATGGTGGTGATGTTACAATTAATTGAATTGAATTGTTTGGTATTCTCTTAAGACAGTCTAGACAATCACCTGTGAAGATGGTGTTAGATACAGTTTGTTTGGAAGTATTCTTCCCCCCCCCTCATTCATTTTGTATTTTGTCGTTTTTTTCATTGTATTAATCACTCTTTCTTAGTTATCTTGGCTAACCAAGTTTTACCATCCTTATCTAATTGCCAGTTGAGATGATCTCCATCCTCTAACCCGATTTGCTGAACTACAAAAACTGGTATTGTGGTTCTCAGTGACTTGCTCTTTGATGTTGCAGGTGTGCATACTGTTTCTGTTCCCTCTAATCTTCCCATATAGGTAAATTAATTTAAACATATATTAATTTACCTATATTACAGATTTACCTATATATTTACCAATATTTATATATGCAATTAGTTTACCTATATTATGAATCAAAGAGAAATGAGGGCAATGATGAGACCTACGACTTCTGACTCTATGATGAGTGAGATGACCTCTGAGCCCTCATCTTTTGATTCATTTGATTCTATATTAATTTTCGAGGTGCAGTATGTATGAACTCCAGAACTTAAAGAGCCAAACAAATGATGGAACTGCCAAACTGCGCAGTACAGTTTAGCCCAGAAAAATTTAGCGTGAGATCACAAAGCATGCCACAAATTCACTATATCGTATCAAAGACAGATGGTGGGTTAATTTGTGATTGTCCAGATCACATCAAAAGAAAATCAGACTGCAAGCACATCAAGATAGTCTTGGAGCTAATCAGGAAAAATCAATGCAAGACTCAAGAGTTTAGAATGATGGATAGGTCGAATTTCAATCTATGTAAATTCTGTGACTCTGGCAGACTGAAAAAGGATGGAATTAGAAAAAACAAGAAAGGTGATGTCCAGCAATACAAATGCCAAGACTGTAAAAAGAGATTTGTCTTGAACCTTGGATTTGAGAAAATGCGTTATGATCCTGTCTTAATCACTAGAGCTTTACAAATGTATTTTTCAGGTATGAGTATCAGGGATATTGCAGATTGCTTTGAGCAGGAAGAAATCAAAGTGTCTTATAGAGCAGTTTATGATTGGATTGACAAATATTCTCAAATGGTTACAGATTATGTAAAAGGAATCGTGCCAAGAGTATCTGAAACATGGAGAACAGATGAAATCTTTATGAAAATTAGCGGTGTTCAAAAACTACAGTATTCCATGCTTGACCATGAAACTAGATTTATGATTACCCAATTTGTAGCCAATACTAAAGGCACGGAAAATGTCGAGCCAATGTTTAGAGAAGCCATAATGATTGCAGATAAAATCCCAACTACATTAATCTCTGATGGTGCAAAGAACTTTCACAAGGCTTGGAAAGATAATTACAAAGCCAAGAATCCATTATGGAAAGACACGGAACATATACGCCACATTCACATGAAAGGCGATAAAAACAATAATCGCATGGAAAGATTGAATGGGACTATCAGAGATCGTGAAGTTGCATATAGAGGAATAAAAAAGATGAATAGTCCTCTTTTTAATGGATTCCAAGCATTTTACAATTTCTCAAAAAAACATGGTGGAATTGACAAGAAAACTCCAGCAGAAAAAGCAGGTATTTTGGTTGATGGAGATAACAAATGGAAGACCTTGATTCAAAATACCTCACTTAGTCAATATCAATAATCATTATTTTAGGAATCTTTGTTTTAGAACTTGTAAATTTCAGGCAGATTTTTCAATCTTTAGAAGATCCGCATTTCATGCTAACACACGATAACTTCACAGAACCTAATGATTATGATGTATGTAGAGATAGTTTTTGTGATCGCCATCGTATTATAATTTTTATTACTATAATTTGTAATGACTTTAAGAAATGTAAAAACAATTGTGTACTCTAACTTTTTTTTATTTTCATTACATATATGAAAATACATATGCTTCTCTTTACTCTTTTGATCATAGTTTTTTTAACTGTAGAAAATGTATTTGCCCAATTAGATGTAGGTGTAGTTTGTGATTCTGATCAAGATGTTTCAAAATGTTTAGATAATACACCACATGTTTCAATAGATGGAATATCGATCATAGAATTGGTTCCATTTATTTTACCAGGTTTAATTTTTGTAATTATAGTTATTATTTTAGTCACAGTTATTATTTACAGAAAAAAAAGAATATGTCAGCACAACCCTAACACAACTTGCGATCTAATATCTGATAGATTTTTGATCGCCATGGTGAAAAGGAGATAGAGAATATGGCCAATATTATAATTTACATGATATAATGGAAATGCAAGGTAAGTAAAACATTTGGTAACTTCAGCAGTTTTTGTGATATTACTAGGTTCGTGATTAATTATGGTAAAAATCTAATAATCATCTAAAAATTATATACATTATTGTATAGTATCATGTAGTATCAAAAATATTTTACTAATAAATATAATGTATTATGTTAAAAATGAAAAAGACACAACAAATCACTCCAATGAAAATCCAAATTCAGATTAGTAAGGACAACACTATCTTAGTAGAACTACAGCATATTCCTCTATCAGAAATTCTGTTAGATCCAAAGAATGTTCGATTCAAACATCTCGATAGAACATTGTCTGATCAAGAAATTGAAAAATGGATTTCTGATGAAGGTGATACCAAAAGTCTAATTTCATGAAATAAGATTCTCAGGAGGATTATCAGAAAAACCTTTTGTTCAAGATTTAGAAAATGGAAAATTTAAGGCAGTAGAAGGAAATCGAAGAATTGTTTGTTTAAGAAAAATTGCTCAGGAGATTAAATCAGGAAAAGAAAAAGAAATTTCTTTAGATATGATTGATTCAGTTCAATGTATAGTAATTCCCAAATCTGTTACGGATAAATCATTAGCTGTTTTTCTTGCACGTATTCACGTAAGTGGAAAGAAAGACTGGGCTGCATTAAATCAAAGTGCTCATGTTTATGATCTAATCAGAAAACATGATTTTGACCAAGACGATGTAGCACATGCAATAAGCATTAGTAAGACCAAAGTGAATAATATGATAAAATCATATGAAGTTACTCTCAAGTATAAAGAGAAATTTCCTGATGATGATTTATGGTTAAGGAGATATTCCCATTTTGAAGAGTTGTTCAAGAAAAAAGCTTTGAAAGAATGGGTCAATGATCCGTTGAATTTGGATTTGTTTATGAAATGGATTTACAATAATCAATTTCCAATGGCAATCAAAGTTAGAAAGCTTGATGGAATTGTTCAAGATGGTAAAGACGCATACAAAGCTATGAAGAAAGGTGTTACGATTGATGAAGCAAATAAAATTTTGCAACAAAATCAAATACAAACATTAACTACAAAAATTGCTAGCGATGTAGAGAATAAAGTCAAAGACTTTCAAGAACTCTTACAGAATTTCCCTAGAGGTAAAATGAAAGAATTTTCCAAAGATAAACATAAGATGAAAGAATTCGAAGAGTTGTACGATGACTGGGGGGTATAATTAAAGATATAAGATTGATGGAAAGTGGTGATTCTAAATAGTTTTTATTCTTTAGAATCTATAAACTTGTATTATTGATATGAAATGATTTTTCTATGTATTCAAAACAACAAGGAATTATTCATTGAACAGGTAATGAGCTGAAATCAATTTTCAAGGTAGACATTTCTAAAGAATATATTTTCTTTTAAAAGACTTTTTGGGCTCAATTATATGACAAAACTATACGGGTTTAGAGTATATATAAACAAATTATTTTATGTGTCTATTTATATGATCCAAATTCTTAAATTAGTATCTTGTAAAAGTATATTTGAAAATTAAATTAAGGTATGGTTTTTACCTCCTTGTTTCTTTTTCATTCAGTGGACTAGGTATAGGTCAAAACTTGCGAGACAACCTAGTACCATTTTTATTATTAATAATTAGATGATTTTTGGGCAGAGATCGCCTAGTTTGGTAGGGCGTTTGACTTATGATCAAATGTTTCGCAAGGACCCGCGGGTTCAAATCCCATTCTCTGCGTTTTACGAGGTTCTGTGTAATCTTCGGTTCATGGATCTTATTCCAAATTTTCCCTCGGAAGCGAGGCGTTTTGAATTACTGTCCTCCACTTGTTAGGACCATCAACCTCAATCATTGAGGCCTGTGCCGGAGTCCTGCCTTTCAAGGCTCCATGCTTTTTTGTGAAATTATAGTAGACTCTCATGCCCTCAATGACTGCGGTGTCCATTCTTTTCAAGCCTCTGAATACCTTTTCCCTGTCCCTGATTTCACCGTTCAGCCTTTCCATCTTGTTGTTGTTCATATCCCCCTTTAGGTGAATGTGTCTCACGTGGTTTGTCTTTTTTCCAAAAACTTTCTTACTTGATTTCATATATGCTGGTAATCCATCAGTAATGAAATTTTTAGGATTCTTTCCAACTTGAAGCTTGGTCATTAATAATAGATTGTCTGCATTGTGCTGAAATTTAGTACTGGCAATATCTGAAGCCAGCCAGTAACGTGTATCATCATCCATAGAGGCAAATATTGGTCGAAATTCTTTAGAGTCCCTTGATGACACTTCTATTGGATCTAATACTTCCAGTTCAGAAAATAATCAAACTACTGAATCATCTTTTACACTTGATATGAATGCCTCTTTTCCTATTATTATAAAAACTAATAATCGTGATTTTGAATGGGATATACAAACCAATGAGGATTGGGCGGTAATTGATTCGGTCATCACTTCAATCAAAAAAGGATGGGATGCAAACCTGCCAAAGGAGGATGACAATTAAAGAATAATTTTCTTCAGAATCGATAAACCATTTTTAGGTGAGTCTAGGCAGGAATCTAAAGTTCGCTAAAAGCCTTTAGATTTTTGTTGAACAAATCATGAGTTGAGCTCATCTAAAATAGGTCGCATATTCTGGAGGGATTATTCTTTATTTAAATATGCTACTTCTATCTAAATTATACAATCAAATTAGTTAATTCAACTACGATTACTATCAAAATATTATTATATTTGGTAATCAAAATATTTGGTAATTCAGCCAGATATTATGTAATAACTCTATTATGGATGTGATGTGATTGCTAAAAAAAATAGCTGCTATTGGAGTAATTGGAATAATAATTCTTGTAATTATTGGAGTATCGTTACCAAATATTACAAGTGATGACACTAAAGAAACGGAGTCGACTGTTACAGGGGACGTAATAATGCCTACAAAAGTTTCTCGTCCTGGATGTGAAGAGATTGATAGATGTTACATGCCATCTATGATTGTTGTTGATTCAGGAAATCAAGTTACTTGGGTTAATGAAGATTCAGCCTTTCACAGTGTTACTTCTGGTTTTTATGGTGCACCTACTGAACTTTTTGACAGTGGACATTTAGATCCATTTGAATCCTACACTCTTACTTTTGATGAAACAGGAATCTATGATTACCATTGTACGTTACATCCTTGGATGAAAGGACAAGTCATAGTAGAATAAGGTACCCGAGGGAGTCGAACCCCCTTGTATAGGCTTTGCAGGCCCACGCATAACCGTTCTGCCAGAGTACCATTCTCAAAACAACAAAATGAATAATTAAACTCTTCAGATTAGAACTTGTTAAACGGCTTTGAAGCCAATTTAACATCTTCGGCTTTTACAGTTTTTCTTCCTGCATGAGAAGTCATATCAACTGCACTCTTTGCAATACTGTCTGCAAGTTCTTCAATTATCCTTCTTAATTCATTTGCTGATTCGTCACTAACCCTCTCGGCTCCTGCCTTTTTCAAAATTCTATACATGGCAGATAGTCCTAGCTCTGATGATTTCATGAATTTTATTTCAGTTTTTTCCGAAAAAAGCTAACGAATGAAAAAATATCACTAAGGAATCGATTTATACAGACTATTTTAAGAATTGATAAAGAAATGACGTGGTATTTTGATTCTCACATACACTTGTCTGATCCTGCATATTCTTCTGATATGCAGTTTATCCTAAAGGAAATGGAACATCTGAAAATTAAAGCATGTTGTGTCTCAATGGATAATGAAAATTCTTTACAAACTTTAAAACTGGCAAAAAAAAGCAATCTAGTTTTACCCTTCATCGGAATTCATCCTGAATGTGTACACAACGAACTTGAACAAATGACAAATATGATAGAAGAGAACTACCAAAATCTTTCTGGAATAGGAGAAATAGGACTAGATCCAACTTTTGTCAACAGTGACGAAGATTCTAAAAGACAAATTCATGTTTTTGAAACATTATTGTCACTTGCAGAAAAATTCAACAAGCCAGTTTCTATTCATTCAAGAAAAAGCATTGATGATGTCTTTCAAATAATGACTTCCTATGACACTGAACATGCTTTACTCCACTGGTTTGACGGTAGTAAAAAACAACTTCAAAAAGCCATGGATATGGGATTTTTTGTGTCATACGGACCTGTAACGGTCTATGCAAATGACAAGCAGACATTACTGTCTAAAACAGATGAATCGAAAATTCTTGTTGAAACTGATGGTCCTGTAAGATTTTCTAGGTGTTTTGAAATGAAATCTGGACAAATTAGCTTTATTCCTAGCGTAATTTTTTGTGCTTCAAAAATTCTAAGAAAAACGTTTGATGAAATGACATCCTTATTAGAAAACAACTCAAAATCATTCCTTGGAATATAGGTATAAAACACCCTCATTCATCAGACCAAGAGTGGATAGAATAAAACGTATTTCATATGAGGTTCTAGACAAACACAAATCTAGGTTTGGCGAAGATTTTGCTGATAATAAAAAAATTTTAGATGAAGTTTCTATCGTACGTTCTAAAGGCCTAAAAAACAAAATAGCAGGATATATCACTAAATTTATCAAAAAAGAGATTCGTGAAGAAAAAGCCAAACAAACACAAATTGCATCCTCACAATCTGAGGAACCCATAGAGGCACAGGTTCAACCAGAAACTCCTGAATCTGCCCCTGCTTCTGAAGAAACTCCATCTGAAACCGTTCCAGAAACAACTCCTGTAAAAGAAACGAATGAAACTACAGAAGAGAAAACTGAATAATAAATAAGATATTAATTTTCCAAATTTAGAATTAGACAGTATGATTACTGTAAAACTTGTTGGCGGTGCAAAAAAATCTTTTTCAACAGGACAATTACAGATTGATAAATATGATATCTCCATTCAGGAATTACTTGATTTATTGTTAGAATTAAAACCCGCTAATACTCCTGATCTGGATACTGAAAACATCTTGATTGCAATAAATGGTTCTGATTCCTCTGCAATGGAAGGAAAATCTACTAAGATAAAAAACAATGATCTTGTAAGCATTATACCTGTAATTCATGGCGGCTCACCCAAAAAACTAACTTTCCAAGTATTAAAAAAACAAATTCAAATAATTGAGATTACAGGTCAAATAACAATTGATGTAAAGTTCCTTGATAATTTAAGAAAAAGATACCCAAAAATCAAACTTCAGGCAGTATCAAGTAATTTTGTCTTGAATAATTATCATTTAAAAAAAATTTTATCTTTATCTTTAGAATCAGAAAAAAATGATATTTTACTTTCAAATAAACTCGAAACTGATATTTTGATGCGTTTTGCATTGACTAAACAAATTTCTGAAGCAATAATAAATGCTGGAATAAAGCCAAAAACTAATTTTATTTTGATTGCAGTTGGAAATAAAAAAATATTAAATTCATTATACGAAGAATTATTACCATTGTCAGTAAACCTATTTTTAAAAAATAATGATTTGTTTCTAAAAAAATATTTTAAGATTACAAAAAAACAACTTGATTCAGTTTATTCAAAAAATTCTCTGGAAGATATTTTGGTAGAAAAGGCGGCAATTTTACTCTGAGATACTACGTTTAGTCTTTTCAACGCTTAACACATCTGCTTTTTTTAATATAGAAATCCCTGTTTTATCACCTAAGATTTCAATTAAGATAACTTTGTCGGAAAATTCAAGTGATACTTTATTTTTTATTTTACTTGCTATTTTTGAAATAATTTCTTGACTGGACAAATCTGAATTTCTTTTTTCTATTGATATTCTGTATGTTTCTTCCTTAGAAATTTGTTCGGATATGCCTGTAACAGTTTTTTCTATTTCTTCAATTTTTGTTTTAATGACTTTTTGAATTGGTATGATTCTTAGACAATATCTGATACTCCAAGGTTCTTCAAGAAGCATTTCTTTAATTTTTCTTACAACCTTAATCGGTTCGAGCTTTGTTTCAGCAGTCAAAATTCCTGACATGTTTGTGATTGAAACTTTAGCATCAGAATCTCCCAACTCTTCCAGAACATCCCTTAATTCTTTCTCAGTTTCTGGTTCAAGATGCCTTGCACAAGTAACGATCAAATTCATAATTCCAAAATCTCCTCGTAACTTAATGAGCCTTCTCGAATAATTTTGATCTCACTATTTTCTATCTCAATTATGGTTGATTCTCCTTTGCCAGTTATTATTCCTCCATCAACAAAAACATCGTATTTTCTAAAATTATTGAAACATTCATCAGGCCTGGTAAATGATGGATGTTCAGAAACATTTGCGCTAGTACCTACAAGAAAATTACATTTTTTCAATAATTCTAATGTACATTTATGATTAGGAACTCTTACAGCAATTTTGTCTGTTATATTCAATGATTCTTTTAGCTTTTCATCAGTTAATTTTAGAATTATTGTCAGTGGTCCTGGCCAAAATCTTTCTACAATTTTTTTAGCAAACTCATCAAAAAAAGCAATCCCTTCTGCAATATCTTTTGAATATGCTAAAACTGGAAATGGTTTTGAAATATTTCTGGATTTAATATCATAAATTTTTCTCACTGAATCTTTGTTGTATGGATCACATCCTACTCCATATACTGTATCTGTTGGGAAAACAACAATCCCCCCTTGATTAATAATTTGAGATGCCTTTTCAATTCCCTCTTTATCGCAATTTACTTTCAATATCTATCCTAATCTTTTTTGTTTAATTATCATTTACTTTTGAATAAGTTTTTAACAGTAGAAAATTTTCATTTGTAAAGTATGTCCAAACCTTCTACCAATCATGAGGACACAGATTTTGAAGATGATTTTGATGATGAATTAGATGAAATAGAAGACTAGATGCTTAATCCAAAACTATCTGCAAAGTTTGTAAAAGTATAATATGCTTGAAGAAATTCTCTACCCGATTGACTAATTTTATATTTATTTGAACCTTGAGAATCAACTCGTTCTAAAAGCCCTTGAGATACTAGGGTTTTCAAAATTCTTGAAATTCTGGAATGAGAAATGTTTGCTTTTCTAATAAGATAAGTAACTGATGCCCCGTTCTCATCTTGTAAATCATCTTGAGTTGTTGATAGGATATCCCCAATAATTTTCATATGAGTCCGATATTCTGTCATTTTCTCTACACATAATATGTCAGATTTCTATGAGAGGGCAATGATATTTTCCAATATACTAAAAAGATAAAAGAAATTGACAAATTTTTAGCAATTAAAAATTTTGAGCCTGTGTTAAAATTATTCTAATCCTTCATCAAATTTTATCTTAGCAAAGGGTACCTTGCTCACAGGAATGAATAATGCAATCAACCCTCCAATTTTGATTGTAATTGATATATAATATAGAATTGATTCTGGGAACAGAAAAGAATACCATCCCAAAAATTCCCCTAATGCTAAGAGTGATAGTCCAACAGAAACTGATATTGTATCTTTTTTTCTATTATCAAAATACGATAACATTGTTTCAATGGCACCATATGCCAACAAAATAAACGAAACTGCTCTGAAAATATGTTCTATCTGAACAGAAGAAATTAGGAATAATGGAAAAACTCCAATTGATCTAAAGTATCTGGATTTTGGAAAAAATGATTTTATACTATGTGAAAACGCAATGAAAAAGTACCCAACTGTTTGAATTGCAATTCCCAAAGTTTGAACCCATCTCTCTATGCTTCCAGATTTTATAACAAAGTCTTCTGTCAGGTATCCCAACCATATTACAAAAAATCCGAAACTTATCGAAAAAAATGCAATTGTTAATCTGAATAATGTGGGACTTCCTGTATTTCTAAATCCAATTAGTGACATTATTCCTATAACCAGTCCTACTAAAAATCCTATCAAGTTAAGTACATTTTCCAATAAAAATTCCAATGATGTTTAGAAACCTGTTAAACTAATTATTTTAATCTGATGAATGATTTCACCATGTTGTTAATCCCATTCATCCAATGAACCTGAAGATTGGCCCTCTGTGCTACCTGTATAATCTCCAAGAATATCTGAGTATCTAGCTTCATTATGCGCTACAAATTTTACATATTCTCCATAACTCATTTCAAAATCACAAGAACCACATTTTACTAAGGAAAAATCCATTGTCAATTCAGCATCTTCCTTGCATTTTGGGCATTTTATCTTCATGAAGAGTTTTGTCTTTGTTAATTATTATTGCTTTATAATCAATAAAAGATAAAAGGAGTTCATTATTGTTAATTTTCATGAGTCGTATCTGCACAAAATGTAAGAATTCTATTGCTGATAATGAAGAACTTGGAATTGTTGCTGAGAAATACCCTACTTGCAATAAATGTTGGGCTGAATGGAAAGAATACCAAGTGATGGTAATGAATGAAATGAAACTCGATATGTCTATGGCAGATCATAGAAAATTATTGAAAAAACACGAAAAGATCTTTGTAGGTGTATTGTCTCCTGAAGGAGAAATTATTGATTATACAAATGAAGATAACAGAAAACCTGATGAACCTACAGGTACCTAAAACTTCAACTGTTTTTTAGCATTATCTGGTATTATTATCAAAATTTTTCTTTTTCCTTCCTCATTTAGATTATTGATGATATTTTTAATTGTATTAGAAAGAGTTTCTTTTTCATTTTCCTCTAATGTTAAAAATATTTCTAGAATCCCATCCAAATTGAATGTGATTAATTTTCGTGGAGATTGTGACACCTCTGTGATGTATGCTGAAAACAATCCTGTTCTTTGCTCTTCTGAGAGAGCTGCTAAAATTTTAAGCCACGTTTTGAAAAGCTTTGAAAAGTTGGGAAATGGAACAGTTGGACCTGCTTCTAATGCATTGTTTATAACCTCTTTTTGTTCTGCTTCAGACAATGAAAAAAATTCTACCATTCTCTTTTTCAAAATTGGATTTCTTAGAAAGTCTGGAAGACTAGCCAGGTTAATTATGATATTTCCAGCAAAATTTTCTCCTACCATAGATCTAAAAGAATTACTATTGGGTATAAAATCAATTGCAAATACTTTAGCTTAAATAAACGAAATAAAACTTCAACAGCACATGACATCAACTGTAGTTGTTGGCGGATTTTTTGGAGACGAAGGTAAAGGAAAGATTATCTCATATTTGGCAATCAAAGACAATCCAAAAATTGTAGTACGAGGTGGTGCCGGTCCAAATGCTGGCCATACAATTAGAGATGGTGATAAAGTATACAAAGTTAGAATGCTTCCAAGCGGTTTTCTCAATAAAGATGCTAAAGTAATGATTGGCCCTGGAGTCGTTGTCAATCCTGATATTCTGAAAAAAGAAATTCAAGATTTTAATGCGTCAGGACGCTCATTTATTGATAGACACTGTGGTATTATTGAAGAAACCCATCAAATACAAGATTCTAAGGGTGAATTAAAAGAAAAAATTGGAAGTACTGGCTCTGGCACAGGTCCTGCTAATGCCGATAGGGCTATGAGAGTTTTAAAATTGGCAAAAGACACTGAATCTTTATCTTCACTTGTTATAGATGTCCCTCATGAGATAAATTCCGCACTTTCTGCAAATGAGAATGTACTAGTGGAGGGCACACAAGGAACTTTTCTTTCCTTATGGCATGGAACATATCCATTTGTGACCTCAAAAGATGTCACTGCATCTGGAATATGTGCTGATGTTGGTCTTGGTCCTACCAAGGTTGATGAGGTAATTGTTGTTTTCAAATCATATGTTACGCGTGTTGGAACTGGTCCTCTTGAGAACGAACTCTCACTGGAGGAGGCAGAAAAAAAAGGATGGTCAGAATTTGGTACTGTAACTGGTCGTCAGAGACGTGCTGCTAATTTTGATTTTGATTTAGCTAGGCGTGCAATCATGCTTAATGGTGCAACCCAAATCTCTATAACAAAATTAGATGTTCTTTTTCCTGATTGTGCTAGTAAAAATTCATTTGATGATCTATCTATAGATGCAAAAGCATTCATAAAAAATATTGAAGATGAATTAAATACGCCTGTAACAATTATTGGAACTGGTCCAGACATTATTGATGTCATTGATAGAAGAAGCTAGGCTCCAAAGTTTTGGATAAGTTTAATTTGATAACTGACAGAAAATCTTTGTGGACAAATTACAAAATGCCTCTAATGATAAATTACCACGTTACATACAAGTAAATTCAACTTTAGAATTCTCTAGACTTGTTTGTGCACTCGAGCGTGCACCACGTGTATCTTTTTTACATGATTATGATGGGCAGAAAATTTTGTCTGTACAAATGGATGTCCTTAAAGAAAAACCAATTGTTTACTATACCCCTCTGGAATATAGTGGTCATTATCTTTGCTATGGATTAAAAAAAGGAAAAGAAGAGTCTGAAATTGCTGATACCGCCTCTGATACTAGCAAACTATATTCCCCTATAGTTCGAATTAAATCTCTTCCAAAAACTTTGAGACCGGGTAATGGAACTCTTGATAGATATCAACCAATTGAATTAGAAGATATGTCAAGTCTTGCAAAACTTACTTGGGGTTTTGATGAAATTCCTTTTCCACTATTTCTATTTCCACGCAATGACAAATGGCTTATTGGAGTTTTCATGAATTTCAACGAAGAAGGGACATCTTACTTTTGTCATGTAGTTTTAGATAACGATCCACAAAAGCCGTTCATGAAATTTTCATCAAACAATGGCTCTGAACCCATTTTTGTAGAAAATCCCTCTGAACACGGTTATTCATATGTCAAAATAATAAAATTAAAAGACACACATCCGTTAGTTGATTATGGTCACCTTCAAAACTAGACTTTCAAAATCCTCAAAAACAAACGGAAACGTAATTCTTGCTAATGATTATGATCACTCAGTCAAAAATTTAGAAGCAAAAACTATTGAAAATATCAAACAATTACATCCTTTTCTATGTGGAATTAAACTAAATTTTCATTTACTCCTTCCTTTGAGCGGTAAAGAAATTCTCAAAATCAACAAAACAGCCCATCGATATGGTTTACAAACAATTGCAGACATCAAAATTAATGATATTGGAAATACTAATCGAGTAACAACAGAGAATCTTTGGAATTTAGGATTTGATGCAGTCATTGCAAATCCTATAATGGGTCTTGATAGTTTGAAAAATCTTGTAAAATCTGCCCATAAACATGACAAAGGTGTAATTACTTTATGTCATATGAGTGCGCCAGAAGCTAAGTTATCCTATGATATGGAGGTAAAAATGGGGAAAAAGCAGCAATTATACCAATTATTTTTGAATTGGGCTCTAACTGCCAGAGTTGATGGTATTGTAGTAGGAGCTACTTTTCCAAAAATTATTCGGTACTGCTCTAAAAAAGCAGGAAAAAACTTGAGCATATTCTCTCCAGGTGTTGGTACTCAGGGTGGAAGTGCAAATGAAGTAATATCATCTGGGACTAATTATCTGATTGTTGGTAGAACTATCCTCAATGCTAAAAATCCTATAACTGCAGCAAAGAAATTACAGCTACAAAGTCTTGGTAAGTAGCATTTGTGCTCTTGTTAACACAGTTTTTGCATTATCAAATGTAGTTTTTTCCATGGATGTGCTATAATCCATCCAAGTATAATCAAGATGTTCGTGTGAAATCATAACTTTTTTAGTTTTTGTTTCAGCTAAGAAAAACACTACCTTCTTGCAAACTAATTCTCCCTGATACTGAAATTCATATTTAATCCATTCTTCAAAATTTTCTAAAAATGTAATGTCTGTAATTCCAGTCTCTTCTTTAGCTTCTCTAATTGCAGTTTCATGAGTTGATTCACCTTCTTCCATTTTTCCTTTTACAAAATCCCAATGTCCAGAAGGATAGTGTAAAAGTAAAAATAAGATTTTTGAATCTTCTTTTCTAAATAATACCATCCCAGCAGAAGTTTCTTCTATCATTTTCCTAATCTTCTTTTTCTTTCTTGAAAAGTTCTAATTGCTCTCATTAAATCAATTTTTCTAAATTCTGGCCAAAAAATATCCATGAAGACCAATTCACTATAAGCACTTTGCCACATAAGGAATCCACTTAATCTCTTTTCTCCTGATGTTCGTAAAATCATATCTGGGGATGATTGTGGCAAGTGTGATGTGTAAAGATTTGACTCAATCTCCTTTTTGTTAATATCATCTATCTTCAGAGAACCATCCTTGATTTTTTCTCCTATTTTCTTAATTGCATCTACTAACTCATATTGTCCTCCATATGCTAATGCAATATTCAGAAAATGATTGTCATAATTTTTTGTAGCATCATCTAATCGTTTTAAAATATCTTTGATTGAATTTGGCAGTAGCTCAATTCTTCCAATACCTTTGACTCTCATTTTACATCTATGTATTCTAGGATCATTGTATAATTTCTCAAGTCTCATACGAATTAATTCATAGATATATTCTAATTCCTTATCCTTTCTATTCAAATTCTCAGCTGAAAGTGCGTATAATGTAATAATTTTAATATCAAACTCTTCACACCAATCAAGAAGATTTTCTACTGCATCAGCTCCTTTCCAATGACCTTTTTCTGCTATTGTTAAATGTCTCTTAGCCCATCTTCTGTTTCCGTCTAAGATTAAAGCAACATGATTAGGAATGTCTCCATTTTGAATTTCATTTTCTAGCCTTTTTCCATAGATCTTATAGATTCCTGTTAACTGAAAGATTATTTCTATTATTTTACTAATATTTTCTCACCTTTGATGATTAGTACACAATTGAAGATATCAGTGTTTTCTGAAATTAATTTTTTATTATAGATTTAGGCTTAAATTTAGTCTGAAACCATCTCTTGATCTTTATGTTTTCTGTATTTCTTAAAGAGAATAGTAGCTGAAACTAAAGTTGCTGCTAGTCCTCCTAATAGGGGAGGAATCAACGTAAATGAGCTTTCATCATAAATCATTATGTTGGTAAATTGAAATATAGTAGGATACAGTGCTACTAATACAATAATTCTTAGAATATCTGTTATTTGTCTAGGAACTCCTCCAATCCAATTACTAAGAAGTGTTCCAGCTACTATAGCTCCCATCCCAATCCATAATATTGGTAAAATTCCTGCAACAAATTGTCCAATGATTACTTTGTTGGAAATTAACACAACTAGTTCTGCATTCTCTTCAATCAACTCAGAATCAACTGCATTTATTCCAGCTGGTACTGAAGAAAGAATTAGTAATATCCCTGCAACCATTGTAAAAATTCTGATAAAACCCATCGGAGTTGGTTTTGACCAATTTGACCATGCTCTATCAATATCAAATGCCCTAATCAAGAATGCACCGCCCAAAATACTTACAAGAACAGCAAATATTTCTGCACTAAAATCAAATACAGTTGCAATTCCACCAATTAACAAAAGAATTCCTGGAACACCTAAAAAGAACTTTGAATATCTTGAATCATAAGCAATCATTTTAAGATATTTTCCAAAAACTGCATAAGAGTACTCTACACTTCTACTCACTTTCATTACAACACGTTGTACAGAGACAACTGGTAGAACATTTTGAATTACTGGAATAACACTTTCATCATCTTCACCATCAGAAACAATAACTGCGCCATTTGCGGAAAACTTTTCTAAAACCTTTCTTGTTTCAGCAAGAATTTTTTCATCTGCATGTATTCCTCTATTTTTAACTCCTGCAACAGTTACTACTTCAACTTTGTATCCTTTGCTAATTAAATCCTCATATGTTTTAATTGCCGCAAAAATTGAATTTGAATCCGCATCTTCAGGATCTTCTAAAGCTAATCTTTGTGCTGCCTCAATACATGCGTTTCTACCTATGACTGGTGTGATGATTCCTGCTTTTTCCCCTACATCATTGTCTCTATCGATACAAATTACAAGTAATTTGTTTGCGGTGGATGCATTAACATCTTTTTCCACCTTTCCAGACTGTTGAGACATTCTAATTATTATTATAAAATTGCTTTTTAATGATTTCCAACAACTATAATTAGTAAAATTCGGTTTTGAGGCTAGGGTCTTAATTCATCAGATATTCTGACATATTCCAAATATTCCATTTTTAATATCTCTATTTTTAGCATAGTTTCTGACATCTCTCTTTCAAAACTTTCTTTTTCAATCAAATTTGCCACAACTTTGGTTTCTACAATATACTCATTAAATTTTTTCAACGCATCCATGTAAGTAATGTAACTATCTTGCCATTCTTCAGAAGGTTTTGATGTGACAAATTCACTAATTTGTGAAGTTACTTGTGATGATGTTACTTCAGCTATTGATATGTAATCACTTGGAGAAATATTCCCGTTGTGAAGGTTTTGATATTCTATGTCAATTGACTCTTGTAAGACTTCATGAATATTTTTCACTCCATCAATGTACTTACCATAATCAGATATCACAAATGTTGTTTCATTATTTTCTGGAATTACCCATGACAGGAAACTTGCACCCGTGATTATGGCTAATATTGTGACAGTGATTATAATTCCCTTTTTTGATGCCATTTTGTAACTTAATGATTAAGGAGCTTATAACTGGTAATCTTCTAAAAAATCATTATTTATTAAATGAATGTTAGAAAAAAAAACTCTTATTGTATAATTCTAACCAAAATTTTTTGAAAAATACTTACATTCATTAAATTTTTTAAAATTATCACTTTTTTATGCCTAAAAAAATTTACGTACATCTAGTCTATAGTTAAATAATTTTCACAGCCTCTTCCTAAATACCACAAAGGTTGACAAATTTTAGAATGGTTACAGCATATTGCGTAAAATGCAGAGCTAAAAGGGACATCAAAGATCCTAAGGAAACTAAACTAAAGAATGGACGCCCTGCCGTAAAAGGTACGTGCCCTCAATGTGGAACTAAAGTTTTCCGTATAGGCAAGATGGAATAACCTACAAAAAATCCACACGATTTCTCTTTTTCAAAACCCATATAGGGCTACCATGTACAATTTTTTGTGACTAAAGCAGAATATGAGAACCTACTCAAACGTATTCAAGATAAACTAGGCAACACCAAAAAAGAATCCTCTACTCGATTCGAACTTCCTGTTGTAGATGTTATGTGGGAAGGTCAAAAGACTTTCTTGCGTAATTTTTCAGAATTCCCAAAGGTTCTACGAAGAGATCCAGATAAAGTTCTTCAATACCTTTCAAAAGAATTTGCAGTTCCTGCTGAAAGACTAGGCGACAAGGCAATGTTTGTAGGAAGACGAGCTCCTGACGACTTTACCAGATTATTTCAAATTTATGTAAAAGATTATCTTGAATGTCGTACATGCAAAAGTCCTGACACAAAAATTATCAAAGAAAATCGTATATCATTTTTAATCTGTGAGGCTTGTGGTGCAAAATCTACTCTAAAAGGCAAGTATGCATAATGCAATTTTCGGTAAAAGTTTCTAATTATCAAAAAAATTCAACGTTGAATATCTGTGATATTAAACTATTAGGGAAAAAAATTATTCAAGATGAATTGAATATGCATATTAGTGAAAGCTATTATGGAGAAAAATTAGTTGAAAAAGAAGAGGCAAAATCATTATTAAAAAATTCTTCAATTATTAACATGGTCGGACAAGATACAATTTCTCTATCAATAGAACTTGGAATTGGTTCCGAAAATGGAATTAAAACAATCTCCGGCGTTCCTTTTCTAATTGTTTTTAAAATATAGTGTGTAATTTGGTTTCATTCTTGATTCATACATTTTTTCATTCCATAAGAAATCCATTTTATCTAGTGGGAGTAAAATTATTTGATGTCTGATGATATAAGTAGAAAGTTGGAATCTAAAATAGATAACAAACTAGCATCAAAATCTAAACGAAAGCATTTGGAAGATGGTTTCAAAAAAGGAAAAGTTGTCAATGAAGTTTTAGACAAGCCCACTGTCATGATTCTTTACAAAATGATTAAAGATCACATCATTGCATATGTCAATGGATCTGTAAGTGCCGGAAAGGAATCAGTTGTTTTTTGGGGTGTTGATGAAAATGATGTTAGTGTTGCATTGAAAATTTATTTAGTGAGTACTTCAAATTTTAAAAAACGTGAACCCTATATTCTTGGTGATCCTCGATTCTCACATCTAAAAAAAGGTACAAAGAATTTAGTTTATCTATGGGCTAGAAAGGAATTTCGTAACTTATCTCAGTGTTATGCTGCAGGAATTCCTGTTCCACAGCCACTATTTGTTACAAATAATGTACTTGCAATGGATTTTGTAGGTCAAAATGGCACTCCTGAAAGATCTTTATTAAATTCAGAGGTTGATGAAGATGACTATAAACAGGCAATCTCAATTATCAGAGATCTCTATCAGAAAGCAAAGCTGGTACATAGTGATTACTCAGAATACAATATTTTCAAAACCGCAAACGGTTTAGTAGTTTTTGATCTAGGTTCTGCAGTTGATCTAAGACATCCTAATGCTAATGAATTTCTTAAACGAGATATTTATAATATTAATAGATTTTTCAATAAAAGAGGAATTTCTGTTGAAGATCCAAAAATCTTATTTGAGGACATTATAAAATGAGCTTTGAAAAACTAATTCGTATCCCAAATGATAGAATAGCTATTTTGATTGGAAAATCAGGTAATGTAAAATCAAAAATTGAAAAATTATGTAATGTCTCTTTGGACATTGATGGTAATACGGGAGAAGTTTTGTTAAAATCTCAAGGAGATGCTGAAAAAATTCAACCATTCAAAGCAATGGAAATTGTTACAGCAATTGGTAGAGGTTTTTCACCTGAAAATGCTTTGACTTTGTTAAAGGGCGAAAATACATTGCACGTAATAGATCTTAGAGAGTTTGCAGGAAAGTCTAACGCAAATGTTGAAAGGATAAAAGGGAGAATTATTGGAGAAGGTGGTAGAGCAAGACGAAATATGGAAAATCTTAGTGGTACTCATATCTCAGTTTATGGAAGAACTGTTTCAATTATTGGTGATTCAAGTAAATTACGATCAACTGTTGATGCAATATCATCTATTTCAGGTGGAAGTATGCATGGTGCTGTTTACAGTAAATTAGAAGCTGTAAATAGAAAAGAAAAACAAGAAAAAATGAAACTGTGGGAAGATTAAGATGTCTTCTATCAAAGAAAAATTTAATCAAATATCTCCTAGTGAATTCTTTTACAGTAATCGTGATTTAGCTGGTTTCAGCAATCCTACACGCTCACTTTATACTGCTGTGAGGGAATTTGTTGAAAATGCATTGGATGCATGTGATCAAAAAGGAATTCTTCCAGATGTTCATTTAACAATCAAAGCCGTTGAGCCTGAAAAACCTGATCCCAAACCCTATATTTTGACTGTTAAGGATAATGGCCCTGGTGTAGATTCAAAACATGTGTCCCTTGCATTTGGGACTATACTTTATGGCTCAAAATTTGGACTGAAACAAGCTAGAGGCATGTTTGGACTTGGTGCCACTATGGCAATTTTGTATGGTCAAATTACAACCAACAAACCAGTTACTGTGAAAAGTTCCACAGATGGAAAAATACAAGATGAGTTTGACCTATTATTGGACATTCAAAAAAATAAACCCATAATTGTAAAACATAAAACCAAAGAAATTTCAAAAACAGGACTATCTATAAGCATTTGTTTGGAAGGTGATTACTCTAAAGCAGGTACAAAAATTCGAGATTATGTTTATGAAACTTCTTTGATTACCCCTTATGCAACAATAACTTTTGATGATCCAAAAGGAGAAAAATTTCATCATCCAAGATTTGTCAAAGACATACCTCCACCCCCAACAATAATTAGACCTCATCCACATGGTATTGATGTTGAAAGAATTCGAAGAATGATAGTTGAATCACTGTTTGAAATCCCAAACATTGATGATGCTATGATTGAAAAAGTAAGAAAAGACTTGGGATTATCAAAGAAAAATCTTAGTTTTGCTGCAATCATGGAAAAAGCAAGGAAAAAAGGTAAAGCTCTTCCACGTCAAACTCGAGTAGTAATTGCTTTGATGTCATTTCTAAAAATGGATTTTGAAAAATTAAACAAAATTAGAATTGAAGACATTGATGTACCTAACAAAAAATTATTCTACTGGGATTTTGGTGACTCACAATCAAAATCAATTGATATGGATCCTGAAAGTCAGCATTACAAACTATTGACTCATACTGTTCAAGGTGAACCTCTTAACACATTCTTGACTAAGAGATTCCAACGTGTTGGCCCTACTACTGCAGTCAAATTTGCAGAATTTGCAAAATTCAAGCCTGAAAAACGAATGGGTACTATGACAAACCAAGAGTTGGTTCATCTCAGTAACTCACTCCAAAAATTTGAAGATTTTATGGCTCCTGATTCAAATTGCCTTGCACCACTAGGCGAAGAACCTCTGGAAAAAGGAATCAAGAAATTCTTTAATCCTGATTTCTCTGCTGTAGTTCAACGTCCGCCATCTGCTTACTCTGGATTCCCTTTCATAATTGAGATGGGTATTGCTTATGGTGGTGAAATTAAATCTGGCGGACCACATGTTTACAGATTTGCCAATAGAATTCCGTTACTTTATGATGAAGGCAGTGATGTAGTCCTTAAAGTTGTAAATGATGCTGATTGGGGCAGATACAAGGTAAAAGGTGATCCTCCATTTGTAATTGTATCTCATATCTGTTCTACTAGAATTCCATATAAAACAGCAGGAAAAGAAAATGTTGCTGATAGGCCAGAAATTGAACGAGAGTTAAGATTGGCACTGCAACTATTATCAAGAAAATTGGCAGCATACATATCAAAAAGAGGCCAGGCTGAAATGGCAAAAAAGAGATCTAACCTTTATGCAAAATATATTCCAATGATTGCAGAGTTTTGTACAGAACTTGCTGGCAAGAAAAAAGAACCTAATTATAAAAAAATATTAAAAGAAACAAATCCTATAGAACCAAAACCTACTGTAGAGGAGGAAAAACCAATTGAAAACAAGTAAATCAAAAGAACTTAGCAAGAAAGCCACAGAAAAACAAAAGAATATTCTTGAAATGCTGAAAAGCCATGGCGCAAAAATATATGATGACTTGGATAATGGACAATTTCCAAAATTCTCCATTCCCAGTAGATCTGTAAGCAACATAGTTTATGATAAAAGACTTAGACAATACATTCTAGGCAACAATTCTGCTTTAAGAAGCGCAAAAAATTCCGCTCAGTTAAGATCTTTTACACAATTAATGTGGCTTGCATTCTTTGCAAATAGATTAACACAAGAGAAAAAATCATCCACTTTGAGAGATGTCTATTATTCATCGCAAGCATTTGCTGTAGAATTTGAAGATCAATCAGAATCAGATAACATTATTGTGGATTTAGAAGCTGTTACGTCTAAACCTCGCGAAGATTTTCACATTTTTCCTGAAGAGAGAAGCTCTATCTTTGGTGATTTGAATATTGAATATACAATTCCTGGATACGAGGGCAAAACAATGAACCTGTCTAACCACCCTGATGGATATGCAATCGGTCCTAGTTTGACTACCGCAGAACTGGTTGACACTAGTGCCGAAATTGTTGTTGCTGTTGAAAAGGGTGGTCTTTTTACAAGATTTGTTGAAGAACAAATTGATAAAAAATTCAAATCTATAATCATCAATACTGGTGGACAAGCTCCTCGTTCAACTAGAACTTTGTTAAAAAGACTTCATGATGAAATGGGGTTGCCTGTCATTATCCTTACCGATGGTGATGTATATGGGGAACATATTGCAATGGTAATCAAATCTGGTTCAGCAAATGCTGCTCACCTAAGAGAGCTTACTGTTCCTGATGCAAAATGGGTTGGAGTCTGGGCTACTGATATTGAAAAATATAAACTACCAACAATCCCTATGACCGAATCTGATATTAAGAGATGTCATGATCTTCTGAAGGATCCTAGATATGAAAGCGGAATTTGGAAAAAAGAACTAGATGTATTTTTGAGACTTAAAAGAAAGGCTGAATTGGAGGCTTTTTCCAAATATGGTCTTACTAATATCACTGACAAATATTTGCCACAAAAATTAGAACTAGCAAAAAGTCTCTAGTTATTTTATTCTAAGTGTTAAGACACCGTTTCTATATTTAAAATCAAATATCTGCATGCTGTCTGCACCTTCAATTGGAACTTCTTTTGAAAATCCTGCAGTTCCACGTATGTATAAAATTCCATCTATTAGTCTGACTGCAATTTTATCTTCAGGACCTGGCACTTCAGCTACAAAAACAAATTCTCCTTCACTTTTTATCAGATCATAAACCCAATTCTTTGTTTCCTGTTCTCTTACCTTAGAATATAATGGCTTTTGGTCCTTTGTCATCTTTTTTAGAACCCTAACCCAGTAAAACATTGTTAACGTAGCTGCACCAATTAAAATAAAACTTGAAAAACCTGTATCCGCCTTCTGTGATATGACATAAATTATTCCTAAAAATAAAAGTACGATTATTGGTATAACAAAATTTAATGATTGTTCATTTGAATATGCTCCCTTATAACTTGCCAAACAGTTCAAATCTGAGTTTACCAAATATAAAGTATCTTTGATTTTTATTACCATTTTTCAAAATTTAACTATTGCCCAATAATGAAAAATCTACCAAACTTACAATGCAAGAAATTGTACTAAGGGGAACCATAATTGCTATAATTATTACAATTCCATCTCTTATTGCATTTGTCCTAACTTGGGTTTTTTTTGATGATTTTATCTTAGGAGCATTTTCAGGCGTGGTAGTTCATTTAATTACCTTGATGTTTTCCTGGAAAATTTCAAAAAAACTATTGGTCAAAAAGTAATTGTCTAGATCATTTTTATTTCGTTATAATTCATTCCCAAAATGATGTACTCTAGAATTGAAAATGATCTGGTTTCTGAAATCAAATTAGACCCTATTCAGGCTAAAGTGTATTTGTTAGTTACCTGTAATGGAAAAATGTCTTCAACAAAAATTGCAGAAAAATTAAAGATCTCTTTGAGCGATTCCAAAAAGACAGCTAAAGAGCTAATTACTTTTGGTGCTTTTATCGACTTTTCTGAAACTGAGTTTGAAGCAATGCATCCTAGATTTACTGCAGTTAACATGTATAGAAAGATGTGTGAGCGAGAAAATATTGAATTTAAACGAAACAAGATTGTTGATAATATAGGAGTAATTTTAGAAAAACCATATGATGATGCAAGAACTAAATAATACTAAAGATGGGTGAACAACATTGAATATTGACACTGAAACTTGTAAACATCAGCCAGTTTACTATGGAGTGGTAAACATCAACATAAATGAGAAAACAATTGGTTCAGTCGATGTCTGGAGATGTGGTGCATGCAAGAAGCAATTCTGTGAAGAAAAACAGCTTGGAATCGAAGAGATAGCTGAAATAGTAGGAATGCCAAAAATTGATCCTGATGCAAAATGGGCAGTTACAGTATGTAAATTACAACAAGGAAAAGAAAAATGGAGATTAGTTAAACTAAAAGAAAACAGCGAAATCAAACACGAATGCTTAGATGAACAAATAATTCCACTCAAGATTGAGAATTTCAAAGTTGAAGATGAGCAACATTGGAGCTTTTTAATTGACGACAATGTTAACAAGGCTGTTGAAATTTAGTTTCTAAAATGGATCTTAAAGTTCACATCAATAATATTCATGGAAGCCAGATGGCTGCAAAGATTACTGGTAAATTCACTTTAGATGGTAATGAATTTCGTTTTACTGCAATAGCATTTGGTAGGATAGGTGGACAAAATGTAGGTGCTAAAATTTCTAAAACCACTGAAAAAGAATTAGAACAATTAGGATACGATATTGAAGAAGTTATCATATTGCTTCAGAGGAATCTACTTCAAGGAGATTTGACTCTTCCGGAAGGGCTTTCAAAAGAATCATTTGTTGATGACTAAATAAGCTTTATAGTAATTTTATCTCATTTTTCTTGCTTGTTTTTTTATCATTTTGTAATTTGTCTATGTTTTTACAAATCCATTTCAGAATACATTTACATTAACCATCTTTTTCTGGGTATTTGAGCATTTTGACACTGATTTACACTCGTAAATAGCAGTTTCAACTATCTTCTCATAAATTCACTAAGTTTGTTTTTCATACTACAATATGGTTTAAGATGATTGTATTTTTGATTGAGTTCTCCTTGTATATCTATGGCTTTTTTGCGGAAATGTCCCCACATTTGATTTTGTTCATTTTGAATTTTTTTTGCTTTTTGATTCGTTCCTCTCTCTTTTTCTTTTAATTTATTTATTTGGCCATGAATAACTTTGATATCTTGACTAGATTGGGAATTTTGAATTTCTTTTACTAATTTGACCTCATCTAAGAATTCATTGATTTTCATTTCATGCCATATTATATTTTCTAAATACTTGTTGTCTTGTATTGATAAGGCATGGGAATTATCAATCCTATATGAAGTTGAATGTAGCTTCCTGTAAAAATTACCTCCTTCTTGATTGAATTGCCCTACTCGTTTATTCCCATCTTCAAAAGATACTTTTAGTAAATTTCTAATCTTTTTTGATATTTCAACAAGTGAAAGCTCGCCAGTTCCATTTAGTTTTTCTTTTAACGGCTGTAAATCTATAAGTAATTGTTCAAATTTTTTAATAATTAAATCTGGAGATGTAAAGTTTTTCTTTATGTATTGACTCGTTTTCTTGAATCTTTGCGTGTTCTTCAAAATCTATCGGCATCATATTTTGTGCAACTTGCCTCATCATATTTTCTAATGTTACTTTATCATGTACTTTTTTTCTTTCTGCATATTTATTCAAAAAGGCATTAATCTCAGTAATGAGTATCTGTTCTTTAGGTTCAGGATCAATTTCTTTTTCGCCATTTTTGATATACAACTCATCGATTTTACTTTGAAAATCATCACACAGTTGGCGACCACCATATTCCCAAAAACCTTCTGGTGCATCAGAATCAATTGACAACAAATTCTCAAATGGTCTCCATTGGTTTTTTCGTAATGTACTAAAATCAGGGTTGTTTAGTATTTCTTCAATTTTGATGCATAATTGCAAGTATTTGTTATTGATAGCAGGACTAGGTGTAACAGTCTCCACCAAAGAAAATTTCTAAACACCTTCGGAATAAGGTATAATGTAGTTTTAGACTGAATAAATCCTTTAGAAATGGCTCATCAGAGAGTATGAATCTGGGTTTCTTTTTTTTGTCAGAACTAGTCATCTAAACAAATAATGATCTATAAAGGATTTAAGAAAATATATTTCATCTATGAAAAACCAGGAAATTTAGTATTCTAAACTCTTCGTTTTTCAACATGCTTAAGTTTATACCAAACACAGAAAATTATGCTCATCGCAGGCTCGGATATATCTGGCATTCAAGGTAGGGGTGAACAATTATACATTTCGTTAGTAATTGGTACTCAAGAAGTAATCAACACATTACATAGCAATACAGGAGTAGAAAAAATCCATATGATTCGTTTAGATGATAAGCAGAAAAATGATGTAATTAATGCTTTAGACTTTTGTAGACCTGACGTGAGTGCTTGGTGTTTTTATGTTGAACGACAAAATATAATTAATAATATTTTTAATCATCCACGATCTAAGGCATCACCTGGATCAAAAGAAAGAGTCTATGTAGAATTTGATAAGATATTTTTGAAATGCTTTCGACATGAATTAAATGATTTTTGTATTCAACATGGTGAAGAAATTGGAGAACTATCAGTAGAATGTGATTCAGATATGAGACAATCTATTAGAAGGTGGGGTTTCACAAATAATGATGAAGGAAAAGCTCATGGGGTTGCTGATGCAGTCGCTTGGTGTAATTCCCATTTTAAAAAACTCAAAGGATGCAATGAAGTAAATTTAGCAAATGTAATAAATTCTAAATTAACATCTAAAATGATAAGATGAAGCTCAGGACTCAATTAACACCTTGCACCACCGTAATTCCTTTCGGTTTCCGTTAGCCAAGGCGATAGAAGTCCTGATATTATATCTATAACATTACATCAATAAAAAGTTCCCGATTATTCACTATGTACGCACATCTTTTAGGTAGTTGTTACTACTTTAGGCATAAGGTAGTTGTTACTACTTTAGGCATAAGGTAGTTGTTACTACTTTAGGCATAAGGTAGTTGTTACTACTTTAGGCATAAGGTAGTTGTTACTACTTTAGGCATAAGGTAGTTGTTACTATTTAAGAAAAAATCTTAAGTTCATAATTCTTGTAGAAAATTTGTGCCGCCTAGAACTTTACCTGAAACCAAATTGACACAGGTACAATATGATAATTTAATTCAAGATTTAAGAGGTAAAACATACGTTCTGTGTCTAAACATTGAGGCTTTAGTAGATAGGAACGGTGAATTATTTGAAACTGGAATGGCTGTCCTAAAAGAAACTCGTTACAATGTTGGAATTGTATCATTATACCTTCATGCCCTTGAACAAGTAGGCAAATTAATCATGGTACATAATTGTAAAGGAACATTTGATGACACTTATTATGATTTAGATTCAATTAAAACAGATTTCTATGATCATTACAAAAAGTTAGACTCTGCCTTAGAGGCATTACCTGATGAATTAACAGATATTTTTGTTCATTCTAGTGAGTCACTTACAATAAAACAAAGATTAAAAATTCTACACTCCGACATTGACAAGAATGGAGATGTTGTTAAATCCCCTGTTATCGATGTTGATAAAATGAAAAAAGCATTCAAGACATTCAAAAATAAACAATTTTCGTATTAATTAGAAATAGAATTAGATTCCAAACTCATTTCTAATTTGCATCAACGAAGAAACCAAAGATTTTTTTGAGTCTAAAAGATCAAAGTACTGTTGTCAGAAATACCTATGAAACAATGTCATGCTTGTAATCAAGATGTTCCAACAACGACGATAGGATAATGCCCTCTTTGTGGAGAAGAAAAAGGATATCATAACAATGAGGTTCTTACTGAACATGTTCATTTACACGACGAAGTTCATAGAACATTAGAGCGAATCACAGAGAAAAAAACAGTCAACAAAAAACATGAGACAATTTCACTAGTAATTTTTGCAATTTCAATAATTGTTGCAAGTTTAATCCCAACAAACCCATTTTTTCAGCCATTTGCAATACTAATTGCAGTCTTACTTGGCAGTATTCCACTAGGATACACCAGTTATCATACAGAGAGAACATGCCTTATCGATAGAGATTAACAAAAAAGGACTGAATTACAGCTTCATATATCTAGATTGTACTAGTTTGTAGTTAATGTCAACAAAAGAATTTGGCGGATTTCTGTTTTCAGCAAGAATAATACTTGGCCTTTCAGCTGTAGGTATTCTCAATTACTTTATGTAGCCCTCTTTTTTCTTTTTTTATTTTCTAATCTCTATTTTTTTCTCTAAATTCTGTAACTGTCTTGATAAAGAATCAACAATTCTTCTCAACTCTGAATTGTCCTTCTGCATATCTGAATAGTTTCTGTCAATTTTTTCAGCATCTGATATTGTAACTGCATGTTCAACATCAAGATAGGTTCTGGCTCGTACTTTGTCATTTTGTCTATAGTAGAGTAATCTGATACTCTTGTGTCCCATCAATGCTTCTGCAAAGTCTGATTGGTGTGTGCATCAGTTACTTGTGTCTTAAACCAGGCACGAAATGCATGAAAATGAATTGAGCTTCTACCATTTTCATTTTTTGCATCAAGTTCTGGAATGTTTCTGATCAGAACAGATAGTTGCTTTTCTAGATTGTGGTTTGTTGATAACACACTTTTGGCATATCGTTCCTCTTTGGTTATGTTTGTAAGATTAGACTCTAAAATCTTGATATTTTTCTTATCCATTTTTTGAAGACCAATATTGTTGTATTGGTTTTTTACCAATCTATCTCTAAGACGTCTTAGTCTATCTTCATGTTGTAGTAAAAACAGATAATCTTCATTCTTCATAGGTCTATTCTTCCTGGATAGATAATCCTTCAAAGCACTAACAGCTTCTGATGAAATGTGAGTGATTCTAGTTTCTTGAGTCTTTGTAGTTTCTGCTCTTACAGTAATTGTGGCAGGTTCTAGTGTAAAATCAATATCTGAGAATCGAAGTTGTACTATTTCTCCTATTCTCATCCCACTGGAGCAGGCAATGAGTATGACTGCTGCTAACTTGGCATTTGCCAATCTAATTATTCTGTTAATAACATCTTTTGTTAGTACCTTTTCATAGACATAGATTTTTCGTGGAAGCTTGAATCTCTGCTTTACACCTTCATTGTATATTTTACAACCCTCACCATTTAGAAATTCCTTTGCCACCCTGATATAGTCACATATTGTCTGGTTGCTATACCCAATCTTCTCTGAATTTTCTCGTTTACATTCTGCTAAAAACGAGTAAAAATTATCCAAGACTTAGATTGGATCTATTTCTTTTGCTTCTATTTTTTGTAATAATTCTCCAAGATCTAGATTATACTGTATACCTAGGAATTTCATGAATCTCTTTAATGCCGAATTGTAGGTACCTTTTGTTGAGAAACTGCGTGATGTTCTAAACTTTCGCTCAAGGAACCTAGCTATTTTATCTTGAATACTCTGAATTTGCATCTGTTCTGCGGTTTTCTCTGAATTACTTAAAGACCGAAGCGATAAAGTCACTATAAATTATAATTGTTGATGACTAAAACTCCGCTTCTTCTAATGCCTTAGCACAAGAACAACTTCTAGTTTTAGGAATTTTATCAATCAATTCTGTTAATACTGTCTTTGTCTTCTCTACATTTTTTGAAAGTGTTTCTAATACTTGATCAGCAGTTACAGGCTTTTCAGCCCAAACGTCATAATCTGTAACAGTTGAAATTGATGCATAGCATATCTGTGCTTCTCTTGCCAACTGACATTCTGGAACAAGTGTCATTCCAATGATATCTGCCCCAGTAGATCGATAGAATTTTGATTCTGCTTTAGTTGAAAATCGTGGACCTTCAATACAAACATAGGTACATTCTTTATGCATTTTCATATCCTGTTTTCCTGTTACCTGAAGAATTAATGATTGTAATTCTGGACAAAAAGGATCAGCTACTGAAATATGAATCACTCTTCCTTCATTTGAAAATGAACCGTCTCTTGATTTAGTAAAATCTAAAAATTGTGATGGTAATGCAAAGTGCCCAGGCTCCAATTCTTTTTTTAGGCTTCCAACTGCTGAAGGTGCTATGATCCTTGTAACTCCTAATTCCTTGAATGCCCAAATGTTCGCTTTAAAATTAATCATATGTGGTGGAATAGTGTGTTTTTTTCCATGTCTTGGAAGGAAAGCAATCTTTCTTCCTTTGAAAATTCCCACTGTAATGGTATCTGAAGGTTTACCATAAGGTGTATCAATATCCACTTCTTGTGCATTTTCAAGTAAACCTGAATCATAAATTCCTGTTCCCCCAAAAATTCCGATCTCAACATCTTTTTCCATTAATACTTCACCAGTGATTTGCAGTCATACTTGCTGATTCCTTTCATTCCATTTAGTTCTGTTAACTCTATGATAAATGCAAAACCAGAAATTTTCCCTCCTACTTTTTCAATTAATTTTGCAGATGCTTTTGCTGTACCTCCAGTTGCAAGTAAGTCGTCGCAAATTAGTATTCTTTGTCCTTCTTTGATGATGTCTTTTTGAATTTCTATAATGTCCTTACCATATTCAATTGTGTATGATATTTTTGCAGTTTTTCCAGGCAATTTCCCTGCTTTTCTAATCATTATCATGCCTTTGTTGTATCTTGAGGCTAAAACACTAGCTAAAATGAACCCTCTTGATTCAATTCCAGCAAACAAATCAATATCTTTTGGATGAAAATGTTTTGAAAACTCATCTGCAATTAAAGACAAAGCTGCAGGATCTTTCAAAATTGGACTAAAGTCTTTAAACAATATTCCTTTTTTAGGAAAATTGGGATATTCAACAATTTTTTCTTTTAGGTTCATAAAAAAATTCAAAGTTAGTGGAATAAAATTGTTTGAAATTATTGTAATTCAAAAGTAGTTTCTGCAGAATTAGACGCATCCATCACTTTGATTGTATAAATTCCAGAACCGGTTTCTTTAGGAATTATCCATGACTGATTAATTTCTCCATGACTTGTTGCTTGGGATTCCAATTCCTCTATGACTAGGCCATCTTCAGTAATAATTTCAATTTGTACAGTTTGTTGGACACCAATCACTTTGATTGAAATTGTTTTTCCAAGATGGGATGTCTTTGGATCATCTACTTCTTCAACTGTTATTTGCATTCCTTCCTGTAATATTGATAAAACTTCAATTTCTTTTTCGGCAGAGTTTGTTCCACTTGTTGCCTTGATTATCCAAATTCCAGGTTCTGCATCACTTGGAATTCTAAAAGAACTTTCTGAAATCTTTCCATTCTTGTCTGAGAAAGTCTCTTTTACTTTAACTTCATTTCCATTAGAATCAGTCAATGTAATAGAAAGTACAGCATTTCTCCTCTCATTTTCTATATTTCCTAAAATCAAAACAGAGTCACCAGGTAGATAATTTATCTTTGTAGTATTGATTTCAATTTGACCTAAGCCTGACTGCAGACCCACTGCAAAGATCTCGGTACTTTGAGTATTTCCCTTACTAATTATGGCTGCATATACACCAGATGAATGTCCTTCTAGATCAAGTGAATACGTTCCTCTACCATCTGGTTGCAATGTTATGGTTTCTGCTGATCCTATTGGTTTATCAGAAGGATCAAGAATAAGCAAACTAATTACATCTGAACCTTTTCCTATGATTGAAATTGTGGCTATTTCTCCTGCTTTGTAATTCAACTTGTCTAATTCTAAGTTAATTGGAGTTGAGGGTAATTGCCCAACTCCTGCAAAAATAAATTCTTTTTCATTTTCTTGTGTTGCAATTACAGTGTATGTTCCTTTTATTGCGCTTAATTCTGTTTGAAATTCAAATTCTACAAAACCAGAATCATCAATTTGAATAATATCTGAAAAAACTTCTTTTCCACGAGGATCTTCTAATATGACTTCAACTGGCTTGTTTGGCAAGGCTGTCCCATTAAATTTCATGATTTCACCTTCTTCAAACTTCAACTTAATTGGGGCTATGATTATTACTTTATCTGATTCTACTGTCCAGTGTTTTAGTATAGTTTCTCTTCCATCAGTAATGGTTGCACTGTATTTTCCTAATGGAGTGTCCAATGCTACAATGATTGGTTCATCTAATTTCCAATTTCCTTTGGAGTCTATTTCTGCTGTTCTTGAATTGATAATTTCTCCCTCAAATGTAGCAACTTCTGCTATTATTACATTACTAGGAGTTCCTGTTCCAAAAATCTCTAAAAAGTCACCTCCATGTATAACATCTGGAATTCCTTGAATTGTAAGTTTGATATTTTCTGATTCTGGAATTATATTTTCAGCCTCTTCTATTCTGAGACTAATCTTTTTTTCTTCCCCATCTTTGTCTTTTACTATGAAATCTACTATTTTAGCTATTTGTTCTTGAGGAATTTTCATTGTTGTTATAAAGTGACCATTTTCATCTGTTTCAAAACTACCAATTTTTTTCGAATCTATGTAAAAATCAAATTCTTGAGATGTACCAAATCCATCTCCTGTAACCCTAATTGATGAACCAACGTTTGGTTTTTCTGGAATTATTCTAAAGATTGATTCTGTAGACATATTTGGACCTGTGTTCTCTAAAATTTGATCTTGCTTAAGTTCTGTATTTTGAATTACTTCTGGCAGTTTTCCTGATAACACTTTACCAGTACCCAATATGTTATCTCCTTTGTCTAATGCCTTCCAATTAATTCCAGGTTTTGCTTTATCTGTTTTAACACCAAACTTAACAGATTCACCTGGTTTGATTGTTTCAGACGAAGTAAAAATTATGACTCCCAGTGGAGTTTTTTCGCCCATCCAACCTTTTTCTGTTTTAAAAGATTTGAAACTGAAATCACTTCCAAGCCAAATTCTAAAAGTATTAACCGCTTCATCGGAATCATTTGTAAATTCAATAATTGTTGTTTCTTCAAACGCAAAACTTTTGATATTAATTTCTTCTGCATTTACATTTGATGGGATTACAAAAAGTACTAATGAAAATAATAATATAATTGAAAGGAAAATTCCTCTCGTCGAGGATTTATTCATGTAATTCAGCCTAATCATCTCTCACTTAAACCTTGAAGACTTTTTCCCAATCTTCTATTTCTTAGTTCAGTATTTTTCATGAGAAACCTTCTTAAATCTTAAGCCTTAGCCTTTTGAAATTTAGCTAGGTCTTGTTTTTTAACTACATTTTGATATTGTCTAATTCTTTCAGCAATTAATCTATATAATGATCTGAATTGGTCTTTAGTTTTGTCTGATAGAAAACTAGTCTCTTCGAGTGCAATTTTTTCACATATGTATCTGGTGATCTCTACATAGTCAAATTCTCCCCAATCGTCTTCTCTATGCTCTTCCCAAATCTTTCTCAATTTGCCTAAGATTCCTTTACTTTCTTTAGAAGCAACATCTTGAGGTGCAAGATTTGAAAATCCCTCATGCCTCAACTTTATTTCATAAGTCTGATTTACTACATGTAAATAATCTTCAAGAACGATATAATCTTCAATTGATTCTATCTTTTTTCCTTCTCTCTCAAAGAAGATGGTCTGAATTGATGAGAATTCATTTGAGACTAACTGGGCCGAAATTTGCTTGGATTCTTCAGTATTATCTAATAAAATAAATGTCCTGTAGCCATGATTTCTGTAAAATATTGCTAAAGGTAAAACTGAATTTTTGTTGTATGCAGTAACAACATTGAGAGGATTCATTGATATATTTGGATCTTGTAAGAATTTGTCAAAGGCATTTAGATACATTGAATCAGACATTGTCTCTACAATAATTACTGGTCTGGAGTTTGTTCCAATCTCTCTGTCTACAATAGATTCAACCTGACCTCTAGACAGTCCATACAAAATTGGTGTTAACGTCTTATCATCCGCATTCCAATAATCATAAAAGATTCTGCTGAGGTGTTTTCTCTTGTCTAACTCAACAACAAGAAGGTTGCCTGGAGTATAGTCAAAGATCATAAATGGTGAATGTGTTGCATACAATACTTGGTTAGAACCAGCTAAATTTTTTAATAAATCTGAAATTCCCATTTGTTGTGTAGGATGAAGATTTCTCGCAGGCTCATCTAAAAGTAATATTGCTTCTTTTAATTCTGATCTTTGTGTTTCAGCTGTAAAGTTTACAATAAAAGAAAATGTCCACTTAAAACCTTCTGCCCTTCTATTTAACAATCCTGTATTTGTAATTGTTCCATCTCTGTGAACATCTGAAATTACAACACTCAGGATATTTCCTGGATTATATCTCAAGTCTACATGGATTGGATCTCCTTTCCATGTTGGATTCAATCTACGAGTCAATCTATTACCTGCAGTATTAAGAAGTTTGATACATTTTGAAGGACTATCTTTTACTTCATCTAATTCTTTCAGATCTAATTCAGCTAGATAGAATAGATTTCTTACTGTCTCTGCTTTGTCAAATTCTTCAACATATTCAATTGAATTCGTTCTTTCTCCTTTCTCTTCTTTGATATACTCATTAAGATTGATATTGCCATAGATTTTTTTATAATCTGAAAAATAAACAAATCTTGGATGTAGTTCAGCTGCAATAAAATTTTGTAATGTTGTTTTTTGACTTTCACCACTTAGAAGATTAGAAAATTGGTTTTCTGGGCTTTCATAAATTTTTTCCCATTCCTCAATGACTTTGGGTTCTTGAATGGCTATTACATGGAATTGATTACTAAATTCTGCCATTTCACTATCAAATGCTTCTTGATTCTTTGGAACTGATCCCTCAAAGAATTTTGTATCAATCAATATTCTGAGATGGTTTGGAATAGTATCTAAAAATCCAAGAATTTGCTTTGAGAAATTTTCCCACGAATTGAGTCCTTCATCTTCATCTTCACTAAGTTCAAGATTTTCAAATTCGTATTGAACAGTTGGATTCCGATTTGTTCTAAATAATTTGATTTTTTTTATTTCTGGTATCCCCGAAAATTTTTCTTTTATTAAACCAATTTCATTTTGATTTAGTTCAAATTCTCCTTCTGCCAATCTAATCTCATCTTTGAGCTCTTCATCCATTTCGTCACAAAGATCTAGTTCTGAAACTTGTTCATCAATATTCAACAAGGTTAATGCCTGAAGAATAGTAGTCTTCCCACTTTCATTTCTTCCAATAAAAGCTGCTAAATCACCAACTGTTATTTCCCCAGAATCATGAATACAACGATATGCTCTAACTCTAAATTTTCTAAGTCGCATCTAGCGATATTTGGCTGGCTACGATTTAACTCATTCGTCAAATTGATCTTATGTTTTCATAAAATTTTTTCAAATAGATTATAAGGGAATCATAGATTTTAAAACAAAATGGCAACTAAAAAAGTTCTTGTTGTATTTGTATTACCTGTAATTTTTTCACTAATTTTTGGTTCTGCAGTAATGGCTGACATTCTCCAGAAACCAGATAGAGAATTAAACATGTGGCCAATATCTACCTCGGAAGGATTTTCCTCTAATAATGCTCAAATTGAAATCATTGGTTTATTGAAACAATATTCCACTTCAGAACATATAGAAATTCAAGTCAAAATTGATGATTCTTCATTTAATTGTGGAGATCTTTATGTTACCATTTATTCAATTGGGAGAAATGATGTGATTAATCAAAATGGATTCTTTGAACAATGCTTTGAAAAAGGAAGTAAAATTCTTCCTGTTGGAGATGAGTTCTCAAAAGTAATTGATACCCCAGGTTCTTATGAAATAGTCGTGGAAATAGTTTCAAAAAAACTCATGAATATCTCAACAAGTGAGGTATTTACTGTTAAATAGGAATGGATTATTGAATGATAAATAATAAATTGAATTTAAAAAGTGAGGTGACTTGATGGCAAAGAAAAAAGACTCTCTAATTGATGAAGCAGAAAAAATTAAAGCAGAACTTGATGAACTAAAAAAGAAAAAGAAAATTTTAGATCTATCTCTGGCAAAGAAAACAACCAAGAAAACGACAAAGAAAGTTGAGGCAAAACCAGCAAAGAAAACGACAAAGAAAGTTGAGGCAAAACCAGCAAAGAAAACGACAAAGAAAGTTGAGGCAAAACCAGCAAAGAAAACGACAAAGAAAGTTGAGGCAAAACCAGCAAAGAAAACGACAAAGAAAGTTGAGGCAAAACCAGCAAAGAAAACGACAAAGAAAGTTGAGGCAAAACCAGCAAAGAAAACGACAAAGAAAGTTGAGGCAAAACCAGCAAAGAAAACGACAAAGAAAGTTGAGGCAAAACCAGCAAAGAAAACGACAAAGAAAGTTGAGGCAAAACCAGCAAAGAAAACGACAAAGAAAGTTGAGGCAAAACCAGCAAAGAAAACGACAAAGAAAGTTGAGGCAAAACCAGAAAAAGTAAAAAAATTAACTAAAAAAGAGTTAGAAGAAGCTAAAAAGGAAGCTGAAAAAACATTAGAAGAAGAATTAGAAGAACAACTTTCTGATGAAGAAATTGAAAACTTCCAAATTGAGAAAGTTGACATGGAAAGACTCACTAACAAAGTTTGTGATATTTTAGCAGAACGTGAATCAGATGGAATGTTTCAAAGTGAATTGTGGAAAAAACTTAAACTTACAAGTCGTGATGGTTCTCGTTTAGCATTAAAACTAGAACGAATGGGAACAATTACTAGAGAAAAACTTCTTGAGAAGGGTCGTTGGACTTACAAATTAATTTTAAAGAAAACCCCAATTAGTACACAATCAATCGAAAATGCTCCTTGCTTGGTTTGTCCTGTTGAACAGAAGTGTTCACTTGAAGGTGAAATTAGCCCAAGAAATTGTCAATTTATTGAAGATTGGGTAATTGCTGAAATGAAAAAACCTGTGAAGTCTAAATGAAACTATTAGATGCTCGTAAAGATCATTATCGGAAATTAGCACATGAACAAGGTTTTCGAAGCAGAGCTGCATTCAAACTCAAAGAACTAAATCAGTCTTATCGTATAATTGGTCCTGGATTTAATGTTCTTGATTTAGGATGTGCTCCTGGAGGATGGACTCAGATGGCTGTAAAATTAGCAGGTAACCAAGGTAAGGTCATGGGAATTGATTTATCTTATGTTGAAGAGATTCCTGGTGCCTATATTATTAGAGAAAATATTGAGGATGAGCATGTGATTGATGAGATTATGTCGTATTTTGAGCGTAAAGTTAATGCTGTAATTTGTGATCTTTCTCCTAAGGTTAGCGGAAATTGGTCAGTTGATCATGCTAAACAAGTTTCTCTGAATTATGATTGTACAAAAATTATGGATAAAGTTTTAGCAAACAAAGGAAATGCTGTATTCAAAGTTTTTGATGGTGAATACTCGATGGAGTTTATAGATTATGTAAAGAAGAAATTTTCTAGGATAAATCTTACAAAACCTAAAGCCAGTAGAAAACAAAGTAGTGAACTATACTGTGTTTGTCTGGGTTTTACTGGATAGTCTGAAATATTTTAATTATTTCATTTATTTTTGCGTCAGTCTTAAATCCTGTTGGACTAAATGATGTGACACTTGCCACAAAGTTGTTTTTTTGTAAATTTGATATTGCATTTTCTAATTTTGGAGGGGATGATTTCATTTTAGATGCAACCTCATCCAGTGTGAAATATGTTCCTGGCATTTCTGATTCTTCAAGACATTTGTGAAGTGTTTTTTCACAAACTTTGTCTACTTGTAAATTTGTAATTTCTAAAATCATGTTTTCAATAAATCCTTTGTTGAAAATTTTTCCAATCCATAAAGGTCCTGCAATACTAATTTTTAATCTACATAATTCACATACTTGTTCCTGCTCTAATGAAATTTTTCTATGTCCACAATTTTTACAATGCAGAATATACCCGATGTTTTCTTGCAGATCTCGTCTGTTTTGAACTTTAACATATATTCTATAGTAATGCATGTCACTTTCGACAAACATAGGAAGTATTTCAACTCCTAATCGTGCTGCTACCAATCTTAGGGAACCAAGAATTAATCTAATTGCAATTTCATTTCCATATTCAGTTCTTACTGGAATTCCACCGTACTTTCTCTTGCACGCTCCTTGAAAGAGTCCATTTAGAACTTGAAGATCTGTAGCTGCTGTTGATAAAATTCCTCCATGCATAGTTGCTCTTATACCACAGTCAAAAAATGCTGCAGGAGAGCCGAATGGATCTATGTCTACAATTGAGCCTCTCTCGCCTTTTTTTGAATAATTACTCAAAAATCTACAAACCTCTTTTTCAGAAAATTCAATATTGCTTAGATTGTTCAATTTAGCTGAATATTGAGCAATTTTTAGAGCCGTTGGATTTAGATCATTGATTACTATATTTTCAACTTTTAACTCATTAGCAACTCGTAATCCTCTTGCACCGATCCCTGACAATCCTTCCAAGAAAATCTTTGGGCCCTGAAAATTTTTTAGAAATGCAGCATATGCAATTACTGAAAAATCTCTATTCAATTTTGCTTTTGGATTGAAAAATGCTGGTTTTTTTGGTGGAACTTTTTCTGTAATTGATTTTTTTGGGACAAGTATCTTTGTTTTACCCTCTATGATCTCTTGAAAAGATTCATTTGGAATTTCCAATTATTTTCTGTTTTTCTTAGTGTATAACGGTTTAATACTTGTGCTTTGAGACAAAATTCGTGCAAATTTGTGGTATTGATGAAGCTGGACGTGGTTCCATGTTAGGACCATTAGTAATAGCTGGAATTTCCTTGGATAAAAAAAATTTAAGAAAACTATCCTCAATAGGAGTAAAAGATTCAAAAAAACTTTCCCCTAAATTACGTGAAGATCTTTACAAAAAAATTATTGAGATTGCTGATGATTATTACATTACAAAAATTTCTCCAAGATCTATTGATGCCAGTGTTAGGAAACATCGTCTAAATGGTTTAGAAGCAAAATATATGGCCAAAGTTGTTTCAAAACTAAACCCAAACACATCATATGTTGATTCATGTGATGTAAATCCAAGAAGATTTGGAAAAGAAATATCCAAACTATCTGATAATCATAAAATCAAATCATATCATCATGCAGATAGCAGGTTTGTAGTAGTTTCTGCTGCATCCATTCTTGCAAAGGTTACACGAGATAGAACAATTGCAAAGTTAAGAAAAAATCATAATTTGGGAAGTGGTTATCCTTCAGATTTACTAAGTGTGAAATTTGTGACTAAATATTACAAAATTAACCATGTTATGCCAAGTTTTGTACGTAAAAGCTGGAAGCCTATTCAGCGAATCCTGAAATAATTATCCTCTATACTTTGCAATTACCATTGCATGATCTTTGTCATATGGATGCAAATCTATCAACTGTAAAATATCAAAATTTGTTTTCAATTTCTCTACTTCTTCCTCAATAATTTTTTTCGGAGATTTTGTAACATCAATACTTCTTGTTTTAATGACTAAAAAGAAGTATCCGCCATTTTTTAGAAACAAATTACAATTATCTATGGCAATTTTTGTTTGGTCAGGTTGAGCTATATCTACATAGACTACATCTATTTTACCAAATACAGGGAAGTATTCCTTAGGTTTTCTAGCATCCTGAAGAATTGGAATGATATTTGTTCTAAGTGCTGCTACCCTATCTAAAAAATCTCTTGCAACTCTACTTGCATGTTCAACACTAAACACTATTCCACTTGGACCAACAATATCTGAAATGTGACTTACAGTTGTTCCAGTTGATGCACCAAGATAAAGAACTTTGGTTTTATTTCCAAAAGGAAATTCCCTAAGTTCATTCATTATAGATGCTGCTAATTTACTTCTAAATGGATCCCATAATCTGTACTCGATTCCTTTTTTAATGATTAGTTTTTCTTTGTATACCTGATTCCCCGGAACCAAATTTTCAGTAGCTAGTTTTTTTTCGCCTTCTGATTTAATCCAGAAAAATGATTGGTTATCTTCTTCCAAACTTTTTTCTCTTTTTATTTCTTGAATCTGATCTTTGTTTATAATTTCTATCATCTCTTCTTCCACCTCTATCATCTCTTCTTCCACCTCTATCATCTCTTCTTCCACCTCTATCATCTCTTCTTCCACCTCTATCATCTCTTCTTCCACCTCTATCATCGCCTCTTCTACCATCTCTCCAGAATGACTGAGGTTTTCTGAGATCTTTTTCAGTTGGATTTTCGTATTTCTTGCCTATCTCACCAACCCTTACATTGAGTTTTTCAAGTAAAGTCTCATTCAGTCCCTCTCCATAAACATCAACTCTTGCTGCAATTACCGCCTTTGCAGCAACTGCACGTGCAATTTTACCTCTTTGCCATCTTGGAGCAGAATGAACCATTGCATGTTGGAATAACAATCCATGCTTTGGTGGTTGAGACCCTGTCTTTAATGATCTAAACAATGCTTTTTCAGCTCCTAAAACTTGTATTGTACTGGCAGGAAGTGATGCCATTTTTTTGAGACTTCCAGCTCGTCCTAAAAGTCTTGCACCAACCGCAGTTCCAAGAATTGCTGAAAGATTCGGTGCAATTGATGTCATTTCAGATTCAACATGTTCTTCTAGTTTTTTACGTAAATCATGAAAGTCTAGAATTTGTTTTGCAATTGATTGTACTATTGCCAAATTAACATCGGAGATATCCCCTCCCCTGCTTTTTGATGAAATTAAAAATAACATCTCAACTTTAGAATCTGGGAATCCCGCATCTTCAAAAACTTGTTTTGATAATGATTCACGTTTTCCAGCGATTACAATTTGTGCATATCCATTGATACTGTCAATAATATTATCCAATTCTGGAAAATGTAATCCATACCACTCTCTTAATCTTGAACTTAGAGCATTTGCAATTTTATCAATTTCATCTAGTGAATTAATTGCCTGAATAATATGAAGATCTGGACTTTCTGAAACTTCGGTAACTATTGATGATGATAATCCTAAAGCAAACTCTCTAAGTTTTCCTAATGCATCTTGAGGGTTTGAAGCAAAACCTGAATCAACAATTATTTGTGGTTTTGACGATTGAACAATCTCTAATTTTGAATCATCCATTATTTGACAATCAATATTATTTTTCTTCAAAATTGCTAGAAGAGATTCATCACTAACTACAAATCCTCTTTGAACTGAAAATAGATAATTAATCAGCTCATTTAGTTTTGCTTCCTTACTTTTTACTGCAAGATATTCTTTAACATTATTTGAGAATGAAAATGCTCTTTCAAGTTTTCCTTCATTGAAAACCGATATTCCCAATTCTGTTAAAATCACAGAATACATGACTAGTTCAGTCTAAATCACCTTTAAAAAACGTACCAGAATTACGAATCAACTGTTATATTCGAAACTAGGTTCATTAATCAAAGTGGAACCCAGTCTTGCAACTTCAATAGGTCAAATTCAATTAGACAGACCTGTAATGTTGGCATCAGGAATACTGGGAATCTCACTGGATGTGTTTAATCGGTTATATCGCTCTGGAGCAGGAGCTGTAGTGACTAAATCACTTAGTAAGGAACCATGGGAAGGATATCCAAATCCAACTATATTTAGTGTAAAAGGTGACGGTTGGATAAATGCTGTAGGCCTTTCAAATCCTGGAGCCGAAAATTTTGCTAAAATGATTCAACCCAACCAGGATGTTCCAATAATAGTGAGTTTAGTGGGTTCAATTCCTGAAGACTTTGAGATGATGATAAAAGAATTTGAAAACTGCAAAGTTTCAGCATATGAACTGAATCTGTCATGTCCTCATGTAGCCAAAGTTGGTTTAGAAGTAGGAGATGATCCTGAATTGGTAAAGAAAATTGTAACTACTGTTAAAAATACTACAAATATTCCAGTCATTGCTAAAGTTGGTTTAGGTACCACTCATTATCTAAAAACTGTAAGCACAGCAATAGATTCTGGAATTGATGCCATTACCGCAATCAATACTGTTCGTGCAATGGCAATTGATGTTGAAACCCAACGACCAATACTTAGTAACAAATTTGGTGGATTGTCTGGTAGTCCAATTAAACCAATTGCATTAAGATGTGTTTACGAAATTTCTTCAAAATATGACATTCCAATAATTGGATGTGGCGGTATATCTACTTGGGAGGATGCCATTGAATTTTTCTTGGCAGGATCTTCTGCAATTCAACTTGGTAGTGCAGTTGGTGATAATTGGGTTGGCATCTTTGATGAAATCAACAAAGGAATATTACAATATATGAAGCGAAAAGGCTATTCTAAAATAGAGGATATGGTGGGCCTTGCAAAGAAATCATAATCATCCAACAATTGTAACAATTGAAAAAGTAATTGATGAAACACCAACTGTTAGAACTTTAGTTTTCTCAGATGAAGTAATGTCAAATGTTCTTCCTGGACAATTTGCAATGGTTTGGATTCCTGGAATAAATGAATTGCCAATGAGTGTAATGATTTCAAAAGAATCTGGAAAGGCTGCATTTACCGTAAGAAAACATGGACTTGCTTCTACTGGATTATTTAATGTTACAGTTGGAGAACAAATTGGACTTCGCGGTCCATATGGAAACTCTTTTGATCTTAAAGAAGGAAAACTTTTGCTAGTTGGCGGCGGAACTGGCCTTGTTCCTATGATGCGATTACTCACTTTTGTAAAATCTACAGATGATGTCACGATTCTAATTGGTGCCAAAACAAAAGATGAGGTCTTCTTTGAAGATTTAGCCAACTGTCTTTTGGAAAATAATCCTCATCGAGTAATTGTTTCAACTGATGATGGAAGTTATGGAGAAAAAGGTTTTGTAACTGATTTGGTTGAAAAACTTGTCAGTGAAACCCACTTTGATGCAGTGTATGTATGTGGTCCTGAAATTATGATGTACAAAACAGTACAATCTGCTCATTCTAGGGGAATGTTTGTTCAAGCCAGTCTTGAGCGGATGATGAAATGTGGAGTTGGAATTTGTGGTAGTTGCTGTATTGGTGAGGATCTTGTTTGCAGGGATGGAACCGTATTTGATGGACAACATCTTTCCTCAAACGACGAATTTGGCCATTTTCATAGGAATAAAGCCGGAGTTTTGGAAAATTATTAGTTCAACTAGCAAAGTTTAAACTAAATCATAAAATTAATCCCATGAAGGCAATGGGAACTCCAAAAATCGTTTTAACTGCTGATCGTACTCTAATGTCCCCATATAGAGGCTTATCTCTGGCTACATTTTTTGGATGTGCACCAGCTCTTGATCCTCATAGAAAAAAAAATAGCTTTTGGTATAAGATTCTTGGAAACCAAGTTACCCCAAAAATTCTATTTGATTTTATTTGTAACTATATTCCTCACACAAACGGTGTTGCAAATTATGCGCCATATGGATTAAGAAAATTAGAGGCTGGATTATTGCGAGATGGATTTAGTAGACAAGACGTTGTAGTTGCCCATCCTGATCATATTGAGCAATTCATTGGACCTGATACAGAAGTTATTGGAACTTATGAAATGGATCCTCTTGGAATGGGTCCAGTAACCATGACGTTTACTTATGGTAGAAAACAGACTTCTTATGATGAATTTTACAATACTGAATTACATCATAGAATTAAAGCTGCAAAGGCAAAAACTGGAAGTAAAGCCAAAGTAATCTCTGGTGCATCTGGAACCTGGCAATATAATTATGATCCTGCAAAAATTGAAGAATTTGGAATCTATGCCATATTAGAAGGTGAGCTTGGTGGAATTGCACCTGAAATTGATGGACATGCTGGAAGATTCTTCAACTATTTGATTAACGGTGACTTTGAAAACATGGATCCTTTCAGAAAGAGAAGTGACTTTAAAGTTAACATTAAGGAATTTGAAAGAGAAGGTAAAAAAATTCACGGACGATTTGTTAATTTCTGGGATAGACCAGACGTGGAAGAAATTCCTGATATTGTTGAACCAAGTATGCATGGAATGGTTGAAGTAATGCGTGGATGTGGCAGAGGTTGTAAATTTTGTGATGTTACATTAAGATCCTTGAGATATTACCCGCCAGAAAAAGTTGTAAAAGAAATTGAGGTTAACATGAGGAAAGGTGGTTCTAAATCTGCATGGATTCACAGTGACGATATTTTTGTTTATGGAATGGATCCACGAACCGCTAAGGGGATGGAACCAAACCGAGAAGCGCTTGAAGAATTATTTACCGCAATCATGTCTACTGGCGTAGAACACACAAATCCTACGCATGGAACATTGGCAGGTGCAATAGCTGATGAAAAACTTCTTCCAAACCTCTCAAAAATTATGAAAGCTGGTCCTGATAACTTGATTGGTGTACAAGCTGGATTTGAGACTGGAAGTTTAAGATTAATTGAAAAATATGCAGATAGAAAACTTGCACCTTATAGGCCAGATGAATGGCATTGGGTTGTTAAAGAAGGTGTTAAAGCAATGAATGAAAATTATTGGATTCCTGCATTTACACTCATTATGGGTCTTGATAATGATGAAACTCCTGAAGATTCATGGGATACTATTCGTTTAATCACTGAGTTAGAACATGAACAACCAGATGCAATGTTTACTGCTACTGCATTAACATTTGTTCCAATTGGGTTACTAGAACAATCTGAATTCTTTAACATTGGAAATGAGATGACTCCTGCACAACTAGGTGTTCTATACAAAACATGGCAACACAACTTCAAATACGGTATTAAAAAATTCATGACTAAGACTGGCTCAAAAGGCCCTCAAAGGTATGTCTTTAACGCACTTGCAAGGTCTCTTGGCGGTGTTCCACTTGGTGCAATGGAAAAATATGCACGAAGAAAGAGCAAGGAACACGAAAAAGTACTTGAGACTATTAAAAACAAGTACTGGTAGTCATACAAATACATAAATTTACTAATTTGTATTTATTTTCATGGCAACTCACGGTTCGATTACCAAAGCAGGCAAAGTAAGAGGACAAACTCCAAAGATAGAAGGAAGAAAGATTATAGGTACAAGTTCTAGTGTTGGAAACAAAAGTAACTTCAAAAAACGATTTGTTCTTGGTCGATATCCTGGACAGAACAAACCAGGCCAAAGAAGAAAGAGACGATAGTCTATTTTTACTAAAATTTTATCATTCTACGATCATTTTCTAAAACAGGTTCTGTAAAGTCTGGGGTTGTTTTTTTTCTGTAAAGATCGGTTGTTTTCCATCATCATCTTTGCAGATAGTTGAATAATGTTACTTTTTTGATATTTTTGCATGATTGGGATCCAGATCTTTCCAAATAACATCATAACCCATTTTTGATAGTAAATCAGCATGACATGAATCAGGGATCCTCTGTGATGCCAATATCTTACAGGCATCTACAAACTTAGAAACCTCATCAAGGCTATCTTCTATTGCATTAATTTTCTTTTTTGAAATCAAATATCCTCCTGCTGTAACATAATCCTCAGGATAATCCGCAAGAAGAATCTTTAATGCTGCTGCCTCTGGAAGAGAATTTTCAAGGGCAACCTGCTTTATAGAAATTAAATCAAGATTTTTTTCATCCAGTTTTATTTTGGTATGAATCTTTTCTTCAATTATTTCGGCATCAATTTTTTTTAAATGTTCTAAAATAGGCTTGATTGAAACGTCTTTGTGAAAAGTAAAAATTCTATCTTTGGAAATTGTTTCCATTTGTGAACATGCCAATTCAGAATTTACTGCTACCAACAGATCAACATTTTTGTTGTTACTGTCAAATAACACCTTCAGCTTAGCAGTTTTTCTTTCAAGATATTCTCTTGTCCAAAATCCCACAATTTCAAAATACACTTTTCTCCCAAATCTTTCAAAAAGAAAATCAGGAATCATGGCTTTGCCATCTGCAATTAATGGGTCAGGTTCCCTGGAAATTTTCCATCCAAACTTGTCATTCTGATCAAAGTGTTGATGGAATCTCTTTGCAAATGCGGCTTCCGTAGAACTGTCATAAACATAATCATCATCATTTTGATATGAGGAATCTATTACTGAGCGAAGAAATTCCTTGGTGCTTTCATTTGATAATTCAAATGAATAGATTTTTTGTCCATCGTCTGTCCTTTTTACTATAGAACCATTGATTTTCCAGGTTGGCGTGCCTACAATTGATGGTAGTAATTTGGCCATTGATGTGCCGTATCTATCAGTCATTTTGAATAGACTAAGGGGTCCTTCTAGAACACACTTGATGGAATCTTCTTCGTTGGAGTTATCTTCTGCATGATATTCCAAATTATACATCAGACCATATTTTTTGACGTTACGCAAAACTTGCTTCCAATATAGTCCATCTTTTACATAAAATTCCAGTTTCGTACATTTGAAAAGGAGTGTCTGAAACAATGAAAGATTATACCACAAAATTAGATCCTTAGGATTGATAACATCAAATTGTGTCAATATTAGATTTTCATCTTTATCGCTCCACATTATGGTTTCAGTATTCCCTGATGAAATATGCATCTGATGTGCAATTTTCTGTATGATATCTTGTCTCTGAGAATCAGACAAGGCCAAACCTTGCTTTGATGATTCTTCAAACAATTTTTGTCTTATCAGCATGGGAGTTGCATTGGATGATGATGTGTTTAGTCGCCCAAAAATAGAACGCCGCTCTAACAATGCAAAAAATCCACGTACTAGCTTGTAATCATATTCAGATTCAAGTGTTCCTATTTTTTGGAGCAAATCTCCTTTACATTGTCTATTTTTTTGCGCATTTGTAAAAAATACAATGAGTTTGTTTGCAAGCTCATAATCAGTACTATTGCCAAAATCAACAGTACAAAATAATGGTGTTATCCTGCCTCTGCTAATCTTGGTACGCAATAGTTCGGATGAAAGCATCAGAATCCAGTTCCAATTGTTTTTGTCATTTTGTCATACAGCATATCATTATACTCCATAAGATGATGAATCATTATTGTTAGTCCCAGAATTTTTTCTCAGGGAAGTTATTCTTTTTGCACTGGTGTTTGTTTCTCGTGTATGTTTTGATACCAGTTCAACCAGCCGGGCCTTTCTACCATCTTGTTTTGGTCTTAGAATTCTACCTAATCTTTGAATTAACTCTCGTCCACTGCCAGTCCCGCTCATAATTATGCCCAATTCTGCATCAGGAACGTCTACTCCCTCGTCTAATACTCGTGAAGTGACTACTGCATTATATCTGCCGGATTTGAATCCCTCCAAAACATCTCGTCTTTCGTCTTTTATTGTTTTATAGGTGATGTATGGAATCAAAAATCTGTTGGAAAGTTCATAGACCATCTTGTTATTCTGGGTAAAAATTATTGTCTTGATATTCTTGTTTTCTTGTAATATTTTTTGCAATTCCTTTATTTTTGACTGGCTGTTTAGTGCAATTTCATTTGCTTTGTTTCTTGCAAGCATAGCCTCTCGTGCAATCTTATTTCTGTTTGACATCATAATTAATCGTTTGAGATTGTACATTGATGGAATTTGGAATCCTAATTGTCTGAAATTCGTTAGAAATTTTGTGTGATTAGCTTCATATTCTTCTTGCTCTTTTGAAGTAAGATTGACTTGTATTCGGTCAATGGTGTACTCTGCCAGATGTTTTTGATCTGATAGTTCTTGTGAGCCAAGACGAAATACAACTCCTCCAGTAAGATATGGGATTAACTCATGTAGTCCATCCTCTCTTTCTATTGTTGCGGTTAGACCTAATCTGTATGGGGCAATAAACTGCTCTGCAATTGAGCGATATCCAAGAGCTGGAAGATGATGAACTTCATCGAAGATAATCAATTTGAATTGATTTCCAATTGAGGATGCTCTAAGATATGCAGAGTCATATGTTGTTATGGTGATTGCTTGTAGATCCTCTTCTCCACCACCCAATTTTCCAACAGAAATATTTTGATGACTTTGATTATTACTTGTGAGATACTTGGAGATGTTATTTCCCCATTGTTCCATCAAGTCAATTGTTGGAACTACTACCAACGTAGACGCATTGACTGTCTGAATTGCCTTGATTCCTATGGCAGTTTTTCCGGCACCAGTAGGCAGAATAACGCATCCTCTCATGGACGATTTTTCCCAATTTTGTATAGCTTGCTGCTGGTAGTCACGTAATTCTAAATACTTCATTTGAAATATCGGTGAAGGAATAAAATCAGGTACGCTATCTGTAAAATCTAAATCACTTTTTTTCAGATATTCAATAATCTCTTGATAATGAAGACCATAAGATCTAAGAGACTTAGTCCTATCATCATATTTTGTATTTGGAATTCGAATTAGTTTGCTATTCTCAATACGGATGGAACCTTTCTCAAAGAACAGTTTAGGGTTTGATGATGAATTAGATGACAAATCTACTTCTTTGTATTAATATCACTATAATCATTTTTTGATCATTGATTATATTGTACTAGTCAACAAAAATTAAACTTCATTTGAATATCTTAATTTATTCCGGACAATTAATCTGTTTTTTAGGGTAAAGAATTAGATTTTTGGTTCTGTCTAATAATCGACAGGTGAAAATATGAATTTTCTCCAGATTAATTTTCGTGCCTATTCAGAATCCTTCTTTAATGAGGCATTTTGATTCAACAACCACACTAGACACATTCATCTTGATCCATATTTTATGTCCATATCACTATTCTTAGACAGAATCTTTTTTACTGATGTGTCGATCTCTATCCATTGTGTAGGTGATGGTGAAGTTCTAAAATATTTGGCCTGCCAACCCCATTCTGAATCATCGGGCAATTGTCAAAAACACTCCACTCCACCATCTAGAGTTCCTTTTCTAACAAATTTTGAATTATCCGGAACTGTTTCATATCTTGCTAACTGACAACAAAGTTCTTCAAAAAATTGTTTCTAGACCTTGCTTCTGAATCAGTTAATAATTTTGTCGATTAAAAAAATTTTTAATCAAACGCTATTAATCAATCGTCTTTAAAAATTCCAATGCCTACAAAATCGACAAAAACGATATTGATTGCTTCGGTAATGGCCGTGGTTGCAATGTCAGCAATCACATCCTTGCCAGCAGAAGGAAATACGGAAATCACCAGACAAGTGACAGATGAGGAATTTCGCCAAACCCAAATCCACGTATTGGATCTAAGATCTGAATTAAACAGACTCGAGGCGCAAAGTGCCCAGGGTGCTGATACGTCCGCAGAAAAAAGAAGTGTGGACGCCCAAATAGCACAACTCATGCCAATACTGGGCAAGCATCAAGAGCAGCAGTTTGCAAAACATTACATCGAACCTGTAAGAAAGGCTCAACTTGAACAAACCGAATCGGGTCTTAGGAACAGTATCTCCGAACTTGGATTTGGCTCATATGCGGTAAACCTGAACACAGAAACAAAGACCATCGAGGTGATCACCAGTGACTCATCAAAAAATACACAGGTAAGAGAGTTGTTTGACAGCTATCCTTCAGACACTCCAATTGCCCTAGAAAACGGCGAATTCACTGTGATAGATAACGTCTGTAGTTCCCAAACCAGTGATTGTGACCCTATTGTGGGTGGCATAGAAGTTGAAGGTAGCTGTACACTCGGCCTCAGCATTCCTGCAAATCTTTTTAATGTGATTCGTGATCTTTGTTTATAAATTTGACAGAACCCACCAACGGACACGGCAAGGAAGACAAGGTAGAGATTTTTTCCAACACCGATGAGAGAATCAAATACATTGGAAAGATACTAAATAGTGACTCCGGCATGGATATCTTGCATTTGTTAAGCAACGACGAAATGACGGCAAATGAGATTGCCAAAAAGGCACACATGTCTTTGCCACTTGTAATACATCACCTGAACAATATGTCTCAAGCAGGAATTGTCAACATTGCAAGAACTCGGCTAAATAGTAAAAACCAACCGATGAAATGTTACGCCGCTACCAAAACTGGGATTCTGATTCTGCCTGAGATGGCATCTAGAAAAGCAAAAGAAAGCAAATCCCTTTCCAACTCACTTCGAAGGATCATGCGATTTTCTGCTATTGGAGTGGCAGGTTTGATGTCGTGGATGTTAACAAAACCAAAACCCGACAGTGAAATGCCAACGCCGGTACCGCCATCTGAACCTGATAATGCTGTAATAGATAAAAGTGAAGACCCTACTTCAAGTCTAGTGCCAACAGATGAAAACGGAATAAAACAGTTTTTTGAATTTTTCTGGACCGGTTCTGGTAACACCGATGCATTGTTGGTACCGATAATTATCTCAGTTATGGTTGTCGCAATGGGGATAGGCCTGAACATTGTACTTTCCAGATTATTCAAGAAAAACCGTAGGGTGAAAATGTAGGTATGGAGAGAACTTGTGTGTGTGAAAGTGGAAACCTGAGGTAATAATCAGGTTCTGTAACGTTATAGGCACCTGAGATATGGATCTTCTAAGGATTGAAAAATTTAAAATCCTTATTGGCATTGACTCAGAGAGGCATTTTGAATGATGGTCAAACTATAACCGTCTGGCAGTATTTGGGTATTTCTGCATCTAGCCCAAACGAACTATATCATACCAAGTATATATTAAAAATGATTAAACATTTGAGTTATTGTAAAAATCACATAAAGTAATTTTCAGTTTAATTGTATTATTTCATAATTAATGGTGCGGTATTGAGATTCAAGGTAATGATAAATGGAAAACCTTAATTCAGAACGCCTGTAACCCGACTGAAAACACGAAGAATTGCGTCCCATAAATCGAACAGAATCACGTTACAGAACCCTTATAAAGTACTAGTACCGTACCATACGGTATGGTAGAAGATTTAAGATTAGATAGTTTAGAGGGAGTAGGTCCTGTAACTACAAGAAAAATGTCAGATGCAGGTATCCACAATATCATGGATCTAATTGTTAGAGGTCCAGTAGAAATTGCAGAGATAACTGGAATGGACAAAGATACGGCAGCAAAAATTGTCAATAAAGCCCGACAACATCTAGTTGAAGGAGGATTACTTTCTAAAGACTTTGTTAGTGCAAGTGAAATTTACAAACGCCGACAAAGTATTGGTAAAATTACAACCGGTACAAATTGTCTTGATACATTATTTGATGGTGGTATCGAAACTCAAGCCTTAACAGAAGTTTATGGAGAATTTGGTTGTGGTAAAACACAATTTGCACATACAATGTCTGTCATGGTTCAAAAAACCAAAGAAGAAGGTGGTCTTGGAGGCAGTGTTTTATACATTGATACTGAAAATACATTCAGACCTGAAAGAATTGTAGCAATTGCTAAAGCTCATGGAATGGATCCAGATAAAGTTCTAGATCGTATCATCGTTGCTCGTGCATATAACAGCGCACACCAAACATTGATTCTAGAAGAATCTGGCCCAGTAATTGAAGAAAATAATGTCAAACTACTAATTGCAGACTCTGCGGTTGGTTTGTTCCGTGCTGAATACCTTGGAAGAGGAACATTATCAGTCAGACAACAAAAACTAAATCACTTTGTTCATTTATTGGTAAGAATTGCAGAAACATACGATTGTGCTGCAATTGCAACCAATCAAGTAATGGCATCACCTGACGTCTTCTTTGGAGACCCAACCAGACCAATTGGTGGAAACGTAGTTGCACATACAAGTACCTACAGAATATACTTTAAGAAATCAGGCAAGAAACGAATTGCTCGAATGGTAGACAGTCCTCACCATCCTGAAGAGGAGGTAATCTTTGCTCTAGGTGAGGCAGGTGTTATGGATCCTGAGGAGGCTGAGAAAAAGACAAAAAAGACTACCAAAAAGGCAAAAGAGTCTAAAGTAGAAGCTACAGCAGAAACATCTAAAGTCGAAAAAATCACTGAAACTTCAGAGGTTGAAACTGCTACAGAAACATCTGATGTAGAACCACCCATGGAATCTATGGCCGATGCTAAATCAGATGATTCAGAACCAACTGAAGAGTAATTATCGTTAAATTATAAAACAAGCTCTCCAAGTATCTGTTGATACATTATGACAGATCTTTATCGTTTGCTTCCAGAAGAGATAGAACAACTAGTAATTGATATGGGTTATCCAAGATACAGATCAGACCAAATTTTACTTCCACTCTATTACAAATTTCCAAAAAATATCAATGATATACCACAACTTCCAAAAAAATTAAGAGAAGAATTAACTGAAGCCGGATACACAATTGGTTCCGCAAAAGAGATGCATCGAGTAGTTAGTGAGGATGGAGATACAACTAAACTGTTACTTGATCTTTCTGATAATTCTTCTGTAGAGGCTGTTCTAATGCAATATCCTCCATCAAAAATTGGTGGCCATCCAAGATCAACAATTTGTGTTTCTACTCAAATTGGCTGTGCAATGGGATGTATATTTTGTGCAACTGGTCAGATGGGATTTGAAACAAATCTCAAAGCTGAACATATTGTATCTCAAGTAATTCATTTTGCAGATATTTTACAGAAACGGGGAGAACATGTAACAAACTTGGTTTTCATGGGAATGGGTGAACCTATGGCAAACTATGATGAGATGATTCGTGCCGTAAAGATTCTAACACATGATAGAGGTTTTGGAATTGGTCAACGAAACATCACTATCTCTACCATTGGTATTATGTCTGGAATCGACAAACTAGCTGAAGAAAATCTACAAGTTGGTCTTGCTATATCTCTTCATGCTCCAAATAATAAACTAAGAAAAAAACTAGTTCCTACAGCAGGACCTGATTCTGTTGAAGAAATTATTGAAGCAAGCAGACGGTATTACAAAAAAACTGGACGTCGTGTAACCTTTGAGTATGTACTAATGAAAGGAATTAATGATTCACCTGAAATTGCAGAAGATCTAGCTAGACTTTTGAAAGGTAATGGTTCTCATGTAAATCTGATTCCTATCAATCCTACTGCTGGTGATTTTCAGCGTCCAACACAGGATAACGTTCATGAATTTGAACAAATTTTGTCTAATGCTGGTGTAAACTGTACTGTTCGCGTAGAAAAAGGCACTGAGATCTCAGCTGCATGTGGTCAACTCAGAACAGATATTGTTGGATAAGTTTTCTAAAATAATGTTCTAAGTGTTAAAATAAGGCTTTTAGAGGCTTTACACTACATGGCAACTAAGAAATCCCACGGCCGTTCACATGGATTTAAACACAAATCACGTTCTGTTATGAAGAAAAGGGCCCCAAGGGGAGTCTCATTTTTGTTACGTGAATACCATGAAGGTCAACAAGCACTTGTCATCATTGATCCTAGACAGCACAAAGGACTGCCACACCGACGATACCACGGTAAAGTCGGTGTCATCACAAACGTTGGCAGACGTGCTATAACACTTGATGTGAAATTAGGTAATAAATCGAAAACCTTAATCACTAGATTGGATCATATCAAACCATTCGGTGTATAGATATGGAAGAAGTAAAAAAGAAACAATCTATTTCTCTCTCAGAAGTTAAAGAAATTTTGGGTCAAGTAGATGTTGAAGAAATGGATCAAATCCAACGTTGGACCTATGACTATGTTTCAAAATTTGTATCACTTGAACCTAAAGATGCAAAAAAAATGAAAAAACAACTCATGAAAGAATGTGAGTTAACAGAAGACGAGGCTGTTGAAATTGTAAACATCAGACCAACAAGTTTAGCTGAATTACGTTCTTTCACATTTGGCTGGAAAAAACTAATTCTTGCTGAAACTCTGGAAAAAATACTCAAGATAACTAAGGAGCACTCGTAACTTTTTACGAGTATTTTATTTTGTACAGGGCACAATCCCACCCTAGAAAATATGAGGAATATGCATATGTTCTAGATTTTAACCCTAGAGGAAAATCAACCACCGTAAGGGGCAGAGAAGGAATCATGATTACAGTTATTGGAGAAGATCGTCTAACTCTTTTAGAAGTTCTTGGAGTTCCCAATTCAATATTTGAGGTAAATGAGAGAATCTATATTGGAAAAGAAGGACGAACTAAAGTCCTGTCTGTCTTGGGAAAGCTGGAATATGATAACATTTCATCATCAGCTCAAAGTGAATTAACAGCAGTAGTGGAAAATATTGTGTCTGTCAATGAATCAAAATTTGTTGAATACCTAAACAATGCACAACCATTAACGCCAAGAATTCACGCACTTGAGTTGATTCCGGGAATTGGAAAGACCTACATGAAAATGATGCTTGAAGAAAGAGAAAAGAAAAAATTCGAAAACTACCAAGATTTACAAGAGAGAGTTGGATTTAAAGATCCAATAAAACACATTTCAGAACGAATTATGGATGAAATTACTGGTGAAAGTAGAATGAATCTCTTTGTAAAGAAATGATGATTAAACGAAAACAATTCGGACAACACTTTCTTAACTCAAATTTAATAGCCAAATCAATTGTTTCAGAGGCTAAAATTACAAAAGAAGACATCGTATTTGAGTTGGGAACGGGATTGGGAATCTTAACTCCTTTGCTCTGCGAAAAAGCATACAAAGTAATCTCAGTTGATGTCGATGAAAAACTTGTTAGAAATGCAAAATCTACATTCTCTAATATTGACAATCTTATCTTAAAATCAGGTGATGGCTTTAAGAAAAAAGACTCCTTTTCTATTTTTGTATCAAATTTACCCTACTCCAAGAGTAAAGATGCAATAGAATGGCTTGCACAAACTTCTTTCTCTCATGGTGTAATTATGGTTCAAAAAGAATTTGCTGATAAGCTACTTGCTAACTCATCAAAGAGAAAAGCGGTCAGCATAATTGCCAACTATGCTTTTGAAATTAAGATGATCTCTAAGGTAGGAAAAAATAATTTTTCCCCCCCTCCAAAAATCGATTCTGTAATTCTAAAAATCACCCAAAAAAACACTATGAACAAAGATCTTATTCAAACAATTAACAAAATTTTCTCATATAGACGAAAAACTATCAAAAATATTTTAAAGCAGTTCAACAAGAAAACCGTAATAGGTAAACGAGTAGATGATCTTTCAGGAGATGAAATAATCCACCTTGCAAATCAAATCCTTGAAAAATGATGAGTATCCTCCTTCTGAGGATACTTTTTTCATGGCAGATAATATTAAAAATGAAAAAGGAGATTTTGCATTAGATATAGGAAGTGGTTCTGGATATCTTACAAAATTACTCTCTGAAAACTTTTCTTTTGTTGTTGGAACTGACATTAATTATGAAGCATTAAAACATCAAACCTACAAAACAAAAAATCTCATCTGTTGTAACGGCTCTGATGCATTAAAAGTACAATTTGATCTCATTGTTTGTAACCTGCCATATCTTGCAACTGATGAAATCCTGGATATTGCAACCGATGGTGGAACAGAAGGACTTGAAATACCTCTAAAAATAATAAAATCAGCTATTCCATGCCTAAATGAATCAGGAAAACTTTTTTTTGTTACGTCTTCACTTTCAAATTACCAAGCATTAATTGGTGCAACAAAAAAAGAAGGATTAACAGCAAAAGTTCTTACAAAAAAGAAATTATTTTTTGAGGAATTAATAATTATTGAAGCAAAAAAGTGATTATTTTTTTAATAGTTCTGCAGAACGTTTTGCAATCGCATTTGCCATCTCACTTGTTTTGGCATTACCGTCAATATCATACGTTACAAATTTTCCTTCATTAATTACTTCATCTGTGGCTTTGAAAACTGCATCCTTAATTTCAGGTTCACCCAGATATTCTGTCATCCATGCCCCTGACAAAATTGCTGCAGTAGGGTTTACTTTATCCATTCCTTTGTATTTTGGCGCACTTCCATGTGCTGGCTCAAACATAGCATAACTGTCACCAATATTTGCAGAGTAAACATTTCCAATTGAACCAATACTACCAGAAGCACATTCTGATATGATATCCATAAACAGATTTGTACTTAATAAAACAGAATTATTGAATCTCTCAGGATTTTTCACCAATTGTTGGGTCATATTGTCAATATAGTATTCTTCAATCCCAATTCCTGGGTTTTCTTGTGCCGCTCTTTGTACTTCACTCCAAAAAATTCCATCAGTTCTTTTTAGAATATTTCTTTTTGTAACTGCTGTTACTTTTTTTAATCCATATTTTTTTGCCCATTCAAATGCCGAATCTACTATTCTTTTACAACCTTTTCTTGTTATTTTTCTAATAGCTATGGCAGAATCTTCAGATGTGTTAAACTCAATTCCTGCATACAATCCCTCTGTTGCTTCCCTAAAACATACAAAATCAAGCTTTGTATTTGGTGAAAGTCTATCATATGTTTTAATGGGTCTAACATTTGCATACAGCTCAAATTTTTGTCGTGTAGAAACAGCTACACTTCTTGGAGCATTTGGTGATGGTATAGTTGTAGTGGGGCCTTTATAGCATGCATCACTTTCTTCCATGATCTTTGATGTAGCATCAGGAATGTATGTGGCTCCGCCATTTTTTTCCCATTGTTCTGAGCCTGCTTCACAGAGAATAAGCTCAATTTGTGTATTACAAGCTTTTAAGACATGAATCATGGCATCAACTAATTCAGGACCGGTTCCGTCACCATTAATCACGGCTGCTTTTTTACCCATTTCAGCGAGATTTGCGACTGAGCGTATTTAATTCTACTCTTGTCTCATAACTTGATTTTTTTAATGACTTTTTTCTATAAGAGTAATTTATTAACATAATTTGGTTTTATTTTGATAGAAGATGATTATTGTTCAGCTCTCTGATCTTCATGTAGGTTCTCAATTTCAACCGGAAGTATTTGAAATAATAGTCAAGGAAGTCAATGAACTAAATCCTGATGTGATTGTAATTACTGGTGATCTAACAAATGAAGGATTAATGAAAGAATATGAAAAATGTAAATCACTGTTGACAAAATTTAACACAAAAAAAATTATCTCAATTAGTGGAAATCATGATTATAGAAACACAGGTTATTTGTTGTTTAAAAAATTCTTTCCATTTCAAGCGGTCAACGAATTAGACAATGATATTGTTTTAGTAACTGTTGGAACTGCTAGACCTGATAGAAATGAAGGTGAAGTTGGATATAGACAAAATTTATGGTTGGGCAGAACTATGAAAAAATACAAAGACAAAGTAAAAATTGTAGCAATGCATCATCATTTAATTCCAATTCCTGATACTGGTTCTGATCAGCTTACTGTTGTTGATGCCGGTGATATTCTAAGAACAGTTTTGGATACCCAAGTTGATGTAGTTTTGTGTGGGCACAAACATAGGCCTTGGGCTTGGAATTTTGGAAAACTTACAGTTGTTAACGCCGGAACTGCCACATCTGAACGAGTTCGTGGATTGTTTGAAAATACCTACAACATTCTTACTGTTTCTAACAAAAAGGTACAAGTAGATCTCAAAATTGTAGGTGGAAAAAGACTACCTATTGATGAAATTGTAACTAATTATAGCCAATTTAGCGAAGAGTGAATTTATTTACAGATTAATTCTAGGCATCCTTATGCGGGGGTCGCCTAGCCTGGTAGGGCGTGGGATTGCTAATTCCATGTCCGCAAGGACACGGGGGTTCGAATCCCCCTCCCCGCGCCATTAAAAATTAAACTTAATAGACAGATGAAAGAAGTTTTTTCAATGGGACGAAGAAAAACTCAAAAAATTATTCGAACTAGTCCTAAAAATGCAACAACTGGAATGTGTCCTTTGTGTAGAACAATTGGTAAGATTTTCCTTCTTGGCTCACCTGGAAAAGAGAGAGCAAAATGTGAAAAATGTCGCCAAGAGTTTGAATTATAGCTAGTAAGGTCCCAGCCTACATATCAAAATATCTACCCATAGCTTTTTAAGACAATTTTTTCTTTATAGATAATTATGAGTTCAGAAGCTGAAACCATCTATGAAAGGGTTGCAAAACTTGAAGATGAAATTGCATTACTCAGAAGTGAAGTTGATATTCTCAAAGGAGCAGTAAGAAATAAAATTGCCCGACATGAAATATCAATGATCAAGAAAGGTCAGGAAATAGATTCAATCATTGATTAATTTTTTGTCTTTATACTTCGTATCATTTCTAAAATAAAATCTATATCTTCCGCGTTTGGATTGATTTCTAAATATTTGTTCAAATATTTCAATGCAGTTTCAGAGTTTAGTAATCTTTCTTCCAGAATTCCTTTATCTCTGACATCTTCTGGAGATTCAGGTTCAATTGCCAAAACCATGTTAGTACATCGCAGTGCCTTGTCATAAGCAAATGATTGTATATAGGAATTTTTCAAGTTACGAGTCATTCTTACAAGAATTTGTTCTGAATTTATCTCATCAAGAAATTCTGGTTTAAATTCTAACTGTCCATCAAAATTAGTATCTAGTATTCCCTGCAAATCGTCAATATCTAATAAATTCCCATCATAAAATGGGTCTAAAATCATCTCTTCATTGTATTTAACCAGAATGTGACTTGGAAATCCAACAATTTTAAGATCTAATCCAATAATCTTTGCAACTTCAACATAAAGAATTGAAATGGTAATGGGAAGGCCTACTTTTTTATCAATGACTTCATTTAGAAAATTATTCTTTGGATTAAAGTAATCATTATCATCTCCACTAAAGCCTAAATTTTCAAAGAGATGCTCATTCAACATTGAAATTAGATATGTTGGATTTTTTACGTCACTGATTGACTCTTTTAGTGATGCCCCTATTCGATTTATCTCCTGAATGTATTCATCTACATCTAGATCGGGGTATTCTAAAATTTGAGCAAATTTCAGACATTTTTCAACTAGGTTGAAGTTTAGATTTTTAACAAATGAAGACCATTCTGCAACAAATGGATCAAATTTTTCTTCCAACTATTACAAACTCATCTTTTTGAGATATAATTGAGGATCCTTGAGCTCTCTTGTGTTTGGAGGAACTTCAATCATTTTTTTGAAGGTGTCTTTGCCTAATTTTTCATATATTGCTCTGGTAAAGTCTTTCCCCATACTCTTTCTGACTTGATATGACGAAAAATCCGTCCCCATAAACGTGGTAAGATAATTTTGAAAATCTTTATCATCTTTTAAAATACTTTCAATTGCAAAACCAGCCATTCCTTCCATTGCTGTAAATGCTGCATGGTGCTGTTGAATCGGAACAAGCCATTTCTTGTAAGTACCTAAAAGTTGTGGAATTAATTCTTCTATCTTTGGATCCATCTCTACATGTGTAAATGTCATAACATCTGGTCCAATCTGTTCAATTAAGAAATGGTCTGGATTCAAAAAGAAAAATAGATTTGCTTTTTTTGCAAATGGAAAGTCGTCTGGCACTGTCTGTAACTGGCAATATTCTGAAAGCTTGTTGACAGTTTCAGTATCAAGTGATAAAATAATACTTGCTAGTTCTTCATTGATTTTGTTTACTTCCATTGCAGCATTCTTATTTACCTGCTGTAGATTTTCTTGTGCAGAGTGAATTAATTCTTCTAATACTGTCATCTTCACTGCTCCATGATAACCAGAATTTACATCTTCAAATCTTGATTCATATGGCTCTCCTTGCTTATAGAGAATTATCTGTGGATATTTTGATAAAATAAATTTGTTTAGATAAATTACAGAATCAAGATAATCTCCATATGTTGTTGTAATTTTAGATATGTACTGAATTGCATATGTTGAATATACTAGATACTTTGCTGTATCTTGTTGCATCAATTCTGCAATCTTTTTCAGATCTTCTTTTGCAACTGCATTAAATAATTCTATTACAAAATCTTTTGACTCTTTATCTGCAAATACTTTGTTGCCTTTCAATCTCTTTAAATCTTCTAACTCTGGGAATTTTAATTCTAAATTATCTGGAACTTTAACTCCCAAAAATTCTTCTATCTTGTCTTTGTAAATTGGAAAAACTTCATTGGCAATATCTTCTAATTCTTTGAACTGTACTTTATCTGCAAGGCCCTCTTTAGCCTTGATTGCTAATTTTGTGATCTCTTTTTCTTCGTCAAGCTCAACTGATAATTGGCCAAACAGGGCTTCGGCAAATTCTTCAAATTCTCCCAATTTGCATAAAATCAAAAAATACTACATTTAACATTATCTTGATTTTAATTCTGTACAATTATTTAATATTCTTCCTTAAAGAAACCATATGGATAATATCGTAATCCGAACTGCATTTGAGAAAGACATTCCTATTTTACTTGGATTACTATGATTTAGGACGTCCAAAACCGCAAGAAGATGCTGATGTTGAGATATTTCGAAATCTTGCAAAAAAGTATGTTGCAGATTTAGACAAAACAATTCTTGTTGCTGAACTTGATGATATTGGAATTGTTGGAATGATGAGTATTGTATTTTTACCTAGACTAAACCATTCTACCTTGGAAATGTATGTTCCAGAGTTAGTAGTTCTTGAAAAATATCAAAATCAAGGAATAGGCAAAAAACTGTTCAACTCATGTATTGATCTTGCAAAAGAAAAAAAATGTTATCGCATTAGATTGGAATCTGGAAATCAACGAAAAGATTCTCATCAATTCTATCAAAATTTAGGATTTGAACAATCTTCTCTGTCATTTACAAAGAATCTTGATTGATTTCTAAAGAATTGGCTAGTTGTTTTTATACGCTAACACAAAACCCATACCTCCACACATTACTCCTATTGCTAAAAGTGCAATAAATCCGCCAATTGGTTCTGTGAATGAATCCATAATAGCAGGATGCTTTGGACCCAATTTCCCTTCACTAAAAATTGTAAGTAATCCGGTTCCTGCCAAACCTGCATATGTCATAATCATCATTGAGCCTGCTCCTCCAACATTCATTCCAATCAAATGAATTGCAGCTAGAATGTTTGATTTTTTTGAGAATTTTTTCTTTAAAGTGATTTCAAGATGACTGTAAAATAATGCAGTAACTGCAACTGCAACTATTATGATGAGATGAAATATTATTCCTAAAAAGAACCATTTTGCAGTTCCCTCAAAGGATAATGATAGATATTGAATTATGTTAATTTCATTATGCATCATTTGTATTGTAACAATAACTAAAGCCATTATGGTGACTATCGCACCTTGAATAATGGCTGCAATAATGAATTTGTCAACCCATCTAAATTCAGTATTCATCAATCATTGTTGTATTTTCCACGATTTATATCATGAAAGTAAAATTTAGTAACAACATCTTACATAATTTATTACATAAATCATACGGTATGAATTCTACGACATGTTTAAAAGACAAAACCCAAACGTTTCAGGATGGGTAAAATTGGATGAATTCTAAGATCATAATTGGTGCAAGCTTATCTGCAATTGCAATAATTGGATTTGTAGGAATTCCATATTCATATGCATCTTGTGGCGCACCCTTATTTGGAACTCCAGGACCTTGCTTTGATACGTATTCTGTATCTGCTGATACGCCACTTACTGAAAAATCCATCATGGAAAAATATGGTAGAAACATTGAGCTAACCTATGAAGATTGGCAAATATCTGATAGAAACTGGGATAATGAAGATGTAAACTTGGAATTACCAGCAATAATTTGTACAGAGTTTGTGGCAGATGGTGTTACTGAATATAGAATGGCGAAATGGGTAGATTCACAAACCATTTCCAGTTTTGAAAACCATAGAGATGATTCTCTTTGTGACAAATGGCTTGCACCAATTGACGACGGAATAAAAATAAAGTGGGATCAATCTAACTATTTGTCAAATGATACAGGCATAGTTGAAGTAATTGATAAAAAAATGAATCTTGATATCAAAAAAATAGATTCTTTTGATATTCATGTGTGGTCTGATGTTGATCATACTGGTATACAACTAAGAGTAACTGAAACTGATGAATCTAGTGGAACATTTGAAGGCACTGTATTCTTTACCACTATTGATGAATCAAGTGGTGTTATACTTTTAGTAGAAGATGCAGTATACACTGAGCATAAATTAAATGTTAATTTTTCAAAAATAATTAATGAATCTGAATCTGCTAAATTTATTGTACAAAATGTAGAATTTATGCAAAACGTATTCTATCCCGATGAATTAGGATATTATGAAGTTGAAATTACTGATAGAGACGGAAAGCCTGTTGAGATGTTTGTGACAGGTAGAGTGGACTATGAAGCTCCTTGGGGCGTATCCAACTTTTCGCCAGTTGGTAATTATGACAAACAAAAACAAAGATTTGTGGGTGAACTCACAGTGCCTGGAGAAATTATTCCGGGCATTTACACTCTGAAATTAAATGTACATGGGTTAAGTGAAGAGTTTACGTTTTCCGGTATTTCTGAAGTTGATTTTACTGTTGGCGAACGTATAGGTTCGTTTGATACTCTTTTTGAACCATCATCATTGGGAAGTTTGATGGGAGAAAATGATGAATATCCAATTGGTGAATCTAGAATAGTAAATGTACAACTAGTTCAAGGTCATTTTTATTCTCCTCCAATTCCAAATCATCCTGCATCAATCCTGGTTTACGGTACTGATTGGATAAATTTTGATCCTAATTTGATTGAAGTTTATGACGTGACTTCTGATTCAAATGGATATGTTTACAAAGAATTGTTTCTTGATGATCGAAATCAATGTGACTATGAGGTAAAGATAAAGTCTGAGTTTGAAGGGTTTGAATATTCTCAGAACTTTGATTTTAGAATGGCAAATACAGAAATTTTCTATTTTCCATGGGAGGGTGAAAAAATCCCTGTGACCGTTAAAGGGAAATGCTCAATTCCATTATCCATGAATTTTGATCAATCAAAGAAAACTATGACTGTAGAATTGGATACATCTGATGCTAAAAAGCAATTTGAAATTCATTTTCCACATAGATTACTTGATGGTGAACTTACTGTTTTGATAAACGGGGATGTCGATTTTGATAATTATTCTATTGACAAACGCCATGATGAAGCAATAGTGCAAGTGGGTGCTGATTCTGATTTTACTACTGTTGAAATCATTGGAACCTCTGCAATTCCAGAATTTCAAACTATTGTGATGATGATTATGGTGATATCTATGTTGCCAATTATTCTATTACGAAAACAATTGATATGAAAATGAAAAATAAATTAATTGTAATTGCAATCATAATTATTGTAACCACAATTATTGGAATCTCTTTAGTCACAACATTTGAGAAATCCAATATTGGAGGACCTGCTGAATGGATTGAACATAAGAAAATTGTATGTGATGAAGGCTTCAAAGTTATTGATGGGATTTGCAAACAATTAAGCAAAATCCGTGAGAAAGATATTCCTGTTTTCTTTGAGATACAATTAATGGAAATGGGAATTGAATGGGAGTTAGCAGATAGAAACTGGGCAAATCCTGACTTTGAGATAGAGCCTCCTGCACGAATTTGTTCACATATCATAAAAGATGGCAATACTGAATTGTATATTTCTACAATATGGGAAGATGAATATTCATTATCAGATATGATCATTCAAAAAGAAATGCCTAATGATTGTGTAAAGATTTTCCCTGTTACGGAGATTACAAAAAATAAAAATTAACACATTAATCATTGTTGGAATTTTCTTTTTACTTCCACTATCTATAATATCATATCTTACTCTGTTACCAGATATGAACGATAAAGAATCGATCCATGCAGGCAATCCAAATGAGTGTTGGTATGATGATGGAAATGGAATCATGCTTCCTTGTCAGATAGAAACGGGTGAGTCTACATTTTTTGTAGTATACCTAATTATGGCCAGTCCATTTTTTATGAGTGGCTTGATTCTATTGATAATTATTCGTTATGTCGAGAAGAAAAAACATTTTGAAAAAAAATAAAAACAGATTGAAAAATCTGTTATTCGTCTTTGATTGCACTAGTTACTTTTTCTTTTAGTTCTGGAGTAACTTGATCAAATCCGTGAGTTTTTGCGTGCTCTGCGACTTGTTTTAGAATTTCTTCTTCTGAGTCACCATGTACGTGCCATTCACAATCGACACCTATATCTGCACAAGCGAATTTTTTTGTCATGAAAACATTTACCTAAAAAATCTATATTAGAATATGCCCAAGTTTATACCAAGTTTAAAAAAATAAATTGATGTCTAGAATGCCTTGACATCTTTAATTTCATTTCCAACAACATTCATCACTCTATCGCATTCATCTAGTATGTTGAAAATTCCCATCAAAACATCTTCAATATCTTGAAATTCACAATCTATATCCAATTTTGTATTTGGTTTTGTGATTATGATATTTTGTTTTGACATGTCATCTAAATGACAATATCTGATTTAATGGAATTTCCAAGTTAATACCTAATTGATACCAAACTCATACTGTAGATGATTATAATTTGTAAAAAATAAAAAAAATCATGATGTATTATACATCAATGATCTATCCTGATCTGCCTATGTTTCCCGATTCAGAACTATTTTCATCTTCACTACAGAAATGATCTCCGCAAATGATTTTGTCAGTAGATGAACCATGGGATTTTGGGGATTGGGAACCGGACTACCTTCAGCTTTTGCTGCATCGGCGTCACCAAGTAAATCTGGTGCTAATGCAATCATTGCTACAGGTAAGATTACAATCAATTCAATGTATAGCATCTTTGACTGTAATTACATCAAATGCATATTTTGCAGCATCTCTAACATGTGATTCTACACATAGGTTTACAGCCATTCCTGCAATTACTAGTGTTTTGATATCACGTTGTCTGAGTTGGACATTAATGTCTCCGGTTGCAAAATTACTCAAACCCTTATGAGGTGATAAAACAATGGTATTTTCATCCGGTTGTAAATCAGGATGTTGAAAGAAAGATGAAGGATAATGTGTTGATAGTTGTTGTTCTTAATGAAAAAGAAGCTAGTTCTATTGGAGTTGTAGATACGCCATCATTTTTCTTTCTCATAAATGGATAATAAGGAGAATGTCCTATTGGACAGACAATATTACTTATTGCACTACAATAACTCACATAACCTAATTCATTGCCATCTTGGGATCCTTGGTGAGATACTTTTTGCGCGCCTCTACAAGTAATTCTGCTTCGTTGTATGTCATGATATGCGCATAGTACGGTGATCAATAAGATTTTCTGTGGTGATTACATTTCTCTTTGCTTCGAGGTATAGTTCCTCCTTCATAGTGACAATCAATTAATGCTCTATCTCTTGCATTCTCTCCACATGCAAATAACAGTCTAGATAAATCATCCTCAGTTAGTAAATCCTCTCGAATTATTTTGTCTTTGACTTTTTTCATTCTAACTTGAGCAGTCTTTGGAGGATCTCCAATTTCTGTAAACTCTCTAGAACCAAGTTTCATCCATCTAATGAAAATTTTGAGCATTTTTTTGTGGTCATAGGAGTAGTTTGATTCCTTTCCTGACTCATCTGAATATTTTTGCATAATTTCGTAAACTAGTTTTTCAATGTCATTTTTTGTAATATCTTTCCAATCTTTTTTGTATAATCGTGATAAACCTAGTAATGTTCTGAGATGTTTCTGTCTAGTTGCAATAGCAATTGATTGTCTAACCATCTCCATATTATATTGGGAAATTAATTCAATATTAGCAGGAGACAACTCAATCCGAATCTGCCTGTTTATTCCCTTCATGATGGATTCATAATCATGAATTCCTCTCTTCTTGACAGTCTTTAGGCTCACAAATAGCAGATCTCAAGGGAGGGTATTAAACAGGATCTGTAATGCCGGGGGCGAGTTTCGAACTCGCGACCTCCAGATTATGAGTATTGCCTTAGTTGGAGAACCGCTAGAGTTTACCAAGTGAACTGGCACTCTAACCAGGCTGAGCTACCCCGGCATAGTATATGACAGAAAATTTGGGAAATTAAATGATTCTAAAATGTTTCAAAAATTACTTTATGTTTTTCCAATCCACATCTTCATTTTTGCCCCAGAGGAATTTCTTTTGTAATGCAGATGTGTACAATTTTTCCCATTCTGCACCCACTTCATCAGTCCATGCCTTGACAACACGAGGATCTATGTAGTTTCTCAAAGATGTTCCAAGATTGTAATCTCTGGTCTTTTCAGATAAATCAATTTGTAACTTTAATTTCTCTACTCTTTCTTTGTGTTTCACCTTTTGTTTTTTGATTTGTTCATTTAATGTCTTAATTCTTTTGATTTTGCTCTTCTTTTGAGTGTCAGTCTTTGGTTCAGATGACTCTACTTTTTTGAGGGTTTTTTGGGTTTTCTTTGAAGGCTGGTCTTTTTCTGCCTTTTTGAGAGTGTCTCTCTTCTTTTCTAATGCCTGCTCAAATGTCTTTGGAATAGTTCTCTTATGATTACACATCTTGGCAGCTTCCAAATTTGCTAGTTTTGCATGGTATAGTTTCTCATTTGCAGTCTTTCCTTTCATATTACCATGTTTCACAAGATAGTCTTTGACTACTGCTGTTGCTTGGTATGTTCTAAACACTTTGGCAGTTAATCCCTTTACAATTCCTGAAAAATATTTGTTCACATCTCTTGATGTAATATCGTGGAAAATCTCTGCATTTGGTTTTTTCTTTTCAATTAATTTTTCAAGATTTTCTTGAAATTGTTTATCGTCGCCAACTGCCTTTAGGGTCTCTTGCCATCTGACACTATCTTTTCCCAAAAAGTCAAACTCTATTGCATCTGCAGTAATCTTGATGTGTTCTTTTCTTAGGGTTGTAGCACCTACAGTATCAGCTTCTTCAGGATCCTTTTCGTCTCCAACCCTCATTGCAGTTCTATAAATCAAATAACATACTGTGGCAACATTACTCTTTTTAGGATCTTTCATATCTTTGACCATTGCTTTTTTGATTTTTTCAATCTCTTTTTCAAGTTTGACTGCTTTTTCATATTTTTCCTTGTCTCTACTCTGCTTTATTCCAGCCGTATCTGCAAGCCAGACATACTTTCTTTTCTGTGTAAGAAAGTCCATCCATCTAGCTAGCCACATTGAATTTTTATCATGAATAATCTTGCCCCATTCTCCTTCGGGTACTTTTGCTTCTTTTCCAAGGTTTAATGTAACATCTTTTGCAGTAATTCGAGGTTTCCATTTTCCTCTAATTGGATGCTCTCCTCTTCCAATAAAGATCCCTGGTGGTTCTGCCATGTAATTTCCAACTTCAACTTCCTTTCCGTCCATGATGGCAATTCCGTATTTTGATTTGAGTTTCTCTCGAAGTTCTTTTCTTTCTGCAGCAAGGGATTTCTTTTCCTCTTTTGTCATCATCTCTTTGCGATTTTTTTCCTTGTCGACTATTTTGTAAGCATTTGAAAAGTCAATGTCTTCATAAGAAATTTTTTTAAATTTTGAATTCAGAGTTTTGGCAAAATCTGTGGTAAAGTTTTTTTGAAAAACTTTGTCTTGAGCATATGGGGTATCTTTCTTTTTTGCCCACTGATAAATCATTTCTTCTTGGTTTAGATCAAGATCAATACTTTCCCCTTTGATCTTTATCTTGATCCCTTGAGCCTCATAGGCAGGTGGAAACAAGATTCCATTGTGTTGTAGAGTTTTCCATTTCATTTCATTCACCTTAAAATTGCGGACTTTGACAAAAACTGCATTCTATGTGTATATCAATTTAACGTACAAATGTAATGTATCAGGGAAATAGCTCTTTACTCATATATTTCTCAAATTCTAGGTCTGTTTTCATCTTTTTTGCTTCCAGAAACATGGCAGCATCGGTACCTACAATATATCGTGGTAAAATCTCACCGTCATGAATTGCCTTTATGATTACATCGGCAACTTGAGATGGGGCAGTTCCCATTTCTACCATCATTTTAAGACCTGCAAGAATGTTATTGGTTAATGTCTTGTATTTAGGATCAATTTTTGATTCTGGAATCTTCATTGAACTGAAAAAGTTTGTCTTGATAACTCCAGGTTCAATTAAAGTAGTTTTAATTCCAAATTGACCAAGCTCGTATCTAAGACATTCACTTAATCCTTCTAGTGCAAACTTTGTACTGATATAAGCTGGAGAACCAGGTAACCCCATTCTGCCAACAACAGAACTAATGTTTACAATAATTCCAGAATTCTGTTTTCTCATTATTGGGGATACTTCTTGAATAATTCTTACGATACTAAAGAAATTAGTTTCAAACTGTTTTCTAAAATCATCAACTGACACATCTTCAGTGCATCCAAATTGTCCATACCCCGCATTGTTTACTAAAACGTCCAATCTTCTACCATCTGTAACTACTTTCTTAACTGCAGAAACTATTGATTCTTCTTTATCTACATCCAACTCTATTACATCGATTGAGAGATTTTCTTTTTTTGCCGCATGTTCTAACTCTCCTGCCTTTCCAGTATCTCTCATACTTGCAAAAGTGCGGTAACCGTCTCTTGCAAGTGCCAATGTAGTTTCTAATCCAATCCCTGATGAACTACCTGTGACAAGAGCTACTTTTTCCATATTTGTGCTGGATTTTTGCCATATTTATCCCATTTTGATTTGTTATACTAATGGTTTATCTCCTTCAGTAGGATCAATTAATTCTGTTTTCTCACCATTACTGATTCTCTCTAGAATCTCTGATGCAGAATATTTGTGCAAGTATTCGTTATTGTTTCCACATCTGTATGAGAATGTACATCTAGGACATCCAGATTCATTTTCACATGGACATTCCTTTACGATATGCATACTTCTTTCAAGGGCTTTTTCAAATCTATCATACAGTGCTTTACTGGCACCGCTTCCTCCTATTGCCCCATCATAGATAAAAATCAAGCCTGAAGTACCTAGAGATATGCCTCCCAAGTCTTGTGATACTCCTCCAGTAATCATATTGCTTCCTTCAATGACAACATGCTCTGTTGCATGGTATCCACTGGCTTCAGTATATTCTTCATCTTCTGCTTTCTCAATAATTTTGAGAGGTCTTGGAGCATGGAAAACAATTCCCTTGGTAACAAAATCATACTCTAGTGGAGTATCTAGTAGTACTTTTTTTCCTTGAGTAATCTCTTGCCCTAGTTCTATGTTGACATAACCATAAACTTTCTTTTGAATATGTAGTTTACAAAATGCTACTTCTACACCGTTTGCTTTTCTTCTCTCAAAAACATTCTCAATTGTTGGCCACTCTTCTGTAAGTGATTTTGTATAATATGGATAATCTCTTGGAATTCTTTTTAGTTTAGCATAATTTTTTTTGGGATAATCAAATTCTTTAACCTTGTAACGAATTCCTGCCAAAAAATAGATTGCATCTTTATGCAATTTCTCTAATGCAATTGGTAATATTCTATCTCCTACCTTTTTTTCATTTAAGAAAATATTAATTGATTTTCCAATTCCCCTAATACTATAATCATTTAACATAGAATTGATTTTATCGAAATTTGGAATAATTCTATTATTGAATTCCTTGAGATTCTCTTTGATTATGTGATGCTCAATTATCTCCTGATGCTCTTTTAGTTCATGTTTTGAAATTGATCTATCACATGCCATTGCCAAAACCTGAAATTCTTCTACAAACGGATTCTTGGGATCGATGTATGTTTTTTCAATATCCTCAAAATAATCATCAGGATGATTCTTGTAATATTGAGAAATAGGATCATTTCCTAATGCCAAAAATGCATATCCTCTTTGGCCTTTTCTTGCTGCTCTTCCAATTCTCTGAATTAGTCTGTTTATTGGGATAGTAGATGATATAACACAATCTACATTGCCTACGTCTATGCCTAATTCAAGCGTAGGAGTACATGAAATTGCCTGTAACTTGTCTTCTTTGAATTGTCTTTCTACTGATGTTCTGTAGTTTGCCATCAACCCTGCCCTGTGAACTTTAATGTCAACTTTTTGTTTTTTTGCTTGAATTGCTAAAAGTTCAGAGTTTAGATGTGAATTGTTAAACACCATAGTTTTATGGTTTTTTTCAGTCAATTTCTTTGTCAGCTCTACCATTAGTACTCTCTGTGTTCGAAGTGATGGAAACAACATTGCAAAATCTGTCTGACCCTTTTTTCCAGGACCATGAATGATTTGCATTTTTTCTCCAAATAACTGTTGACAGAATTCTTTTGCATCATCAAGTGTAGCTGATACTGCAACAAACTGTAACTTGTTAGTACAAATCTTCTTGAGTCGTTTTATGATATAGTGAACATTTGATCCAAAAATTCCTGAATAGACATGTGCTTCATCTACCACTAGAATTTTTGTTGAAGTCAATATGGATGAAAACTTTGTCTGATGCCAAAGATGATAGTGTATAATATCAAAATTTGTAATTAGAATTTGGGGTGGATTTTCAATAATTTCTCTTCTTTCTTTTATCTTTGTGTCTACATCAAAAATTTTGACATTGATTCCAATCTTTTCTGAAAATTTTTGAATTTTTGGATATTGATCTCTTGATAATGCTTTTGTTGGATATACAAAAATTGCAAAGACATTTCCATCACTTGAATCTTTTTTAATTTTTTGAATTACTGGAATTAAAAATGCTTCAGTTTTCCCTGATGCTGTAGGTGCTTCAATTACAACATTTTCTCCAAATGTAATTTCTTGAATTGACTCTTCTTGAAATTGATAAAACTGCTTTGTCTCTAATTCCTTAAGATGATCAGAAATAGATTCCTCTAATCCCAAGTCTTCAACTTTACAGCCCATTTTAGGCTCAGTATTCTTCAAAACCTTGTATTGTGAAACATAGTCTTTTTTTGAAAATAGTATTTCCTCAGTGATTTTGTCTGGCTTGTTTTTTCCAATCATTTCTTTGATTTCATTTTTCCCTCTAACGATTCCTTCATCCTTTAGACCTTCTGAAAGCCCTTTTTCTGTGACTAATCCCTTGTCAAATCTTGAAAGAAATTCAAGGAATACCTCATCAACATTTTTTGAAAATTCTAATAGATCTTCAATACCACATTTTGCGCAAGATACGTGCATTTTTTTGTTGAATGTTTTTTGAATCTCTATTTTTGACTTACATTTTGGACATGAGAATTTCAAGATCTATTTGATAAGAAATGATTAGTGATTTATTATTAATCAATATATCTTACTCATGATTAAAATATTCCTGAAATGAAAATACTATTATCATAATATCTTTTCATTATTCATATGTCCCTGAATGCAGATTTCCCCCTAATCAAAAAAACTAGAAAAATTTTTGAAAAAAGTAAATTTAATTTTGTTACTGAAAGAGTTCATTTCTGGATAGAAGGCGATGATGAAGAGATCACTGAAGCAGATGTGTGTATAATTCATGAAAATCAAATGTATTTAGTAGAATGTAAAAGTGGAAAAATAAAAGGTAGAAATGACGAATTACGAAGAAAAAAAGATCTAATTTCTGCTATAAAATCAAAGTCTATTCAAAAAGTCGTAAATGATAGCACCCCGAAACTTTTACTAAATAGATTAGATGAAATTGACGATGTATATCTTTGTTATTATCTTGGAGATGACTCTGTTTACAAAAATAACAAAGCCTCATTAGAGAAAAAAAATATTTTAGTTTGGAACAATGATGCAGTAACATATTTTGATATAGTCTCTGAAAGCTTGGAAAGTTTAACACGTAAAGAAATCATCTATAGGGAATTTGAAATCAAAGATAAAAATAGTAAATCACAAAGTATTCCTGCAATAAAATTCAAACAGGGAAATTTAATTTTACATTTGTTCACACTAGATGTTGAGACACTCTTAAAAATTGCATATGTTTCTAGAAGAGGTTCAAAAAGAGATGAGTCCTATCAAAGAATAATCAATTCAGACAGATTAGACTCTATTACTCGTTTCATTACTGAATCAAAAAATCTCATTATGACTAATCCTATTATTTTGGCATTTGATTCTGATGTTTATGGAAAAGTAAAATACAATAATCCTGGAGAGATGGATTTTAAGAGTATTGCTTGCTCTGCATGGATAATTGATGGTCAACATAGAATTTTTGCATTTCGAGATATTGATCTAGGTTCAAAAAGATACAAAAAATATAATATCAAAATTCCAATAGTTGCATTAGAAAAATCTAATGCAGAAATCCAAAGTGAAACCTTTGTTAACATAAATTATTATCAAAAGAAAATTGAATCTCTGCTTATTTATGATCTTGCTGCAGATTTCAAATATCCTAGAAATGAATTAGTGTGGCCCAGTTTATTGACAATGAAATTAAATGAAAATGGTACACTTAGCGGCTTAATCAAAACTAAAGAACTTGAAAAGAGAGAAAAAGATGAACGGAAAAAGCCTTTACAATCTACCAATTTTGTTAGAACCATTTTGGATGAATTACTTGGTTATAATTCAAAATCTGATGAGTATGATGGACCACTTTACACATTATCCAAATTCAGTAAAAATTCCAAAGTTTCAACAAAGCAAAACAAAAATGCCTTTAACATTCATTTATCAATCTTGCAATCGTATTTTGATGCAGTTATGTCTTTTACTGAAAAACTTGGAAAAGATTGGAGAGATATAGCAGAAAAGCGTGGATTTTTAACATCTTCTGCAATCAAGGCATTTTTGTTAGTTTTAGTAACCATTTTAAGAGTAGAAAGAAAAAAAACAATAGATTTCAAAGAAATTCTAAAACCTCTTGCAACTACTGATTTTACAGTAGGTCAATATGCAACATACAGAGCTGGATATCCTGCAATTAATGGATATACAAAAGATCTGCTGAAAAAAATTAGCTCTCACTCTAGCAAAAAATACGAATACATTTCAATTAGTCAAATCCGAAAAAAATTAGAGAAAGAAAAAACATCTCAAGTAAAATCCAAAAAATCTAAAGCAAAAAGAAAACAATAAATGTTTTATCAATTTCTGAATTCATTATGAGTTCTTTTTCTTCGATTTGATCTTTATTGTAGATTTTAATTTAATTCCTGTTTTTCTATATAATTTAGCTGTACGTAATTTCTCACCTGTTTTTTCTATTTTCTTTTCATACAGGAGAATATCAATTATTGATTTTACGGGTTGTCTATTTTCAACCAATCTCTCAGGTAAAATTTTATTCAAACTTGCTTTGTGAAATGCTTTATCTGGCAATTTCTTTAATGATTTTCCTAAATGAGATTTTGGATCTTTGATGTTTCCTAATTTTATTCTAGTGGTTGGCCTCATGTTTCTTCCCATCACATAACACAAATAATCTCCAGCTTTATTTTTGTAATATACATAAGTGCTTTTGAAACCTCTGATTTCTTTTTCAGATAGTTCTTTGAATTTGAATTTGTAGCCTTTTGGTACTTCAGGTACATCAAGATGTACATCATCTTTTTTACCTGATTCTTCCGCATCTGTCCATTTAATTGGATGATACACAGGTATCATGAAATTTGATGAAAGAAATTTTTCATCTAATCTTTTTTGTGCTAATTTTACATATGGTTTTCTTAAATCAGTTCCAATAAAATTTCTACCAAGTAATTTTGCTATTTTAGTGGTTTGACCACTTCCGTTCATAGGATCTAACACTGTATCTTTTTTCTTTGAATATAGTTGGATTAACCTCCATGGAATTTGTTCAGGAAATACTGCAGGATGTTTGATCACACGTGGTGGAACTGGTGTTATGTCCCATATAGATAATGAGACTTGTCTTTTCATAGCTCTGTTTAATGGAATTTTTTCTGTATTTTTTCTATCTAGAGGAATTTTCCCACCACCTTTTTCAAGAACTATGATGTACTCGTGCATAATATTTGCTCTATAATAAGTTGGAAACGAGTGTTGTACAAAAACCCCAAATCTATTTCCTGCACCATTTCTACCTGCAGTCACTTTATTCCAAATAATCATATCACGTAAATGCCAACCTAATTCCTCTTCATTTTCTTTAACTAATCTAGATATTAACAAACTAGATAGTGGAATCAATTTTCCATTTACTACTTCATCTCCAATTACAATACAACAAAATCCTCCCGGTTTAGTTACTTTCAAAACTTCAGAAAATATTTGTTCCATCTCATCCAAATATTTCTCTGTTGTAGTGCCTACATTTCCTCGAAATGATGATTTCTGAGATTTTTTCTCATTATCTACATGTTGAGAATAATTAATAGCATTTCTATAAGGTGGAGAAGTAATAGTGAGTGAAACACTTTTAGGTTTGATATATTTGCTTAATTCTTTACTATTTGCTTGAAAAATCTCATTTATTTTATATTTTTTATTTGTCACGAAATATCTGTCAATTATCAAAGCGCTTTAAAACTTTCGTTTAGTCCTGTTTTGTTTCAGGTTCATCTACTTTTTTCTGACCTATTTTTCCAGAAATAATTTCTCGAAGTTCATCATCTGTTTTGTCTTCAACTTTAACTTCAATTGACTTGGCAATAATCTCTAACTTTTCTCGTTCTGTCTCTACAGGTCCAGAAATTTTTGGTGCTTCTTCTGTTACTTCTTTCATATTGTCTTGAATTTCATTTTTTGCTTTGTTGTATTCATTAACAGCTTTTCCAAGTTTTTTGGCAACACCAGGTAATTTTCCTGTTCCTAAAATCAAAACTAGTGCAACAAAAACAATAATCATCCATTCGCTTCCAGCTATATTCAATGAATAATCAAGCATGTTTTATTATGCTATAATTTGAAATTAAACGTAATGTTCAAGATTTATGCCTAAACGTCACTTTCATCTTTGAATATCAAGTATGAGGACACACTCATTGATTTAAAGAAATTCAAAACCATTTAATTTTATGAAGAAAATTGAAGTAATCATTCAACCAGGAAAAAGAGATGCAGTTGTTGCTGCAATCAAACGTAATGGCGTTGGTGGTGTAACTATTCATCATGTTCAAGGTCAAGGTGCACAAGATCTCCTTTAGTTGGTCAATACTTCAGTAGAGATATGATCATCTGTGTTGTAGGTGATCCTAAACTTAATGATGTCTTGGGTTCAATTGCAGGTGTTGCTTGCACTGGAGCTAAAGGTGATGGTAAAGTCTTTGTCACCACAGTTGATGATGCTCTTGATATATGCACCAAAAAACGTGGAACCACATCTATCTAATTTTGAATTCTTTGTGGTTCTAGTTTCTTTCTAGACATTATAGCAAGAAGCGTGACTCCTATTCCTATTACACAAAATACCAAATACGGTGTTTCATCTCCAAATGATTGTGTGATTGGACCTCCAATGGTTGGTCCTATTGCCCAACCAATTCCAAAAACTGTTTCATATGCACCAATTATTTTTCCTGAAATTGCCTTTCGAGTTTTACTCAAAATTATCTCTAAGGTCAATGGGAAGAATATACTAAATCCAAATCCCATTAGAACAAGTGCAATTGCAAAAGTAATGATTGAATCTGCAACAACTGATACTGCTAATCCTGCTGATACTGCAATCGTTGCAGCAATCAAAGTCTGACTTGTTTTTCTTGCAAACTTTCCTGCTAATGCGAGTGATACAACTCGTGATATTCCAAAAACAAAATACAATAGCAAAATAGCTGTAGCATCCATCCCATTGTCATTTAGAAATGCTGGGTATATTGTGAGAATTATCCCAAAAGAAGATGTGCAGAAAATCAATAAAATTATCACTTCTGGAAATTTTTTCATTTCCTTAATTGATGAAAAAGAGAATCGTTCGTGATTAGTTCTAACCCTTTTTCTTGATATTATTAATGCAGACATTATTGCAGTAGCTAGAATAAATGCCGTAATTTGGAACAGAATTCTGTAGGTAATATCCAGACCCTCCAGGAATACTGTGCCAAGTAATGGACCTACCATAAATCCAATAACAAAAAACATTGTGAACCAGGAGATGTTTTTGACTCTGTTTTTCTCAGTACTTTCGTTAGCAATAATGGATTGACAAGGCGGCCAAAAAAATGCATGAGCCACTCCTGTCATTATTCTAAATCCCATAATTTCTGGAACTGATTGTGCTATTGATAGAAGATAGATTGATGCAGAATTGATAGCAGCTCCTAATGCAAGTAGATACCCGCTGTTAAATCTGTCAAGAAGAATTCCTACAAAAAGTGGAATGAACATGTAGGGGATAAAATTACTTAATCCAATTAATCCAAGTTCGGAATACGTGGCACCAATAACGTTCTTTGCAAAAATGGGTAGAATTGGTCCATGTAATCCATATGAAATTCCTATGATTAAAGCAGTAATGTTGACTAGTATCAGGACTCTGTTCATTTGTATGCTGCAACCATTATTGCTCCGCCCATAAGATCTTTCTCAAATTCTACTCTAGAAAATTTTTCTAGTAACAATCCCTCGAGCTTTTTGTTTTGAGGCCATCTTTTGAATGTGCCATACAATGTTCCAAACTTTAATCCAAGTCTTCCTCCTGCAATAAATGCAAGAATGGGAAGAATACATCTTAGATAAAATGAAACTCCTGCTCTGATGAATGCCTCATCTGGTTTTCCTAAATCAACAATTACAAATCTACCATCTTTTTTCAACACTCGATGAATTTCAGAAATTGCAATTCTCAAATTGATTGCATCTCTCAATGAGTATCCACACAAAACTGCATCAAACTCTTCTTCTCTAAATGGAATGTGTTCAAAAACTCCGTTTGCCATGTCTGGTGGTTTTTCAAAATGAGTGCTTGTGTTTTTGAGCATAGGAACTAAAGGATCATAAAGTGTAACTGAAATTTTTCCATCAGTCTGTTTTAGTGCAGTCTTTGACATGTTGCCAAAACCAGAGCCTGCATCTAGAATTTTGTTACCTGGAAACACTCGTTGTGAGATTCCGTGACTTCTATGTTCCACATCTTTACCAAGTGAAATGATAGAATTTACTTTATCATAAACGGGAATAATCTCCCGAAGTACTTCCATTACTTCTCCCCAATAGCTTCCTAAACCACTCATAATCTATCGTCTCTGTATACTTTTTGAATAGTTTTCAAATACCTTCGGTTTTGTCCGATTTTATAATCATAATAGTATTGTTTATTCATTTCAAGATGTCCTATTCTGTCAATAGGATAAACACAATAAAAATTCACATCACGGGTATTATTTTTTTATTTGCTAATTTTGAAGCCTCATTCTTTAAACATAATTCTGCAAAAGCAATTTCATCATAATTGACTTTTTTCATACCATTACACCTTTTAATTTCAGGATATTCACTGTATAGTTTATTGTTGATGGTACGCCCTCCTGATTTTGGTCTAAATCCTCCCCACTGTTTGAAAAATACTGAAACTTTTTGTTTTTTACATTGTTTAATTATGTCCAAAATCCATTCTTTTTCTACAGATCTGTACTTAGGCCCACTTTCACCACCAATTATTGCCCAGTCTATTCCTTTAAGACTAATTTTTCCTACTGGTCCAATTAATGGCTCAAAACTTATGAAACGTGTACGACATTTCACTTTACGTAACTCATTAATTCTAAAAACACAATCTTGATTTTCAACACTTACGCCCATCCAAATATAATTTGGAATTTTATGTCCAAAATACTTTATAAAAAGATTAGAAAATTCTACCATTCGTTGTGGGCGTTTAGTTAAAATTTGATAATCGTGTTGATCGGCCTGAATCATTGTGTGGAAACAACGGCCGACAAATTCGAATGATGATTTTTCGTGAAATAAATCGGACATACTATTTACAAAAATCTTCTTTGATTTTTTCCAATTCAATGGAATATCGACATCCGAAGGATGTTGAACAAATTTAAATCCTTTTTTGTATTTTTTTAATTTCATTCGATGTAGACGATTGGATAATTTTTCAGCATAACAATTCTTACATCCGGGTGAAATTTTAGTACAGCCCGTTGATGGATTCCATGTTGCTTCTGTCCATTCAATGGCAGAGTTTGTTGCCATGTTATCCGATCTATATTGATATGTTAAAAGGTTTCATGGTGCAAAAATATTTGATAAATGGCTGATTATGTTTTTTAATTTCTTATTATAATATTGTACAATAGTAGAATGATGGTAACGAAAATTGATCCTTATGACTGGGTTAAAGAGAGAATCACATATTTGGTTCGAAAAATTGAACCTGTAAAAAAAGATGGTAAAATCGTTTCTCCCGGAAAAATCTGGTCTATTAAGAAAGTATTAGCACTTGATTATTACATTGTATCAACACATGCAATTTACAGAAAAAATTTTGAATATTGGTATTTTGTAGATACTCATTGTGGTTCAGGTATGATAGGTTTTGATGAAAAACCTTTGGATAATGAAAAATTTCCCGGTTCTCCATTAATTGCAACATTGAGAAATTCAAATAATCCTTTTTCCGATTATTTTCTTTCAGATACTTCTGAGGAATCAATTAATGCGTTAAAAAACAGATTGTCGAAACTCAAAGATTATGTTGGAAATCGAACTTATTCTCCAGAAGTAAGATCTTTTTCAGAAACTGCAGAAATAATTAAAAATAAAGATGCTTGGGGTAATATTTTTCTAATTTTTATTGATCCTGCTGGATTTAAAGATCTTCAATGGAAAGATCTTGAAAAATTACTGTCTATTGATAAGGCAGATATTTTCATTACTTTCATGAGTTATGGTGTGGCACTAAATCGTCCACATGCACATGAAAAAGAAGAAAGTGGAAAAATTTTTGATAATGTATTTGGAACTCCTGATTGGAGAAAGTGTAACAACCAAGATGAATTAGTAGATTTGTACATCCGTCAAATTAAAACTAAAAAAGAATATGTTGAAAATATTCCTATTTTTAGAGCAGGTGAAAATAAATTGTATGACCTAATTTTTGCGTCTAGTAATCCTACTGGTGCCGGTAGTGTAATGACGTACATTAAAGGAATTATCGACAACGTGACCACCGAATTGATTGAAGAGGCACTAAAAGTTGCAACCGACAATAAAGAAGATTTGGATAAATGGCTCTAAAAATACTCTTTTGAATATTATTCTAAAGAAAACTATGTGGTCTTGTTTTCAAATCAAAAACTTCTATTCTGCAGCAAACTTTGATGCATTTTGAGAATAATTCTTTAAATCAGATTCAGAAACTTTCTCGAAAACTTTTGCTTCAGTTGTAATCTTTGCCATTTTAACGTCACTGACTCCATCCTTTTGTTCATCTTTTAGATTAATTGCAGCAATAGCTAAAGATGTTGCATCATCTATGCTCATATCTGAATTGTAATGTTTTTCCAAAAATGCGTTTACATCGTCAGAACCTGCTCCAATTGCAATTGCTGCATATTGCACATAAGTTCCACTAGGATCAGTCACATAGATTGATTCTCCTTTTTGATCAATACCAGCAATTATCAAGGAAACTCCATTTGGACGTACTCCGGAATATTGTGTAAATTGATGGGACTGATCTGCTAAATGTTTGGCAACTGTTCCGACTTCAACAGACTCATCGTATGTCATTCTATTTCCTTGTGAAAAGAATCTTGCACTATCTACCTGAATTCGTGCATCTGGGATATACCCTGCAGCGGCCACTCCGATATGAAAATCTACCTGGAAAATCTTTTGTGTGATATCTGTACTCTGTAATGTTCTAGCTTTTTCCTCTACTGCCATGATAACTCCTTCTTTACTGCATATGCCAATTGCTAAAGTTCCTCTTTTTACCGTCTCCATGGCATATTCGACTTGGTATATTCTGCCATCTGGAGAATACATGGTAGGAGTCATATCGTAGCCGCGTGATGCCATCATGATATCACGAGTCCATTCTCAGTCAATTTAAGGGTAATTGTCAATGTGGAAAAGATCTGGACATAGAGTTTTAAGCAAAACTGGCTTATTTTCCTTAAGGCATGACTAATCAGCTCCTGGAATTCAAAAAAATTCTTAGATCAAAACAAGTTTCAACGCAAAGAAAACCAGACAAGCAGACGAGAAAGCTATTGCTTTACTTGTTTACAAGTACTAGGGGTGGACTTGCCAGATTGCGTATTGTTATGCATTTGCTTGATCAACCATACAATACCCATCAACTAACCAAAGTACTTGGTCTTGATTACAAAGCAGTTCAACACCACATGAAAGTTCTGGAGAAAAATAACATGGTTTCAAAAATTGGTGAAAAGTACGGAGCAATTTTTCACTTGTCAAACTTCCTTGAGATTAATATTAGCACACTTGATGAAGCAATAGACAAACTAGATAGAAAACTGAATCACAAAAAAGTTTACATATAAACAATCTTTTTGCGATCTGAAATTTTACATTAAACTTAAATTAATGAGTCATTTAAAAAATACCCTTGGTCAAGCATGATCCCTTTGTAAATGCAACAAAGCAGGTCAATGATGCATGTGATATTCTTGGCATTAAAGATAAGGGATTGCGTGAATATCTTGCGATACCAAACAAAGTTTTGAGAGTAAAGATTCCAGTAAAAATGGACAATGGAAAAATTAGGGTGTTTACGGGTTTCAGAAGTCAACATAACAATGACAGAGGTCCATACAAAGGCGGCATTCGTTACTTTAATCCGGAAGGTGGAGTCGAGTATATGGAACGTGAAGTTATGGCACTTTCTTCTTGGATGACATGGAAATGTGCAATTGTTGATATTCCGTTAGGTGGAGGCAAAGGTGGAATCTATGTTAATCCCAAAACAGAAAAAATTAGTGATGCAGAACTAGAAAGACTAACCAGAGGATTTGCATACAAAATTTTTGAAATTATAGGACCTGAAAAAGACATTCCAGCTCCTGATGTTTACACAACGGGTAGAGAAATGACACAAATCATGGATACATTTAGCAAGCTAAACAACAACAAACATTCTCCAGGTGTAATCACTGGAAAACCAATTTCAATGGGAGGCTCCCTTGCAAGAAATGTTGCCACTGGACTAGGAGCTGCATACTGTGTAAGGGAAGCGGCAAAAACACTGAAACTGAACCTAAAAGGCGCCAAAGTAGTTTTACAGGGATTTGGAAACGCATCAACATTCGCAGGTGAATATCTGGAAAAGATGGGTGCAAAAGTTATTGGAGTAAGTGACTCTAAAGGCTCAATTTCAATCCCAAACGGTGCAAAGGTTAGTAAAATCTTAGAGCACAAACAAAAGAAAGGATCCGTTGTTGGATTTCCTGGAAGTAAAAAAATCTCAACTGAACAGTTACTTACTACTGAATGTGATATTTTAGTTCCTGGTGCACTCGAAAATCAAATCAATGCAAAGATTGCCAAGAATCTTAAATGTAAAATTATTGCCGAAGCTGCAAACGGTCCAACATTACCAGAAGCTGATCCAATTATTTACAAAAAGAAAATTTTGATAATTCCTGATATTTTGGCCAATTCTGGCGGTGTTTGTATTTCCTATCTGGAATGGGTACAAAACAACATGGGTTACTATTGGACATTTGATGAGGTTGCAAACAAGATGGAGAAAAATATCACAAAAGGATTCAAAGATGCCTATGCCCTTACAAGGAAGCACAAAATAGACATGAGAAAAGCTACTATGGCTTTGGCCGTTGAAAGAGTAGTAGAAGCCTTTAATCAAAAAGGAATCTGGCCTTAGGCTAGATAAGATTCGCAAGAAACTGGTTGTTCAATAAACATTATTTTGCCCTTTGTTATTTCTCGAAGCTTTCCTTTGTAAGAGGGATTTACTTTAGTTCTTCTTTGCAATAATTGAACTGTTTTTCCAGTTAGTTTTCTTCCTTTTTTATCTCTGTCAAAAAGAATGATCAATCTTTTATACTTTGAAACTGAATCAGTAAAGCCAATCATTCCTCCAAATTTATGAAATTCTGATACTTTGCCATAGTAACCAAGTTTTCTTAATGCAATTGCATCTCTTTTCCCCTCAACTACTATTACGCTATCTTTCATAGTGTTTAATTGAAAAATGAAATCCTTTAATTCAGTAATTTCTTGTTCTGTAACAAACACGCCATTTGATTCACTTTAACATATTAAACTCCCGCTATAGCTGGTGTTTAAAAGATTTTTATATTTTTTATGACTAAATAAAATCCCAAAATATTGACAGTCACCTGTGCTTAATATACTAAAATCTGTTGTAATGCATTTTAGAATTAATCTATGACATTATCCATGATGCATCAAAAATTATTATACTTGATGTTTATTTTAGATCCTCAAAAAATTCTTTATCCTAAACATTACTAACTATATTTGCTAGCTATTTTTCTTAGAATTGCAACGGATTGACTTTCAGTAACTACAAAATTATCTCCAATAGTAAATGTCTTTAACTTTGGCTTATCCATTAATTTAAGTATCTCATACCGCAATAAAAACTTGTCATGGCCAAACACGGGGATTTACAAAAAAAAAAAAATTGTTGAAAACAATTGGATATTTTTATCCCTGCAATAAAATATGTGACAATCAAGGCAAATTTGAATTTAGAATTCAAATCAGTCCGTTCAAATCTCAACTTGCATACCTTCTTATAGAAAAATTCAAGTCTATAGACGCCTTTAGATTAGTCTGCGTGATCCGTACCACTCCTAAAATTCAAGATATCCTAAAAAAAGCATCTAGTGAAGATCGAATCCAAATAGAATATCAATTTGAAGACGTATATCTAAAATATAAAGCAGAATTAATTTTCGCTAATGATGATGCATCACTTCAAAGCATAAGAGTTCTACTAACTCAAAATCTATCTCTTCAAGAAGTGTTAGATTCTGTCAGAGATAATATTTTGCTTGTTAAGGATGTAGCAAGACTTTTGATAGCAATGGATGGCTCTACACAATCTGCTGAATTAGATGATAACAATACGATGTTTCAATAACTCTAAAACACTTATAAAAACTGTTTTTTGAATTTATCTTGTATTAAATTCCCGCTATAACGTGACTTCCACATATTAATCACTTTTGACAATGAAAAATAATGTCTGATGTTTTGCTTATACAAAATACAAGAATTGAAGGTTCTGGATACTTGGGTGATCTTCTCAAAAATGATGGATTCAAAATTACTTCAGTTAACGCAAAACATGAACAGCTCCCTGAGAAAGATTTTTCTCTAGTTGTAATTTTAGGAGCTCCTGAAAGTGCAAATGATAATTTACCGTATCTTCAGTCACAACAACATCTTATCAAAAATTGTGTGGAAAAAAATATTCCTGTTCTGGGAATTTGTTTGGGCTCTCAATTGATTGCTAAAGCTTTTGGTGCAAAAGTATACGGTGGACCGCAAAAGGAGATCGGATTTTACAATGATTTGAAAATTTATAACAACTCTCCATTGTTTTCTAATTTCAAAAACCCTTTTACTGTCTTTCATTGGCATGGTGATACCTTTGATTTGCCTCAAGGTGCAGTTAGATTAGCCTCATCTGAGCACTATCTGAATCAGGCTTTTCAATACAAAAGTGCGATAGGATTACAATTCCATTTAGAAGTAGATGAAGCAATGGTTAACTTGTGGCTTGACAACACCAAGGAAAAACTAGGAGAAATTCCATACATAGATCCGCAAAAAATTCGCTTAGATATCAACGAAAATATTTCAACTGTAAAATCAAATATGAAGAATTTTTACAACAACTTCAAATCATCATACAATCTTTGACCAAAATGTAATGCGTCTTATTCAGATAAAGAAAAAATTCATTTCTATAAGGAAAATAACTGTCCATGTTGTCATCTAAAGTTAAGAATGAGGAAAACAATTCAACAGAAACGACAAATCGAAATAGAAAGAAGTTGAGAAATCAAACAAAAAATAAAATAGTTTTTACCTGAGCTTAGGAGGAAAAGTAAACAACAACTTGTGAGGGTATATCTTAGCTAAACTCAGACATTATGATGCTATGATTTATGATATGAAACTTTTATTGCCAAATTCTATGATCAAAATATTTTTATTCAAATATTATGCCTGATATGCATGGTTGATTATGTCTCTCTATAGAACAAGCAAAAAATATGAGAAAGTCAATAAATGTAATTGGAATAATTAAATCGAAGTCAGAACCAAAAACCGTTAATCGTAAAAATGGTATTGCTTCTGAGGTTTGTGATGCCATAATATATGACGAGACAGGCGAAATGCCAATTACTTTATGGGACGATGCTGTTGAAAAATATAATGATGGTGATAAAATATCTATCACAAATGGATACACCAATGAGTTTAGGGGAGTCTTTTCACTAAATTCTGGCAAGTTTGGGATAATACAACTAATCCAAGATTAGAATATTTTATGAAGATCTTAGGAAAGAATTAGATTTGTGATAGTTAGATAGTAAAATTTCTACTAAAGTTGTAGAATTAAAGTAAAAGGTAATAATAAATGGTTTACTTTAATTTAGAATGCAAAGAAGAGATAGAAGAAAAATTGATTTTACTAGACATGCTGAAAAAAGATTAATAGATAGAGAAATAACTCGTGCACAAGTTTTAACAGTTTTAATGAATCCTGATGATGTTCTTCAAGCTGATTCAGATGATCGTTTCAAATGTTATGGTACGCCTGGGGATATTCCTTATCCAGAAGAACCATTCCTAGTGGTTATATATGAACAAACTAATATTAAAATTAAGGTTATAACTATAATGTGGCAAGATACAGGAGGTTTGAGAGCTAGTGGATTCAGTAGAATATGATAAAGAAGCTAACGCGTTTTATTTTAGATTAAGCAACAACAAAGTGGTCAAAACCATACCTTATGGAAATGATAAATTTATTGACATAGATAAAGATGGTAAGATTGTAGGTATGGAAGTTTTGAATAATGCGAAGCTAGCCCCAATGGAGTTCAATGAAGTTGTTCGAAGAACAGATCAGATCAAGTTAACTGCATAATTTTTTACTTAGATTTTATTATTAAAATGCGATCAGTTAAAATTTAATATACTGTTATTTAAAATAACTTTTCAAATGCTAGCTTATGAGCTTTATTGTGAGAATGACAAAACAAAGCAAGACTCTGGTGGATGTATTCCAATTAAAAAAACATTTTTCCTTGAAATTCTATGTTATATTTCATAAAACAATGATATCAAAAATAGATCTTAAGCATTATGATATCATGTTTTTTATAAATTATTAGATATTATTTTACTTTTTGCAGGTAAATTTACCTATATTAATTAGAATTGCAAAATAGATATTATAATACCGAGTCTCAACAAATTCAAACCTTCAAAGCATTGAATTCATAGCATAAATCTTGAACCATGCCATTTACCTTCCCTGTTTTTTTGGTTTTTATTTTCTTGGATTTGCTACTAGAATCTTGAGCCTCGTTATTGATGTATGATAAGATCTCTTTTTGCTCATAGTTAGATCTGATTTGATCCATCATCTATTCTTATTTTGTAGATCTTCATTAAGGTTATGTGTAATCAGGTGCAGATAAAGCATTGATCCAATAAATCTGCGATCTATCTACTTTTTGCGATCAGCTTTTACGATCATTTTTTGCATGCAGTAAAGATAATATTTCTATTCAATTTTTACAAACACATGTCTCAATATGCTCAGTTTGAATGCGATGCAAGAAATGCGCTTGAAAAACATTTGAAAGTAAAATTGTATTCTGGAAAGGTATCAATCAAAGGCAAAGAAAAAAGTTTTGATATTTTGAATAAAGACAAAAGAATTGTTGGTGATGTAAAAAATTACAAGACCACATCAGGCCGAAACCGACCATCTGCAAAATTTTCAATATTAAACGAATACTGCTGGATAATGAAAATGATTGAAAATGATTCTTCAGAGAAATGGATGAAATTATTTGTTATTGGTGAGGACAGAGAGATGCTATTGCAGTATGTAAAAGAATTTGATGCGTGGCTTGATGATATTGAAGTGTATTATTATTCCTACAAAGGTGGAATTGAAAAGATTCGTTAATCCATTTGATTCGTTTAAAATTGTTTTTTATTTTTTCCAAATAAAATCAAGAGTATTTTGAAGAATATCCATATTGTTATTTGATTTCTTTTTAATTCCCCTATTTAATTTCATTTAGTTTTGATGGCGTCATATTCTGATTTCTCCTGACATTAATTTTGGAAGTAAAATGTCTCGAATTTGTGTCAAATACTGGATTTGTTCATTGTTTTTCCAAATGTTGTAAAATAATGGATCAATAATTTGGTTAAACAAGATTATTTTTTTAGAAGGAGGAATAATTATTTTGAAAGTATATACATCATCTTTGTTAACTGCACCATACACAGTTCCATCTGATTCAAATTTTTGCCATTCATTAAATGAATTTTTTAGAAAATAATAAAGAAAAGAACCATGATTGTTTTTTAATCTTAATGATGCTAATCCTCTACCTATACTACATTTTTCTTTAGATATATTGATTGCAGCTATTGGAGCCCTTACTGTAAATAAGATATCATTTTTTTCTGCAAATCTTTTCGGAGATGTGCAATAAATTCTAGGAGTTGGAAAAAAATCCCCAAAATCAGTTTTGCCTTGAAAGAAAACAATACCTTTACCATTTTCATTGTATGAAGTTCCTGGAGGCGATTGACCCATAATAATTTCACAAATATTCTCTAAATTTCCCACATGCCATGATTTTGGAATTTGTCCTAATTTTGAATCCTCAAACTCTGTAACTCCATCATAGTCAACAAACCATGATTTGAAGATTAGGTGATCAAGTCAACAAACCATGATTTGTTGACTATGAGTTTCCCGACTTGAACGGAAGACCGTACAGGTCGTCAGGCGGGGAGATGATGTGGAATAAGGTATTGGGAAAAATTCCCATAGATTGGAAAATTAAGAAAATTGATGAAATATGTAATGTTTTTGGAGGTGGAACTCCTTCTACAAAAAATTTTGATTTTTGGGAAGGTAAAATCAATTGGATAGTGCCTTCTGATCTTACAAAATCTAAAAAAATCTTTATTGATAAATCAGAAAGGAAGATTACGTCAAAAGGTCTAGAAAATTGTTCATCAAAACTTCATTCGATAAATACCATTTTAATGACTTCAAGAGCAACTATAGGTCATATTGCAATAAACAAAGTTCCAGTTGCAACAAATCAAGGCTTTATAGTTGTGGAACCCAATCGAAAAAATATGTTATACTATCTATTCAACAATCTCATTTCTAGAATATCTGAATTTATTGAAAATGCAAATGGAACAACATTTCTAGAAATAAGTCGTGGAGTTTTCAGAAAATTACCAATTTTGCTACCTTCAGATAAGATTCTTACTTCTTTTCAGCAAATAGTTGGACCTTTATATGATATGATATACACAAACGAAATAGAAATTCAAAAATTGAAGTTGCTTCGAGATAATTTACTTCCAAAACTGATGTCAGGGCAAATCAGAGTGTGAAATTGAAGTGACAGGAGATATTATGGAAATGATTCATGTTACTTTTTTGTAGTCTGAGAACTAGGAATTATTATCTCTGCCATACAAATTCTTGTGATCATCTAAATCCAACAAATATACAATGTATTCATCATAGTTTATCAGATAAATCAAGCTGTGTGATTTGGTCATGTGTACTCCAAAACAATTTTTGTATTTTCCATGTTTTTTGTTCCTATATCTGCTGGATCATCTGTAGATTCAAGTTCTACAATAAAATTCTTGAACTTTTTAATTAATGGTTTATTGGACTTGAATTTACGTAATTTCTTATCTATGGTATCATCATACAGTTGTACTGACCAAGTATTCAATCTTGTAAGATCTGGTCAACATGTGAGAGATATTCTGTGGCAGTGTATTTTTTGCCTCTAGTATTTCCTGATTGAATTGATTCTATTTTTTGCTCAATTGATTGGGTCAATGGTTTATTTTCAGAATTTGATTCATGCGGTAATTTATCAGTAGATTTTAAGACATTTTCTTTAATCATACTGTTTATCGTAAATGAAGGGTATGCTTCATAGATATCTCTTAGAATTTTATCTGTTTTTTGTCTGTTTAGTTCAGTAAATTTCTCATACAAGTTTTTTATCGTATTGGCATATATTTTTGATAATTCGTTTAGTCTTTGTTTGCCTTTAATTTTTAAACTGTAAGTTGAAATTGTTTTGTTGTCAGTAATTTTTTCCACTTGTAATTGAACCAGATTATCTCTAACACATAGTTTGATATCGCTTGCCAATTCATCACTATAAGGACCATAATTATGTGCTCTCCAATCAGAATAGAAATTAAGATTTTTTAATTCATTATGATACAATTGTGCAGTCAAAAATCCATATTTTTGCATGCGAGTACTTCCCTTAATGGTCATATCATTTACCAGTACAATAACACGGTCAAGATTACTCAATGCTTAACATTTTTTCCTCTTACTGATATTTGAACTAAACCCTCATTGATAGGCACCTTTACATCAGAAAACAGGATTTGATGACACTCAGTTATTCTCAATTACGATACTGTGTGTTAGTGATTTTATCTGGTTTATTACATCATGGGGTATTTCAGGCAAGCCTAAGTTTAGTTTTCTAAGCATACTATCTAGTCTTGGTATTAATAACATTGTTGTAGGAACTATGTTCTGAATCAGTGTCAGTGCCTTGCAAGTTTCATAACTTTGAATACTTTGTGAGCTGAAAGTTCGACTGGCTCAATTTCATTCATTTCAATGACGTCATACTCTGATTTCTCCAGACATTAGTTTTGAAAGTAAAGAATCACGTAATGTTTAGTTATCTACACGAGTCTTCAGTATCACGCAACTCACTTGTATTAGATATTAGTGAGATATTCAAACCAATGATAGTAGACAAAACTATCTTTAGGATACTAAACAACAAGACAATACGTCCCCAACACTTTGATTCTAAACTAAATGGTGTGCTGTTAAATGATGTCGGAAAGAAATTATTTGTAAAAGAGTATGTTGGCGCCTGACGTTTGAATCGAACTATTACAGGATTGAAATGTGATTGCGACAGTATCGATTGTAACTTTGATATTACCTTTTGAATCAAACTATTAGGATTAAAATACTGGAAAAATCTTAGAAGAAAACAAAATAGAAAAAACTTTTGAGAATGTAGTTGTTGCACTTCAAAAACTATTCCCAGGAAAAAAACAGTGTGTCGTAGATTTATTAAATGAATCGTGCACCTGTGATGTTAATAAATATAAGAAACTAGTATGTCAGCATATTCGTGCAGCTAAAATTTATCAAGAAAAAATCTAACTTTGGTGTTGTTTATTTCATTTCTCCTAAGAATTGTATCAAATACCAAAGTTCCTGTAGGAAAAATGAAGATCACCTTTAAGGAACATATGAGCTTTAAGACTAGAGATGAAATGCAAGAAAAATAAAATCATGGGAATTCAAGATGTAGCTGACCGAGTCTGGAAAAAGTATGGAGGACCAAAAGGCCCAGGATTCAATTTGAAATCATTGGCAGATAATATGGCCGGATGGACCGGTTACAGTTATTCTGATTCATTAGCAGCTTTGAAAATATCTGCTTACAGAACCTAAAAAAGATTGATTACTTCTGATATAGAATTCTACTAGAAATAGCTCATTGGCCAAATCTGAAAAAATACAAAAAATTGACAAAGGATGAGATTATTGGCGAAATAGCTAGTTGGTTTGACAAAGTTGGAACTGATGAATTCAATGATGCTGTGGACCAGGGATTAATCCGACAAACTCCAGACAATCCCAAATTATATCAGTTGGCTGAAAGCTCTTAGATAGACCCATGTCTCAGTTGGATAATAGCCAAATCTGAAAAAGAACTTAAAGAAATTGAGAAAAAACTAAAAGAACAATTTCTAAAACAAATTGATGATTTTCAAAGTGGTAAAACTGAGCAATGGGGTTGTTGGATTTGTGGAGAAATTATTACAGACAAAAATGAGCAAATAATTCATAGTAGAGATATTCATGGTGTTTTTTTCAAATAATTATTCTGATTGTGTGTTTTGAATTATCGTGAGCCATTTGTTATCAATTCTGCGAAAAACTCAAGCATTAAAAATTGAAAATAATGCAATTATTTAGCCTAGTTTTAACTTCAATTATGCTAGTTAAGAAAAATACTTTGTCTGACATTTAGGACACTTGTATAAATTTCTAGGAAATCTATGACCGCATTCTAGACGCTGTTAAGTATTCATATGAACTGCAGAAGCTCGATAATATTTTTGGTAAACAATAACTCCAGCTATGATAATTACAGCGGCAGCAAGAACAAAGACTAAACCATAACAATTCAAAAAAGAAAAAAAGAGCTTAAATGTTCTACGATTCACTCAGATCTAGCACAACCCACACTCCATCACGTATTGCCCAGACAGCATAGTCTTCTGCCGCAAGATCTCCTGCATCATTAAGTGCAGTAGAGCCCACTGCGCCAACATGATTATTGGCAACAGACATGATGTTCTCTTTAATCTTATCAGTCTCTGTGCTTTGTGCTGCATCTATGGCAAGACCTGCAATGAATACTGCATCGTATGAAGAATATGCATAAACGCTAGGACTTCTACCAAGCTGCTCTTTTATGTGATTCTCTACTCTATCTGTTATAGTATTTGTGGCTGCTGCAAACTGTAAAGTTGTAAAGTCAACGTCTTGTGCAAACTTTAACCCAATAGGATCATCAACTATTTTCTGCTCATTGGTATTTGCATCAGATCCAAACCAGCTTACATCATTTAGTATATCATGTGTAGAAGCTGATTGCATAAACTGTAGGCTTTCTGAAAAACCAATTAATAATACGCCAACCTTGTCTGCACCATATTCTTCCACATATCCCCGTACTTTTTCAGCTAGCAAAGATGTGGATGCTGAAAACTCTGGGGATTCAGGATTATACCGAATTCCTTCATCCGCTTGATTATTTTCTGTAAATGAGTTAATTGTGGCCTCTTTTAGTCCGTCACCCCAGGTGTCTGCTCTCCATACGGGAACTATCATCTCAATGCCGCGAGATTTCATCAGCTCTGCAATTGCAGGACCTTGTTTATTATCATCTGGAACCATTCTATACACATTATCATCCGGTATAGCTAATGATGGTGCCGTACTACAACAACTAATTAGTATTATATTGTTTGCAGTAGCATAGCCTATGATATTTCTAATATTAGAGCTAGTTGCAGGACCAACTACTGCATTAACGTCTTTTGCATGAAGTGATGTTAGTTTCTCTAAAGCAATAACGGGACTGGTCTGTGTATCCTCAACTATTCCATTAATTCTCCAGGACTTGTCATTTTCTTGTAGATACAAGTTAAAATCATCTATTGCTAATAGTGCAGCAATTCTGTCTTCTTCACCATGACTAGCTAGATCACCAGTTAATGGGAATAGTATGCCAATATCTACAATATCTGGCAAATCAGATGTTTTTGTTTCTGGCTCGGAGATAATAAAAGACAATAACATTGATGCAATAACTGCAATAACAATTAGTGAAACTAATAATGTCTTATTCACATAATTTAGAATTTTGCGGAATATAAAATTCTTTTGTAAGAAGGATTGTAAACTATTGAAGAACGTACTTGAATTAGCTTTTATCTATTGAAAAGCTGTTTCAAAGTATTTTTTAGGCGTGAATTATACAAAATAGAGTTTTACATGAAATAGTTTCTTTCCCTTATATCACTCTCCCTTCTTTTTGTTTTTCTTCTTCAATGAGATTTTCCATTAATATTCGTCTAAGATATCAAAAACAGTCTTCTTGTTTTTATCAAAGCCATTAAGAAAATCATATCAAAGTTGTTTTTAAATCTGCTTTTTTGAGGCGTTTTGAATTACAGTAAGAAACTTGTTTTTATCCTCAATTCTTACTTTGCCATGATGATCACTAGGTGGTGCCGTCAAGTTATGGTAAGTAACCTATTATTATCTCAAGTTTAAGAAATCTCAAATACGTTTGATTTTATTATATTTTGATTGATATGGGACTCAACTACATATGTTCCAATATAGAGATCATCATCTACAAAAAAACTAAAATTAAATCTACTAGGTTCATCAAAGCATTGCTCTGATTGACCTTCTTCTAATTTTTCCATGTTGCAAGACGAGAACTTAAAAAAAAACATTAAAAAATATTGAAAAAATCTTGAAATTATTGTTGATAATGCTGAGGAAGATAGTAATTATTAATCATATTAATTACATTAATTACATTGGTAAACGATTGCCCGTAAAGGTAATTTGATTAAGAGCCTGAAAATGGTTCCTAATCTTTTTTGTTTTCATATTTCAGAATTAGTTATGTGTCAGAATTATCGTTAAAAGTTGGATGTTTTTAGACAGCTAACTTTTCCTTTTAAAATATGGTTTATTCAAAATTCATGTAGATATTAGTTTTAATTGAATATGGTCATAAAAAAATCAGCTATTTTGAGACCCTGTTTTTTTAATAAATCAAACACCATATCAAAAACATTATCTGGATCTGCTACTGGCTCTGGATCCATAACAATAATCTCTGGCTCTGGATCCATAACAATAATCTCTGGCTCTGGATCCATAACAATAATCTCTGGCTCTGGATCCATAACAATAGTCTCTGACTCTGGTTCCATAACAATAATCTCTGGCTCTGGAGGAGGGGAAATAAATTCTATATGGGATTCAAATGTAACTCCCAAGGGCTCAAACAACACCTTATAACCGCTACAACTAGATCCAAAAGATACTGGTAGTTCAGCATACCTTGAGCTTCTATCATAAATCTTAACTTTGAGATTACCTGCATCTAAAGGAATACCATCAAAGGAAAAGGCATAAAACGTGATGGGAATCCGTTGTGTCTTGATATAATTTCCAAAGTCTATATCAGAAGATACATCACTTCCAAAATATCCTGAGATGGAATTTGTTAATTCCGCAGACAGGTTATCGCCATAAGTTGAAGCGATAAGCAAAAAGTAGTCATTATTACACTGATCCCACAGCAAAATGTTGGGTGACATGGTGAAACCCACACCACTTCCACTACTACCTTCATTTCTTGAAGGTTCAGGTGTAGGATCTGGTTTAGGTTTAGATACCGGAACATCTACATTGATAGTTGACGCTTCTTTTACACTGTAGCTGTCTGACACTGTTGGGGCATCAGCAAGATTCACAGCTGACATTCCAGTAACGGCGTAGCTGTCTGACACTGTTGGGGCATCAGCAAGATTCACAGCTGACATTCCAGTAACGGCGTAGCTGTCTGAAATCATTGGGGCATCAGCAAGATTCACAGCTGACATTCCAGTAACGGCGTAGCTGTCTGAAATCATTGGGGCATCAGCAAGATTCACAGCTGACATTCCAGTAACGGCGTAGCTGTCTGAAATCATTGGGGCATCAGCAAGATTCACAGCTGACATTCCAGTAACGGCGTAGCTGTCTGAAATCATTGGGGCATCAGCAAGATTCACAGCTGACATTCCAGTGGTGGTATAGCTGTCTGAAATCATTGGGGCATCAGCAAGATTCACAGCTGACATTCCAGTGGTGGTATAGCTGTCTGAAATCATTGGGGCATCAGCAAGATTCACAGCTGACATTCCAGTGGTGGTATAGCTGTCTGAAATCATTGGGGCATCAGCAAGATTCACAGCTGACATTCCAGTGGTGGTATAGCTGTCTGACACTGTTGGGGCATCAGCAAGATTCACAGCTGACATTCCAGTGGTGGTATAGCTGTCTGACACTGTTGGGGCATCAACACCACTCACAGCTAGCATCTCAGTCACATCATAGGAATCTGACACTGTTGGGGCATCAGCAAGATTCACAGCTGACATTCTAGTGGTGGTATAGCTGTCTGACACTGTTGGGGCATCAACACCACTCACAGCTAGCATCTCAGTCACATCATAGGAATCTGACACTGTTGGGGCATCAGCAAGATTCACAGCTGACATTCTAGTGGTGGTATAGCTGTCTGACACTGTTGGGGCATCAACACCACTCACAGCTAGCATCTCAGTCACATCATAGGAATCTGACACTGTTGGGGCATCAGCAAGATTCACAGCTGACATTCTAGTGGTGGTATAGCTGTCTGACACTGTTGGGGCATCAACACCACTCACAGCTAGCATCTCAGTCACATCATAGGAATCTGACACTGTTGGGGCATCAGCAAGATTCACAGCTGACATTCCAGTGGTGGTATAGCTGTCTGAAATCATTGGGGCATCAGCAAGATTCACAGCTGACATTCCAGTGGTGGTATAGCTGTCTGACACTGTTGGGGCATCAGCAAGATTCACAGCTGACATTCTAGTGGTGGTATAGCTGTCTGACACTGTTGGGGCATCAACACCACTCACAGCTAGCATCTCAGTCACATCATAGGAATCTGACACTGTTGGGGCATCAGCAAGATTCACAGCTGACATTCTAGTGGTGGTATAGCTGTCTGACACTGTTGGGGCATCAACACCACTCACAGCTAGCATCTCAGTCACATCATAGGAATCTGACACTGTTGGGGCATCAGCAAGATTCACAGCTGACATTCTAGTGGTGGTATAGCTGTCTGACACTGTTGGGGCATCAACACCACTCACAGCTAGCATCTCAGTCACATCATAGGAATCTGACACTGTTGGGGCATCAGCAAGATTCACAGCTGACATTCTAGTGGTGGTATAGCTGTCTGACACTGTTGGGGCATCAACACCACTCACAGCTAGCATCTCAGTCACATCATAGGAATCTGACACTGTTGGGGCATCAGCAAGATTCACAGCTGACATTCTAGTGGTGGTATAGCTGTCTGACACTGTTGGGGCATCAACACCACTCACAGCTAGCATCTCAGTCACATCATAGGAATCTGACACTGTTGGGGCATCAGCAAGATTCACAGCTGACATTCTAGTGGTGGTATAGCTGTCTGACACTGTTGGGGCATCAACACCACTCACAGCTAGCATCTCAGTCACATCATAGGAATCTGACACTGTTGGGGCATCAGCAAGATTCACAGCTGACATTCCAGTGGTGGTATAGCTGTCTGACACTGTTGGGGCATCAACACCACTCACAGCTAGCATCTCAGTCACATCATAGGAATCTGACACTGTTGGGGCATCAGCAAGATTCACAGCTGACATTCTAGTGGTGGTATAGCTGTCTGACACTGTTGGGGCATCAACACCACTCACAGCTAGCATCTCAGTCACATCATAGGAATCTGACACTGTTGGGGCATCAACACCACTCACAACCAGCATCTCAGTCACATCATAGGAATCTGACACTGTTGGAATGTCTACACCACTCACAACCAGCATCTCAGTCACATCATAGGAATCTGACACTGTTGGAATGTCTACACCACTCACAGCTAGCATCTCAGTCACATCATAGGAATCTGACACTGTTGGAATGTCTACACCACTCACAGCTAGCATCTCAGTCACATCATAGGAATCTGACACTGTTGGAATGTCTACACCACTCACAACCAGCATCTCAGTCACATCATAGGAATCTGACACTGTTGGAATGTCTACACCACTCACAACCAGCATCTCAGTCACATCATAGGAATCTGACACTGTTGGAATGTCTACACCACTCACAGCTAACATCTCAGTCACATCATAGGAATCTGACACTGTTGGAATGTCTACACCACTCACAGCTAGCATCTCAGTCACATCATAGGAATCTGACACTGTTGGAATGTCTACACCACTCACAACCAGCATCTCAGTCACATCATAGGAATCTGACACTGTTGGAATGTCTACACCACTCACAACCAGCATCTCAGTCACATCATAGGAATCTGACACTGTTGGAATGTCTACACCACTCACAACCAGCATCTCAGTCACATCATAGGAATCTGACACTGTTGGAATGTCTACACCACTCACAGCTAGCATCTCAGTCACATCATAGGAATCTGACACTGTTGGAATGTCTACACCACTCACAACCAGCATCTCAGTCACATCATAGGAATCTGACACTGTTGGAATGTCTACACCACTCACAACCAGCATCTCAGTCACATCATAGGAATCTGACACTGTTGGAATGTCTACACCACTCACAACCAGCATCTCAGTCACATCATAGGAATCTGACACTGTTGGAATGTCTACACCACTCACAACCAGCATCTCAGTCACATCATAGGAATCTGACACTGTTGGAATGTCTACACCACTCACAGCTAGCATCTCAGTCACATCATAGGAATCTGACACTGTTGGAATGTCTACACCACTCACAGCCAGCATCTCAGTCACATCATAGGAATCTGACACTGTTGGAATGTCTACACCACTCACAGCCAGCATCTCAGTCACATCATAGGAATCTGACACTGTTGGGGCATCAACACCACTCACAACCAGCATCTCAGTCACATCATAGGAATCTGACACTGTTGGGGCATCAACACCACTCACAGCTAACATTTCAATGAATTTGATTATCTGGATGCCGTCATCAAACTTGCTTGCAACTATCGCATATATTGTATTGTTAATAGTAAAGGTCTCAACGTCATTTGCACCGTCAAGTTCTTCATAACCACCAACGCCATCAGTTGCATGCGATACAGCAAAAGGAGAAGCAGGATCTGATATGTCAATTATCTGGATGCCGTCATCAAGCAAGCTTGCAACTATAGCATATGTCGCACCATTAATCTCAAATACGTTAACACCAGCTGCACCGCCAAGTTCTTCATAACCACCAACGCCATCAGTTGCATGCGATACAGCAAAAGGAGAAGCAGGATCTGATATGTCAATTATCTGGATGCCGCCATCAAACAAGCTTACAACTATAGCATATGTCGCACCATTAATCTCAAACACGTTAACACCATTTGCACCGCCAAGTTCTTCATAACCACCAACGCCATCAGTTGCATGCGATACAGCAAAAGGAGAAGCAGGATCTGATATGTCAATTATCTGGATGCCGCCATCAAACAAGCTTACAACTATAGCATATGTCGCACCATTAATCTCAAACACGTCAACGTCATTTGCACCGCCAAGTTCTTCATAACCACCAACGCCATCAGTTGCATGCGATACAGCAAAAGGAGAAGCAGGATCTGATATGTCAATTATCTGGATGCCGTTATCATTAACGCTTACAACTATAGCATATGTCGCACCATTAATCTCAAACACGTTAACACCATTTGCACCGCCAAGTTCTTCATAACCACCAACGCCATCAGTTGCATGCGATACAGCAAAAGGAGAAGCAGGATCTGATATGTCAATTATCTGGATGCCGTTATCATTAAAGCTTGCAACTATAGCATATGTCGCACCATTAATCTCAAACACGTTAACACCAGCTGCACCCTCAAGTTCTTCATAACCACCAACGCCATCAGTTGCATGCGATACAGCCAAAGGAGAATCAGGGTCTGATATGTCAATTATCTGGATGCCGTCATCAAACTGGCCAGCAACTATAGCATATGTCATACTGCCAATCTCAAACACGTCAACGTCATTTGCACCGCCAAGTTCTTCATAACCACCAACGCCATCAGTTGCATGCGATACAGCCAAAGGAGAAGCAGGATCTGATATGTCAATTATCTGGATGCCGTCATCAAATAAGCTTGCAACTATAGCATATGTCGCACCATTAATCTCAAACACGTTAACACCAGCTGCACCCTCAAGTTCTTCATAACCACCAACGCCATCAGTTGCATGCGATACAGCAAAGGGAGAAGCAGGATCTGATATGTCAATTATCTGGATGCCGTCATCAAGATAGCCAGCAACTATAGCATATGTCGCACCATTAATCTCAAACACGTCAACGTCATTTGCACCCTCAAGTTCTTCATAACCACCAACGCCATCAGTTGCATGCGATACAGCCAAAGGAGAATCAGGGTCTGATATGTCAATTATCTGGATGCCGTCATCAAGATAGCCAGCAACTATAGCATATGTCATACTGCCAATCTCAAACACGTCAACACCAGCTGCACCCTCAAGTTCTTCATAACCACCAACGCCATCAGTTGCATGCGATACAGCAAAGGGAGAAGCAGGATCTGATATGTCAATTATCTGGATGCTGTCATCACTAAAACTTGTAACTATAGCATATGTCATACTGCCAATCTCAAACACGTCAACGTCATTTGCACCATTAAGTTCTCCATAACCACCAACGCCATCAGTTGCATGCGATACAGCAAAGGGAGAAGCAGGATCTGATATGTCAATTATCTGGATGCCGTCATCAAACTGACCAGCAACTATAGCATATGTCATACTGCCAATCTCAAACACGTCAACGTCATTTGCACCCTCAAGTTCTTCATAACCACCAACGCCATCAGTTGCATGCGATACAGCAAAGGGAGAAGCAGGATCTGATATGTCAATTATCTGGATGCCGTCATCTGTACGACTTGCAACTATAGCATATGTCGCACCATTAATCTCAAACACGTCAACGTCATTTGCACCCTCAAGTTCTTCATAACCACCAACGCCATCAGTTGCATGCGATACAGCCAAAGGAGAAGCAGGGTCTGATATGTCAATTATCTGGATGCCGTTATCAAACCAGCTTGCAACTATAGCATATGTCATATTGTTAATAGTAAAGAACTCAGCATCAATTTCACTTGTAAATTTTTGATAAGTGTCATAAATATCAGTTACACTGGCCACAGGTGAGATAGAAATATTACTCTTAGTTACAACCATACCATATACTTCTTTACTGACAAATGAAAATAAGATTAAAATTACAAGTGTTAAAATTAATAAATAATTGTTTAGAGAATTATGTATTGTAATATATTCATAGGAATGAATCTGCCGTCTCAGTTTTTGATTGTAGCATATATTTATAAAAACATTGTATTTTTTTATACCCACACAATGATTGGTCAATAAAGTTGATATGTAGCTATGATGGTGTCTTGATCTTGTAATCTTTTGCATAACACTGTATAGTTTAATCTGAAAACCCAAGACTGAAAATGCACAGCTAACTATGAGAATGAAATGCAAGACAAGCAAGAAAAATAAAACCATATAATTATCCAAAGCTTGCCATTCAAAAAACAACATGTAACTGTCTGCAAATTCTAGTTTTCTAAGTATGGCATCATGGTGATGCTCTTCAGTAGAATCATAACTTGCATCATATAAAATGTAGTGCTTTGCACCATCATTATCATAAGAGTCAGAGTATCCTATTCCGCCTAATAAAAACACAGATAACAATATGTTAAAAGAAACAAGAATATGTTTGTTCAATATATAAAATATAGCTTATTTCTAATTTATATTGCACTGTTATATTAATGTATCTAGCAACATACTAAAATAGGGGGGGGGGGGGGGTAGAGAGAAATATGCAGAATCGTATAATAAATAATCATAAAAAAATCTCGATTCTAATACCTCTTGCAGTTTCAGCAATAATGATTTTTCCTGTTGGCATTTTTGGACTAAATGCAGACAACATGGACTACTCTAACTTGCAATTTTATGGTACAGCTACAATTACACAGTATGATCCCCTTGGAAACCCCGTATTTACACAAACAATTCATAACCAGTTGTTAGATTCTGGTGAGCAATTCATTTTACAAAATACATTCAAGGGTAGTGGTAATGATACTCGGATCGCCTCTATCTGTATAACAAATGAAGATCCCGTTACAGTTTCTGAAGGCCGGACTGTGACTGATTTTGATAGTGCTAACACTATTGGACAAAATAACTGCAAGACTGATGATGCAGTAGATCTTACAACACTTGGAGTTGCAAAGATACAATCCCCAACATTTAGAGTAGGTAATCAAGCCGGAGACCTTTCAGTGGCAACTACCATAACAGGTATTGGAATCTGTCAAAATTCCACTAATATCACCTTTACTGACTGTGGAACGGCTGGGCAAACTTTATTTGCAGTTATTGATGTAGCGGATATCACACTTAATCCAGATGATTCTGTAGATATCTCTTATGAATTTAACATAGCATCACCAGATACCTAAGACATAACTGTTTTCCATATAGTATGAAGTATATTATACTCACTCTAGTTGTAGTTTCAACAGTATTTTTACTGGTAATATTTTCAGGAAATACATCAGAGACATTACTTGGTTTATTTTTAGTAAAGTTTGCTCCAATGAATTGGGATATGGTAAATGAAAGAAATATTGTAAAAAACACAATTCCAATTTCAGTAATAAAACAAGTTAATGATGAATTTTGTAAAATAAAAGCAGATGCGTTTGATAGAATAGTTGATCATTCATATTTTGTATCAAGTAGCAGTCTCTCAGAGGAGTTAAGATATGATAGGGAAAACGGCACATTAACTATTCCATGTGATGGAATATCAGATGATAGTCTAGAATTGCATATATGGTATGTTATACCAGAAGATGCCAAATATGGTGGAAAGTATCAGTATTTTGTGACATAGACAAATCAGTAAGATATTTTTATACAACAGTTTTTTTATTACTTGTGAGAAAATCATTAATTCTAACTATATTATTTGTGGCTTCTTTAACCTCTCTTATAGCGGTATTGTATTCAACAACCACCTTTTTTGCTCCAACGATAAATGATACACCGGCTGTATATGATGATATGAAACTTGAGATATCTAATTCTGATATAGTTGATGTTTATGATAGTATAAACAGCAATAAAACTAGTGATTCATTTACTGATGAGGCAAAACATTACACCATAAACGCAGTAGATACACCTGTTATGAAAGAACCCTAAGGCAATTTGTTTTTGTTAGTATCTTTGAGTTTCTCATCCGCGTTGTAGATACACCTGTTATGAAAGAACCCTAAGGCAATCTTATAGTGTGTTGATCAACTAGTAAATAAATTTGTTCTACCGATATTTGGAATTGTTTTATATGAAAATCACTTCCGCTAGTCATCGGCGTCCTCCTCCATCCATTTTGGGTTCTTTTTCCTGATCGCATCTGTGGCCCTTTTGTCGTCTGCCGTTGCGTCCCACAAAGCACGAACCATTGTCAGACAGTATGGTTGCAGGTGTGCCGAATTTCCCTACTGCCTTTCTTAGTACCAGTACGGCATTCTCAGAGGTGGCCTGCATGAAGAGCCGTGCTGCCATGATGATGCACCGTGAGGAGTCATCCAGATACGTGACCAGATGGAGCCCGCCAAGGCGCGGATCTCTCATGATGTGCCAGTCCACGTGCCACATGGCATTTGAGTATCTTCTCTCAAAGCGTACCCATTTGCGCTTCCTTGACTTGGCCACAGAGTGTATGGCCGGTCCATTCTCCTTCATGATTCTGTATGTGCTTCTGTAGCTTATGTTATGGTCTTCCTGCAGGTGCATGGCAATGCGTACCACTCCAACCGGTTCTTTGCGGTGCATGTCCAATACTGCCCGTCTCTCCTGGCGTGGGCAGAAGAATCTGCCTTCTTCTTGGGTTGCGTTGTATGTGATGCGTGTCCGTACTGCAAAACTCGGCCCACAGCTACTGGATGCGCCTTTGTTACCTTGAGCTCCGATGCAATCTCTGCCGTGGATCTCTTCTTCTTGCACTGGGCAGCGGCGTATCTGATCTGCCCCCTGTTAGTCTGACTCTCATCTGCCTTGCTGATCGGTACAGCCCAACGTAGTCCTTTGCAAGTCTCCTAAAAGTGAGGCGAAATGATTTCGGTACAAGAGACCGGGGAGTTCTAGGCTATAAAGTTTAATATACTGAGTTTTGACTCGATCGATCGGGTTATGGTTGCAGTTAAGCAAATTTTTGATGAAATTATTCAAACTGATCACAAAGTCATCACTGAAGAATCATCAAAATCTATTCTCAAAACCTATGGTGTTAAAGTTCCACCTTTTGCATTAGTTACATCTGCTGAAGATGCAGCCAAACAAGCAAAAAAAATTGGCTTTCCACTTGTAATGAAAGTCGTGTCACCACAAATCTTACACAAGACTGATGTTGGTGGAGTTAAAGTTGGATTAGATAATGTCAATGACGTAAAAAAGACATTCAACGACATGTATGGTCGCCTTTCTAAAAAGAAAGGAGTTGATGTTAAAGGAATTCTTCTTGAAAAGATGGTTCCAAAAGGTGTTGAGCTAATTGTAGGCATTCAAAATGATTCTCAATTTGGTCCTGTAATTATGGTGGGACTTGGAGGAATTATGACAGAAGTTATGAAAGATGTTGCATTTAGAATGCTTCCAATTTCAACTTCTGACGCGAAGTCCATGATAAACGAACTCAAAGGTTCAAAACTTCTCAAAGGATTCAGAGGAAGTGCATCAATTGATCTTAACATGGTTGCAAAAATGTTGGTACAAATTGGAAAACTAGGCGTAGACAATGCTGATTACATTAACAGTATTGACTTTAATCCAGTAATTGTTTATCCAAAATCTCATTATGTGGTTGACGCAAAAATTATTCTCAACAAAGAATTAAAGAAAAATTCCCTCTCTAAAGCAAAACCAAGCAAAGAAAACATGGAGACATTCTTTACTCCAAAATCTGTTGCACTAGTTGGCGCGTCATCAAGTAAAGGAAAGATTGGAAACTCTATCTTAGACAGTCTGGTAAATTATGATTTCAAAGGAAAGGTTTACCCCATTAATCCAAAGGCTGATAAAATCTTTGGACAAAAATGTTATCCATCAGTTTCAGCAGTTCCAGGAAAGGTTGATCTTGTTGTAGTTTCAGTAGATTTGTCCATGACTCCTCCTGTCCTAGAAGACTGTGCAAGGAAAGGAGTACACAGTGTAGTAATTGTTTCAGGTGGAGGAAAAGAGCTTGGCGGAGAACGTGCAGATTATGAAGCTGAAGTAGCGAGATTATCTAAAAAACACAAAATCAGAATTATTGGTCCTAACTGTATTGGAATGTTCAATGCTGCTAATCGTCTTGATTGTGCATTCCAAGGACAAGAAAGAATGCTACGTTCAAAATTAGGTCCTGTGGCATTTTTCTCTCAAAGTGGAACCATGGGAATTAGTATGTTAGAAAGTGCTGATGTGTTTGGTCTATCCAAGATGATTAGTTTTGGTAACCGTTCTGATGTTGATGAAGCAGATATGATATGGTATGCCGCAAATGATCCCCAAACAAAAGTAATTGGATTATACGTTGAAGGATTTGGTGATGGACGAAAATTCATCAATACTGCTAAACGTGTTATGAAAGAAACAAAGAAACCAATAGTTATTTGGAAGAGTGGAAGAACTGCAATGGGTGCAAAACAAGCTGCATCACACACAGGCTCACTTGGAGGCTCAAATGCAATCATTATGGGTGCATTCAAGCAAGCAGGTATAATCTCTGTTGACAGTTATCAACAACTAGCTGGCGTCTTAAAGGCACTAGCATGGCAACCAGCTGCAAAGGGAAATAGTGTTGCTATGACTAGTAATGGTGCTGGTCCAATGATTGGTGGAATGGATCAATTGGAAAGATTTGGTCTTTCAATAGGAAAGTTATCACCAGAACGTGTCAAAAAAATGAAGGCTCATTTTCCAATAGCTGTTCCTATTCATAGTGGTAATCCAGCAGATGTAGGTGGCGGTGCAACTGCAGAAGACTATAGATTTGTCATTCAACAATTCATGGAGGAAAAAAATATTGATATCGCAATGCCATGGTTTGTCTTCCAAGACGATCCTCTTGAAGAAACAATTGTTGATTATCTTGCTGATTTCCAAAAGAAAAGAAAGAAACCACTTTTGGTTGGATGTAATGGCGGTCCTTATACTGAAAAAATGGTAAAATTGGTTGAGAAACACAAAGTTCCAGTTTACCAAGACCTTCGAACTTGGGTTGAAGCTGCAGGTGCATTAGTTCAATTGGGCAAAATACAAGGAAAATAGAGAACATTTAAGTTTCTCCCAACTTGGCAAATTATCATGCCACTAGTTACCACATCTACTTCTGATGGCATTTGTACTGTCAAAATCAACAGACCTGACAAACTCAATGCTATGAATATTGACGCTGCAAATGAACTGATCAAAACTTTTGAAGCACTCAACCACGATGATAACGTCAAAGTTATCATTTTGACGGGTGAAGGGGAAAAGGCATTTTCTGCTGGTGCAGATATTGAATACATGTCAAAAATCTCCGCAGACGAATCAGTTGACTATGCAAAAACTGGCCAACTTGTTACTTCAACTGTTGAGCTAGTAAAACAGCCAACTATTGCAGCCGTTAATGGTTTTGCTTTAGGTGGAGGTTGTGAACTTGCAATGTCTTGTGATATTAGAATAGCTGCAGATACTGCAAGAATGGGTCAACCAGAAGTAACAATTGGCATTCCTCCTGGATGGGGTGGAACACAAAGATTGATGAGAATTGTGGGAATAGCAAAGGCAAAAGAAATTGTTTACACTGGCAGAATGGTCAAAGCAGACGAGGCAAAAGAGATTGGTCTTGTAAATCAAGTCGTTCCTCTTGCATCATTACAAGAAGAAGCTTTGAAAATGGCACAGCAAATAGCTGGAAACTCTATCATGGGTGTTCAGATGTCTAAAGTTGCAATCAACAAGGGACGAAACGCAGATCTTGATACTGGTCTTTCAATAGAACTTCTTGCTTGGAGAAATTGCTTTACTCATCCTGACAGAGAAGAACGAATGACGGCATTTGTTAACAAGTCAAAGAAATAGCTATTTCCAACCCTCCTTATTTTATTCAACTTTAAAAAATCACGCTGATTTTTTGAATTCCTACTGTGCGGGGTGGGAAAAGCTTATTATAATTTGAAGCGGCTTTTCTGTTCATAATGGCATCCGAACAAACACAAAAGATGATCACAATCACTCCTAAAGCAGCTGAGAAAATCAAGGAATTCATGAAAGAGGAAGCAGAAGCCCCTGAATATCTTAGAGTATATGTTCAAGGTGGCGGTTGTTCTGGTCTGTCTTATGGAATGGGCTTTGAAAAGGCACCAGAAGAGGACGACATCGTTATGGAAGAAAATGGAGTAAAATTCCTAGTTGACAGCTATAGTGTTGACCATCTTCAAGGTGCAAACGTAGACTATATTGAAAGCCTAATGGGTTCTGGATTTAAAATCAATAATCCAAATGTTACAAAATCCTGTTCATGTGGTCACTCATTTAGCACTGAATAAACGACTACATTATTTTTCATTTTTAGATCTCCCTAGTGATTATTGCGCAAGCATATTCCTTAAATCCCAAATCTTCAGCACAATTTCTTTCGATACCCTCATATATCTAAAGCAGAGACTACAATTATGATAATTAAGGAGATGAATAATTTATGCCTCAATCAGGAATTGTCAAATATCATGTTAAACTTTCCTATGAAGTTGATGGGCTCGTTGAAAGAGCAGATATAATCGGCGCAATCTTTGGTCAAACAGAAGGACTGTTAGGTCCAGAGATGAATCTGAATGAACTGCAACGAGTTTCTAAAGTAGGACGTATTGAAGTTAATGCAAAATCTACAGCTAATACTACATCTGGTGATGCTTTAATCCCAATGAGTACTGACATTGACACTTGTGCATTAATCGCTGCAGGAATTGAAAGCATTGACAAAGTAGGTCCATTTGATTGCAAATTCAAATTAGATGCTATTGATGATGTAAGAGCTGCAAAGAAAGACGATATTGTAAGACGCGCAAAAGAAATCAAGCAAAAATGGGCAACAAAAACCGTTAGTGAAGGAGAAACCATGCTAAATGATGTTCACCAAGGTGATACTGGAAAACTGTCTACATATGGACCATCAAAACTTACATGCAGTTCTGGCGTCTTCGATTCTAATTGGATAATTCTAGTTGAAGGACGAGCAGATGTAATTAACCTTCTAAGAGCAGGATATGATAATTCTCTTGCAATTGAAGGTGCAAAAATTGATGAATCTATCAAAGAACTATGTAATGAAAAAGATATTGTCGTTGCTTTCCTTGATGGAGATAGAGCAGGTGGGTTTATCCTCAAAGAACTAAAATCTGTTGTTGCATTAGACTATGAACTTCAAGCAGACAACGATGTTGAAGTTGAAGAATTAACCCCACAAAGAATTGATGAAATTCTAAGTCCCATTGCTGATGAAATTAAAGGTGGAAAACCAACACCATCACTCAAAAATGAAGATGATAAACCACTTGTGGACGTAGCATCAAAGATTTTTCCAAATCTTAATGAAACACTTGAAGCAGTTGCACTAGACAGTGATCAAAACGAAATTTTCAAGGTTCCAATCAGCGAAGTTGTTAGTAAATTGTTAACACAATCAGGAATCAAATATCTTCTGCTAGACGGAATTATAACTCAAAGACTAGTAGAAGGAGCCAAAAATGCAGGCATTGAATGTGTTATTGGTCATAGGGTTGCTAAACTATCTGACTCTAATGGAATGACACTTAAAACATTTAGTGACTTGGGCGTAGCATAGGCTTTCTAGTTGACTGAACTAAAGATTCAGCACATCTTAACTCTCTCTTATCTTCTCTCTAAAGGAGCAAAACACAACTATGTTACTATCACTACTTCATCTCTCGGAAAAAATATCAAAAAATCACAACAAGCTGCATCAAAACATTTGCTTGAATTAGAACAAAATAATTTCATTGAAAGATTAGCCAGTGGAAGAAATATCTCAGTAAAAATTACTACAAAAGGTTTCTCTGAAATGGTAAAACTCTCAGCTATTTTACAAAAAAGTCTGGATTCTTCCCCATCTCATGTTGAACTAAAAGGAACATTGGTTTCTGGAATGGGCGAAGGTGCATACTATATGGGACTAAAAGGATACACGAAACAGTTCAGACCAAAAATTGGATACATTCCATTTCCAGGAACTCTTAATATTAGATTGGATCAAAAAATTCACCAAGAAGCAATTAAACAATTTGAAGTTTTGGAGGGAATCAAAATTAACAGTTTTTCAGACGGCAAGAGAACCTATGGATGGGTAAAATGCTTTAAAGCAAAACTCAACAATTCAATTAATTGTGAGTTAATTGTTCTTGAACGAACTCATCATGATGATTCTATAATAGAGTTGATATCTAAAGTCTGTATGCGAAAAACTGCAAAACTAAAAGATGGTTCAAAAGTCTCAATTAAGATTCCAATAAATTCCTAAATGCCGTGAATTGATTCTCCATACTCTTTTTCTATTTTAGAGCTAGAGCTTTCAGGGATTGGGGATTGCAATCTTGCAACTTTTGCTTCAAGATCAATCTTTTTACATCCGTCTGTGATGAATTTCTCTTGATGAATTTGATCATAACCAAGTGCAATAATTTGTGGCCTAACGCGATCAACTGTCTTAAAAATATCGTCTTCTTGTCCAACTAGACAAAGATCGACCATTGAAAGTGAATTTACTAATTCCTGTCTCTGTTTTTGAGCATGCAGTGGTTTTCTTTTTTTCATCTTTTCAGATGTGTTATCAGTTGCTACGACCACAACTAAAACATCCCCTAATGCTTTTGCTGCATTAAGCGTGTGAATGTGACCTGGATGAATAATGTCAAAAACCCCCCCAGCTAACACCACATGTAATGAATTTCGTCCAATTTCGGTAAGCGTATTTCTGTCCTCGTTTACAAGTTGATTTTTAATTAATTCATCAATCTTTGAATTAATCACATCTGACGAAAGCATGCTTTTCCTCTTAACTATCTCAAGTGCTGATTTTCCGTTAATTTGGCACATATACATGGCAGAAAGAATTGCCTTTTCACTTATTTCCAATATTATTCCTATTTCTAGGCCCTCTCTTTAATTCATCGCAAAAGATTACGTCTTTCGATCAAGGCCTTTTGCCAATCTCAACGCATCTACAAGCCCATCTGCATACCCAATACTCAAAATTGCTACTTCATCTTGACCATCTTCTAGAAATTTCTCTGCGTCTTGTATGTACAATTCTGCATTTTCTAAAATTTTTTGAAATTCTTTTTGATCTTTATAATATGGTTCGACTTCTTCAAGGGCCTCTTTAACCATTGGAACGTACTTTTCTATCATCTGAATTGAAATCTTCTTTGTTTTTTCAGAATTATCAAATGGATCATCAATACATTCTCCTAGGATCTTCAAGGCATCTGATTCAGTAAAGTGTAATCTACCTGGAATGATTATAGTATGTGGTGGCTTTCCAAAATCTTTTTTCTTCAAACTAGATATTTTACCTGAAATAATTGATTGATCCTCGAATCCTATTCTTGATGCAATTACAGCATAGGTAGATGAAGATATGACATTTCTTCTTTGTCCTTTCTCTGTTTCTAATAATCCATTTAACGCCTCTTTAGGATCCAAGAAAAAATCTTTGTCTTGATTATATTCTAATAGGAGTACTGTATGATTTCCTTCAATGATATTTTTGTAAATTAGATAATATGGCGTTGTAAGTGATTTCATCTCACTCATTATTGTTGCAATTCTTCCAATTTTGTAAAAATGTAAACCACATTCCCCAATAATTGAAGTAAGTGATGATGAAGCATGAACGGAATGTGTCTTTATTTTTTCTTCAATTGCTCTTGTTCTTAATTCAATATGCGTTGTTGCAATGTATGGATCTCCATATGAGAGCAAAACCACTTTCTTCTTCTTTGCATTTTGTAAAATCTCATTTCCGTCTTCTACTAACCATCTTTTTGCAGGTTTGAATTCACCTTTTGCCGCATTTTTGATTTTATCAAAATCAGACTTTTCAATTGGACTGGTAAATTGTTCAAGATAAACAATATCAGCTTTTGATAAAATATCCAAGCCTTCACTGGGAATTGATTTGAATCCAGAAATTCCTAAACCAACAAACCAAAGCATTACTGCATCTTTCTATCATGAAGTCTTTTTAAGTGCTGAAGAGCTTTCTTGAGAATCTCTATTCCTCTTAGAAATTCATCGATTGAGACTTTCTCATCAATTGTATGAGCCTCATGTGGATCACCCGGACCATATGTGACAACAGGAATCTTCCACTGATTTCCAAGAACATTCATGTCTCCTGTACCTGTTTTTCTGATTAGAGTTGGCCTTGAATGTTCTATATCCATAATTCCAAGGGTAAATGCCCTAACCAATGGTGAATTATGAGCTGCCTCAAAAGGTTCTGTCTCATCAAGAATTGAATAAAATGCCTCTACTCCCCTTTTCTCCGCAATTTCTCTTACTAACGTTGAAATTTTTTGTTCAATGGATTTACAGTTCATATCAACGGGAATTCTAATATCAAAAATAGTTTCACATTCTCTTGGAGTTACATTATGACTAATTCCTCCCTTAATTTCAGTTACAGTAGCAGTCAATAACATTCCTTTTGTTTTGTCATCTTGATCGACTTCTAACCCTTCTTTGAGTTCTTTTGCAAAAACCATTGATTCTTGAATTGCATTTTTTGAAAGCCATGGTGCACTTGCATGGGAGCTGTCCTCAACGCTAACTTTGAGATTAATTGCTAGTCTTCCTTTGTATGCAATTGTGACTTGTTTAACTCCACTTGGTTCCCCAAAAATTGCATAATCAACTCCCATATTTTTTTTCACTAGATTTTTTATTCCTATGGCACTTCCTTCTTCATCTACAGCTGCTACAAAAATTATGGTTCCGTTATTATTTTGAATTGATGCTGCAGCAAATAACATCGCAATTAATGGCGCTTTTGCATCTGATGCCCCACGACCATAAAGTGAATCTCCCTCTTTCCTAACTTTGACTTTTCCAGGAACAACATCCATGTGTCCACATAGCATAATTTTTGGTGAACCTGTTCCTTTCTTTGCAATTAAATTTCCCACTTCATCAATTTGAATATCTTCAAATCCTAAATCATCACATTTATCAGCTAAAAAATCTGCCATTGGTTTTTCACTGAGAGATGGCGTGTAAAGTGAAAGTGCTTTCTCAAGTGTCTTTACTGTAAATTCTGGTGTAACTGTAAAATGAGTATTCAATTCTACTTACCCATCTTTATTGCGTAATCCAACATTAAGGAAGGAATGTCCACTTTACATACTCTAACTGTATTCTTGTATTCTGTTGTACTGTTAACCTCATGAACAACTAGTCCTTTTTCATCACTTTCCATCAAATCCACCCCTACGATATCTCCCCGAACTGCATTTTTTGCCTTAATACACATTTCTTCCATTTCTGAAGTGACCTTGCATGGTTCTGCAACTCCCCCAAGTGCCATATTTGTTTTCCAATTTCCATTTCCAGAAGTCCTGTAAATTGCTGCAACTATTTTGTCCCCTACCATTATAGCCCGAATGTCTCTTGGTGGTCTTTTAACAAATTCTTCTAGATAATGAATTTGGTGAATTGGGTACATATTCTCTCTACTCTCAATAATTCCTGCAGCAGATTCTTTGTCGTTTAATTTTGAAATCAATCTGCCCCAACTACCAACTGTTGGTTTGATTATTCTGGGGAATCCTTGTGTTTCTAATGCTTGTAAAGCTGATTCTTTTGAAAAAGCAACTGTTGCATCAGGTGTTGGTACTCCAAATTTCTTTAGCAACATATGTGTGAATAATTTATTTCCTGCAAAAACACCTGTATTGAGACAATTGATTACCTTGACCCCAAGTCCTTCTAGGGCTGCAGTTGAATGCAAGTTTCTATAGTAACTCACACATCTCTGAATAACTATGCCATAATCCTCAGGTTTTTTTTCTAAATCCAATGCTAGTTTCTTACAATTAACCATCTGAATGTTGATGTTGTTTTTCTTACCAGCTTCTAGCAGAGCCTTTTCTTCCCAACGGATGGTATCGTAAAGAATAGTAACGTCAGGACTCACTGTCCCCAATCCTCGCCAACCGTTTGGGCAGGCTTTAGATCAAAACCGTCTGAACCTTTTGTTAACTCAAAACTTGCACCGCATTCTGGACATGTTACAATCTCTCCTTCAAGTGCATCACTTGGTATGGAAATATCTGCATCACATTCTTCACATTTTGACATGTTATCTTCTACATCCTCCTCTCTATTTATCACTAATTATCTTTTTTTCAAGTCTATCTTCAAGTGGAATTTCAATAAGATCACCCATTCTGAGATTCTTTAATCCAGCCGCAACTGCTTTTGCACCTTCATCGTCTTTTTCAAGACCTAATAGTGACATTAGATATGTAGCTCCTGTCTTTCCTACCAATTCCCCAAAAACAATTGTTCTTCTATTTCCAACTGCTCTTGGTGGTATGGGCTCGTAGGCTGCAGGGTTTCTGAGAATTGCTGCTAGGTGTGTTCCTGCTTTGTGTTTGTAAGCAGACGTTCCTACAATTGGTTTTGAGTCATATGGTTTGATTGATGTATAATCTTCAATTAATCTAGACAGATCCAATAACATATCCAGTCTAAAATCGTTTGGTGATTTGTATAGATAAGTAAGTGCCACAGCAACTTCTGCAAGAGGTGGAATTCCTGTTCTTTCTCCAATTCCATCGATAGTAGTGTGAATCTGATCGACACCTGCATCACATGCTGAAAATGCATTTGCTACTGCAAATCCAATATCGTTGTGAACGTGTGCATCTAATGGCACATCCACTGTATCCCTAACTTTCCTGACAAAATTATACATCCCAATTGGACGCAAAATTCCAACTGTATCTGGAAGACTGATTCTATCAACTCCTGCTTCTTCAATTGCCTTGCAAACTTTGAGCAAAAACTCAGGTTCTGCCCTACTTCCATCTTCTACTGTAAATCTAATTTTAAGACCATGAGATTTTGCATACTCTACAGTTTCTACAGATCTGTTAATTGCTTCTTCTCTTGAAATTCGTAGTTTATCTTTTAGATGAATATCTGAAATTCCTAGATATGCAGCACACCATTTTGCATCACAATCTAATGATACATCAATGTCTGTTTTGAGAGCACGTCCATGAGAAACAATATCTGCCTTTAATCCTTGTTTGATGATTGTCTTGGTTGCTTCTTTGTGATCATTTGAAATAACTGGTGAGATTTCAATTTGATCTACTCCAAAATAATCTAGCATCCATGCAATCTGAATTCTTTGTTTATTTGTAAATGAAACACCTGGATGTTGTTCTCCTTCTCTTAGAGTACTGTCTAGGACTCTAATCTTCTTTGGATTTCTGTTTAATGCGTTGTAGATGTTTGCATAGTGATTCGGATCTTTCATTACTGAAATCGCTGGTTCAAATTGAGAATATAAACATATTCGTACTAGGTTCGTTGGAAATAATCAATACTGATCCTAATTTAGTTTTGAATTGAAATTATGAAACGAAAGTCGTTTTTAGATTACTTTTTTCAAAATGATCACAGTATTTGTATCAACTACTCCTGGAATCTTTCTTAATGCATCAATACTATTATTAATTTCAGCAATCGTTGCTGCACTAATAATTACTGTAATGTCGTATTGACCTGTAATTTCATAAACTGTTTTCACTCCTTCTAATTTAGTAAGTCGTAAAGAAACTTTAGATGTGTCTGTTGCAGAATCTACTGAAACTAAAACAATTGCACTAGTAGCATTTTCCTCACCAAGTTCTAAAGTAAATTTTTTGATAGTCCCACTACCTAGTAAATTTTTTACACGTCTTCTTACTGCTGATTCAGAAAGCTTTAGTTTTTTGCCAATGTCCACAAATGATTCTCTAGCGTTTTCTTTTAGATATTCAATAATCTTTTCATCCACTTTATCTCTGTACATTACGTTTTTGCTCCTCTTCAGTTAGTATAGAATCAAGAGCATGTAAAACCTTTGTTATATCGTCCTCAGATATTACTAGTGGTGGAAGAATTCTTAGTATGTTTCTTCCAGAGTATAGCATTAGAATACCTTTTTTTATCAATTCCATTAGAATACCTTTAATTTCGAATTTCATCTCTATTCCTATCATGAGTCCTTTTCCGCGAATTTCTCTAATCATAGTGTGCTTTTCTTTTAGTTTCTCTAATCCTTCTCTGAAAATTTTCCCCATCTTCTCAGAATTCTCAACCAACCCATCTTCCGTTAATGCTTTAAGAGCTGCAATTCCTGCTGCACAAGATATTGGGTTTCCTCCAAATGTTGAAGAATGTTCTCCCTTATTCATTGCAGCTAGAATGTCAGGTCTTACAAGAGTTGCACCCATTGGTACTCCGCCCGCTATTCCTTTTGCTAAACACAAAATATCTGGTGCAGTATTCCAATGATCACAAGCCCATAATCGTCCGGTTCTGCCTAAACCAGCTTGTATTTCGTCAAAAATTAACAGAATTCCTTTTTCATCACAAAGGCTTCTCACTTCTTGCAAAAATCCTTCTGGTGCAACGATAATTCCACTTTCGCCTTGAATTGGTTCTATAACTACAAAAGATGTGTCATCATCAATAACTGAACGAAGTGATTTTATATCTCCAAAAGATGCAAAAGAAACTTTCTCAACAAGCGGTTCAAATGGTTTTCTATATTTTGGACCAAACGTTAACGACAAAGCACCAAAAGATTTTCCGTGATAGGAACCTTTCATTGCAACCATTCCTTTTTTACCAGTAAACTTTCTTGCAAACTTTATCGCAGCTTCTATTGCCTCTGCTCCACTATTGTTTAGATGAACTTGTGTGAGTCCTTTGGGGGCTAGTCCGATAAGCGTTTTCAAAAACTCTTCTCTTGTTTTGTTGTATAATGAACTATGAACAGTGATAATTTTATCCAGTTGTTCTTTTATTGCTTTGTTAACTCTTTGATTTTGATGACCTACTAGTGCAACACCATATCCTCCCATACAATCGATGTATTCTTTTCCATCAATATCCCATACGTGAGCTCCAATCCCTTTTTCAATTGTAACTGGAAATCTCTGATAGAGATTTCCCATAAATTGTTCTTCACTCATGTTCAATCACCGTACAATTATCGTGTGCAATTGCAGAAGATATCGGATCTTCTCTCTGACCATTTGCAATCAATGCTTCTTTGACACCCATGTCCAATGCCTCCGTAGCTGCTAAAATCTTCTTTTCCATTCCTGGTCCTGTTTTTGGTCTGATTTCTTTTGCTTCTGCTAATGCTAGTTTAGGAACAAGTTTGTCATCCATTAAGAGTCCATCAACATCTGTAATGAATAACACTTTATCACTGCCTACTTTTCCTGCCACATATGCTGCCGCTCGGTCTCCATCAACATTAAGAAATTCCGACTCTTCACTAATTGCTATTGGTGAAATAACAGGTGTAAGTCCTTGTTCTAAGAGTAATTTAATTAATCCCGAGTTTATTTCTCTAATTTTTCCAGTGTAGCCTCCATCAATTGCTTGTTTTCTACCTTTTTCATTAACTATGAGAAGTTTCTTTTTTCTGTCAGCTTCTATAACTTTGGCATCAACTCCTGAAAGACCAATTGCATTAATGCCATTTTTCTGAAGCATTTTAACAATTGTCTTGTTTATTCTACCAGACATTACCATTGTAAAAATCTCAGCAGTCTCTTTGTCAGTATATCTGCTTTTGATTCCACTGGGGGATGTTACAAATTTTGGTTCTTTTCCAAGTTGTTTACAAACTTTTGTAACCTCTTTTCCACCACCATGAACTAAAATAACTCCTTCTGATTCTACTATTTTTTTAATGTCTGCAATTGTCGATGGATGTAAATTATCTACTACGCTTCCGCCAATTTTAATTGTAATCATTTCTATACGGGAGTAAGCGGAGTGTATCTTAGTCCATCCATTTCATCAAAACCACACATCACATTCATATTTTGAACTGCAGAACCCGCCGCACCTTTCATCAAGTTATCTGATGCAGATAATGCAACTAATCTGTTATTATCTTCGTCTATATCAAATCCAATATCACAAAAGTTTGAACCGACCAAGAACTTTGGATCTGGGAATTTGTACAATCCCTTTTTGTCTCGAATAAGTCTGATAAATTTTTCATCACCATAGGCTTGACGATACAATTTCCACAATTCTTTTTCATCTATGTCTTTTTGCATGAATGTATGGTTTGTACATAAAATTCCACGAACTACATCCACTGCATGTGGACTCATTGAAACATGAATCTTCTTTCCTGCAATTTCACTCAGTTCTTGCTCAATCTCACCAGTATGTCTGTGCTTCGCTGGTTTGTATGGTCTGATTACTCCAGCTCTCATTGCATGAGCAGTTCCAGAACCTGAACCCGCGCCAGAAGATCCAATCTTTGAATCTACAATTATGTGCTCTGTCTCAATAATATTATTTTTAATTAATGGAGCAAGTGCTAGTATTGACGTAACTGCCATGCATCCTGGACAAGAAACAAGTTGTGCTTTTTTGATTTCTTCCCTGTGTAATTCAGGAACCCCAAAAACTGATTTTGGCAAATAATCAGGATGTGGATGTTCCCATCCATACCATTTGTCGTAATCTACTTGGTCATGTAATCTGTAATCCGCACTCAAATCAATTATTTTGATGCCTCTGTCATAGAGAGCCTTTACAATTTCGGTTGCGGTACCATGTGGAACAGCTGTGAAAACTAGATCACATTTGTCAGTTAATTTGTCATAATCCAATTCTGAGAAGGTGAGGTCAGTAAATCCCTTCAAACTTGGTTGTACTCTATGAAGAAATTCGCCAACATGCTGTCTTGATGTCACCATGGCTATCTCGACATCTGGATGGTTAACAAGAAGACGAAGTGTTTCTCCTCCAACATAACCTGATGCACCTACAATACCTACTTTCATGATAAACCTCCTCGTAAAGAAGTATAATTTATTTCCTAACGTAATTTAGAGCAAATTCTATCATTTCTTTTGGAATGTTTCGTTGTGCAACTCTTGCTAATCCTTTGAATTCAACTGTATTGTTGACTTCGTGTACAACTAAGCCTCTTTCATCATCTTCCATCATGTCGATTCCTAAAATTCCGCCACCCATGGCTTTTGATGCTTTCATTGCCATATCCTCCATCTCTTTTGTGATCTCACAAAGTTCTGGATCTGCTCCAAGTGCTATGTTTGTCTTAAACCCACCTGATGATTTTCTGTACATGGCTGCAATAGCCTCGTCCCCTATTGTGATTACTCTGATGTCCCTTGGTGGCCTTTTGATTAATTCTTGCAAGTAGTAAATTCTATCGTGTGGGCTATCTGTAATATTTCTTATTTCAAGAACTGCATCCATAGTATCTTTGTCTTTAATTGGCATTACCCCCCTGCCCCAACTTCCTATTACTGGTTTGATAACTAGAGGATATCCAACTTTTTCTAAATTCTCCGCTGCACTTTTACTGGAAAATGAAAAGTATGTTTTTGGTGTTGGAATGTTATTTTTTTTCAAAAGCAAAGTCATAAACATCTTATTTCCACAAACGTTTGCAACATCAAATTTGTTTAGAACTGGAATGTCCATAAATTCCAGACTTGCAGTAAAGTGAAGTCCTCTAAAATAACTGACACATCTTTCTAAAACAACATCTCCAAGGTCATAGTCTTCTTTTTTACTATCTGTGTTAACTTGAGTGATCTTTGCATCTAACATCACTGCATCATGTCCCAGATCTGATGCCTCTTTCTGAAGCATTTTTTCTTCCGTTCTTAGACGGTCAAATACGATACATACTTTTGACATTACTCTCCCCAGTCTTCGCCTACGCTTTCTGCTTGCTTAAGCTCAACATTTGATCCGTCTTTTTTTGAGATTTCAAAGTCAGCACCACAATCAGGACAGGAGATTATTTCTCCAACTGAGGCATCGTCTGGGATGTTTAGTGTTGCATCACATTCTGGGCAGTTCATATTTTTGTTGACCTTTTCTTTTGTAATTTATTAGCTTCTGTTGATTGCAATCCCCACAATTCTACAAATCCTTTGGCTAATCTTTGATCAAATGTTGATTCTGATCCATATGTAGCAATATCATGATTGTACAATGAATTCTTGGATTTTCTTCCAACCACTCTTAGGCTCCCTTTGTACAGCTTGAGTTTCACACTTCCTGATACTGGCTTTTGTGATGTCTCGATAAATCCATCCAAATCTGCTTTGAGAGGGTCTTGCCAAAGTCCTGAATATACCAAATAAGCCCATTCATCATCTATTAGTGACTTGAATTTGTTTTCATGTTTGGTATGAACCATCTTTTCTAAATCTGCATGCGCTTCAATCAAACAAGCTGCTGCGGGAGTTTCATATACTTCACGGGATTTAATTCCAACAACTCTATCTTCAATATGATCAACTATTCCGACACCTGCAGCACCAGCTTTTTTGTTGATGTATTCAATAAGTTTTTGAGAATCCAATACCTTTCCATCAGCTCCAACTGGGATTCCTTTTTCAAATTTAATTTCCAAATATGTTGGTTTGTCTGGCAAGTTTTTTGTTTTAACCCAAATAAATGCATCCTCAGGCGGTTCATTGTATGGATCTTCCAACACCCCTCCTTCAATAGCACGTCCCCACAGGTTTTGATCAATACTAAATTTTTTTGCAACAGAATCAATTTCAATTCCATGTTTCTTTGCAAACTTTAATTCGGTATCCCTGTCCAAGTTTTTGTCTCGAATTGGAGCTATGATGGGAAGGTTAGATCCAGAACGTAATGAAATATCAAATCGCACTTGATCATTTCCTTTACCTGAACATCCATGTGCTAGTGATGTTACTTTTTCCTTTTTAGCAATCTCTAAAACTTTTTTTGCAATTAATGGTCTTGCAAGTGCTGTAGCAAGACAATATTTTTTCTGATAAAGTGCATTGGCTTTAATTGATGGAAAAATGTAATCCTTGACAAACTCTTTTCTTGCATCGATGTTGTAGTGCTTTTTTACACCAAGTTTTTTTGCCTTGTCTGCTATTTTTTTACTATCACCACCTTGTCCAACATCTACTGTTACTGTGATGACATCCATGTCATGTTCTGCTTGTAGATATTTTACAACCACTGAAGTGTCAAGTCCTCCAGAGAATGCAAGAATTCCTTTTTGAGTCATGTGAGCATCTTTTTCGTTTTATTTTGGAATTTATCTTTTTGTGTTAGGCTGGGCTCCATTTTTTTCAAAAAACTTTTGCCTAGCTTAAGCTAAAATTCGATGATTATTTAACCGCCAAATATAACGCTGTTTTATGAAAACTCGTTCAGCAATTTTTGCAGGTATTGCAGGAATTGCACTGTTATCTGTATTGGGAGTGACTCTTAGTTCTAGTGATACTAGTCATGAAAATAAGATTCGTATTGCATATTTTCCAAACATTGGCCATGCTATTCCAATAGTAGGAATTGAAAAAGGATTCTTTGAAGAAAGAATTGGAGATCAAACTAAAATTGAAACCAGAGTTTTTGATAGCGGACCACAGGCAATAGAATCTCTATTTGCTAATTCTGTTGATCTTGCATATGTTGGACCAGGTCCTGCAATTAACGGATTTTTAAATTCAGATGATCATAACGTAAAGATTCTTGGAGGTGCCGCAAGTGGTGGTGCTAGCTTTATTGTTCATCCAAACTCTGAAATTAACTCAGTTTCAGACTTTGCAGGAAAAAAAATTGCCGCTCCTCAAATTGGTAATACACAAGATGTTTCATTACGTCATCATCTTTCTGAAAATGGATTAAAACCAGCTGAAAAGGGAGGTTCTGTAATTGTTTACAATATTTCAAATCCTGACATCTATACCCTATTTGTAAAAGGAGATATTGATGGTGCATGGATTGCAGAGCCTTGGGCCACAATTTTAGAAACCGAACTAGATGGAAAACGATTATTCCATGAAGAAGAATTATGGCCAAACAAGGAATTTGCATCTGTTCTTTTAATTGGAAATGTAGATTACATTGAAAAAAATCCAATAATCATTGCTAATTTTTTGCAATCTCATCACGAAACAGTAACTTGGATTAATACAAATCCCATTGAAACTAGAATTGTTTTTAATGATTTTCTAAATTCATATTTAGGACAATCTTTGTCTGATGATGTTGTGGATATTGCATTGTCTAATCTTGTAATTACTGCAGATCCTTTACCTAATTCAGTTTTTTCCTTTGCTGAACGAGCTGATGCGCTAGGATACCTGGGAAGAAATGGGTACGATTTGTCTGAAATTTTTCTCAATTTTGATATAAATTCTATAGTGGAGGAAAGTACGTAGATGACTAAATTAGAAGCAAAAAATATTGTGAAGCACTTTAGTCACGACTCTCACAAACTTACAGCACTGGGTGGAATTAACCTAAAAGTTGAAGCTGGGGACTTTGTATGTTTGGTAGGTCCATCAGGTTGTGGGAAATCTACATTTTTACGAATAATTGCAGGTTTGGAGAAACCTGATGCGGGACAAATTATGTTTGACAGTCATTCCGTTACTGAGACTAGCCCAGAGAGAATTATGGTATTTCAGGAGGGTGCGCTATTTCCATGGCTTACGGTTCAGGATAATGTGGAATTTGGATTAAAGATGGCGGGTATTCCAAAGGAGGAACGAGCAAAGATCTCAAATCGATATCTGGATATGATGCAACTAACAAAATTTGCAGATTCTTATACTTATCAACTTTCAACTGGAATGAAACAGCGTGTAGCTATTGCTAGAGCTCTTGTAATGGATCCTGATGTATTGTTGATGGACGAACCATTTGCAGCACTTGATGCACAAACTCGTGATTTACTATTAGTTGAGATGCAGCTAATTTGGGAAAAGACAAAGAAGACAATTTTATTTGTAACTCATAATGTTGCAGAAGCTACAGTTCTTGGAACCAAAGTAGCTGTTTTCAGCAACCGTCCATCAATTATCAAAAAAGAATTTGAAAATAATTTTCCACGACCTAGGGTAACTGAAGATGAGTCATTACTCAAACTCCAACAAGACATCTTAACAGAACTTAGACCTGAGGTAAAAAAAAGTAGAGAGTGATCATGATGGGAAAAAATTTTACACCTCATAGAATTGCATTTTACATTGGAATTATTGTTGTTTGGCAAATTATTTCAATGGCAGGAGTTTGGCCTGATAATATTTTTCCATCTCCATATGAAGTAGCTGAAGACTTGGCATATGGTGCAGCAGATGGTAGTCTGTTTTATGGAATTGCAACTAGCATGTGGAGATTATCTATTGGGTTAGCAATTGCAATTAGTGGAGGGGTTGTCTTGGGAATTTTCATGGCAAGAATTGAAGTTATCAATCAAACTTTAGGCTCTTTAGTTTTAGGATTGCAATCAATTCCTTCAATTGCATGGGTTCCACTTGCAATTCTTTGGTTTGGATTAACAGATGGCGGAATTATTTTTGTTACTGCAATTGGGGCAATCTTTGCGGTTACAATAAACACCTACACTGGAGTCAAAAACATTGATCCTCACTATATTGAGGCTGCAAGAAATATGGGTGCAAAGGGTGGTCAGCTAATTACAGCTGTCTTGATACCTGCTGCATTTCCATACATGATTTCTGGCTTTAAACAAGGTTGGGCATTTGCATGGAGAGGCATAATTGGTGCTGAACTGTTATTTTCTTTCCTAGGACTAGGATTCCTACTTAATGCAGGACGTTCTCTAAATGATGTCTCACAAGTCATTGCAATAATGATTGTAATTATGGGAATTGGCCTTGTAATTGATGGCATTGTCTTCAAAAGATTAGAAAACAAAGTAATGTCTAGATGGGGATTACGGTAATCTTAGAAATTATTTTTTATATTCTAACTTTTAGTGATACTGCAAAAGCACATGCAATAATTGCAATTGCAAAATACATTACTGCAATATAGTCAAATGCAAATGCAATACTTCCTGCGATTACAGGACCCAATACTGTAGCAATTGATAATGTAGAGCTAAAGATTCCAGTGGATGTGGAGCGTGGATTGTTCTCCATTAGATGAAAGTTTCCCCCAATGAATAAAAATGCCCATGTTCCACCCACAAGTGCCATAAATGGCATTGCCATCCACCAATCAGTAATTACTGATAATCCTACAAATACAAATACAGTACAACCAATTCCAATTTTAAATTTAGTTATATTTGAGATATTAATCCTGCTTGCCATCAAGTTCATCAAAATAAATGCAGTCAATGTATTTGCAACATAGATGATTGATATTTGATAAAGTTCTGCACCTAATTTTTCTATTAACATTAACGGAAGAATTGTCCATACAGCTGCTGCTCCAATATGTCTTAGTAATAATGATAAGAACAGAAACTTATTTTTTAAAATAATTTTCTTTGTAGTTCCTGGTTCTAACTCTTTTTCCTGAATTGTGTTTGGTAACTTTATTGTAAACATTAATCCAATTAAAAATGAGGCTGCACTAATTATGAAAATTAATTTTAGATCATTTGCAAATCCAGCAGCTGCAATTCCTGCAAGCCATCCTAATGCATGAAATGAAATTATAGTAGCAGCTCTTTTTCTCTCAACATTTATCTCATATGCATATGCAATCATTGCAGGGATCATAATTCCACTTGCAATTCCCGCTCCTATTCTTGCCAGAAATAACAGAGTAATGTCATCTGCAAAATAATGTAATCCAAAGGCTGCAGCACATCCAATGAAGCCAATTCTGATGAATTTGAGCCTAGTTCCCTTCTTATCTGAATGTCTGCCAAAATAGATTTCAGATAAAATCTGAGCAAAGCTAAATGAGGCTACAATAAGTCCAATCTCAAGGATGGAATCTGTAACACCTTTTGCAATAATGGGCATAAATACAAAGATAATGGATACTCCAGCATGTTGAAAAAAGGTTGCACTACGAATTCGATTATTTAATTGAAGATTTTGCATAAATGTACATGTAATTCACCTTTTACCTAATTTCAACATACGTATCAATCACCTCAATGTTTGTGGATTTTTCTGAAAAGAGTTAAACTGTGCTAAAACATTTTGAAATTAGGTTGACAGAAAAAGAACTATTTTTAGATGCATTACAAAATAGAATCTTACTTTTTGATGGTGCAATGGGAACTGAGATTCAAAAGCATGATCCAAAACCAGAAGACTTTCCAAACAATCAAGATGGTTTTAATGATGGTTTAGTGTTGACGCATCCTGAATGGATTAAAGAAATTCACAGAAATTATTTGGATGCAGGAGCTGATTGTATTGAAACAAATTCTTTTGGCTCAAACAAAATAAAATTAGATGAATATGGTTTTGGTGATCAAACAGTTGATTTTAATAAAAAAATTGCACAATTAGCATCTGAAGTTTGTGAAAAATATTCAGAAACACCACGATATGTAATTGGTTCTATGGGCCCAACAGGTTTTCTTCCCAGCTCAACTGATCCTGACTTGGGACAAAAACCACTTGATGAAATTAGAGAAGCATTTGAGCTACAGGCAGAAGGATTGATTCTTGGGGGCGTTGATGCATTACTCGTTGAAACGAGTCAGGATATCTTAGAAGTAAAATTAGTAATTGAGGCATGTCATAATGCCATAAAAAAGACCGGTAAGAAAATTCCCATCATTTCTAATACTACTTTAGATCAATATGGAAAAATGTTGCTTGGAACAAATATCCAAGCTGCATACACAACAGTTTCTGATATGGGAATTGATGTGTTTGGATTGAATTGCTCTACTGGCCCAATTGAAATGAATCCAAGTGTAAGATGGCTTGATGAACAAAATGAACACAGTATATTGGTAGTTCCAAACGCAGGTATGCCTGAAAATCAAGGAGGAAAGGCAGTATACAAGATGACTCCTGAAAAGATGGGTGATGCACTAGGTGATTTTCTTAATCAATACAAAAAGGTACGAATCATTGGTGGTTGTTGTGGAACAAATCCTGAACACATCAAAGTTCTGAGAAAAGTAATTGACGAAAAAGCCAACTCTCTCAAGGGTTAGGTATTTAGAAAAACTGAGGTGATTTTATTATATTGGCTATCCCTAGAGTAAGTTCTGCACTAAAAGCAGTTGATCTAAAACAAATTCCAACCCCTCTAATCATTGGGGAGAGAATTAACACTCAGGGTTCTCATAAAGCAAAGCAGCTAGTTCTTGCTGATGATTATGACGGTCTAGTTGATTTGGCAAGGGCACAGGTTGAAGATGGTGCTCATTGTCTTGATGTTTGCGTTGCAACTACAGAACGTTCTGACGAACGTGAGTTTATGTTAAATCTCGTTAAAAGATTAAGTTTGGAAATTGATGCACCCCTTGTAATTGATTCAACCGATCCCGAAGTGGTTGAAGCATCCGTAAAACAAATTCCAGGAAGACCAATAATTAATTCAATTAATCTTGAAGGGGATGGTAGCAGATTTCAAAAGCTAGCTCCCATAATGGCAAAGTATGGATTGCCTTCCATTGCATTGTGCATTGGACCAAATGGTATGGCAAAAACTCCACAACAAAAGGTAGAGACTGCTGAACTTCTTTATGAAACTGGAAAAAAATATGGGTTAAAAATTGAACAATTTATTTTTGATGTCCTTACATTTACTTTAGCTACGGGAGAAGATGAATTTCTTGACGCAGGAAAAAATACTTTAGAAGGAATTCGTCTTGTTAAGGAAAGATTCCCAAACTCATTTACTACATTAGGCCTTAGCAACATCAGCTTTGGCCTTGCCCCATATGCAAGAAAAATTATTAATTCAGTATTTCTGTATCATGCACTAAAGTCTGGACTTGACACAGCTATTGTAAATGCTAAAGAGATTATTCCTTATGGTGAGATTAATGACAAAGAGCGAAAACTTACTGAAGATTTAATTTTTAACACTCATCCAAATGCCCTACCGGAATTAATTTCTTATTTTGAAAAGATAGATTCCAAAAGTAGTACTTCTGACAAAAAAGTTGATGTTGATCCTTCTTGGTCTCCTGGAAAACGCGCTAATTTCAGAATTGTAAATAGGCTCAAAAATGGTATTCAGAATGATGTTGTATCTGCAATTGCAGAAAAGCTAGGTAAAAATGAACTAATCAAAGAAAATGATGGAATTTTGTCTCTGGATGCTACTCAAGAAATTACACATGATGGTGCAATCAGAACTCTCAATGAAGACTTACTTCCTGCAATGAAGGAGGTTGGCGATAAATTTGGTGCAGGAGAGTTAATCTTACCATTTGTTCTCAAATCTGCTGAATGTATGAAAGCAGCAGTTGATGAACTTGAAAAGTATTTGCTAAAAAAAGAGGGAGTTAGTAAAGGTAAGCTTGTTTTGGGAACAGTTTATGGCGATGTGCATGATATTGGAAAGAATTTGGTAAAGACAATCTTTCAAAATAATGGTTACACTGTATATGATTTGGGCAAACAAGTTCCATTACAAAAATTCTTAGAAAAAATTGATGAAGTTAATCCTGATGCTATAGGTTTGTCTGCATTGTTAGTTTCAACTTCAAAGCAGATGCAGTTTTTTGTAGAACATGCAAGAAAAAACAAAATGACTCTCCCAATTCTCTGTGGTGGTGCTGCAATTAACACCAACTACATTAACAGAATTGCAAAAGTTGATGGAATCTACGAACCTGGTGTATTTTACTGCAATACCATGTTTGAAGGGCTTAAAACAATGGATGTTTTGGTTTCAGATGAAAAACCAAAACTTTTAGCTACATGGAAAGAAAAGATGGAAAATTGGAAAGAAAAATCTACGGCTTCAGTAGATTCAGCAAACCTTCCAAAGAGTGACATTAAACCGGTAGAATTCCCAACTCCTAAAAGTATTGGAGAAACAATTCATCTAAAAGCAGATCAAATCAATATGGATGAAGTTTGGCAGATGATTGACAAAAAATCACTATTCAAGTTATCTTGGGGTCTCAGAGGAAAAGCAGGCTCTGAATCAGAGGAAGACCATGAAGATTTGTTAAACCAATGGAAGATTAGAATAATTAGAGAAAAACTCTTCGAGTCTGAGGTAGTCTATGGGTACTTTAGATGTCACAACAAAGATGGAAAATTACTTGTTGAAAATCCTGCAGGTAATGATGTGGAATTTGATTTTCCACGTTCTACAAAACCAGAACATCTCTGTTTGACTGATTATTTTGGTAAAGATGACATTGTTGCATTCCAATCAGTAACCGTGGGCAACAAAGTAGTAGAAATAATAGAACAATGGAACAAAGAAGACAAGTATGCTGATGCTTACTATTTACATGGATTGGCAGTTGAAGTGGCAGAAGCCTTGGCAGAATGGATTAATCAAAAAATTAAATCTGAACTGAATCTAGAACAAGGTGGACTCCGATACAGCTGGGGATTTCCTAGTTGCCCTGACGTATCACAACATCATTTAGTCTGGAAACTCTTACATCCAGAAAAATCTGGAATGACATTAACCGAATCTGGTCAAATTATTCCTGAACAATCAACTGCAGCAATTGTTATTCATCATCCAAAAGCAAAATATTTTGTACTTTAACTAACTGATTTTTCTAAAAATTCATTCAAGCCATTAAAATCACTGGGTGATGTAATCAATACATCCCCTGTAATTTTATGTGCTTTTTTTACAAATTCCTCAAACTCTTGACTGTGTGATGAGAATTCCAAATTCAAAAATTTGGCAGATTTTTGATTTTTTTCAGAAGGAAATAAGATAATTGGAATTACTAAAAATCCTTTTAAATTGTTGGAGAGATTTTGCACTTGTTCTAGATTTTCAACTACTTGTGTCATGAATCCTTTGGGATTTGCTTCTAATTTTTTTCCAATTTTAGAAAAATTGGGTTTATTTGAAATTGAAAGATATAAATCAATTTTTGAATCAATACCTTTCTCTCTTAGTCTCTTTACAGTTGTGCTTGGAATCTGATCTAAATCTAGTTTCCCAGTTTGTGATGGGTCTCCCATGAGTACCAAAATCCCTGAAAGGCCTATGGAGATACAATTCTCTACAAATTCTGAAATCTCTTTTTCACTCTTGTCTCTAACTCTAAGACTAATTGTAATTGGAATATCCGGAATTTCTTTTCTAATGATCTTTCCAACTTCAATTGGTGATACCCTTTGATACCCTAACACATTTTCAGTAAGATGTATTGCATCACATTTTTTTGAAATAATTTTTATTTTTTCGATAAATTTTACAATTGATTCATTTGTGTCCACATTAGGCAAAATCTTAGGTGGATTTGCTTCATATCTGATTGTCATGCTGTCATTTTTTCTGTCCTTGGTTAAAACCTTTGAATACCAAAACCCAAATGGAATTGTAGGAAAGAAATAAGATGCTTTTTGATGATTTAAAACCAATACTTTCAAGCCCCATAAATCCTATGATAGAAACTGATGGAAGATACAGATTGGCGTCAGTGCTTGTAGTAATTTATGGTAAAGAACCAACTATTATAATGACTGAAAAACCTAAACATATGAGATTTCATGCAGGCGAAATTTCATTTCCTGGTGGAAAATTAGATGCCGGCGATTCGGATCTTTTACAAACAGCATTACGTGAAACAAGTGAAGAAATTGGACTTGAAATTACAAAAGAACAGATAACTGGTCAATTGGAACCTGTTGTTACTTTGAATTCTGGTTTTTTGATTTTACCATTTATCTCAGTTATTGATGAGATTCCAACACTTGCAGCAAACTCTGAAGTTGAAAAAATTTTTCATATTAAACTAGAACCCTTTTTGAAAACTATGGCAAATGATCCAAATCCATCTCATAACATCATTCAAGAAATGTACACTTTTGAATATCAAAATCAAATAGTGTGGGGAGCTTCAGCTAGAATCCTAAGACAAATACAAAATCTTCTAAAACCCTGAGATTCATTTAAAAAGAGCTCTTCGTGCCTGAAAATCTATGGCCGCACGCAAGTCTTCTCCGAGAAAGATTCGCCTGCTAAAAAAAACAAAGCAGGCAGTACCAGTACCAGCTTGGATAATTCTCAAAACAAAGCGAGCTGTTAGAACAAATCCAAAACGTAGAGCTTGGAGATCAACTGATGTGGAGGTAGGATAGATGTCTCAAGAATTAGAAAGAGTTTATACAATTAATCTAGGTAAAGTCAAGCTCTCACAGTCACAACATAGAGCTGTTAGAGCAATTAACATGATTAAAGAATTTGCTCGTCATCATATGAAAGTCGAGGAAATTAAAATTGAAGAAGAACTAGCTCATCAAGTTTGGGCAAGAGGAATCAGAAGTCCTCCAAGAAAAATTCGAGTTAGAATGAGCAAGACCGATGAAGGTTATATTCTTGTTTCTCAATATGACGAAGAAGCAGAATCTAAAGTTACTCCTGAAAAAGATGCCAAGAAAGTTGAAGATCAAGTAGAAGAACCATCTACGGAAGCCAAGAAAGTTGAAGATCAAGTAGAAGAACCATCTACGGAAGCCAAGAAAGTTGAAGATCAAGTAGAAGAACCATCTACGGAAGCCAAGAAAGTTGAAGATAAAATAGAAGAACCATCTACGGAAGCCAAGAAAGTTGAAGATAAAATAGAGAAGCCAGCTAAAGAAGCACCAAAGAAAGAGAAGCCAATACCAAAGAAAGAGAAGCCAGCTAAAGAAGCACCAAAGGAAGAGAAGCCAGCTAAAGAAGCACCAAAGAAAGAGAAGCCAGCTAAAGAAGCACCAAAGGAAGAGAAGCCAGCTAAAGAAGCACCAAAGAAAGAACCTAAAAAATAAATTCCTTCAAAAAATTATAATTTTAAAAAATTATTTTATTCTAGTTGATATAGATCCAATTTGCAATCAATACTGCAATCTGGTGTAGGCCAATCAAGTGTGTTTTCTTGTGGAATCATTCCAAGTGGATCGTAGTTGTCAAACTTTGTCATTCCTTGAATGGAAGACAACATTACAACTTTGGATTCATCAGAAGTTGATATCACGTCTATTTGTGAATTACCTTCATTTAGAATCCCACTTGTGAGATTTGTGATTGAGTTTAAGACTCCAACGGGAATATTGCTTCCTCCAACTACATACAGCATTGAGCGTTTTATTGCATTTGGTGGGGCATTTTCATAGAGCATTTTTAGTGAATCCCTTAGAGAATCTTCAATATTTTGTCCTTCTTTGCTTGTTGTGAGAATGTTTGTTTCAGAAGACATTTCAGATGAATTAAGTGATTTTACTACGTGCATAATTGCAGAGTTTGCAATATCATAACATACCTTGGGACTCAAATCTGGATTACTCTCAAGTAACGAATCATTATCAAGTACAATAGTACATTCTGAGTTTTCTCTAACTCTTTTTAGGGATATTCCAGAATTAAAAATTCTATCTTTTTCATATTTGAAAGGCATAATTGCAAATGAAATCAATCCTTTGTCGGACTCTTTACAAATTTCTGATACTACCGGTGCTATGGCTGAACCCGCTTTTCCAGCCAAGTTACTCATCAGAATTACTGTGGAATAGTCTGCAATCTTTGATTTTATTTCATCAGCAACCTTGTAAGTTGAGCCTCTGATTAATTGAACAGATGGATTAACTACCGAATCTGTTGAAACGTGAATAGATGGATTCTCCGCTGAGAGATCTTTAGCATCATTACTGATTGTTAGACAATCCGAATTGATAGAATCTTTTGCTTTAATTGCTAATTTTGAGCCTACACCGCCTAAACCTATGACTAAGATTGGTTGTTTTACTTGAAAACTCATTTCAGATACTATTCTTTGATTTAGATAAAAAACCTTCTTACGTTTTTTTAATCAAATCTTAGATCGAAAAAAATTAGCTTGCGATCTTTCCAAGAAGACTGTTTACAGTAACATCTGTAATCTCAACTGTATAAAATTGACCGATACCTACTTCATTTCTAACAAAGATAGGCTTGTAAGCAAAATTTCTACCTTTGATGCCGTCATCTGTCTTCTCATCAAATAGAACTTTGCCCGTCCAACCGATCCACTTTTTGTTATTGTCCAATGATATTTTGTTGATCTGTTCAAAAATCATCTTACTTCTTCGTTTAACTTCAGCAACATCAATTTGTTCCCATTCAGCTGCCTCAGTACCAGGTCTTGCACTGTATTTTGACAGATTTACAATATCTGGTCTTGTTTCGTTAAGTAGATTTGCTGTTTTTTGAAAATCTTCTTCAGTCTCTGAAGGAAATCCAACTATGACATCAGTTGAAATAGTAAAGTCTCCGAACCTTTCTTTTGCCCTTTTTACAATTTCTCTGAAAGTACCAACAGTATGGCCTCTTTTCATGTCATTGAGTACTTTGTCGCTTCCACTTTGTACTGGAATGTGAAGAAATTTGAAGACTTTGTCATTGTCAAAAGATTCTATCAGTTCTTCTTTGATCCTTGGCATGTACATTGGGTTCATCATGCCAACTCTAACCATAAAATCATCTGGAATTTCTACAATCGCATCTATTAGTGATGGTAGATCAGTTCCAATGTCAAACCCATAACATCCGTTATCTGTAGATGTCAACCACACTTCTTTACACCCTTCCTTGATCTCTGTTTGGACTTGTCTTACGATATCACCCAATCTATAACTTGAAAGATCTCCTTTGGATAGTTTGGTCTGACAAAATGTACATTCACTCATACATCCACTTGCTATCTCTATAATTCCAACTACTGGATTTAATCTGACCTTTGGAAGTCCAGTCTTTGATAAATCAGAGTCTTCTAACGAAATCTGTTTTCTACCATTTAATGTTGAATCAATCACCTGAAGTGTTTTTCCTAATGAGTTAGGTCCTAACAGGCTAGCATTTTCCGCAAACTTTTCAACAGTACTCTTTTCTGCTTTTGGAAAACATCCTGCCACAACCAATGGTTTTGATTTTAATGATTTTATTCTATGAATCATCTTGTTTGCAGTAGCGTCTTTGACAGAGCATGTTACCACTAAATTCAAATCAGATTCTGAAGAGTCATCTACTAAAGTATGACCGCCATTTAGAATAAGTCCTGAAATCATCTCTGAATCTGCAAAGCTAGCAGAACATCCGTAAGCTTCTACGAAAATCTTTGCCATAATCTACCCAAATAGAGAATTGATTTCCTTGTTACTAAATAGTTTCTTTGAAACAACCAACTCTCTGATGGTCTTTCCAGTTTTTAGTGATTCTTTGAAAAGTTCTGCAGATTTTTGATATCCTATTTTTGGAGTTAGCAAAGTAACAATTACTGGACTATTTTCAATGTCCTTACGTAACTTGCCTTTGTTTGCAGCAAGTCCATTAATTAGATTTGCAGAAAATATTGGCAAGAAATTTTTGAGCATATCTGTCGATTCTAGCATACACTTCAGCATTCCAGGCAACATGACATTGAGCTCAAACTGTCCGCTTTGTGCTGCATAAGCCACTGCTGTATCATTCCCAATTATGTTAAAACAAATCATGTTCATACATTCGGCTAAAGATGGATTTACTTTACCTGGCATAATGGACGAACCTGCATGTACTGCAGGAATTCCAAGTTCAGCCAATCCTGCAATTGGACCCGATGCCATTAATCTGATATCGTTTGCGATCTTTCCTATCTCTAGTGCCAAGTTTCGTAAAGACCCTGACAAATTTGTAACTGCAAACTTGCTTTGTAAACTATACTGCATATCTTTTTCAGGTTTTAGTGAAAGTCTGGAAATTTTTCCAAGTTCAACTATTGCAATCTTTCTGTAACCTCTTGGTGTGTTTGCACCCGAGCCTACAGCTGTTCCTCCAAGAGCAACATTTTGTAATTCTTTTTGTGATGAAATAATTTCATTTCTTGCTTTGGTAATTGATGTTACATAAGCTGCAAATTCACTACCTAGTGTTACTGGTAATGCATCCATTAGATGTGTTCTTCCAATTTTCTTAAATGATGAAAATTGTTTTGCTTTCTTTGATAGTGACTTTATCAAAATATCAATAGCTGGAATCACATCTTTAAGATTCATCAAAATTGCAACATGCATAGCAGTTGGATATGTGTCATTACTTGATTGTGACATGTTTACATGATCATTTGGATGTAAGAATTGGTATTGTCCTTTCTTTTTATGTAGTATTTCTAGTGCAACGTTTGCAATAACCTCATTAGAATTCATGTTAAATGCAGTACCTGCACCAGAGTTGATCATGTCTACTGCAAATTGATCAACATATTTTCCAGACAAAATTTTATCACATGCAGAAACTATGGCCCTTCCACGCTTTGTGTCAATGGACTTTGTCTTCATATTTGCTAGTGCTGCAGAACGTTTAATCATTACAAATGACTTGATCAAATTTTCATGGCTTTTGTTTCCTGTAACATGATACTGTTTGATTGCTCTTCCAGTAAACGCCCCATAATATGCATCAGCTGGGATTTTGACTTTTCCAAGTGAATCTTGGTCTAATCTAAATTTCATATTGATTTTATAACAAATTATCTCCTATTATTCATTCTTTTTCAGATAATTTCATAATTACATAAGATGGGAATGCCAATTATTATATAGGAATCATAAATGATCGGTTTTAATGAATAAGCGTGTTAGTATGCTCTTTACAATTGCAGCTGTAGCTGTAATGGGAGCAACCTTATTCGGAAGCACATACACACAAACCCAAATTAGCGGACAATCCCTTGACATGTCTCAAATAGACATGGATATGATGGATCAGATTCGTCAAATGGGCGGTTTACAGCTTGTAATGCCACAAGCATTCGCAGAAACTGATTGTGGTGCACTTGCAGATACTGGACGCGACGTAGTTGAGTTCAATCTAACTGGTGAAAGTGTTGAACTTCCAATAATGGGAGGAAAGACATACAACGCCATGACTTTTAATCAACAGGTCCCAGGACCAACATTAAGAGTCACACAAGGTGATGTCGTAAAAATGACACTTTCAATTCCAGCTGATGAGGTTACTGGTCACGGTAACGACATGCACGCATCACAAATTACTGCATTGGCTTTTGACTCCGTAAATCCTGGAGAAACAAGTCAATACTGTTACATCGCTGAATCCGCAGGTGTTTTCAAATACCACTGTTCTGGTGTCCACTTAATTGGAATGGACCAACACGTACTTTCCGGCATGTACGGAATTGCAATTGTTGATCCTGCAAACGGATACAAGAAACTAATGGTAGAGAAGACAAGCGGCAGTGGTGAACTTGACAGACAGTTCTACAGTGCAGATGCATTAGAGTTCACACTGCAATTCAACCAGTTATACCTTACACCTGAAGGCAATTATGACATGAGCAAAATGATGTCTCACCAAAATACTGCAACAGTAGTCAATGGAATGCAATTTGGTTACACTCCAAACATGGCACATAATTTACTCGTCAAAGGCGACGTGGATACCGACTTCTTTGTCGTACAACCATGGAAAGGACTTGATTTGAAGCAGTACCAATCACAACTATTGTATGTTGAAAATGATCAACATGTAAGACTCTTTATTGAAAACCAAGGTAACGAGCCAGTATTCTTCCACATTGTTGGAGAAATTTTGGATAGAGTTACACAAGGCAATAGAGTTCAGTCAGCAGCAACTGAAACATGGTTGCTTGGTGGTTCACAGAACATGATTGTGGATTTGGTATTTGATGAACCAGGAGCTTACGCACTAGTAAACCACGACTATGCAGCAATTTATTCTGGCGGACTTGGTCTATTTGTTGCAGGTGATCCATTCAACTTGAATCCACTTTTAGTTGAAAAAGGAGTCATCCCTGCACCAGTGGCATCTTATGCACATGCATTAGGTAATCCAAGTGATGCTGTCCCACCAATGGGAATGAACAGTATTGCACATCCAAAAGTAAACATTCATGGTCTATACACTGACGAAGTAGCTTCTGAAATGCAAGCAAGTGGCGATTATATCGCATTATGGGAAGTAATTCCTGTAGTAGCAGAAATGTTAACTTCTTGATCACACCTTCTTTTTCTTTATTTTTTACTCATAATGATTATATTCGGTGAATAAAGGCAATCATTCATGAGTTTTGAAGATTCTGTTTTAATCTGTGATGAGGTAGATCCAATACTAAACAAAATTTTAGAGGACAATGGTTTGAAAGTTTCTTATGAACCTACAATCACTGCTGAACAAATCAAAGAAACAATAGGACAGTACGATATTGTAATTGTTAGAAGCAGGACAAAATTAACTAAAGATCTAGTTGAAAAAGCAGATAAATGTAAAATTATTGCACGTGTTGGTGTTGGGCTTGATAATATAGATCAAGACGCAGCCAAAGCAAAAAACATTCGTGTAATTAATGCAGTAGAAGGTGCAATGAATGCGGTAGCTGAATTAGTTTTGGGATTAATGCTATCTTTGGCAAGACAGACTGCTCGAGGTGATCGAGAAATTAGAAATGGAAATTGGCTTAAAAAAGAACTCAAGGGTACAGAACTCCGAGGAAAATACCTTGGAATTATTGGTTTAGGAAATATTGGAAAAAGATTGGGAAGACTTGCACGTGCACTTAATATGAATATTATCGGGTATGATGTAATTCCGATTGATGAAGAATTTTCAAAAGAAGTTGGTTTAATGAAAGCAGATTTGAATACACTCTTGCAAAGTTCTGATTTTATCTCAATACATGTTCCTTTGTTAGATTCTACATATCATCTTCTAGATGCTCAAAAAATGTCTACAATGAAAAAAACTGCAAAAATTATCAATACATCACGAGGTGGAGTCGTTGATGAGGATGCTCTGTATGATGCCATCAAAAATGGCACATTAGGTGGTGCGGCTTTAGATGTATTTGAAAAAGAACCAGCCATTGGAAACAAATTGGCAGAACTAGACAATGTAATTCTAACGCCGCATATTGGTGCACAAACAAAAGAAGCTCAGTCTTTGGCTGCAAATGTAATTGCTGAAAAGATTGTCCAGATACTTCGAGGCGTAATCTAGTTTTCTCATAGAATTTCTGCCTGAACTTTAAAAATAAGCAAAAAAGCTTGACTTGTACGTGATTAATTATCGTCTCATTCTTTTTAACACCAGTTTGGAGGATCTGATATCGTATTGAATAATTACAAAATGGATGAACTGCAATCTGAAAGACTAAGGCATTTTCCTAATGTTAATCTTCTGTTGAAAATCTCACTTGGTTTGATATTTTTTACAATCATTTCTTCTGCATTTGTATATGCAGAAACTCTTTCTGTAGATATTGAGGGAAATTCATTTGATGTTGACTATACCGCAACAGGAATGACTGTATCTGGAATTGAAGCTGATTTAGATTTTATTTCCCTGATCTTGACTGTTGATGTTTCTGATTCTCCTGGAACTCTGGATATTACATTTGACAGATCTTTCTTTGATTCTATTTTTAATGGAGCAGATGATGACTTTATTATTTTAGCAGATGGCGATGAACCCGATTCCACAGAAACTGACACAACTGCTCAAAGCAGAACTCTAAGCATTCAAGTACCTGCAGGAACTGAAGATATAGAAATCATAGGCTCTGTCTTTGGTAATCCTCCAGCAGAAACAGAAGAAACCACGATGGAAGAGACCATGGAAAAAGAGACCACGATGGAAGAGACCATGGAAGAAGAGACCACGATGGAAGAGACCATGGAAGAAGAGACCATGGAAAAAGAGACCACGATGGAAGAGACCATGGAAGAACCAACAGAAACCGTTGTTGAGACATCAAAAGTCCAATGTGGACCTGGAACTGTTCTTAAAGATGGTGCTTGTGTACTGGATGAAAGATGCGGTCCTGGAACTGTTCTTAAGGATGGTGCATGCGTTCTTGATTCAACACCAAAGTCTTCTGGAACTTCTGTTAAAGTAATTGGCAAAGAATTGATTACAGGAACTGTTGCAGCATTTGTAATTGCTATGATAACTGTAATTATTTTGGGAGCAATCTCTAGAGCTAGCAAAAGTGAAAATTAATCACAAGACAAATCCTCATGCTGTGATGATTGAATGTTTATTCATATTTGATTTTCTATTCCTGTTGGCGAAGAAATAATGCTTTCATCAATGAGATAACTTATCACTTGAGCAAAGTCTTTATCTGAAATTATTCCTTGAACCCACCAAAATCCTATATTTTTTACCCAATCTGGTACATCTATTTCATGAATGTTTTCATCATCAATTTCAAAAGGTATATCAATTAATTCTGTATCCACATATTTCTGAAATGCATCCATTAGATAACCATCTGATATTTTATCATTGAGCCATTCTATCAAAAACTGTCTAACTGATTCTGGAATACATTTATTATCTGAATCAATTAAATTAAATTCTGCTGTAACTTTTTCATCTGCATATTCTACATCAATAAAATATTTTCCTAATGGAAAAATTTCTTTTTCAAAAGCAAGTAACGATGGAACTGAATTTTGTAAATTGGTAATTGGTATTGAAATTGCACTACTTCCTTTACCTGTTTCATCCCTGATATGAATAATTGCAGGTTCCCCTGTAATCTCTGAGACTTCAATTATGTAGAATAGTCTTTCACAATAACTGTATGTTGTTTTTTCCATTATGATAGTTACTGGGGGCTCTGCATGAGCAGCTGGCAAAAATACAAAAGTTATTGCCAAAATTATAGGCAAGACAGCATTCCTTACTCTCATTTTCTCTCTCTGGGAATTGCTCAATAAAAATCACAAAGCAAAATTGAGGGTTCTGTAACGTTATAGGCACCTAGGAAGGTACCAGTTCCGTCCTTACGATCAAAAAATGTTACTAATCTTCAATCCTTAGAAGATCCATATCTCAGGTGCCTATTACGTTACAGAACCGTGTTTATACAACTTTTTGTTTGATATTTCTATCAAAGGGGGCATTTGAACGATTTTACAGTTATTAAAGGGGATTTTACTATGCCCGATATGCCTAGTCATCAAGACAAGATATGGATCAGACTTTGGAAAGAAAATGCTACCGAACTACGTGAACGTGTAGTTGGATGGCGTAGGCAGAATGCTGTTACCAGAATCGAAAAACCAAGCAGACTGCAAAGGGCCAGAAGATTAGGCTACAAGGCAAAACAAGGAATCATTGTTGTCAGAATGAGAGTTGGAACTGGTGGTATGAGAAAACAGAGACCTACAGGTGGGAGAAGACCAAAACATCTTGGAGTTACAAGAATCAAGGCGGATGACAATATGAAAACAGTTGCTGAAAGAAGAGTTCTTGAGAGATATCCAAACATGAAACTTTTGGGTTCATACTATATCTACAAAGATGGAAAACACTATTGGTTTGAAGTTATCCTAGCAGATCCAGCACATCCAAGAATTGCTCAGGATAAAGAATTAAACCAACGAATATCTCAAGCTGCATAAATTGAAATTATTTTTATTCATTCCATTATTTTTGTTTTTAATAGTTGCACCTGCATTTGGTCAACTGTCTGATTCGACTGGTCTGGCAAAACGTTTAGACGTCGAAACAGGTGGCTATACATTTGAAATTGAAACTGTTTCAAACTTTGACTTAAAAGAACATGAATTTGATATAAATGAAAAACGACTGACAATTTTCATTAACAGTGGATTGGAAAATAATTTGGGTGAAATAATTATTCCAAAAATGTTACTTGGTGGTAATTTTACTTTTTATCTAAATGATATGGAGTTCAACCCAAAAATAAAATCAAATGACAAGATTTCATTTATCACTCTAAACTTTACTGGAACAGGTAACCACAAAATTGACATTATTGCGACTAATGCTGTTACCGAAGTAGAAGAAAAATCAGAAATCCATATTATTGATGAATCTACGTCTGAAAATGGTGGATGTCTAATCGCTACTGCAACATTTGACTCAGAACTAGCACCTCAAGTACAGCAACTAAGGGAAATACGTGATCAAAAGTTAATGAAAACAGATTCTGGACAATTATTTTTGAACTCTTTCAATGAATTTTATTATTCATTTAGTCCGATAATTGCTGATTATGAACGTGAGAATCCTGTTTTCAAAGAAATTGTCAAGATTGTTATCACCCCAATGCTTTCAACACTTTCAATTCTGAATTATGTTGATATGGATTCAGAAGCTGAAGTACTAGGTTATGGAATTGGTTTGATTCTTCTAAATATCGGTATGTATTTTGTGGCTCCTGCTGTTGTAATTATAAAAATTGGAAAATAAATCAATATGGAAATCCAAAAATTGCTCTAATTGGAGGGTTTGGTTAGTTGTGGCACTATCAATAGTCGTTGTTTTGCTTAGTCTTCGTTAAGTAATTTTTGAATCATAGCCTCAATATTCCCTGCTTGTCCAAATGATACGTCTCTGAGAATGCCTTTCCTATCAACTAAAATAGCTGATGGTGTACCTTGTAGAGAAAATTTTTCAAATGTTTCAGCTGAATACTCTTTTGATTTCATGTGATCTTTTACTTTTTGAATAATTTGATTTTTGTACTCCTCTGGCTGTGAGTCAAATTCAGGAATCTGTGGATAGATAAACTCCATGATTTTTTCTTGAGTAATCTCTCCTGTGGCCTTTGTCAAATTATCCATTCCTAGTGGAAATGGAATTTTGTAATGTAACTTGTTTCCATCTTGTAATTTTCCATACATTGAAAGTGCATTCTTGGTTTCTCCGACTACTTCACCTGTTTCTGCAAGCATTTTCAAATTCTCTAATGTGTTCTTATCAAAATCTTCAAAAGCAGTTGCAAGTCCTAAAACTCGAACTCCATCATCTTTGTATTTGTTGTATATTTCAATTGCCTCTGGAATTGCATTCATAAAACAACCCGGACAATTGACTTGAAAGACTTCCAATAACACAACATGGTCTTTTTCTTGATCAAAATTTGTTGGAGCGCCTTGTATCCACTCTGACACTCCAAAATTTGGTGCTTCTTGACCTATTACTACACTCACAAAACATCCTCCAATTTTTTCCGTTAAATACATACCTCTACAAATTTTATATTTTTCTCGAGTAACCTAATATAGGACACTAAAAATCCCAAAACAAATTGCAGGCAGTAACTGATGATCGATTAGCACTTTTTGGTGAAATGGAGTCAAAATATGAACAAAAAGATACAGAGTATTTTGTTTCTCTTTTAGAACATCCTGATTATGTGGTTAGAACAAGAGCTACCTGTATTTTGGTTGATTTTGGTGGAGAGGATAAAGTTCCCCATATTGCTAAAGTTTTAAAAAATGATGAAAATGAATTGGTACGACATGAGGCTGCGTTCTCATTAGGCCAGATGTGTTACTCTAGTTCAATTCCTCCTCTAAATGATGCAACACTTAATGATCCAAGTATGTTTGTACGTCATGAAGCTGCAATTGCTTTAGGTATTGTTGGCTCTAAAGATGCAAAAGAAACTTTGGAAAAGGCATTAAACGATCCTGATAAATCAGTCGTTGAATCCGCAATTGTTGCCTTGTCTAATATTCAATTTATGGAAACGTTAAGTAAGAATGAAAAGTTTGCGAAGTTGACAGGTGGATGAGATGAATTTTGCATATTATGTTATAGCTATAGTTGGCGTTCTTGCTGCAATAATTTTAGGATTGATTGCTGCAGCACCTGATGATATTATAGAACCAAGAGTAGCTTCTGTTGAAGATATTTCTGTCAATTCTTACATTCTGCCAAAAACTGCAACTGTGGGTGATATTTTACTTATTGAAATTGAGTTTAGAGATGATGGAAAGAAAATTGTTGATCATGTAAATTATGATATAATTGCTACACAAGATGGAGATACAATTCTTTCAGAACCTGGTTCTCATAGACACCCTGGAATGCATCCAATTCATGAAACTAGTGTATTAAGCGAGTCTCCACTTGAAATTCAAGTTACTTTACAAGGTTTAGGTCATGGTGATGATATCTCAGAACCAAAGGGAGATGTAACTACTTTGACTGTTGATCCTGAAGTTGGACCAATTGCATGTACTTTGGAACATGCACCAGTTTGTGGTGTTGATGGTGAAACATATGGTAATTTGTGTATGTTAGATGCTAGTCATATTAAATTAGATTATGAAGGTGAATGTGTGATTGCACAACCAGAACCAGTTGAAGAGAAACCAACTACTTTAGCAGATAATGCAGAAGTAACAATTGGAACAGTAGAACAATCTGCGTTTGGTCAGGACTGTGTGGCAGATGGTTGTTACACGCCAAATTCTGCAACTATTGATGTTGGTGGTGTTGTAACAATGACAAACACAGATACTACTGGAGTACATACATTCACATCCGGAACAGTTGATGGATTTACTCCTTCTCCAAATGGTACATTTGATTCAGATATCCTATTATCGGGAGATTCATTTGAATGGATTCCAGATACTGCAGGTGAAGTTCCTTACTATTGTGTGCTTCATACTTGGATGCAAGGCACAATCATAGTACAAGAAGCAGAAGAAGAAATCATGGAAGAAGTTGAAGCAACACCAGAACCAGTTGCAGAAACATCGAACCATCAATAGCACTAACAATATTGCATGCTTTTGACAATTTCCATCAATGTTAATGATGTTGCAGAAACATCGAATCATCAGTAGCACTAACAATCTCAATTCCTAAGGCACTATCAAAGGTGTAAGAACCATTATGAGTGAAGGAGGAGATAACGCGTATTATGTTAATGTCTCATCAGAATCTAAAATTCAAGCTATTGCATGTACGATGGCTTGTATGATGTTTAATGAGAAAAAAAATAATTTAATTCCTTATTATGTTCAACCAAAAGAATATTTTGATTATAATGGGAAGCAAATGTCAACAGGATTAGAAAAAATAATCTACGTGCCACAGTATGAAATTAAAACACCTGATGAAAAACTAATGCAATCTTTGCAAATCATAAAAGAAAATGATAATCGAATTACAAAAAGTGATTTAGCAAAAGCTGTAGATGAAAAAAATATTATTGAAATTGGTGCTAAACAAGAGAATTATGAACAAGCAAGATTCACGAGTTTAGATAAAAATATAATTCAACCTTTAAAAGATAATTGGAAATTTATCCAAGAAAACAAAATTGGAAGAACAAGATGGGTTGAGATCACTCCTGAAGGAGGAAATGTATTAGAAATTTTAGACTAGAATTAATATTCTTTAATTCATTCTAGAAATTTTAGAAATTTCTTCTTGTTTTGAAATCTGAAATATGTTATCTACATAGGCTTCAAGCTCTTTTTCATGAGAAACAAGCACAATTTGCTGTGATTTTAATTCATCTAGTATTTCCCTGATTTTGCCTAATTGGTTTTTAGAAAATCCATCAGTTGGTTCATCTAAAATCAGCAAGTTTGATTTTAATGATTTTGTCTCCTTTCTCATTAGAGAATTCAAAGTTAATCTATATGCTAATGCAATGCTGGTTTTTTCCCCACCTGAAAGGTATCCAACCTCTTGTTCATATCCATCTTGAGTTACAATTGGTGTAAAACCCTCGTCAATTCTGGATTCTTTGGTGGGATCTTCAACAAGAATTGAATACCATCTATGATACGTTTCATTAAAACTCTGCAAAATTGATAATAATACCTGTTTTTCAATCTGAGATATGGTTGGAATAAAAAATTCAGTTAGCCAGTCAAAATATTCTAAAAATTTACCATGCCTCATCTTCCATTTTTGAGATTCGGCAATCTTTTCTTTATTCATTGAAATCTTTTCCTGTTCATTTTCTAGATTTTGTTTTGATAATGCACTCACAATAGAGGCTTGGTTGATCTTTTGATTATTTTCTTTAAATTTTTGTTCAGTTGATTTTATTTCATCATCAATGTCTACAAATCGGTTTACTTGTTTTTCAATACTCTGAATCTCTTTCTTATTTTTTACAATGTTCGCCTTAAATGATTTTAAATCAGTTTGATACTTTGAAACTAATTTTAGAATCTTTTCTTGATTCTTTTTTGTATCTGTTATTGTTACCGAAGAATTCTCGTATTCTACTAAAGCGTCTTTAAGAGCAGAAAGATACTCTACTGGTTCACTAGATTCATACTTGAATTTCTCTGTTAGAATTTTATTTTGCATCTCTAATTCCTTAATTTTAGCCTCAATTTGAGCAGATTTTATCGATTTTTCTTCAAATTCTTCAATTTCAGGAATCATTTGTTGATTGTCAAATATTTCAGATTTTAGTTTTTCAATTTCTTTAGAAAATTTTGTATGGTGTTTTTCTGTATCAAAAAACGTATTTACAATCTTTTTTAATTCCATGCTTAATTTATTTAGTTCTGTTTTTCGTTCACTCTCTACACCTTTCAAATGTTCTGCTGTAATCTTTTGCTCACATACAGGACATTTTGCTCCGAGTTTTGTAAATCTGCCAATATCATTTTGTAAATTTTCTATATTTGTTTCATATTTTGTTTTTTGTATTTTTAGACTATCGATCTCTTTTTCACTTTCTTCAAATATTTTTAGAGTATTCTCCAAGGTTTTTTGTTTATCAATTGTTTCTTTTTGTATTTCTTTTTTATTTTTATCTGATACTTTTTTACTTAATTTTGAAATTGATGATGATAATTCTGAGACAATAGTTTTTGATTTTACTAATTCATCATTGATTTTTTGAAATTTTTCAGTCTCTTTTTTGATTTGTGTAACTGTTTTTGTTGTCGGTCTTTTGATTTTATTTAATTTATTTAATTTTTCTTCAAATTCTTCAATTTCTTCTTTGGCATCATAGATATCTGTATTAGTTGATTCAATAGATGATTCATAATCTACAATTTTTTCTTCTAATTTATTTTTTATACTTTCAAGTTTTACTTTTTCTATGTTATGTTTTTGTAGTTGTTTTAATTTTTTGTCTACTAGAATATTTTCTGACTCTAAATCTTTTCTTTCTTTGTCTAATTGAGAAATCTCTGCATTTATCTCATCAACTAAATTCTTTGATGCTTTATTTTCTTCTTCTAATTGTCCAGTATCTCTAAATCTTTCTTCTAACCGTGCCATCTGTAGTTCTATTGATGCCGCAATATTTTCGGAATTTGTAGCTGCAACAGCATAATCTTCAATTCCAAATGCTCTTCTTATTGTCTCTAGTCGTGTTTTAGAATCTCCAAGAACTTTTTTCATCTCTTCCTGAGGTGTAAATACTGCATAACGGAAGATTCTGCTTTCAGATCGCGCGTCTCCAGGCTCATTGAATTTGAGAATCTGAAGTACTCGTTGCTTTAGCTCTGATGGTGAGAGTAGCTCTTTTTCATCATTTGTTTTGATATACGAATTTTTTGGATCCTGATTTACTCCTGTTGATTTTCTTTTGAGTGTACGCTTTATCTCGTATTTTTGATCATCCACTGTAAACTCTAAAATCGTATAACCACTGTCTGCTTTTTTTGCAAGAAGCGATTCTGCTTTTTGTGAACCTAAACCAAATAATGCAAACTCTATTGCCATCAATACTGTAGACTTGCCAGAACCGATGTCTCCTTCAAACAAAGTAATTCCACGTGGAAACTCTATTTCTTCATGAGAGTAGCTTCGAATATTCCCTAACACAAGTGAATTAAGAATCATCTAACTTTAATCCCAATACCCCTAATGCACCTTGTTTTATTCTTGAAGCATAATCTGATTTTTTCTCATTTTCTAATGCTGGTTGCCCTAATTCTGATAGTAATTTTTTTGCAAGAGCAACTCCTGAATCTCCAATCAGATTCTTTTGGTTGAATCGTAATTGACCAATATTTTCATCAAACACATTTGTCTCAATTTCTGTTTTATTTTTTCCTTTAGATTCAGTAATGTTATACTCTTTGGATGTTAATTGATTCTTACTTACATTGACTATCAAAGCATTTCGTTCATTAAGGCTCTCTCGAACTATAGATATATCCACATCCGCAGTTTTACCTACAGTTAACTCACCTGCTATTTTGATTATTACAACTTTATTTTCAACATCAATGTCTTTGGTTTTTTCTAATAATTCTTGATTAATTGATTCTGCTTTTCTGTTATTGGCATCAACTTCAATTATTTCATATGCTGTATTTTCAATCTCTATCAACTCTACTGATTTTACAACATCCTCAAATTCAACCAAAACAAAACCTCTTTTTTGCCCGTTTGCATTACCCTCTAAATCTGCATGATATCCTGCAAATGGGGTTCCGGAATACACAACGTGAGAATATCCGTCAAATGATTGATGGTTGAACTTATGCATGTGACCTCCTGCATAGTATGAAAATTCTTTAGGTAGCAAAGAAAGAGGCATTTGGTCCCCATCCATACCTGTATCCGTCTTCATATCAGAAATTCCACCATGAAACAAGAATATCTTAAAGCCTGATTCTGCCTCCAAAGAATTTCTATCTAGTTTCTCATACCATTCTCTATCTTTTCCAACCTTGAGACCTGACAAACCAGTAATTTTTGCACCTGTTTTTTCATCAACTACAAATTCCAAAGATATAGTGTTATCATCATGACTTGTAGCGTGAGTTACCTTTGTAATATATCCAATTTCTGCTAATAAATCAATTACGGAATTTGATACGGGAGAAAAATCATGACTTCCATAAACAACATACACTGGAATTCCAGCATCATGGATCTGACGAAACTTTGCAAATGCAAATTTTTGAACTCTCATCTCTGGAATATTTACATGAAACATATCGCCCGGAATTAAAATAAAATCCACGTCCCGAGAGATACATTCATCCATTGTTTTTTCAAATACTTGCCGTTCTATTTTTTGTAAGGATTCATGTTTTTGAAAACCTAGATGAATATCTGACAAATGCGCAAATAACAAACTAGAACACCTTTGTCTTGCCTATCTCTACCCTGATACCTTTTTCTTTTACGATATCTTCAAACAAAGGAATTTTGATTGGCATTGCAAATGGCACAAAGATACTAGTAACTATCGCCTCTCCTTTATCTAGACTGGCAATATTTTTGTCATCTTCAGATAAATCTTGAGAAGCAGAAGATATGATCGCATCTCTTTCTTGTTTCATCTCGTTTCCTAAAATTATTTTTGTATTCATATTTGCAAGAATTGTTTTTGGAATGACACTACTCAATTGTGTAATTGCAGTTAGTCCAACTTTAAATTTACGTCCTTCCTTGGCAATTGTAGAATAAATATTGTCATTTCTTGATGTTAACACATCTATCCCGATAACGCGAGGTGCTTCTTCAATAACTATGGTAGCTACTGGTTTTCTATCTAATTCTCCATTGGCTTTGGCATCTTTGTATTTTTGTAATAATTTGGATGCAATGATGTTTCCAACTAGTAATTCTGCCTCATCTCCTAATCGTGATGTATCAAGGATCACAACTTTACCTTGCTCAATATCTTTTACAATGTCGTCAACTGTGGTCAAACCCTTTGTAGTTGAATCAAATACCTCATGTCTTGAGAATACAATGTCTTCCTCATCCTTTTCCAGGCTCAAAAGCAGGCGTAGTTTCCTCTGAACTACCATCATTGTGGCTGCCGCAAAATCTCCCCTACTTTGACTTGTATTTTCCATCCCTGAAGCAACTGCATCTGTAATCATTAACTCTCGAATCCAGTTTGATCTATGCTGTCTATGAGCCATTCTGATTGCCTGGAATTGTGGATCTGAAAAATCAATAATTCCTTCAAAGTGCTCAGGTCTGATTGATTGCAAATTAACTGTTAATCTATTTGTACCAACTGGTGGATTTGATGGTGTATAATACATCAAATTGTCTTTGGCATGGGAATGGTCTTTTAGCCCCATTCCGGTTCGTCCAAAATATTCGTCATGTGCATCTAAAACCAAGGCACCCACTTTGTTGGTGTCTAATACGTGCCAAAGAATAGTTTTCACTAAATTTGATTTACCACGACCAGTAGTTGCAGGAATTAACATGTGATGTGAAAATACATCTTCTGCAGGTAACCATACTTCTGCTTCTTTGATTACTTTACTTCCACTTCGAATATGTCCTACAAAGATTGAATCTTTCTCCTTTTGTAAGAATTTCAAATCATCTTTACTGATTAATCGTAATTTGTTGAAAAACGAAGGTAATGATTTTGGAATTTTCACCTCTCCTCTCTCTTTGAATACTCGAGCAAGTGGCTTTATTCTAGCCAAAACATAATTTACAAAATCAGGTTCATAAAAGTGCGCATCAGCAACATCTTGCTCTAAATTAACGCCTGACATCATCTGCTGCATTCTATCTTGAATTTGACTACCGTACTCCAATGCAAACACTTGTAAAATTAAAAATGAGCCATTCTCTTCTGATACCATCAAGTCTCCAATCTCTAAATCGGTTCCAGCTTTTTGACGAATTATAATATCTCCAAAACTTCCTCCAACTACTTGGCCTACAATAGATGATTCATCCATTAACTAGTCACTTCATTTAGCACATCATGTGCTGTCAAACTCGCACTATACTTTTGTAATCTCTTCCATTCTGGATGACGCATCTTTTCTGACATGATAAATCCTTGATACATGTTCAGTTCATCACGCCTAACTTGGGCAAATCTGTCTGCATCAATTGCACCATATGGGTAGCCAAGCATGGCTACATCCTGGGAATTCTCAACCAAACTGGCAAGTACGGAATTTAACATTTCCTTGTCCATCTTCTCAAACTGTTCTCGCAATATCTCGAATCTAAATACAAATCGTGATTTTGCATGAAGCTTTACTGCAAGTATGAATCCCTTATCCTCGGTCGATATCTCTTCAGATACTTTGACATACCATCTCTCATGTGGAACGTCTTCTGCAATCTCGGCAATCCTTGCAAGTAATGGATCCCCTGATTCTGTAATTAGTCTACTAGTTTTTGCCAATCCACAAACAATTACTCCTTTTTTAATTGCCAAATCATATAGTCTCTTTACATATTTTATTTCATTTTTAAAATTAGTTTGTAATGAACCATCCATTACAATCATGTCTCCCTTCTCAAGTTCTGATTCAACAACATGAATTGCTAATTGCCATTCAGCAAATCGTCTACCTAAAGAATTCAGCTTTGCACCTTGTAGAACTATGGTACTTTCAGTGCTGGATGTTAAATCTGATTCTGCCGGCAAATATTTTTTATCTTCTGCAGTATGTGGAAATAATTTTGTACTGTACATGACAGTTTTTTCCCCATCAACGGTTTTAATACTTGAAGTTACACTGGAATAGAATTGAACTCGGGGATTTGCTTTGGGTTTGATTCTTTTTTTACCCTGAAATATTGAAAAGTATACGCGATTAATTGTGATTAAAAAATTTGGTGATTCTTCTAGTGGTCCATCGCCACCATCAACAAATGCAATCTTTCGAGGATTATTCACTGATTTAATTTCAGAAAACTCTGAAGGTGCAATTAGAAACTGTTTCCCTTTTCCATTATTTAGTACTATATCTGAATGCTCTGTTTGTGATAGATGAGCACCTAATTCTTCAATCAAACTTTTTACTGGATCTTGAGTCATGTGTAATTTCTTACCTATTGACCTCATTGTATACAGTATTGGGCACAACAATGGTTAGTTGGATTGAATAAATCCTTTATGTTATGCTGAACTTTGACAAAACTGATCCATCAAAACCATCCATCCTTAATGAGAAAATCTGACTTATTTCCTGTTTGGACTAGAATTAATTAAGTGAACAGATCCAGTAAAAACACTTGAAAAAAATTGGTTTGTTGGGTTGTGGTGCAATAGGAACCCAAATCGCTCTTGCAATTGATTCTGGAAAAATACCTGCAGTTCTAACTCATGTTTATGATAACTCTAAAGATGCTGCAGTTGAACTTGTTTCAAAATTAAATACAAAGCCTGAAATTGTTGAAAACTCTCACCTTTTATCTTCACATCCAGTACACATTATAGTTGAAGCCGCTTCTCAGGACGCTGTAAAAGATATTGCACTAAGCGTTTTGCAAAATAAGCGTGACTTGATGATTATGAGTGTTGGTGCATTACTTGATGAATCCATCTACGAAATTTTATCAGATGCTTGTAAGGATTTCAACAAAACAATCTACCTTCCTTCAGGTGCAATTGCTGGCTTGGATGGAATAAAATCAATCAAAGATGAATTGGAATCATTGTCTATTACTACAACAAAACATCCCGGATCTCTTAAAGGCGCCAAGTTTTTTGAAAATTCTGACATTAATTTAGACGCAATTAGCTCTCCTACAACAATCTTTGAGGGTACTGCAAAGGAAGCTGTCTCTTTATTTCCTGCTAACATCAATGTCGCTGCACTCTTATCATTGTCAGGAATAGGCAGTGAAAAAACAAGTGTAAGAATTGTCGCTGATCCTGACACTGATAAAAACACTCATCGCATTACAGCTTCAGGAAAATTTGGAAAGATGACATTTACAATAGAGAATTTTCCAGATACCAATAATCCAAAAACTAGTAGGTTGGCAATTTTATCTGCAATTGAAACTCTGAGAAAATATTGCTCAGATGGGATTCAGATTGGTACCTAATATGGCAATATGCGTGCAGAAAAGACGTACAATATAGCTATTTTTACAGCGATCATACACAATAAAACGCACTGTAACAAACTTTATCCTTTCATGGGAAACGAAACCTCATGACTAAATCTCGATGTGAGATAATATTTGAGGCAAGCATAAAGTCAGAGCATACTAGGATAAACTATCTTAGATGTATGAAAAAATTCAAGGCCTTTGTTGGAGTTGAGGGTCTTGATGAATTATTGCATGGTGATCAAAAGACAATTCAAGAAAAAGTCGAAGATTATGTAATTCCACATGATTTCAGATATTCTAAAATTTCTGTGTTGTCATGTAATTTACGTTCCCTTAATTCCCCAACAATTTCATTGGCTCGTTTTTTATTAAGCAAATTATTCTTCCTCTAAATATTCTTGAATTCTGTCAATCATCTTTGGATTCAAACTGACCTCTAATCCATATCCTGTAGGTTTTGATAAAATCAGATTCTCTTTGATCAGGGATTCTCCCATTTTATCCACTTTTTTGGAACCTTGTTTTCCAGTATCTCTCTGTGTGAACCCTTTCTTGAGATTTTCAAATGAGGTATGACTAGCACCCCAATTTCCACGTCTGAAGAGTTTTCGTATGATTCTACCTTTAATTTCATCATCTGTTAGCATGTGTTCACTTACAGTACCTTTGTTGGTTCACATTTAAATACATTTAAAATCATAGTATTACTATGAAAGACCAATCACTACTCCTACAGTACATGGGAGATACTCCTAAACTCAGAATAATAGACTTCTTTCTGGATAATAGAGAGAGTGACTATTCTAAAAAAGAGATTATAGAATACACTGGTATTTCTAAAACTACGTTCTACAAGGTTTGGGATGGAATTTTAGAATTTGAGTATCTAAAAACTACAAGAAAGTATGGTAAGGCACAACTGTATGCATTAAATCCAGATTCTACACTTATCCAGAAGTTTAAAGATCTGGATAATGAACTTGGGAAGCAATCTATGAAAAAAGCAGTACAAGAACCAATTCCTGCCTTGTAAAACTTATCAGTTAGTGTAGTGTGGAAGGTGTGTGGGTGTAGTATGTCTCTAAAAGCAACATTGTACAGAAGCAGTAAGGAATCAAACGTTAGAACAGATCTTAATTTTGTGGAAGCATCACTAATCGAGGTTGATGGGAAAAACAAGTGGAAAACCATAATCCAAAACGCCTTATTGAACACAGCTACGGAGCAATTTTTTGGAGAAAACATGTCTCGAAGATTACACAGAACCTTGAAATTAATAAAACATACGATATTTCAGGATGATTGAAAATGGGTGTCAAAAATTTTTGGTCATTACATGTTGATGAAGCACTAGTTGCAAGTAAAATAAAGGACAAATTATCTAGTGATTACGAAGTATTTTTCCCTTATAATTCTCAATTAAAAGATTTTGATTTGATAATATACAATGTAAAAAATCATAAAACAAAAACTGTTCAAGTAAAAAGTTCACAAGGGTATCGTTCTTATGATTCAACTGCAAGTGGTCATAAAGTTCCTAAAAAGAAAATAAATCCTGAAAAGGTAGATTATTTTATTTTTACTTCACATCTTGAAGTTCCTAAAAAAAATAAAATTAAACTGGGTATTAAAACCCATTATGTAATAATCCCTACAAAGGAACTTCTGGAGATCGTAAATAAAACAAAAATTTCACCTAAAGGAATTTGCCGTTTTTCATTTTGTATAGAAGATAAAAAATTATGGGACTGTTGGGAAGGATACCTTAAACCTGCGTACAAAGAAAAGTGGGTTTCATATGAAAAATATCATGATAAGTGGAAACAACTGTCTTAGCTGCGATATCTTTGGATAGACATTTCGTTGGAACTGAAAAAGAAAAAAAATATTACAAAATTGCTCTTAAACGAATTAAAGAAATTGGCAGAGAATCAAGAAAGTATTCCTCTAATCCACGGGAAAAAATAAAATTAAATCCTAATCAAAATAAATTGTCTAAATTGCAGACCTATTGAATATTATGAGTACATCTAAAAAACAAAAAACTAATTTTCAAAAATATCTTTGTGTGGATCCTAGTTTTTTTTCTAGTGTAAAACGATTTGATACTCTTCCAGATGTTTTGAATAATTTAAAAAATTCTGAATCAAAAATTGTTTTACCTTCATCGTTAAAACCACTTTCTCCACATCGTGATGACTATAATGAAAGACTTTCAACGGATCTGATGTTATAGAATTTCTGCAAAAGTGGAATCCTTTTTTTAATAAAAAAATTAAAACAGAATTTATATCCATTAAAGAAAAATTTCTCGAATTTTTCCAAACATTTAGACCTGTTTTTGCAGATGAGCTAGTTGGTAATTTAGAGAAAATTGGTCCACAATCAATTCATGGATCAACTGTTATGGAAAAATTAGGCAAAATTGGTGATAGTATCTTTGAATTAATGGCAGTATGCACTGAAAAATCTGGAATTATTGTATCTTATGGGAAAAAACTTGTTTCATTTATCCGTAAAATAACTACTCCCCTTCTGGAAGGTTATTCAAATCATAAACATGACATGATTGATAACGGTTTTGCTCCAAAAACTTTGAAAATTCTTGGAATCTTTTTTTCTGCATTATCTGCTAATGATTTTATTGACACTTTTGATATCGTAGGTATGCCAATCCCATTAACTGACATTGGTGAATTTGGTTGGGCAATTATTGCAAATGGATAATTCTATGTCTTTTTGTCAGAATCATTCATAAAATCAGAGACTTTTTGATTAAATTCTTTCAATTCTGGCAAGTACTCTGGATGCTCAGGAGATGGACAAGCAAAAATATCTTTTCCTTCGGTTAAGGCCCCCACCAAAACATTGATTCAATTGCTCAAATGATGCTTTATCATGCCTGATAGTAATTACAATTGCACCAAACTTTCCAAATCCTCCATATGACTCCTCCTAAGATTTAATGTCTGTATCAACTACTAACTCTGGACATGTCTTTGATAGTCTAAATTCTAAAGCTGGTAAAGCATCATTTGATGTCATGATTATTCACCATTCTCTACTTCTAATGTATGGATGAATAATTCCAAAGATTTCTTCTTGTTTTACTTCTTTGGGGTTTAGTTTGTACATTATTCATTTACCATCTTTGCATCACAAATACTCTGATATGAACAAAACTTACATGCCCGATAACTTGGTGTCGGTTCAAAATTTTCTTTGAGAATCTCTTTTGTCATTTCCATAATTGGCTCTATTGCATCATCAACTGATTCTTTAGTCACTGGGTATTCTACCATCTTGTCTTTTTCTACATAAAACAAAGATGCTTTGACAGGTAACTCGCCTTTCATTTTTTCAACTGCTTTAGCATAGATATTAAGCTGCGGATCTATCTTTGCTTTGTTTTTGGATTTAACTGAAGAGCCAGACTTGAAATCAACTACTTCATATTTTCCATCAGGATTTTTCTCCAACCTGTCAATTCTTCCGGTAAATGTAATCTCACCAATTTTTACTTCAAATGGAATCTCTGCATCTACTAGTGTATTTTTTGTCTCATCTTCCCATTTCAGATATGTGTCAATCATTTGTTCTGCCCTTCCCAGTGCTCTGTTCTCATCTGTTTGATTTTGATAAGAACGGAAAATCCATTTCTCTTTGAGTTTTTCCATGCCTTTCTTTTTGGTTAATTTCTTACCTTTTGCTTTCTCATCTGCCATATCCTCAGCAACCGCATGAATTACAGTTCCAAGATCAGTAGCTATGCTTGCGGGTTGTGGAACTCGCATAATTTTTTGATACTTGAATTTCAAAGGACAGTCCTCATAGGCTTTGATACTGCTAGGTGACAGAGTGAATGTTTCTTTGTTGATCAGATGCTGTTTAATCCCCGCATATTCTGAAGACAGATCCAAGTCACTGACATCAATTTTTAATATCGTTTCAGGCTCAAAACCCTCAAAATTTCCTTGTTTCTCATAGTGTTTTAGTCTGGCGAGCTCCACTATTCTATGAATTGCAGTAGTTAGATGAGATTGATTTATGGCGCTAGTTGCTTCTTTTTGAAGGTCCGACTTTTCTCTTTCAATTACATCTTCTGCTTCCATGTTAAGGTCATCCGATTCGTCAAAGTCAATTAGTTTGATTAGTGGATTCTTTTCATAATCTAATTCCTGCAAAAACTGTGATGGTGGTTTTTCATTGATGTTTCCAGTATATCGTTTTGGATATAACAAAAATAATTTGTTCATTGCTCTAGTCATACACACATAGAGTAATCTTCTCTCTTCTTCAATATGTAACTCACCAGTATCTGCAGTTCTATCCATCCCTTTCATTAATTCTGTTGGTATTGTAAATGGCAGCTCTCTCCAATTTCCAGGGAATTTTCCATCAGCCAAATCAGTAACGAAAACGATTGGAAATTGTTTTCCTTTGCTTTTGTGCATTGTTAAAACATTAACAGTATCTTCTAGAATTATATCTTCAATTTCGATCTCAAATTCACTTATAATTTCAATGTGTTCTAAAAATTCAGATAGCGGACTAGTAGGATAAATATCTTGAAACTCTTGTGCAATCTCATAGAATTTATTTAGTAATAAAATATTTTTTTTGTCATATGCTTTATCTGAATTTACCGATTTTTTATACAGATCAGAAATATTAAACATAATTTTATAGACCAGTTCGCTAATTGCTGCATGAGCAGTCAGTCCCAGTACTTTGTCAATTTGCTCAATCAATTCTGCAATCTCTGATTTTTGTGCAATGTCAAATTTATCGTAATCCCTCATAGTTTCCAAAACTAAATCTTGCTCTCCTGCATAGACATGTCTTGCTTTTTTATGTGCGGCATTGGTTAGAACTGCAATGTTTTGATCAGAGGTTCCATGACTTTTGAGCAGTCGATATATTTCAGCTCCCGTTGTTGTAGGTGAATTGGCTATTTTTAGAAATGAAAATAAATCCAAAATGGCAGGACTGGTAAAGATATTGGTCTCACCCACAAAGGTGGCAGGAATTCCAAAAGAGCGAAGGGATTTTGTAAATTTCTGGCCTTCAACTTTACGCCTAGATAGAATTGCAATGTCTTTGTAGGTGATTGGTGAGGTGGTACCGTCCCGTCTTTTGAGTGGTTTATCAATTAATGAGCGAATTGTCTTTACTGTAAATTCAACTTCACCATTGTCCGTTGGGGTTCTAACTACATTGACTAGATCCCCGTCTTCTTCATCAGAATATAGGGATTTTCTCTCTCTTTGTTTAATTGGATCTAATAGTTGATTTGCAAGCTTTACAATATTTTTTGTACTACGATAGTTTCTGGACAGTTCAATTTTTTTAAAACCAGAATATGTTTCCTCAAAGTCTTTAAAGATTCCAAAATGTGCTCCCTGAAATCTCATAATGCATTGATCATCATCACCTACTACCGTGATATTTCCTGCCTTGGCTAAAATTTTGACTAGTTGTAACTGAGAATAATTGTTATCTTGAAATTCATCTACAAGAATATACTTGAATTTATCCAGATAGTTTTGCAATACTGCTGGATCTTTTCTTAATAGTTCTATAGCTTTGGTTATCATATCATCATAATCAATTAGGTTTTTCTCTTCACGATAATCTTCATATGCTTTGTATACTTTGTTAAATTCATTTAATCTATGGTAGAATTTTAATTCCTTTTGAACTTCGACATCATCCTGCTCTGCCTTGCATAATTTTTTCAAATTTGAATCAATATATTTTTCTAATTCTTGTGGTGTGGTTATCTCTTCTTTGAAAGAACTGATTGCTTTCAGTATTGCAGCATAGGTTCGTATCTGATTATTTCCAAGATCTAAATAATCCGTGTTAAAATCAAACTTGTCGGTATTTCTTATACACCAAACAAGCTGTGATGTTTTTTTGAAAATTTTGGTTGACTTGCCCAAACCTGACTCGATAAAGTTGTCTTCAAGAATCTCTTTTGTAAATGCATGAAATGTGTTTATCTTTGTATCGAGTATTCCATGCTTTTCTAGCCTCAGTTTCATTTCACCTGCAGCTTTTCCAGTAAATGTCATACACAAAATCGATGATTGTGGAATTCCTGATTTAACTAGATTGAGAACTTTTTCGACAATGACAAAGGTTTTGCCACTGCCAGGACCCGCAATGATCATAGATGGACCTTGAGTTTGCTTTATTGCCTCTTTCTGTTGTTCATTAAGTTGTGAACTCATAATTTCACCTGATAATACCAATAGATCTAGTGCCACATAACTTGGATCTTATTACGTAATTCTTGGATTTTTCACTCATCTCAATTACCTTGATAAAACTTACTCCAGAAGGAAGTAATACTGCATCATCTTTATTTTGATGCAAAGGTGCGGTATTTGGATTTTCTTCTAATGACTTTTTTACTCTAAATATGATGATTGATTTGTGCCTGAAGTGTGATTGATTCAGTGATTTGATTGAAAATTTATGCTTGATTTTACGCATGCAAATCAATCAATAACTTCCCATATATTATAGAGGGGTCATGGTTTGATTGATTGATTCAATTGGAGTGACAACCATGATTATTGAAATCAAAAACGGACTCGAGTAATATGGATTATTCATTAATCTAATAATTGAAGCACACGTGACATGCAGACAAGATTTTTAGGATTTTATAATGGATTTTGAATTTCCATTCCAGTCATAAAGTCTAGACGGCCCAGACTTTCATTTCATACCATGTTATATTCTACCAGAAGAAGATAGAAGTAGAATGGATGCAATTCAAAATGAAAGTGTTCATTGTGCGTCTTTGAGTGACTGTTCTGGCAATTATTGCCACATTTGGTAGTTTTTTAGAGAATTCTGGACTACTTCCCATTCTTTAAATCCTTACTGACTCAATTTTTTATGGTTTATGCTAGTACAACAGACTCCAGAACTTAAAGATGAGATTCTGAGACTCAAGAAAGAAAAAGATGTGATCATTTTGGCACACAATTACCAGATTCCTGACGTACAGGATGTAGCTGATTTCACAGGAGATTCTCTGGGTCTTTCAAGACAAGCAGCAAAAGTTGATCAAAAAACAATTCTGTTTTGTGGTGTAAAATTTATGGCAGAAACTACTGCAATCATCAGCCCTGAAAAAAAAGTGTTGCTTCCGGATTTAGAGGCTGGGTGTTCATTATCTGACTCTATTACTGTTGATGAACTACAAAATTGGAAGAAACAACATCTAGGTGCTATTGTAGTTGGTTATGTTAATACAACTGCAGAAATCAAAGCAGAACTTGATTATTGTTGCACATCTTCAAACGCTATAAATGTTGTAAAAGCAATTCCTGAAGATAGGGAAATTTTATTTTTACCTGACATGTTTCTTGGCGCTTATGTTGCAAAAATGACTGGAAGAAAAAATATGCGCATATGGGCAGGTGAGTGTCATGTCCATGCAGGAATCACTCCTGAAGATATTGCCAAAAAATTAGATTCAATGAAAGATGCTGAATTTGTTATTCATCCAGAGTGTGGTTGTACTACTCCATTCATGTATGATATTGCAGATGGACGTTTTGATGATAAAAAAGTTTCAATACTTTCTACTGATGGAATGCTAAAACATGTCAATAAATCAAAATCAAAGAACTTTGTTGTTGCTACTGAAACTGGAATACTGTATAGAATGAGAAAAGATAATCCTGGAAAAACATTTGTTCCTGCATCGGATAAAGCTGAATGTCAATACATGAAGATGATTACACTTGAAAAAGTGTATGATGCATTGGTAAATGAAAGATATCTTGTCACCGTTCCTAAAGAAATTGCCGATAAGGCTAGCCTGGCAATTAATAGAATGCTTGAAATCAAATAGATTGCGTGGCTATTTTGGTTGGGTTATTTAGTAGAACGCCAAAAGATTCTCAAACAAAAGATGATATCCGAAAATTCAAAGAACTCAAGAAACTTGTCAAAGAAAAAAAGTATCCAGCTGCATTAAAATCAGGCACAGAAATTTTGAAAAAAACCCCTAACCATCATGATGTTTTGTTTATTGTTGGCGGAATTTACTATATGAAAAACAAGTACAAGACTGCCATTCCCTACTTTGACCGATCTCTTGAAATTGGTTCTCACGATATTGATGTCTTGCTTTTGAAGGCATATTCACATCAGAAATTGAATGAAAACAAACGAGTACTCCAATGTTGTGAAAAAATTCGAGAAATTGATCCAAAAAATAAAGCAGCTTCTGAATTATTAGAACGATTGAATTCTTAAATTTCTAAACTCATATCAATTCCTTTCACAGAATTTGTAATGGCACCAATTGAAATAATGTCAACTCCAGTTTTGCCATATTTAGATATGTTCTTAGAATTTATCCCACCCGATGCTTCAAGCAACACCCTGTTTCGTAATTTCTGGTTCTTAAGAACTTTAATTGTTCTCTTGATTTGAGTTGGAGAAAAATTATCCAACATAATTATTGTTGCTCCTTCTTTTGCAGCAAGAACTGCATCCGGAATATTTTCAACCTCTACTTCAAATTTTTTATATCTTCTCTTTGCTCTTTTAATTATGAATGATAATGAATTTACAACAGCAATGTGATTATCTTTAATCATAACCATTTCATCTAACCTAATTCTGTGCTTTTTACCTCCTCCTATCTCGACTGCTTCTTTGTCAAAGTATCGAAGACCTGGGGCAGTCTTTCTTGTTGCATACAATTTTGTTTTCTTTGGAATTTTCTTCACAAGTTCATTCGTTTGAGTTGCAATTCCGCTCATTCTTGTGAGAAGATTTAGTGCAGTTCTTTCACATGCCAAAATCTTTCCTGCATCTCCACTAATAATCATTATAGTTTGATTTGGTTTTATTTTGGACCCATCTTTTTTTGAAATTTTGACATTACATCCATTTAGTTTGAAAATTTCTTTTGCATGTATTGCACCTGCAATAATAGCATCTTCTCTTGAAATAATCCTAACAAAAATTTTTATCTTGGGTAAAAGCGCACTTGTAATATCTCCTTTACCCATATCTTCAGCAAGAAATCGTGATAATTGTTTTTTAGAATTAAATGGCAACATAATGTAAAATGTTAATGTAATTTTAAAGATTTAGAAATATCTTATGTCACTTTAATAGCGTACTTGCCTTTTTGAGTGATGCCAAGAGTTTTTGAAATTTCTGAATTTGTTGGTTCAACTACAAGTACTATTCCATTCCAATCTGGCGTCAAGTCTGATGATTTACAAATTGGACAAACTTTTCCTGTTGTTATAAATTTGCATTTTCTGCATGCCATTTCCCGTGCCATCTTAACTTGCCTCCACTTTAGCTTCTTTTGCTGGTTCGTTCTTATCGCTACCAGATTTCTTAATCTCTTCAGCAATCCATGCATCAGCACCAAGGAATGGTTGTCTACATGTAATTCCGATCTTGCCCATTGAAGCTGCTTTTCCTAATGAGACCGCAGTGATTCTTGCACGAAGTGTAGAGCCAACTTTGAGTGTTCTGCCACTTTGATTAGCTAGAATCATTCCAGATTTTACATCACTCTTAAGATAATCATCCATTACTTGTGACAAGTGAAGTAACGCATCAGTCGGACCAATTCTTACAAATGCTCCGAAATCTGTAATATCGACAATTTCTCCTAAAACAATTTCTTGTAATTTTGGATAAAATGTCAATACTTCAAATTCAACTTTATGAAATGTTCCGCCGTCACCTGCAATCATCTTCCCCATTTCATCAACTTTAGCATCTAAAATCATAATGATATAACCCAAGTCTGCACTAATCATACTCTCGTACTTGTCCTTGAGAATGTTTACTGTAGCCTTCTTGAGTGTAGTTCCAAACAGGCTTGGAGGAATCCTAACAACATCCAGTAGGGTAGATATAGAAAACAACTGTACTGTTTTTTTGAATTTCAATTTATGAATCTTTGGATGATTTAGGCCTGAATTTTCAAAGATTTTACTAATTTTCCATATAATTGTTAATTTCTTTTATTGTCTAACCTATGTTTAAATAATGTAAACGGACTTTTTTACACAATGGTTGGAATCGATCAAGTTCTTGAAAAATTAAGTACGGTCATTGATCCTGATTTGAAAAAAGATATTGTATCTATGGGCATGATAAAAGATATAGAACTTAATGAAGGAAGTCTGAAATTTACTTTAGAATTAACAACACCTGCCTGCCCTTTCAATGTCGAAATTGAAGAAGATGTTAGAAAAGCGATTGATGAAATTTCTGACTTGAAAAATTTTGATATGAAAGTAACTGCAAAAGTCATGGAAGGACGTTCACTTGATGCAGATACTGGAATGGCAACTGTCAAAAACATCATTGGTGTTGCTAGTGGAAAAGGAGGTGTAGGAAAATCAACCGTTTCTTTGAATTTAGCTTTGGCATTATCTCAAACAGGAGCTAAAGTTGGATTGTTAGATGCTGATATCTATGGTCCTAGTATTCCACTGATGCTTGGAATGAAAGATACATTCATGCAAGTAGAAGAAAACAAACTTCAACCTGCTGAATCGAACGGGCTAAAGGTAGTCTCATTTGGTTTCTTTGCAGAGCAATCACACCAAGCAGCAATCTATCGCGGTCCAATTATCTCTGGAATATTAAAACAGTTTCTAGTTGATACTGATTGGGCTGATCTGGATTATCTTATTGTAGATCTTCCACCAGGTACGGGTGATATTCCATTAACACTTGCACAAACAATTCCAATCACGGGTATTCTAGTCGTTACAACTCCACAAGATGTTGCAAGTAATGTAGCAGTCAAAGCAGTTGGAATGTTTGAAAAACTAAATGTTCCACTTATTGGGGTTGTTGAAAACATGAGTCACTTTATTTGTCCAAACTGTGATGAGAAGCACTACATCTTTGGTGAAGGAGGTGCAAAGAGAATTAGCGAACAATTTAACATGCCTTTCTTAGGTGAAATTCCATTAAACTCTGGAATAATGTCTGGTTCGGATTCAGGTAAACCAATCATGATTACAAATCCTGATTCTCCAAGTGCAATTGCTTTTCGAACAAGCGCAAAAAATATTGCAGCACAATGTAGTATACTTGCAGCAAAACTACAAGAAGAGATAGAATCTGAAGCATCTGAAAAAGAACAAGCACCAGAGGCAAGTACTTCTAACTAGCCACGATTCCTGTGAAATTACCAGATTCCTTGAGAGACCAATTGAAGATTCCTTTAGGAATACTCTTGCCTGAAAGTCAAGCCAATAAAACAAATATTGAAAAATATTTTTCAGAAAATTCCTATGTAATTACAGTTGGTGACCGAACAACTGAAAAAATGATTGAGTTTGACTTGATTCCCTCTCTGCAAATTATTGATGGTAAGGAAAAAAGAACAAAAAGAGAACCTCCAAAACTAGCAAATACTGCTGAATTAACTACAGACAACCCTGCAGCAGAAATTACTCCTCAAAGTATCGACATAATTAAGAAGGCCTTTACTATGCAGCCTCCTGTACGACTCAGTGTTAATGGCGAAGAAGATCTTCTGGTAATACCAGTTTGTATTTATGCTCCTGAAAATGCTATAATTTTGTATGGCCAACCAAACGAAGGGCTGGTTATAGTCAAAATCACTCCAGAAATTAGAAATAAAACACAAAAACTACTTGATTCAATGGAATAATTGGGGTATGATGAGACGGTGGCTGTATGATTAATGATTACACTACTAAAACTCTGACCCCGTTAATTCATAATTTTGAAGAATCAAAATAAACCAAATATCTTACAACAATTGACATTTCCAGATAAACGCATATTTCATGATGTTCTGATGTGAAGCTAGATCCTGACCTTACATTGCAAATTTTAGAGAAAGTTGGAATTTATTCAAATAGATTTTCTATTCCAGAGCCCAAGATCTTGTTTGTTACAAAAGATGTACTAAACATGCCACGTGAAATAACAGAAGGATGTAGAACCTCTGCCTACAAATATTATGGTGTATCTTACCTTCAACACAATCTAGTTTTTCTTAATATCAGAAAAATCCCTGATGAGAAAACTCTAGAAAATACCATTGTTCATGAATTGATCCATATGAGATTTCCATATCTTGCTCACGGTAAAAGATTCAACAAATTGGTAAGGCAAGGACTTGGAGGAAAAACATTTTCACCATACAAGAAAAGAAAGTAAATTTCCCTCATTGATTTATATTTCCCAGACTAGGGCAACCTGAGTATAACATGGAGATTCCAGAAATTCTGCCATTTGTTGCGGGCATTGCATCATTTTTAGTCGCTGGCGGCTTGGTTGCATGGATTATGAAACAACCTGCAGGAACAAAAGAGATGATGGATATTTCAAATGCTGTCAAAGAAGGTGCAGCAGCATTTCTAAAACGAGAAATGATGATTATAGTTCCAGTTGCTATAGCATTATCATTAATTATTGGGGCATTTCTTCAACCATCAAATGGAATCGCATTTGCCGTTGGTGCAGCACTTTCTGCAGTTGCAGGAATTATTTCATTAAAAATTACAGTAAAAGCAGCAGTTAGAGCTGCAAATTTGAGCAGTAGTGGATTAGGAAAGACATTTGCTATGGCCTTTAGAGGTGGAGCTACAGTAGGGCTTGCAGTTCCGGCAATGGCATTATTGGCAATCACTGGTCTTTACATGATTTATCCAGATCCAATCACAATTGCCGGTGTTGGAATTGGTGCTAGTCTAATCGCATTATTCATAAGAATTGGTGGTGGCATCTTCACAAAAGCTGCAGATATGGGCGCAGACTTGGTAGGAAAAGTTGAAGTAAATATACCTGAAGATGATCCTAGGAATCCTGCCACTATTGCAGATAACGTGGGTGATAACGTTGGAGATGCAGCAGGAATGGGATCTGATGTTTACGAATCTTATATTGTTACAGTACTTGCAGCATTGTTAATTGCAGCATTAATTGGTGCACCAAACTTTTTCCTCTACCCAATTTTGATTGGTTCTTCTGGAATGATTGCATCAATTATTGGTGTTGTAATTGTTGGCTCTAAGAATATAACCGATGTAATGAAGCCTCTTAGTCGTTCATTTTATGTTTCAGCAGCTATTGCAATTGGATTAAACTATGTATTTATTACACAATTCATCGGTGATTCTCCAACATCATATGCTTTGTTTGGAAGTACAGTAATTGGCGTGATTTTAGTTCCTGTAATACAAAAGATCACTGACAACTATACAAGTTACAAAAAAGGACCTGTAAAGGAAATTGCAGACTCTGCAAAGTGGGGATATGCATCATTAACTTTAATGGGAATTATCAAAGGTATGCAGTCAACAGGACCATTTATGATTTCATTGGTAATTGCAATCATTGTATCCTATAGCATTGCATCTGCTGCAGCACCTGAAGGTGCAGACCCCGTACTTTATGGAATCTTTGGAACAGCTCTGACTGCAATGGCAATGTTAAGTCTTGCCGGAATTGTCCTAAGTATTGATGCATTTGGCCCAATTGCAGATAATGCCGGTGGAATTGTTGAGATGACCGGAATGGGCGAAGAAAATCGTAAAGTTACAGATGAAATTGATGCAGTTGGAAATACAACTAAAGCAGTTACCAAAGGATTTGCTATTGCTAGTGCTGCATTAGCTGCCCTGGCAATGATTCAGGCATTTCAGTTCGAAGCATCTCATATCTTTGAAGGTGTATTGGAATTAGATTACAGTTTAACAAATCCTGCAATAATTGTTGGATTGTTAATTGGTGGTTTGATCCCATTTATCATTACAGGCCAACTCATTAATGGTGTTTCAAGGGCTGCAGGAAAAATGGTGGATGAAGTTAGACGGCAATTCAAAGCCGATTCTGGAATTCTTGAAGGAACATCAAAACCAGATTATGCTAAATGTGTAGATATTGCTACTGTTGCTTCAATTAAAGAGCTTTGGAAACCGGCAATTGTCGCAATTCTTGCTCCAATAATTTTAGGAATATTGTTGGGTCCGACTGCTGTAGCTGGATTATTAATGGGCGCAGTTATTACCGGAATCTTGTTGGCATATCACTTGGCAAATACTGGCGGTGCATGGGATAACGCAAAGAAACTAGTAGAGATGAAAGGTGAAAAGGGTTCTGAAATACATAAAGTTGCAGTTGTAGGTGACATTATTGGCGATCCTTACAAAGACACTGCCGGACCTGCACTTAACACTGTCATTAAATTACTAAACACAATTGCCATTGTCTTTGTATCTGCCTTTGTTGCAATACTTGCTATCTAATCTTTATCTTCAACAATCAATGTCATATCTAATTCATCAATCTGGGCATGTATTGCTTTTTTCAAAGTCTCATTATGTGAATTACAGAATTTGAAATAACCATCAGCTGTTTGAAAACACCCGCAAATCCATTTTGTTTTCTTGTCTCCTTCCACTGTCCACTTTGAGTACTTGTGTTCTGACATGCTATCTCTACGTCCATTAATCTAAAAAATATAGTCTTTTAGAAAAAGAAAAAAAGTGTTTAAGGACAGCCTTCCATTTTTTGGATAAAGTAGCCGTTTTCCTTAATTGCCTGTTCAACAGGCTCTGGCGCATTTTGCGAATGGCAGAACTGACATTCGTTTGTTGTCATTTCTGCATTTTCTTCGCCAACTGATTTTAACCACTCTTTGCCATATGTGAGGGCTTTATCGTGGTCTTTTTCACCAGTAATGACATCAAAGTGCATGGTATGACCATCTGCTGCTTTGACATAGGTATCGTATACGTGAATTTCCATGATTATTATTAAAAAAAGGGATATTTAATTCAAAACATCTTCTTGAAATCTTGAATTATTTCTCTTCAATTGGAATTTCTATTATATCTGATTCAAGAAAATATGCTTTGAAATCCTTGTTAATGCCAGAATAAATTATCCATACCACTGGATTGCTGCGCATGAATTTTTTGTCTGTATTTGATGGGTATGCGTCTGAATTAGGATGTGAATGAAAGATGGCTATAACTTCGACCTTTTTTTCTTCTGCAGTCTTATATCCCTCAATTAACTGCTCATTTGAAATTGTGAAACTAACTGGCGATTCCCGGATATTTTTTGTTAAAAATATCTCTGAGACAAGGTTGTCATTGCCAAATAGCATAGCACATGACTCATTAGGTTTCTCAGTTTCTGCATGTTCGGTCAGTATTTTTTTGTCTGATTGTGATAAGATAATTTTCTGCAAATCTATTCTACGTTAACTGTTCCAATCATCCATGGATGGAATGTGCAATAGTAATCTTGACTTCCTGCATCTGTAAACGTAAATTCATACTTGTCTCTTGCTACCATCACTTCTGAATCAAACATTTCACTTGGTCCTCCAGTTGGATCCCCTGCAGTTACTGTATGTACTGTATTGTCTAGGTTTTCCCAGGCAACTGTAGTGCCAACTGTTACATCAATTATTTGGGGATCATAATGGATTTGTCCTTCTTCGGGGATTCCTGCTCCTTCTGGAATTGTTACTCTGATTGGCTGTTTTGGTTCTTCAATACTTAATGTTGCAATCATCCAAGGATGTATGATGCACAAATACTCGTATTCTCCTATTTCCAAACTAGCTGTATCTAACGTAAAGATATCTCCTGCATTCATTATGCTAGAATCAAATGTGTCTCCAAAGTCTACTGCACTAGTAACTGTATGTGCAACTGAGTCTGCATTTGTCCATTCAATTGTATGCCCTTGTGTAACAACTGCAGCATCCGGTTCATAATCCGGATTTCCTTCTTCAGCTGATCCTTCCAGAACTTGAATTGCAAAGATTGACCCTGTCGACATTGCTTCTTGAATTGCAAAGATTGACCCTGTCGACATTGCTTCTTCAATTGGTTCTTCAACTTCAACTTGTTGAGGAATCATGTATGCGTCAGGACTCACGAATCCAAATGCAAACCACATGATAATTCCTGTTGCTGCAGCCATTCCAACGATGGCACCAACTGGTTTTACTATGGTTGGGTGCTTCATTGCTAGATATGCTATGATGATTGCCGGGAACCCAATGGCCATTAAAATTCCTGCTAACGTAACTGTAAAGTCTGATGTATTCATGATTGCTAAAGCGTACATTCCAAATGATAATGAAATTCCCAAAACTACCAAAGTAGTTGCCTTTGCCTTATTGCTGGTTGAAATACCTCCATCTAAGATACCCACTGCTAAGAAAATCAGTCCTACAAACATAGTAAGACCAGATAATGCATGCATACCATCGATGAAAGTATGTGCAATGCCCGCATAAGCTAATACGACACCAGCTAAACCTATAGCTGTTAATCCCATCCCTGGCATCATGAGGTCCCAGTTGCTCATTCAACGTAGCTGGCAGGGCTGAGATACTTATTCCTTTTGAAACATTATGGATCACATGGACGAAGAAATTAAATGGCTTTGGAATAGGGTAGAGTGAGATTGGGATTTAAAGAAATAATGGAGATATCCAAACCCAGGATAGTTGTTCTTCTAGTTATTACTGCAATAACTTCAATGTATGCAGCAAGTAAACTGGTTGATGGTGTCCCGGAACTTGATAATTGGTTATATCTACACATAATTATTGCAGGTGCATTGGCATCTGCAGGATCCAGTGCTCTAAATCACTATTATGACAAAGACATTGATCCTAAAATGACGAGAACTAGTACAAGACCTATTCCATCTGGACGTATGGCAGCATCTCATGTATTCATTTATGGATTTGTTGTAAGCTGCGTATCTGTAATCTATGGTTACTTTACTCTAAACCCTGTATCTGCTTTCTTTATTGCTGTTGGCATATTCTCTTATGTGATTATTTATACAGTTTGGCTAAAACGTCTAAACTCTTCCAACATTGTAATTGGAGGAATTGCTGGCAGTGCTGCAGCTTGGGCTGGATGGTCTGCAGCTACTGGCAGTATGGATTTGTTAGGATTCTTAGTTGGATTCTTGGTCTTTGTTTGGACTCCTTCTCACTTTTGGTGTCTTGCAATGAAGATTAAAGATGAGTATGCACAAGCTGAGATACCTATGTTACCTGTTGTAATTGGTATGCAAAAAACATCAAAGTACATTTTAGGAAACACGATAATTTTAATTCCTTATTCTTTGACACTTTCATTTATTCCCAATGGTTTGGGAATTGTTTACACTGTAATTGCGCTGGTCTCTGGTGGACTGATGCTTGCATATCACTACAAGCTAACAAAGAATCCTACATCTGAATTTGCTTGGAAAGCATACAAAGTTACTGCTCCATATCTTACAATAATTTTTGTAGCAGTAGCATTGGATGCTGCATTTCATTTCCCTCTGTTCTGAGGCATTATTTTTCAAAACCTGGGAAACTTGCTTCATAATCTTTTTCTACCATTTCCTTATTTTGCTCTTCAATTTTGTCTTCCTCTTTTTCAACTACAACTATTTCTATTCTACGCTCATCTTTTGTAATCCATATTACTGTGATGAGGCCAAGAACCTCTAAATCTAAAAGTATTTTGTTGAATTTGTCTTCAGGAAGAGTATATCCTTCTTTTACTAAGATTTTAAAAAGCTTAACATCCGTTAAGGAATTTGCCTCCTTGATCTTGTCATATACTGTATTTCGTATTGGAATTGTCATTTTTATCCGTAGAATGTTTTATCCCCTGTCTTAGGTACAACGTTAGATATACTTTCTCTTATAGTGTTGTACCATTGATCAACTTCCTTAGTTATAGATGGTTTGACCTGCTTCAAACTACTTGCAAAATCTTGACTTGAAATTTTTGACGAATTGTTTTTCATTGCTTGAACTGCTGCTTCTCTACAAAGTGCTGCTAAATCTGCACCAGTATAGTTTTGTGTGGCTACTGCAATCTCTTGTAATTTTACGTCATTTACTAGTGGCATCTTTTTTGTTAAAATCTTAATAATTTCTAATCGTCCTTTTTCATCTGGAGGCTCTACATATAGAACTAAATCTAGTCTTCCCGTTCTTAGCAAGGAATTATCCAAAACATCTGGTCTGTTTGTAATTCCAATTACCACAACTCGTGAAGAAATACCTTCTTCAATCTCTGTTAGCAATTGACTTAGAACATTTTCACTTGCTCCTCCTTCTCCTGACTTGTAACGTGCCAGTGAATCAAGTTCGTCAAAAATTACTACACATGGCGCTGCTGCTTTTGCTTTTCTGAATATTTCTCTAACAGCTTTTTCAGATTCTCCAATCCATTTTGAAAGGATCTCAGGACCTCTAACTAGAATCATATTTGCACCAGTTTCAGTTGCAAGCGCTCGTCCAAGCAATGTCTTCCCACATCCTGGAGGACCATAAATCAAAGCTCCTCTTGGCGGTCTAACTCCCATCTTTGTAAACTTGATTGGCTCCTTCATTGCTACAATAAGATTGTCTGTTAATGATTTTTTTATATAATCTAACCCTCCAACGTCTTTCCACCAGACTTTAGGTCTTTCGACATAAAATTCCCTCATTGCCGTGGGAACTACCTCGTGCATTGCATCGTAAAAGTCAATTAACTTGATCTGCATTGATTGCAACACTTCAGAAGGAATCTTTTCTGTTTCAAGATCTATTTCCGGCAGGTATCTCCTAATTGACTTCATTGCAGCTTCCCTACAAAGTGATTTGATGTCCGCACCTGTGTATCCGTGTAGTTCTGATGCCAAGTCTTTCAGATCTACATCATCACTTACCGGCATTCCTCTTGTGTGAATTAAAAGAATCTCTAACCGTCCGTCTTCGTTTGGTACAGATATTTCAAATTCTCTATCAAATCTACCTGGTCTTCTAAGTGCTGGATCAACACTTTCTGGTCTATTTGTAGCGCCAAGTACAATTACATTTCCTCGGTCGGTAAGACCATCCATTAGTGCTAACAATTGAGCAACAACTCTTTTTTCAACGTCACCATAAGCCTCTTCTCTTTTTGGAGCAACTGCATCAATCTCATCAATAAAGATTATGCTTGGAGAGTTATCTTTCGCTTCTTTGAAAATTTCCCTAATTTTCGCTTCGGTTTCACCATAATATTTGTTCATTATCTCTGGACCATTTATTAAAAACATGTTAGCTTCTGATTCACTGGCAAGAACTTTTGCAAGCAATGTCTTTCCACATCCTGGAGGTCCGTAAAGTAAAATTCCACTATGTGGCTCAATCCCTAGTCTTGTAAATAACTCGGGATGTCTTAATGGAAGCTCTACAATCTCTCTCATTGCTTTAACTTCCTGCCTAAGTCCTCCAACCTCCTCATATGTCACTCGAACTTTTCTATCAACTGCAGTTTCTGTTGAAATTTTAAGATTTGTAGTTCGATCTATCTTTACTACTCCTTTTGGAGAGGCCTTTGTAATTTTAAAGTCCATAGAATTTCCTAATATCATTACAGAAATTTCATCACCATGAGTAATTGGCAATCCTTTCAATCTGTTTTTAACAAAATCTGTAAATTCTTTATCTACTGTAACGGAATCATTTACAGGTGTTAAAGAAATTGTTTTTGCAATCTTTGATACCCCTTTTCTAATTTTTACAATATCATTTAGTGATGCTCCGACATTTTTTCTTGTCTGTCCATCAACTCGTATGATATCTGGAAACTTTTCATCTTCATCAACTGGCCAAACAACTGCACAACTGGATCTTGAACCCATCACTTCAATTATGTCGCCAGGAGTAACTTTGAGAAAATCCATGGCTTCAGGTCCAATTCTAGCTCGTTTTTTACCAACATCCCTTTGCTTTGCTTCTCCAATCCGCATTTGCAAAGGCTCTTCTTTGCGTACCAAAAAATCACCTATTTCATGTCAACTGACATTCTACTCATATTGAGGACTTCTAATTCACTAACGCCCTCAGTTGATTTAACAGAATTTTCTAATGAGTCCATTTGTCCTTCCTTATCATCTAAGATGAATTCTGCTTTTAGAAATTCTAATCCAAACGCCAATGGTTCTTTGACATGTCTTTTCATCGTTATTCCTTCTTTTAGTGATAACTTGATAAATTCTGCTAGTTTATCCAGATCCACCTCAGTGTCTTTAGGAAGAATTTTTGTAATTAACAGTAATTGAGCCATTTTTTCAAGGTCCCTGAAAATTACATGAAGAACAAGTGTAGTTTCTTGCTGCTTCTCTGCAACTTTGACATCTCCAAATTAAATCAGCACCACAATCAGGACAATTGAATTTTACACATTTATCATTAGGCATAACATGTCTGTGACAGCAGCTACATGTAGGTAATGAAATAGTAGATGACATACCCCGATTTTCTGTCAACATCATTTATACCTTCCTTAGAATTTGAGCACATTTTAGCTCACCAATTTTTTCAACTCTCCGCCAATTAGAGTTTGTGCAGTTTTAATCGAACCTTTCATTCCTAGTAATCTTATGATGGAACTAGTATGAAAATCAAAATCATCTTTCTCTGAAATTTCTTTTATAATCTCTGGTGTAATTGACTCAAATAGTTTATTGATTGTTTCATTGTCTACTCTCTCCAAAATCTTTCTTGCAAGTATCTGTTTTGTAAACTCTTTACCAAATCTTTTTGTCCATTTTTTTTGATATTGTTCAAGATCTGACATGTTATTTGTTTTCAAAAACTCGGATATTGCCTGTCCTGCATAAACACCTCCCATTCCGCTGGTGAAAATTCCTCCTGCAGTAGTTGGTTTTGCCTGTCCTGCAGCATCTCCAATAGTTACTGTCTTTCCTTCTACAAAGTTTGCAATAGGACCTTTTATCCAGATTGGAGCAAAAATTTTTCTAATTGTTGAATAATTTCCTTTTTCTTCAAGAATTTTATCTAGTGTTTCAGCTACGTTGATTCCTCTCCCGGCAACTCCTACCTTGCCTTTGCCTTCATTAGATGGAATGACCCATGCAAAGAATCCTGGATATTTTTCTTGATCAAAAATTACTTCTACTTTTCCTTTCTTGATCCAATCTGCATAAATTTCGTATTGCGCTGATAATAAAATTCCAGTTCTGTCTTTGTTTACAAGTGAGGAAACTCCTCTTGCATCAACAAAAATCTTACAACCAATTATCTCTTCATTTGTTCTAATCCCTGTATCTGTAATCTCTTGAAAGCTTGTTCTGACTTTGATCACTGCGCCATTTTTCTGAGCTTGAAAAGCTATCTGCTTATCTAACTCTCTTCGACTAATTTCAACTACTTTTTGTTTCTCCGAGTTAATTGTAAAACTATTCCCATTCGGTGCCGTGATTTCAGCAGATTCTATCATATGATCAAAAGTTTTTCTAAATGGGATTACTCCTAGTTCTTCTAATCCTGTCATGCTAACTAATCCCCCACAATGTTCGGGGGTTCCTATCTCATAATCTTCTTCAATTACAAGTACTGAAAATCCCTCTGAAGCAATTTCTCTTGCACATAATAATCCTGCAACACTCCCTCCGGCAACTACTACGTCAAAGTTCATAGATTTTGTTTCTTTGTCAATTATTTAACTCAAAAGTTTTTCATTGGGCCTGTGTTTCATTACAGTATGGGAAACATCAAACAAGTAATTGTTGTTAGAACTGATCTAGACATGGGAAAAGGAAAAATAGCAGCCCAAGTGGGTCATGCCTGCGTTCTTGGATCCGAACATGTGAGAAAATCCCATCCTGAATGGTACACTGAATGGTCGAATGGACAAGAGAAGGTCGTCCTTAAGGTTTCTAGTATCAAAGATTTACAGGAAGTAAAAAGGCACGCAATTGATCTGAATCTTCCATGGTCTGAAGTCACCGATGCCGGACATACACAGATAGCTCCTGGAACAACAACATGCATCTCAATTGGCCCAGCTCCTGAAAACCTGATTGATAAAATAACTGGCGATCTAAAATTACTATAATTTGTACACTTGTTGGGAATAAGATATAACACGGCTAGATATTTTTTGAGATATGAAGAAGAAAGGACTCGTAGTGGTATTCTTTTTTGGTGGAATCATGGTAACGTCAGGGTTTGGACTGCAAAGCATGATGGGACCTCCTCCTGAAGACAGTCTGGAGTTCACAGTCACTGGAACTCCAGCTGATAATTTTCCTGATGAACAACGTGCTCAATTTTGTGGTTCTGGTGATCCCAAATTTACTGACTATGTTCAAGAATTCTCAATTCCAACACCATGCACAAATCCATTGGCAGTTGTAACAGATTATGATGGAAATGTTTGGTTCGCTCAAACAAATACTGGTAAACTAGCAAAATTTGATCCATCTACTGAAAGATTTACAGAGTATGACAATCCTTCATGGCCGCCAGGAGAACGTTCTATGATGTGGGGAATTGATTATGCGCCAGATGGTTCTGTATGGTTTACTGATGAAAGAACTGATTCAGTATGGAGGTTTTCAACTATTGATGAGAAGTATGAACGAATAGCATATCCTTCTGAAGGAAACTCTTTACCACAAAAACTCAAAATTGATGGCTCTCAGATTATTATCAATGATTTTACTGGAAATAAACTCACATTATTAGATCCCAATCCCTCTAGCGGTGAAATAAACTATCTTAGCATTCCATCCCCTGTTGATAATTCTGTAACTGCAGATTTTGCAGTTGACCCAAATGACAATATCTGGTTTACAAATTGGTTATTCCAACAAGGTGGGGTTTTAGTAAAATTTAATCAAAATGGATATCGTGATTTATCTACAAATTCTGGTGAACAATTTCTTCCTTTACAAGATTTTGTTGAAGTCTATCAATTGCCGCCAGAACTACTTACTCCAAACGGTGCTGTGGTAGATGATGATGGAACTATTTGGTTAACAGATACTACGTCATCTTCCTTCTTCAATTTTGATCCTTTCACTGAACAATTCACTCAATATGTTACATCTGAACCCCAACTTAGTACATATGGAAATCAAACAGGAGTTGTAACGTCCCCCATTTCTAGACCTTATTGGATTGAAACTGATGGACTAGGACGCATTGTTTTCAATGAACAAACTGCAAACAACATTTCTGTAATGGATCCAAAATCCCAATCTCTTGTGGAATATCACGTTCCTTCTAAGAACCCTTACTGGGGTGATTGTAATCCTGGAACTGGTATAATGTCAGCTAATTGCGGTATAGCTCAAATCTTTGACTTTGCAATTTATGGTGAAAAAATTTGGTTTACTGAATGGGTAGAAAATAATATTGGAGTAGTTGATACCTCCGTTCCATTACCAATTGAAATTCAACTAGAATCTGATTCCTTAACTCTTACGCCTGGAGATTCACAACACCTAGACTTTGTTGTATCTCCTACGTTACAAAAAGATCTGTTTGATGTTTCATTGATTCTAATCACAACTCATGATTTTCTAAATATTGATCTTACTAGTGGCACTCCTGAAATATTCCAATTAGATTTTGATGGATCAAGACACATTCTCACAACTATCTCAGCCTCAGAAGATGCTATACCTGGCACATACAAAGTTCTACTGGGAGCACAATCTCCTGATATTGCAATTAGCAAATTTGTTACAGTGACAATAGAGTGATACCAAATTTAGATTCTAAAGTAGGTATTTCTATTTACAGTACAGAGTTTAGTGGAATTGGAGGGAAAATTAGAGTTGAACCTGAAGATTTCCAAGTAACTGAATTAATTTCTCAAAGAGCACAAAACTCCATTAATGATCAAGAAGGTTATGCTGTTTACAAATTAAAAAAGAAAAAGATTGATACTAACCATGCTTTATCTGATGTTTTTAGAAAAAAAGGAACTCGCTTAAAGGCTCTAGGACTAAAAGATGCATCCGCTATAACAGAACAATTTGTTTGCTCTGGAAATAAAGGAAAAACAATTGAAAATTTTTCAACTAACAAATATTCTCTTGAAAAAATCGGCTTTGTAAAAAAACCATTATCAAAAAAAGATATGATATCAAATCATTTTAAAATTAAAATCTCTGATTGTTCTGATGATTTGTCTTCTTTTAGTGAACATACTAAAATTCTGAACTTTTATGGCTATCAACGCTTTGGTTCCAAGAGACCCGTGACTCATCTTATTGGAAAGGCAATTCTGCAGAAAGATTTTAAAAAAGCTGTTGAATTGATTTTATCTTTTACATCTCCTTATGACTCGAAGGAAAATACTGAGATTCGTGAAAAACTCTCTGATAAGGAGAACTATAAAAAATATTTTGACCAGGTTCCATATCAAATGGATATCGAAAGAATTGTTCTAAAAGAAATGATTGAACATGGTGATGCCCTTCGTGCAATTCGCTCAATTCAGATATCATTGCGTAGATTTTACGTTCAGGCCTACCAGTCTTTTCTCTTTAATCAGTCTTTAAGTACAGCCTTTTCTGATGGCGAAAACCTGTTTGAAGCACGACCAAGTGATATTTGTTTTGATTTTCATGGAGTGATTGGAAAATATGTGAAAGGAATGGAACAACGATTAGCATTGCCGTTTGTTGGATACTCTTATTACAAAAAAACAAGATTTGATTATCAAATCTCCAAAATATTGGAACAGGAAGAAATTGCTCCGAAAGACTTTTTCATAAAAGAGATGCAGGAAGTAAGTAGTGAGGGAGGTTTTAGACAAGCTGCCATATGTTGTTCTGACTATTTATCCAATGATACTATCGTAGAGTTTTCATTATCTCGAGGTTCTTTTGCAACAATCCTATTAAGAGAAATAATGAAACCAGAAGATCCAATAATTGCAGGTTTTTGAGATCTATTTTACTGAAATAATTCTTTAGATGTCTTTAAGTTAGCCTATTTTTTAGAAAATATGATTGAAATGGATAAAGCTTACATGTTAATTAGTTGTGAAATGGGAGAAGAACAGTTACTATATTCGCAACTAAAAGAGATTCCTGAAGTCAAAGATTGCACGATAACTTTTGGCAGTTATGATGTTGTTGCTGAATTTGTCACCGACACTCCTTCACAAATGAATGAAATAATTATATCTAAAATTAGAAAACTCCAAAAAATTAAAAGCACAATTACCCTTCGTGTGATAAACTAACTTCTTTTGATTTTATTAATCCCTGTTCCTACTACAACTATGATTATTCCTAATACTGTAATTTGAACACCATAAGTAACCCAATCTGGATTTGAATACATAAAAGAGGATTCTGGTCCTAATATCGATTTTCCTTGAAGATGGAAGATTAGGCCAAAAATCAAGATAATTATGCCTATTATGACTAATGGTTTTGCTCCTTTCACGAAGAATCTATTTGATTTCAGGTAAAAAGGGTAAACAGAATTGATAATTTGACCAAATGATTTTTTGATTTGGTCTTTAATGATTTTCTTAATAAATCAAAAGATGTACAACTGGAATAGTCTATCAGAGTCAAATGGTCACAAACATCTGGGTTTGATATTATTTGGTATGGCTGCTTCACTCGCAGTAATTTTATTTCTGATTTTTCACCCTCAAATTGAGTCTATCAACAAGGAATCTCCTATCTTGATCAATATTATGTTCATTCCTGCTATGGCGGTGGGGTTTCTTTATGGAGTTAGAATTACAGAACGTGCAGTCAACCCTTCAGAAATTCGCGGTGGATTAAAAAGATCAATTGTAAAAATCTTCTTGTTCTTGTTTGTAATTGGCGGTATGTTCAGTTCTGTAAACTTTGCAATAAATGGAGGCAGTGTAATGCCTGATGTCACAATTTTAGATGATGGACTTTTGATTTGGTTAAATGCATTTATTACAGTAAATGGCGGGGCAACTTTTCTGATAATTACTAGCATTGCATTGATGGCAGCAGCTTCCAAAAGAATTGTTGGAATGGACTTTGGATTTTTAAATAGAATGGTAACATTTGTTGGAACATTTGTATTCTTTACGATGCTTGTTCTAAGTTTTACAAAATCTGATCCAACATCATCAGGTGTTTTCTTGTATACCTTTTATCAAGCAGGAATTGTTGGTGGTGCATTTTATGCAATGAATAGACTAACAAAAAATAAAAACATGCTAGAAGACTTTAGTAAAGGATACTAGTTTTAGTCATCTAGATCTATATAAATTCCTGAGATATCATTGTTGATTCTATCCCAGTATTTTTCACAACCATCGGATTTGAAATCATTCTCCTTACATTCATTGAAATGAGCTGTATTTCCTCTTTGTATGTTATCTGCAAAAAGCACATCATTACCAATTGCTAATCCTATAAGAGCAACTGCTACAAGACTAGCGGCAACCACAATCATGGCAAATCCTACTTGTGCATGATTGCCATATCCTGTCATTTACAAAAAATCCCTAACTCTCGAATTTAATCTTTTCAAGTTTGGATTTTGCGATCAAATTAGTGATACTAGTATAGTTTTTTGGGAAAAAAAGAAAAGAAAGCACTCAAAACTACCATCATTGAGCATTCAAATCCTCCAGTTTGAGTTTTTAGGACCTGTTCCTCTTGATGAATGGGGACCTCCTATGGAAAAAGTGGTATACTTGATCTTTTCTAGAGACAAAGACAAATTCAATATTGTTTATGTTGGTGACTGTGAAAAGACTGATGACAAGTCTTTTTTTGTTCAACATTCACATTTCAAATGTTGGGTTCAACAATCCAGGTCTGAAAAATCTTTGTACCTTGGAATATTGCCTATGTTTGAATCGAATAGTAGTGCTAGACAAAATGTACTCAATAAAATAATGACTTACTACAAACCACCTTGTAACTCAAAAAAACCTGAAGTAAAACCTGATTATGTTGTTAGAAAAACCGAAGAACCAAATTTAGAGCAAGAAAAATTTTCCTGTCCGTGTTGTGGTTCTGAAATGAAATCTGAAAAAATTCTTGAAAGATCTACTCTCTATCGTTGTACTGGTTGTGGGATAAGTGATACCAAGCTTAACTCTTGACTTTGTTTTGTACATCAAACAATTGCAACATTAACAGGTCCATACCTTTTTTCAAATGCTGAAATTCATTAATTGAATGCATTTGGCCTTCCACTAGAGATCTCATGATCTTGATTGAATTTTTTTGATAATCATCTGATGCAACAATTTCCATGGCATTAAGTTTTGATAATATGTTATCCAGATCTTTAATCATTTCATCTGATGGTTTGTGTTTATCCATAACTTATCTTGAAAGATTTTGATATATGAATCGTTACAACAGATCTTCATCAATCTTTTGGATTGGATCCAAGAATTGCTGGCATGTGCATGTTGGGATTTGACATTTACCTACCTTAATCATTGAACTGCTATCTTCATTTGGAATGTGTACTTCGTCTGTATGATGACATCTCTTACAATTCATATCAAAAAATCACTTTTCCCAATATTTAAGCCCAAATCAAGGAATCAGAACTGCTCTTGCCTCAATTTCTGAATCTTTTAATTTTTTGAGTACTTGATTTGCGCTTTCCAATGGAAATGTTTGAGAAATCACTTCGATGTTTTTTTCATCACATATCTTAATTACTTGTTCCATGTCTTTTGTTGTACCTATTAGAGTTCCCCTGATTGTCTTTTCTTCAAATGCCATGAATGCTGGATTTTCTCCAACCGTTGCAATTACAATCAATCCTCCCTTCTTTACTGATTTAATTGCAGTATCTGTAACAATATCTGCTGGTGCAAAAACTATGGCAGCATCTAGCATTCCATGTTTTTCTTTTAATTTACCTAGAAACTCTTCTTGATTTTCAGAAAAAGTCATTGTATCTATTGCACCTAATCTTTTTGCAACATCTAGATGATTTTGAGCTCGGGAAAATGCGATGACATCACAATTTTCTACCTTGGCAAATTGAACTGCCATGTGGCCAACTCCACCAATTCCAAAAATTCCAATTTTTTTATTTGGTTTTGGTTCTGCAGCTTTGACTGCTTTGTATGCTGTGATTCCAGCACAAAACAATGGTGCAGCATATTCTGGTTTCATACTTTCTGGAACTTTTGTTGCAAAATCCTCTGCCACTGTAATGTATTCCGTATATCCTCCCTTGAAAGATTCTCCTGTTATTGTCGATGATTCACAAAGATTCTCTTTTCCTTCTTTGCAATATTGACAATCTTTACATGACTCAAGAAGTGGAGTAATCCCCGCCCTATCTCCAACTTTGAATTTAGTTACATCATCTCCAAACTGAACTACTTTTCCAACCAGTTCGTGACCTGGAACTGTTGGGAGAGTTGGTGGAATTCCTATGTCTTTCCAATCTCCTTCAATTCCGTGAAGCTGAGAGTGACAAACCCCACATGCCTCAATTTTTAGTAAAATCTCATTTGGCCTTTGAATTTCATGCCTATCTATCTCAGTTAGTTTCAATGGGTTTGTCTCTATTTTAGCACATTCAGAAAGTACCATTGCACGCATCTTTTCCATAATCTCAAAAATTAAGCACGAAATTTTAAGATTCGCACATTAGAAAAATAAAGGACTGATATTGTACCATACCATGACTCAAATTTCAAATGAAGATCGTGAAAGAGTTAAACTATTACGACTTGTTTCAGACTCCAAAAATGAATTCAAAAAACTCTCCTTGGAACAATTAAAACGCTTGGAAGAACTAATTGAAAAAAAAGATTACAGTCATGACAAAAAAGCTCACAAATCAAAAGTGAAATTACTTAAAAAAATTAATGTTAGGATTTACGAAATAACAGAAGGAAGAAGTATATGGGGATAATCAAACCAATTAAGTACAAATATCCTAATGATTTTGATTAACTATGGCAGAAAACAGTCTAATTAATGAATCAAGTCCATATTTGCTTCAGCATGCACACAACCCTGTTGATTGGTATGCATGGAATAATGAAACACTAAAAAAAGCAAAAGATGAAAACAAGCCAATTTTTCTGAGTATTGGATATAGCTCATGTCACTGGTGTCATGTAATGGCACACGAATCATTTGAAAATGATGAAGTTGCAAAATTTATGAACGAAAATTTTGTGAACATAAAGGTTGATAGAGAAGAGAGACCTGATATTGATGATATTTATCAAAAAGTTTGTCAGATGGCAACTGGTCAAGGTGGTTGGCCATTGAGTATCTTTCTAACTCCAGATCAAAAGCCATTCTATGTTGGAACTTATTTTCCTGTATTGGATTCTTATGGACGTAAAGGATTTGGAAGCATTTGCAGACAACTCTCACAAGCATGGAAAGAAAAACCAAAAGATATTGAAAAATCTGCTGAGAGCTTTCTTGATGCACTACATAAAACCGAAACTCGCACGGTTTCGTCAAAATTAGAACGAATCATCCTTGATGAGGCTGCCATGAATTTGTTTCAAATAGGCGATTCAAGTTTTGGTGGATTTGGTTCTGCTCCTAAATTCCCTAATGCTGCAAATATTTCGTTTTTGTTTCGATATGCAAAACTTTCAGGTCTCTCAAAATTCAATGAATTTGCGCTCAAAACTCTCAATAAAATGGCAAAGGGCGGAATCTTTGATCAAATTGGAGGTGGTTTTCATAGATATTCAACTGATGCAAAGTGGTTGGTTCCTCATTTTGAAAAGATGCTTTATGACAATGCTCTGATTCCTGTAAACTATGCAGAAGCCTACCAAATAACAAAAGACCCTTTCTATCTTGATGTATTACAAAAAACACTTGATTTTGTACTACGTGAAATGACTCTGCCAGAGGGTGGATTCTATTCTGCATATGATGCAGACTCTGAAGGAATAGAAGGAAAATTCTACGTCTGGAAGAAAAGCGAAATCAAAGAAATTCTTGGCAATGATGCTGATCTCTTTTGTCTTTATTATGATGTTACTGATGGAGGGAATTGGGAAGGAAACAATATCCTGTGTAATAATCTCGATATCTCTAATGTTGCTTTCAATTTTGGAATCCCAGAAGAGAAGGTTAGAGAGATTTTAAAATCATGCTCTGAAAAATTATTAAAAGTTCGTTCAATGAGAGTTTCTCCAAGTTTAGATGATAAGATTTTAGTTTCATGGAATTCATTAATGATTACCGCATTTGCAAAAGGCTATCGTGTAACAAACAATCCAAAGTATCTGAATGCTGCAAAAACCTGTATTGCATTTATTGAAAGTAATCTTTTTGCGGATGGAAAACTATTACGAACTTACAAAAATGGAACTGCAAAAATTGATGGATATCTTGAAGACTACTCTTATTTTGTTAATGCATTATTAGATGTATTTGAAATTGAACCTGAACCAAAATATCTTAAACTAGCTTTGAAACTGGGACATCATTTAGTTAATCACTTTTGGGATTCTGAGAACAATAGCTTTTTTATGACTTCAGATGATCATGAGAAACTAATCATTCGACCAAAAAGCAATTATGATTTATCTTTGCCCTCAGGAAATTCTGTTTCTGCTTTTCTAATGCTCAGATTGTATCATCTATCTCAAGAGCAAAATTTCCTTGAGATTGCTACCAAAATTCTGGAATCTCAGGCACAAATGGCAGCTGAAAATCCCTTTGGATTTGGATATCTACTTAACACCATTTCTATCTACTTGCAAAAACCTGTGGAAGTTACCATTATCAATACAGAAAATTCCGAGCTCTGCAAATCTCTTCTTACAAACTATTTGCCCAATTCCTTTATGGTTATAATTCAAAATTCCAACCAGTTAGAAAGTCTGTCTGAGTATCCTTTCTTTACTGGAAAAAGTTTTGAAGCTAAAACTTCAGTTTTTGTTTGTAAAGATTTTTCTTGTTCTTTACCATTACACACAATTGATGAAATAAATTCACATCTTTAGATTTTTTTCAAATCTACTTCAATTGTATTCCCAACTTGGGGCCTTCCAATATTGCTATATCTTGATTTTGGCATTGTTATTACGATTTGTGTTTGTTGATAGGTTTTGATATTGACATTTGGTTGAGCTTGTAATATTGCTTCTAGCAATGGCATTACCTGTTCTTTAGTTTCTGAATCAAGCTTTTTTGAAACATTTTCAATAATCATTTGTTTCTGTGAAACTGGCTCAGTAGAGACATTTTCAATTAATGTTAATTGAACCATTTGAGCATTATCCACTATTTGTGAAATTTTAAATTCATTTGTTTCTGACAATGTCTTATTTGATTTTCTTGATGATTTATCTTTAACGAATAGAGAAATACAGCGCAAACACAGCTATCCCAACAGCTGAGATTACTCCTAGACCAAAGATGATTTTACTCCCATCTATCTTCATAGTTCTTTTTCTTACAAATACCATTAAACTGTAACTAATTTTCTGCCGAATCTTAATCGGATTTGTTTTCTGATTCCTTTTCACCAGCTTGAACTTCAGAGGACCCAAGTATGGATTTTTTGATTTTAGGGGCTTGCTCTTTTATTATTTGATTAAATTCTTGCATATCTTCTAAACTTGGTGTCTCTTCTTGGTTTTGACATGCTTGCAAAAATCCAGAATAAACACATCCTGTGATGATTCCAAAAGCCGTGTCTGGAACAGATTCTACCTCTGGCACAAAATTTTCTGCAATCTGTCTATATGATTCTGATTCACTAATGTAGTAATCAATCAAACTACCGATGAAATCCTTATTCTCTCTAGAAATTGCCATGACTTTTTCTATTTTCCCTAGTTTATTTAATTGTCTTCGATAAATCGTTTATTTATTCATAAATTATTTTCTAGATGTTGTGGAAATTAGAATTAGATGAAGGTTATTTTCGTATATTTGATTCCAAAAAATTGATTGTAGGATATTTTGATCCTGATTATGGTGAAATTTTTCCAAAGGAAAATTCTGAAGAAATTATTTTATCCATGTTAAAAAATCATGACAAAATTTTAGGTGGAGTAATTATGATCCCTCTTGTCAAGTTTGGATTATTCGATACTGATTTGGATACCAGTATTTCCGAAGTGGAACAAAATGTAAATCGAGTATCTGAACATTTACAAAAATGGAAAAATTTCTTATCTCAAACAGACCGTCATGTTCACTCTATTAGAATATCTCATACTGATCAAGATATGTTAACAATTACTTTTAAGATGGAATTTTCAAAACCAACACCTCTAGAAAAAACAAAGCTAATTGGGGAAATTTTTCCTACCTTAGATTTGTTGCAGAAATCAGGTTTGGTATGATTCTGCCTGAATACTTAGTGATCCCAATATATGCAGATAATGTCCCTACTAACAAAACAAATGTTCCAGCAGGAAATTCTGGAACAGCTGCGTACTCTTCTGATTCTGCAATCAGTGTGTAATCATTTATTCCAGCAGTCTGGATTTTGTCAGATATTGCTACAACAAAGAACGCATTATCGTCTACTCTCAGGTAATCTGGTTCTGGGTGAACTCTAGACACTGCTGCAACATTTCCTTCTTTGTCGTAAAGTGTCGCAATCACTGCCACAGTGTTAGCTGTAATATCACCTTTATTGGTAACAGTGCCGGTTATCACCAAATTATTGTAATTATCTCTAGACAACTCTGATTCAATAATGTCTATGACCTGATTTTTTGGCGGACTAACCTTGTAATCTAATTCCAATGAGTATGATTTAGTTTTTTTTACTTCATAATCTGTTATAATAAGATCAAATGGACTTTTCATTCCTGGCATGATTATGTTTACTAAGGAATTTGTCTCCTTTGTAACAATTAGGTGTCCATTTTCATCAAGTAAAGTTACATGAACATTAATTTGGTTTAATGGAACTTCCAAGTTGTTTATAATTTCACCAATAATATGAAGTGCGTCATCATCTCCTATATACTGTTGATCATTTTGGATAAACACTTCTCCAAATGCTAGTGGCGTTAATCCGACAAAAATAATTGTAATAATGAAAATTTTTTCCATGATTTCCTTGTGTTATATTCTTTAAAGAAGTTTATGTCTAAATTTCTATTCAAGGTAGGTGTTCAGTCTTCCATTTTTCTGCTTCATTGATACAATTGAACCAATCAATTTCCATACTATCCGAATCAAATTCCCCTGATTCGTTTCTAAATTCAGTATTACATTGACTTTTCTTATTTTCTGATACTTGGATGACTTTTTGTGTTAAACCACTTTGTGGGGCATCAAACTTTTCTCTTTCGTCATAATTTTTTACACCTGTCTTTGCTGAATAAAATTCAACTAATCCTTGCATCTCATATTCTAAAGCTTCTTGAAATTGCGTGTCTGATCTTATTTTTGCTGATTCATCTCCTGTTTTTATCCATTCAATGAGTTGTGAGTCACTTCCTAACTGAGTTTCAGATGAAATTTTTAACAATTCTACAGAACTCTTGAACAGTTCTGGCGGAGATAATTCATCATACCTAGAAATTATCTCTTTGAACTTCTTCAAGTGTTTTTCATAGTATTCCAACAATTCTTCTTTTGAAATATCCCCTTCATTCCATCTAGTTTTTTCAGAATAGAACTTAATTTGTAACTCTTGAACCTCTTCTTGAATTTGTTCTAATCCAATTCCAAACTGTAGGCCTTTTTGTTTGGTTTGTTCAACTGAATAACTGTATGCTGCAATTGATCCAATAATTAGAATAGCAACTGAAGCAATTATGATGTTTTGAATTTTCTTTTTTTTCAAAGATAATCCATATAATTTCCGTTTTCGTCTAACTTTAGTTCAATTGTAAATTCAGTACCGCTGATAAATGAATCATTGCGAGTTGTTCTCACTCTTGCTATGACAAGCTCATATGGCCAAATCTCAACTACTATTGCACCTACTTTTGCAGTTGGTGTTTCTGTTAGTACAATGTCTTCACGCTTTACTCCGTGTTTTTCTAGCATGTGAAGAGTATGGTCTACTAGTGGTTGAGGATTGTTATAATTTAGCACCCAAACTGTTCCTTCATAATCAATTTTTTGCAATTTGAAATAATCCTAACTAACTCATATAACAATTATTCAATCTACTAATTTCATGCCTGTTTTTTAACATTATAACAAATTTACTAATTAAAAATTATATTAATCTTGGTTAAAAAAACTATTATTTAACTTTAATTCTTAAGTAGATTCACTGGTTTCTGATTTTTTTTGTAAATACTGTAAATATGTACATCCATCCTTTATACCCAAATATTCTATCATATTTTTATGTAGTTACATACCCTTTCAAATCTTTTACAATGTTTTTGATTTGTTTTTCAGTCAAAGCATCTTGTCTTCTCATCAGAAAGAAATTGATTTTATCCAAGCTATGACAATAATATAATAAATAATATTCAACTTAATCTGCTTTTACTAAAAAATAACATTCATCACTCAACAGTGTTACAATAGCACCATTACAGTTCTCAGCATGTTCTTGAAATTCATATTCATACATATTATTCATAATGATCTTACCATGCCATACGTCAAAATTAAATCTATATTCATATTCATCAGAAAAAAAACGACCATCACCCCAATACTCAGGTGGTGTAAGATCATTAGGAATTTGTCCTTTATCTATTAAAGATAGAGTATCTGGAATGCCGTCATAGAAATGGATTAACCTACTGTCTGCCAGTTTAAGATACCAAATATCAGCATTAGAACGGTCATCATTTTTAGCATAGTTTGGTATGAAATCACAATAACGAAATGAAAAATGATTAAATTCAGTTATAGAACCAAATGCTTTCCCTCCCGATGCTTTTAAGTTATAAATAGAAAGCATTTTGAATAAATCCATACAGTCTTGTGGATCTGTTGATATGTTAAATTCAAGTAAACATGGTTTAGATGAATTTATCACATAAACACATAGAACATCACCATTTCTTGAAATTGCACAATCAGAGTCAATATCAAGAAGATCAATGAATTCTGTACTGCATTCTTTTGCAAGGTTTACACCATTAGTAGCAAATCCTCTCTCTGTTAATTTTTTGATTGAATCATCATATACATAAATTATATGATTGTTTTGTTTCTTCATTACAGAATAATCTTCAAACTTGTAAGCATATGCTTCGGCACTTGTAAAACCCATAACTAAAAAGCATACAGGAATTACTAAAAGAAATAATTTATTGTACATTATTGAAGTTGTAATGCAGTTTTTGTATTTTCCCAAGATGAAAATATCTTATATGGTGTATCATCAGGATTACATCGAGCAAAACCAGGTGTTAGATCAACGTCAAAAGATCGTCCATCAGCATAATTAGTAAATTCACAAATGTAACCCATATGAACACCAACTAGATGATTAACACCGTTAATGGTTGTGATAATTGGAGCTCCACTATCACCTGTAATACTATCATAATTTGATATTGATGTGTTAGTCAATGTAATGTCAGATTGACGTATTGTAGTTGCGTTTGTTACTGTAACTGAGCCTTGACTGTTAGTAAAGATACCAAGCATTTTAATGCTTAAATTTGGAACTAGAATATTTGTAGAATTAGTATATACATTGATAATTGTTCCATCTAATTTTTTTATTTGATTTGCAGAAACAGTAAAGTTATCATATTCAGTTATTGGTTGGAAAGATACATCAGTTTGATGTCCAAGTTCAATTTGAGGGGTTGTGGAATTTGCTCGAATAAGATCAGATCCAACATAAATGCCTACAAAATCTATTCCAGATTCTACTTGAAGATTGTGACCAGCAGTTACAAATCCCACATCGCCATTAGTTTTAGTAGCGCCAATAGTTATTGTACCATTACCATTATGAGGAGTACTCGTTCCATTATCAAATTGTTTCAACTGCATTAAATCACCACCATAAAACATCATTGGCATATTTTGAGAAATTGCAGAAATCTCTACATCATCAATTCCAACCTCCTCACTAGAAGAGCTCATAGAGGCTACAAAACGTAATGAAAAATCAGTGTTGTTATACATAGAAATATCATAACTCTCTTGATGCCACATTCTATCATTATCATTATTCTCAGGTGACCACAAATCAAGTAATACCCAAGTAGTGCCATTATACACCTCGGCTTTGAGATATTCTGTATTATCTAATGATCTATCAATGAATCTGAGAAAACTTAGTGTAGAGTTTGTAGAGGCAGATAAATCAATAGAGTTTGCAAATGTTAGTGTGCATACAGTATCACAATTATCAGCTTCAGCTACTTTGTTTTGATTATCATAACCACTAGGTACAATATTCCCATCAAGTCTATCTGCCCTCCAATCTAATTCATCAGATTCAATCCATTTGTTTAAAGTTCCATCCTCAAAATCATCAGAAAACAACACAACACTATTAACATTCATCAAAATAGGTGTAGGCTCTATTGGTTCTGGTTCAGATACAGAATTACTAGTAATGGTTATAGTAAAACTAGCAGTTGCAGTATTTCCAGCAGTATCAGTTGCAGTACAAGTAACAGTATACACACCAACAGTATACCAACCAGTCTCCCTATTACAAGTTACATCAACTATGTTATCTACATCATCAATAGCAGTTACAGTGAACTCTACAAATGAACCTAAAACAGGAGATCGTTCTTGACGAACAATATTATCAGGTGTTGTAATTACAGGAGGTGTAGTATCTTGAGGGGTGGGTGGTGTTACTGGAGGAATAACAACAGTAGAAGGTGGTTGCCACATATTATTTGAATCAAGTACATAATGATTTTGGGTTCCTAGATTAAATGCAAGAGCTTGACATAGTCCATTATCAGTAGGGGAACTACATCGGACATTGTACAGAGAAATCCATGAATTAATTAATGACTGAGATGACGGATTTACATGACTTTCAGGGATAAACACACCATAAGATACAGAAACATCAATGTCATTATTTAGCAGAGATTTAACATCAGATGAATCATACTCTAATCCTAAACTTAGTAGTATTGGATCAAGCATTACAACTAGAGTATTATTTTCCTCATCAACAAAAGTCATTGTAAATACAAACTCATTGGCTAAAGAATAATTATTATTGGAATGATCAATCATCATACTTGTAATATCACTGTGAGCTTGTTGTAGTTCATCTGTAACTCCAACTGCACCTTTTGGTAGAGTTGGAATTAAATCACCTAAATCCACATTATCATTGTTATTCTCATCTGTAGTTTGAGCTGATACTATACCAACTGGCATAATCATAATTATTGCAAAAATCAGAGGCAATAGTTTTTTATTTAATATCATTGGATCATAATATTAGAGAATAGTATTAAAACATAGATTAAATTGGTTCTGTGTAATCTTCGGGTGCCGATTTTCTCAAAAAAATTACTCAGCAGCCGTACTGAGTGAGGCGTTTTGGATTATGGTTTTCCACTTGTTAACCCCATCAACCTCAATGAGTGATGCTTCCGCAGGGGTCTTGCCTTTGAGTGCAGAGTGCTTCTTGGTATAGTTGTAATAGACTCTCATGCCATCCAGTATGGCTGTGTCCATTTTCTTCAGGCCTCTAAAGACTTTCTCACGGTCACGGATTTCAGAATTTAACCTCTCTTGCTTGTTGTTATTGTCTTCGTCTCGTTTCCCAGCCAGGTGAATGTGCTTTACGTGGTTTGTCTTTTTGCCAAAGACTTTTTTGGATGATTTGGCATAGGCTGGAAGCCCGTCAGTGATGAAGTTTCTGGGGGATTTGCCAGCTTGTTTCTTGGTCATGTCAAGGAGTGAATCCGCATTGTGCTGGAATTTGTTGTCGGCTAGGTCACTAGCCAGCCAATACCTCGTGTCATCATCCATGCTTGCAAACAGATAGCATTGCTTTCCGTTTATCTTTATCCACATCTCATCAGCCCTGAACCAGTTGCCAACCCTAGGTACTATTCCGTTGAGGTATTCGGCAGCCAATTTGGAGTATTTGTCGACCCAGTTGTAAACGGTCTTGTGGCATACGTCTATTCCCATCATCTCATAGTGGTCGGCAATATCCCTGACTGACATTCCTGTAAAATACATCTGTAGATCTCCGGTGATTATCTTATCGTCAAACTGTTTCTTCTCGAAGCCAAAGTTTGCTGTAAAACGTCTCTTGCAGTCAAGACACTGGAACCTCTGGACATTGCCATTCTTGGTCTGTCTTGTGCCGTTCTTCTTGATATTGCCAGAGTCACAATACTTGCAGAGTTGCAGCTTGGATCTTTCCAAGATTCTAAACATGTTGTTTCTGTAACCGCCATTTCGTCTCATCATATCCAAGACAATCTTGATGTGCTTGCAGTCTGCGTTTCTGCTGGTATGGTCTGGATACTCACATACCAGCTTCTCACCATTTGTGACTGTATAGAATTTTGTAGGATCGGTTTGTGATCTTACTTTGAATCTGTCGTGGTCAATCTGGGAGCAATAACCGCTTGTTGACATGATTTGTTTTGCACGTTCCATTCTTGGGTTCATGCGTGATTCCCCGTGAAAATTAATATAGAATGAAAAGAAATGACATGTGCGGCAGGAGTGGGATTTGAACCCACGATCTCGGCGAGAGACACAGATTCTGAATCTGTCGCTTTAACCTTGCTAAGCAATCCTGCCATGTATATATTATGCGTACACATAATATAATCCTTGCTATTAAGGGTACACATAAATATCAACAATTCCTACGTATTGCATGACAAGGTGGAAAAAAGACGAGACGGAATTTCCGGTCAGCGTAAGCTCCAACGGACATACAAAGTCATGCAGGATTCCAAAGCCCATACTTGAACTTCTTGACAACCCAAACTCGCTAAAATTTATCGTCAAGGGGAAGCATGTAGAGATCGAGGGCGAATGATAGTGCTTTCATCTAATAGAATTAAGCGAGAATTAAGCGAGAATTACCCTCGACATGGGGGCTTTAGTTTCTCCAAATCTAAATGCAACCATATTGAAAACAAATCCCTAATTCCAAACAATCCTCCGAATAAGTTTGGGATTTTCACTGCAACAGGCAAAAAGGTGGTTAATCCACTATGACATCAAACAATGCCTCACTTAGCAATGCAAGAGCTACCAAACAAGACGAGTTTTACACGCAACTTGTAGATATTGAGAACGAGCTTAAACACTATCAAAATCACTTTAGTGACAAGACTGTCCTTTGCAACTGCGATGATCCACGAATCAGCAGCTTCTTCCACTATTTTTCATACAACTTTGAAAGACTAAAACTGAAAAAACTCATCGCAACCTGTTATAAAAACCAGCAGATGGATTTGTTTAGCCGGAATAAATCAGAATGTGCAATATATCTCGAATACAATGGTGACAAAAACCAAAACAAGGTTCCTGATCCTAAAGAAATTGGAATACACTACTTTAAAAAAGACGGGGATTTTCGCAGTGATGAATGCATTGAAATCCTGAAACGTGCAGATATTGTAGTGACGAATCCACCATTCTCACTATTTCGGGAATACGTTGCACAGTTGATAAAATACAAAAAACACTTTCTAATCATAGGAAATCAAAATGCCATAGCCACCAGAGAAATATTTCCTTTAATCAAAGATAATAAAATGTGGTTAGGTGAGAGTATACATAGTGGGGATAGAGAGTTTGGTGTTCCAGACAATTACACATTAAATGCTGCTGGATTTAGGATCGATGGGGATGGAAGAAAATTCATAAGAGTAAAAGGGGTTCGTTGGTTTACCAACATTGATTACAAGGAACGCCATAAAGATTTGATCCTTTACAAAAAATACAACAAGACAGAATATCCAAAATATGACAATTACAATGCCATAAACATCAACAAAACAAAAGAAATTCCAATGGATTATGACGGAATAATGGGTGTGCCAATAACATTCGTGGATAAATACAATCCAGAACAGTTTGAAATAATAGATTTGATTAATCGATATAGTTTGTTGGACGGCCCGACACCCACAACGAAAGGAAAATACCTAACAGAATTAGGAGATAAACGAAAATATTCTCGCATCATAATCAAACACAAAAGGATTGCCCGTTAATGAATATAGAACTCAAAAAAATCACTGTCAAGGAGTTATCCAAAGATTATGTGGATAATGCAGAAGAAGGCGTTTTAGGCTATGGGGGTAAACTAGACATTAGACCACCCTATCAAAGGGAATTTATTTACAAAGATAAACAACGGGATGCGGTAATTGATACAATCACCAAGAAGTTCCCACTCAATGTCATGTATTGGTCAGTACGGGATGATGGAAATTTTGAGATTATCGACGGGCAGCAAAGGACAATATCCGTCTGTCAATATATCACTGGGGCATTTTCGTTTAATTCAAAATATTTCCACAATCTACAGGATGACGAACAGAAAAAAATTCTCGATTATGAGTTGATGGTTTACCTGTGCAGTGGAACGGACAGTGAGAGGCTAAAGTGGTTTGAGACTATCAATATTGCAGGAGAAAAATTAACTTCCCAAGAACTTAGAAACGCAGTCTATTCAGGATCATGGATTTCAGATGCCAAACTCTATTTCAGTAAAAGGAACTGCGCAGCTTATGGAATTGCCAGTGATTATGTAAGTGGCTCTGCTATCCGTCAGGAATATCTTGAAACAGCTATAAGGTGGATTTCAAAGGATAGCATAAATGAATACATGGCCAAACACCAGCACGACCAAAACGCCAACATATTGTGGAATTATTTTCAGGCCGTGATTAACTGGGTTGAGACCACATTCAAAATCAAGAGAAAGCAGATGAAAAATGTGGATTGGGGTCCCCTGTATAACAAATACAATGATACACAGATGGATACAGAACAGATTGAGGAAGAAACGAAAAAACTGTTTTTGGATGATGATGTTACCAAGAAAAGCGGGATTTATCCATACATACTTACACGGAATGAAAAATATCTCTCGATCCGTTCATTTACAGAAAATATGAAGCAAAAAGTCTATGAATTACAGAAGGGCAAATGTGTAAAATGTCAGGAACATTTTGATCTATCTGAAATGGAGGCAGACCATATCAAACCTTGGCATGAAGGCGGTAAAACGACAGAGGAAAACTGTCAGTTACTTTGTAAGAACGACAATCGTGCAAAGTCAGGAAAATAGGAAATCCGTCTAGGTACAATCTAGAGAAGATCCACATTCCACACCCATATCACGATAACTTAGCAGAACCCGTGCCCGTACAGGTCAAACGCTGGAAGCACAAGGTCGGGCGGCCAGAGATAGACAAGTTTAAGACGGCAGTGGAGAGGGACAGGAAGAAATCCGGTATTATAGTGGCACATGAGTTTAGTAGGGATGCAATTAACGAGGCTGCACGAATTAAGAGTGATACTGGCATATCAATAGAATTGAGACCGGTGAAGGACGTTTTTGGTTGGTCTAAATACGATGTTTAGCTAGGCATAAATTTCATCTCGGAGAAAATTTACATTCCATGCCAGCACCCGAAGATTACACAGAACCGACAATAGGTTCTATTATCAATGGCTATGAACTTGATGAAATATTTACCTTTGAGTTTTTTGGTCTATATCTTTAACTGGATCGACAAGATTATAGCTCTCTCCATTCTATTCCTATATGTTTAGGTGTATTGGTAAGCACACCTGTTGCACAGCACAGCATTACTTTGAGTCCAGTTTCGGTTTTTCCTCTTATTTGGGCATTACTAGCTTTACTGTGTCCTGATTTTGCCTCTATCCACATAAAGTTCTCTACTTTAACATTCTCAATATTATCTAATGTGCAATTTCCCCCAAGATCATACCCTAAAAAGTCATAAAGATATCTAGGCCTGTACATATTGCCAACTTTGACTATCTTGCATATCTCATGATGTATGTCATTTGGTATTTTTATTGATATTCTGCTTTCTTTAAAGTCAAATAATATATCTTTTACAAATAATCCTCCTTGTAATATTCTATCAAAGTCAACACATGCAATGTTTTTCTCAAAAAGAAACTTTTTACAGTAAATTTCGCCTAGCATTCCCAATAATTGGTCATCTACATTAAGATAGTGTAGCATATCTATATTTTTTTGATTTTTTATTAAAGGCTTTTTACTGTAATATTCCTTACAATTTTGCTTGGAATTGGTTTAATTCCCATTAAAACTTGTGATAATTCGTTGATTTTATTCTGTTATCTTTATGATATTCTTACAACTAGGACAAGCTAGAGTTATCTGTCTCTTTGTTATCTTATTTGCTACTACTTTACGGCAATATTTGGTGCATACTATCTGAAATTCATGCAATATTGCATATCTTACTGACATTATTTATCACACATTATACAAAGGTCTCAAGTGTTTGTTGTGCTATCATGGTTTTTCTAGGCTTTGTTTTTTTCACTGCATCTCTAGTGTCTTTTTGCCAGTGTTTGATTCTACTTGTGCTTATTTTGCAATTATGAGAGTCTTGCTCAATTAGGATATAGTTTCTTTGTAGTAATGTTGCTGCAATACCAGTTGTACCAGATCCTGCAAATGGATCAAGTATTGTATCTCCTTTTCTACTTTCCATTGTGATTAGATGTGCCATTAGTTTGATTGGCTTTATGGTTGGATGTGTATTTTTTCTCGGGGTCTCGCCTCTGTGACCTGGGGTGTCGTTGCTTTTCTTACGTCCTTTTGATGTTATTTTTTCCATTGGCATATTCTCTAATCCTTTTTCTTTTTCTGCACGTGATGGCTTTGGGGTAATTACAAACTGTGAGATGTATTGTTTTTGCCACCACATATCAAGATCAAAGTATCTAGGGAAAGAAGCTATGACAATAATATAATAAATAATATTCAACTTAATCTGCTTTTACTAAAAAATAACATTCATCACTCAACAGTGTTACAATAGCACCATTACAGTTCTCAGCATGTTCTTGAAATTCATATTCATACATATTCTTTATAATGATCGTACCATGCCATACGTCAAAATTAAATCTATATTCATATTCATCAGAAAAAAAACGACCATCACCCCAATACCTAGGTGGTGCAATATCAATAGGAATTTGTCCTTTATCTATTAAAGATAGAGTATCTGGAATGCCGTCATAGAAATGGATTAACTTACTGTCTGCCAGTTTAAGATACCAAATATCAGCATTAGAACGGTCATCATTTTTAGCATAGTTTGGTATGAAATCACAATAACGAAATGAAAAATGATTAAATTCAATTATAGAACCAAATGATTTCCTTGCCGGTGTTTTTAAGTTATAAATAGAAAGCATTTTGAATAAATCCATACAGTCTTGTGGATCTGTTGATATGTTAAATTCAAGTAAACATGGTTTAGATGAATTTATCACATAAACACATAGAACATCACCATTTCTTGAAATTGCACAATCAGAGTTAATATCAAGAAGATCAATGAATTCTGTACTGCATTCTTTTGCAAGGTTTACACCATCAGTAGCAAATCCTCTCTCTGTTAATTTTTTGATTGAATCATCATATACATAAATTATATGATTGTTTTGTTTCTTCATTACAGAATAATCTTCAAACTTGTAAGCATATACTTCGGCACTTGTAAAACCCATAACTAAAAAGCATACAGGAATTACTAAAAGAAATAATTTATTGTACATTATTGAAGTTGTAATGCAGTTTTTGTATTTTCCCAAGATGAAAATATCTTATATGGTGTATCATCAGGGGGCAAACTTGTCTCCTTTTTTCAGTATTGATAAGAGGCTGCACATCTTTGGCTGGACGTTTATGCTGTACTTCTTTTTTGGGGTGTCATAGTCTTCTAATACTGTATATTGGCTATCTATCATGACTAATATTTGTTATAATGATAAATAAATATAATGAAGTTATAATCTAAAACAATTATTCGGGGTTGGTAACATTCAGCGTCATTGTGCTAACAACTCTGGAAAGTTTTCTAATTGTTGCAATTGCTTTTGCAAATTCTTCTTGGTCTTCTGTTTGAATTTCTGCAATTACATCATATGCCCCAAAAGTAAGATATGCGTTAATGACGACTTGTATCTGTTTTAACTCATCTACAATGTATTCTTCAGCGCCAAGATCACAATTTAATAAAATGAATCCTTTGTTCATTACTTTATCTTAAAATAATTTATGAAGTTCAAGTCTTTAAGTTTTATAGTTATTACTATCTACTACGGCCGCCGTAGCTATTTTTACCGCCTCCATCACTGTATCTTCTTCTACCGCCTCCATCACTGTATCTTCTTCTACCGCCTCCATCACTGTATCTTCTTCTACCGCCTCTATCATCTCTTGAATCCCCACTGTTTGATCTTCCATATCTTCCAGAACGCCCTCCTCTGGAATAGTTAGATCTTGATTGACCTCCATATCTTCTTGATGGCATTTGTCTTTTTAGAGGATCTGGAATTGAAATTTGAATTCCCATTGCTTCATTCAAATCTTTGATAGGAACTTTGATTTGACGTTTGATAAGATTCCAATCCCCAACAGATGAATATGAAACAAATGTTATTGCTTTACCTTCTGCACCTGCTCTAGCTGTTCTTCCAATTCTGTGAAAATATGTCAGTTCTTGATTTGGAACATCATAATTGATTACTAGTTCTACTCTTGGAACATCTATGCCTCTTGAGGCTACATCTGTTGCTACAAGAATGTCAGCTTTCCCACTTCGGAATTTTCCCATTGCTTGCTCTCTCCTGTGTTGTGACATGTCTCCTTCTATTGCTACTGCATTGAACTTTTCTTGATGAAGGAATTTTGCAACATCTCTAGTTCTATATTTTGTTGAGCAAAATACAATAGCTTGATGTTTTACCGGCTTGATGAAATCAATTAGATACTTGAACTTGTCTCTGTCTTTAATCACTAAAAATGATTGATCTATTCCTTCCCCACTAAGATCATCCGCATCCAATAGAAACTGTTTTGGATTATTCAGATATTCTTCAGAGAGTCTTAGAATCTCCGTTGGCATTGTTGCTGAATACAATGACATTACTCTCTCTTCTGGTGCCAGATCTAAAATAAATTGGATATCATCAATGAATCCCATATCTAACATTGTATCTGCTTCATCAAGAACAATATGGGTGACATCTCTTAGTTCTATTGTACCTCTTTTGAGATGATCTATCAGTCTACCTGGTGTTGCTACGACAATTTCTACTCCCCTGTCAAGAGCGTCCAATTGGATTCCCATTCCTTGTCCTCCATAAACCGTCGCCACTCTGATTTTGGTATATTTTCCAAATTTCTTTATTTCATCAGTAATCTGTATTGCCAGCTCTCTTGTTGGAGCCATGATCAATCCTTGAATTCCATTTTTTGGTTTGATATCTTGTAACATTGCTAATGCAAAAGCAGCAGTCTTACCAGAACCTGTATGGGCTTGTCCTACAACATCCCTTCCTGTAAGTAATACTGGAATTGCTGCTTCTTGTATTGGAAATGCTTCTTCATACCCAAGATCGGTAATTCCTTTCAGTATCTCTTCTTTTAATCCTAATTCTTGAAATTTTGTCATTTTGTTTTTTCTCTTAAGCAACGACGAAAAAGCTCATTGCCTACTCGTCATTATTCCGATATCTGCCGTCTCGATTTCGGTCTAATAAACGCTTGTTATTTTTTACAAACCTAATTGAGAATCAATAACTTTTTTGAAACTTTCAAATGGCTGGGCTCCCTTTAACTCAACATATCCTATTTGATCATTACCTACAAAGAATCCCGGTGTTCCTGAAACTCCATAGTCTCTTCCATCATCAAGATCTTTTCTAATTTCTTCAATATACTTTCCATTAGTAAGACATGAATCAAAAACTTCTCGTTCTAGCTGCATCTCTTCAGCATATTGACTAAACAATGATAATGCAACAGCAGTTTCTTGACTGTTCCATTCATTTTGTTTTTCAAATAGTACGTCATGCATCTCTTTGAATTTGCCTTGTTCATTTGCACATTCTGATGCAATAGACGCAGGTACTGCATTTGGATGAATACTTTGAATTGGGAAATCTCTGAAAACCAAGTTGACTTTTCCTTGGTCTATGTATTCCTCGTAAATTAGTGGAAGTGTTTGAGTGTAGAATCTTGCACAAAATGGACATTGAAAGTCTGAAAACTCAATTATTGTGATTGGTGCGTCTATGTTTCCAATAATTGGGTCATTATCTACTGAAATTTTCATTGGAAGTTTTGGTTGTTCTGCGGGTAATTGATTTTGTAGTATTTTGAGTTCTAATTTGGCTATTGCCTCTTCCAGATCTTCCTCTGAAATCTGATTTGAGCTTTGATTTGATATGTATGATCCTGCAAAAAACGCTGCAATTCCTATCACTATAATTAATCCTATAATTAATCCGTTAAATGTTGATTTTTTTACAGATATCTTCCCAGAATCATTTTGATTTAACTCAAAATCATCAGAATCATTTTGATTTAACTCAAAATCATCAGAACTCATTTAAATTCATTCCAAAGCCTAGCATACTTAATCGTATTGGCAAACCTAACAATATATGTCAAGTATAATTTTTGAAAACAAAGTAATTTCCTATGACTGAAAAAATTACTCCCAAATCTAGTTTGACTATCCTAATCCTATAGCTCTAAAGTTTAGCTTTGAAAACTTTGTAGGATTCAAAACTCTCCTTGCATCAATAATGTTTGGGTGACTCATGTTCTTTTCAAATTTGGCAGGTACTAGTATTTTGTACTCATCCCAGTCGGTTAGGATTATGCAGCAATCCGAATTATTCAAACACTCTTTGACGCTAGTACAATAGTTTATTCTATTCCTGAAAATAGCCTTAAAATTGTTCATGGCCATTGGATCATGAACTCGAACTTTGAGACCTCTCCTAGTAAGCTCTTTTACAACATTAATGGACACAGCAGATCTTATATCATCAGTATCTTTCTTAAATGAGAGACCCAAAATTGAAACGGTCTTTCCACTAGAACATGCTTTGAGTTCTTTCATCAATTCAATGATTTTTTTAGGTTGTGAATCATTAACGTTTTTTACAGCTCGCAGAAGGGTATTGGCATTACCCAACTTTTCAGAATATTTGAGTAATGCCGAGAGATCTTTTGGCAGACAGCTACCCCCGAATCCAGGCCCTGCATTGAGAAACAAAGAACCAATTCTCGGATCTTTTCCAATTGCAGCAGCTATTGTAGTTATATCTGCATCTGGTATTTTTTGACATGTGTTTGCAATCGAGTTAATGAAGCTAATCTTTGTTGCCAAAAACGCATTGTTTGTGTATTTTATCATCTCAGCAGTAGAAAAATTGGTATGAATAATCTCAAATGATTTTGAATAAAAGGAACGATAGTATTTTTCCAAAAACAGGCCACTTTTTTTGTTGCGCTCCCCTATTACTATCAGGTGAGGGTTTTCAAGATCATGTATTGCACTTCCCTCTCTGAGAAATTCCGGATTGACTAGGACATCTACATTTTTAGAGTCTATCAGGTCTTGTAAAATTGGAAGAATCTCTAGTTGAGTAGTTTGTGGTACTACTGTACTTTTTACTACTATTACATGATAACTAGATTTTTCTTGAAGAATTGTATGGATTTGTTTTGTGGCCTTTTTGATAAAATCAAGATTTATTGTTCCCGAACTTGTTGAAGGAGTGCCAACAGTAAGGAAGGTTAGGTCACTATTCGTTATTGCATTTCTCAGATTGGTAGTAAATTCCAAATTTTTGGATTTGATGGATTTCTTAAGATATTTTTCAAGATTATGCTCAAAGATATCTGGTTTGCCAGACTTTAGATTGTGAATTTTTTTCTCATCAATATCCACACCGATAGTATGAAAACCACGCACCGCATTTACTACTGCCAAAGATAGTCCTACAAAGCCAAGACCAACTACTGAAATTCTAATTTTTTTCATAAGCCAAATTAATTTTTATTGTAAAACTCATAGGATAAATTAAGACATTCAATGTAACTTTCCGCACTTCCAAAGTCTATGCGCTTTTCATCATCATTGAGTTGTACAGCCACACTCTTTTTGTTTTCGATCATTTTTTTCATTGCATCAGAAAGCTGAATCTCGTTATTTTTATCAGGTTCTACCTTTTCCAGAAAATCAAAGATTGTTGGTTTGAAGATATACGTTCCAATAACAGCAAGATTAGACTTTGGCTTTTTTGGTTTTTCTTCCATATTTTCTACTTCAATTATGTCATCTTTTTGCTTTCCCTCAACTACCCCATATGGTCTCGGGTCATCAACTTTAGCTACCAAAAATGCCATGTCAGCATCATACTTGAAGAATGCTTCTTCAAGTCGTTGTAAATGATTATTTTTTTTTGATAGAATCACATTGTCTCCTGCTTGTAATAGAAAATTATTATCTTCAACAACGGGTTTGGCTCTTAATACTGCATCTCCAAATCCTAAAGGAAATGGTTGTTGTGCAAAAACAATATTGCTGCTTTTTACCATGGAGAAAAATTGTTTTATTGTAAAATCTACAGTAGTTTTCTCATTATCAAAATCCGAAAGAAAATAATCTACTACCGATCTTTTGGAGCTTCCAACAACAAAACTAAAGTCCCTAATTCCAAAATCAAATACAGATTCAAAGATTATCTGAAGGAGAGGTTTCAACACAGAATCATTTCTGCCATTTTTTACATAAACTGGCAACATCTCTTTGGGAGCGGCTTTAGTATAGGGTAATAGTCGTTTACCACGACCAGCTGCTGTAATTACTGACTTTGCTATCCTTGTCATTATCTACTTTGATTAATTACTTCTTTATTTTAATGATTGACGTTAATCAAACATATTTTTCCTAAAATTTTCTATGTTTCAAAGAGGAATGGGCTTTAAACATAAGAAGTAAAGCCAATGACGGGATCTGAACCCATGACCTGCTGATTACAAATCAGCTGCTCTACCAGGCTGAGCTACATTGGCACAAAATAAAATAAAATTTTTCAGGTTTAAAGTGTTACCTGTGGTTTATCTAAAATACTTTTTTGTTTCAAACTAATCGAATTATCCGTCAGTTTATAATAATGCCATATTTTGATATCTGTTATGAGAATAAAATACATGCCACCACTTAGAGTAAAGGTTCTGATGATGATGTTTTTTGGAACAGGTGCGATGGGAATGGTTATGGGATTATTTATTGCTCCTCCTTCAATGACTGTGTTTCTTACTTTATTGGGAGTAATTAATTTTGGATTGGGTGCATTTTTTACATTTATCTTTTTAACACAAACTCCAAACACCCCTGATAAAAGAAAGAAAAAGAAAAAAGATAGATGATTATGCAAGAAGGTCAAGATTTTGCTAATTTTTTAAATCGGTTATGAAAAATGTCTATCTCAATTAAAGTATAAATAATGATATTCTTTCATCAATTCAGAAATGTTTGACTTTGTAGCCAAGAAATTATTCCTTACAAAAGGTAAAGGGATTCATGCAGATAGATTGACAAGTTTTGAATATGCTCTTAGAGATGCTGGAATAGCAGGAACAAATCTTGTGTTGATTTCAAGTATCTTTCCACCACATGCTAAATTAATCTCTAGAAAAGAAGGTCTAAAAAAAATTAAACCAGGCCAGATTCTATTCACAATTTATTCCAAGAATCAAACTAATGAACCACATAGAGTGTGTGCTGCATCAGTAGGTCTTGCACAACCAAAAGATGTGAAAAGATATGGTTATCTATCCGAATACGAATCTTTTGGTCAAAACGAAAACCAAGCAGGTGACTATGCCGAAGACATTGCAGCACAAATGCTAGCATCTTCCTTAGGAATTCCATTTGATGTTGACAAAAACTGGGATGAAAAAAGACAGCAATGGAAAATTTCAGGCCAGATCTATAACACTCATAATATTACTCAATCAACTAAAGGTAACAAGGATGGAAAATGGACAACTGTATTTGCAGCAGCGGTACTCTTACTGTAATTACTTTTTGTATCCTTTAAGATAAAACATCGCAGCTGCAATTGCCACTATTGTTATTATAATTACTACAGCAATTGATTCGTCAAACTCAACATTTTCAGGTTGTGTAGTTTGCTCTCCACCTAGTGAAAATTCTAATTCTTGTTTGCTTACTGATACTTTTTCACCAAAAATGTATTTACCTTGAATCCTTTGTCCTTCTTCAGGATCAAAAACCCATCCTTCTTTTGAAATGTCTGCAGGAATCTTTTCATTTTCTATGATTTGTGTAGGGACAATATTTCCTTTGACATCTGAAACATTTGTATTCTCAGATGATAATACTATCACTTGAATTATTGAATTTAGGGGATACAGTCCTGATGAAAAATAATCTGATCTCTTTAGATTTTCAACTTTGAGAAATTCTAATGGGCTAATTTCAGAAATTATTGTGCCTTTGTTTGGGTAATCAACTGATAATTTTAACTGTAAAAGTGATTTTGATTCTAATGCGATAAACGAAAATGTCATTTTTGAGTTTTCTTCAAATGATAGATCCTTTGCGACATCATAAAATCCTCCTCCGTCTCTAATTATCTTTGGAATAAGTATTGTTGAAATCTTTTCATACATTGAATTTGTGTCTTCCATAGGCATTGTGTACACTGCTGAAATTATGCCCTTACTTGAAATTACTCCCGAAGTTTCAAGTGCTTCATTTATTTGATTACTACTGTGGATGAAAACCGAATGAAATTTAGCATCTGTGTCGAATGCCTGATTAATTTCATCAATGTACAAATCACCAATCTCTTTTGTAGAATCTTGAATTGCAATAATTCCCTTATCTGCAAAATCTCTTTCTACATTTATCATGATACATGATTGGTCAACAACTCCTAGAACACATTGGTCGTGATTAGTCAAAACTATGGCTTTAATTCTCTCGTTTTCTCTAATTTTTTGCTCCAATTCTGCAGGAATTCTAATTTCTTGAGTGTTAGTACTTTGTAATGTAATTGACGCTGTAACATTTTGTGAGATGCTATTGTCTACAATTATCTGTGCATTTTCCTGAAAAGTTGCAAGACCGAGTTCTTGTGAATAGGCATAATTTGTAGAAATTCCAATCAATGCAATTAATGCAAAGAAAAATACCTTTTTTCGCATAAGTTGTCACTCTGGAAATCAAATTATTAAATTTACTCTTATTTTGGGAGGTGTCAAGTTATGGTGACCTGGCGAAGGGTGTCAAGTCGGTGACCTGGGTGGGATCTAACATCTTCGTGTGCTAGAACACACTGACAGAGTCAGAACTTCTCGCTTGAAGAGGGATCCTTTACAGACAGATATCACCTGAGAATCTTCAATGGTGGTCAGGACACACACAGTGGTGGATTCAACTACTGGTCAGTCGGTGCTATACACAGAGAAAACTGTACTCCTTCATGTCACACACTGTATTCTAATGCTTGGGAAACAGCCGAGTCACACCTAAAAAGCGATCTTAGCTCAACACTTGGCATTCTAAGTGTGGGAACAATCAATTTATCCAATTCAGGATCTTATGGTTCTCCAACTTCATACTGGAACAATGGAATAGCAGGTAAAATCAAGGTACAGTAATATGCTTCCTTTTTTCTTTCTTTCACTATGAGGTTCTGCTAAGTTATGGGAATATGAATTATCCAAATTGAATTTTGTACCTATTCGGAATCAATCCTGCCGAACTTCATGCCTTCCTGGACCAAAAGTGCATTAAGTTCTGCCATGATAAGTTTTCCACCTTTTCTGCGGTTGCAGTTACCGCAAAGTAGCTGAAGATTCCCATCGTCATCAATGCCTCCCTTTGCCTTTGGCATTATGTGGTCTACTTCAAGATCTTTGAACTGGTAGTGGTACCTGCATCCGTTGCAACAGCCTTGTTGTATACCGTATAGGGTATGTTTGATATTTTTCGATCTGTTTCCCTTTCTATTTGGTATGTCAGTTCTATGTATGACCTGCCCTGCTCCTGTGATAAATTTGGCAATGCCTGCATCCTTTCTTAGTCTTTGCTCGATTAGGGAATAGGCCCGTTCTGATATGTCACACCCTATCCATTGTCTGCCCAGTCTTTCTGCGGCCAGACATGCAGTGGCACACCCATAAAAAGGATCAAATACAATTTCACCAACACCACTGCTACTTTCAATTATTCTTTCCAACAATGCAAGTGGTTTTTGGGTAGGATAGCCAAGTCTTTCTTCACCTTGAACATTCTGTATATCTGTCCAAATATTCTGTAATGGTATCCCTTTTGCCTCATCAAGATATATCTTGTATCTGGGAATGCCGTTCTTGCTCTTTGGCATATGTATTCTTCCTTTTTTTTCCAATTCAAGCATTGATTCCAACGGCCTTTTCCATATTCTTACGTGTCCTTTGTACTCATATTCATATCCGCCGCCAGCCAGGCTTTCTGCGGTTAACATTATGGAATTATACCTGCCACGTTCATCCTCGTTTCTAAAATATCTTTTAATATCCTTCTCTGAGTATGGCTTGTAGACGGCATGCCAGTTATAATTTTTTGTCTTTGTGTAAAATAATATTTGATCAGACACCTTGCCATATCTCTTTCCGTCATTATGGACGTTTGGAGTCCTTCTCCATGTAATATCATTACAAAATGATCCAGATCCAAATATTGCATCAAGAACCAGCTTGAGATAGTGACTCATGGTAGTATCACAGTGCAGGTACAACGAACCTGTCGGTTTCAGAATCCTGTACATCTCCAAAATCCTGATTGCCATGTATATCAGATACGACATGGCAGAATCCCCGCCTATTTTTCCAGCCGTACCTATGATTGAATACAGCGGATAATTCTGTTCTGCAATTTCACCCCACCACGACGTATCAATGTCACTCAAGGTCCATGTGTCCCTGAACTCTGCACCTGCAGCCTTGGAACCGATAGGTGCCGCATAGTTATGCTTTGAGTTGAAGGGAGGATCAAGATAGATTAAATCAACAGAATCATCTTCCATGCCCCTCATAACAGGCAGATTGTCTTTTATGAAGATTGTACGGTTTTTGATTCCATTTGATTTCGGGGGGGGGGGGCGGGCGGTGTGGGGATTCGTGCTTTTGAGGTCATCTTACACGTTCCTTATTCCAATATGGGGAATTGCATTTCTTATTGTTACAGTTCTTTGGTGATTCATTTCTGCTATACCATATTTCACTGCATCTGTTACACTCATGTCTCCAATATGCACCATCTACTTTCATACTCATATCGATACCGTAAATTCATCATTATATAATCATTTACTACATATAGCCAAAAAGTATAGTATATATGTAGGTAAAAAATATAGTATGATATGAAATGTGTAATGATGAAAAATAAAATCAAAGGCATGGAAAAATAACTACAAGGCAAAAAATCCACTTTGGAAAGACACTGAACATGTCAGACACATTCACATGAAAGGTGACAAAAACAATAATCGCGTGGAACGTTTGAACGGTACAATCAGGGACAGGGAAGTCTCATACAGGGGGATAAAGAAAATGAAGTCCACTCTTTGCAGGATTTCAGACATTCTACAATTTCTCAAAGAAGCATGGAGGTATAGGCAAAAAGACACCAGCTGAGATGGCAGATATTCTAGTTGATGGGAATAACAAGTGGAAGACCGTAATCCAAAATGCCAGTCTAAACAAAAATTACGTCTAGGCATAGAAACTTTTTATTTAGTAGTTTGACTAATAAAAATGGGCTTAAGTCCCTCTCTGTCTTGGTCGTTGTGGTTCGCTATCACAATATAGACAGTAAAAAATGAAGCCTTATACCCCGCATGGCATAAGGTGGATTTTTATTATTTTTAATTTTTCAAATCTTTGCTACGATACGCAAGCTCGGTATGCGGGGAGCCTCCTAAGCTTCTGCCATGCGGTTCGGGGGTTTAAATCCCTCTCGTAGCGTTGTTTTTCAATTCAGAGAAGATCCATGTTTCATTCTATATCCCCATAACTTAGCAGAACCACATTTTGAAATGGTATAATTAGATGAACTTTTTTTATTTTTTTACGAAAATGCATTATCTGCTAGCTAATATTGTTATTTATGCAAAAATCTAGTTAGTAATGGCCCTAATCCCACTTCCTGTTGATATTTTCCAAGATCCCATAATTCAATTAATTGCAGTTCTGAGTGCTTGTGGAATTGGTATATTTCAAGGAATTATTTTAGGACGAGCTATTCTTGTGAGATTCCCACGCCTCCAAAATCATGTAAAGACTGTGTCTATTACTTTGTTTATCATATTTTTGGCAAATGCTATTTTGAGTGTTCCACGTTTTTCTTCTCCTGAAAAAATTGATCTCTCAAATATATCAGCAGGTAGTGCAAGCGAAGTTGCCTCCTCCATCTTTTTGATTTTTGGAATGAATACTGGATTTCTAACTGTACTAGCTATTTCTGTTACTGTAATGACTTTTGTTCTTTTAAAATACACAAATATTCATGGGATATCCAGAGCATTTGTCTTCCTTTTTAGCGCTCTTATCCTACTTCTAACTGGTCTGAGCAGACTCACGGATCTTACACCTAGCTCATTTGAGGTACTTTTGTATTTTCTTTATCAGTTAGGGATTACAATTGGTATTCTAGCTGGCACAATCAGAAAGATTAAACCAAAAAAATTGGACTTGAAATAATTTCAAACGTTTAAATCAGATTATCTTTGGGTTGATTATGACATCGAATTCAAACCGTTCGGGGAACAAGCTGGCAGTCCATGCGTTGGACTGTCAGCCCCATTATTATAAAATCTAATTCAATGATGATAGTGCTTTAACTTGCTCATCGACATAATCAAAACCTTCTTGCCAAAACTTTGGAGATCTGATATCAAATCCATATTCTGAGAGGAGTTTCTCTGGTTTCTTAGAGCCCCCTGCAGCAAGAATGTTGATGTATGACGGAACAAAGTCTTTTCCCTCTTTTTTATATCTCTGAAATAGAGATAGTGCAAGCAAATTTCCAAAAGAGTATGCATAGCAGTAAAATGGCGTATGATAAAAGTGGGGAATACAACTCCACTCTATTGCAAAGTCTTCAGAAAGGCTCACTGAATTCCCAAATTGTTCTTTAAGATTTTGTAGATATGTCTTTGAAATCTCATCCATTGTAGTTCCTTTTCCAATCTGCTTATGAGCATCGACTTCAAAGATTGTGAAAAATGATTGTCTAAGAATTGTTGCATACAAATCATCAATTTTTTCTGATAATGCGATCTTTTTCTCATCATTCGAAATCTTGTCAGATAAATTGTCATACAATAACAACTCTGAAAAAGTAGATGCTGTCTCAGCTAAAGGCAATGGAGCGTCTTGAACAAGAATTGATCTATCTTGTGCTGCTTGACTATGCACTGCATGACCCAATTCATGAGCTAAAGTAAAAACATCTCTTGACCTTCCTGTAAAGTTTACTAGGACATATGGTGTGATTTTTGGTGTAAGAGTACTGCAAAATGCACCCTCTCTTTTTCCTTGTCTTACAGACGAATCAATGTGATTCTCATTGAAGACTTTTCTAGCAAATTCTTCTAGTGTTTCACTAAACTTTCCAAGTGATTCAAAAACTAGTTTTATAGATTTATTGTATGTGTAATTTTTTTCCTTGATGTTAGCTGCCGCTGGAGCATACAAATCATATCTTCTCAGCTTTTTCATTTTTAACATCTTCGCCTTTTGGACAAAAAACTTTTGAAAAATTGAGGAATTTTTTTTACAAACCGAAAGAAGAGATTCTATAGTTTTATCATCAATATCATTTCCAATATTTCTCATTGATATTGGAGTTTTGTATCCTCTTATTTCGATACCTTCATCCTTCCAATTAAGAACAATATTTTGATATATCTCGCCTACCACTCCTTTATTTTCGGCATATTTTGTAAGAATGGTTTTGTAGGCGGTCTCACGGATCTTTGGATTTGTACTTCGGACGTAGTTTGTAAGTTCTTCTCTTGTCATCGTTTTATTTTTATTTCCTACTTTCATTTTGTATTCATAGGCATTAGTTATCTTGTCATACAGTTTTACAAGTGCAGATATGCCTGTAACATCTAATGTGTTGATAATTCTCTCTTCAGGTTCACTAAGAGCATATTTTGCAAATAGTCTTTTACGTGACAAATATTCTGTGAGTTCTCCTGCATCTTTCATGAGTCTTTTTGCATTTTTTTTGTTTACTTGTGTTTTCCACCATAAATCAAAAAATAAAATCTTGTTAGAGATCTCAGAACCTAGTTTTGACATCTGAGTCATTAGGGATGTTGCTTCATCTGATTGGGTATCTGAAGAGTATGACAATGATGCATATCCGCCAATCTTACTCATCTTCTCAGACATTTCTTCAACTTGGTGTAGAATATCCATGAATTTTTTGGAAGACATTTTGGGGTCTAGTTTTGATTTTATCTTTTCAAACTTACTTGCTTGCAATTCTAATTTCTGAATCTGTTTTTGAAATGCTGGGCCCTTTGGGTTCTTTGTCAATTCTGAAAGATCCCATCTCCCAAGTTGAGTTTCTGACATTTTATATTCATACTTTTTATACATCCTTATGTATGATTACCTAATTTCGCAACTTCATCGATACCATAGCATGTTTTTATATTACAGAATAATGTGATCATGTGCATGCCATTTAAAAGAAAATTTTCTTTTCTTAGCATATCTTTCGGTGTAATTTTAGCACTTTTGTTATTCGTTTCACCTTCAGCATTTGCTGCAGAAGAAAGCTCGTCAGACGGTTCAGATTTGACGAAACCCATGTTGGCTATAGCTGCTGCCATTGCAATAGCTGGTGGTTTGATAGGTACTGGAAATGCACAACAGGGAATAGGTGCTGCCGGTATGGGAATTATTGCAGAAAAACCTGAGAAGTTTGGTCAAGTGCTATTTTTCTTTGTAATTCCAGAAACACTTTGGATCATTGGCTTCGTTTTAGGAATTATCTTATTGCTTGATATACTCTAGGAAGGTACTATGAGCATAGATATCTTCTTAGATGAAATAGAAAGTAGGAAAAAAAAAGAAATCAATGATCTCGACAAAGAATTCGATGATAAAAAATCAGAAGCTGAAATAAAAAAAAACACAACTATAAAAGAACTTGAAGAACATTATTCAAAGGAAGCAAAAACAAAATCTGAGAAAGAAGCATCAAAAATAGTTGAAGCTGGAAAGTTAGAAGCAAAGAAGATCTTGTTTGACGCAATCAACCAAAATCTAGATTCTACATTTGATAAGATAAAACAAGAACTTGGTAACTATGCCCAAACTTCAGAATATAACAAAAAATTACAGAAAATGGCTGAAACTGCAAAAAATACATTGGGTGATAGTATAGTAATTCATTGTAGGGAAGAAGATAAGGCTGTCTTTGGCAGCCAAGATATCACTATTGGTTCCCCGATTCAAATCTTAGGTGGATTAGTAGCTGAAAACAACGATGGCACAAAGGAACTGGATCTTACATTTGAAGAGTTACTGCGAACTCATGAAGATGAAATTAAAACTACAATTTTGGAGAAGATACTGTAATGGGGGCTTCACCATATTCATCTTCTTTTGGCAGATTACAGTCAATATCCATAAGTTTTCTTAAACCAGAATTTTTGGAAAGCCTTCTAAAGGCAACCGATGTAAATGAGATGATCAAGCTTTTAGAGCCAACCTGGTATGGTGAGAAGATTAAAAAATATGCTTCAGTCTATCAAGGTACAGAACTTTTAGAAGTGGCACTTAACCGTCATCTGGTTGAAATTAATAGAATTATTTTGGAATCAGCACCCTATAATGGAAAAAACGTTGTTCGGGCTTATTTGGCAAAGTGGGATCTCTATAACATTGAACTAATTCTTTCTTCTAAAATGATGGGCAGAACCATCACAGAAACAGAGTCATTGTTGGTTTCTAGTCGTAATGTGCCTGCAGGAATTGCGGCTGGTAACATTCCACTTGATGAAATTAAGATTATACTTTCCGAAGCAGATGTTGGTGGTGTCGTTAATAAACTTACGAAATATGATTATGGCGTGGTATTGATGAAACACATAGACGAATTCCAAAAGACAGGTGATCTAGGACCAATGATGTCTGCTTTACATGAATCATATTATCAAAAGTTACTAGAGTCATTAAAATTCTTTCAAGGTGATGAAGGTCCTATTAGAGAATTATTCCGTGCTGAGATAGACAAGAAAAATATTCTAAACCTTCTGAAGGCAAAAGAGTCCAACGTTGAAAAAGAAGTACTAGCAAGACATCTTGTTGAGGGAGGACGAATAACTTCAAAGGAATTAACTGAAATTTATGAAGTTAAAGATGTTACAGAAATCATAGGAAGAATAGAACCCTTCTTTAAAATAAGTGAGTCATTAGAACAGTATGAGACCTCGAAAAACTTGATTGATTTTGAAGTAGCTATTACAAAATTTATCAATATTACATATGTAAGGAAATTAAAAAATATTGCACTTTCTATTGGTACTATTTTCTATTTTATCATTAACGCTGAATATGAACATGAAAATCTTAAAAGAATTTCATATGGAAAACGATACAATCTTTCAATTGATAAGATTAAGGAGCTGTTACTAACTTGAGTGAACAAACATCAAAACAAAAAACCGATGCAACAGGTAGATTGGCCATTGTAGGTGAACGTGAACTCGCAATTGGGTATCGTCTAATTGGGATAGATGATACATTTATTGTAAATGATGAAGAAGCAAGTAAAAAAATTCAAGAACTATACTCCTCTGGAGAATTTGGTTTAATCATCGCCAGTGACTCAGTACGATCTAAAATTCCATCTAAATTTCTGTCAGAAATTGAGGGTTCAATTGAACCATTAGTATTATTTTTACCATCTCTAAAAGAAACTACCGAAGAAGACAAAGAATCAATCGCCGCATTAGCAAAACGCGTACTGGGAATAAATATAGAGGCAAGTTGATGATAATATGGTTGATGCTTTAGTTTCAAGAATTTCTGGACCTGTTGTGGTAGGTAAGGGTCTTGGAGGCGCACAGATGTTTGACGTTGTTCGTATTGGTGAAATGGGTCTTGTGGGAGAAATCATTCGTTTAGAAGGAGATACTGCCCAAATTCAAGTTTATGAGGACACTTCAGGCCTAAGACCTGGAGAAAAAATAGTAAATACAAACAAACCACTTTCTGTGCAACTTGGACCCGGATTACTAAAGTCAATTTATGATGGTATTCAAAGACCTTTGGATGTATTAAGAGAACAAAGTGGAGACTTTATCAGCAGAGGAAAAATTATTCCAGCTCTAGATCAAAAGAAAAAATGGGATTTTATTCCAATTAAGAAGAAAGGAGATAAAGTTTCTCCCGGTGAAATAATTGGTGAGGTTCAGGAAACCCCACTGATCAAACACAAAATTATGATTCCACCTGATGTTTCTGGTGAACTTGTAGAAATTTCCGAAGGACAATTTACCGTTAACGATAATGTCGCAGCTGTAAAAAACGATAAGACAACTGATATTGGGTTATCTAGTTGGTGGACAGTTCGAATACCAAGACCAGTTCTGAAAAAACTTCCTCCTGAAGAACCATTGATTACCGGTCAACGAGTTATTGATACATTTTTCCCAGTTGCTAAAGGCGGAACTGCTGCAATTCCTGGACCTTTTGGAAGTGGAAAAACAGTAACTCAACAACAGCTTGCAAAATGGGCTGACAGTGAAATAATTGTGTATATTGGCTGTGGTGAAAGAGGAAATGAAATGTGTGAAGTTCTAACTGAATTCCCTAAATTGATAGATCCAAAATCAAAACGACCTCTCATGGACCGAACCATTCTAGTTGCTAACACTAGTAACATGCCAGTAGCAGCAAGAGAAGCAAGTATCTATACTGGAATTACAATAGGCGAATATTATCGTGATATGGGCTATGGTGTTGCACTTATGGCAGATAGTACTTCTAGATGGGCTGAAGCATTAAGAGAAATTTCAGGAAGATTGGAAGAAATGCCTGGTGAAGAAGGATATCCTGCATATCTTGGTAGGAGACTAGCAGAATTTTATGAAAGAAGTGGAAAAAGTATTGTTATTTCTCCTGAACAACGTCAGGGTTCTCTATCTTTAATCGGTGCAGTTTCTCCACCTGGTGGAGATTTTTCAGAACCAGTTTCACAAAACACACTAAGAGTTACACGTGTCTTCTGGGCACTTGACGCAGGCTTGGCAAACCGAAGACACTTCCCATCAATCAACTGGTTGACTAGCTATTCTTTGTATGACAATGATTTGTCTGATTGGTACAAATCTAACGTTTCTAAGGACTGGGTTGATCTTAGAAAGGAAGCATTAGAAATCTTACAGAGAGAATCAGAATTACAAGAAATTGTTCAGTTGGTTGGATACGATGCGCTTCCTGAACCCGAAAAAGGTGTTTTAGATACTGCTCGTTCAATTCGAGAAGATTACTTACAACAAAGTGCATTTGATGAAGTTGATACTTACACATCGATTGAGAAACAATCCAAGATGTTAAAATACATTTTAGAATTTGGTAGGATGGAAGCTGATGCAATTAAGAAAGGAGTCTCTGCTGCCAAAGTATCTTCACTTGAATCAAGAGGAATGATACCTAAAATGAAATGGACAAAAGAAGAAGAACTAGAACAGTTAGTTAATGACATTCAATCTAAGATGAATCAAGAATTTGATAATCTTTCAAAGGAGGTTTCTGATTAATGGCTAATGTTTCATTCAAATCACTTGACAAAGTTGCTGGGCCTTTGATATTTGTCAAAGGAGTAGACAACGCTGCTTACGGCGAAATGGTCGAAATAAAATTGCCCAATGGGGAAAGACGTCAGGGTCAAGTTTTAGATACAAGTCAGGGACTAGCTGTAGTTCAAGTATTTGGTTCAACACTAGGTCTAAACACTACTGGTACTTCCACAACATTTCTTGGAGAAACTGCCCAGTTAGCAGTTTCTGACGAAATGCTTGGAAGAGTATTTGATGGACTTGGAAATCCAAAAGATAATGGTCCAAAGATTGTATCAAAAGAAAAGTTTGATCTAGTAGGCGCAGGTATTAATCCATATTCTCGAGAAGAACCATCCGAATTCATTCAAACAGGAATATCAAATATTGATGGAATGAATACGTTGGTAAGAGGTCAAAAACTACCAATATTTTCTGCATCTGGTCTTCCACATAACTTGCTTGCATCCCAAATAGCAAGACAAGCACAAGTTCTTGGAACTGAAGAAAAATTCTCTGTTGTTTTTGCAGCAATTGGAATCACAAGTGAGGAATCTAACTTTTTCATTAAACAATTTGAAGAAAGCGGATCATTAGAAAGAACTGCTTTGTTTCTTAACCTGTCTTCTGATCCTTCTATGGAACGTATCCTTACCCCTAGACTTGCATTAACTACTGCAGAATATCTTGCCTACGAACGTGGAATGCATGTTCTAGTTATTATGACAGATATGACAAATTATTGTGAAGCATTAAGAGAAATATCTGCAGCACGAGAAGAGGTTCCCGGAAGAAGAGGCTATCCTGGATATCTTTACACTGACTTGTCTTCAATATTTGAACGTGCAGGAAAAATTAAAGGCAGAAGTGGTTCGGTGACACAATTACCAATTCTTACTATGCCGGCTGATGATATTACACATCCAATCCCTGATCTTACAGGTTACATTACTGAAGGTCAAATTGTAATGAGTAGAGAGTTACATAGAGGAAACATTCAACCTCCGGTTGACGTTCTAACAAGTTTATCGCGTTTAATGAATTCGGGAATTGGTGAAGGAAGAACAAGAGAAGATCATAGACAACTTGCAGATCAACTTTATTCTGCATATGCACAAGGAAAAGATGCAAGAGCATTAGCTGCTATAGTTGGTGAGGGCGCCCTAAGTGATTTAGATAGAAAATTCCTTGACGTGGCAAATAACTTTGAACAAAAGTTTGTTAACCAAGGTTTAGATGAAAATCGTTCTATTGAACAAACACTTTCAATTGGTTGGGATCTATTATCCGGTCTTTCAGAAACAGAACTGACTCGTATTAAACCTGAATTTATTGCAAAATATGCAAAGAAGACTAGTACTGGTGATACAACAAAATCAAAGTAGGTGATATGGGTTGACAATTGGTTCTGATATTCGTCCTACACGCCTTGAATACTTGCGTGCAAAAAAGCGAATAAAAATTGCCCAAAAAGGATTGAAACTTTTAAAACTTAAACGTCAAGCACTGATTTTAGAATTTTTCAACATTAGCAAGTCATCCGCTAAATTGAGAGGCGAGCTAAACTCGGAACTTGTCAAAGGCTACCAAAGTATTCGAATGGCAGAAATGCTTGATGGTGAGATGAGGCTAGAAAATGAGGCAATGAAAATTCCACAACTAAAGAAACTGCTCATAACACCAAAAAACGTGATGGGAGTTAAAATTCCAAGACTGGAAGGCGGAACTAGGGAACAAGCTCTTACAGAATATTTGTTAGAAATCCCAATTTCAATTAGCGAAGCTATGAAGGCATTTCAAGAAGTTCATAAGATAGTGTTAGATGTTGCAGAGAAAGAGACAACTTTACGAAAACTTCTCAATGAAATAGAGAAAACAAAACGTAAGGCAAATGCAATTGAAAATGTCTTTATTCCAAGATTGGAAGAAGCCGTTAAATTTATTCTATTTAGATTGGGAGAAATTGAACGCGAAACATTTGCTATGTTAAAGACTGTTAAGCGAAAGATTAGTGAAAGAGAAGAGCAAGCTAAAAAGGAGGCAGACATAGTTGCAAACTAATTTTAAAAATCCTCAACAAAAAAAATTCTATTTTATAAAACGAGTAATTATGAGAGCTAATATCGTCATCGCAATTTTTGCCATTTTGTACTTTGCCAAAGAACTTATGGGTGTATGATCATGTCTGATAATCAAGAACAATACATCAACTCTCTCAAGAAGATCAAAGAGGTTGAGGAAAATGTCCAGAAAGAAATTGATAATCATAGAAAGAATATATCTGAAAAAATTTTTCAGTTCGATCCAGATTTAAAAAACGCCATTACATCAGCAAAGGCTGAAGGTGAAAAACTTGTAGAATCAAGCATGGAACAGTCAAGAAAAAAGGCTACTGCTGAAACAGAGAAAACAATTGCAGAAGCAAAGACCAAAGCTGAAAACATCTCTTCTCAAATTACGCCTCAAAACACCAAAGAAATCATAGATATTTTGCTAAAAGGAGTAGAATAATGGTGATGAAGCCTGTTCAAATGGCTTTGATAGCAATTTTAGGTTTAAGAAAAAATCGACAATCTGCTATTTCCATATTACACGATCTGAATGTTATCCAACTAGAACCATTATCAAAAGATGTTTCTACATTGTTAAGAAACGAACGTGATGAGGAATTAACAAGAAATGTTTCGACTCAACTTTTGCGAGTAAAGGCATTATTGACTACTCTTCCCACAATTCCCGTAAAACTTCGTAAACGTTTTGCATCGATAGATGAACTTTTGCAAATAGCCAGTTCAATTGATATCGATGACAAAGTTTCAACTATTGAAAAGAAAAAAGAATCTTTACTAACAGAAATAAAAGACACGGAAAATAAAATCAAACTATTGGAAGAATTTGTTTTTTTTCCTGAAGATTTAAAAATTCTCCAATTATTATCTGCAAATTCTTATTTTGGCAGAATTGAATCAGAAAAATTTGAAGAATTTAACAAAGTTCTGCAAGAATATAAACAAGATATCTTCCTTTATTCAAAACAAGAAAAAAAAGTTACACAACTTGTGCTTGTTGTTTTTAAAAGTATTCCATCTGATGCTTTTGCCAATATTATTCAAACACATAATGTCAAAATTGAAGTAGTCCCAAATCTTGATGGAAAACCAACTGACATTATAACAAAACAAAAAACTAATCTTGAGGAACTTAAACAAAAACTTAAAAATATCAATGAAGAACTAACCAAAATTTCAGAGGAACACTATGCTAATTTGGTTGTAGTCCGAGAGCAATTAGCGATTGAAAACAAAAAACTCGAAGTAATTTCAAATCTAGGCGTGACTGATGATGCTTTTGCATTAGAAGGTTGGGTTCCAAAGTCAAAAATTAACCAAATTGAAACAACATTGAAAAAACATACTTCTGGCACAACTGTTTACAAATTAGAAACAAAAGAGAAACCTCCCACCTTACAGAATAATCCAAAAAGATATTTCAGATTGTATGAGGCGTTCATAAGATTCTATTCACTACCACAAGGCAGAGAATTTGATCCAACTATAATTTTTGCAATTGTCTTTCCTATATTTTATGGAATTATGATAGGCGACGTAGGTTATTGTGTTTTTATTCTTCTTGTTTGTTTATGGGTGATTAGACGTATTGAAAAAGGAAAACGTAATCTTAACATAATGCCGAAACAACTGCGAAGTTTTGCATTGTTAATATTGAAAAAAAGACAGATGTTAAAATTAGCAAAGGCAATGATTCCAGGTTGTATTGCTGGTATAATTTTTGGGGTAATCTTTGATCTTTACTTTGGATTCCATGCTAACGGTTACGTATTTGATGCTCTAGCTAGTGTAGGAGTTACTGGTTTTCCTGAACCAGGTAGTGTATTGAATAGACCTTCACAAGCATTTTTCGATCCAATTGAAAGAGCAGGCAGTCTTTTGCTATACTCTGGATACATTGGCATTGGAATGGTATCATTAGGTCTTGTTATGGGGATACTAAACTGTCTAAGAGAGGGTGAAAAAAGAGAAGCCATTGGTAAAGTTGGTTGGTTAGCATTTGGTTGGGGGGTTGTTCTAGTTGGACTAGCTCTAATACATCAAGAAGCACTCAATCCTATGTGGCCTAGACTAATTGAGGTCAATCCTATCGCATACATGTACTTTGGATTACTTTTTGGTGGAATTGCATTAATGTTCATTGGCGAAGGCGCTAAAGCCATAATGGAATTGGCATCTATTGTGAGTCACATACTTTCCTATACTAGATTGATTGGAATATTATTAGCATCAGTCATCCTTGCACATACTACAGATTTCATTTTCCTAAAAGCACTGAACATTTCAATCCCGTTTATCGTTATTGGTTCCCTTATACTGGTTATAGGACATCTGTTCAATATTATTATCGGTGTCTTTGAACCTGGTATTCAGGGAGCAAGATTGGTTTACGTTGAATTCTTCTCTAAATTTTATCATGGCAACGGAAGACAATTCAATTCTTTTGGAAGTGGAAGAAAGTTTACAGAAAAACAATATGAATTAGAACAAGGTGTGACTCAACCAGAAAAGAAGAAACTAGTTAAACCAAAAATAAAGACTAGGTCAAAAAAATAAGAACAGAATCGAGATCATTCTTAAATAATCATTTCATAATAAATAATTTAATGGATTTCAATAAATTTTGCAGCGAAGTACTCAAACTTAATCCAAAGGTGAGATTTGCTGGAGTCTATAGTACTGTAAATGGTAACATTTGGTATAAAATGCAAGAAGGAATTACAAAAATCTTTGACGATGAGCAAACTAAAGACTCTATGGTACATGGATACATGAGATGGAAAAACAGAATGCATGCTGCAGACCTTATAGGTACGCCAATCTATACCATGACAAAATATCCAAAGATAAGTCGCATTACGTTACCTTGTGGTTCTAATGCGTTAATCATGATTAGTACGGAGGTCGACCTTGAACCTGTTGACATAGTTGATGATGTTTGCGAATTGCGAAAAAAGTATGAGGACGACAAAGACTATGAACCACGCAGTCAAACATGCTGACTCTATTTTGATATTTTAAAAAATCAATAATACTCCTCATGAATATAGCACCACTTCCAAATATTCCCTGGAATTGCTCTCATTACCGGATGCCCAGTATCTTGAAAGTGCTTTGTTGCATGTTTTCCAATGATGAATCACAGCAACCAACATGTCCACATGTTAAACACATTCCAAGTGCAGCTACTGGGAGATGTTCTTTTTCACACTCTTCACAGCTTTTTGTGTTTGGCGGAATCCCTTCCTTTTCTTGGGAGAAATGATCACATTCTTTTGGCATATTGTTAGTTTTTGTAAAAAGTATATCAAGTGTATGATAATTTTGTGAATTTAGAAAAAATGTTTTATCTTGTTTTATTATGAATAATTATTGGCAAAAATTGTAGTAATTGTTGGTTCCGTAAGATCTGAAAGACATGGAATTAAAGTTGCAAAATGGGTAGTTGGCAAACTAAAAGATAGAGGACACCAAGTTTCACTGGTAGATCCTGTGGAATTGGACTTGCTATTATTAGACAAAATGTACAAAGAGATGGACTCTCCTCCTGAAAAATTAAAGAACCTTCAAAAAATCACCAAAGAAGCTGATGGATACATTCCAATAACCCCCGAATACAATCACAGTATTTCATCTGCAATGAAAAACACATTGGATTATTTCTTGGAAGAATATTTCTTCAAACCTTCAGCTATCATCTCTTATTCTGTTGGCCCTTTTGGAGGTATTATTGCTGGAACTCATCTTTGACAGATATTGGCAGGGATGGGCTGGAAAACATGTGGTTTAGCGTAGGTACCAACAACTGGAACTCATCTTCGACAGATATTGGCAGAGATGGGAGCCTCTGTCATTCCATCACAACTCCCAATCTCTAAAGTTCATGAAACATTTGATGATGATGGCAATCTACTTGATGAAAACTATGAGCGAAGATTTTCAAGGTTTCTAGATGAGTTTGAATGGTATGTGTCAGCTCTGGCAAAACAAAGAGAATCTGGGACACCTTATTGATTATACTAAATCATTGGTATTTGGAATTACTCTGAAGATTTTAACAGTATAATCCCCTTCAAAGACATTTACAAATTCTCCAGTGTTTGAATCAAGACTTCGTACTCTGAATTTGTATTCATAAGATCCATCTCCTTTTACATCAACTTGTGAAAAGTGAATAGGATCTTCACCCTTGTACATTTGGATAATTACTGGATATCTTTCAACATAATCTGATGCTGCACCGACTACTGCTCCCCAAGGAAGTTTGTTGTCTTCAGGAATGCTCATTGCAGTGACCGTCTCTTGCAAACTTATTTCCTCATTAATTGGAGTTACAGTAATGCTGTTTTGATTAGATTCTGCAGAAATATCTGCTGGGATCATCATTATGCCAAATACTGTCATAATTGATGCCATCAAAACTAAACTTGATTTTATATTCATCTATTCCTCCTTTTTCCAAGTCCTTTAAAAAATTTGTTACTAATTTGTTCCAACTTTGTAATTATGGCAATTCTTCTTCTAAATCACAACATGCCTTGTGAACCCATTTTTCATTAGAGTTTTTCAGAATTTCTTTGCCTACTTTGATTGCCTCACCACATTCTACACATTTTCCGTTAAATCTGGCCTTCATAGTTTTTCTATGATATTATCTAATTTTAACATCTCTTCTAAAAATTTCATAAATGTTACAAAATCACCCAAAAAATATCAAGATTTTATCAAAAATAATATGTATATTCCCTTTTGAGTTAGTTGTAAAGAGAAATGATGATTATCATTGCTAAGTGAAGAGGATCTAATTGCCCGAATTCTAAAAGTTAAAGATCTTAAAGAAAATTGCTTCAAATATCTTGAAGAAAGCTCAAAAGAATTAGGAGTCCCTGTTCCAATTGGAGTTGATGCTGGAGGAGATGGCTTGATTCTAAATATTATCTCTGAATGGGAGCCTAGCAAAGTATATTGTGTAAAGTGTAACAGTCTCAAAGGTGTTAATGTAATGCCAAAGCAGTATTTTGTAACATGTCCTAGTTGCAGGTTTATCTTAGATCAAAAAGAGATAAAGAATAAATGTCCTCATTGTAGTTTTGAATTAGTGTAATCCACTTGTTATCACCTTCAACTTTCACACCTGGCAGTCGTAGTTATGGTCTGTCTCAGCTGACCTGTAAAGTCTTGACTGATGTCACTAATTTGAACTTGCAGATAGCCGGTAGCAAAATGTTGAACTGGAATACCGCTTACAAAATGAGCGTCAGTTGCAGACAGTACGAATCTATTCGCGTATGGAACGTTCAAACTCTCAAACTCTGCTTGACCAGGGTTGAACGGGGTTATGGTTACCGACTCTCTATCCCCCTCGCTAGTAGAACCGTACCTTGTCTGCCCCACACCCATGATTGACTCATCACGACTGTTCATCCAGTCAGTTGCAGATATGTCCACATCAATCCACGCAGTGCCAGTATTACTAATTTGAAGTGGCTTTGCAACCGAAGTATCGCCATATGCCAGAATGCCAAAGTCCAGATCACCTGATATTATGTCAGCTGAGCATACAGGAGCATCAGTAGCGCCAGAGGCATCCAGCGTGACGTCAATTGTTTTTGATGCAATCTCGTTTAGGGACCCTACGATAGTGCCGTTTGCAGCAACGGTACCGTAAGGCAGACTGGCAGTCGCATTGTATGAAAAAGAGTCATTACTAAACACGCCTCTGATGACATAATATTTGGTACCATTTTCCAAGGTTACGGGAGTTATGACTGATCCGTCATCTGTCGTCTCAGGAAGGTCAAGTCCGACTATTGCATTACTTACAGGGAGATCAAAGGAGGGAAATGGAACCGCGAAGTCGAAGAAGCCATCACCGGGAGGTTGCAAACCAATCAGGTCATCATCACGGTCAAGCACGACTACGCCGGAACTGTTGGAGGACTTTGTAAAGTCATCCCTGAACGTTACGGATGGCTTTTCACCTACCGTAATCTCCACGGGTATGGTCTTGGTTGCCCCGGTAGTAGTACAGGTCGCATTCCCGGCATTACCGGTATAGGTGAACTCTTTTATGACAATGTCAAACGTATCGATGCCCGTATATGTAGCACCGGGGATGTAGTCAAATTCGGCAAGCATTGTGGGGTCGTGGCCAAAGTCATCCGTAGCACAGGTTATGGCAGGTACCTGATTGCCAAGATCATGATAGTCGTATGGTAATATGGGATCTCCGGATGCCACAAGGCTGCCGCCCTCTTCAGTGGTCAGGGGGTCGGGAAACACGGCAATCCAGGGATTGTCACTGCCGGGTTGTCTAAGGTTGATGGCATTATGATATGTGGGATGAACACGATCCTCTGTTACCAGGGACAGATCATGGGCAATCGTACCATATCCGACATCGTATCTCAGTGTTGGAAGAATCTCCACGTCAGCATCATTGACTGACTGGCCATACGCATGGCCTGCAGTCACTGCTACTGCTACTACTACCACTGTTATCGCTGCAGCCATCAGGATCGCCGCAACAATGCCGTCCCTCTTCTTTAGTGTCACTGACTGTATACGGGGGGGGGGGGGGGTAAATAACCATATCGATCAAGGGGAACTGGTAACTTAACGGGAGTTAATTCTTGATGGCAAGTTTCGGGAGCTGGTGTTCTGTATTATTGTATTCCACTTGTTATCCTATCATCCTCATTACCGCAATTTGCAGTCCACGATTCTGTATTATTGTATTCCACTTGTTATCCCCCATCATGCGGATTCCTGCCCTGTCTGCCGGTGTGTCTCCATCAAGACCGTACTAGTAGACATGACGGGTTCATTATTTGATCTATCTTGGGAAAAAGGAGAGACACTATATTGAACACTGTCTTAGCTCTCGAAAGCCTATATGATAAAGTCTCTTTTGTGACTCATCATTCCTATGATAAAGGCCGTGAACATCTCAATGACCTTGAGATTGAACACCTAATCAAAATGACAAATGATGTCGTCATGAAAATCAAACAGCAAACAAAGTAGATGTCAATATGAACATATGCGTTGAGGGTCACAAGACACGATTTCAGATCACATACAAGTCTGCTAAAGGCAGAACTTACAAACCAGTATGGTTAATATGCGACATATGTATGCAGAATAAAAAGTGCTTTGGTTCTGAAGATGAAATAGAATCAATTGAGATAATGGTATGAAAATTTGTCAAGTATGCACTAAATCATTTGCATTTGGGCGAAATGGTTGCTGTTCAATTGATTGCTATTTACAGGAATTACAAACAAAATTAAATGAATGCTTTAGAAACGATACCAGTCATACCGAACTTTTGACAAAATTAGTTTGATTTTAATTAAAACAAGATAATGGATCGGATGGGGTTTGTGTTCACTGTGAGCGCGGATACCTTTTTGATTGTTCTACAAAATTAGACGACAGAAAGCGATTGGAACGCTTAGAATATTCCTACTCTTTTTTTGTTTTCATCTGTATCTGATAATATCTTTCAATATTTTAAAAAATATTTTTGCAAGTTAGAAATCATTTTATCTTTTCAATTATGGGTAAATTAGTAATGGCCATCTTGAGATCAGGTTCATCAGATTCTGGCCAATTCCAACATCCTTGAATTCTAAGTAATACATTATTGACATCAGTACTTGTAATTTCAATATCTCTAACGTCTATATCATATTCATCACCAAATTGAGAGATTTCATTTATTAGCATATCTTTTAACACTTCTTCATTGATATCTGATGTTAAAATGGCATCCCAATTAGTATGGCAACCCAGATCATTTTGACGAAATTGAATTGCCCATTCTCGTTCAATTAATTTTGATTTTGTATCTGAACTAACACATGCTATGCGGTTACTTTCAGAATCGTGAGATTGTTTTAGAATAATATGCAAGTCTGATTTGCAGCGAATAGATTCCTGAAGTATACCAAATTTAGATTATTTGAGAGGGGGAAATGTTTCAGTGACATCAGTTAGTTTTCCAATTGTAACTAAAGGATCTTCAGTTATTGCATTCCCTTGTTTGGTTACTGCAAAAGGCCAACTTACATGTATTACACATGATTCATCTTGAGTCCAAGGTGAATTATTGGATTTAAACAAAATTGCATTAAAATTATAATTACCAGGTCCCAAGGCATTGAAACCAAAAGTCACATCTTTGGTACTGTTTTTGAAAAATTTTTGGTAATCATATTCAGATGAATTTAATCCAGAAGATGTGGTTTCTGTCAAAACTGCCAAATTTTCATAACCAGTAAATAATCCGCCATGTATTGTGCCGTCTTGATTTTTCAAGTCAATAAGATATGAAGGGTCTCCAAAACTCGAAGGTAATTCCATTTGCAAATATTCGTATAAAACATCATTATGATTTCCAATCACTGCAAAGTAATTGTGTTGAAATCCATCCAAGTCAAGAAGAGAATGATTAGTAGAATTTACCAATTTCACGGAATAATTTGTAAAGAGAAACATGCACTAATCACTAGATACATCAGTATATTCTAAAATTCCACGTGCAGAAGAATACATGTTATCTGGTAATCGTTTTTCATGTTCTTCACTTGGAAATCCATATGATTCAGAAGCCATAAACAAAATTCCAGAAAAACCAGTCATAATCAGAAAAATTACAAAATATTTCATGATACACCTATCGAGAGAATATGACTGTCATAAAGTGTTCTAATCTTTTGTATTGATTCTATGATGTTTGAACTTATTTTGTACAATGATGAGAATGGTACTAGGCTGATCTTGCTAAATCTGATGAAAGTTTGGTTTTCATTTTCTTTTTCTCAAAAAATAAAACATAATTCCAGTTACCATTATGCCTCCAATGACAACTGGGATTAACTCATATGCAGTATTGGTAAATGCAATGGGTTTGGTAATAGAATTTCCTTCAACAATGATTGTTTGTCCTGGACCAAATTCTGGACCTATTTTATCTATATTAAATTGAGTATGCATGTGATATGTTCCTGCTTCAAGAGCTTTTGCAGATAGTGAATATTCAATCACGGAGTTTCCTGGAATATTAAAAACTACATCTAGCGGTTCTCTTGCTAACATTTCCCATCTGTTACTTGTATCTGATGACTCCGAAAAAAATGACAGCCATCCTCTAATTTCTTGGTTATTAGAATTAATCAAAACTCCTCTTACAGTCAAGGTTTCACCTGTTTGCAAAAATTGTTGGCCAAAGGTTTCATCGCCGATTGTAATTATGGGTGGAGTGAGAGTGGATTTTATACTATGCATCTCTGCACTTGGAATGGCAAAATCAATACCCTGAAATCCTAAAACTCCCAGTACAAAGATTATGACAAATACCGTTTTCATTTTTCAACACTCATTTGCTAATTACTTGCATGTTTAATGATTGGAATGTTGAATGTCCATGGTCCTTCTGCAATCACAATCTTTGGAACCGGCTGATTTTCTATCGGGGTCATATGTGGTGGTTTTGTCGGAGGTAATGCATCCATTATTGCTCTATCTTGCCTTATCCATTGCACTTCTTCAATGGTGAGAGTAATTTTTTTTGCATTAGAATCTAAAGTTGGTGAAAAAATATGATGCCAAGAAGAATCTGAGATAATTTCTCTTGTTGCGGGATCTGGTCCGCTTGAACTCCCACCACCTTCACTTTCATTTGTACTGACATAGTGATTTCCTAAATCATCTTCCAATGTAATACGTAATATTGGGTGACTATTGTGCATCCTTCCATGCATACGGCGCATTTTATGTATATCCGTAAAATCAGATTCTGGAATTTTTATGCGTTGGTGAGAATACCAAATCAACCTCATCATGTTTGAGTAAACTTCCAATGATGGTATTGTAAACTCTGTATCTCCTACAAAGAGTTGTTTTGATATGGAAACAACATTGACAAGTTTTTTTGGTGGAAGTCCAAAGGAATCAGCAAAGATCTTTACCAAATCCGCTTCTTTAAACTCAAATTTTGTATTTTCAGTGATAGTCCAAAAAGGTTTTCCTTCAGGTTTCACATCAAGTATTGCGGACTGAAATGAATTTGGAAATGGGGGAGTATGTGGACGGGAACGTTTTTGCATATCATTCTCCATGTTTGGATGTTCTTGATTCTCTTTGTTCTGTAATTCATTCTGCTTTTTTTCATGCCATTCCTTTTGGAAAGGAATGTTGATTCGGTCATTCTTAGTTACTATAAAACCTATGATTTCAGAATAATCCAGATTTGATTGGTATCCAGACATCATTTTTTCAACTATATTCATGGTAGCCAGCGTAACAAGTTCTGCCTCTGTAATATTTTCTGATCTTATCTGTGATTCTGGAAACTTGCTAAGCTTGATTGTTTGCTGCCATTCCCGTGAAACATCTACATTGCATGAAACTGGTCCATAAATGATGATTTTTGGATGAGGATGTATCTTTTTTCCAGGGTTGTTCAAAAATTCTACTTCCATTTTGTGTGCAACTATTTCCTGTAAATCTAAATTAGACATGGGCAAACATATTGCAGCAGTATTTTTGGTGATACCGCTTATCTTGACTATGTCTCCTTCTTGTATTCCAATTTTTTGCATGTATTTTGGTTCTATTTTTACAATTGTTTTACATTGATGTGGATCATTATTTTTTTCAAATCTATCCCTTCTTTTATGCACCACACTAAATTCAACTGAATTATCATCATTCTCAGTCATTGCGGTGTCCACAAGTTGATTTATCTAGGACATTCATAAAGTGTTTGCATCTTTTATTCTTTTGAGAATGAAGTCATGGATTTGGAATTATTGTATATGCAGTATTGTTGTTGGTACACGGATTATTGATTTTCATGGATATTGATCCTCAAGACAATCATAATTTTTTAAATAATCTAAAATATTTTCAGACACACTATAATTCCCAACTTCACAATAAATAGTCATTTCATGTTCAGAATAATCAAAACCATGACGTATGTTTAATGTAATCACGTTATTGTTTGTAAAAGTGTGCATATATCGTATGTATTCTTCATTTGGACTGTAAATTTCGACATCCTCGTATCTATCATAAAATGCAATAACTTCAGGATAACCTTCAAATTCATTATTGTAAATATAACTTAAAATGTTAACACGCCAAGTATCCCACTGAACTGCAATTATTTCTGCACCTATTACTGCAATTATTATTATTATGATCATTTTGATGTTTTTTCTATACTTGATTAACCCAATGATACCGCCAACGCAAATCATGCCCATTCCAAAATGATACCATAGAAATCCATATTTGTCATATGCTCCTATAACCAACCAAAACATTGTTGCAGAAAACAACCCCATGAGTACTTGGAAAAAAATTGTCAACAAAGATAACTGTGATAATTTGTATTTAGTTTTCATTTCTTTATCAATTTCCTAATAATTGAGGATCTGCACAATAGTATTCCACCAATGGATAATTCAACAATCGGTATTATTAACGATATGACTAACTGATCTAAAATGTATGGTTGACTATGATCAATTACAGGTGATGTTGTTATCCAAGATTGTAGAAATGAAATTAGGCTGGCGATGCCAAAATATACCAATGATCCTGCTATTGCCAAAATAAAATACGGTCTTCTAGGAATGTTTTTTCTCTTTAGAATAAGATAAAGAATTGGAAATAATAATAATACTGCAACACCCAATGAATAGCCTACAGATATTACAGCACCAATAATGCGGAATGCTTGTTGTTCTATGTTTTCTGGTGAGTCGTTCCATCCATAAATCCAGGGAATCTGTACAAGAAAGAATACAATAATTACCAAAAGTCCAATTTTCATTTCTTTATCAATTTCCTAATGACTGATGATCTGTATAATAAAAACCCTGCACCTGTTATTGTTACTTACGACATAACAGTTGAGAATGGAGACGGTAGTGGAAAATATGAAGAAGGATCTGAAGTTACCCTAAGTGCACAAGATATTTTAGATGATATGTTTGTGTTCAAAAAGAAACTGGCAGGATGGGAGAATCTACCATATACTACACCAATAGTCACATTTGAGACAGATGATGATATAATAACTAAACCCATCTACAAAAATGATTACACCATATTACTTGTAATCATTGGAGCTGGTGCTGGCAGAGGCGGCTTTGTATTTTTGAGAACATGGAGGAAGAAAAATACACCAAAAAAAACAGATGAATTTTCTGATTATGATGAATTAGAAGATGACTTGTGATGTAGCAAAGCATGGTAAAGTAATCCCATCATTGATGGTTTTCAACATTTAGCTACTACAAAAGTAAAAGGTATTCAGATAAAGACTATTAACAAATCCTAATGTGTCCATACTTTACAAAGACTGAATCCTTGTCGAATTAAATCCCAAGGTATGATGTATGATAATTGATATTCCAATATCGCGTCCAAAATGTGGAGGTAAGATGTACTCTGAAAGATATGATCCTGTTCTAAATATTTTGAAAGACAGAAGCTGGCAAGTATGTAAAGAATGTAGTTTTCAAAGAGATACAGAAGATTTTAAGAAAGATCTTTTCACTGTCTAAAAATGTCATTCATAATATTGTGTGACCTCTCCATGAGAGTAATGACGTCAGGAGGAACACCGAAGGCGTTATGACTGAGAGAGGGATCATTTTATTTCAATATGTGGTATTCATCTCATTTTTGTCATCGCATTATGAAAGATTGTCACTTCATCTTCAATAACTGCTTGAACTAGTCTTCAACAACAAGTTACAGGTGACTGTTTTTCAAAGAAAATTACGAAATATCTTGAGATATCTTTTCATGAACCATTGTAAAAATATAATGTCGTTGTTTTTGACACTTGATCTTTCAAGTGCAGTATAGTATGATCTTCTATCTGTATACTCTATGTCAAACATTGGATAATCAAATCGATTTAAAACATAATTCATCATGAGTCTTGATATTCTACCGTTTCCGTCACCAAATGGATGTATTGTCACAAATTTTAGGTGGACTAGAGCTGCTAGTTCTACAGGATTTAGTTCTTTTTTATTTTTCTTATACCAAACAAAGAAACTTTTCAGTAAAACGGGAACGGCCTCTGATTTTGGTGGGACAAATTTACTTCCACCTATGCGCACTTCAAAGTCACGTATCTGTCCTGCAATGTCTGATTTTGTTTCACCAAAGAGTAATTTGTGCCACGACAAAATTGTTCCTAGTGACATGTCCTGTTTTTTTTGCATGATTTGCAAAAATAGTTTTTGATGTATCCTGGTTTCAATCATATCACTTGCAGGTTTGTTTGATGGAGTTATTCCATCCATGATAAGATCAGCGGTTTCTCGTAGGGTCAAGGTAGAGCCCTCTATTTTTTGTGTATTATAGGTGAATCGAATAGAAAACTCTTCAATTTCCTTTTTTTGTACAGACTTTGGAATTTTAGTTCTTGTTTTTTTGTAGTTCTTCTGGACTTGTTCCATCTTGGAAACCCAATCTTCCCTGTAAAATCCTAACAGAAAGTTATATTTTATTTGTTCAATGTTTTCTGGAATCTCTTTACCAATGTAAATTTCCTTTTGTCTTTTCTGGTTTCGTATTTTGTGCTGAAGGTAGTAAAATATACGGTTACCTCGCTTTCTTTTTACTATAGATACCACAAATGTATTGCCCAGTGCAAATTAATAAATGTATTAAATATGTACTAAATGTACTGTGCAATAACAAAATAACATTTGAAAAGTTTTAAGATGGATACTTTGAATGCAATAACGTGTATTTTGTCTCTTTTTAATTGATTCATCTCTTGAATTTACTTGAAAAGAATACTATTTGCAATTGCCGTAATGTGTTTGATTTCTACCTTTATCGCCCCTGTTTTTGCATTTAACGTCTCAGAGATAAAAAGCAAATATCAGGAGAATCATGGTGGTCAGGAAAAAATCTCGCAGAAGGCGACTATTTCATTTATGAAATATGTAATTCTGAATCATTTACAAAATCAACTTTATCCGGACACTGCTGTGACATTTCACTAGAGTTTGTCTCACTGTTACGGACCAGCACTGGTGGCATGTGGATAGTTCAAGCACAAATTGTTACAGAAGTGGGAGAAAAAAATATGCCATATTTCAAATTGACGAGACAACATTTGACGTCACCACTTATGACAGAACCGCGATAGAGTATGCCGATTCAGTTCATGATGCAATATTTTACATGAAGGATTTTGCTAATTCTCAAACAAAAAAAAACACCTAAAAATTGGCAACAGTTGGGGAGCTATGGAATTCTACGCTACGCCAGATCCTGAGATGACAGTCAGAGCGAAAACAACTACTACAATACTTGACGAGCAGATTTCAGTATATGATATAGGATTTGTCATACTTGAACAAACATCAGTTCTAATTTCAAAAGACATTCCTTTTCCACTAGGTGCAACAGTCTATGACTCTCACAGAATAATTCCTACCACACCAGGCAAAACGGAGAATCAACATCCACAAGACCATATGTGTCAGTTCCAACGGACATAACATATGCTGCATTAATTGAAAATATCGATACACCAACTGTTGTAAACATTCCGGACTTTGCAGGAAAATACCAATACAATGGAGGAAAGCTCACCGATGTTTCATCATTGCTTCCAAACGAGATAGGTTTTGCAGATGAGATAACAATGTCAGGCGATGCCGATGCATCTATTGCAGACGGCATCTCCATTACTGGCAGCAGTGGCAGGATAATCATAGAGCTAAATGACTATGCAGACCAAACCATGCTTTTAGAGTCTGTAGTGCTTCTAGGTTCCCAATTTGAGGTTGTAGAATCACCTTATGACTTGATTTCTTTGCCATATGTAAATTCAAAGGGTTATCTGCTTTATTTCTGTAATTGTAATCCTGCTACTCTTGATTTCTATGTATCCACATCATCTATTTTTGCCAAAAATGGGGTTGATTCTATATGTATAAAACCAAATTTACATTTAACCTCAAATTACAAGTTTGAGTTTCTCTATCATGTCTAAGGCATAAAATAAAAAATCATAATGTCTGAATTTTATTAAAGTATGATTCACAAAAATATCCGAGTGACATTAAACAAAGTTGGGAGAATAATCCTAAAAGTATTACATATCATAATTTCTTTAAATCTAAACTTTTTTATTATTTATGATATGTATTATATTCATGGTAAGTATAGTAAAAGAAAGAGGGTTTTACTATCTAAAACATCACATACAGGCAAAAGAAAAGAGAAAGTATTTGGGCAAGGCAATCCCAAAAAACATAGAATCTCTCAAAAAGGAGTTTCTAAAACAATTTTACTGTGAGGACTGGGATGAAAGGATACAGTCAATTGGCAAAAAATACCAAAAAGAGCTAAAAAAAATACCAAAGTCAATTCAACTGAAAAATTTTGAGAGTTTTGGAATTGCATTTACTTACAATACCCAGAAAATTGAAGGTTCCAGCCTCACAAAAATAGATACCAAAGACCTGCTTGTATTTGGAGTGACTCCCGCAAAGAAATCACAGATTGATACCATAGAGACAAAAAAGCACTATGAATTATTCATGAAACTAGTAACATCAAAAAAAATACCAAAGCTTACAAAAAAAACGATACTTCAATGGCACAGGGAGATTTTTGATCAAACAAAAATAGGAGAGGCAGGAAGCATCAGATCATACGGGGTGGAAGTCACCACTAATGAGAAAATAGACTTTACTCCAGTTGCAGAAATTCCAAAAAAATTAACAGAATTTTTTGACTGGCTTTACAAATATGATGGAGAGAAAAATACTGCAGAGTTTGCATGTATGGCACACTACAAGTTTGTATCAATACACCCGTTTGGAGATGGAAATGGCAGAATTTCACGACTCATCATGAACTATATTTTGCTGAAATACAATTATCCATTATTGATGATAAAAAGTACAGACCGAAGGCCTTATTTCAAGTCATTAGAGAAATCTCAATTAAACCATGATGAGATTCATTTTCTGAAGTGGTTTATGAAGTATTACATCAAAGAAAATAAGCAATATTTGTAAGAACCCTTTTGTGAATTATATCATATTCAAAAAAAAAAAAAAATAATTCATTACTAATTCTTTAGACATTCTAAAATCCACGCTCTTATGCAAATTAGTATCTGTAATGCATGATACTAGACTCTTATATTCTCAAAGATGAACTTGGAAAACTATACTGACGAGCAAAAGTTCATGAGATCAAACATGTTAGACGGCAACACATTTTGATCACGTCCCACTACGCATTACAATGCCCGCAGTAAAATCCGAAGACCTGAAGAAGGCGTACAAGAAGGAAAGGGATCCCAGGGTCAAGATCAGGATGGCCGCAGTAAACATGGTGTGCATGAACAATGAGAGCATCCAGCATGCGGCAGACTCGCTCATGCAGTGTCCCAACTGGGTCTCCTTCTGGGTGGAACGCTTCCGGGAGGGCGGCATCGACACCCTCCGGGATCTTCCCAAGAGCGGCAGGCCACCGAAGGTCAGGCCCGAAGACATTGAAGAGACAATGTCCGGGGCAGGCAGCATCATTACTCCCCCGCAGCTGAGGGAACGTGTCCGCAAGATGCACGGCATAACATACCACATTACAAGCGCCAGAGGATAATGCGCAGGCTGGGCATGTCTGCCAAGACGGCAAGACAGGTCCACAAAACAGGGCAGGGACAGACGAAATCAGAAGGTGGCAGCACAACGCAAAGAGGCGCGCATATCGCGCCTGGAATCGAGGGGTTTTGTCGTCGTAGTCTTTGACGAGTCCATATTCATAGACGACCCGGCATCGGGAACAAAGTACTGGTCCCCGAAGGCCAGCCCATAGTCACCACATACAAGGGCAGACACGGCAGGGTCGTGGCGTACGGTTCCATCGCGACTTGCTTTGTTTCCCAACACCAACTAATCATTAACACCATCTAACCATTTGAAACAATTTTGATTTTTCTACTGTATTACAATCATCTTGTTGTACAGACAGACCTTCATTTTCAACTCATGAATCATGTTTTCTCTCCTGTGCGATGTGACATGCTCTCCAAACATTCTTTTGAATGCAGAAAACACTCCTTCTACGATCCACCTATCGCCATAGCTTACGCTGTTCTTCCACAAATCATAATTGAAAATTTGGGCCAGTACTGCCTTTCTTCTTGGATAGCAATCAGTAGTAACTGATGAGTTCTTTCTTGTCTTGATTCCTGGAATTATGTTACCATGGTACAAATATGAAAAATTATCTTTTGTGTCATATGCACCATCAGCTAGTGTCTTAGTCACATTTCCAAATTGCTTTGACTGCTCAACTAGTGATACAAAAGATTTGGAATCATGGGAATGATCATCTGTAATTTCCAAACCTGTAATCTGTTTTGATTTTACATCTGCTGCCACATGAATCTTGAGAAATCCTCTTCTTTTCTGCCATTTCTGTCTCATCCACTCACCCCTGTCTGCAACCTTGATTCCTGAACTATCTATTGCAATGACAATGTCTTTTCCCAGCTTTGGGCTCATCTTGATGTCAAGCTTGTTTACTCTTTTCCAGATGGCAGAATATGTTGGTGTTTCTGTCTTGGATTTGAGATGTGATTTTATCAGACCTTCAGTTTGTCTATATGGAAGATGCAGATATGCATGGCAGTATCCCAGTGCTTCCATGAATGATTCAGGATAAACATACTGGTGTCCTTCTTTTCCACGGTTCATTTCTTTGAGTTCTTTTGTCCATGAGTCTATTGCGTCAAAAGACAGCATGATTTCACCTCTTCTTACTAGTGTTTGGTTGTATTTTTTCCAGTTTCTACTCATGGAATGATACAAAATGTTCTGATCCAAACCTTGAGTGATGAAATTAATCAGATAAACTAGTCAGGTTAGGAAACACAGCAAGCAAAGTGGTTTTGTTATTTTTGAAAGTACTGTAACTAGATTATTTTTTGAGATGTCAGTCTCATAATTTTCGTAAAGCATCTTTCTCCATCTTTTCTAGTAACATATCTCCTGCTTCAATGCATACACCTCTCTCACTATATAAATCCAATATTATTTGAGGTATAGATACGAGCATTAAATCATCTACTTTGAATGATTTGTAAAATACATGATCATCACCAATTAAAATTCTCATATTTCCTTTACCGACCAGTCCATTTTGCACTAACGATTCATGCCAACGTAGTTTGTCTGATGCATGTATGTAAATATCAGTTCGTGATGGAAATAGATAATTTTGTATTTTGTTGTCTGCCTGGTATGTTGTCAGGGCATATTCCAGATTGGTTTTTCTTAATAATTCCAATGGTCTTTGTATCATATATTCTCGATATTCTGGAATTGGTTGCCATTGTTTCCACCACATCATTAACGATTTGAAATTCCTTACTCTAGTTTTTTGGATTATTCCTTGTTTTTCTAGTTTTTCTAATAATTTGTGAATCCACGGATATCCACTATCTGCCAGCTTTGATATTCGATATTTTGTCAATGTTCCATTGGGCTCATTAAATAGTATTCTGGCTACTCTACCCTTGATATTAGTTCGCGTTTCCTTTTTCATTCTATTACTTTATTTTTACTAACCGTTTCTAATAAATTTATATCGTTTTATTTTAAATAATAGTTCTAATAGATATATATTGTTTTATTTTAAAAGAACATTGTAAAAACGATATTTTATACTTGAATTATGTATAGCAGATCAAAAAATGTATGTATTTTTTCTTTAAATATAGATTAGTGTCTTAAAAGTTAACACTTTTTCACGATCTCTTATTTTACCGTTCAGTCTTTCTATTTTGTTATTGTTCTTGTCACCTTTCAAGTGAATGTGTCTAACGTGGTTTGTATCATTGCCAAACACTTTCTTACTTGATTTCATGTACGCTGGCAATCAATCTTTTATGAAATTTCTAGGATTCTTGCCAGCTTGCTCTTTAGTCATGGTCAATAGATTGTCTGCATTATGATGAAATTTGTTGTCTGCAGCATCAGAAGCCAACCAAAATCTAGAATCATCATCCATTGAGGCAAAGAGATAACACATTGTTTGCCGTTGATTTTTACCCATGCCTCGTCTGCCCTGAACCAGTTACCAACTCTAGGCACAATGTCATTAAGATACCTTGATGTCATTTTGGAATATTTTTCAATCCAGTTGTAAATACTGCAATAACTTACCTCAATCTCTTCTTTGCTCAAAACAGTCTGCAATGTCTCTAACTGACATTTCAGTATAATACATCTGCAAGGCCCTAGTAATGATAACATCCTTTGATCTCATTTTTTCAAATCCGAAATTGGCAGTAAATCGCTTCTTGCAGTCAAGACATTTGTAACTCTGCTTATTACCTTATTTGGATTTTCTCATACCTCATTTTTTGATACTGCCTGAATCACAATACTTGCATAATGATAACTTGTTTCGTTCCATGATTCTGAATGTATTGTTACGATAGCACTTGTTTTTTCGGATTATCTCCAACACGATTTTGATGTGCTTGCAATCATCTTTTCTAACCTGATGATCTTTACATTCACAGATTAATCCATCTCCAATCTTTGACACAACGTAAAAATTTTCAGGATTGGCCTGTGATCTTACTTAACTTGTCATGGTCAAATTGAGAACAGTATCCTTTTGACTCCATTATTTGTTTGGCTCACTGTGTTCGTGAATTCATGCATGATTCACCTCGAAAATTAATATAGAATTAAAATAATTTGTAATGCGGAGGGAAAAAGAAGGCTCAGTTGTCACGGCTGTTTGTTTCTTTTTTTCTTCTTGTAGTTTTGATTGTTTTTGTAGTCATTGCTAGCACAGCAAAAGATTTGATACAAGCATCATGATCACAGCGTGTCACAGCGTGCCACAACTGTTGAATCCTGCATCGTTCTTGGTTCGTGTTGAATTAAGAATTTGGTGTTTATTTCCGGCTAGATAATGCATTTGATGAGGCCAACGCCAACTAGCCTCACGGTGGATTAGTCAGTGTTGAAGAATAAAGTAGAAAGTCGACACGGAAATTTTCATGGAGTGTTGTTTACATCGCCTTTTTGTATCGACTGCCTCCTGAGCTCGGCGGCAACAGCCTTTTGCACCTCCGGCGGCAGATCCCCGTGATGAAGCAGCGACACTCGCAGGCCCATTATCACGTCGTGTACGCTCAAAAAGTCGTTGTCCATATGCGGTGCAAACGTGTTCTTGAACGTCTGATTAGATGAATCTTGGAGGGTCATTCTTTTTCAACACCACTATAGATAGTTGTCCATACCTTCGTTTATACTTTAATGCCTTCTCACGCTCGATCCCGGAGATTGCTATGGTGACATCTCTGTATGTGATCCCGTTAATGTCAGTCCATTGGCCCAGCATTACGCCTGCTCCCTGTTTGCGAAACCTGACATACTCATTTCTAGTGTGCTCATCAAAGTTCTTCTTGTTGTTGGTGACAGAGATAAGGTAGACTGGCTGTCCACCATCTGTAAGTCTTTCAAAAAGTGTGTCCCTTTCGTCTGGCTTTGCCAGATCTATGCAGGATCCAATGCTCGGATGATATGTTACGGATTTTGAACCGTGCTGCCGGATTGACTTTACTCCAGCATCGTATTCCCTGCCGTATTCGTGAGGATCGTGTTGTTGCTTGCGATCCAAACCTGGCCCACTCACGCTACAATCTTTGCAAGCTTTTTGAGTTCTTCTTTGGTCAATGTCAGCCTAAACAGCACTGCGTCTGGATTCTTTGCATTCTTGGCCTGCGGATAAAAACTAATCACAAACTTGGAGCCGTCCTTTTTTATCTCGTATGGCCTTCCGCCGATGGTATCTCGCATGATGATATGAAACAGACGAGATTTATAGAGTTATTGTATTATCTAAAATTTTAGTCAGATCTCCATTACTGTCACTGTATCGTTTTGATGTATGGCATAATGGTGTAATGCGGTATCAAGACAGATGTGGTATTTGTTTTGCTGGACATAGAGCATAGCAAATCTTACGAGAGTAACAGGTATCAAGACAGATGTGGTATTTGTTTTGCCGTACCTCTGGTGCTCTGGTATGGCCAAATATCTGCCTGATTGCTGGAATGTCTGTAAACTCGTCATAGTCACACCATACGATTCCGCCGTTTTTGTGCGGACCACCGCGCGATATTCCGACCTGAAAGAATTTTTGCAGACGATTCACATCATCAATATGTCTTAGACCCTCAACTGACTGTGCCATGAACTCTTTCAGACTCGTAGTTCCATATTCCTCAAAGAACTGCCTGCTTACTCCTGCATGGGTACAAAGATAGCTGCCAACATAGCAGTACGAAGTCATTTTCGTCCATGGTATGTCATACGAACCTATGATGTATCTTTTGAACTCGAAGAATCCAGAGCAGCGAAATGCAGGATTGCCAGTCATGTAGTGCAGATCATGGTTTCCAACCAAGTGAACTCTGTCTTGCTGTTCTAGTGATGTGACAAGCCATCTTGCAGTATTGTGAGTGTCCAAGGCCGTCTCGTAGAACGCATCAAAGTAATCTCCCAGAAATACAGTCTTGTCCAGGGATTCCCTTTCTATGATGGACTCTGCAGTCTGGAATTTTGTGTGGATGTCAGGTATTATGAGGGTTTTAGCGTCGTGTGCCATACTTGGTATGATGCATGTATGAATTTGTGTCTAGCTTTGCCATGATAAATAGTGTCAATATCATCAATACAGGTTTTGCATGAATTATTTCATATATTAGAATCAAGTTGTAATGTCGTGGAGTCAAAGAGAATATGCAAGGGAGTCTGCAAAAGATTCAGGGTAAAAAAGCCCGTCTCTGGAGGCAGATACGAGGCAGGACAGGGACGATGCCAGACATGTGACGTATGGATAGACTATCATGGAGGACATCTCAAGGACGGGGCTCCTGCAAGGATTGACTCGGCCGGATGGTTCTGCAACTGTTGCAACTATAGAGTCCGCAAGAATCCAAGAAACATAGATCGCAAGGCAAAGTTGAGATCCGCAAATTCAGATGAGACAACCTCCGGTAAAAACGACGATGGTGTGGACCTGTCATATTTTAACAAGCGCCGAGCCCGCATGATAAAGTACATTGCAAGATGCATTCCAAGAGACAGGGATGTGTTTGACGAGTACGAATTCAGGGATGCACTCATGCAACACGCCATGTCTACATATGATATAGAGTCGGAATTCAACATGCCGATTGAGGATATAATCAGCCTTGCATATACGACAACTCCACCAAACAAGATATCGATGATCGTGGAGCTTGAGCGAGTTCGTGCCGTTCTAGGTGATACTCCAACAAAGCAAGAGTTTGAAGAGAATTCCAGCCTTATAGTATCGCAGTATGACGATGAATTTGTGTCTTGGGAACATCTCTTAGACAGGCTGGATTATGATCCATGGTACAGAGACAAGGCAAAGACGACACTTCCTACCTTTGAGAATATCATGCTACCGCTTTTGGAATTTTTATCAGACAGTCATAAAAGAGATTATTCAGAAGTAACTAATTATCTGGCATCCTATTTCAAACTAACTCAGAAAAGCCTGAAAATACAAAAGCCGTCTGGAGGAAGTTATTTTTACAATAAGATCGGATGGGCCAAAACATATCTGACACGTGCAGGCGTCTTGCAAAAGAAGGCAAAAGTATTTCAGATATCTACACTGGGTTTGGATGTATTAAAACAGAAACCGCCAAGAATTGACCGTGCGTTTCTGCACCGGCTTTCAGAGAATGCTTTGCACGAATCAGAGTCAGATAAAAAACACAGTCAGAACCAGAATATTCATACAGCACAGGAACCGTCACATGAAGAATACATGAACAGGCTCAATTGTCTAATTGACAAGATGCTACGTCTGGTAAAATCCAGTCAGAGCGGTGCATACATGAGCGATATCAGGATGTTGCTTGATATCTCACAGGAGGAGATGTCCGGCGTTACCACAAGGCTGATAAGAATAGACGGTGTCTCCAAAAAAGAGATTGTTCATGATGGAATGCTAAAGGATATCTTGTTTCGATATGATGAACCAGTTGATGATATTGAGTCAAATGATATCGCACAAAATGAATACATTGAACAGACATCTGTACAAACAACAGACAGTATAGATGTAATAGCACAACAAATGATTGATCAGTATTATGCAAATAGAAAGCTAGACAAATCTTTGCAACACAGCTTGACTATGGAATATCTCAAGTCCAGATCGATAGAATCTGTAATTGAGAATCATCCCGACCTGTCAGAGAAGGATATTCGACGCCATGTAAGAACACCACTGCGCTTACCAGATGAATTAAGAGTGCTCAATGAGACAGGTCTGCATCCAGATCCAAAATATTCACTATACATTGCACTTTTTGCAACAGACCATTACCAGTGGAACGGAGAAAAAGATGTGGAAGAGAATGTGATACACATGGCCAAGTTATTATCAAGATATGTTATGTCGTTGAACAAATCCCCCAGCGGTAAATATGAGAAAAGCCAAGATGGTATAAAAGGTGGAACTCTATCAACTGCCATAGCTGTCTGGATAGCCGTTGCTACACTACATAAAGAGCATGGAATGGATACTGTCTTCTCAAAGCAGCTCATAACAGACAAAATGATCCAGCAAAAACTATGTAATGTATCCTACAAAACCATCTCAGTTCACATCTCAAGTCACTGTGTTGCCAATGCCCCAACAACAATGTCTGCAGTTCATCGAAAGCTGTATCGTGTTGGGCCTGGAGCATACAGGTTATACAAGAGAGGCGAGTCGTGTCATCCTACTAGAGAACGATGTAAAATAGCACCACTTCCCATACAAATGTCAGATGAATACAAAGATCTTAGAAGATGGTATGATGAAGAGTATTGTAGAGCCAATGATTCATAGGCTGTATGGTGGCCTGTATTCTGTTCTGATGTTTGGAAATTTTTGCTCTATCATCTTTGCAAGCTGCTTTGCATATTGACTGCGGGAGTTGTCAGTAATCACATATTTTGGATTTACTGCTTCGATATAGTCATAGATTCCTCTAATTGATGTGTGTGCAGCAAGATTAAATCTACATCCTCCTTCAAAGGGAATTATCGGTGGCTCATTTTTTGTAAATCTGAATCTGTCCACCATGATCTTATGACAGTGATATACTTCATCATCTAACACCATATTTGACAGGAATATCACACATTTTTTGTTGGAGTGTAGGATATTCCAAAAATCCGGAGAGTTGTATTCAACTATCTCCCGAAACTGATTTGATTCGTATTGATAGATCATGCGCAGAACTTGTTCTTGTTTTTTATCCATGACAAACATCACACCATCATCTATCTTTTTGCCATATCCAACCTCAAAGTGTCGTATTATCTCCTGAAGTGTTCCAGATGAGGCCTGTATTACTATTTGATTATGCAGATCTAGTTGTTCTACGGTATACTCAAACATGCGATTTTTGATGGATTTTCTGTCCGTCTGCCCATCTATCCATGGGTCGCCATGAGTAGAATCTATTACAAGATAATCGGCCTGTCTGATCTGAATGTCAGGAAAGCTAAAGTCGCCCGAGTACAGCCTCGCTTGTCCGAACAGCAAACAAAGAATTGTCACAAACCGCTTTTATCTGGTTAGGGGAACATACAATCCAATCCTCAGGAAAGTGATATGTGTTAAAAACCAAATCCGTATTCTTGTAAATTTCTTCAACGTTTGTTGTACTTGGAATTGCTTCATCGTCTACAACTTCTTTACGTGCATAAATTGTCCTACTGATTCAACTAATGGTATTCCGGTTTTCATATTTCTCTTAGGCCTAAGTTGTTAATAAAAACTATTTTCTAACTTACAACTTCTTGAGCATCTCGGCAACCGTAACCATCTGAATTCCCTTGAACCCCTTCACTCTAAGAAGGTCATCGTCCCCTGAAACGATGTAATCTGCCTTTCCGTCGTATGCAGTGTTTACGATCACGTCGTCGTCAGGATCGTCTATGACTTTGAACTTTGACTTGATCATCTTGATATCGCTCGAAGAAACCAACGCAAACAGAATCTTTGATATTTCCCCTTCATCCATCTTGAACTTTGATCCGCGAAGAACTTTCGCCGTCTCGTTGAGTATCTCGTCAGAAGTGACCAAGACGTATTTTTTATCTTCTACTGCCTTATTCAACAGTTGTCTCGGCTTTCCGTTGCGAATTACTGCACTGATAAACACGTTTGTGTCAAGCACTACTCTGTATATCTAAAACAACTCCGACGTGCTACTTTTTGCGTCTTGCCTTTCTGTATTTTTTGACCTCGCCTACAATCTCCTTGTCTGAGACTTTCAGCTTCTTTGAGTCCATCTTCTTGAATATGCTGTCCCACTCCTTCTTCACATCAGGAACACGAAGCGTTTTCATCACTATGATGTCCCCTTTGCGCATCACGACAAATCTTGTCTTTGTCTTCAGCCCCATCTCCTTTCTGAAGAGTTGAGGTATCACTACCTGGCCTTTCTCGCTCATGGTTGTTATTTCAAGTTCTTGTGACATCTTTCTTACCTGTAGTAATATTTTACTTTCTTACCTTTTATAGTTTAGTATGATGTCAGTTAAGCGAAATGAACACATACGAGGTATCTGCCCTGCACTATCTTTGAAACACCATCCATCATGGATTTCAAATGTATTATCCACGCAAGTACACATGTCATAAATCCGAACCGTCACTCTATCCGTGTCTTTCCTCCTTTGATCTGGTCGCTTATCTTGCGGACACAACGATGTGCCGCAGGGTCTGTTTAGAGGTACTGCTTGTAGGCTCACAGGTTCATAGAGTTTTACAACAAGCGCAAAACAGCGTGTTCCAAAACGGCTCGCCTAGTTGGAATGAATCCAGTATGTGCAGTATTTTATTGAAAAGTTTCATTTCTGACTTGAGATAATATGATATTATGGAATCGGGCCAGTATCGCGTGGAACCAATTGAGATCTGTTCTGGCATCAAAAGTCCCGATGATCCATGGGAAAGGCATACGAATTAGCAATATGCAGCTGCATGGTTTAACCAAAAAAAAAAAAATCTCAAGATTGACTGTAAGGTAATGGATCTACGAGAAGATATCAAAAAAAAAAAGTATGAAGCGAGATTTGTTGGAATAATGGAGTTGCCAGAAACAATTGCCTAGTACCCTCTGTAGTCCCGTAGATCTGGAGGATAAGTATTCTGGCAAACACACTACAGCATACCAATATAAAAAATCTCAACTCATTTTTGTGACTGATTTTTCACAGATTTGCTCCTCTTTGCGTTTATTCCATTTGGGATAAACCCCATAATTTTCTCCAGCATATTTTGTATCCGCCACCTGGCGCCTGACGTGTTTTTTACTAGTATAAAGACACTGCCTGCAATCAACGGAACAGTGACTAGTGCCATCAGGTAGGTATAGTCCTCCCTATACACTGCAACAATGTGTGAATCCCTACTTGCAACAAAAGACACTGCAGGTGAATCTGCCGCATCAATTCCCTCCCAGTGATCAAACACGTCACGAATCAAAAACAAGACCTTGTATTTGTCTGGTGCAGATATTTTGACTGTATCGCCAATCTTATACACGCCAGAGCCCTGCCCGTCAATCACGTCAATTAGAATCTCCTCGTTGTACGATGCTGATATCCTTACATCCTGCGTTGGTGTCATGTGAAGATAATTCCCCTTGATCTTCTCACCGTTTACAGTCATCTTTTCAAATGCATATCCCCTGCTGTGCGCAGTCGTTTTTTTAGAAAACGCAATCTCGATATTGTCTGGCCTAAACTCTGAATAGTACGGCGATACAGCTTCAATTGCATTGCTACCTACTGTAACATCAAACGGCATGGCTAGTCTTTTTCCCTCTGCATCATGTATTGTAACATCAATTGAGAATATTTTTTTTACAGATATGGTTTCTGATATCGATACTGTCTCATAGCCGTCCCTTGTTGCAAGTACGGTAATTGTTGATGATTCATCTTCTGCATCAGGCGTTATTACAAACGTATCGTGTGCAGTATGCTCGTATGGATGATCCGTGATTAGCGTATAGCTTGCATTAACAGAGTTGAGAGCCTTCAGCACTGTCTGCTGGCCTAATCTCAAATCCGTCTTTTCAATGTCCAGGCTAACACTCATAGTATTTGCAAACCCAGATAGTTCCAGCTCTGATGCCCCCACATCCGAGATTATCGTGGCCTGCGCATCACCGGAATTCTTCAGCAGCATGTGTCCGTCCCGTATTGTGACTCCAAGAGGGGAGGAGATCTTCCAGTGTGTGGCTTTGTACAGTGGCACTCCAAAGGAATCCACTGCATGTACGGCAAACGGGAACCACTCTTGGATGTGAACCTGTTCTGGTGCAAGCAGCTCTATTGACGTGGCAATCTTTGCAGGCAAGATATCTGCACTGGCAGAATCTATGCCGTCCATTGTTGCAGTGATGGCATCTGTTTTAGACAGTACGCCGCCAATTGTTGCCGAACCCGAATGTGTGGGCTGTATAACACCAGACAGTCTGGCAGATTCAGAGTATATCAAAAACTCTACGTCCCTTCCAAAGACGTCTTGCGCATCAATCATGGTGCCGCTTTTGTCTGTTATGCTGACTATGGCAACATCTTGTTTTGTGTGCGCAGTTGCAGCAAGTACGGTAATGTCCAGCCCAAACTCTTCTGTGTGTTGCGGAGCAATTTCCACTCTGGCATTACCTGACTCTAGACCCTTACCTGATATCTGAATCTCATGAGTCCCATGATCCCCTGTGATCTCAAACTCTATTGCGTTGGTCTTTGTTATGTGCTGCTGCTCTAAAAGATAGACACCGTCGTGTTCTAGTCCGTCTGAAGAGGAGACATAGACAGTACCATGTGAGCTTGCAGGGGTGATTGTGGCGCCTTGGGATATTGCGCCGTCCATCTTTCCGACATCATCAATGAACAGCTCCAATGACTGTGTCTTGTTTATGTGGTATGTGGCAGCTACCCCCCATGCGGATTCGGATGTAACATCAGGGTATATCCAGGATAGTATGATGTTTGGCTCATGTTCTGTGTCATCTCGCATCACAAAGTTTTGCTCCTGAATCTTTATTGTTGCAGAGTCGTCTGTACTGCCAATCTTTGCAGGGCCCACAAATATAGTATCATGTGCCGTGCCAAACTCCGCACTTGCAGTAATTGTTGCGTATCCCCTGTCGCCAGTGTACAGTATTCCCTTTGCAACGCCATCTACTAGATGTATCTGAAATCCGTCTGAACCTGTAACGTACGGGTTTGTGTTTAGTCTTGCAATGTCTGTGTTGCTAGAATGAACAAAGGCATCTACCACATACGGCGGTACAAACGGTCTTTGCTCCTTTTCTAACCACACATAGTAAAACGCATAAGAGTTCTCCATGGCAATGTCCGGAGCTATGGCCATTCTGAGGGTGAACCCATCTTGAATCTTTTCTATGTGCGTCTTGTACGAATCCAGCTGATCGGCACTTGCAATTATGTGGCCTGTCCCGCCTATATCCATCTCAAATGCTTTTAGAGTCGTACCGTTTCTTATGGTAATCGTATCTGGGGCATCAATTGCCTGCGTCGTGCTAATGTCTATCCTCAGATTCTCATTTGCAGGTGCAGGAGAGCCGCCCTCATCTACAAGCATCACATATCCAAGCATTGAATCTGCCTTTGTCTTGTTTGCAGGAATTACAATTTGCAGCCCGGATGCTTCGCTTTTTTTAGAATAGACCTGCGTTGATACAGAGTACAGCTGCCCGTCAATTGCTGCAAAGATATCTGCTGTTCCCTCATGTATTGGAGCAATTGAGAATATTCCATGATTCTGATAGGGTAGAATGGAGACGCTCTCCTGAATGTTTATTGCATCATCGCCGGCAGACAGCAAGACAAGTGAGCCCTGAGGCGTTGCCTCTGATATGACGACCCCCTCGTATTGCTCCCCTACAATCATGTGTTCTGGCACCCACAGTGTAACGTCAGCTTCTGCATATGCTGGTGCTGCCACGCACGCCAAAAAGACTATACACAAAAAGACTACACACAGCAAGCTTTTCATCTAAATACGAATTTGAATTTTGGATTTAAGCGGGGAAGAACTGATTCGGTATGAGACACCTGCCAACGAATTCACAGTATTTTCATAAAAAAAAATATCTGAGGCTTGATTATTCTATCCTTAGTGCCTTTGATGGGCACTCATCTACCACCTTTCTGATCTGCTCTTCTGGAGCACCGTCCTGGATTATGACAAACTTTCCGTCCTGTACTGAAAATACAGACGGAAGATTCTTTACGCATTTTCCAGAATGAATGCAGATCTCCTCATCCCAGCTTACTTTCATGGTTTACTCTATGACTACAGCTAGAAAAACTAGACGGTTTGCACGCCTCAACCCATGTCACATGCTTGTGTTTATGCTGGCATATCGCAAAACAGCAGTGGCAGAGGCCGTACCGCTCCTTTGATATTCAGTAAATCCGGAAGGCACAGGCGGAATACTCCCCTGTGCAAATATCTGATTGTAAAAATAAAACTCTACAAAGTCCGCCTCTCTTACCGGGACTGAAATCGTATCAGTTATGGTAATTTCAGGATATGAGAATCGCGCAATGTGCGTAGCTGACGTACTGTGACTTTGTGCCGTGTGGTCAGTCTCTGGCGTATCACTGAAAAATATCTGTGTTCTAGTATTGCCGTTTATCGGTGTGATCTCCCCGTTGATGTACACCTCAATCCATGTTGTAAGCGGGTCTGTGGGCCGAGGAGGTGGGGGAGGAGGCGGGTTGCCCAGATACTTCCGGGTGTTTGTAATTTCAGACGTCCCAGATATGGTTGCCTGCACATGTGCTTTTGCGTTTCCGTCGTGCGTGGCAACCATGTATGCTATGGCCCCGGCCGTTGACTGTACACTGTGGATAAAGCCGTCTGGATTGCTTTGCGTAATCGTGTCTGACACAGAGTCTGCAATGTACAGTCCCGTGCCGCTCAGTACGTCTGCTACGTTTAGGGATATTGGCACACCGCTGATTCTCATGTGAATGCTTTGGTACGTTGGAATTACTGGGACAAAGATGCTCTGTCCATCTGTATAGTTTCCATCAAGATACTGCAAAGACAGCCTCTCATCCAAATTGATTCCAGTTATCGTTACATCTCCTATCACTGGAATCTTGACATAGGCATGAACGTTGTACAGGGTATCTTTTAGCTTGGATTCTGCAAATATTCTGTCATGTATGGTATCGTGTAGTGTCGCATCATTGTGGTGATCAAATATTACGGTCTGAATGCTAGGTGAACCGGCACTGTACATAATGGATTTGTCATGTATATGGAGCACTCCGCCAATCTCAGATGACACATCTGAATCCGGCGCAGGTATGCTTATCGTGCCTTGTTTTGTGGTAAAGCCTGCTGCAATTGTGTGGCCGTCTCGGATTATACTGTAGCCAGTATCAGGAGCCACTCCGGACACATCTATGAAATTTCTCTGCCCCAGTGCCGTTCCTTTGATCTCAGATGTCCCGCCTGCTGAATCAATTATCAGATAGTTGCCGTTCCCTGATGGCAGCGTAATTGTAGTCTCAAAATTTCCAGAAAACGCATGGATCTCCCTTACAGGAAGCGTGTCATATATCCAGTGATTAAAATCGCCCACATTGTTGTAGTTTATTCTAAAGATTTTGGCACCGGGCCTCAGAATATCCCCGATGTTCATATTTTGTGGATTTGCAGTGTCGCCAACTATAACATGGTATCTGCTAGTGGCATCTGGCTGGATTATCAGGGGTGCATTTACTGTCACTGTATTGGTTCCAGATACCGTGTACCTTCCTTTGCAACATTTTCCATGGTACACAGAGGCACTGGCATTCTGTGTATATTGGAATGTGGCAGATTTCTCAGAATCATCTGCAGAGCCTGCCTCTAAGGCCAGACCAGTAGTTGCTGGGTTGCATGTGCAATGATTTATCAAAAACCCGCGTGTTGCATCATGTGTAATTGTAATCAGATTGTACGGGGACTCTACTAACCGGATTGTAGTGCCCTGGCTGAGCTTTCCGGTCAGTACCATCTCTTCTGCGTTATGATCATCTAGGTGCAGTACGGTTCTTCCCTTGCCTCCGATGAGAATTTTATCATACAGATCAACTTGTGCGTTGCCATTTATTTCTCTAGAGTCCGTATATCCAAGTATGTTGGGATGATCATTTGATGAGACCCTTGACAAAACCCCGCCGTCTCTGCCGACGTTTTCCATATCATAGCCATGGTAAAACTCTGGTATCTCTGCAAGTCTGGAAAGTTCTGTGTCAAGTACGGCAGTTACAAATTTTGTTTGCGGATGCATTGTATTGTATGGTTTGATGGACTGTTCTTTGCCAAGCAGTCCTGTTGCGTGTATTACTTTGCCGGTGTAATCCTCATGTACGAGTCTGGAGTTTATTCCTATTCCATCTAGCATTGATGTGCCGTTGCCTGCACCGTCATTGCTTTCGTTTAATGCATCTGTGCCATCTAACACAAAGACGTTGCCCCTGCTAGTTACTATCTCGATGCTATCTGCATGTGCTGCACATGGCACAAAAAATGCAAGAATCAACAGTCCGTACAGCTTCATGCTATCTCCCCGATGTGATCTGCGTTATCGCATCTGCAACTCTGAGGTCTGCAGGTATTGCTTGTGTCTGCGATGAAAGAATGGTAGTTTCTGCTTTTTGCGTATGTATCACAGACCCTGAATCATCAAGTATTCTGACCTCCCTGACGTGGATTGGAACAGGACCCGTGTTTTTTAGCCACAGCTGCCCGTCTTGGATTGTAACTGCTGCCTGCTCCTGGAGTCGTTGTGCCTGCATCTCGACAGTCCTTTGCATGGTATCTGAATATCTGACCTGCTCATCAGAAAAGGAGATCATCATGGATATCGAGGCTACTGCCACTGCCAAAACCCCTAAAATCACAATCGGATTCATAACATTGCAAATTTGAGGAGTATTTAAGGCAAAAAAATACCCTCACCGATCACCCCGTTGTTGCCAACAGTAGGCAACAACAGGGCAATAAATCACCCTGTTGTTGCCAACAGTAGGCAACAACAGGGCAATCAGTGGTCCTGAATTTTCTCTGGGGATCCGGAAAATGTGGAATTGTCTGCTTGATTCAAAGTCGTACCTGCATAATCTAGCAGCTCAAAGGTAAACATTACCGGCGGATCATCTGTGTTCCAAAACGGATTATATGCAATTGCAGTGATTGGAAATGCAACGTCTTGCGATATCATAAATGTGCTTTGCTCAAAGATGCCGTACTGTATTGCAGATACGTCAAGTGTGTTGCCGTTTTGCAGCTCGATGTTGTCCTCAAAGCTTACCACAAGCTTGTCTCCGCTATACAGGGACGATGAGACATCTCCCCAGACGGCTCCAATCTTTAGATGCTTTGGGGAATGCGGAGATGCAAACTGTGCAAGATAAAAGATCGTCTCTTCAATGGAACGTGCGACATCTCTTCCTGCAAACGTGTGAACCTTCATCGTATCTGAATCCAACAAAAATATGTAGTGTGCAACTGCATTGTCAACCGTGACTTCTGCTTGAACTATCCAATAGCTTCTGTTTTCAGAAAATAATTCTGCATAAAAATCCATTCTTATCTGGTAGCACTCATGCACTACTGATTGTGAGTCGCACACATGATACGTAAAAAAATCTCCCGGTATGATTGACTTTCCTGCATGCCACATATCTGCTAAATAATATGCAACAATGTCGTCTGCATCATATGCAAAGGCAGGTGTTACACATGCAATCAATACAGGTATCGCATAAACGTATCTCATAAAAATAAAATGAGGTTTTTGGTTAAAAGAACTGTTTCTAATCTTTTATTTCCATTCTTGGTATCCGTCCAGAGTCCATACCTTCCAGCCTTTTTTGGCAAGTCTGCCATTAAAGATCATCACCTTGCATCTGCGGCAAATCTTGATTGGAATATTCTCCCTTTTTCGCTTCTCAAGTCTAACCAAAATGCTTGGAGTGTTCAATGAGGCGATCTGGCATTCTGGACACCTGGGAGAATCACCCTGGTCATGCGTATTGCTTATTTCTTTATTTTTCATTATTACCGTAATGTACGGTACAGATCGATAAAAACATTGTGCGTAACTTCTCCACCTGTTCAATCTGTGTCATTTTGTAATTTTCCACAAGGCGTTCATTTAGACGGATTGGTATTAAGTTAGGGTGATCATAGTTATAATATGTTAAATGCCAGAAAACATCAAGATTATGTCAAAAAATAGGGAAATAGAAACTAAAAATCAACATGAAGAAAAATTGGATGAAGTATTATTCATGTTTGTAGATGATGAAATGGATTATGATATTTCTAAAAATGAGATCGTTAAGATTGTAGAAAATCATACGCTAAATGCAATTAACAAAGTACAAGATGAAGATGATGATTGGATCACAAATTGTCATAAGGAACGCACTTATTCGTGGTATAGTAATTACCAATCTAAAGGCCATTATGTTTGTGCTCCTTGGGCTTCTGGTGCTGGACACACGTTATACAGCACTATTGGACTTGGAATCTAACTCTTCTCTTTTATTTTTTAAAAAGAAGAAAAATATTATTTTGTTAATTGTTGTATTTGTTTCAATATATTTGTCGTTTCCAATTATTGGGAATGTTTGTAATCAGTTTAGTCTTAGTATAGATGATATTTGTGTACAGATTTGGCGTTATGGTCCTATTATTACACTGGAAGAGAATATTTGGGATTATGAGAAGGATAATTGGTATGAAAGCCAAACATGATTTTATTACGATTTTGTGATCAAAATTCTGATCGTTAGACGTTTAATCAATATGATTCTAGAAATGTCAATAATGGAAAAAACATCAAAAATACAAATTGCCAGTATTTTCACAATATGTGCTACACTGATTGGAGGTATTGGGAATATACAAGCTGAAGAACAAGAACCAGATATTAAAAAGGTAGTAAAAGAAATTTCAAGAGTTACGAGAATATATCAAAGATGAATCTCCACTATAAGAAGATGCAATGCAAATCAGAAATGCCCTGATTCAGCAAAGCACACTGAGAATGGCCCGCAGTAGGATAAGAGACGATTTCGTATGGGAGAACCTGTGCAGTTTGCCATTTTGCAGGTACTCTTTCTGCTGCCGTGTCAGAATGACATCAAATCAGTTCTGCAGTCAAGCTTGGATGGATTGGTAGAATATTCGAAAAATCCAAAAGCACCAATAGTCAAAGAGAAGGAAAAATTTCGCGTCCTTAACTCGTGTTTTTAAATTTCTTTATGCAGAAAAGTAACATGATGCCTTTGATGAGATTTTGAGCCTTTTATTTGGGGACATATTGGGTATCATGTCTGAGAATACAGGACTGTCATTATTTGAAGAACTTGCAAGAGAGATGATTAAAAATATCAAGCCTCGCAGACTAGAATTCTGAACAAATGGCACAATGACCTTTTAAAATACCCCATGTCATACAACATGGATGACATAGTAATGATGTCAAAAAAGACCTTTGATCTCATACAGGAATTTCTAATCCGGTATGAAAAAATGATCAACGGCATGAACAGGAACCAGGCCCGTAAACCATCATTCACACTTTGGACAATGCTCCCCAACATATGAAGAAGAGCAGATATCGCATGCGCTGATGTTTTTGAGAATCTCCATGATGCCGGTATCTTGAATCTTTTTTGCCAAATCTTTAAACTCGCTTACCTCCTGCATCAACTTTGCATTCTCAGAAGACTGGATTACCTTGGCCTGCCGTATCTTTTCTTGGGCGTCTTTTGCCTCTTTTTTGAGGCGTTGTTCATCAGATATGGTAAGAAAAGCAATGGCCTTTTGATACTCAGAGAACCGCTCAAAGTCTTCTTCTACATATCTTTCATAGTTTTTCTCAAGGCCCACCTTGTGCCCCATCATGTCCTCTTTGTCCAGGTAGTTTACCTTGGCACGTCTCATCATTGTGTTAAAATATTTTCGAAACCCGTGATCAAGCTTTACAGAGTACCTCTTTTTTCCCGGTGGCAAAGGCGGCCTGAGTCCTGCATCTTTTGCCATGTTCTCCACTCTCTTTCTTACACCCTTTTGTTCCAGCCTTCTTACTTCAAGACGGTCGGTGACCCTTAGCAGTGGAAAGTCTGGTTCCGGATAAGAGTGGAGATCATTTCTCCACTTTTCCCGGTACTGCCACAAATACTCGCATGCCTCTGGCGTGATAAACGTCCAATAGCTTTCAGGGTCTCCACAATACACCAGCAACGCGCCGCCCTTGAACTGTTCCTCCTCATCTCTGAAAAATATCACATCACGCCACGTAAAATAACTCCATGACTCCAGTCTGAATCCGGCCGATGAGAACATTGTAATTATTACCTTGTCTGTAATGTCATGTGCTGCAATCATCATCTTTTGTAGTTCTTCTCTTGTGTATGCCCTGTCCTGTGAGTTTACGGGCCTTGGATACAAATGGTAAAGCCGCTTCCAGTGTATGGCAACATCGTTTGTATCAAGTAGCACCTTGATTGGTTTTGGATAGTTTGGGACGGTGTTGGGACTAATCTCTCCCTGTCTTACTAGTCCGTTAAAGTGCTTGATGTATTCTGCAATGATGTTTGTGCCAGCCTTTGGGTTTTTCTCACAGAGCTTGACAAAGCATTCTGCACTGGACTCTAATGTTCCGTCTGGGACCGCGCATCCTAGCTGTTCGTAAAGTTCTTGCGGTACCTCCCTTAGAAACCTCTCGAGGTTTTTGACATAGTGCCTCTTTGTTCCAGGGTCTTTTATGCCATCAAGGAACTTTTCGTATGGAACCCCATCAGTTGTAATCTTTTGTAGATCAATTTCGAGCATTCCACCCTTTATGTTTGAACCAGATTTAAGCCCCTCATGATATATGGACCGGATGGGATTTGAACCCACGACCTTTGCGGGATTTCTCCTTACGCAGTGTGAGTGCGTCATCCAAACCAAACTAGACGACCAGTCCAACGAACTTACAAAAGTACAAGCTTTTCTATCTTTGGATTTTCAGATATTTCGTAATTACCATCCCCTTTTGTACTAATTTTCAAAACATACACCATGTCACTACAGGAATTTGATGCCTTGATTGATAAAATGAACTTGGCATTTGAATACGCAGAAAATCTTGGACAATATGTCTCTGCAGCCAAAGTTTTGTTCCAAATGAATGAACAACTACCTGAAGACATTCAACTATCCCTTGAGGAATTAGAAAATCCTGAAGCTGCAAAATCCTTCACAACACAATACAGTTCAGAAATAAAATCAGCAATTACACAGTATAGACAAAGATTGATGAATTTCTAGTTCTATTTCTTAACGCCGAGAGTCCTGTTCTTTAGTCTAAGATATGGGTTTCTGCATTTTCTGCATCTTATGGCATCTATATCATTTCTGGCTCCACACTTGAAGCAGATCTTCATAACAAGACGTGATTGTTGTGCAATGCGTTTCTTCTCGGGGTCTGTGATTGGCATTTAATTCACTCCAAAATCTCTCTCTTTTATTCTAATCGGATTTTTGCATCTTTCCTGCTAGTAACACTGGTACTTCTGCAGGTCTCTTTGCTACTGGAACGTTTGCTTTGTTAAACATGGATATCTTGGATTCTGCAGAACCATAAGTTCCCATTACTATAGCTCCGGCATGTCCCATTCTCTTCTCTTTTGGTGCTGCTCTTCCAGCAATGTATGCTACTGTTGGTTTGTTAAACTCTAAATCAATAATTTTCTGAGCTAAAATTTCTTCCGAGTCTCCGCCAATCTCTCCCACAACTACCAGTCCCTCCAAGTCTGGAACGTCTTTTACCATTTCAAATGCATCAATGAGCCTTGTTCCATTAACTGGGTCTCCTCCAATTCCAATTGTAATTGATTGTCCAAATCCTGCAGTGGTTAGTGCATCTGAAATTTCATAGAGCAAAGTTCCACTCTTTGATAGAACAGCAATCTTCCCTGCCTTGAAAGGAGTTACTGGCATGATTCCGATCTTGATTAGTTCTGGGATCATTATTCCTGGAGTGTTTGGTCCAATTACTGTAGCTCCTTTCTCTTTTGCTAATTCTAATACTGCCATAGTATCTCTAATTGGAACATGTTCTGGTATTGCAACTAGTAGCTTGATTCCGGCTTCAAGTGCATCTTTTGCAGCAGCGAGAAAGAATTTTGCTGGAACAAAGATAATTGAAATTTTTGCATTTGTAGCATCTACTGCCTCTTGCATTGTATCATAGATTGGAATTGTATCTTCAAATTTCTGACCTCCCTTGCCCGGGGTCACTCCTGCAATTATGTTAGTTCCATCTATAATCATATGCCTTGCATGAATGGAGCCGTATGCTCCAGTAATTCCCTGAACGATAACTCCTTTTTTCATATAATCAGAATCTTCTGGATTTCCTTTGAGCAGTTCAAAGATATCCATTATTTTTTTACTCCCATTACTGCTGCATTGATTGCTTCTTCCACTGAATCAAATATCTTGGTTTTAGAACCTCGAAGCATCTCTTTTGCCTTTTCTGATTCAGTTCCTTTCAGTCTTGAAAACACTGGCAAGTCAATCAAATTATTTTCATATGCTTTAAGAAATGCTTCAGCTACTACTGTTGTCTTTACAATTCCGCCATAAAGATTTACAAGAATTCCTTTTACTTTACTTATCTTACTGATCAAAGTTAATGCTTCGTAAACTGATTCTGTAGTTGCACCGCCACCAACATCAAGAAAACATGCTGGCTTGCCACCACTATCAGATAACATATCAAGTGTAGACATTACAAGTCCTGCACCATTCCCTACTACTGCAATATTCCCATCTAGTTCCACTAAGGAGAACCCACTTTTTTCTGCTCTTGTTTCTATCTCTGACATCTCCTGGTATTTTCGTAATTCTTCATGTCGAAAATCACTATTATCATCTGTAACAAATTTACCGTCAAGTGCAATTACTGAATCGTCTTGCATGATTGCAAGTGGATTGATCTCTACAAGTTCAGCTTCTTTTTCAATTGTAAGCTTTGATAATTTTTTCAAAGTATCGACAAAACCATCTGCTGTCTTTCCTTCTAGTCCCATCTCTTTTGCAACTTCGTTTGCAATCTCATCTGAGACATCTCCTAATCCAATCTCTTTGATGATTTGATTTTTTACTGATTCGATCTCAACTCCACCTTCTGCTGATGCAATGATTGTGTAGTGTCTTTTTGAACGGTTCAAAAATATAGAAAGATACAACTCTTTTTTGATGTCTGCCATCTTTTCAAGCAGAATTGCCCTAGCTTTCTCTCCTTTAATTACCAAATCCATGACTTGAGGGTACTTTAGCTCAAATTCATCATCGTTTTGGCATGTTTGAATTCCTCCTGCCTTTCCCCTTCCTCCTACGGGAACCTGAATTTTAATCACAAATGGGTATCCTAACTCCTTTGCATGCTTTTTTCCTTCCTCTATATTAGTAGATGACTTGCTATCGAGAAGATTAATTCCATATTCTCGAAATAATTCCTTTGCTTGAAACTCTAGTAAACGCATGCAAAAATTCTGACCTTCACGGTCTTTATTAATTATGATATTGTCTCAGCTGTTCCTCAAGAAAATCAATCATCTCTAAAAAGCGATCCTGGCTTTTTCTCAATAATTCTTGAGGATAATCTTGAATTGTAAATACTATTTGTTGATGAATGCTTGGAACTAAAATTCCTCCTGATGTAATTAACTGCTCAATGACATATCCTTTGGTAAGTGTACACACAATTTCTTCATAAGATTCTTCTTCTTCTTCTAGAGTTTGTCTGTACAGAACAATAGGTTTGTTTGTCTTTGCAACAATGTTTGAACCTTTTTCTAACAAATCTGATAAATGCTGAATCTGCCAAGCATCAAGGCTAATCTGCTTAACCATATTCTTTATACGTAGTTTTTCTATTTAACCGTGATAAAACAACGCATATTCACTATTTGTCGTCAATAAAGTAACCAAAGTCAAAAAGAAAATGATTTGGCATTTATGCCATATCTAGTGCTCGAGAGTGCTTTCTAGTATGTGGCCTTTCACCCGAATGCTTTCTTCTCATGTGTCCTGATGGTCTTCCATAGATTAGTTCTAGGAACCATGACTCATGTTCAATCTCTTCTGCTAAGATATCTTTTGCAATGTCATATGTTGCAGGATCTTTGCCCAGCGTCATTTTACAAATTTTATCCCAGTTAACAATTGCACCTTGTTCTGCTTTGAGACATTTTTCTAGGATTTCTTTGTGATCTGTTGGATTTGCTGGAAGCTGTAAGAATTCACAACCTGACATCTTGATAAACTCAGTTGCATCATTTGGAAGAGTACCTCCTAACTGATAGATTCTCTCAAGACAAGACTCAAAATGACTAAGATCTTCTAACCTTGCATCCTCAATAATTCCTTTGAGTCCCTCTCCTTTCATGCCTGTACAATGTGCTCTGAGGTTGGTAAAGTAGTAGTATGCTGTAAATTCAACTGCAGCATTGCTGATTAACTGTTTTAGTAGTTCATCAACATCAAGACCATTTTGTTTTAGAATATTAATTCCAACAACATTTGGTTTACTTGATTCGGACATTATTCTTGCAAATTATGATTCTAATAAAAATATTACACTAATTCTCAAAATCTATTCTACTGAGATTCTGATTTTTTGTCCATCAATATCATCTTCTTTGTATTCTTTACAAGATTCCGAAAAATTCACCTGTTTTACTCTAACTAAAAATGCCAACTCTTCTGCTCTTTCTTTTACCATTTCAAGTGATTCATCATCTAAATCAAGAATAGATGCAACACCTAAAACATCAGTTGGATTGTATCCTCTCTCTTTTCTAAGAGTTTGCAGCCTTCTTGCAACATCTTTTACTAGCCCCTTTGCCACCAAGTCTTTGTTTCGTGATGTTGAGATAAACACGATATAGTTGTCTCTTTTTGCTGCTGCAAAGTTTTCACTTGCATCAAAATCTATAATGAAGTCTTCATTGTCAAGTGAGATAGTTTCTCCATCAATATCAAAATTATATTTACCATCTTTTTGTAATGATGAAATAATTTCTTCAGGATTGGTTTCATTAAATGTTGTAACTAGTTTTCCCATGTGTTGTTTTGCTTTAGGCCCAATTCTTTTTCTTTCTAATTCAACTATTGCTTTAACAGGCAATCCTAACTGTTTTAATTCTAAAAGTTGTTCTAATCCTGATTCTTTTTGTGTTTCAAAAATATTGAATTTTTCTACGTTTAATTGAGATTGTAACAAATCTGATAATGATTCAAGTTTACTTTTTTGATCTTTTCTTACACAAATTTGTACTTCGTTTAGAGGCCACCTTCTCTTTAGTTTTCCTTTCATTTTTGCAGCTGATGATACAGATACAACATCTTTCATAATACCAAATGACTCTTCAATCTCTTGATTAACAAGTGATTCTTGGTATTGAGGCCATGAATCAAGTAGAATGCTTTGTTTTCCCTCAAACACTGTTTGATATAGATGCTCACTAGAAAATGGACAAAATGGATGAATCAAAATATCTAGAGTTTTGAGTACTTCACCTAGTACTGCATATATTGCCAGTCTTCTGTTTTTCTTTTCCTCGTCTTCATTCCATAATTCTCCTCTAGTAATTGGAATGTACACTTGGCTTAGATTATTTATGATAAAATCATCAATTGCCTTCGCACCCTCGTGGAATTTACATGTCTGATTCTTTTCTGTAATTTCACGGATTAATTTTTGAAGTTTTGATAAGAGCCAAATATCTGGCGATGTTAACAAATCATTTTGCTTTGCCCACTCAATTGTGCTTGATTGTTCAAAATTATCATACTCACTATTTTGCTTAAAGTAAAGATGCAGATTGAACAGTGTATTGATCACCTGATATGGCCTTGACATTAATTCATCTGTGCTGAAACTTAGTGGTTCAATTGGGCTTGCCTTCCACATAAAGTAGAATCGTACTAAATCTGCTGGATATTTTCGTAGTAATTCTGCTCCCTCCAAAACATTTCCTTTGCTTTTACTCATCTTGCCTCCTTTTTCATCAAGAACGTGTCCTTGAAACAAAAATGACTTGTAAGGTGGAGTTGGATTATTGCTTAAAATAACATTTTCAATTAAAAGAGTGTATGCCCACCCTCTAGTTTGATCAATCCCTTCTGTAAAAAATGGTGCAGGAATTTCTTTTGAATATTCTTCATCTGTCAATGATGCATATGGTGCAGAACCGCTATTGTGCCATGTATCTAAAACATACTCTTCTCTCTTTGTATTGATGCTACTACATTTTTTGCATTTTACAGTAACATTGTCAATCCATGGTCTATGTAGTTCAAAATCTGGCCCGTCTGGCAAATTATATGCTGCATCAACTATTTCTTTTCTTGTAAAGAACCAATTTTTTTCACCACAATCTTCACAATTCCAAACAGGTAATGGGCAACCCCAAATTCTTTCTCGTGAAATACACCATGGATGTCTTTCTTTGATAATTCCAAGGAATCTGTTTTTTGGCTGCTCAAAAAAGTACTCTACGCTTTCTGCAGCATCAATTGCTTTGTTCTCAAGACGGTCTAATTTGTAAAACCAACCTCTTCTTGCAAGCCATACAATTGGATGGTGTGATCTCCAACACAAGGGATACTTGTGTTTAATTTTTCCAATCTTTACTAGGGCATTACAGTCTTTTAGATCCTCTACAATTGTTCTATCTGCATCTCTGACAAACATTCCTGTATACCTGCCTGCTTGAGCAGTAAATTTTACTTCATCATCTATGGGGCTGAAAATCTTGACATTTCTTTTATTTGCAATTTTGATATCTTCTTCACCGTTTGCAGGAGATAGGTGTACTAATCCACTTCCTGTGGTGACATCGACAAATGATTCAGAGACTGCAATATGATAATTGTCCGATTTTGCACACTCGTTTAATTCTGGAATTAAATCAAGTAATGGGTGGACGTATTTTTTTCCTTCAAACTCTGAACCCTTTACAGTTTTTTCAATTTTATAATCGTCAATTTTTACCTCTACCATGAATTCCACTAGTCTTGTTTTTCCAATAACCCATGTTTCATTTTCTACTTTAACATAAACATAATCTTCTTTGGGTTGCAAACCCACCATTGCATCTGTAATTAGAGTAAATGGCATAGTAGTCCATACTATCAAAAATGCGTCTTCATCAACTAGTTTTACTTTGTAGTAAAGTGATGGATCTTTTACTTCTTCATATCCTTGATTTACTTCTGCATGGCTAAGTGATGTCTGGCAACTTGGACAATATGCAATTACAGTAAAGTCTTCTTCTAAAATTTTATTTTCATATGCTTTTTTTAGCACTTGCCATTCTCTTTCTATAAATTCATCTCTGAAAGTCCAGTATGCTTTATCATGATTAAATGACATTCCAAGTAACTCATCAACGTCAACCCATACTTTGTTGTATTTCTCTACTACTTTTTTACATTCAGATACGATTCTTTCAATTCCAAATTGTTTGATGGCTTCAGTCTTCCCACCTGTTACTCCTAACTCTTTTTCAACTTGTAATTCTACTGGAAGTCCTTGAGTGTCCCACCCTCCATTGAATTCAATTTTTTTCCCTTGTAATGTATTGAATCTATACCACAAATCTTTGATGACTCTGCCTCTGAGATGTCCTGCATGTGGGATTCCATTCATTGTTGGGGGGCCTTCAATGAATCTGATTTTTTCAGGTTTGTCAGATGCAAAAATCTGTTTTTCTAAATCTATTGATTTGATGTATTCTTTTATTTGGGATTCTATTGCTTTTGCATCAAACTTTGTAGAAAGTTCCATCTGGATTTTGATATGTACGTGACATTATAAAGCTAAATTGGTTTTCTGAGACTTGGATTATATAATTGAACAAAAGATAATTTTTGTTGGTAAATGTTCTGGTAATTGGTTCTGGTGGGCGAGAACATGCATTGTCATGGAAATTATCTCAAAGTCCTCAAGTTGATATTGTTTTTACTGCTCCTGGAAACGGTGGCACTGAAAACAATGTTCCAATAGATGTAGATGATATAGATGGATTATCTGATTTTGCTCAAAAAAATAATTGTTTTACCGTAGTTGGACCTGAAGCCCCATTGGCAGCTGGAATTGTTGACAAATTTAATCAGAAGAATCTCAAAGTTTTTGGTCCCTCTCAACAGGCAGCACAACTTGAATCAAGTAAGATTTGGGTCAAGAATTTCATGAAACGAAATAACATTCAGACAGCACGATTTGAAATATTTGATGGTGCCCAAAAAGCTCAAGATTATGTAGAATCTCTTGATTACAATGTTGTAGTAAAGGCTGATGGCCTTGCTGCAGGAAAAGGTGTTATTGTTTGTAATAGTAATGAAGAAGCATTTTCTGCAATCCAGACAATTTTAGTCAAAAAGACATTTGGAGATGCTGGAAATCGTATCATAATTGAAGAGAGAGTTGATGGGATTGAAGCATCATACATTGCACTTTCTGATGGTGAGATTACTATTCCTATGGCATCAAGTCAAGATCATAAGAGAATTTTTGACAATGACAAAGGTCCAAACACTGGTGGTATGGGTGCATATTCTCCAACACCAATTATTGATGACGCATTAGCACAAAAAATCCAGGAAAAAATAATTGATAAAACAATTCAATCTATGAAAAATGAAGGAATTTCATTTAAGGGATTTTTGTATGCTGGAGTAATGATTAGAGATAATGAACCATATGTTTTAGAATACAATGTAAGAATGGGCGACCCTGAATGTCAACCAATCACAATGAGAATGGACTTTGACTTGTATGATTATTTTGTTGCAAGCATTAATGGAAAATTATCCTCAATGCCTCCTATCTCTTGGAAAAATCAATCTTCAGTGTGTGTTGTATTGGCATCTGAAGGCTATCCAGAATCGTATCCCAAAGGTGAAGAAATCTCTGGGTTTGGTTCTGTTCCAAATGAAGCATATGTTTTTCATGCTGGTACAAAAAAGATAGATGGAAAAGTTCTCTCAAATGGTGGACGTGTTTTAGGAGTTACAGCATTAGGTGATTCTTTAGAATCTGCAATTACAAATGCTTATGCTGCATCTGATAAAATCTCATGGACTCACAAGTATTATAGAAAAGATATTGGTCAGAAAGGACTAACTTATCTCTGAGTTTGCAAAAATCTGTCTTCAGTTACAATCCAGTCAATAATGATATCATGTTCTGATTTTGGAATATTTTTTACAATTTGTTTTTCCCAAGTCAAAGATATTGTTGTAGTTTTGTGTTCTGCCAGAAATTTATCATAAAATCCATGACCATATCCTAACCTGACTCCAATCGGCGAAATTCCTACAGTTGGTACTAAAAGTACGTCTAGATTGTTATCTGTTTGGCAGTCATCTTTAGGCTCCATAATATCAAAACTACCTTTTTCTAGACTTGAAAAGTCACTGATTTTTCTAAACTCCATTTTTTCTCCTATGACTTTGGGCAAAAACACATCTTTCCCGTTACTGAGCAATTCCTGAATGATGTCCTGCGTCAAAACTTCGCTTCCAATTGGATGATACACTCCAACCTTCTGAGCATTTCTAAATGAATTAATCTTCTTTAATCTTTTTTGTATCTTCTCAGCTGATATCTTCATAAAATCAAAAGATGTGTTATCTCTTTTTTCTAAAAGAAGATTTCTCAATGATTTTTTTTCAGGACTGTCTTCCAATTTGAGTGCTCAAAGATGCTGCAATAATCGTGTTTTTTAATAGCATGGCTACTGTCATAGGTCCAACTCCTCCTGGAACTGGTGTTGCAAAAGATGCTTTTTTGATAATTTCTTCATAGTCTGAATCTCCTACTAGTTTTTCTTGGAATCTTGAAATTGCAACATCAATTACAATTGCACCTTCTTTAATCATCTCAGGAGTTAAGGTGAACTTGCTTCTATCACCAACCGCAGTAATGATAACATCAGCTGCTTGGCAAAGCTCTGTTAGATTTTTAGTTTTAGAATGACAGGTAATTACAGTTGCATTTCTTTGTAATAATAGATGATAAAGTGGTTTTCCAACAAGATTACTTCTATTAATTAATACAACATTCTGTCCACCTAAATCAATTTCATGATGATCAAACATCTCCATTACTCCTGATGGTGTGCATGCAACTAGAACTGCTTTATTCATTGCAAGTAAACCTGAATTGTGTGGCGTTAAACCATCTACATCTTTTAGTGGGGATATCCTTGCAGTAGTGGAAAATTCATCTAATTGTTCAGGTAATGGCAGTTGAACTAAAATTCCATGAACCGAACTATCATTGTTTAGATTTTCAATAATTTCATCAAGTTGTGTCCGTGAAACATTTGCATCAAGTTTATGATCTTTAGTGGAAATTCCTATTTCTTCACAAGCCTTGTGCTTGTTTCTAACATATGTGGCAGATGCTGGATTATCTCCAATCAAAATTGTAGCCAAACATGGAGTAATTCCTTGAGTTTTTAGATCTTCTACTGCTTTTTTTACTCTGTCTTTGACTGATTGGGCAATGAGTATTCCATCAATTTTGGTACCTACCATAAACTGCCTTTGGTTTGTTGATATTTAATTCTTGGAATTCTTTGGTGAGAATCTTAGAAAAGAAATTAAATGGTATTTTTCTAGCCACAGTATGTTTGTAATGATGGCAGATGTTCAACTCAAAGAAGGTGTTGAAGAGGATTTCAAAAGTTGGTTTTCAGAGACAAACAAAGTATTGTCAAGCTTTCCAGGATTTATCTCAAGACGATTTTTAAAATCTGTAGATGGAAGTTATAAAATAATTGTAGAGCATGAAAGCAAGGAAACTTTTATTAAAATGCATCAAAGTCCTGAGCATAAAAAACTTCACCCAACAGGACATTCCTTTATGAGTGCAGATCCTGTAAGAAAAACATTCACAGTAGCTGCTGAATAAATTGAAACTTGAATTTGATTTAAACACATATCTTGAAAAAATCAAAAAAAGCAGTTCTTATTTTCAGACTTTTATCAACAAGGATAGTTTAGCTGCTGGTGTTTTGGTTCTTCAACCTGGAGAAAAAGATACACAAGTACCTCATGACAGTGATGAGGTATATTATGTAATTTCAGGAGATGGTTTTTTGAACATTAAAGATAAAGATTACAAAGTTTCAAAAGACAAACTATTCTTTGTAGCAAAAGATGTTGAGCATTATTTTCATGGAAACAAAAAAGAACTCAAAGTTTTATACTTTTTTGGCGGGCCGGATACTTAACTGATAATGGTTCTTCTTCCAGACACTTTGATCTTTTTTCTGGCAAACAAATTAACTGCTTCAGGATAAATTTCGTGTTCTTCTTTTAGAATTCTTTTTGATAGTGATTCTGCGGTATCATTTTCTTTTACTTTGACTACTGCCTGAATAATTATTGGACCTCTGTCCATTCCTGTATCTACAAAATGAACTGTACATCCTGAGTATTTTGCACCATGATCTAATGCTCGTTTCTGTGAATCTAATCCTGGAAATGCTGGAAGTAATGCTGGATGAATATTGATCATTTTGTTTTTGTATTTTTTTACAAACTGTGGACTGATAATTCTCATAAATCCTGCAAGACACACAAGGCCATTTCTAGGTGTAACTCCATGTTTTGTTAGAGCAGCAATCACCTTTTTGTCGTATTGTGCCCTAGTCCCTTTGAATCCCTTACTCTCAATTACTTCTACGGTTATTCCTAATTTTTTAGCTGTCTTCAGTCCCTTTGCATTAGACTTGTTTGAAATTACTACTGCAGGATTAATTGGGATCTTTTTTTTCTTAATTGACTTTAGAATAGACTCCATGTTGCTTCCACGACCTGAGATTAAAATTCCTAGATTTAGCAACTAGTCAATACTAGATCAAACCTGTAATTTATATCAAATCTAATCACCCTGATTTTCGTTGCTAAAACAAGTCAGGATGACAAAAAATGGAATTCTGTGTGAAATTAATGATAAACGCGTTTACTTGGATCCAAAAAACACTGATGCCACAGGAATCAATTTTGTGTCTCATGCTCATTCTGATCATCTCCCTTCAAAAAATGGTGGAACCATTTTGTCCTCACTTGAGACAAATGAAATAGCTAATCTTCGTGGGTTTAAAATGGAAAATCATGTTGATTCTCTTGATGATTTTTCTCTAATTGACAGTGGTCATATACTTGGTGCAAAAGGATTGCTCTTTGATGATATCTTTTACACTGGAGATATCTGTACTAGGAATCGTGGATTTCTATCTGGAGCCAAAGTGCCAAAATGTAAAACTCTGATTACTGAATGCACATTTGGTCTACCTGAATTTGTTTTTCCTAGCATGGATGAAATACAAAAACAAGTTAATAAATTAATTTCTGAACTATATGCAAAAGGCATTCCTGTAATTTTAATGGGATATCAATTAGGCAAAGCACAAACCATTACGCAACTCTTTGGTCACTGGAATCCACTTTACTTTCATGATTCAGTATATGAGATGAATTCTCTTCATCAAAAATTAGGGGTTCCACTCAAAGATGGAATGAGTCATTCTGAGGCTGAAAAAAATGGGTTACTAGAGAAAAAACCTTGGGTAATGGTTGCACCATTAATGTCTGCTAAAAATAAATTCATTCAAGATATGAAATCAAAATATGGTGCAGTAACAATAGGATTTAGTGGATGGGCACAATCTACAAGATTTCCTTTTGGACGTAGAACTGATTATTCTATTCCAATGAGTGATCACTGTGACTTTAATGAACTCGTAGATATGGTAGTGCAATCAGGTGCACAACAAGTTTACACTATACATGGTTTTGTTGAAGAGTTTGCAGAACACCTAAAAAAAATAGGGATCACTGCACAACCACTAGTAGAAAATTCTTTAGATGATTTTACTTAGTAAATTTAGTGCACTCACAATCTGCAGCTAGACACGTTTCTGAATTTCTAATATGATCATGAGAGAAATGTTTACATTTTTCATTTTTACAGATTCTTCTTTGTGATTCTTTTTGTACAACTTTTTGTGCAATCTCATTTGCTTGGTCTTTCGTGTATCCTTTTTTGTCAATGTAGAAATGAACTATTCTATTGTATAACACATTTGGATTGAATTGTTTTTCTAGCATGGATTTGTCTGGATACAATACGGCATCATTATATTAAAAGATCATTTTCAATTCAAAATCACGCCTATATCCATAAGATTTGTATGAGTAAAATCAGTTACAATGTTTCCTTTTTGTTTTTGAAAGAATCTACCTGAATCACTGTTTTTGAGAAATTCTTTCATTGTATTCAAATCAACTCTAATATTTTCTGTAATGGCTCCCGCAAAAACAGAATTTCCATCTATTCCATCAGTACCCATTGATGAAATGACCATTTTTTTTAATTTTTGAGTATTTTTTAAAATTCTTAACACTAATTCTTGGTTCCTCCCTCCCATTCCTTTTCCAAGAACTCTAACTGTTGTCTCACCACCAAAAATAAGACATGTTTTTTGCTCCTCTGAAATATTTTCAAGAATTTTTGTTACTGCATCTTTAATGTCTCCAAAAACTTGCATTGTAGTAACTTTGTAGCCTTTTTTCCTTGCTTCTTCTTGCATAGCATTCAAACAACCACTGTTATTTGCAATAACATAGTTTGCAATTCTTGCCTTCTTTGGAGTTTCATTACTTTCTTTTTCTAACCCTTTCTCTAAAGTTTGCAAAACTTCTATAGGCGTTTTTCTTTTTAGTTTATATTTTTCAATAATGTTTAATGCATCTGCAAATGTTGTACCGTCCATAAATGTAGTTCCTGACGCAATTGATGATAGATCATCTCCTTCCACATCAGACATTACCAAACTTATTCCCTGACATTTCATATTTTCTACTAATTTACCTCCCTTGATTTTTGATAGATGTTTTCTAATGCAATTGAATTCTTGAATACTTGCACCCGATTTTAACAGTAAATTTGTAACAAAGATTTTATCATCAAGTGTTATTTTGTTTGGCATTGCAAGAAGTGATGATCCTCCTCCAGAAACAAGAAAAATAATTAATTCATTACTTCGCTTATTTTGTACAAATTTCATTACTTCTTTTGCTGCCTTTACGCTTGTTTGGTCTGGTTTAGGATGCCTAGAATTAAAAATCTGAAATTTTTTGCCCTTAATTCTTGACTTGGATCCTTTTGGAATTACAACTATTCCACTTTTGATGGGAATTATTGCATTAAGTGCTCTTGTCATGGAATCTCCAGCTTTCCCAAAAGCTACTGAATAGATGTTGGAATATTTTCCAATATTGAACACATTTTCATCAATCTTGATTTCATTAGGTGTTACAAACTTTGAAATGATGTTTTCTGGATTTGCTGCTTGAAGACCTGCTTCTAAAATTTCTAGACAATCCTTTTTCTTATCTGTAATTGCTAAATCTTTGAAATTTTGAATAATCATATAGTTTCTCAATAATGTAAGATATAATAATAATCAATGATGCCTTTGATTTATGCACACAATACGCATTCCAAAAGTTATCAACTTTGGAGAAGATGCACTTGGTCAAACAGAGTATCCTAAAAATGCCCTAGTTGTCACAACAGTTCCACCAGAACTTTCTGACAAATGGTTAGGAAAAATGGGAATTCAGAATTATATGCTGTATGATAAAGTACAACCTGAACCATCAATTGACGATGTCAATACTGTGATTTCACAATTCAAAGACAAAAAACCATCTGTTCTAATTGGATTAGGTGGTGGAAGTTCAATGGATGTAGTAAAATATGCTGCACAAGATTTTGGAGTAGAAAAGATCTTGATTCCAACTACATTTGGAACTGGAGCTGAAATGACAACTTATTGTGTTCTGAAATTTGATGGAAAAAAGAAATTGTTACACGAAGACAGATTCTTAGCTGACATGGCTGTAGTCGATTCATATTTTATGAATGGCACTCCAGAACAAGTTATCAAAAATTCTGTTTGTGATGCATGTGCTCAAGCTACTGAGGGTTATGATAGCAAACTTGGTAATGACTTGACTAGAACTCTATGTAAACAAGCATTTGAGATTCTTTATGATGCAATAATGAATGACAAATCAGAGAACTATCCATACGGTTCAATGTTGTCTGGAATGGGATTTGGAAATTGCTCAACAACACTTGGACATGCTTTGTCATATGTATTCTCAAATGAAGGGGTTCCACATGGTTATTCACTATCATCTTGTACTACAATTGCACACAAGCATAACAAGTCAATCTTCTATGATAGATTCAAAGAAGCTATGGAAAAACTTGGTTTTGATAAATTAGAACTTAAAGCTGATGTTTCAGAAGCTGCAGATGTTGTTATGACTGATAAAGGACATTTGGATCCAAACCCAATTCCAATATCAAAAGATGATGTCGTCAAATGTCTTGAGGGTATCAAAGTAGGTAATTTGTAAAAAATTCAAAAATTTTTTACCTTTTTTCTATTTTCTTGATAAACTGCGAAATTGGTATCTGATTAAACTTATTTATTCTAATAATCTGTCGTAAATGTACGTGACTGAAAAAAAGCTAAAATTTGGTATTCAAAACGGATTAAATGTTGCCAGAGCCGGGTATTCTGAAGATCAAATTCTAACTGCTTGTATTCTTGCCGATAAAACTGGCTATGATTCTATTTTCTATATGGACCATACCAATGTACCACAATGGAAAAATGCAATAGTTTTGGATCCTTGGGTTATGTTATCTGCAATTGCTGCAGTTACACAGAATGTAGAACTAGGAACTTGTGTAACTGATGCAATTAGAAGACATCCATCTAACATTGCACTAGCTGCTATTTCTCTTGATAGAGTTTCAAAAGGTAGAGCTATACTTGGAATTGGTGCGGGTGAGGCTCAAAATCTAAAAGAATTTTGTATTCCATTTGAAAAACCAGTTACAAAATGGGCAGAACAAATTAAAACTATTCACAAATTGTATGAATCGACTCCAGATAATGTAGTAAGTTTTGATGGAAAATATTACCAACTTGCAGGTGCATGTTTGCAGGCACCTCCAATTAGAAAACCACGTCCACCAACTTACATGGCAGCTGGTGGTAAACGTACACTTGCATTAACAGGAGAACTTGGTGATGGTTGGTTGCCAATTGGTTACACTCCAGAACTCTTTGAAGATCATGCAGCACAAATTACAAAATCGATGAATGAAAATAACAGAACGCAAGAAGAAAAAGACAATTTCCAATATGCTCTTGATATTGACGTATACTTTTCTGAAGATGCAGAAGAGTCTTGGGCAAAAATGAAAGAAGCAGTAAAAGTAAGTTTGTTTAAGCCTGAAATACTTAGAGTTCACGGATTAAAAGAAATTGAAGGATTTGATTTCGTCAAATACTTTACTGAATATTCAATGTCTGATCAAACTTGGATTATAAAGATGAGAGAAGCTGCAACTAAAATTCCCGATCCTATCGCTCGCTCTTCAACTGCAGTTGGTACTCCAGATGATATAATTCCAGTATTTGAGAGATTCATGAAAGCTGGTGTTGATCACTTTGTAATTAGATTCTGGGGTAAGAATTACTTTGGCTCTATTGATAAATTTGCAACCCATGTAATGCCAAAACTCAGAGAATTAGGCAAACAATAAGACATTCCATTTTATAGCATATGATATTTTAGAAGAAAATGCCATAATCTTGGCAAATCTTTAATTTATGACTTGTGTGGTCTTTTGCTTTTGGCTTTTGTAAATGATTTTGCTCTACGTTTGTTTCGTTGTTTTGCTAATCTTTTTCTTGTACGCTCTGTTGATTTTGTTTCACCCTGAATGACTTTTGTCCTACTTCCATCTCTTAACATGATTACTTTCCCTTTGAATCTAAATTCCACATCTCTACATTTGACATAATATTTTTTGAGACAAAAAAATATTCTATTATTTGTCCCGTGCAAATCTTTGATTTCTTTTGATTTTTTTAACTCATTAATTATATTTCGAAGTATGCCTTTGTCAATATCTGTAATCCTATGTAATTCTCTAAACCAGATGAATCTAGATTCAGAACCCCATTTTTCTAGAACATCTAAGACTTGTTGCGTAGTCTCTTCTTGTTCTTTGTCTATTTCATACATTGTTTGTCTTGAAATATTCCCATATTTTATCAGTTTTCATTAATAAAAAGTTTGGATTAAAAAAGTCAAATTTTAGAATGTTCTTCCTTTTTGATTATTTTTGTAATGATTCACTATGAACACTAAATTAAAAAATGAATGTACAGAATTGTCATGTAGAATTTTAGAAATAAAAGCATTGGCAAAAGAACTGGATAAGGAAGATTAGTATTCTTTTTTGATTTAAACTGTTTTCTTTTAGTCTAGGTATGTTTTTTCATTTGCCTGCTAGAACATTTTACTATTTTACTCTTGATTTATAAAATGATTTTTCATAATTCAACTATTGCAATTTGCTGGAATCTTAAAAATTCGTTCATTTGAAAAAATTAAAGAATTTCTTAAAGAAGAACATATTGGCAGAATTTCTAGTATTGATAAAAATGGGTTTCCTCAAATAATTCCTATGAATTTTGTTTGTTTGAATGATAATATCTATATGCACTCTCATGTTAGAGGTGAAAAATTAGATAATATTTCTCGTAACGATAAAGTAGGTTTTGAAGTAGATAAAGAACTAGAATTTCTACCATCTTATTTTGAGGATCCTAATGATGCATCTCTGGCAGATACTTTGTATATCAGTGTTGTAATCAAAGGAATTGGTTCTTTTGTAACTGATAGAAAAGAAAAGACACTTGCTCTCAATGGATTGATGGAAAAATATCAACCCGAAGGACAGTATGACCCAATTAAATCTGATATGCAAGTTTTAGATAAAGTTACTGTAATCAAAGTAACTTCACAAACAATACATGGAAAATACAAAATTGGTCAGAACATGAATCTTACAGATAGAATGGATTTAGCACAAAAGATTTTGAAAAGAAATTCTCCATCAGCGAAACAAACTCTGAAAATTATGGGGTTTGAAGTGACTGATGACGGACTAAGAATGGTTGATGAACCCGTATGGTAGCACAGAATGTAATTGTGATTAAAATCAGAAAAAATAAGAAAAAAGGAAAAAGTTTTGGTTAGTTCACTGTAACACTGCCAGTCATCCATGGATGAACCATACAATAGTACTCATAGCTACCTGCCTCTTCAAAGCTAAATGCATATGTTGCATCTGCCATGACTAGACTGCTATCAAATACTCCTGATGGACCATCAAATGCATTTCCGCCAGTCACTGTATGTGCTGCTGTGTCTACATTCATCCAATGTACTGTATCTCCAGCATTAATTGTGACATCTGCTGGTGACCAACATTCGTTAGTTTCTTCACATCCTGGAACTGAAGTTCCTCCTGGAATTTCAATATGGTGTGTTTGTGGTTCTGCTGTCTCTTCCATCATGACTTCATCTTCCATCATGACTTCATCTTCCATCATGACTTCATCTTCCATCATGACTTCATCTTCCATCATGACTTCATCTTCCATCATGACTTCATCTTCCATCATGACTTCATCTTCCATCATGACTTCATCTTCCATCATGACTTCATCTTCCATCATGACTTCATCTTCCATCATGACTTCATCTTCCATCATGACTTCATCTTCCATCATGACTTCATCTTCCATCATGACTTCATCACCGGCATTTTGTGTTGCGCCCATTGAAGCTGTAGCTCCTAATGCTACAGCTACAATTGCCATTGTTAATGCAATTGCTGCTTTGTCTATAACTGCCATAATTGATCTTAAATTTTATGTATGCTAAATAAATCTAATTGTCAATATTACGTTCATAATTTCAATTTTAGAAGATTTTCAAGTTAACCGTATATTTTCCTACTTTTTGGTATTAATTCCATTTTCATAAATCTTGATTTTTTGATATTTTTCAAATATTTGCAAAAATTTCAAAAATCAATTGAAAATTTTACATGATCGCTCTAATCGAACAATAACTGTTGTCAATGATATTGAACAATTCTTTCTTTTATGAATCTAGTACGTAATACAACTAACATTGTAGACGAGCTGTCATCAAGTAACTAACTGTTTTTGGTCTTAAGCTCCTTTGCAATGATCTTTTTTTTGGCTAAATTTTTTTCTGTATTAATTATTTCAAATTCGATATTTAATTTTCTCTGTTCTATTAATTTTTTAATGGGCTGTATTCGCTTTTCTATAAATTCATCTTCAATTTTTAAACTAGATTTAAAATGATCATACATAATTTTTTCATCTAATTTTATTTTGACAGTGTCTTCATTTTTTATTATAAAAACTCCAATTCCCCAAAACAAACCAACATGTAATGTGATATACTTTGATTGCAAACTTGTTACTTTATCGTTATAGATTTCTATATGATCTCGGCTCTGCTCAATAATTGAATCCTCAGTTTGAATAATCTATGAAATCTTTTTTGTATTTCCATATGAATAAAAAACATGATGCAATTGTCAACCAAAAAGGGGCCTTTTGTCTATATATTTTGAATACGCTCCTTATGATCATAGATTGAAATGTGTATTCATGCTTGAGTCGCACACATTCTTCTCAAAGATGGTCGATGAACTAGTAGAATTCTCTGAGTATGATCCGGAATTAGCAGACGGAATAAGATGGCTTGATGATCAGGCACAGAAAAAAGGTATCACATTTTATGATATGGTTTTTGAAGTGTTGTACAAACATGACGTAAACTCTAAAGCAAAAGAGTGGCTCAGTACAAGAAATTAAAAATTATTTTCTCAAGTCTAGTGTTTTATATTCACACCCTTCTGGGCCACAATACTTTCCAACATAGGCAGCTTTTGGTCTATAGAGTGCTGGTTTTGGTGCTGCTTCTGCGAATTTTTCTTCAATGATATGAGCTGCCCATCCTACAACTCTTGAAATTGCAAAGATTGGTGTGTTAAGGTCTACTGGAATTTTTAACATGTAGTAGATTGAAGCGCTATACAAATCTACATTGGGATAGATATCTCGATCTTTCTGAGATTTCATCTCAGAAATAGTTGTGGTTTCAATTTTTTCTGTCATATCAAACCATGGTTCTTTGGTTTGTTCTGCTAGTTTTCTTGACAATTCTTTTAGAACTTGTGCTCGTGGATCATATGTTCTGTAAACTGCATGACCCATTCCCATAATTCTTTCACCTTTACTCATTTTTTCTTTAATGTATGGTTGAACTTTTCCTATATCTCCAATCTCTAACAACATTTTCATAACTTCCGTATTTGCACCTCCGTGTAATTCACCACTTAATGCTCCAATTGCAGCACTTGATGCTGAGTACATATGTGCTCTTGTTGATGCAACTTGTCTTGCTGTAAATGTTGATGCATTGAAGGTATGGTCAGCATGAAGAATTAAACATACATCAAAGACTTTTTCCACTTCCGGATCTGGTTTTTTACCAGACATCATGTATAGAAAATTTGCAGCATGGCTTAGAGAAGGATCAGGATCTACAATTTTTAATCCATTTCTAATTCTTTGCCAACTTGCAATGATAGTGGGGACTTTTGCAATGAGGTTTATTGCTCTATCATAACTAGCCTCTTTAGTTGCAAATTCTTCATCATAATAACCTGCAAGAGCAGCAACAAATGCCTGAAGCATATCCATGGGGTCTGCATCTTTTCTCCAATTTCCAATGTTCTTCTGCATTTGCTTTGGAATTTGTCTTGCGTCAATCAATTTTGCATTAAATTCACTTAGTTGAGCTTTGTTTGGCAGACTATCATGAATCAGCAAATATGCTGTTTCTTCAAAGTTTGAGTTTTTTGCAAGATCTAAAATATCATATCCTCGATAAATGAGCTTGCCGATTTCTCCTTCAATGTTTGAGATCCTGGTATCTGCAATCTCAATTCCACGCAAACCAATGTTTTTAGTCTCCATATTGAGCATACCGAAAATCTTCTATTATATTTTCGCCAAAATTATGTCTATGAAGTTTAGTAATTAGTCTAATATGGTAACTTTTGGCCATAAATGAAAATTTCTAATTTAAAATTAAATGACACCCAAAGAGCGTAAACATTTACAAAAATTAGACGACCTGGTACTTAACGCATCCCCAAAGGAATTAGCAAAAATTCGAGAAATCGACCATTTAACCCAGATGGAAGGATTGTCATTTTGTGATATCTATATTGATTCCAGTTCTTTGATTAATCAAAGCATCAAAAAGTCTTTTAGAAAATCTTAGTTTTTCATTCTTCATTTAAATGAGGGACTAATTTTTCAATCGTATTGTCAGTATCTAAACCAAAGAAACCTGCAAGTAAAAAAATTGTAAAAAAGACTTCCTCTAAAAAAACTGTTAAGAAACAACGAACAAAAGTAATCTGTATTTCTCATAAGGAAGATGCTGATGGAATCAGCTCAGCTGCATTAATCCGACAAGCCTTTGGCGGAGATGCAATTCTTGTAGATTATCCCGGTCAAATGGAAGCTATTCAACAAGTAGTTTTAGATAAAAAACTAAAATCTTTGTATATTTGTGATCTAGGACTAAGCAAAAAGACACAAGATGAATTTGTAGATATTATGACAACTCTTAGAAAAAATAAAATTGCAGTTACTTACATTGATCATCACGATCTTGATCCTACTGTTATAAAATCACTGAAGAAAATCAAAGTCAAAGTTATTCATGATATCAATGAATGTACTGCTGTTCAGATTTATACCGCATTCAAATCCAGACTCAATGATCATGCTTCATTTATTGCAACGTGTGCAGCTATTACTGATTATATGGAGGATAGGCCAATTGGCTCCAAATTACTCCAAATTTATGACAGACAATTTGCACTAATCAACGCTACAGTACTTACATACAATATTGTTGGACATCAAAAGGAACCAGATTATTTACTGTATTTAGCAGAAGAATTGGCAGACTCTAAATTCCCACATGACATTCCAAATTCTTTTGAGTTTGCCCAAATTCAAGTCGAAAAACTCTCTCAGATGATTGCCAAAGTAAAGAAAGGAATGAAAACCATGAAAAATCTTGGTTATATGGAAATTTTAGATGCAGGAGCAAGTGGTGCTGTTAACTTTGTGATGGGGTTATCAGGAAAAGATGTTGGTGTTGCATACAAAGAAAGAGTTGATCACGGTATCTATGCTGTTTCAGTAAGAGGTTCTAAGGACTGTAAAGTCCATTTAGGTAAAATTGTTAATATTTTAGCAACCGACCTTGGCGGTTCTGGTGGTGGACATGATAAGGCATGTGGTGCTGTAGTTCCAAAACCAAAGATAAAGAAATTCATTACAGAATTAAACAAAAAAATAAAGTAATCACTGTAGGAATCTGGGAATTTTCCTAACTAGATGTGAAATTGATATTCTTCCTGGTCCTGCAACAATAATTACTAAACTTGCAGCAAGAAGTATCAAGTCTAGCTCAAATGCTTTTTCTCCTGTGAGATTTGTAGCGCCTTTTACGTAAAATATAGCTCCTAACATTACTATAGATAATAATGAGGATGAAATTCTAGTTAAAACTCCAATAATTAACAATATTCCTGGAATCGTTTCTGCCAATGCAATTGGGATTTGCATCTCTGGTGGAAATCCAAGAGAACCGCTAAGAAACCCTGCAAAACCTGGATCAAACTTTGCTGTTCCGTGAACAATGAAAATCACTCCAATGGCAGTTCGTAATCCCATGAAAGCAACATCATGTAATACGTTTCCCTTTAGAGTTGCCTCCGTGTTCATGAATAGTTTTTTTTCTAAACGTATTAAAAGGATCTGTGCGAATTAATGATAGGGTTGGAGTAATTTTTTAATATTTTACAAACACAAATTATTCAAAATTGAACCCAAAGATTATAGTACCTATAGTCATAATTGGTGTTGCAATTGCTGTGTTAGCTGTTTCATTCCAAGGTGAATCTATTCCTGAAATCATCATTTCTAATCAAATTGAGTCTGTTGCAATTGATTTTGAGTCTACAGAACTGATTATGATGGAGACAAATGGCGTCAAGCATATCATTCCACTTGATAAGATCAAAGGAGGCGGACCACCAAAAGATGGAATTCCTTCCATTGACAGTCCTATATTTGCAAATGTTCAAGGTTCTCACTTTATGTCTGATTCTGATACTGTTCTTGGAGTAGAAATTAATGGAGAAGTAAAAGCTTATCCTCTCTTTATCTTAGTTTGGCATGAAATAATTAATGACAATGTGGGTGGAACGCCAGTAGCTGTTACTTATTGTCCATTATGTTATGCCAATCAAGTCTTTGAGAGAGTTATTGATGGACAAGAAGTAGAATTTGGAACTTCTGGAAAACTATACAACAATAACTTGTTGATGTACGATAGATTAACTGAATCGTATTGGAGTCAAGCACTTGGAATATCAGTTAAAGGTGAACTAAGTGGATACAAACTGAATTTAATTCCGTTTGATGTCATTACTTGGGGTGATTGGAAAACACTTCATCCTAATACATTGGTATTGACAACTGATACAGGACACATTCGTTCGTATACAGTAGTCGGAAATGTCCCCATAAAACCAGCCAACAGATGCTCTCTGATGCGTTAACATTTTTCGATCATACAGATCTATTATCTACAGTGCCCTTACCCACCTTAGTGTTAGTGCAAAAAGGTGGGCAGGTACACCGTAACAAGATTGGAGAAAGGATACTTAATACCTTGTCAGCAATACTAGAGTCTTCATCCATAGGATTCTCTACTAGGAAGAATGCTCAATATGGGGTAAGCGAGTTTGTAGCCATACTGATGAAGATGTCTGAATCCAACATAGCTTCCGAGGAAGCAATCAGGCTTCTCAAGCACGCAGAAAAGAAGATGCCATCACCCAAGTGGTTTCGCAACAGGATAAACTCGTTGGGATCAGGCAGTGCAGACAAACTCTGCAGGGACATGCTCACACGCACCGCAAGACTTGCCAAGAATACATGCCGATACAAGGGAGGCGTACTAGTAGCAATAGACAAGCACCTGATACCAAGGCATGACAAGGACAACATGTCACATTTGACAAGATCCAAACCAAAGGGCGGTACAAGCAAGTTCGAGTGTTACGCAACAATGCATGTGGTAGCAGAACGGGTTCCTGCCATTTTGGAGTGCATGCAGGTAACGCGCAGCGTGGATGATGCCGATTTTGTGCGTAAATTCGTACAAAAACTCAAGGGTTACAGGATACGGGCCCGGCTGCTGCTGATGGACCGCGAGTTCTACTCTACTGAAATAATCAATCTTGTATCAGAACATAGATGCAAGTTCCTGATGCCTGCAGTCAAGAACGCGGGGATAAAGAGGATGATACGGGAGCACCACGATAAATCACGCAAGGCAGTCTCACAGTACGCCATCAGAAACGCAGCAGGTCAGTCTGCCACATTCACATTGATAATCACGCCATCAAAAAAGATAGACGATCCTGATGCTGACATCACGGAAAGATACAATGTCTTTGCCACCAACCTTTCCCCAGCCAAGGCATTAGAAGAGATTGAGACGCTTCCAGATGAGTACAAGAGTAGGTGGGGAATAGAGACAGGATACAAGCAGGTCGAGCAGGTGCGTCCGAGGACAACAAGCCGCAATGCGTCATTTAGGGGAATCATGTTTCACGTCTCGATGTTCATGTACAATGCATGGGCAGTGGAGCAGTACCGAACAGATTCAAATTATGATCGGGTAACCCTGGCACTTGTCGCATATGCTACGGCAATGGCTGCGTTGGAATTATGCAGGATGGCGGGTCAACCGTATGATGTCGGAGGATCTGCCTAAGAGGCATATTTCCGACTACTGGTATACAACTGATCCTTACGGAAGTTATTACGCAGAACCACGAATAATGTTTCCAGTAGAACATCAAGATGATAGAATGCATCCAAAAGAGATAATCCTTGGACTTAATCTAGATGATATCTACAAAGCTTACAAACAAAATTATATTGAATCAAACGATAAGAGCTTAATTCAAAAGTATGCCTCATTAGGGAAAGTTATATTAACAGAGAATGACAGATAAAATCATGGGAATTCAATATGTAGCTGACAAACTCTGGAAAAAATATGGAGGACCAAAAGGCCCAGGATTCAATTTGGATTCATTGGCAGATAATATGGCCGGATGGACCAATTACAGTTATTCTGATTCATTAGCAGCTTTGAAAATATCTGCTTACAGGACCTAAAAAAGATTGACAGGGTATTGGACAAGCTAATCAGGTAAGGACAATACTCTTAAAAATCAAAAAAAAAAAAATCTTATTTGGAATAAAAAAAAGAAGTTCATATTCTTTCTCTTCCATCAGAGTAAAAATTTTTAATTAAAATTGAAATAATTTTAATAAATATTTGATTTTAATCGAATTTTTTTAATACATATAAAGAATACTTGGCAGCTTTATTACCAAGGATTCCAGTTTTTCTTCAATTAAGACTATTGTGCCTTTTTTTGGCTGATTTTAGTTTTTACTTATTTTGATGTGAACTTTTTCGCCTTTGTTGGAATTGTTTTGATAAATTGTTTTGGTTTTGTAACCTTGTTTTTGGAGGCATCCATCTAAAATTGAAATCCAAGGTAGTGAATGACTACTGTTTAGTTTTGACTCAATCATGATATTTTTGGTATTTACTTCATAATTCACACGTCCTGAGCACGTTATCTGCATTATTGCGTCCAACATCTCTATGATATCATCAAGTGATTTTGACTTTAATGAAATTCCATTTTTTTCCAATAGTTTGAACATATCAAATTCAGGTTTTTTTGACATCATTATAGAATTTAGAATATACATCAAACCGGTTTCATTAACAGTTTTAATTATTTTGTAAATTTCTTGTGCTTCTGTTTTTGTCATATCTGCAAGGGCTCTAGTTTTTATTGCATTCTTCCAGATGTTAGAAAATACTTTTTCCTGATTACTCCCAAGAATTTCAGTAGATGAAAAAATTGCTCCTTTTCCATTATTATTACTAATCATTAACAGTTCAGTCTCATCAAAAATAAAGCAATTTTGAGTAATCTCTGATGCTCTGATCTCAACTCCGTCAGGAATTGTTCTATATGACTCTGAGCAAATTTGTGTAGGAAGAACAAGTAGTTTAACATCCAGATTTCGACGTAAAACTGATAGTAACTGTTCTTTACATTCAGCTAATAATCCAAACCCCCATTGGTCTGCCATTATTTTAATTGATGATTTTGAACCTCCAATCATAGTCTGAAGTTGAGCCAAGACATTATTTGCACTAAGTTCAAAGTATTTTTTTTCTTCAGACCCTCTAGATTTTCTACTTTCTTCACTGGCTTTCTTTAGATTTGAAATCAATGTGTTCATTGCATTTACCTTGTTGATTTGTTCATGAATGATTCCATCAAATGCATCCTCAGGTGCAATCGCTGTACACATTATTGGCTTGCTCTTTGATATTATTACCAACTTCTTATTTTCCAGTTTCAATAAAGTTGGATAGATTTTAGTTCGCGGAATCTCTGAATAATATGCTAACTCCCCTGCAGATATTGTTCCTTTAGCAATCAGAGCTACATATGCCTGTGCTTCATATTTGCTTAATCCAAATTCTTCTAAACTGACTGTCAATGCATGTTCATTTACCATGATTCTATTTGATCTGTTATTAGGTAAAATTGAGAGCTAAATTCCTTTAGACAACTACTCAAAAAAAATCAAAATTGTATCTGCAGGTGGGTGTAATCGTAGTTACTGAATTAATTGTTACAAGGCCCTCAAATACAAAATCTAGAATAACAAAATACATGTTGGTTAAATGCAATGTTAGCACATTGGAAATGGAAACATATCTCATTCAGTTACTCTTGTTCCAAGATTGAAATATTCTATAAATCTGCTAGATGAAATTATTGATATTCTCAAGGAAAAAAAATGTTACCTAAAAAAATCAAACAGATCTTTGGTTACTGATTTTGATGATACTGATAATGTTCACCTTGAAGCAATTGAACTAGAACGAATTACTACCTTTTCTTTAGAGATACTCTCTCTCAAATAAAAAAAATAACAGTAAGAATATCTGACATAAACATCACTACTGAAATACTGCCTGCAGCTATCCCAATTATTCGAACAGTCAGTGCACAATTATTTGGCATTGTTCCAAATTGTAGCCAAAAACTATCTGAACTGTCAGTTCATTTGTGCAGTATAGTACTAGATTCTGCTGCACTCACAAATGCACGATTTGACTTTGTTCAATCAAATGAGGAATCCTCAACTTTGCTTAATGAAGTAAAGTTGATGGTAGACTCTAAAATAAGTAAGCAGTACCCTAATCTTGATTTTTTTAAAGTATGTAATACTTGACAATACTGAATTCTAAACGAAACTTTTCTAAGGATATTGAACGTATTAGAACACTTTCGTCAAAGATTGATAAAAAACTATCAGAGGCTAAACCTTCTGATGATGATAAACTAGACAAATTTACTTCAGAAGAACTACAGGATTTAAACAAAATTGTTGGAGTTGCTGATTTCATGCTATGCAAATATGCTGACAAAAAAGAAATGCACTCAATTCTACAGCACTTTGTATCTATTATTTCTGATACTGCCAAATCTCTTGATAGTTTAGATGATGAATTATCTGAACTGATAATTTCAGCTGAAGACTCGATAAACAAAGTAAAAGATATGCATGTCCATATATCTGAGAAATCTGATTTCAAAAAGCAATATCATGATGGGCCTGAGTATAATGAGCATGAAACAAGTGCAATTAATTTAACCAATTTTGGCACACAGGTTAACATAGCAGAATACCAACAAAATTCTCAAGAAGAAGCTGCGTAGGTAATTAAGATGAGTATGGCCCCACAAGAATTAGAAAACACTGCTAGTAAATATGCCTCTGAGGCTATCAAATTTGACTCTCAGGGAGCGCGTGGAATGGCAATTTCACATTATCAGCAGGCTATTGATGCCCTTGTAAAATTATTGCAACTTTACCCTCATAGCAAACTGAACCAAATTTACAAAGAAAGATGTAACTCTTATCATAATAGAATTCAGGCATTACAACAGGCTGGTGGCGTAGAACCTGCAGTTGATCCAAAAGCATCAGAAAAAGATCAAAAGTCGTCTGTGCAAAGACAAGAAACAGAAAATGACTTTGAAGATCTTGTAATGAAAGAAAAACCAGATGTTACCTGGGCCCAAGTAATTGGTTTAGAAGATGCTAAAAATGCATTACGTGAATCAATCATATATCCTGCTAAAAGGCCTGATTTGTTTCCTCTTGGATGGCCAAAAGGAATGTTACTTTACGGACCTCCTGGTACCGGAAAAACAATGCTTGCAGCTGCTACTGCAAATGAGATGGATGGTTACTTTATCAATGTAGATGCATCATCTATGATGAGTAAATGGTTGGGTGAGGCAGAAAAGAATGTTTCAAAATTATTTGATATGGCAAGACATTATGCTGAAAAAGAAGGTAAACCAGTTATTTTGTTTGTAGATGAAGTTGACTCTTTATTAGGTTCTAGAAATAGTGAAGTCGGCGGGGAAGTAAGAACTAAAAATCAATTCCTAACAGAGATGGATGGTGTTAATGGTAAGGGAAAAGATTTGATGCTTTATGTGATTGGAGCAACAAACAAACCTTGGAGTCTTGATTGGCCTTTCCTACGAAGATTCCAAAAGAGAATCTATGTATCACTGCCAACACTAGAAGCTAGAGAACATCTGTTTAGGGAGTATACTGAACCCCTAAGAAAAAGTCTTAAAGTAAATCCAACTGAATTAGCAAAATTATTTGATGGATACAGTGCAAGTGACATCAAAGATATCTGTCAAGCAGCACAAATTAAAACAGTTCACGAAATATTCAAGTCTCCAGACTATCACGAACCTGTAGAAGGTGAAGAACCTGTACAGCCAAGAGATCTTACTCCCTCTGATTTTAAGGAAATCATGGCAAGAAGAAAACCAAGTGTTTCAACTGAAATGATTCGCGCCTATCACAAATGGAGCGAAGAGTTCAAAGCACTCTGATCATACATTTTCGTGCGATCAATATTTTTCATTCCTTTATGTCTCACACAAAACTTAAATTAATATTAATTCGGACTCAACGAGGGTAACAATAACTACCAAAAAATCTAACCACGCAAAAAAGTTTGGAAAGCTGGTTTTTGATGATGGCACTGTTCTTGATGGTGAAGGTTTTGGTTATTCTACAACTGTTTTTGGTGAAATTGTCTTTAACACTGGAATGGTTGGTTATACTGAAGCACTTACAGATCCATCATACAATGGCCAAATTCTTACACTAACATATCCGCTAGTTGGAAATTATGGTGTTCCTGATCCCTCTATAAAAGACGATGATGGTATTCCAAAATTCTTTGAATCTGATAAAATGCAAATTCGAGGACTAGTAGTCCATGAATTATCATTAACTGCAAGTCATTGGAATCTCTCAATGACATTAGATGAGTGGATGTACAACGAAAGGGTACCTGGAATTTCAGGAATTGACACCCGTGAACTAACAAAGAAACTTCGAACAGGCGGTGTTATGATGGCAGCTCTTGTGGTCTCTGATTCTGAAATTGATGTTGAGCAAGTCAAAAAAGAACTTGCATCAGCTGTTCATTATGACTCTGAGCAATTCATGGATGTAGTATCTACAAAACAAGAACGAGTTTATGGTGCAGGTGACAAATCAGTTGTTGTAATTGATACTGGCGCAAAAAATGCAATTTTAAGAAATATTCGTGAACTTGGATACAAGGCAATTTTACTTCCTTGGAATACAACTTATGAAAAGGTAATGTCTTACAACCCTAAAGGAGTTATACTTAGTAGTGGTCCTGGTGATCCTCAAAAATGTCCAGACACAATTGATACTGCTAAAAAATTAATTGAAAATAATATCCCTACATTGGGAATTTGTTTAGGAGCACAAATTATTGGTATTGCAGGAAATACTGAGACTTACAAACTTAAGTATGGACATCGAGGACAGAACAAACCTTGTGTTAATTTAGAAAATAACCAAATCTATGTTACTAGTCAGAACCATGGATATGGAATTACTCCAGAATCTTTGGAAAAATCTGAATTTAATTTATGGTTTACAAATGCAGACGACAAAACAGTTGAAGGAATAAAACACAAAAAACAAAATTGTGTTGCAGTACAGTTTCATCCAGAAGCTGCACCAGGTCCTTTTGATTGCAAGTTCATCTTTGAAGAGCTAAAACACCTAATGGAGAAATGAACAAATGCCAAAGAATGAATCGCTAAAGAAAATTCTTGTACTGGGAAGTGGCGCAATTAAAATCGGAGAAGCTGGTGAATTTGATTACTCTGGAAGTCAATGTCTTAAAGCAATACATGAAGATGGATTGAACAGTGTTTTAATAAATCCAAACATTGCAACAATTCAGACAGACACTAGATTTGCAGATCAGGTGTATCTTCTTCCTGTAAACCAAGAGTATGTAGAATCAATTATCGAAAAAGAAAGGCCAGATGGAATTATGTTAGCATATGGTGGACAAACTGCACTGAATTGTGGTGTTAAGCTAGAGGAATCTGGTATTTTGCAAAAATACGGAGTAAATGTACTTGGAACTCAAATTTCTGGAATTCAAAAGACCGAAGACAGGCAGCTTTTCAAGAATTCTATGAAGGAATCAGGCGTACCTGTACTGAAAAGCGAGACTGTTACTAACTTTGAGGATGCCAAAAAGGTAGCAATAGATCTGTGCTATCCTGTCATAATTCGAGTAGCCTATACTTTAGGTGGACGCGGAGGAGGAGTCGCCCATAATGAAATTGAACTTTATGAGATAGTTGAACGAGGTCTTAAAGCAAGTATTGTTGGCCAAGTTTTAATTGAAGAATACATTGGACACTGGAAACAAATCGAGTATGAAGTAATGCAGGACTATGATGGTAACAACGTAATTGTCTGCAACATGGAAAATGTTCTTTCTATGAAAGCCCACACTGGTGATAATATTGTAGTTGCTCCATCACAAACTATTGATAATCATGAATATCACACGCTACGTTCTACAGCATTGCGTGCAACAAAACATGTTGGGATTGTAGGTGAATGTAATATTCAATATGCACTTGAACCAAACTCAGATAGGTATGTCGCAATTGAAATTAATCCACGACTTTCACGTTCTTCTGCTCTTGCAAGCAAAGCAACAGGATATCCACTTGCATACATGTCTGCCAAAATTGGGTTAGGATACAACTTGTCAGAACTAGCTAATAGAATTACAAAAAGTACCACTGCGTGCTTTGAGCCATCACTTGATTATATTGTATGCAAACATCCTCGATGGGACTTTGAGAAGTTTGAACTAGTAAACCGAAAACTTGGACCTGCAATGAAATCAGTAGGAGAAGTAATGGCAGTAGGTAGAACCTTTGAGGAATCACTTCAAAAATCAATCCGAATGTTGGATATTGGAAACGATGGTCTAGTTCTTAATCGTGTAAATGGGAAAACCTACACTGAAGAAGAAATTGAAAGTAAACTCACTCATCATGATGATCATATTTTGTACAATGTTGCAATTGCATTGAAGATGGGAATTTCAGTTGAGAAAATTTACAAACTCTCTACAATTGATCCGTGGTTTATTGAAAAGATAAAAAATATCATAAATATAGAATCAAAATTAAAAGACTCTGAACTGGGAGAATCACTTCTTTGGGAAGCCAAAAAAATGGGCTTTTCAGATAAGCAAATTGCTCGTGCCAAAGATAAAACGCCTGATGAAGTGCGTGATTTACGAAAGAAATTGGGTGTTTTACCCTCTGTAAAGCAGATTGATACTCTTGCAGCAGAATGGCCTGCAGTTACAAATTACCTCTATCTAACGTATGGTGGTCATTCTCATGACATTGAGATTCCTTCTGATGAAAAAGGAATTGTTGTACTGGGAGCTGGACCATATAGAATTGGAAGTAGCGTGGAATTTGATTGGGGTACAGTCAACATGGTTTGGGGTCTACAAGAAAATGGTGAAAAAAATATCTCTGTGGTGAATTGCAATCCAGAAACAGTATCTACTGATTATGATATTTGTACTCGATTATACTTTGAGGAATTAACACAGGAAAGGATTCTAGATATCAGTGAATTTGAAAATCCTAAAGGAATTGTTACTTGTGTTGGAGGACAGACTGCAAATAATCTAACTCCTGGTCTTGCTAAACATGGTGTTAACATCTTAGGAACTAGTGCATTTGATGTTGATAGAGCAGAAAACCGTTCAAAGTTCAGTGCGGAGCTTGATAAACTACACATTCAACAACCACGTTGGCAAGCATTCTCAAATCTCAATGAAGCCAAAAACTTTGCACAAGAAGTTGAGTTTCCAGTACTTGTAAGGCCCTCTTACGTTCTTTCCGGCGCTGCCATGAAAGTTGTTTGGTCTCCAACAGAACTAAAGACATATGTCAAGGCTGCAGCTGATGTTTCCCCTGATCATCCAGTTGTAATTTCAAAATTCATGTTAAATTCACTTGAGGTAGATGTAGATGGAATATGTAATGGAAAACAAGTAGTCATTGGTGCAATTGTTGAACACATTGATAGTGCTGGTGTCCATTCTGGAGATGCTATGATGTGTATACCACCATGGCGACTAAGTAACAAAATCATTGAGACCATAATTGAGTCTACAAAAAAGATTGCATTGACCTTTAATGTCAAAGGTCCGTTTAACCTACAATACTTGGTTCATGATGACCATGTCTATGTAATTGAGCTGAATATTCGAGCATCGCGTTCTATGCCATTTGTCTCAAAACTTGTTAAAATGAACCTGATTTCTCTTGCATCCAAGGCTATTTTGGATAAGCCCTTGCCCAAAATATCTGAAAACAAGTGGCAAAAGATCCACAACTATGGAATCAAAGTTCCACAGTTCTCCTTTATGCAACTACAAGGTGCAGATATTGCATTGGGAGTTGAGATGCAGTCCACTGGCGAAGCTGCTTGTTTTGGAAATAGTTTCCATGATGCATTATCAAAGGGGTTGATATCTGTTGGTTACAATCTACCTGTTAAAGGAACTGCACTTGTAACTGTTGGTGGTGAGATAAACAAACAAAAACTAGTTTCAAGTATTGCAAAACTCAAACACCTTGGGTTCAAAATTTTAGCAACTGAACATACTGCAGAATTCTTTGAAGAAAAAATTGGTCAAGTGGAAACAGTTCACAAAATTTCAGAACCTGAAAGAAAACCAAACATATCTGATCTTCTATATGGACGAAAGATTGATTTCATCATAAACATTCCAAGTACTTCTACATTGGAAAAATATGTTGGAATGTTAGATGATGAATATCAAATTAGGCGAAAATCATTGGAATTAGGAATCCCTGTTTTGACAACTATTGAATTAGCAGATTCCTTTGTAAAGACTTTGGAGTGGCTCAAAGACAATGAAACTACAAAGGAACCAATTGAACCCTATGATGAATTTGATTGATTAAATTACCTGTTCAATTATTGACTCATTTCCAATAATTGCTCCATCCAACGTGACTATTCTTGCCGTAGATACTGTTTTAATTTTATCAATAATGGGTGAAATTGATTTTTTGTATTTTTTTTTGTGTGTTGCATACAAGTATTTGTTAAATGAAGGAATTATAGTTATTTCCAACTCTCCTGATTTGTTTGGGAAAATTTTTTCTTTTTCTGTCTTGATTGATACCCAAACCCTTTGCCCATTTATCACAGAGTCTTCTTGAAAAAATACTGGATGTACGTGCCCCATGATAATTTTATCAACATGAGAAAAATTTTCTGATGGCATTGTATGACCATGTGTCAACAAAATATTTTCTTCAACCATGCCTGTTGAGCTGATCATCGAAATATTGTCTGGAACCAATTTCTGAATATTTGCATCATGATTTCCAGGAACTAGAATTACATCACATTTCTCTCTGATTTTCTCAAAAAACATTGGAACATCGTTCCACTCATTTCTTGAAATACTTTTAATGCTAGATTTGATATCTCCTAACAAAATCACTGCATCAGGACTTTCTGTATCTATAATTTCTGATAGTTCTTGAATTGTTTCATTTATAGTAGAATTTTTACCTATGAAGATTTCATTAAACGCCAGACTATTTTCAAATCCTATGTGAATATCGGTTAGTATCAGATACTTTTTTTTACCTTCTAGAATTAATGCAGGTTTTGATGGGATTATTCTAGTTTGTAACATCAAAGTTATACTACAGATATGTGATTAAATCCTTGTGAACAAAGGCTTCGATAGAGTTGAATCAATAGTTTCTGAAAAACGTATTAAACTACACATTTTTGAGCCTAGTCAAAGAAAGATTTGGACAGTTGTAGGGAAAGGAGAAGAATACTGGATTGATCCTGAAAGTGGTTATTGCTCTTGTCCTGGATTCTACTTTGGAAAACTAAATGGAAAAACTACTTGCTATCACTTGGAATCTGTAGAGCTTGCTCAAAAAGAAAACAAAATTGAGAAAATTATTTTTTCCGATGATGAATTTTCTGATTTTCTTTCTGGACTACTTTCTGATTTGTGATTATCTTTTATTCGAACGTGTTAATAACTAGAAATTCTATTGAAATTTATGGATGACGATCAACAGAATTCTGAAATCGAGAAAATTGCAAACCTAATGATTCATGATGGCATTTCACCAGATGAACAAGATGTTACTAAATTAGAAAAATACAAAAATCAAATCAAAGAAGATTGCAATCTCGATGATGAAAAATCAATGAAGCTTGTTTATGAGACACTTCTTTACAGAAAATTAAAAAATTCCAATTCTGGTGATATACTAGACAAAGGTAATGAGTTTGGTGCTGGTTTCAGCTAAACTATAATGGTATGGTGTCTATATCGTCTTTTGAAACCCCTTTCCAAAGACCAATCATACCCTCAGGTTCTACTTTTTCAACTTTTGTAATTTGTTGAATTTTAATGTGGTCTGGATTTGGTGGCATCCATAACATTGCCATATAATCTCCGACGCTTCCAACTTCATTTGGTAAAGCCATGGTTACTTTGTCGTCTGCAAATCCTTTCGCAGTAAGTGCATTCATTGCTTTTTCTCTCAGATCCATTTTTCCATGAAGGAACAAATAGATATTTTTTTGAGTATCAATTTCTGCCATGAATTCACTGATTTTTTAAACTAAATCAATCTTTCTTGATCTAATGTCTGCCAAAAAGGGTTAAATTAGAATGGACAAAATTTTTAACCATGAAAATCTTCACTGTCGGCGATAAATCATTTGTAACTAGTTTTCAATTAGCTGGAGTTCCAGGCATCATTTCTGAAACACCTCAAAATGCTTTGGAGGAAATTAAGAAATTAACCGATGATTCTGATGTTGGACTGATCTTAGTCAGTGATGATATCACAAAATCTATCGATGATGAACTAACTACACTTCGAGCTGAAAAATCCACTCTTGTTTTTGCATTACCTTCGATTGGAAGTGAAAAAACTGAAGCCGATTACAGAGTAATGCTAAAAAAGATTCTTGGTGTATAATTCCTTTAATCTACTTATAATCAATATTCCAATATTTTACCATGAAAGCAGCATCTGTTAAAGAGTCATCCGTAATTTCTGTTGATGAAATTGAAAAACCAACGTTAGAGTCTGGCGATATTTTAGTACAGATGCATGCTTGTGGAATTTGTGGCTCTGACTTGGAAAAAGTTTATGGTCAATATGGGCAACCATCTATGCGTTTAGGTCATGAGCCAGCAGGTATAGTTTTAGATATTGGTTCTGATGTAATGGACTTCAAAAAAGGTGATAGAGTATTCACTCACCATCATGTTCCTTGTTATAATTGTCATTTGTGTAATCACGGCAATGAAACAATGTGTAAAAAATACTATGAAACTAATCTTTTACCTTGTGGTTTATCTGAGGAATATGTTGTACCTTCGTGGAATGTTTCTCACGGCGGTGTTCTGAAAATTTCTGATTCTATAAGTTTTGAAGAAGCTGCAATGATTGAACCACTAGCATGTTGTGTGAGGGCATGGACAAAATATCTCTATCAGGAAGGTGATTCTGCTGCAATTTTTGGTGTTGGCCCTACTGGAATAATGCATGTGATGTTAGCTCAGACAAAGAAATTCTCAAAAATTTTCTGTTTTGATATTAATGACTTTAGATTAGATTTTGCAAAAAAATTCAATATAACTAAATCAATTAATTCTATGGATGAAGGTAGAAAACAAAAGATTTTGGAACATACTGACGGAAGAGGAGTAGATGTAGCAATTGTTGCAACTAGTAGTATGAAAGCGCTTGAGGATGCCATTGATATGGTGAGAAAAGGTGGCACTGTTATGATGTTTGGCGTTCCTTCAAAAGATGCACGATTGGATTTGGATATGAGTAAAATCTATTCCAAAGAGATTACTACTATTACTAGTTATGCTGCCTCTGACAAAGACACCAAAGATGCACTTAATCTCATTGAATCTTCTCAAATCGATGTTAAACAACTAATCACGCATACATATCCAATCATTGATTCCCAAAAAGCATTTGATCATGCACGCAGTGGTGACAATGCTATGAAAATAATCATTACAAAATAAGAAAGGCTTAAGAAGGTATTTTCATTCTTTCAAAATCGAAGAGAAATGGATTGGGGATTAAAAAATAGAATATCACAAATCATTAAACCACATGATAATCGTGCATTAATGTTAGCAGTTGATCATGGATACTTTCTTGGCCCAACTGAAAAATTAGAGAACCCAAAAAAGGTGATTGCGCCTCTTTTAAAATATTGTGACTCTTTGATGCTTACAAGGGGTGTTCAGAGAACATCCGTTCCTGCAACCACTGACACTCCAATGGTTTTGAGAGTTTCTGGCGGTTCAAGTATTATTGGTGAGGACTTATCTAAAGAAGAAATTACGGTTTCTATTCAAGATGCAATTAGACTTAATGCTAGCGCACTTGCAATGTCTATTTTTGTTGGCTCAAAATATGAACACCAAACCATTGTAAATCTAGGAAAATTAGTAAGTAAAACAGAGCAATATGGAATTCCTGTTTTGGCTGTTACTGCGGTTGGAAAAGAATTAGGTAAAGATGAAAGATATCTCTCATTGGCATGCAGAATTGCAGCAGAACAAGGAGCACATATTGTCAAAACATACTATTGTGAAAATTTTGAAAAAGTCGTCCAATCATGCCCTGTTCCAATTATTGTTGCAGGAGGAAAAAAAATTTCAGAACGCGATGCATTACAATTAACATATGATTCAATCAAAGGTGGTGCAGTTGGTGTTGACATGGGTAGAAATATCTGGCAATCAGAATGCCCTGTTGCTATGATTAGAGCAGTCAGATCAATAGTTCATGGAAATTCAACTGTTGATCAAGCATATACACTCTACAAAAAACTAGTCAGCGACGACCCAAAAACGAAACAAAAATCAAAGAAACCTACTCAAAGCAAATCAAAGAAACCTACTCAAACTAAGAAATAGACAATTACTCTATCTTTGAGAGATGAATATGTGCAATTTTCCATGTTGGTTGTTTTACCAAAACAAATGTTGCCCTTCCGTTAATTTTCATGTGTTCACCAGTGAATGCTTTGTTATCTACTAGCATTCCTTTTTGAATTAACTCCATTGCTACAATTGCAGTATTCTCAAAAATACTAATTTTTGGATTTTTAATTTCATAACTATAGTCTGAAATACTGATGAATCTTAATTCTTCTAATTCTATTGTAGTTTGATAATCTTTAAGATCATATGGTGGCAAATCACTAAAGCTTGAAAATTTAGGATCATTAAGATGAATGTCTTTCAGTTGTGTTAGATCTTTTGTTATCCCTGCTTGAAATAATGTTTCAATTACTTTGATGATTTCTTTACTGTCTGGCAAAACAATCATTTCGAATATGAAAATAATCAGTTTAAGTCTTCTGGCACGAAAATGATTAAATCACGATTATTCTTCTGGGGTCTGTTAAATCCTGGTGACCTGCCACGGGGTGTTAAATTGGTGACCTGCCGACGGGGATCAGTGTTAAGAGTCGGTGACCTGACAGAATCGGCGGGCAATCACGGCTCCCGTGTAGGGGGCAGCCAGTATGGGCTGCGCGCCATCCGGCGATCCCGTCCAGAACAGGCCCGAATATTTAAAAAACCGGCCGGCTAACCTGCAACCGGACTGAACCAGACGCATTGCCAACACACGACATCTGCGGGCGCAGACGCCCGTAACACATGGGAGTTACCTAATTCTTACTACGCCATACCCAGATATAGCTCTGTTTCAATTGATCTGATCATGGTTAAGGAGGATAATAAAATCAAAGTATTTGCATCTGATGATAACCTAAAAAATTTAGGCGAATTGCTCAGTAATGAGACTAGCAGAAAAATTATCAAACATCTGATGGAAAATCAAATGTACACAAATGAGATTGCAACAAAACTAGACATTAAAGTTAGTAATGTAATTCATCATCTCAAGAAGTTAGAAGATCTTGGATTACTAGAAATTGAAAACAAGAAAATCAAAAGAAAAGGAGAAAATCATAGATTTTTCAAAATGAGTTCTGATATTTTTATTACAATTAATAAAACAAAAGAAGAGGTTGACAAGAAAGGTATTCTCAAAAAAATTTTTAAAGAAGGAATAAAATTTACAGTGATTGGATTTAGTGCAATTACTTCTTGGCTAAGTGCGATTCCAAATAATGTTGAAGAAATTGAGCCATTCGGAGAGTGGGGTAATGCTACTGAAACTAGTGATAACTTGTTCTTAATTCCAATAATAATTATTGGGTGCAGTTTGTTTTTGATTTGGTTTTCTAAAAAATATAAATAAAAAAAGAAAGGGGCTAGTATAAGGTTACCCCAACACCATTTGTTGAATCAGCTATTAGTGACCAAGGAATTACTTTGATGTAATCAGTACTACCGATAGTATATGATCCTTCGATAATACCTACAATTTCACCATCACTCAAGTCTATGACTGGTGCTCCACTATCACCTGGACCGCCACTACTAGTATCTTCTATCAGTATTCTGGTACCAATGCTGGAATGATAATAATCATTATCATAAACATCTTCCCAGTACCAACCGCCGGTATTACCCGATATGTCTAGTTCTTCATTATCAGATGGTACTTGTGTATCATCTATAGTTCTAGAATAGCCGGATGTAAACCATACCTTTGATTCATTTGTTCTAGAATTGGAATCTTCGATAAATGCACAATCACAGTCATTATCATTGTGACTGTCACCTGATTCTACTGTTCCGATTTGCCAATTCCATAACCAGTGATCATAAGGTTGGTGTACATCATCATTGACACTATAGCAGTGGCCTGCTGTTAGATAGCCTGATGTACTTCCTTGTTCAACTGGAAGACCTAAAGTACAGTAATTAGTACCACTTCCACCTTCTCTAATGGCAAGTCCACCATGTAATGGATCACATTTACTTTCTTGTGAATTACAACTCCATTCTTCTGAGCTAACTTCACCATATTCAATTACCACATTTAGATTCCCGTTAGGAATATACTGGTTAATGATCTCTTCATATCCTTTATTCTCATTACCTGGTGCTAATAGAACGGTGAGTTTGTTCTTACCAACTACTGTAGTGACTAAAGGTATATCTTCAAGATTTCTAATATCTTGTTGAATTGATCTGAGTTGCGGGTGATCGTCGTATTGATTTCTGTTCTCATCTTCGGTTTCACCTAGTTTGACATGTTCTTCCTCAATTAATTCATCTAAATCTCGTTTTTCAGATTCACTTTCTGTTAGTTTTTTCTGTTTTTCAAGTTTTAAGATTTTTTCCATATGAGGTTGTCGTTCTGGTGACATTTTGCTGATCTTCTGTTTCAATTCATCGGATAGCTCTATTGGCTCTACGGCATTTACCATACTATATGCTGGAATTAGTAACATTCCTGCAACAGCCATTACAGCTATCAATGAAATTTTCGTTTTTCTAATCATTGAAACTACATAAATCGTGGATATAATAAACAAATCTTCAATTCAAATGATGATCAATTCAAATGATTGTGGGATCCTGAAAGTAGTATACCCCCTATCTGACATCGTATTCCTCTCCCGTTTGTTCGTCAATAACTGTTTGTCCTGGGGATGGCATCTTTCTGGTGAATGCCCGCGCCGGTGTCTCTAGGTTGTCCAGATCAAGTGACATGTGTGGCCGGTCGTGGTTGAACCATTCCACAAACCGCTCCACGGGATCCGTCTTTGGTTTCGTGTTGAACGGTCCGCCCACACGGTCCGTCTCGGATCCTGCTGAACGCACCGTTCTGTAGGCCGACTCCTCCTCGAAGAGGTGCAGTTTGCGCTGGAGTTCACCGTGAACCCTCTCGAGCTTGCCGTTTGTCTGCGGGTGTCTTACACGCGCCAGGATCTGCCTGATGCCCAGCGACACCAGCTCCCGCTCAAATTCGGAGGCGCCTTTCTTCTTGTACTGCCCCTCGTTGGCGTAGAACTGGCTGCCGCGGTCAGTCAGAATGGACGCGGGTTTGCCGTGCGCCTCCATTGCTGCCCTGAGAACCTCGATTGCGTGCCTGGAGGTGGCCTGATCAAAGACGCCGTATCCGACAATAAACCTGGAGGCGTCATCCAGATAGGCGATAAACCACCTTCCGTCATCCAGCTGCTTGTAGTCTGTGTGCCACATCGAGTTGGAGTAGGTGCGCTCAAAGCGGATCCACTTGCGCCTCTTGCTCTTCTTGGGCTGCCTTGCCGACAGGTTGTTGTCCCTCATTATGCCGTGTATGGCATTGTGAGGGATATGTATTCCCTCTTCCTCCTCGATCAGTCGCTCCGTGCGGACGGCCCCCTGGCGGTGCCTGCAGTGTGCAGAGAGGACCGCAGAGTGTTCCCTGCGACCCGGAAGACCATTCTCGGGCCTGCCCATGCTAGCCGGGTAGACTATCCTGTCAGGTTCCACACCCTTGTACCTGGCCCACAGTTTCTTTACCCAGATCTCGGAGATGCCCATGGTATCTGCAATCTGTCTGTTGGTCGTTTTGCCGGCCTTCTTCTGCAGGATTATCCACTTTACCTTTGACTCGTCAAGTTTTCTCATGACCCTGATGCGGCGCCTTCCGATATGTCTCCACCTCTGTGTGCGCTTTAGGAACCCACGCACCATCATCTCAATTCTGCGTCTTGCTTCAGTCAGTATGCGTCCCTCCTATTTTGAGGGGGTATACTACTTTCTGGACTATACAACAGAGCCTTCTTCTGGTAATCTTTATTAATTATCAATTAGATTTCTTTTTGATTTCAATGAGCAGAAAATTAACTGGATCACTTGGCAAAGATTTGCAAGTTGTTATTCTACTGTAAAGACTGCTCAAAATTTTAACACATTAAAATTATGGAGATTGAATTGATGAATAAAATGGAAACTATGACAGGTGCAAAGGCTTTGATGACGGCTATGGAAAAAGAAGGCGTCAAACAAGTGTTTGGCATACCCGGAGGTGCAAATCTTCCGATGTATGACGAATTTGCTAGATGTGATATTAGACACATTTTGGCAAGACATGAACAATCAGCAGCTCATATGGCTGATGGTTTTGGTAGAGTTAGCAGAAAACCAGGTGTTTGCTTTGCAACATCAGGACCCGGCGCTACTAACATATTGACTGGGCTTGCAACAGCACAAGCTGATTCTGCACCAATGATTGCAGTAACTGGCCAAGTACCAGTAGCTATGATTGGACGTGATGCATTTCAAGAAAGTGATATAATTGGGATGTCGAATCCTGTTGTAAAATATGCATTTCAACCAAGAACAGCTGGTGAAGTTCCAGAAGCTGTAAGAAAAGGATTCTACATTGCAGAAACTGGACGACCTGGACCTGTACTTATTGATATTCCAAAAGATGTTCAACAAAATGAAGCAGAGATGACATTTCCAGATGAATTTAAAATACAAGGTTATCATCCTTGGACTGATCCTGATGTTGTTGCATGTGAAAAAGCAATTGATATGTTACTTAATTCAGAAAAACCAATCATTTTAGCTGGTGGAGGAACTATTATCTCATCAGCTTTTGCTGAATTACAATCTATTGCTGAAACTCTTATGCTTCCAGTAGTAACTACTTTCAAAGGAAAAGGTGCATTTCCTGAAAATCATCCTTTGTCATTAGGTCCAATTGGAATGCATGGACATGCAGAGGCAAATAAAATGATGACAGAAGCTGATTGTGTATTAGCAATAGGCACTAGATTCTCTGATAGATCAGTTGGAACCTTTGAGGCATTTGAAAAGAGGCTCAAAATCATTCACATGGATGTGGACCCTGCAGAGATTGGCAAAAACCAAAATGCACAGATTGCAGTAGTTGGAGATGTCAAAGTATCTCTTAGAATAATGATAAAATTACTTTTGCAAAGAGCGATTAAAAAAACTGAAGAGACTACTTGGATAAAGCATGTAAAAGAAACTAAATCTTACTGGCAAGAAAACTTGAAAATTCATCCAGGTGAAATGGGTGCTGCAAAAATTTTACGTAAACTTCGAGAGTTGTTACCAAAAGAATCTATTGTAACTACTGAAGTAGGACAACACCAAATGTGGGCATCATTATTCTATGATGTAATTCAACCTGGTACTTTCTTTAGTTCTACTGGACTTGGTACTATGGGTTGGGGATTTCCAGCATCAATTGGTGCCAAAGTTGCAAAACCTGATGTTCCTGTAGTGGATATTGCAGGTGATGGAAGCTTTGCAATGACTGAAAATTCCCTTGCAACTTGTATTCAAGAAGACATTCCAGTAATCGTATTTATCTTAAATAATTTTACTTTGGGAATGGTAGCTCAATGGCAAAGAACTTTCTATGACAGAAGAATGATTGGAGTGGACCAAGCACGTATTCCTGATTATGTTAAATTAGCAGAATCATACGGAGCTCAAGGAATTAGAGCACAGTCAATGGATGAGCTTGACAAAGCAATCAAAGCTGCATTAAGTAGTGATGTTGCAACTGTAATTGACATTCCAATTGATCCTGAAGAAGACGTATTACCATTTGTAGCTCCTGGAACTTCGCTTGAGGATATGATCTTACCATCATAGTGATAAATCATGTGGGCAATAATTTCTCTTTTAGTTGAAAACAAAACTGGAATCTTGTTTAAGATAACTCATCTTTTCAGATCTAGGAACTTTAACATTGATAGTATCTCCGTAGGGGTAACTGAAAATCCCGATTATTCTAGAATGACTATTACTACTAATAGTGATGAAAAGCGAGTGGCACAGATTGTAAAACAACTCGAAAAAATGATTGATACTGTGGAGGTAAAGCACTTAGATGAGCACAAAACGGTATACCGTGAACTCAGTCTTTTTATGATAAAGCTCAGCAATGCTACTGATAGTATGGAAATTAACAAGATAGCTAATGCATATGGTGGAAAGGTACATGATGTGAAAAAGGATTCACTTATGGTAGAATTGACTGCAACTCCTCATCAAATCCAAGCATTTGAGGAATTGATAAAGCCATTTGGAATTCTTGATGTGGCACGAACTGGTGTTGCTGCTTTGCAAAGGAGCGGATCATGAAAGTTAGAATATTTGATACAACATTAAGAGATGGAGAACAAACTCTTGGAGTTTCTTTATCGCCAGATCAAAAACTCTCAATTGCAAAAAAACTTGATGCACTAGGTGTTGATGCTATAGAAGCAGGCTTTCCAGTAATTTCAGAAGGTGAGTTAAAAGGAGTAAAAATGATTACTGCTGAAGGATTATCTTGTGAGATTGCAGGATTGACTAGAACTATCAAAACAGACATTGATGCTGCAGTTAATGCTGGATTAAATTACATTCACACATTCATTGCAACATCTGATATTCACTTGGAACATAAACTCAAAATGACTAGAGACCAAGCACTTGAAAAAGCAATTGAAGCAGTAGAATACGGAAAGTCTCGTGGCCTTCAGGTTGAATTCTCAGCTGAAGATGCTACAAGAACTGATAAAGAATTTTTGAAAAAAGTATTTGGTGAAGTTGCCAAGGCAGGAGCTGATAGAGTTAACATTCCAGACACAGTTGGGTATTGTACTCCTGAATACATGGCAGAATTAACTCGTGATACAGTTGAAGCAACAAAACTTCCAGTGAGTGTTCATTGTCATAACGACTTTGGATTAGCTGTTGCAAATGCATTATCTGGAATTCATGCAGGAGCATCATGTGCACATGTTACAATTAATGGAATTGGTGAACGTGCAGGAAATGCATCATTAGAAGAACTCTCTATGGCGTTACAATGTCTCCCTTATGATCAAAAATATGAAACTAACATCAAATCTGTATTAATTTATGAGACTTCTCGATATGTTTCAAAAATTGCAGGCATCAAAGTTCAGCCAAACAAGGCTATAGTTGGAGATAACGCATTTGGACACGAATCAGGAATTCATACTCATGGTGTATTGAATAATCCTCTTACTTACGAGCCAATCAGTCCTGAATTAGTTGGACGAAAGAGACGACTTCGTGTTGGAAAACATGCAGGAATTCATGGAATGAATGCAATGCTTGCAGAATTTGGAGTCAAACCAAATGAAGAACAATCACAACAAATTCTTGAGAAAGTCAAAGTGTTAGGTGATCAAGGAAAGCAAATTTCAGATGTGGAGTTACTATCCATTGCAAGTGATGTCTTGGGAGATAAAGGAATCAAAAGAATTGTTCAATTAACTGGTTTTTCCGTATCTACTGGAATTGGAACAATGCCTTATGCATTTGTAAAATTAAACATTGATGGAAAAGAGTATAGCGGAACTGATCACGGTGTTGGCCCTGTTGATGCGTCACTCAATGCAATTCAAAAGATTACCGGAAAAATTTCAGAAATACGAATAAAAGATTATGCTTTAGCATCTATCTCTGGTGGTGCTAATGCATTATGTGAGGTTACAATTAGTGTAGAGGATGGACATGGAAATAGAGTTTCAGCAAAATCAGTCGGTGAAGATATTGTAACTACAAGTGTTCAAGCAGTTATTGATGGTATTAATCGAATTATGCTCAAAAAGATGCTAAAAGAAAAGCAGGTAAGCTAAATCCTAAAATTTCACTTGATGTGTTGAAGTATAATGTATAAAATATCATTAATTACTGGTGATGGAATTGGTCCTGAAATATCCGAATCTGCAATTTCTGTATTGGATGCCATTAATGACAATCTTAATTTGAAATTTGATATCACTAAATTATCTGCTGGTGATAAGGCACTCAAAGACACAGGAAACGCACTTCCTGATGAGGCTATTAGTGTGATTAAACAATCTGATGCATGCTTGAAGGCTCCTGTTGGTGAAAGTGCAGCTGACGTTATTGTTGTGTTGAGAAGAATGCTTGATCTTTATGCCAATATTAGACCTGCAAAATCATATCCACACATGCCTGCATTACGTGATGATATTGATATGGTAATAGTTCGAGAAAATACAGAGGATCTCTACAAAGGCCAAGAGTTTAGAGTGGGTGATTCTGCAGTAGCATTACGAATAATTTCTGAAACTGCATCAAAAAGAATTGCAAAGTATGCATTTGAAACTGCAAAGCAGAGAAATTCTAAGAGAAAAGTGACATGTGTTCATAAATCAAATGTAATGAGAGTGACAGATGGGTTATTTGCAAAAGCTTGTACTGAAGTTTCTAAGGAGTATCCTGACATTGCATTTGAGGAGATGTATGTAGATGCTTGTGCAATGAATTTAATTCGCCAACCACAAGAATTTGATGTTGTAGTTACTACAAACTTGTTTGGTGATATTCTCTCTGATGAATCCTCTCAGGTTGTAGGGGGATTAGGAATGGCACCAGCTGCAAATATTGGTGATAATTTTGCATTGTTTGAACCAGTCCATGGAGCTGCATTTGATATTGCTGGTAGGAATATAGCAAATCCATCATCGTTCTTGTTATCTATCAAAATGATGTGCGACTGGCTTGGAGCTAAGAATAATGATTCAAAATGTATCGAGGTTGGTCAGAAATTAGAATCTACAATCTTTGATTTAGTAAAAACAGGCGTTAAAACTAAAGATATTGGCGGTACCATGTCTACTTCAGAGTTTACTAAAGCAATTACAGATAATCTCTAAAACTGTTAACTAAAAGTATCCTGTCTATAATCTATCAATGGAATCATTTCAGAATAATGAATTTGCAGATTTGCTACAAGCACTAGTTGAGGAAATGCTATTGAGTTCTAATCAGTTTGCAGAACAAACTACAGAGTTTCTTACTAAAATTAATACTGACAAAGAAAAATTTCATGACATTCTTGAACAAAAGAAAATGGTTATGCATGAATCTACAATTTTGAAAGGTAACCAGGATCCAACTACAGCAGGAACTGATGGTTCCTATTGTGTAGACAGACTTCTAGCATCCAATTATGTCGCTATGGGTGCAGTGGCAGTAGAGGGATTAACTCCGCCAAAACTTGAAGAACCGATTTGGCCTAGACCAAGGTTAAATCCAAAGTAAAGCCAATTCCTGACAAAATTGACTATTACATAGACATAGATAGAATCGATGTCTGGAAAAAGCAACCAAGCATTAGAAATATTCTATCAAAACTAAGTTTCATTAAAAACAAGGAACATTGGGGGTTGCACCTTCAGGGCGGCATCTTGAAGATGAATAAAAAAGATCATTCCACTATTATTAAAGAAGCAAAAAAAACTAAAATATCATAATTAACCTCATAGTTTTAGATAAGTCCGATCTTGTTTTCTCAATCTAATCTTCTTTCAGGTATAATTCCAATAACTCTCTCATGGAATTCATAGATAAATTCGTCTACCTCTTCTTTATCCATAATTTTCATAATAATTTTTAGTATATAGCAAATATTATGTTCAGAATATTACACATGCTATTAACTATTTTAGAATCTAACATCCATGTTTGATGGCCCAAGGATCATTCCCAAACTCACTGGAATCACAAAATTGATCAGCCAAATATCCCAAATTTGCATCAAGTAACTCTGAATTTAGATTAACTCCGTTACAATAAACCACTCCGATAACTCTACCAAAACTTCCTTTAGTCTGACTGTCGTCTTCATCAACTATAACATCGGAGCCAACAGGACAAATCGTCACAATAAAATCCCTTGAATCTACTCCTCCAAATCCTTCTAGTTCAGGAGCTGATGCCATTGCAAATCTAACTGATGTTCCATCGACATGAATTGTATCGCCATCAACAATTTTAGTTACCGTTCCAGTGATACATCTGGCATTACCAGAACATTCTTCAGACGTTATGTTAGTTGATTCTTCTATTTCCATATCTGAACAATTATCCATAAAATATTGATGAAATTCTAAATGCATAGCATCATCCATCAAATTATGTTCCGCAGACCCACTAAAGTCAAGCATTTCATTACAGTCCATTCCAGACCATGGTTCTACACCAACTGACATTGAATCTGAAGAAATCGCCAATCCTGCTGCAATAACCACAATCATACCAACAATTCCAATAATTATTGTAGGTTTCACATATTTTCTGAATTAAACTAAGAATTAAGAATTCCTTGGTTCATTAACCAATCAATTGCACTTTTCATCTCTTCCTCAGAAATTTTACCTTCTTCAAACCAGACAAAGATGCTTTCTATCCATTCAGGAATCACAGTATCAAAAAGCGACGTGACACGAAGAATTCTATCGTCATTGTATGATGGTGAACCACGTCCATCTTGGTTGCTAGTTAAAACATACAATCCATCTGGCCCATTTGCTACATCTCGTAATCTACCAAATTCGCCCAAGAATAGCTTCTCAACAGAAATTACATTATACTCTGAATCAAAGTCAATTGCAAGTAGAGTCTGTTCTCTAAGTGATGCTGCAAAGTATTTTCCATCCCATTGCGAAATTTCTCCATAATAAAATGAACTACCTGATGGTGCCCATGTATCATCACCCGAATGCAATACAGGATTAGTCATTCCATCTTTGGTCTCATCTCCAATTACATTAGGCCAGCCATAGTTTTTTCCTGCTCGAATTAGATTAATTTCATCATGAGCTGATTGACCGTGTTCTGTACCAATTAACACACCTGATTTGTCCCAGTCAATTCCTTGCGGATTACGATGTCCATATGAATAGACTGGAGAATTAGGAAATGGGTTATCATCTGGAATTGTTCCATCAGAATTAATTCGAAGAATCTTTCCTGCAACAGAATCCAGTCTTTGCGATAGATTAGGATCACCTGTATCCCCTGTTGTAATGTATAATTTGCCATCTGGTCCGAACTTTATTCTACCTCCATCATGGTATGATGCTCCTGGAATATCATCAAGTAGAATCTTGTCTTCTGTTAGAGAATTATTTGATTCTACATATCGTACAAGTTTGTTTTTAGTTGAGAATAGTTCATTGTAAGTATAGTAGATGTAGATGTAGTGATTGGATTCAAAGTCAGGATCCAGTGCAATTCCAAGCATTCCACCTTCTCCGTTTCCAACATTAAGGCCCAAGATTTGTTTTTGTACACCTTTATTAATTACTTGCAAGGTCCCTGTTCTTTCAGAAAAGAATATTCTGCCATCATATGCAAAATCAATACTCCATGGAATTGTAAGATTCTCAGCTATTGTTTCTACTTTTACTCCCAAGTCAGGGTAAGATTCTGCAAAAGCAAAATCTACTCCAACGTTTTTTATTGTTAATGGTACTGTATCTTTATTTTCCCATGCATCTCTGCCTCCCGGGATTTCAGAACATAGTTTATCTCCACAAACGCGAGGATCAAGCACATTCCAACCTCCTCCTCCTCCGCCACCTCCATAACCAAAGGATTGAGGAGTCAAGACAACAGAAATGATCAAAATAGAAAATATCATAGGGAAAACAATTTTTAGTTTCACAAATTTTCTACGTTACACTAAGAATTAAGAAGTATTACGATGCACAAAGCACTTGTTTAGAAAAAATTAGCTAATGTTATAACGAATCATTATATGCAATTTTGACGTATACAATATAACGAGAAGCCGTTGTTCTGCGTCGTAGAATAATAGGTTTGGAAAGCACGTCATGTAAAGTCCTAGAATTCGTGTGTTTTCCGTGTTTTCTCGTTTTTTATTGTAACAGCCAACCCCTCTCACTTAATTTTTCAACGCTTGATGGTTTGACACATGCAGGATTATCTGATTTTTTGAAAACCAAATGCAACCTGTGCAATCACATATTCACCTTTACCAATCTTTGAGGCAAATTCATTTCGTACCGACCAAGCTCGTGTAGCTGATTCAATTGGTTTTAGACTTTCTCTTTGTGTAAGAAGATTTTTTGCATTTGTTCTATGTTCGCTATACTTTACTTCACCCAACATATTACAAACAGTGGCAAATCTAATGTTAGGACTAATTTTTAGGGCCTTTTCTACCAAATTAAGATAAGGAAATCCCATAAGATGATTACATGATGCTCAAACTTAAATAATTATTCACGTTCTTCCTTTAACATCACATAGGTCTTAATTTTGCCTTTGGTTTCAAGCAATTTGAAAAACTTTCTGAATTTAAGATTACATATCGAGCAATGACTATAACACAGATATTTTGTACATCTGCCTTTTTCGTCAGTTTCGTGGGAAACAAAATCATCCAGTTCTATTTTTTCATGCTTACACGCATTCATTATATCAATATAGATCAAAGTGCAATATATTGTGAGCCCAAAATGTTGATTAATCTAGAAAAAATTTTCCTTCAACTATTGTATGTTTGTAAAAGTAAAGATAGTGAAAATCTTGAGACATTACAAAAGCAAATTCAAGAACGAATCTATTTTCTCAACGAAGAGAATATGAACAGTTACAATGATCCCAAACTTTTAGAATATTACGAACTGTACAATCAGATTCAACAATGTCTTTTTCAGGATCACTCCAGCCAATACTTGCTTTATGCTGGAATTATTGTAAGCGTTTCTCTTTTCGTTTGCTTTCGTTGGTGGATGATAAAAAAAGGCGAGTCTAAAAAGAAGTTAAATTCCAAGGAATAGTCTATGGAAAAAATGATTAAACTATCATGACAGAAGGTGAAATTGTTGTCCCAATTTTGATATCTCTTGGAGTGGGAATTTTAGTAGGAACTAGAATCTGGATGATGTTTAGAAAATAAAGAGTTGATTAAATTAGTAAATGATGTGTGAAATGCATGGCAGAAAAAATATCTGGACAAGATCTAAAGGCTAGAAAAGATGAATTTGTAATAATTGATGTTCGAGAAGCTGATGAGCTAGAAAGTGGAAAGATTGAATGTTCGATTAGCATGCCACTAGGTTTGACAATTAGAAATACAAAGAAAAAGCAGATAGAAGACATGCGGGGAAAGAAAATTTGTACTTATTGTGGGACTGGTTACAGAGGAAATATTGCAGCAGACGAATTAAATAAAGAAGGATTTGATGCTGTAACTTTAGATGGTGGCTTTCCTTCTTGGAATCAATCTTAATTTTTCATTAGTCTCTTTTCTTTTTTTGATATCAGCTATTTACTAAACGCCAAATGTCTGGGATTTTTTTTCGCAATTTGGACACTTTAGTCCTCTTGTTTCAAACCCACACTTTTTACAATGCATATCAATTCCTGCTACCTCACGTGGATGAGTTTTAGATAGCTTGATAACAAGAGCTGTTACTGCTGAAATTCCTATAATAATTCCTATCAGTGCAAGAACCATACATAGTGTAGAGTATCATATCATAAAAATCACTACACCACAATTCAAAGTTAAGCTCTGCAGATTTGATTGCTAGTCTCTTCTTTTTTCACATCTGACGCTGGTGGATTCAGTAACCAGAAGAACATGGCCAACCCTATTGGAATCATGATTAGTATAGCTGCAACTATAGAAATTGCATAAAATCCTGGATCCAATACTGGAATTAAAGGACCAGAAAATACTGCATATATCCACAAAAATCCAACAAAAATCAAAATAATCTTATTCTTTTTTACTAATCTCTTCCATCCCAATCTTCTTTTATGAGTATGGCATTGCTTGCAACGTGTTCTGTCATCTGTCATACAAGATGTGTAGCAATATTTTTTACAGAAGTAGCATATTCTATCGCCAAATGTTGATCCACAAAAATCACACTTGTACACGACCATAGATCGTTATCTTAGAATTTATCTTTTTTTCAAAAATTGCCAATTTTTATTAATTGGAAATTATGCCTTTACACCATGGCAGTATGCTGTATTTGTAAAAATGTCGAAGGTAAACTCAAAATTACCGATGGCAATCCAAAATACAAAGGAAAGCCTATTTGCAAAGAGTGTCAGGGCTATCGTAAATTACTGAAAGAAACCAAATAACTTATTCTGATTTATTCTTCTCTACCCAATCTTCGTACATCTTGATCAACCCATCAACATCTTTTCCATCTTCTGAATAAGTTACAATTACACCAAATTTTCCTTTTGTGTCATGCCCTCTTGCAAAATATCCCCAAAAAGAGTCTGGTAGTTTAACAAAATTGTTTGAATCATGTGATACACCTATCAGATTATTCCCAATCACTTCAACCACTTTTTTTGCATCATCAGCTTCAATCATGGACTTAACCTATCAGGATCTCTTGGATAAAACACTACTTCACGTACATTATCAACTCCAATAAGGGTAGTCATCAATCTATCTAATCCCATTCCCCACCCTGCATGAGGCGGCATTCCCCAGTCAAATGCTTTAAGATGGTCAGTAAATTGTGCAGGATCCAATCCTTGCTCTTTTAATCTATTCTTTAACATCTCTGGATTGTGAAGTCTAGTTCCACCAGAAGATAATTCCAGAAATCCATATTGCAAATCAAATGATCGTGATAGTGTGATGTCTTCATCTTTTTCTCTAATGTAAAATGGTTTTAGTTTCATTGGCCAGTCAATCAAAAAGTAAAATCCCGGATGATTCTTTCCGATAATTCTGAGATGTGAATCCAGCAAATCATCTCCAAATTCTACTTTTTCTCCTTCTTTCTTTAACTCCTCAATACAATCATTGTAAGTAATTCTCTCAAATGATGAGGCTGGAACTTCTATGGTGTGGCCAATAACCTCTTGTTCTTTCTTGCAATTCACAGACGTGAATTTGTAAACCTCCATAACTAGGGACTCCAAAACATCCATGACATCATTATAGTCCATAAATGCTGCTTCAATGTCAATACTGGTAAATTCAGTTAAGTGTCTTCCTGTGTGGGAATTTTCTGCTCTATAAAAGTTTGAAATCTCAAAGACTCTTTCTAGTCCTATGGTCATCTGTTCTTTGTATAACTGCGGACTTTGTGCAAGATATGCTGTTTTTCCAAAATAATCTAATGAAAAGAGATTTGCTCCACCTTCACTCGCACTGCCAATAATTTTTGGTGTAGTAATCTCCAAAAATTTTCTTTCTGCTAATGTTTTACGTAATGATTGCAGTACGTGGTGTCTTAATTTAAAAATGGAAGCTGTTCTTTGATTTCTCATATCTAATGCACGATGGTTCAATCTTGTGTCAATGTTACTCTCTAGTCTTCCAATTGGATCAACTGGTAATGGATGAACTGCTTTTGCTAAAACTTCCATATCTTCAGCTTTAACCTCAAAAGCAAAATCCCTTGCTTTAGTTTCTTGTACAATCCCCTTAACCCTTACAACACTCTGACGATTAATCTCTCCTAGTGTGTCATTTAACTCTCCTTTTACAATAATTTGAGAGATTCCTGATACATCACGTAATGTGATAAATGTCATCTTTCCTAACTTTCGAAGGTCTTCAATCCATCCTCCTAAGACCACTTGTTTTCCGATTAATTCTGTAGTTAGTTCTGAAATGTCATGTGTTTTAACAAAGACCATATTCTTACCTATCTTTTATCATTCTGATAATGTTGTTTATATCCCTTAATGTAAAACAAAAATTCTAGTTTGGATCTAAGAATGATATGACTTTTCTGTCAGTTAATGGACTATTCGCAAAATACAATTCATCAAAAGGCCCAGTTTATGCAGTTGATGATGTAGATTTTGAATTAGAAGATGGAAAATCTATAGGAATTGCTGGTGAAAGCGCATGTGGAAAAAGTACATTGGGACTTTCCCTTATCAGAATGCTTTCTGGTGGCAAGACTGAAGGCAAAATTCTATTTGATGGGCGTTCCATTTTAGAAATGAAAGAATCTGATTTTGATGAAAAATTTCGATGGAAAGAAATCTCTATGGTTTTTCAAGGTGCAATGAATTCATTAGATCCTGTTTTTACTATTAAAGAACAATTTATTGAAATTCTAAAACAACATAATTTTGATTGTGATTCTAAACAAGTGATTTTGGATGCTATCCGCTCAGTTAGCCTAGATGAACCTGTTTTGAAAAAATATCCTCATGAGTTGAGTGGCGGAATGAAACAGAGAGTAACTATTGCAATGGCGTTACTTCTCAAGCCAAAATTTGTGATTGCTGATGAACCAACCACTGCACTTGATGTGTTAATTCAAGCACAAATTGTAACTTTACTAAAAAACCTTAAAAAAAATGGCATGTCTTTTATGCTAATCACACATGATTTAGCAGTGTTATCTGAAATTGCCGACAAGATTGGTATTATGTATGGTGGACATATGGTAGAATTTGGTTCTTCTGAAGAAATTTACAAAAATCCAAAACATCCTTACACTCAAGGACTCTTAGAATCAATTCCAACATTAAAAGGAAATATTCCTAAATACATTAAAGGAATTCCTCCTAGCTTACTTGACGCGCCAACAGAATGTAGATTTATAGAGCGATGTCCTTTGGCAATTGAAAAATGCAAACAAGTTCCTCCAAAATTTAAAACTAAAACCGGATATGTTAGATGTTGGCTTTATGAAGAAGAAAAATAATTCTGAATTAAATTAACAACCACATCAAATTGTTAAATGTTTAAGAATGTTTTTTTACAATTGGCAGACATGAATCTATAATTCTTAACATTTCAGTTCTTAATACTTTTTTATCAATTGCTACCCATACTCTTAATTTTTTGATGGCAAAAGAAATGGTCTGTACTTTCTTTCTTTCTTCCCAAACAAATTCAATCTCTCCTAGATTCTTATCAAAAAATCCCTCCAGATCCGTCTTTATGGCAATATGTGAAAATTGATACTGTGTATCTTTGGCATCCAAAAGAGGTTTTAGTCCTGATCTTCTTTTATTGGCTAGTAACTCACCACTCTCATCAACTACACCTACAAATCTGACAAATGGGCTTATGTTGGATATAGAATCGCAAATTTTTTCAAAGTCATTTTTAGCCATTTAATTTACTTGCAAAAATATGATATTTTAATGATATTGCGGTAATGTATATTCTAGTTTTAATTAAAAGCCTATGGAAAACGGGGTTTTAATAATTCAAGATCTATAATTTACTGTGGATCGAAGCCTTCTACTCTTTCAAAACTCTTTGAAAAGTGATGTATCTGTTTCAAACTATACACGACATTTAGATCTATTCATGAATTTTGTAAGCAATGAAATGGACCTAAAATTAGACTATGATAGGTTATCTACAATCCCAGTTCCTCAACTTCAGATTCTTGTAGAAGACTATGTTATGACACTAAAAGAAATTAAATCCTAATTCAATTCCAGCATACTATTATCCAATTCAATCTTTTTTTGAATCAAACGATGTTGATCTAAGGTGGAGAAAAATTAGAAAATTATTTCCTCAAAAAGTCAGTGTCTGGTGATAAACCATACACTAATGATGATATCAAAAAGATGCTAGATGTTACTCCACAACTACGAAATAAGGCAATCATTCATTTTCTTGCATCATCTGGATGTAGATTAGGTGCATTGCCTGATCTACAACTAAGACATTTGTCTGAAATGTCTGATGGTTGTAAATCTGTTTTAGTTTATGAAGACAGCATTGAAGAATATTATACTTTCTTTACTCCTGAATCCTCAAAGTCTTTAGATGAATATTTTGAACAGAGAAAAATTGATGGTGAAGTTTTATCTGCAACAAGTCCCGTGTTTAGAAACAAGTATCTTATTGGTAATTCACCAGTAAAAGAAATGAGTGAAAAAAGTATTCAAAACGTTGTTGCTCGTGCAGTTTTAAAATCTGGAATTAGAGGTGAAGTTAAACGAAATGGAAGATATGAAAAACAAACTGATCATGCATTTAGAAAATGATTCAATACAATATTGAAACTCAACAATGATGTAAATTCTAATGTAGTTGAAAAAATGCTTGGGCATAAAAAAGGATTATACTGACGAGCAAAAGTTCATGAGATCAAACATGTTAGACGGCAACACATTTTGATCACGTCCCACTACGCATTACAATGCCCGCAGTAAAATCCGAAGACCTGAAGAAGGCGTACAAGAAGGAAAGAGATCCCAGTTGATGCTGTTGGGTTTGTTGTTGTTGTTGTTGATGACCTGAAGAAGGCGTACAAGAAGGAAAGAGATCCCAGAGTCAAGATCAGGATGGCCGCAGTAAACATGGTGTGCATGAACAATAAGAGCATCCAGCATGCGGCAGACTCACTCATGCAGTGTCCCAACTGGGTCTCCTTCTGGGTGGAACGCTTCCGGGAGGGCGGCATCGACGCCCCCGGGATCTTCCCAAGAGCGGCAGGCCACCGAAGGTCAGGCTCGAAGACATTGAAGAGACAATATCCGGGGCAGGCAGCATCATTACTCCCCCGCAGCTGAGGGAACGTGTCCGCAAGATGCACGGCATAACATACCACATTACAAGCGCCAGGAGGATAATGCACAGGCTGGGCATGTCTGCCAAGACGGCAAGACGGGTCCACATAAACAGGCAGGGACAGACGAGATCAGAAGGTGGCAGCGCAACGCAAAGAGGCGCATATCGCGCCTGGAATCGAGGGGTTTTGCCGTCGTAGTCTTTGACGAGTCCATATTCATAGACGACCCGGCATCGGGGACAAAGTACTGGTCGCCAAAAGGCCAGCCCATAGTCACCACATACAAGGGCAGACACGGCAGGGTCGTGGCGTACGGTTCCATCGCGACTGACGGCAGGCAGTTCATCAGGGCGTACAAAAAATTTGACAAGGAGACGGTACTGCGGTACCTAAAGGAGCTTGCGGGACATTTCGGAAAGGTTGCCATAATAATGGACAACGCGCCGCAGCACAAGGCAAAGACGGCAGGCGAGTTCCCAAAGGGCAACAAAAAAGTCAAGGCAGTATGGCTTCCAACCGCAACACCGGAGCTCAGCGTCATGGAGGAGTACTGGCACCAGTCAAAGCGCGACGTGCTGGTGTCAGAATATTATGGAACAATAGGGCAGATGCGCCGCGCAATGTCAGAGCATTTCAGGACGGCGCGGCCGTGGCTTGACGCAATGAAGTTCATCTGCAGAAAGTCATTTGATCTCAAGAACTTTTGATCGACAGTGTAATGCCCTTTGCCCTGATGCAAAATGTGCCATCAATTGATTTTCTTGAGAGTCATTATACATTAAATTATATAATTTATGAAATGTTAAATCTAAATTATTTAGTTTTGTTAAGTATGCCCCAATGTTTCCTTCTTTAGGAATTTGAATTTCTCCATTAATCACTTCTCTAGGATGTTTATGATAAACAAAAAGTCCTGTTTTAAGTGATAGATAATTTGACAGTCTAGATGCAGTCTTTAATGCTTCAATAATTTTTTATCACTTCCATCTGTTTTAATTGTAAATCCAGTGATTATTTTGGTGTTTTCAAGATCAAATTGTAATTCAATATCTGTTGAATTTGTAGATATCCCAGGCAACCAGACAGGTTCAATAAATTCAAAATATAATCCAACAACAACTATTACTTCTTCTTTAAAATTTACATGTTCACTTACCACAACTATTTTTACATCATGATCACATGAAAACTATTTTACCTTTTTTCCATATTCATCAAAAAAAGTTTTTTGTAGAGTACCTTCTTTACATTCAGCACATTTTTCTTCGTTTGATATTGTTTTATTTTGCTGTTATTTTATTAAAAACATGATCATGCACTTTAAGAAAATTTTATTTTATACTTTAAGAATTGCTTTTCTTAAAACTCCGCCAGTGAATATTTGATCTAATACTCCAACAATGATTACTCCTAGTACAACTTTACCAGTATTGCTTTCTGCCACATGTTTAATCAAAGAAGATGTTGATTCATGTGGATCATGCTTATCATAATGTACATTACATCTGCCTGTTTTAGGATCACATTCTGCATGATAGTGTCCTTTTCTAAAGTGAATTTTACCTAATTTTTCCCCTAAAGAACGAGTCCAGGCATGGTCATTTTCAAAATTTTCTATTCTGTATATCATTTATTTACTTCTCACTTGTGAAACTTCTTCAGTTATCCATTGCCCAGATTCTTTTGTTGCAACTAGTTCAATAATTCCTCGTGTGATAGTACTTCCAATTATCCCTCCAAGTAATGCCCCAAGAAGAGTAGTTGCCAAGGCACCGCTTCCACTTCTTGAACCCGCCAGTAATCCAGCACCTCCACCTGCCATGGCAGCTTCAACAGATCTAGATGCTATCTTTGTTACTACTGCCTTTATGGCAATTATTCCAATATCCATTAAAATTTGATCTAATTCTTGAATAAGTAATTTATCATTTCCATTTTTATATCGGACAATCAATGTAGGTTGGATCAAATTATCTTGAATTTGAGTCTCTTTTGCAATAACGTTATCGAGTGTGCATTTTGATTTTATTCCTTTAGTTACATATTCTTCTACCGTACGACAACGTTCATCTGAAGGAATTCCAGTATAATTATTGCATTCCATTATAATCTCTTTCTTCATAACGTTTTCCTCCTTTCTAATATTTTTCTAATCATAACTGCATTTGGAGCTGTTGGAATGGCCATCTGGATCAAGTGTGGATGAACACTCACTGTCTGTTTTGGTATTTCAAGAGAAATTTTTTCTAATTCAGAATATAATTTCAATGCACCTTTTGCTATGTATCTTCCATCTTCTGTAAGGTAGTATTTGTCGTTAATTTTTCCAACATGCTCAGATTCAACTAGTTCTTTTAGAATATGATCTTCTCGAAGATCTATTGCAGAATCTGGATTTGTAGCATTTTTCAAAAGTATGTGGGTAAGTATCTCCTCTTCTCTGGAAACGGCAGGATAGTGACTTGTTTTAATTATTAAATTCTGAATATGTTCTGGAAACAATGTCATACCTGTCTTTTCTTTCATTTTAATTACAGTTAGGTTATCCAGATTGGATACGTCCAAGTGTTTTCCAGAAAAGGATGATTGACTAGATTCCAGAACATGTAGAATCTTCTTTACAGTTCTAAAATTCAAATTTGCTTCTTGAGCTAGCTTGCTCAGTGAGTATGGTTTTCCAGATTCTAAAATATCCAAAATCATTTCAAGTGCTGTGGCAAAATCTGTTCGTGTTTTCATCTATAATTATACTAGTGTTGTATACTAATATATGAGTTGTGTATAATTATACAATATAGTGAATGCCTCTCAAACCATATGAAATAGCTGTTTTGCTTCAAATGTATGATGAACGAATAATCGGACCAGGTGGGTATACTAGTCTTCAAACCGTTCGAAGTAAGATCAACTGGAAAAAAATATCTTCTCATTATAGGGTAAAAGAAAGCTTTGACACCATAGCAAGAAGGCTAGTAAAAAAACGGTTATTATCAGATGATGGAAAAAGCCTGCAAGTTCTTTTTTTGGATAAACTTGGAGTGGATTTTGTAGTGGGCTATTTGGATGAGAATCCAAACTCTTTCAAGGATCTGGAGGATATACTTAAAGGAAAAACTTGAGATTTTGGTAATATGGAAAATGATGATTTGATAAACAAAGCATTTGAACACATTAAAGGAGAATTAATGATTCCTCAAATTATTAATTCATTAAAAACTAATTTTGACCTGGCGAAGTTCACATGATTCCATTCATGAATTTATTTTATTCATGGGCATGATGATCTCAAATAATTCTAATTATTCATTTAAACAAAACATGGTTTTTTTCCTTTACTGTGAAGAAATATTCTTTCTAGCTCATAGATCCTCTTTAGATGCTTTATCTGTTCATTATAATGCAGTATTTATTAATTTACGAGCAATACTTGAGCTTTTAATTCAGGGAACTTTGATAATAATTGGACTCTCGAGTTTGATTGGAGTGCCGATAGGCGTGATGTCGGGAATATATCTATCTGAATATGGTGATAACAAACTTGCTAGAACAATTCGATTCTTCAATGATGTATTCATGGAATTCCCATCAATTGTTCTTGGAATTTTTGCATTTTTGGTGATTGTATTGCTTCTTGGACACTTTTCAGTATGGGCAGGTGCTTTTGCATTATCTTTAATCATGTTTCCAATTGTTGCTAGAACTACCGAAGAACCCCTCAAGATGGTGCCAGCCGGCCTGTACCGGACGCCGCTCGTTGTCTATGACAGCTAGAACTACCGAAGAATCCCTCAAGATGGTGCCAGTAACTCATCGTGAAGCTGGAACTGCTTTAGGTCTTAAAAAATGGGTAATTACTTTTAGAATTGTAATTTCTGCTGCAAAAAATGGAATGATCACTGGAATTTTATTATCTGTATCTAGAATCGGTGGTGAAACTGCCCCATTAATTATGACTATCTTGGGCAGTAGTCAATTCTTTAGCAGTATGGATGTACCAATGGATGCTTTTCCATTGAGAATTTGGAGATTATCTTTATTGCCATATGATAGTGCACAGCTTCCGGGTTGGGGTTCAGCACTAGTTCTAATCTTCATCATTCTAGGAATTAATCTTGCTGTTAGATACTTTTTTGCAAACAAGAAAAGGAAAAATGGAATTTTTGGGCAATTAATCAAAGGAGTTAGAGCTAAAAATTGACGGCGCTAAGTACATCTGCTAACATGGAAACACAGGCAAAATCGGTTCCACCTAAAATTGATTCTGAAAAATACAAAATGATTGCAGAAAATGTCACTATAAGTTATGATGGAATTGAAGCTGTCAAAAATGTCACAATGAAATTCAAAGAAAGATCAGTCACTGCTTTGATAGCCGATTCTGTGGGCATCTGCGAGGTTGGATTTTAATGAAATTCAAAGAAAGATCAGTCACTGCTTTGATAGGGCCATCTGGTTGTGGGAAAACAACATTTCTTCGATGTCTTAATCGAATGCACGATATGACAAAAAATGCAAGAGTTGATGGAAAAGTTATGATTGATGATATTGATCTTTATGATAAATCAGTTGATCCTATCTATCATCGCAGAAAAGTAGGCATGGTTTTCCAAAAACCAAACCCGTTTCCAACCATGTCAATTTATGATAATGTTATTGCAGGTTTGAAACTTAATGGAGTCCGAGATAAAAAAATTCTAGATGAGATTGTCGAAGACTCATTGAAGATGGCATATCTTTGGGATGAAGTAAAACATGATTTGAAAAAATCCGCAATTGAATTATCTGGTGGTCAGCAACAACGTTTATGCATTGCAAGAGCCCTTGCTATCCAACCTGAAGTTTTGCTAATGGATGAACCTGCATCTGCACTTGATCCAATCGCAACTCAAAAAATTGAAGAAACAATTGCCGAATTAAAAAAAGAGTATACCATAATTATTGTAACTCATAATATGCAACAGGCAGTACGTGTTTCAGATTATACTGGATTCATGTATCTGGGTGACTTGTTGAATTTAGAGAAACAAAGAAGCTATTCACTGATCCAAAAAATGAATTAACTGCAAAATATGTTCAGGGGGCAATTTGGATAATGACAAGACTGATTGCTCCTTCCCTTGAAAAATTATCTCAAATAATGTCTGAGATGGGAGATGCTGCAATAGAATGTATTTCATTAGCTGTTGATTCCTACCTTGAAGGGAAAAATACTACTAATCAAGTTCATGAACTATCTGATTCAATTCGCAACAAGTACTTTGAAGTCGAAGACTTGATTTTTGATATGCTTTTGAAATATCAACCAGTAGCTGATGATTTTAGAATGATTCGCTCTTCTACTGAAATATCATATGCATTTTCAAGATTTGGAAGATATGCCTATGACATTACACAAGTACGAGACTTGTTTGGTGATATTTCTGAATGTACAAATGCATCACTGTTTGAAATAACAAAAAAAGTGAAACACATGATCAAAGAAGCTATTCTCTCTTTTGCAGAACTAGATGTTAGAAAAGCTGTAAAAATTCAAGAAGATGAAGCATTCATTGATAAAATATACAAAGAAAGACTGACAAAACTAATAGAGTCTAATAATACTAAATATGCATTAGCTGAAGCATTGCTCTTGAGGTATCTTGAAAGAATTGGAGACCATGCAGTTTTCATGAGTGATGCCATTAACTATATCGTTACAGGAAAACACAAACCAAGCGAAAAAAGAATAACATCTCATACAAAACCCTGATTATGTGGGAGCATATGTTTTACAACTAGTCTCCATGTAGATCTATGTAAAATATCAAAAATACCATCATGAATCTTATCATTCTCATATTCTAATTACATGGTGTCTTGATGCCCTCACCAAGTCTGGAGCGAAATTTGAAAATCTCAAACCTGTGTCAAGATATCCTATCAATTCATCCCAAGACTCATTGTTTATCTTTTATCAATAGAAATGGTAGAATTATTGAATCCACATTTCGTGATGATGGCAACAATACAGGTCTTGTCAAGAATTAGAAATGTTGTATACGCAATGTAAATTACAGTCATCTATGAATATGGAATTTGAGGACAAACTAGGATATCTATCTTATACTCTAATTTGCAGGGAATCTACACTGGAATTTATTTTTCCATTTTATGATGGGATTATTTTTGTAAGTTTAGACAGAGACATTTCAATTCAGAATATTAGCAAAAAAATTTCAGAACTAATACTCAAGTTTGAATTTGATTCGGGAGCAGAGAATCTTCGATAAAAATGCCTGATGAATCATGCAGAAAATGTGGAGCTCCACTTCACTTTCATACTAAATGTAGAAGCTGCAAAGTAACAATAACAGATATCTGCTTAAAATGTGGTGCAAAGACCTTGCCACGATATCACGTTTGTTCACCAAATATGACAACTGTATCCTTGTGTTGATGTAATTTTACTTCAAAATTGACCAATAAAACCCCGAAAAGCATTCCTTTTGATTAAATAACGCCTGAAAATAGTTTGATTTGTGGATTTTGTTGAATTATTCCCATTTGCTCCCGAAGTGGGGTATCTTAGTTTAGCTTTAGTCAATTTCTTTGGTTCTCTTGTACCCTTTGTTCCTTTGCCAGGATTTCTGTTGCTTGCTACAATGTCAGTTGGTGACAAGTTTGATTTGCATGTTTTAGCAATACTGTCAGCACTTACTGCTACTGCAGCAAAACAAATCATCTTTTTTGCTAGTTACGGTGGAAGAAAAATAATTAGTGAAAAAACCCGAAAGAGAATGCGCCCATTTGAGAGATTAGTCAAGAAATATGGTGCGGCTGCTGCATTTTTTGCTGCAGCAACTCCGATCCCTGATGATTTAGTATATGTTCCGTTAGGACTGGCAAAATATAACCCAAAAAGATTCTTTATTGCAACTCTCACTGGCAAATTTGTACTTAGTTACACGATAGTTTTTGTTTCTCATTATCTTGGATTATCTCTAGTTGAACCTTTCTTGGATGGTATTGACAATGCAACCCCAATTTACATTGGAATTATTATTTTTGGAGCAATGATGACAGCAGTAATAATTTTGCTTTTGAGATTGGATTGGGCAAGAATTCTTGGGAAATTTGCTCCATGGACTTTGGATGAGAACAATGAAGATGAAACTAATTAAATTTCTATTTTAAAATTCCATAACTTTTCAGTTGCTTCTTTAATTCCTATTCTAGACGATGCAGAAATTTTTTTTGGTTTTATCCCCTCTGTAATGAATAACTCTGAATGTTTTGTCAAATCTATACCATAATGTTCCTTAGTAATTTCTAAGGCTTGAGTTAATTTTGCTGGTCCGTTTGTAAGACTTTTCAAATTTTGAATCTTTCTGTTTTTTTGCATTATTTTGATTCCCTTTTCAGGTTCAATTGCACGAATAAGAACTGCGCCTGCTTCAATTTTTGGATGCTTTGCTACAACGTTAAAGCAATAATGCATTCCATAGGTAAAATAAACGTATGATATTCCAACATTTCCGAACATCACTCTGTTTCTATCAGTAATTTTTCTAAATGCGTGACTTGCGGGATCATCTTTGTGCCTGTATGCCTCCGCTTCTTTAATTATCCCTGATACTTCATGCCTCCCTATTTTTCTGACAATTCTTTTTCCTAGAAGATTTTTTGCGACAATAACTGTGTCTTTTAGATAAAATTTTCTAGGAAGTATATTCAATATCTATGGTTACTTTTTTACCATTTTTTAATTCTCTGATCAAATCAAACAGTTTCACAATATCTGCATTTAGTATCTCAATTAATCCTTGATTGTATATTGTAGCAGCTGGATGAACTGTTAGGAAATACAACTGATTGTCTTTTCGTACTATTTTGCCTCTAAATTTTGTAATCTCTGATCCGCCCAGAATTGAATTAAATGCGGTATTTCCTAAAATACAGATTATTTTTGGTTTGATTATGGAAATTTCTTGTTTTAGATATTCCTGACACGTATTTCGCTCAATTGTATTTGGAACTCTGTTGTTTGGTGGTCTACATTTTACAATGTTTGTTATGTATACTGAATCTCTTGAGATTCCTACTTCATCTAGTGCAATAGAGAGTTTTTTTCCTGCCACTCCGACAAATGGCTCCCCCCTACTGTCCTCATTTCTTCCAGGTGCTTCCCCAACAAAGATTACGTCGGATTGAAAATTTCCTTTACCTGGCACTGCGTTAGTTCTTGTTTTACACAGATCACACTTGGTACATTTTATGACGTTTTGTTTAATTGTCTCTAATTCTTGGCTCATTTTTTAGTTTACACTCTTTACTGTTGCAGTTCCTCGTATAGATGGACCGCCATTTCCCATTATCATAGATTGCATAGGATCTCCTTTTCCACAATTAGTTATTGGTCTTACGGTAAAATCATTTCCACAAGCATCGATTGATTCGAAAAATTCTGGAGCTATGCCAGTTACAATCACATCTCTTAACAAATCAGTAATTTCTCCATTCTCAATTCTTTGTGCGTACTGACACGAAATACTCCAATTGTATCGTTTCATGTCAATTGATGGAATTTTCATATTTGATATTAGATATCCATTTTTGACTCCCTTTACCATCTCCTCTACATTCCAATCCCCATTATCAATACAGGTACATGCCATACGAATCAAAGGCATGAATCTGTAGTTTGTTGCTCTCATGTTTCCAGTAGATGGAGTGTTAAAAATTTCTGCAGTCTCTCTATTTTGCATATGATTTTTTAAAACACCACTTTCAATAAGCGTAGTTTTTTTAGTTTTAACGCCCTCATCATCAAAATAATACCATCCTAAACTATCTTTGATGGTGGGATCATCAAAGACATTTAATTTGTCTGAGCCAATTTTTTCTCCAATCTTTCCCTTCCACCATGCGCCGCCAGCCCATGCCATCTCTTTTCCTAAAACTCTATCCGCTTCAGATGGATGACCCAATATCTCATGTGTAAGTAATGACACAAAATCTGGGTTCATTACTACTGTTGCTTTTTCTTCTTTTGCTGGTTTCGCGTCAATCAGTTGAGATGCCTTTGAAGCAATCTCTTGTGCACTATGTTGAATCTTATTATTTTCTGTGATTTGTTCCATTCCGCCTCTACCTCCTTCTGCTATGTTTACTGATTGTGTAAGTCCTGATTCATGAGATGTAGCTACCATATCCACTATCGTATCTGTATAATTTTGTATAATTTCTGAACCTTCACTATTTACAAAATATTTTGAGTTAACTACATATCCTGAACTGATAATTGACTTGATGATTCTTGGTGTGTCTGAAATAATTTTGTTACATTCAAACCCTATTGACATTAATTCTTCTAATTCTGGTTTTTTTAAAACTGGAAAATCTATCTTAGCTTTATTAGTAGAATTCGGGTATAGTTTAATTTCATTTTTTTCATTTTTAGAATAATGTAACGAATTTCTTAAAACTTCATTAACCCCTTCTTTGATTTGTTGGAAAGAATTTGGATTTGTGATTGAACAAAAACTCCATGCACCTTTTTTTATTAATCTGATACCGATACCAACATCCTTCCTATCTCTGACATATTCTATTTCTCCATCCTCTATGAGTATTGATTTTATTTCTTGTTGCTCAGCTCTGGCATCACAATATTGAGCACCAGAATCCATTGCGTATCTAATCGCTTTATCCGCCAGGTCTTGTAGGCCTAAATCCATGATTTATGAAATTTAAAGGGACTCGTAAACCTTCTGTATTCTAATTATTTGAAATTGCAGGCATAGTGAAATAATATTCATCTTCAAAGTCATAATCTATTGTACCTTTTTTACGTAAAAATTCAAAATACACAATACAATTTTTATAAAATTCATTATTTTTTTTGTGTTCCCTTTCCATGTCCTCTATATTGAAATCTACATTTTTTTAAGAGAGTGAGTGATTTTAGATCTAAAAGATTGCTTTCTTTACGCAGAACCTACAGGAACTTTTGTTACCTCAGATGGTTTTTTTGGGATTGTAAACGAAAATGTGGAATCCTTGATTTGGAATACTGTTCATGGAAATCTGCCCATCATGACTCCCAACTATTCCCTTACAAATGACCAATCTCATGACCAATTACATTTCCAATTAGATCTTCTTGTTCACACATTACATTTACAGCTACAAATGCATTGACTTCATCACCTAGAATATCAGCAGCTAATCCACAATTACCTGTAATTCCTGTACCTATTTTATTTAACAAAACTCCAAGGTCTGCATCTTCATTATCTCTAACAGCATTACCGCGTTCCATGTAACCATCATTTACTGTAATTAATCTATCAAGATCAGTATTCATACTGACTTCAACATAATTACCACCTCCCGAATTAGTACCAACTGAGTCAATTTCAACATTAACTAGTTGTATAGGAATATTACTTTCTGCAAAGGCAATGTTAGTTTTATCAATTCCTTGATTTGCCATTAGACGAAGATTTGTATTTCCTTTTTCAGTGAATGCATTTGGGGTATAGAGGAAAATTATATCTACAATAATGTCATCGACTTGATCATCACTGTATTCAAAAGGAGGAAATGATGCAATAATGCTCTCCCAGTTTGGATTTTCATTATTTGGACTAGTGGCATGTAGACCAACGTCATCACTAAGATCTAAATTATTTTCATAATAACCAATTTGGTGATTTAATGCAGTAGGAGTTAAGATATAGTTTTGACCAAGAAGACTAATTTCTGCCCGTGCTTGATCTCCAAAAACAGTTACAAAGACATTATTTTTAGAATCAGTTGTACTTCCAACATATGTGTAATCTGTGCTGTTTCTAAAGATTGTTTGTTCATGTGTAATTTCCAAAGTATCTCCAAAAATACTTAGATTCATTCTCTCAGAAGTTAGTGCAGAAGGATTAATGTTAACATTAATTACATTTGAAGGAATGCGATCGATTTTGTGATTTAATGCAGTTGCTACAGTAATTTCAGATATGAATTCAGGATTTGCAGCAAATGAATCGTGTATCCCAATACTAGTGATTAAAACAAAAATTGTTGCAATAAATAGAAAAGATGTTTTCATTTTACATTATACCTCCATTTGCAAGATACAATGGTTCACCAGTTAGAGCATTAATATTAGCATACCAATCTGATGGTTTGTGCATAGGTTGATTTACTTCACAGTGACCTGCATAAATTGAATAAATTGGTGTACCGTGAATAATTTTTAAAGATGTTTGCCAATCATAGGTACCAAATTCTTCATTATAAATTAAATTACAACTAGGATCAGTTAATTCATCAAACAATATAGCATAATCTTTTCCAATTTGTTTTGCTTCTTCATAATCATAAAGTTCTACCTCATCGAGATTCGCATACCAATCTCTTATATGAATACTTGTATGCATGCCATCAGTATAGGTCCCAATTCCACTATATTCAACAAAAATATTATCCTTGACTTGAACAAACCAATATTTATCACTATCAGGTGCAAGTCTTTCCTTTAACACCTCATACGTAATAGGATAGCCGAGTTCTTGTTGGAACATTAAAGTAAAATCTTTAACAACTTTATTTTGTATTTTGTGTTCCCCCATAAGCTTGTAACTAACAAGATCTCCTCCGGTAGGTGATCCTCTGATTTGAATGGTTCCTTTAATTGTTTCATAATTAGTGCCATTGTCGGGTGTTTGATATTGACTAGTAATTTCATCATCTGTAATAGATGTTATTTTCTGTGCTAATTCATTGCGATCCCAAGCAGATATCTCAAAGGCGTGTTTTATGATGCTAGTTTTAGGAATATAATCCATAACATTTTCAGGATCAATAATTAGTTGAATTTCATTATTTTCTTTAGAAATAGGTTTTTCGTTTATCTGAGGATCAGGTATATGTGTGACAAATTCTTCTACTGTTTCTTCAGTGGATTCTAAATCAGTTTCTTCAGAAATAGAATGTATTGATAATGGAATTTGTATTTCCCACCCGAGTCTTTCAGATGTCTTTTCAGATACACACGCAACATTTCCATTGGTGCGAAGCACAAGTACTCTGTTCTCTCTACACTGTATCTCTTCAGGCAACACGCCTTGTTCTATCTGTTTTCTTGGGCTTTGTATTGTATTTTGTGCCATCATCTCACTTTCAGAAAATGAAAATGGTATAGAGCCTGAAAATACAGTAATTCCAAGAAATACTGCCAGAATTTGTCTATTACTAGTCATTATTATGTAAAAATATACAAATCGTTTAACCATTACTAGAAATTTGGATGTGTTGTAGTATATGAAAACTCGGTCCGCTAGTCATCTGCATCCTTCTCCATCCATTGCGGGTCGCCTTCCCTGATCGCGTCCGTGGCCTTTTTGTCCGAGAACGCCCTCAGCGGGGTCTGGTAGTTGTCAATGTCAAGGGAGAAGTGCAGCCTCTCCTCGTTGTAGTATTCCATGTACGCAGACAGGCTCTCATAGTGGAATATCTCGTCCTCTATGCTGCGGTGGAACCTCTCAAGCTTCCCGTTGGTCTGGGGATGGTACGGCCTGGAGTTTATCAGCTCGATGCCGCAGTCGAGCAGCTCGGCCTCAAAGGCAGTAGCCTTCCACGCTTTTGCGGGCGGCGCCTTCCTGCGGCCGCCGCGGCCGACAAAGCATGAACCGTTGTCTGAGAGGATCGTGGCAGGCGTGCCGAACCTGCCTATTGCGTCCCTGAGCACCAGTACTGCGTTCTCGGATGTGGCCTGCGTGAAGACCTGCGAGGCCACGACGCACCTTGAGGCGTCATCAAGATACGTGACCAGCTGGAGGCCCCGAAACCGCGGGTCCTTCATCTCGTGCCAGTCGACATGCCACATGGCATTGGAATACCTGCGCTCATAGCGCACCCACTTACGCTTCCTTGATTTTGCAGCAGACGGCACGACTGAGCCGCTCTTCTTCAATATACGGTATACTGCATGGTAGCTTATATCATGATTCTTCCTGAGATCCCTTGCGGTACGCACCACCCCCACCGGACGCCTCCGGTGCGCCCATGTCACGAGCCGCATCCGGGATGCGGTGATGCAGAGGCGCGGCCTACCCATCCTTGCGCGGGTGGTGCCGGTCCTCTGAAACCTCGCCCACAGCCTCCGCACGTGCCTGGCAGTGATGCCGAGGTCCCTTGCCACTTGGGATGAGGACGAACCCTTCCTGCGCTGCCTTACCAGATACTGCCTGGACTCTTCTGTCAGTCTCTTTGTCATGGACTTTCGTGATCGGTACAGGCTAAAATAATCGGCTACTGTCCTCTTGATCCTGTGCGGACCGACTTTGCGTACAATAGAACGGGGTACGGCATCTTTGATGATGCCACGACCCAAAACGCCCTCAAAGCGCTAGACGAGGCAGTTGAGAGCCACGGCAGGCCTACATCAGTCATGACCGACCACGGAAGCCAGTTCTATGCAAACAAGAAGGAGGAGAAGGGGAGTTTTTACCTGATTCCCAATAATGAATATTTTTTATATGGAAAAATAAGTGAAATTTGATGGTAAAAATACTCATTGCAGGTGATTCTGATGCAATTCGTTTAGTTTTAAAAGATATTTTAACAATTGAGAATCCTGAAGTAGGTGCTGAAGCAGTTGATCTTTATCAACAATATAATCCTCAAATTCCTCTTCTTGATTTGGCAATGCCAAAAAAGATGGTTTCGCAGTTGTAAAAGAAGTAATGAAATATGATTCCAATGCAAAAATAATTTTAATCACTGCAAATGATGATCAAAAAGTCATCGCTCAATGTTTAAAATATGGTGCAAAATCTCACATTGCCAAACCCCTTGATTTTAATTCTGTCTTAAAATCCATTTCTGCACTTTTGGAAAATTAATTTAGGGCATTAATTTATATCAAAATGGAAGGATAATTTGTCAAAAATTGTTGCTGATACTAGTATCATAATTAATGGTCAACTTATTGCTCAGATAGAAGCAGGTTCAATTAGAAATTCTGAAATTATAATACCTCAAGCAGTTTTTGATGAATTACAATCTCAAGCGTCTAACAAAAAGGAACAGGGTTTTACTGGATTAGAAAAAATTCAAAAACTTAAAGAATTATCTGGCAGTTATGGGCTGAATATAGTTTTGAAGGGATCGCATCCCTCTACCGATGATATTAAACTTGCAGATCGTGGTAGAATTGATGCCCTTATCACTGATTTGGCTAAACAAAACGATGCTGTTCTTTATACATCAGATAATGTTCAACATCTAGTTGCACAAGCTGAAGATGTTGAAACAGTTTTTCTTAAACATGTAATTAAAGATGAAACATTAGAATTTCTGAAATTTTTTGATGCTGAGACAATGAGTGTTCATCTTAAAGAAAACCAATATCCTTTAGCAAAAAAAGGAAAACCTGGCACTTTTTCATTAACTACACTTAGTGATGATATTCTTTCAAGAGATTATTTGGAGTCAATTTCGTCACAAATCTTAGATGTGGCACATGCATCTGATTCAAGTAACATTGAGATCTCAAAGACTGGCGCATCTGTAATTCAACATGATGATTATCGTATAGCAATCACCTGTCCTCCTTTTTCTGAATCTTTTGAAATAACAATTGTTCATCCAATCGTAAAATTATCTCTTGAAGATTATCAAATTTCTGATGAGTTAATGAAACGTTTCTCTGATAGAGCTGAAGGAATTGTGATTTCTGGTGCTCCGGGTTCTGGGAAAAGCACTCTTGCATCCGGACTTGCAAATTTTTATCATAATAAGGGAAAAATTGTTAAAACATTTGAATCGCCCCGCGATTTGCAAGTTGATCCTGGAATTACTCAATATAGTAAATTAGATGGAAGTTTTGATAACAGCGCTGACATTTTGTTACTTGTTCGTCCTGATTATACTATTTTTGACGAAATAAGAAGACGAGAAGATTTTAGAACATTCGCTGATTTGCGATTAACTGGTGTAGGAATGGTCGGTGTGGTTCATGCGAATTCCCCAATTGATGCAATTCAGCGTTTTATTGGAAAGATTGAACTTGGTATAATTCCAAGTGTATTGGATACTGTAGTCTTTGTAAAAGATGGGAGAATTGAAAAAGTCTATGACTTGAAATTAAAAGTAAAGGTACCTTCTGGAATGACCGAATCTGATCTAGCAAGGCCTGTCATTGAAATTAGAAATTTTGCAGATAATGTTCTAGAACATGAAATCTACACATTCGGAGAAGAAAATGTTATTGTTCCCATTGCAAAAAGGGTTCAAAAAGTTGGAATTGAAAAACTTGCCGAAGATAAAATAAGAGAAACTTTCAAAAGATATGATCCTCACGCAGAAGTTGAAATTTTATCTGATAATAGAGTAAAAGTATTTGTAGATGAACAATGTATCCCGTCAATAATAGGAAGAGGAGGCTCAAACATCAATGAAATTGAAAAATTCCTCAAAGTCCATGTTGATGTTGTTCAAAAAGACTCTGATTATTCATCTAGAATGACGAATGATCTACCATTTACTTATTCAGAATCAAAAACTGCTCTGCTTCTAACCGTTAACAAAGAATATACTTCAATGCATGTAAATATCTCTGTTAATGACGAATATGTCACATCAGTAAGAATTGGTAAGAAAGGGCAGATAAAAATTCCAAAACGTTCTGATATTGCAAGAAATCTTATGAGTCTTGCATCCTCGCAAAACGATATTCAAATATTCCTCAAAGATTTTTAAAATTTTCAATTATCTTGGGATTTGCTTTAAGAAAAGTAATGAATTTTCTTAACTGCTTAATTGTTTTTGGGTTTAGGTGATGCTCAATTCCTTCTGTATCTTGATTTGCAGTCTCATATCCAACTCCTAAAATTTCAAAAAATTCCAATAAAATTCCATGTTTTTGTCGGATTCCATCAGCTACCCGTACTCCTTTGTCTGTAAGATTAATTCCATGATATTTTTCATATTCTAAAAATCCATTCTCATCTAGTCTTTGAAGCATCTTAGTAACACTAGGTGCACTAACATCCATGTATCTTGAAATGTCCAAAGTAGTTGCGTAACCTTTCAGTTCAACTAATTCTGATATTATTTCCAAATAATCCTCCATCCTTGTACTTGATTGGGTTCTTTCTGAATGATGAGCTGCTTTAATTGAATCCAATCTTTTGGAATTTTTAGATTTCATGTAATCTTTGTATCTAAATCAAATCCAGTATAATTGAGTGTCTTTTTCGTTGATTTTAGTTGTTCTTTCTTGACTTGGATGTAACCAGAATTGATCTTCGAATCTTAACTAACTTTTTCCAAATGATAGGCTGAAATGACAGATCCCTTAAAGGTACGACTGGAAAAACTAAGAAAATCATCCGAATCAGCTAAACGCAGAGCAAATTTGTATACTGAAGTTGCTAAAATGAATCAAGGTCCTAATACGAGTTCATTAGATGCTCTACAAAAAGCTCCTGCACCAGGTAAAAAACTTCAAAAAATTGGATTTTTGATGTTGTGGGTTCCTGAACCCACTGGTGTTACTTGTGCAATTGGAGGGCCTATGATTGTTGCTGGACGATATCTTGACAAAAAATACAATGGCGCAACTATTCACGATATTGGCCATGAGACAAAAAATACCTTTTCATCAATTAACGACTTTAAGAATTCTATAATATGACACACTTAGTTTTTAAAAGGATTCAGATAAATTAATTTATGACAACTCGGGGCCAAGTACTTATTCCTATTTCGATTGCCGCAGTAATCATTGGCATTGCAGGTTTGATGTCACTTCCAAGTGAAAGTAAATTACAATCTGTTGAATTTCCTATGGGGACAATCATGGTTGATGACATTCCTCTTCAAGTAATGATTGCTGATACTGAACCTAGACGTATTCGTGGATTAATGTTTGAAGATCAATTGCCTTATGATCAGGGAATGATCTTTGTATTTGAAGAATCTGGACTATATTCACTGTGGATGCTTAACATGCAATTTTCTCTTGATATGATTTGGTTTGATCAGGACGGAAAAGTTGTACATATTGAAACCGATATTCCTCCATGTAAAACTGCATTAGAAATCGCAACCTGCCAAAGTATTGTTCCCAATGAGGAAGCAGTTTATGTTCTTGAAGTTACATCCGGGTTTGTTACTAAAAATAATATTACAAAAGACTCTTTATTGAGCATTATCTCAATTTAGAATTGCAAAGCCTTATCTTTGAATGTTAAAGGTTGTAATTTATGAACAAGTTAATTTTGATCCCTATTTTGCTTGGCATTGCAGCAGTTGTTTCCATTTCTATCTTTTCAACTTCTGAAAACGCATCACAACCGCAGTCAAAATCAATCTATGAAGTAGGTTTTACTTTTAATGATGTTGACAAAATTAAAAAATCTCTATCAACACAAAAAATTTTCATGTCTTCCCCGTCTGAAATCACTGATCACACTATAGAACAATACTGCCCATACTTTACTGATATTCAAAACCCAATTGAACATTGTGCTACTACTGCCATCACAGACATTCATGGAAAGTCCCTTGGAAATATCAACATGGGGGGAACTATCGACGGACCAATCATGGCATTTGCCATTATTGACTCAACTCCACTTTTAGATTCAAAACAAGATGTAGTTAACCATGTTTTTCAAACAATGATTGAGACTTTGGTGTGTGACTGCTGGGAGGAAAAACAGCCAGGTGGTTTTGAATCTGTACGTGCATGGCTAGATACTGCTTCAGAAAAATATACTGAATCTACCCAAAGTACACTCACATCAAAAATTAATGGTCTGGAAAATATGAATCTGATTTTGGAGATAACCTCTACAAATGAAAAGTATCTATGGACATTAATTATTCTCAAGTAGTCTAATTATATACAACAAAATTCTTTGATTGGCGATTACAATGATTGATCAGTTATGGCTAATTGCTCTAGGATTTGCTGCAGGAATATTAGGTTCCATAATTGGACTTGGTGGGGGAATTATTGTCGTTCCTGTATTGACATTTCTAGGATTTCCTCCAACAACTGCTGCAAGTAATAGTCTATTTGCTGCATTGAGTAATGCAATTGCATCTACTATCTCTTATTCTAGACAAAAAAGAATTGAATTTTCTTTAGGAATCACACTGGGGTTACTTTCCATTCCTGGAACTGTATTAGGTGCGTTAATCTCTACAGATGTAACTCCTGAAATTTTTAAAATATTATTTGGTTTAGTACTAATTGCATCTGCAGCTTACATTTTTTTGAGAAAAAAGATTGAGAGCAAAGAAAAGAAGCTTTCTACACAAATGATGGTCTTTGCAGTTGGTGCTAGTTTCTTTGCAGGAATAATATCTTCATTTTTTGGAATCGGTGGCGGAATTGTGTTTGTTCCATTAATGGTAATTGGGATGGGAATGGCAATGAAAAGGGCAGCACCTACATCTCAGCTTATCTTGTTATTTGCATCATTATCTGGTGTGCTATCTCACAGCTTATTAGGACATCCAGATTTTACACAAGCTGGACTTTTGGCAATTGGTTCCTTTATTGGTGGACTAGTTGGTGCAAGACTATCGCTAGAAATCAAAGAAAGATATTTGAAAATTCTTGTTTCTGCTGTAATTCTAATTGCTGCTGCAAAACTCTTTTTTGATTCAATATCTGATGGTTCTGTTCTTTTTGGATTCTAGCCTCGAATTTTTCCTTGTGCTTTTATGATAATTTTGTAATACAGACTGTTCGTTAGGTCATTTGACCTGATGGCTGGAGAGACTAGTCGGCTCTCTAGTTTCATTTTTAATCACAAATTGTTAGTATGATTTCTGCGACCCTATTAAATACAAATTCTACAAATCATGCTTATGACAATAATATTCATTCCTGTAAGGCCATCAAGAAGAAGTGATGATGAATTTGACGATTAATCTACTTTAAGTTCAGATTTTTTAATCTTATCTTAATTCATCAACACAGAAAACAATTTCTGCTGATGAAGCTGCACTATCCGACACAAGGAAATTAATTGCATCTGCAATTCTTTGGTTGTTTGGTTCTGCACCAGTTACTGTACCTGGAAATACTGTAAGCATTCTAATTTTTGACTTTAGAACGTCACTTAGTTCTTGGTTAACTGTAGTTGTAAATGGTCTTAGTGCCCCTCTGAAAACTTCTACCTGGGCTCTTTGTGTTCCAGAAACTTTTCTTCCAACTGGTAAATCTGGACCAATTATCATGATTGCACCTTTTGCATCTTTGTAAAGGCGAGGATCTTCACCTCCTCCTGGAACAAATTGCTCAAGTGCTCTTTGGGCTACTGTAGCTGGAGTTGAGATGAATTTTTCAGTTAGTTCTTCCCACTTTGCCCTGGATAATTCCGTTAATTTTGATATTTCAGGCAACTTTCCTGTAACGTGAACCACTGCTAGGATTTCACCATGGTTAGTTTTAGCAGTGTTTAACCACTGTTCTACCTCTTCAGGATTCTTGAGATCCATAATATGGGTATGGCATTTACTACTGATGTATTCCTGAAGTTCTTTTGGTGTTGATTGTGAAATGAAACATGCCGCTCTTCCTCCGTTTTTCTCAACATGCTGTGCCAAAAATTCCACTCTTTCGGCATCTGCTTTATCAGTTGCATCAATGGCAAACACAACTACTTTACCTCCAAAATCTGGCTGATGAACTCCTGGTGTTGCGGTTCCGATATGTGGTCTTACAGGATAAAATACTCTGTCTCCTGGAATTACTTTGCCGTTTAGAATTTTTGCAATTTCATCGTCACACAAGTTAAGAACTGATTCTGCCACTTGGTCTTGCTTTAGAAATTCTTGGTCTGCAATCATATGTGATGTATTGTTTTGAATTTTTCCTGCAAGACTTTGAATTTGTTCTAATAACTTTGTAAATGTCTCATTTACTTTGGTAACATCCTTTCCGTTTGCTAGTTTTGCAGCAACCTTGGCAATTCCATCTGTGTCTACTCCATCTGCCAGTATGCATTCTAACAATTCTTTACTTGCTTCTTCAACTTCAACTGGACTTAGATCTTCAAATCCACTGACTCGCATAAATTCTGATGCTGCTTTGGGATAAACAGTTTTATAAATTCGATCTGAATGCACTGGTCCTGGGTTTGTTGCAATGGATATGATTCCTTTATCTGTTAATTCCCATGACATTGCCTCAGCTAATCTGTTCTTTGCACCTTGTGATGCAGTATATGGACTTCTAAATCTGTATGGTCTTTGCTCTAATGGTCGTTCTTCAGTAAAGAATGTTGAAATTGTAATTATCTTTCCTCCCTCTTTCATTACTTTGAGTGCCTGTACAGAACCCCAGAAAGTACCAGTAAGGTGAATTCCAATAGTACTTTTGAATTCATCTAGTGGCGCATTTGCAAAACATGTGACGGGACCTGAAACTCCTGCATTATTAATTATGTAATCTACAGTAACGTTCTCATTTTTTAGTGAATCAAACATGTTATTCATTGCTGTCTCATCAGCTACATCTACTCCTGAAAAAATTCTAACTGACGCGCCACTATTTTTTTCAGAAATAATTTCTTCTAACATTTTTGATGTTTCTTCTAATGGTTCCCTCCTTCTTCCAAGGATAATTACACTTGCTCCATTTTCAACAAATTTTTTAGCTATAGCTTTACCTATACCCGTTCCGCTGCCTGTAATTAGGGCAACTTTGTGTTGAAATTTCATTATAGATATGCTATCAAATTTTCTGTGATATTTAATTGGATTGATCCCTAAGAAAAAATAATTTCTTGATATCTTTATTTGTGGGTGTGACTCATGATTTTTTATGCATGATACAGAGTTAGACACATTTGTTAATCAAACATGGCCTGAAAAATTTAGTGGTATGTTAAAGGAGATCGGAGTGGATTCTGTATCAAAAGAAATTGGAACTGATGATGTCGAAAAAGATGAATACTATGGTAGATATTTTACTCAAACACCTAGAATGGTAACTAATAGGGGATGTCTTGATGTCAAGAACTCTAACATTGATGTAATACAAATTATTCAAAAGGGATAAAAATGCAAGATCCAAATCCAATCCCCTGGGGTGCACAAGACAGATTTCAAGCACATTTTATTGTAAGAAAGGATGTTGGTACGGCAGATGGAGACTATCTTGCAAAAACTAAACTAACAACTAAAGGACATTTTGGCGCGAAGACTGTTGTTAAAGTTGAATGGAATGGTCCTGGTAGTTTAGCTTCAAAACTAAATGAAGATGACGAACTTAATGAAATGATTGCAAAACAATCAATCAAATATACAACTATCTATGTTGAGCCCACTGATGTAGCCGTCAGAATTAGAGGTAAATGGGATAATCACCTCGCATTTGGAATTACCAAAGAACTTTTTGAAATTTATAATAAAATAGCTGGTCACATAAAAGCAATCTAAGCTTTCCACCAGTCTAACGCAAGGAAATCTACTTTATCTTTACCTTTAGGAATTGCTAAAATGAATTGCTTTCTTACTGTGGTTGCAAGTCGTCCTGCAAGAACAATTCCTGTTGATGTAATTGCCTCATTTCTATTATAGACCTGAATCAGATAAGGGGCATGATCAATTCCTGGTCCTTTTTCATACACAGCAAAGTCGCACCCAAATTTTATTCCAGGATTGATAATGTATCCTTTATCTCTGAAATTTTTGTAAACTAAATATTTTTTATCAAAATCATGATATTCTTTTTTGCAAATCTCAATCATTTTATCAATCGTTACTTTTTGTTTTGACTTAGTAATGGTGATTTTCTTATTTTCTAAAAGGTATAGTCCTTCAATTAGATCTAAAATTAGTGGAACATCTATTTCTTCAAGTTTAGGTTTTGGAATGCCTATTGGTTTTCCATAATACCCTTGACTGAAAAGCTTACGTGAATCATCAATATTCCAAACAATGATTCGATTTTCAATTAATTCACTTTTCATAATTTTTATGAAACATTAAGCGTATATGAATTCTCTAGTTGAGCATAACCGCTTTTGAAGAATTGAAAATAAAGTAAAAACGGAAAATGATTTGTTTTGCTTATAGACTCAATGCTAGTAGTATGAAAGAATCAGATACCCGTTGACATTTGTCTGCCATCTCTTCGATTCCTTCTATCACATCTTTCATCAACATCAATTCTTTAGTGTTTGATACTTCAGATAGAAGTTTAATTGTGGCATCTCTGTATTTGATATCAATTTCTCTCTCTATTGTCTGTGTTTCTTGAGCCAATTCAATTGCATTTGCAGTGTTTGTGTTGAGACTTCTGATGATCTCATTTAGCTTGTATACTTCATCTACAACTAGTTCAATCAGCTTTGTTATCTCTTTGTCAAGGTTTCCGCTTTTTAGTGTAGTTAGTTTCACGTTTGAAAGTTTGAATGAGATACCTGTGATGTAGCCCGCAATTTCATCCATCGTATATGCTGTATTGAGAAGATTTTCTCTATTCATGATTAATCCTCCAACATCTGCTACTTCTCGTGTAATCTTTCTTCTTAGATTTTCCACTTCTTCTTCAATGGTTGAAATTTGTTCCAATACATTTTTGACTCCTGTCTTATCTTTTTTCATCATAAGATCAGGTAAGGTTGCAAGTTCTCTGGCAGCGTTTAGAATTCTGTTGATTTCGTCTTGTAAAACTGCTATGGCTTTTCTTTTTGCTTGAACCTCAAGCTCTCCGCTATACATAACAGAAAACGAACAATTCTCAGGTAATTTAAATCCTCTATGACTGTTGATATTTTTTGAGCACGATTAAATCAAATTTTTATCAGAAGTCACTTTTTTTGTCCTTTGTATAATGTAATAACTTCTTCATTTGTAGATGCATCTTCAACTGCTTTTTCAACCCTGATTTTCCCAGTAAATTTTGGGAATCTCAAAGCAAGACCTGCATCTTTTCTAATCTTATCTTTTGCTGCTTTATGTATTGGACTTAAAGTAATCTCCGAAGCTACTATCTCTATTACTAGTTCTGGTTCAAACCACACATCAGCTTCCATTTCACTATCTATGCGTGGATTTTTCTTAATTGTAACTTTAGGATTTAAAATTTGATACAATTGATCTAAATCTTCATCTGAAAATCCTGTTCCTACTTTACAAATACTTGTGAATATATCTTCATCTTCATCATATGTTGCAAGCAGTAGTGTTCCATAGTTTCCTGTTCTTCTACCCTTTCCAAAAAATCCCCCTATTACCACAAGATCTAAACTATCTCCTAATTCATTCTGATATTCCCGCTTTAGCTTCAACCAATGACTTCCCCTTGAACCTGCTTTGTATGGCTTATCAAGCATCTTCAACATCAATCCCTCACTACCTGCGTTAATGCTATTTTCTAAAAAGTCCTTAATTTCGTTATCATTTTTGACTAATGTCATTGGGACATATTTTGCAAAATCATCTTCTTTTACAATTTTCTCTAGTTTCTCTCTTCTATCTTTGTAGTCTAATTCTAAACAGATCTTTCCATTGCAGTACAAAATATCAAAAAAATTCACTGTGATTGGATATTGTGTAACTGCTTTTTCTATCTTGTATTTTCTTCTTCTATGCATCAATTCCTGAAATGGTAGAAAATCTCCCGTATTTTCATTAATTGCCACTGCCTCTGCTTCTAAAATTACATTGTCTGCTTGAATTGCTTTGGGAATTTTTTCTATAATGTCCGGATAATAACTTGAAATGTTTTCTAAACTTCTAGAAAACAATACTACTTTTTCACCTTCAATGTGGAGTTGTACTCTTTCTCCATCTAACTTGTATTCTGCCGCAAAATTGCTTCCCATTTTTTCAATTGCATCCTTTTCACTCCTTATTCTGTCTGCAAGCATTGGCCTGATTGGATTAAATAAAATAACATCAAATTTCTCAACTCCTTCTATGCCTTTAGTTGCTATAGTTTCAGCAACTTTTCCTAAATCACTTGAGACATTGTATGCATGTTGCAAAATTTTTCTATTATCCTTATTTCCCGAAAATGCTACTGCTAATGCATCCATCACTGTGTTTTCTGCAATTCCTAATCTTAATGATCCCAACAAAATCTTCAAAATGTAACTTGCCTCTAATGGATTTGCGTCATTTAGTAAACTCGAAATATATTTTATCTTCATATCTTGTGAACCCGAGCCTTCTAACTTGGCAATTTTGAATAATGTATCGTAGACTCTTTCTACTGTAATGTCTTCTGCAAGAAACGTTGTCTGTGTTTTTTGTTCTAGTATTATAGATGCGGCATGTCCTAGATCTCCTTGTTTCCTATATTCATCTTCAATTTTCTTAATTGGAATTCCTGATGACTTTGAAATTGCTCTTAACGCAAGTTTTTCAGCAACACCTAATTCAATTCCTTCAAAATCTGGTCTTAGTTTTCCCTGTAACAGATACACAATTTTAGAAATAATATTCTCCGAGGTTTTTTCAAATAATTCTACTAGATATTGTGTTAACCCTGATCTTTTCCTGGTTGATTCCATTTTGTTAAAAGAATCAGCTAAAATAGAGAACTCCATCCCAATCCTTTACTTAATCCTGAATAAAAGTTTGAAACTAGATGTATTTGAAAATTATTGGTTTGTCTGAATCAGTATGTTCAGAAACTAGTGCAAAGTTGTATAATGGATATTCTTTTTTGTATTGTTTCATAAAACTCCAAGCAACATCATGTGTTTTGAATTCAGTTCTAATGCCGTCAATTTGGCTCTTTTTCCCAAATACATCGAATGTTATCACTGAATACTGTTTTGGACGATTATGGGGCCTTGCCTTAACAAGCCAAAACAGTGCAAAAGCGAAGACCGATCCTAAAATTATGTACTCGCCAGCCATTTTGAAGAATGTCAAAAAGATTCCTGGTATGGTCTGTCCAAATAAAACAGCCATAAAATTTGAAAATGTAATTACTGCAAATACTGTAACAAGGTAAGTTTTGTAATCAAAAATTTTTTGAAAACAACTTTTCATCTATTTTGATAGAGTCTTTTTTCATTTAACTATTTCCTAAAACTTGATGACATGTATAGTCCAGAAAGTAGTATACCCCCCTCAAAATAGGAGGGACGCATACTGACTGAAGCAAGACGCAGAATTGAGATGATGGTACGTGGGTTCCTAAAGCGCACACAGAGGTGGAGACATATCGGAAGGCACCGCATCAGGGTCATAAGAAAACTTGACGAGTCAAAGGTAAAGTGGATAATCCTGCAGAAGAAGGCCGGCAAAACGACCAACAGACAGATTGCAGATACCATGGGCATCTCCGAGATCTGGGTAAAGAAACTGTGGGCCAGGTACAAGGGTGTGGAACCTGACAGGATAGTCTACCCGGCTAGCATGGGCAGGCCCGAGAATGGTCTTCCGGGTCGCAGGGAACACTCTGCGGTCCTCTCTGCACACTGCAGGCACCGCCAGGGGGCCGTCCGCACGGAGCGACTGATCGAGGAGGAAGAGGGAATACATATCCCTCACAATGCCGTACACGGCATAATGAGGGACAACAACCTGTCGGCAAGGCAGCCCAAGAAGAGCAAGAGGCGCAAGTGGATCCGCTTTGAGCGCACCTACTCCAACTCGATGTGGCACACAGACTACAAGCAGCTGGATGACGGAAGGTGGTTTATCGCCTATCTGGATGACGCCTCCAGGTTTATTGTCGGATACGGCGTCTTTGATCAGGCCACCTCCAGGCACGCAATCGAGGTTCTCAGGGCAGCAATGGAGGCGCACGGCAAACCCGCGTCCATTCTGACTGACCGCGGCAGCCAGTTCTACGCCAACGAGGGGCAGTACAAGAAGAAAGGCGCCTCCGAATTTGAGCGGGAGCTGGTGTCGCTGGGCATCAGGCAGATCCTGGCGCGTGTAAGACACCCGCAGACAAACGGCAAGCTCGAGAGGGTTCACGGTGAACTCCAGCGCAAACTGCACCTCTTCGAGGAGGAGTCGGCCTACAGAACGGTGCGTTCAGCAGGATCCGAGACGGACCGTGTGGGCGGACCGTTCAACACGAAACCAAAGACGGATCCCGTGGAGCGGTTTGTGGAATGGTTCAACCACGACCGGCCACACATGTCACTTGATCTGGACAACCTAGAGACACCGGCGCGGGCATTCACCAGAAAGATGCCATCCCCAGGACGGTGCTGTCCAAATCCTCCCGGAAAAATCCGCGAAAAGCTTATGGATCATGAATCATCCCGTAATGCTTTTTGATCACGGGACATGGCACACATCTAATGTCTTTGAAAAGAAAGAAGCGTGAGAGGGCAGGCGCGCAGTACGACGCCCATGTCAGGCAGTATCGCAGGCATGCCAGGAACGCCAATGCCAGAAAGTATCGCAACTATAGGGCATACGAGGGCAGGCGAAGGGAGGAGGGCAGAACCATAAGGGCGAGGATCAAGAAACTCAAGAGATTGATCCCCCACCGTATGGAAGGATGCCTCCGATGACGCGGCCGCCTTGCTGTGCGTGCTGGATATGGCGTTCCGGAACCACTCGTACAGGGTTCATGTCACGTACATGGAACTGCACCCGGGTTCGGTAAACGCCTACGGCCTAAAAAGCATTCCATCAAAATCGACCCTGCACAACATGGCGGTGAAGCTGTCTGCCCAGATGACATGCATCATGGAACTGTTGATGGCACAGGCAGGCAATGATGCCTGCGGCACGCTTGCAGGCGACTCGTCGGGGTTCTCCATATGAGGTACGAGGACGGAGGATGCCAAGAGGGGAGTCGTGTCCAGACGCAGGTTCGACAAGCTGCACGTGCTTGTGGCGCTCCGCATGGCATGATATCTGCCTGCGAGGTGACACATGGAAGGGCGCACGACTCGCCGGTATTCCGCACGATGTTTGCAAGGATCTCACATGGTTCGGGGCACGTGCTGCTGGACGCGGCCTACCTTGCAAGGAAGAACTGCCGGGCCATAGCAGACAGCGGGCGCCGGTCCGTGATATGCCCAAGGAGAATTCTGTTCCCCGGGGGTTTGGTCCGATGGGAAGGATGCTTAAGTGGCACCGCGACGATCCTAACGGATTCAAAAAGGCGTATCACCGGCGCAGCCTGGTGGAGGGCGTCTTCTCTGTGATCAAGGAGAGGTTCGGTGCCGTGGCACGCGCAAGGACTGCCCCGATGAGGCGGGTGCATCTGAGCCTCATGTGCATATGCTACAACCTGGTCGCATGATGCCATCACTGCTGGAATGCTGTGTCTGGCCTAGCGCAAGCTGTATTCTGGCACTCCGTTTTGGTGCGGAATTGTGAAACCATGCATGTTAGCCCGTCTAATTCGGCCGTACGGGTTGATTTGTCCTCATATCCTTACACCAAAAGTCATGCAATCAGTGTCCAGAATTGGCAAGTTTGGACAGCACCACCTTGATCGATATAGATATTTACCCCCTCCCCCCTGTAGATAGTCAGTGACACTAAAGAAGAGAGACAGCACTGTTGCGGCAGTCTTGATGGTTGTAGCGATAACAGCGGTAGTAACAGCAAGCGGCTACCACGCAGCGTATGGCCAGTCAGGCACCGATGCCGATGTGGTGGTTGTTCCAACGCTGAAATATAGTGTCGAGTACGGTACGATTGCCCATGACTTGGAACTGACAAGAGTACTGTTAAGCACACCATCCACGTTACCAGACCAATCTAGACTTGTTCATAATGCTATTGGTTATAATGTCACTGGAAGTCCCTGGATTGCCGTGTTTCCTGACTCTTTGAATACCATACAGGGCGGCAGTCTTGTGGCATCCGGAGAACCTATGAGACCGTACGATTTTAATAATGGCACTAGACTTGCCATAACCTGTGATACGAACGACTTTGGCCACGACCCCACAATGCTTGCAGAGTTTGACTACATCCCCGGTGCCACGTATACCGGTACCGATACGTTTGACATTGTCATAAAAGAGTTCACCTATACCGGTGATGCCAGATCTGCGGCCTGTCTTGTTACCGGAGAAACTAGAACCATACCCGTAGATATTACGGTAGGTGAAAAGCCATCCGTAACGTTCAGGGATGACTTTACAAAGTTCTCCAACAGTTCCGGCGTAGTCGTGCTTTATAAAATTGAAGACCTGTATGGTAAGCAACCTCCGAATTTCTCCTTTCCATTTCCCTCCTTTGAGCCCTTTGTAAGTAATGCAAGAGTCGGACTTGACCTTCCTGAGACGACAGATAGCGGACTGCCCATAACATTAAACGCGGATCAGGATGGGAATCTGGATAATACATCATTTGTATTATATGGCACCGAGTACAACATCAGGGGCGTGTTTAGTAACGACTTCTTTTTATACAATATGACTGTCGGCCTGCCCTACGGTACCGTTGTAAATGGCGCCATCGTAGAGTCCCAAAACGAGATTGCAAGAAAGATGATTAACGTCACGCTGGATGCCGCTGACGCCGATGTTCCAGTATGCTCGGCCAGCGTATCCGGTGATCTGGACTTTGGCAGCCTGGCATATGGCGATACTTCGGATGCAAAGTTATTAGCAGTTCAGAATACCGGCACCGGCCCTGTTCAAGTGTTCATATCTGCAACTGACTGGCTGAACAGTGAGGGTGAATCAATCATGAATGTGGAGCAGACAAGGTACTCTTTTAATGATTCGAACGGTGCATACGGAAATAGAACCCCAATGTCTGAATCTGAAGTTTCACTTGTAGATTATATTCCACCTCCCAATTATTATTCCACCTATCTGCAAGTTCAAATTGGTGAGATCTCTGATACCTTTACAGGTCAGCTGACACAGACCATAACTACGACTGCAACCTGCAGTAGCTAGCCTTTCTTATTTTTATTCATTCATTACTACATTCTGGCCTGAGTTATCTCTAATAGCAAGTTACGAACAATGGTTTCAGAGCACATTATAAGATATGATGAACCAAGAAGTGCATTGTTTTAGGTTCTGACAAGTTACAGTGACCTATTTTTTACTGGAAAGTTTGGTGACCCGATAATGTCAAGAATTGTTAGATGGAGGAGACAATCCATACTGATTTGAGGGTTTTATTTCCATTTGATTTGATGTTTCAATATTATACACAGGATCTCCGTTTACATCATGTAATCTGCTTCTGTCAATACTAGTAACATTAGTGTAAATCTTAATCTTTGTACCGTCATCTAAAACATATTCATTAAACTCTTGTGATATTGTATCATATCTGATATCGCGTTTTTCTATTGTTCTCATTATCTCTTCTTGCGAATGTTGTTTATTGTTAGGAGATCATCTCAATGCTGGATCAGTATTGACGACAATTAATGGATGAGCACCTATTCTGAAACTAGGAACATTTTCAGTCATTTTTCGTTCTACTTTTATTAAGATTGTACGTATTTTCAGAATAGAATTATCTGAGATTTGATACTTAATCCAAGGCTCTTTTATAACTTCAAATTCAATAGATCGAATATCAGACATCTACACTTTTCTCAAGCGAAATATTCTTCAAGTTTTCTGTTTGATTATTCATTCTACCCACTCCTAATTCTTTTGAGCTTTCTTCAAGATATTTGAAACAATTTTCTTTAAGATCTTTAACTTTTAGAATTCGGGCAATAGATCCTCTTCACTTAGCAATGATAATCACCATTTCTCTTTACAACTAACTCAAAAGGGAATAGACATATTATTTTTGATAAAATCTTGATATTTTTTGGGTGATTTTGTGACATTTAGGAAATTTTTAGAAGAGACGTTAAAATTAGATAATATCATAGAACCTATGAAGGCCAGATTTAACGGAAAATGTGTAGAATGTGGTGAGGCAATCAAAGTAGGCAAAGAAATTCTGAAAAACTCTAATGAAAGATGGATTCACAAGGCATGTTGTGATTTAGAAGAGGAATCACCATAATTACAAAGTTGGAACAAATTAGTAACAAATTTTTAAAGGACTTGGAAAAAAGAGGAAGAGATGAATATAAAATCAAGTTTAGTTTTGATGGCATCAATTATGACAGTATTTGGCATAATGATGATCCCAGCAGATATTTCTGCAGAATCTAATCAAAACAGCATTACTGTAACTCCAATTAATGAGGAGATAAGTTTGCAAGAGACGGTCACTGCAATGAGCATTCCTGAAGACAACAAACTTCCTTGGGGAGCAGTAGTTGGTGCGGCATCAGATTATGTTGAAAGATATCCGGTAATTATCCAAATGTACAAGGGTGAAGATCCAGTTCACGTTTCACAAGTTGATGTAAAAGGAGATGGCTCCTATGAATACAAATTCAGAGTACGAAGTCTTGATTCAAACACTGGAGAATTTGTAAATGTCTTTGAAGGGGATTATACTAGACTTTATGCGTAATCGCCACTTGCAAATTTTTCGAAACATTTAGATCCGCCTTGATCGCCGCCACATGCAATAGTCCCCCGAACAGATCATACAAAGGCTGCAAAGGGAGCTCAAAGAGAAGAACAGAACGATCAGACAGAAGGACAGGGAAGTCAGCAAGCACATCAAGGCAGTCAGCTCTCTCCGCGAGCGGCTGGAACTTGAGGATGGTCTGTGGCAACGGGTGCAGACAGGCTTGGCATGGACGCCTCGCTGCTTCACATGAGGGAGGTCATATGCGACATACTGCAAGACGGGGGCAAGATTTCTGCCATGACCGGGCTTGACGCCGGCCAGTTCGACCATATCCACGGGAAGTTTGTAAAAGAGTCAAGGAAGCACGGCAACGCGCCGCTCTTCTCCGAAGACTGCACACCGGATCCCGGAAACCGGTGCCTGCTTGACCGCAGGTCCGTCCTGCTGCTTGCGCTCTTCCGCAAGAGGTCAAAGGAGAACCGTTCTTTAGGTGTCCTCCGCGATAGTCAAGCCATATATCACATATCTGACATCGTGCCTGTCCTGCTTCGTACCGGCCACCGACTACGGGCTTGGTTACTCTGAACTTTTTGCATATTTCCTTGCAGGTGCTCTTTAGTTTCACAACCTTGATAATCCTTCTGCCTATATGAAAATTATTTGCGCCTTACAAATACAGGAGTTTGAATACTTCGTCTATATCAGAAGTTGTAAATGTGCTTTGCCACATCGTTGAGCTTTACGCATCATTGGTAAAAATGCTGATTTTTGTGCAGGAAACTGAAAACAACCACGCATGTGGATCATGCGTCTACAGAGCACATTTTCAACTTTTGATATGACAATAGTTAGCTGTTCTGCCATGATCTGTCTAGTGCATTATTGCGCATGTGCCTGAAATTCTAGTCTGTTGCACAACTACGCCTAAAACCTGACTGATACCAACAATTTTTACCATTGGACAAACATTGGTGCGCCAAAAGACATTTGGATCAGGTAACCTGCTAACCATACACAGTGGCATCCACAGACAACGCACCCCAGGACAAACAGTTATTGACGAACAAACGGGAGAGGAATACGATGTCAGATAGGGGGTATACTACTTTCAGGATCCCACATAAAACTTGGTGACAAAAGAAATTGTTAATCTGGATCTTCATAATTTTCTTTCTTTTCACCTTTGGCAGAATATCCTTCCATTGGTTTCATCTTACTCTCAAGAATACCCATTCTTGCTTTGTATCCTTCAGCATATTCTAGTTCTGATGGAACAAGAGTCGCTGGATGAATGAATCCTTGACTTCTCATTGCCATTGCCTTTTTTGTTGCAATTTCTCTGATATAGTCCCAATCAGGAGTTGAGAATCCATCAAATGGACCTGTAAACTTTCCATTATGCATACTGAATACCAGGGCCTCCACAATTGGAATACAGAAATTGATAGTTGCTGCAGAATTTAATTTCACAGGCATTAGTGGCATGTTGTGACTACCTCTTGTATTTCCTGCAACATAATGTGGGTTGTTAAATACACTTCCAACTTCTTCTGTAGCTGGGAAATTCTTTTGTGTTCTAATCAGACAAATTGGATCATCTTTTCCAACATATGTTCCTGCAATGTTGTGTAGTCTATCTGTTGATGCGGCAAGAATTGGCTCTCCCTCTTTAGTATTAACTGAATCAACAACGTATCTACTTGGATACATCAATGCAGCTTCAATTGTTGGTTTGTCTTGCCACAATTCAAGTTCAGCAATTTTTCCTTCTTCTACATCCATTATGTTTATCTTAACGCCACTGGCAAGTGACTTGTTCACAATCAAACCTGTATTACTTAATGCATCTACGAACATTCTATAAATTGGATAATTGAACGCTCCAGGCTCTGTTTTATCTGCTGCAAACACTGTAAATGCCTCATTAGGTCTTTCTTCAAATTCCAATTCTGCAACACCTGGACCCATGCCTTTCACATTTCCTGAAAAAGAGTCTTTTAGCAAGTCTTGTCCAGCACCATACAAACCCTCTTCTTTGGCAACCTTTGTTCCTGCCATGAATGAATCCCACGCGAGTTTGTGAATTTGCTGATTATCTACTCCATGTTTGTGAGACATTACAATGTGGACGTCATCACCACAGTATCCAATGTAATAATCAATTAACAGATCTGCTGAATTTTTGATGGTATTTCTTACTGCCTCAATTAATCCATCACTTGGTTTTGTATGACCGCCAACCCCGCCAACGTCAGCTTTGATAACTGATACTGTAATCTTCATAATTCCTCTTTCTACCTCTTTGATTTATGTACTTTTGGCAAAACTTTCTGATCTAAAATTAATTGAAAAAAGATGGAGTTTTTTTCAAAAATTCATAACGCTAATAAATGCCCTCAGAGAGGCAGTCCATATGGCAAACAAACCACACTTGAACATGATCATAACAGGTCACATTGATAATGGTAAATCAACAACCATGGGCCATTTCTTGATGGATCTAGGCGTTGTAGATGAAAGAACAATCGCAGCACATGCAGTAGAATCTGAAAAGACCGGAAAAGGTGATACTTTCAAGTATGCATGGGTTATGGATAATATTAAAGATGAAAGAGAAAGGGGAATTACCATTGATCTTGCTTTCCAAAAGTTTGAATCTGCAAAATACTTCTTTACATTAATTGATGCTCCTGGTCACAGGGACTTTATTAAAAATATGATTACTGGTGCTTCTGAAGCAGATGCTGCTATCTTAGTTCTTTCAGCCAAAGAAGGTGAAACTGATACTGCAATCGCAGCAGGTGGACAAGCAAGAGAACACGCATTCTTACTAAAAACACTCGGTGTAAGCCAACTAATCGTTGCAATCAATAAAATGGATGCTGTCGATTACACTGAAGCAGCATTTAACGCAGCCAAAGAAAAAGGTGAAAAATTAGTAAAATCTGTTGGTTACAAAATAGAAAACGTACCATTCATTCCTGTTTCTGGATGGAAAGGCGATAATTTAGTAAAAAAATCTGAGAACATGTCATGGTACACTGGAAAGACACTCCTTGAAACATTTGATGACTTTACAGTACCTGAAAAACCAACTGGTAAACCATTACGTGTTCCAATTCAAGATGTTTACACCATTACTGGAGTAGGTACGGTACCTGTAGGTAGAGTTGAAACCGGAACTATGAAGGCTGGCGATAAAATTGTTGTAATGCCTTCTGGCGCCCCAGGTGAAATCAAATCAATTGAAACTCACCACACAGAAATGCCATCTGCAGAAGCAGGTGATAACATTGGTTTCAACCTTAGAGGTGTTGAGAAGAAAGACATCAAGAGAGGCGATGTACTTGGAACACCTGATGCACCACCAAATGTTGCAAAAGAATTCAAAGCACAAATTATAGTTATTCACCATCCAACAGCAATTGCTCCTGGGTATACTCCAGTTATGCATGCACATACTACACAAGTTGCAGCAACTGTTACAGAGTTTCTACAAAAGATCAATCCAGCAACTGGTGCCATTGAGGAAGAAAATCCAAAGTTCCTTAAAGTTGGTGATTCAGCAATTGTTAAAATCAGACCAGTAAGACCAACTTGTATTGAAACTTTCCAAGATTTCCCAGAAATGGGTAGATTTGCCCTTAGAGACATGGGTGCAACTATTGCAGCAGGTATAGTTAAAGAAATTACTGAAGAGTACAAACCATAGGCAGATTTTCATGACACAAACTGCCCGTGTTAAATTAACATCTACCAGTTTACACAAGTTAGATGGTGTTTGTGGCGAAATCATGGGAATTGGTAAAAAAACTGGCATCAAAATAAAAGGTCCTACTCCACTTCCTGTTAAAAGACTACATGTTGCTACCAGAAAATCTCCATGTGGCAGTGGTACTGAAACATATGAGAAATGGGAAATGAAAATGCATAGGAGAATTATCAATATCAACGCTGATGACAAAGCAATTAGACAACTAATGAGGCTTAAAATTCCTGATGATGTCTATATTGAGTTGTCTCTGACATAATTTGGTATCCTTAAATTATCGAAATTTTAATGATAAATATGGCTGAAGAAAACTCTGATTCTGTTGAAGAAGCTCCTGTTGAGACATTTGATGTAAACTATGCTTGTCTTAGATGTGCAACTGTTGTATCTAATACTGAATTGTCTCGCTTACCTGAAATCAAATGCATCTGTGGGTTCAGAGTATTTACTAAAGTAAGACCACCTGTAGTAAAAACAATAAAAGCAATTTAACTATCTATCTTTTTTGTAACTATGCTCTCTTTGTAAATGTGTTCTCATATCTTCCATGTTTGAAAAATACTTGTTGCATTCTTTACAATCATATTGTAAATCTTTACCATGAATAATTTGTTTGTGATTCATCATCTCTTCTTCTTTTGAAAATTTTTTGTCACAAGTATCACAACTAATTTTTTTAAAAAAACGCACTTTTATCCAAACTCTGCTTTCTTTTTATCCCAACAAATCCTGCAAAGCTGACCTTCAATCTTCCAATTTCCTTTTGCATTATATCTAATCAATCCCATTTTTCCTCCACATAATGCACAAAAATTTTTCTTTTTAGCATGCTCTTCTTCTTTTTTGTCAAAACATTCTTTGCATAGCAATCCTTCCATATCCCATTGCCATCGAGGTTCCCACAAATTTGTGATCTTTTTAGTTACTCCACACTCAACACATGGCTGTACAATTTTTCCTTCAAAATACTCCTTTGATTTCTCAAAATGACAATCGCCACAAAGCAGACCTTTCATGCCCCACTCTCTCTTTGGTTTGTGTTTGTGAGTTAGTTGTTTGTTACAAACAGCACAATATGCTGGCTTTCTACCAAATAGTCCCATTATCTCTATAATATTTCGAATAATTTGATCTATTAAATGTAATAAAAAAGAAATGCATTAGATGGAAGAACAATCCTCCTGATTATTATAAAATTTCATGACTGAAGCACAACTAACATTATTCAATAAAGATAAAAACAACAAAAATTTCTTATTGTTTTAAGATTTTTTCAAGGGCTTGACTTGCATTGAGTAAACCATTTTTCTTGGCAAACTCTTCGATCATTTTGTATTGTTTTTCAGTAAAACATACTGGAATTGAACGTCTTTCCATACATTTAGTTTGTATTTTTAACTAATATCCTTTTTGTTTACTCGAAATCAAATTGAGCATCACTTACTCATGAATTTTTGGAATTCTCAAATTAAATTATAATATTTCATAATAAAAAAAATCATGGTTCCTGCAATAACTCCAATTGTTATCAATTTCAAAATACGTTCTTTCTTTTTGATGACGTATGGATCTCCATCATCTCTCTTGAGTAGTTTGTATCGTCTAGATGTAGTAATCAAGGCATAGGTGACTAATCCAGTAATTGTAGCAATAGCTATGGTTTCAATAGCTATGGAGTTTGTTTGTATAACAGAACCTGCAAAAACGGGTAGAATTCCCCACGAAAATATTGTTGATAAATTATTGTGAAATTTACCTCCAAACAATTCTAGACTATATGCAAATAGAAAAAAGCCTTCAATAGTCCCTATTAGAAAAAGCCAAGGAGAATCCAAAAATGCAAAATAAATGCCTACAGAAAATGCAATACCTACTGCAAACAACGCCATAACCCAAATCTTTCTTTTTGGTAAATTTCCCCAAGGTTTTGTTTTACCTCCCACTGCATCAAGTAGGTGTGCACCAACACCCAGCGCCAAGATGTAAATCACACAAATTGCTGCCACTCTCTCCAATTGTAGTGGACCTGAAATTGCTCCTAATGCAGCAAAGCAAGTAACAATACTTGTGTATGGTAAAAACAAAATTCCTATACTAATTCGAAATTTCTTAGAGCCAAATTTTGGAACAAACCATTCTGAGGTTCTATCTACTTGCAATAACATTATTTGGACTTTGTTGCTTATATGATCACGGGATGGACAACTGATATAATTGATAGAATGATTAGTTGATTCGTGAACAAATATCAAAAATATATCAAAAAAGGAGTCATCGAATCACTTGATAAGGTTCCATTTCATAGCAATGCTCCCATCAAACGATTATCAATGTTGAGCAAATCTTTGATTCCTCAATCAGATACACATATCGCAGTTCACTTTGTTGATGCCTCCAAAGATCTTCCAAAATATAGTAAATTACACAAACACAATCATGACGAAATTAATCTGATACTATCTGAAGATTCTAGCTTGACATATGAGATTCAATTGGAAGATGAGTCCTATGAAGTAACATCGCCTTCAACAATATTCATTCCAAAGGGAATGAAACACAGCGCACAGGCGATTTCAGGTAAGGGAATTTTTGTATGTATGATTTTATCCAATAATAATGACTTTCCTTCAGAAAAAAATTGAAACCCTAAAAAGTAAATGTCTAATAATTCTAATATGAAAATAACTGAAATAGAAATTGATGACAGTCAAACAGGCTATTGCTGGATTCAAATACATGCTGGTAACAGAAAACAAGCAATTTCATTAAGACATCAAATCTTAGATGATCAGGCCATACGGGAAAGATTGGAAAATGAAATTACACAAAGCCAGAAAATAACAACAAGCTCGTTAACTCCGATGGAAATTACATTCCAAAGTTTCCTTACCAAAAAACTCCAATTAATTCTTGAAGGAGAAAATAAATGACAAAGAAACGTCAGATCTTGGTTATTGGAAATAACACAAATGGATGTACACTAAAACATGAAAAAATTGCATACGAAGTTGGGGTAGAAATTGCAAAATCTGACTCTGTTTTGATAACCGGTGGGTTAGGAGGAGTAATGTCTGCTGCATCACATGGAGCTCATGATACAAATGGTTTGACTGTAGGAATAATTCCTCAGAATGACGCTACAATGGCCAATGAATTCTGTGACATTGTAATTCCAACCGGTATTGGACTTGCTCGTGATTTTCTAAATGCATTAACTGCTGACGGAGTAATTATTGTTGGTGGTGGCTCTGGTACTTTATCCGAAGTATGTGCTGCATACATGTACAAAAAACCCATGGTCGCAATCAGAAACATAAAAAGTTCTATTGAACCATACATTGATGGTTTTATTGATCATAGAAAAAATATCAAAATTGTTGGGGCTGATACTCCTCAAGATGCTGTAAAGAAAATTTTGGAATTAATCACTACATCATACAGTGATACCGAATCATCTGATGCTGAAATTCTTGACGCTTTTAATAAAATAAAGAGCGGTGAAGCTTCAAGAATGGGCCAAAAGAGTTCAGGTTAACGTTAAACTATTCCATAGACACAAGCAATGGATCTGGCTTGTAAAACTCACCATGTTCTTCTGCAAGTTTGTTTAGTTCATCAACAATTTTTTTGATACCAATCTCTTTTGCTGTCTCAAATAATGGCTTTTTTAGCCCTAATCCTAACTGTGCTGCTTTTTCAATCTCTTCTATATCGCTTGCAGCATTTGTGACAAGCCATGCTGCATTGTTTATGATATTTGCAACAATCTGAATTGGATCACATTTTGCTGCCAATTCTTCTGAAAGTGCAACTCGTTCGTATTTGTCATCTGAATACTTGTAATATCCCTCTCCTGATTTTTGTCCGAGTTTCTTTTCATCAAACATTTTTTCAACTAAAGGATGAGGGCTGATTACTTTTTTGTCCCGCAAATGCATCTCTGTAGTAGCTTTGTGAATTACATCAATTCCTGTAAAATCTGCTAACTCAAATATGCCCATTGGAAATCCTAACTTGAATTTGACAGCAGAATCAATCTCTTCAAGCGTTGCTCCAGTTCTATCTCTTACATAACATGCTTCATGCACCATTGGAATAAATAATCTGTTAATAATGAATCCTGGAACGTCTTTTCTGCATATCACTGCTATCTTGTTAACTGATTTTACGTATTCTTGAGTCAGTTCAATTACTTCTTGTGATGTTTTTTCTCCTGGAATTATTTCAACTAGTTTCATTAGTTGTGGCGGATTGAAGAAATGAATTCCTATGAATTTTTCTGGTCGTGATGTTGTATTTGCAATTTCAGTAATTGGTAATGTACTAGTATTTGATGCAAAGACTACTTCTGGCGCTGCTGACTTGTCTAGTTCTGCATATACTCTCTTCTTTAGATCCATGATCTCTGGAACTACTTCGATAATTAATTCCGCATCTTTTACTGCCTCATTCAAATCTACAATGGGTGTAATTCTTGCAAAGATTGCATCGCCTTCTTCTTTAGAAATTTTTTCTTTGGAAACTAGTTTATCCAAACTCCATTTTACCTTCTCCATTGCTTTATCCAAAAATCCTTGTTCAATATCTCGTAAGACTACATTGTATCCCGCAGTTGCTGAGACTTGAGCAATACCATGTCCCATTACTCCAGAACCTAAAACTGTGATATTTTTTACTGACACTGTTTTTAAAAATTGAATATCCCTTATAATGTATTCTTGGGATTCTCAGAAATATCCAAAATTAAACACCAAATGACTGGGGTTTTTTTTCACATCTAGGACACTTTAGTCCATTTGTCTTAGTTCCACACTTTCTACAAAAGATATCCATCCCTACCACTTCCTTGGAGTGTGTTTTAGCTGCCTTGACAATCAGAATTGTTACTATGATAATCCCTACTATGATTCCTATCAATGCAAGTACCATGGATTATGATACGTCACACGGCATATTATCTCTTTAAATATGGTTCAAATATCTTGATTTCTATGCCAGTCACTAAACCTATAATTGAAATTGTAAATGTTGTGGCATCAGCTACAATAGACCAAAAACTAGATCTATATGATATTCAAAAAAAATTCCCTGGTGTGGAGTATAATCCTGATCAATTCCCTGGTGCCGTCTTTCGTCTCAAAAACCCAAAAACTGCAACATTGCTTTTCAGTACGGGGAAAATGGTTTGTACTGGTTCAAAATCAGAAGATATGGCAAAAAAGGCAGTAAAAACAGTTGTACAGAAACTTCGAAAAGATGGAATTAAAATCAAAAAAGATGCAGTTGTAACTGTTCAAAACATTGTGTCCTCAATAAATCTTGGAGGCAGAGTTCATCTGGAGCTAGCTGCACGAACACTGCCTCGAAGTATGTATGAACCTGAACAATTCCCTGGCGTCATTCATAGAATGCTTGATCCTAAAACAGTAATTCTGATTTTTTCCTCAGGAAAACTAGTTTGCACTGGAGCCAAAACTGAGAAAGATGTCTATCGCTCAGTAAATAATCTTCATAGTATGCTTGAAGAAAAGGAACTGATGATTTATGATTAGACTTGTTTTCACTCCTGAGAATTAAATTTTAAAGCACACTTCGAATCATTTTTAATGTATTTCAGGAGTTTATCAAATAATGGGTTTGTTTAAACGTAAAAAAGAAGACGAAAACCAAACAAAATGTGAAAAATGTGGTACTGAATTACATGATCCTGAGCGTTTGAAAAGACATATGAAAAAAGCACATGGAAACATTCCTGAAAAGAAATTAGATCCAAACGCAGGTGATGGCGGTCTATGGTAAAATGGAACCAAACTCAAAATCGATGATTTAATATTTTGAAACCTTAATGAAATTTTATGGATTGTATTTTTTGTAAAGTCATTGCGGGAGATATTCCGGCAAAAATTCTTAAAGAAACTTCAAACAGTATATCGTTTTTAGATGCATTTCCGCTTGCAAAGGGACATGTGCTTGTAATCCCAAAAAATCATCATGAAAAAATTCAAGATTTGAGTCATGAAGAAAATACTGATTTATTCTCTCTTGTTCATCTGATGATTTCTAAAGTAGATGTTTTAACTGGTGCAACTTTGGTTGCAGTACATAACGGCAAAGAAGCAGGGCAAGAAGTTCCTCATGTTCATGTACATCTAGTTCCACGACGCACAAATGATTCAGCAGGCACTATTCATAGTATGTTTAACTCTACATTGAAACTATCTGAACCTGAAATTGAAGAACTTTACAATAAATTAAAAATCCAATCTCAATAAGGAAATAATCTCTCTCTTGTGTCCATATTGTTTACACTAATTGCTTTTGTCGGACAAGTTTCTGCAGCACTCATTATCTTGTTTATTCCTGCGCCTTTTTGATTGATTACTGATGATTTAGGATTTGATCTACTTTGTTTGTTTATTTCAAAAACCTCCGGTGCTATAGTTTCACAACTACAACAGCCAATACACAAACTTTTGTCTACATCTGTGAAAAGGTGTGGTTGTTTTTTAGGTTCTCTTGCTTTATCATATTCTCCATTTTTACCATCTGGACGTACATTAGCATTGTATTCTTTCCAGAATTTACTTTCATATTCTTTCCAAAAATCAGGATCTCCTTCTTCAAATTCGCGAGTAAATTTACTCCAATCTTGTTCAGGAGTCTTTCCTTCTCCTGGGGCTCCCCATTGAGGTTTTCTCTTAAAGTTTGTTTTTGTATTTGATTTTCTTTCAGTATATTCTTGATGTATTAAATTATTATTTTGATTGTGATTTTTCTTAAGGTGATTATATGCCTCGGTAATTTTCTTAAATTGTGCATCCCCTTTTTTGTCCTTGTTTTTGTCCGGATGTAACTCTAGTGCAAGCTTTCTATAAGCTGTTTTGATCTCAACTTGGGATGAGCCTTGTTTTACATCCAATAGTTTGAATGCTTGATGTGTATTCACTACTTTTAGAGACTCGTCATATGTTAAAAATAATTACCTAAGATTTTGTGCTAAATCTTGTTTATTCTAATAAAATTTCATTATCTGATTTCCACGCGGGTTCAACTATACATAAAAACCTCAAATTAATCGAGCCTGTATTTTCAATAAACTGCTTAGAATTTGGTGGAACATACACAGAATCATCTTTTTCAAGTCGGTATGTATCTTCGTTGATCTTTAGGTTCCCACTTCCTTCTAAAATGTAGTAGATCTCCGATGAACTCATTTTGTGAAGTTTAGATTTTTTTCCTGGCTCCAATGAGAATTGTGCTATGCTATAATTAATTCCATCTAGTGTATTGTGTGGATGAAAATATTGTTTAATTTTGGTTCCTTCGTCTCCTTGGATGGACTTGATTTCCGAATTCTTTCTTAGCGACATATTATCTAAATGATTTTTGAAACTATTGTTTTAAAATCTGATTCATACCAGATTGTTTTGTATATTGTATTTTTTCTAGGTAAGATGTTTATTGCGATATGGGAGAATGTCTTTTTCTTGTCAATAGAGCCATGAGTGTGAAGGATCTTTGCTGGAATGTGAACAATATCCCCTTCATTGAGAATAAACTTCTCCGTCCTTTTAATCTTGAAATTAGTTTTACTTGAACCATATCTTCGAAAAATCTCAAGGCTTCCTTTACCTTTTGTTGCAATTAATACCTGATTTCCATTGTGGGAATGAATTTTTGTTCTAGATCCTTTCTCAAAATGAACATGATAGATATCTTGTTCTTTTGATTTTATTTTTTCTGAAAGAACTTTCATCCATGTTTTGTCTGTAAACCAATCTGGGTTTACTTTTCTTTTATCTCCTGACCCAAAAATATTTGATTTTTTCATACTATATTCTATCCAAAATTTTCTTTTTCTTTGCTTGAAATTCTTCCTCCGTAATTATTTCAGCCTTTCTTAACTTACTCAGTTTTTTCAGCATATCCAAGTCATTTTGAGTATTTGACGTTACACTTTTTGCAGCAGTAATTCCTTCGTTGATTTTTCCAATACCTCTTTTCTGTAATGCCTTTCTTTCTTTTTTTACTTGATTGCGAAGTTCCTTGCTTCTCTTACCAGCTTGTTTTGTAGTCATTATTCCAAGTTCTACTGCATTATCTAATACTTCGTCTGCTTTTTTGACTCCTTCTTCTAGTGCCTTGTCTGCTTTTTTTAGTAATTTTTCAATATATCCGCCTTTTTTTGAGATTCCCATACTTTCTAAATCATCTCAAATCTATTATTTCTTTCTTAGCAGAATTGGTTTAATAGATGGAATCGTATACTTTGTGTAGTTTTGGCAAAGACTGCTTATGATGTAAAGACAATTGTTCTAAGAAAAAGCATTGAAGAAGAAGAGGCATTAGAAATAGCTGAACAAAAGAAAACAAAACCTTTCAAGTCATTACTTTCACGACCAAAAAAAGAGCAAGTCCATATCTCTTCCCTGAAATTATATTATGAGTGTATATTGATGGTCTCTGGGAAATACATTGCAGATTATTATAGAAAAGCAACTCACTCTATTTCTGTTCCTTCAAATGTAAAAGAGATTGTTCTGGGAGATGGTGTGTTTCCTATTCGCTCAAAATCTGGATTTCAAAAGGCATTTGTCGGAAAGAGAGCAAAAAACAAAATTGACATGAAACTCGAAGAACATGTCTTTGTTGAAGAAGAAGATAAACTAACTTTTGATCATCATGGACGGGAGATAAAATTTCCTTTTAAAATAAATTCCAAAACTATTGAAAACTATCCAATTAGATTATTAGAAAAAAATCAACTAAATGTTAAAAAACCAGAATTAACATATGATGCAGCACTTGACAAGTTACAATCTAAACTAAAAAAACAACTAGAGACTGATGTGAGAAATTTATCTGAAGAATTTGTACTTCGTGAAATTACTGAACTATATGCTCCAATTTTTGAGGTAAGACTGATTGGTCCCAAAAAGAAAGTAGGCATTATTCGTATTGATGCTGTAAGGAAAAAGATTCTATAGTTTTACTAGTTTTCTAAATTGATCATTTTCATGTAATTTCTCAAAGATTTTTTCTTCTTTTGCCCATCCACGAATTACTTTGGGGTTTTTAGAAACTGCCTGTTTTAACAATTCTAATGATTCTGGATACATTCCTAATGCTGCTTTACTTCTTGATTTTGCATAAATGACATTTACATTGTCTTTGAATTTTGAAAGAATTTCGTCAAACACTTTGAGTGCTTTTTCATGTTGTCCTAATTCTGCTAATTGAATACCTTTTTGAAAAAATGCATCCTGATTGTTAGGATATTTTTTGCAAATATTTTGAAAGCAGTTTAAAGCTTCTTCATGTTTTTTCATTTTACCTAGTACAATTCCTTTGTAGACCAATGCGTTCACTTTTCTTGGTTCAATTGAAATTGCTTTGTCTAAAACTTGTAAAGCTTCTTCATGTTCCTGTAATTTATCAAGTAATACTCCTTTGTTAAAATAAGATGCAGCAAATTTTGGATCTGCTTCTATTGCTTTATCATAACATTCCGATGCATCTTGGACATTTCCCATTTCTGCCATTGCAATTCCTTTGTTGTTAAATGCTTGAGCATCTTTTGGATTAATCTCCAATAATTTATCAAAACAGGTTACTGCATCACTGTATTTTTTTCTCTGATTTAGAGCCAAACCTTTGTTAAATAACGCTGAAGTATTTTCTGAATCTTGTTTTAGAACTTTATTGAAAAGTGAGATGGCAGCTTTTAGCTGATTCTTTTCTATCATAGACATTGCATGATACATCAAGTCTTCTGGGTTTTCCTTAGATCCAAACAGTCCCATAATTTCTACAAAATAATACTGCTAATGAAAGTTTGGCTTATCCTAGTGACTTGAATTTCTTGATTGCTTCTTTTGCCATGTCTTCTTGTTCTTTTGCTGAAGTATCTGTAGGATCATCTGTTGCATATGCCTCTTTTCTCTCTTTTTTCTTTTCCATGCTTTACTAGATTAGGTTATTTTATAAAAATTGAATCTCAATATTCAAAGATACGCTTAATTTGAATTAGAATTGAGTTTGATCATTGCCAGATTCTGAAATTAAATATTTGTCTGATAAGATTCATGTGCATAAATGGCCTCAAGATTCCCAAATTTGGGATGATTTCACACAAAAACAGATTAATGATTCTATTAATGAAAATCCAAAAAAGAAACAAGTTACAATCAAAGAAAAAATTATTCAAATTGAAAATTTTGAATTTAATTCTATTAACACAATTGGAATTTCAGTGCCTTTTTTCAAAGAAGAATGTACAATGATCTTTGAAGCCCAATTTGGAGAACTTTCTGCCCATGTTCATATCACCATAAAATCTAAAAATTATGTGGATATCTTTAACCAACTAATCATTTGGAGAGATAGTTTTTTTCCAAATACTGATCTCTAAAAATTCTCAGATGCTAAAATCATCTTCTTGATATCTTCTTTAGTGTGTGAATTAGATATTGCGCCTAATTTACCCGGTAAAAAGAAGATTCCATCATGAGCAATCATCTTGAAATGATATTTTGCAAGCATCGCAGAATCACATTTTGCAGCTTGTACTGCATTTGTAACTTCTGTAATGTTTCCTTTTAGAAAGTGGGTCATAAACAACGAGCCTTTTCCAGTGACTACAACTTTACCATCAAATGCTTTTCTTATCTCTTTTCTGGTAAATTCTCCAAGTGAGTTAATTTTTGAATAAACCGATTTTTTTGATTTTAGATAACCCAGTGTTGCATATCCTGAGGTCATTGATGCAGGATTGGCAGAAAATGTTCCCCCTCCTACATAGGAGCGTTCTGATTTTTTCTTCCCAGATGTGTCCGCATATTCCATAATCTCTTTTTTACCACACATTACACCAATTGCCATTCCCCCTCCTACAATTTTTCCCAGAGTTACAATGTCAGGATCAAGATTCATAGTTGGATAGAGACATCCATATCTGAATCTGAAACCTGTGACAATCTCATCTAAAATAAACAGAGATTTATTTTTGTGAACAAATTCCTGAATTCCTTTGAGATATTCCTTGGATGCTGGAATGCATCCACCTCCGCCTAATACGGGCTCAATAATTACACCTGCTAAGTTCTTTGAATGTTTTTTTAAAATCTTCAAAGAGCCCTCCAAATCATTGTAAGGAATTGAGATAATTTTCTCTTCATTAATTATCCCGCTGCTTTCTGGTTCTGTAAATGGCCAGTTTACACTCTTTAGTAAATCTGATGTATATCCATGCCAACCTCCATCAATTTTTGCAATTACTTTTTGACCTGTAACAGAACGTGCCAATCTTACTGCATACATTGTGGCTTCAGTTCCTGATGTTACATAGCGAATCTTTTCTGCAACTGGAACTGCCTTTGAAATCAACTCTGATAGTTTTATTGTTTGATCATTTACAGTTCCATACATCCAGCTTTTTTCAATTTGCTTTTTCAAAGGTTCTTTGACATTTTTTGGACCATGCCCTAATATCAAACTCCAATGCCCCATCCAATAATCAGCATACTTGTTGTTGTCTACATCAACGAGATTCTTTCCTGTAGATGATTTTACAACAAATGGATATGGTTCATAAAATCTTATGTTATGACTTACTCCATGTACATGAAGTTTTGAAGATTTTGCAAATATCTTTGCAGATGTTTTAGTTTTCTTTTTGTATTCTGAAATGTAATCCAAAAGTAATTTTCAAAACAAAATCTACAATTTTAACTATCGATCAGGCATAATTTCACGCATGGTTTATATGGTTTCTGCATTCTTCACCTTCTGCATACGTAACGCATTAGGCGGCGCTTGTGATGAAGTATGGTATTATGCCATTTTATGATTCATGGGCCTCCAGTTACGCATACAAAATGAGGATTTGATCAAAAGATCAATATCTGAAATGTGAAGATTATGTGCATCCGTCAATTCCAATATAGTACAAAATGTACTTCAATAAAAAAAATAATCAAGTAAATCAGAATCCGGTTGATCCTGCCGGACCTGACTGCTATCGGATTGATACTAAGCCATGCGAGTCATTGTAGCAATACAAGGCAGACGGCTCAGTAACGCGTAGTCAACCTACCCTATGGACGGGAATAACCTCGGGAAACTGAGTATAATGCCCGATAGAACATTATACCTGGAATGGTTTATGTTCCAAATGATTTATCGCCGTAGGATGGGACTGCGGCCTATCAGTTTGTTGGTGAGGTAATGGCCCACCAAGACTATTACAGGTACGGGCTCTGAGAGGAGTGGCCCGGAGATGGGTACTGAGACACGGACCCAGGCCCTATGGGGCGCAGCAGGCGAGAAAACTTTGCAATGTGCGAAAGCACGACAAGGTTAATCCGAGTGGTTTCTGCTAAAGGAACCTTTTGTTAGTCCTAGAAACACTAACGAATAAGGGGTGGGCAAGTTCTGGTGTCAGCCGCCGCGGTAAAACCAGCACCTCAAGTGGTCAGGATGATTATTGGGCCTAAAGCATCCGTAGCCTGCTCTGTAAGTTTTCGGTTAAATCTGTATGCTCAACGTACAGGCTGCCGGGAATACTGCAGAGCTAGGGAGTGGGAGAGGTAGACGGTACTCGGGAGGAAGTGGTAAAATGCTTTGATCTCTCGATGACCACCTGTGGCGAAGGCGGTCTACCAGAACACGTCCGACGGTGAGGGATGAAAGCTGGGGGAGCAAACCGGATTAGATACCCGGGTAGTCCCAGCTGTAAACTATGCAAACTCAGTGATGCATTGGCTTGTGGCCAATGCAGTGTTGCAGGGAAGCCGTTAAGTTTGCCGCCTGGGAAGTACGTACGCAAGTATGAAACTTAAAGGAATTGGCGGGGGAGCACCACAAGGGGTGAAGCCTGCGGTTCAATTGGAGTCAACGCCAGAAATCTTACCCGGAGAGACAGCAGAATGAAGGTCAAGCTGAAGACTTTACCAGACAAGCTGAGAGGTGGTGCATGGCCGTCGCCAGCTCGTGCCGTGAGATGTCCTGTTAAGTCAGGTAACGAGCGAGATCCCTGCCTCTAGTTGCCACCATTACTCTCAGGAGTAGTGGGGCGAATTAGCGGGACCGCCGCAGTTAATGCGGAGGAAGGAAGGGGCCACGGCAGGTCAGTATGCCCCGAAACTCTGGGGCCACACGCGGGCTGCAATGGTAATGACAATAGGTTCCGAATCCGAAAGGAAGAGGTAATCCCTAAACATTACCACAGTTATGACTGAGGGCTGCAACTCGCCCTCACGAATATGGAATCCCTAGTAACTGCGTGTCATTATCGCGCGGTGAATACGTCCCTGCTCCTTGCACACACCGCCCGTCGTTTCATTGAAGTGAGCTTTTAGCGAGGTGACGTCTGATTGGCGTTATCGAACTTGAGGTTCGTGACAAGGGAAAAGTCGTAACAAGGTGACCGTAGGGGAACCTGCGGTCGGATCACCTCCTTAGACAAGGAAAGTGTACGGATGCACTAATCTTCACAAAAATCATCGATGCAATGCATCACGAAAGTGTTGTATGAAGGATGTAGCAGGTCTCTGCCAGGAGATTTGCAATGATCATCGTGCATAGTCGTGTAATATGTGGCTGAATTTGCCGGTGTAAAGACGGTAATAGGTGGATTGCTAGGCTTGAGGAGAGACGAAGGACGTGGCAAGCTGCGATAAGCTCGGGGTAGGCGCACGCATCCTATGATCCCGAGATGTCCGAATGAGAATCTTACACTTGACGTGTATTCCAGTACAATGGTATTGGAAGTCGAACCGTGGGAATTGAAGCATCTTAGTACCATGTGGAAAAGAAATCAATTGAGATTTCCCAAGTAGAGGCGATCGAAAAGGAAACAGCCCAAACTGAATCCTTCGGGAGATGTGGTGTTTTGGTATGATAATATGGAATCTTGGAACACAGCTGAAATGATCTGAAAAGTTCTAGCATAGAGGGTGATACTCCCTTAAGCGAAGTGGGAAGAGTCCTAATCATACCCGAGTAGTTGTCCTTGGTAGTGGGCAATGAATATGGGTGAAAGTAGCATCCGAGGCTAAATATCTCTCAAGACCGATAGTGGACTAGTACCGTGAGGGAAAGCTGAAAAGTACCCCGGAAGGGGGATGAAAAGTGCATGAAACCTATTACTTACAGACGTGCATGGCATGGAAGGTGATTTTTTCATATTAGAGATTCTAGCAATAGAGTTGAAGATTTGATGTTCAAATCATCAGTGTCATGCGTTCCGTCTCGAAACACGGGCCAGGGAGCTAACTGTCATGGCAAGCTTAAACCTGTAAAGGTGAAGGCGAAGGGAAACCGAGTTCTCGCAGCATTGTGAGGAGAAGCGTGTGAAAGTGCGTTGAGTCATGGCGGCTAGGCTAGAAGCCAGTCGATCTATTCCTGGGCTAGATGAAGGCGGGCGAAAGCCCGCTGGAGGTCTTAAGACGTTCTGACGTGCAAATCGTTGTTGTGACCTGGGAATAGGGGTCAAAAACCAATCTAGACTGGCGCTCGCTAGTTCCAACCGAAGCGTCTCGCAGGGCGTGCTTTGTGGAGATAGTATTTCCGGTAGAGCACTGATAGAGCGGCGCGGGCGAGAAATTGCTCACCGCTCATTCAAACTCCGAACGGATATACATTGTAGAAGCAAGGACACGGGTTCATGTGGCGTAAGGCTCATGACCGAAAGGGGTTTAACCCAGACTGAAGTTAAGGTCCCCAAATCTTTGCTAAGTGTCAAGCTAAAGAGCGTATTTTCGCCAAGACAGCAGGGAGGTAAGCTCAGAAGCAGCTATCCTTTAAAAAGTGTGTAACAACTTACCTGCCGAGGGGAAATGCCTCAAAAACGGACGGGGCTAAAGCAAAGTACCGATACTTTAGATAATCATCAGTAGATGATTCGTGGTAGGTTGGCGTAGTGATTGGGTCGAAGCAGGGCGATGACGTCCTGTGGACCGGTTTCTATTGCAGATCCTGGCGGCAGTAACAGCATAGTATGGTGAGAATCCATACCACCGCAAGCGCAAGGGTTTCCAGGCAATGCGTTATCAGCCTGGAGGTAGTCGATCCTAAGGTTTACCTCAAAAGAGTAAATCGAATGGGAAACTAGTTAATATTCTAGTACCTTGCATGGAGCGTTTGAGCTATATGGTTCGCTTTCGGATAGGGGGTGTACAACCGTCGTTGTATCTAACTGTTCGAGGATTGAGGAGTGTCGTAATGACGAGAACCAGTCCGAGACAGGAATGGCTTCGCGTTAGCGAAGTTTTCCCGATTCCAGGAGACCATGAAAGACTGTGTAGTTAGCAACATGCAAGTTCGTACCCAGAACCGACACAGGTGCGCTGGCTTAGAAAGCTAAGGTGCTACGGGTATACCGTATGGCGAGGGAATTCGGCAAATTAGTCCTGTAGCTTAGGTATAAGGGATGCCTGCGATCTTCATGAGGAATGGGGACCGCAGGTTGCAATGACAAGGGGGTTTCGACTGTTTAATAAAAACACAGGCGACTGCTAGTCCGAAAGGATTTGTATAGTCGCTGAATCCTGGCCGGTGCCGGTACCTAAAACTTGGGTTCAACCGAGCTAAGGGCCGGTTAACGCCGGGAGTAACTCTGACTCTCTTAAGGTAGCCAAATGCCTTGTCGGGTAAGTTCCGACGCGCATGAATGGAACAACGAGAGCCCCACTGTCCCCGCCTACAACCCGGTGAAGCCACATAAGGTGGACGAACAGTCCATCAACTTCCATCGGGGAGAGAAGACCCCGTGGAGTTTTACTGCAGCTTGTGCTTGTGGTATAGTAAGAATTGCACAGGGTATCTGGGAGCCATGCTTGACATTCCCCGGGATGTTAAGAAGCAACGATGTAACACCAGACTCTTTTTGCAGTACCACTTATCCAGTGAAGACCGGAGACACGTGCAGGTGGGCAGTTCGGCTGGGGCGGCACCCCTTTGAAAAGATATCAAAGGGGCCCAAAGTTGAGTTCAAACGGGGCAGAAATCCGTTGAAGAGGGCAAAGCCAAAAACTCGACTGAATGGATTTCCAAACGCACGGAATTCATAGACGAAAGTCTGGCTTAGCGATCCTTCGTGTGCCCACTATTGGGGCCCGGAGGTGACAGAAAAATTACCCCAGGGATAACAGGCTCGTCGCGGGCGAGAGCTCCTATCGACCCCGCGGTTTGGTACCTCGATGTCGGCTTTTCCTATCCTGGTCCTGCAGCAGGGGCCAAGGGTGAGGCTGCTCGCCTATTAAAAGGGAACATGAGCTGGGTTTAGACCGTCGTGAGACAGGTCGGTCTCTGCCTGATGGAAGCGCGAATAACTGAGGGGAAGTTGCTCCTAGTACGAGAGGAACAGAGCAGCGTGGCCACTGGTCTACCGGTTGTCTGACAAGGCAGGCCGGGCAGCTAAGCCGTTTAGGCTAAGTGCTGAAAGCATCTAAGCACGAATCCTATCCCGAGACAAGTTATTCTTTCGTAAGATGAAGGTCGGCAGCAGAAGACTGCGTTGATAGGAAGGTGGTGTAGATCACAAGCTTCGGCGAGTGGTGAGCCAGCCTTTACTAATAGACCAACACATCGGTTCAGCCACTTACATAGAGACTTTGACCCCGTTTTAGGCCAATATATTGTCTAAAATAGGGGTCATGCACGATGATCACATATTACACGACTTTATTTTATTTTAAAAAAAATCATCATAGATTTTAAATAATTTATAAGAATTAACTACAAAGATTGTATTTATAAGACATTTTTTTGTACTTTTAGTGTTTTTTGCATTATTAAGAAATTGTTATGATCATATTACAATTTTTGTTAATTTTTCTTTTAAATGTGATTTCTTATTAAAATTATAACCTATGCCATTTACTATACAAAATTCTGGTAATTCAGTCAATATTTTATGATCAGGATAATCCCCTTTATCGGATGAGCCACACTAAATTCAGATAGATGTTTTTAGTAATTGGGATCGTACTGTTAGGTATGATAATATTCTCAACAATATTTACAATTTCATACTTATTTAATTATCAATACACAATCATATGCTAAAATTAGTATATAGAAATTATAGTAGTTTTTAATGAATTTTTGTCAAGATTAGTGTGTTAAAACAAGCCCCAATAAAAGCAGATAAGGGGGGAGGGGGAGGGGACAACCCTGCAATGACACCTGCTAGGAAAAAATTTGATGAATAAGTACAGTCTTTATCCCAGACGAATCTATGTAGTTTATCATCAAGTTTTAAATTAACCAAAGTCATAACCACCCATTAGCATCTGTGAATTTATTACATTTATAAATTTGACAATTATCAAACAAGTCACGCTCTAGTATGATCACATACACATTTTGTAGTTTTTTGGGTCATAAAATCTAACGAAGATTAATGCTTATTTCATTAGAGTATAGCTTTTGTTTACCTAATCGCTCAAAGACTTTGTATGATACAGTATCCCAATCAGATTCTATATCGTCTAAAGTTTCAGTATCAAATCTAGGCGTAAGGTTGGTCAATACATAGTCCCCATCATTGACTGACCTCTCTACACGATACCTATTCTCACCAATATTGTCTGAATCAGTCCACGATAAAGTAACTGTACTATCATCATACACTGCACTAAGATCAATTAGGGAATTATACGGTAAAGAGTCATCAGGTATTACATAGGAATAATCATAGACGACATCAAATGGAACGCCAACTTGTGCAGTAGATGGGTATGCTATAGTATATTTTGGCCAGAAATCTATAATTCCAAGCTCACCTGTAGTAAATCCAGATTGTATATCATTGTTTGAGAAAGTAATGTCACCAGTTGGGATATTTTTTAGTGTATCCATATTCTGTTCTTCATCAATAATGTTTGATTCAGTGTTTACAGTGTTTGTTTCTAATTCTGCAACACTTACAACATCAACTTTAACAAATCCTTTATTCTCTAATCTCTCAACTGAATTCTCATTAACACAAGCTGGAGTCCCTCTGTTTGTCTCTATTAGTATCTTAGTCTCTGCATTGAATTTCCTGTAATGGTGTACCGTTTTGGAATTGCTTGTGCGGTGATAAGATAGTCTCTGTTTCTGCAAATGCAGGTATTGTGAATAATCCGATTGCTAGAATTACTAATCCTAACATTGTTTTACAAATCATTAAAGTTTACAGAAAATGTATAATTATTAAGCATAGATCAGGATATTGATTTTTAGCGATCAGGATTAGCTGTCTAATTTTATTAAAATATGTGTAAAAGCGATAGTTTAGCACATATTCATAATATTAGAATCATAATATCAAACATCAAGAAAACCCCAACCTCGCATGATTAATTTATCAGCAGAAGTTGGCTTTACACAAACTGTTTTACTTTTATCAGATTTCATAAGAGATACAAAATTAGATTTACAAGATGAATTTTCAACGTTAATTTTAGATATTGTTTTTTGATCTTCAAATTCCAACAGAGGTATAGTTAGATTATAATCATGATTAAATGCAGTATCACCACTAATCGGAGAAGCAACCTCAAATTTTGAATATTGCGTATTTGCAGATAAAGTAAATTCAAAAGTCTGATAGTTTGAATACTGATGAGTTACTAGCTCATCAATACTTTGATAAAGTTCCCAGCCATCTAACAATATAAAAAAATCTTGTGTATTTTCTTTGGTTACTAATGGTAATACAGTATAGGGAACATCAATAGTGAAAACAGTGTCAGAAGTAACATTTTGTGTTTCTATTAAAAATTCAGAAATATTAAAATTACAAAATCTTTTAATTTCACCACTGCCAAGTGTATAATTTAACATTATTTCTCTTCCTAAACATCTTGTATCATAAATCTCATTCAAAGTTGGAAGGTGAATTTCTGCACTTTTTTGACCTGATTCAACTAAGCCAATACACCAATTAGGTTCTGAATAATCCACATCATCAATAATTGCAAAAGTGCCAAAATATTCTATATACGTTATTGGTTCTAACCAAGTAAATTCTAAAGTTCTTGATTCATCTGTTTGAGAAATTTGTGTAACTGATGCTAGTGATTTAAACGAATCAATATTTGTAGTCAAGCTCCTAATATTACTACAAGATTCATAGTCAAAATGCTTTAGATCAATGTTGTTTTTTGGAATAGTTATTGTAAGGCTTCCCGATTCTTGTGCGTCAAGATAAATTTTGTACCATAGATAGTTAGGTTCTGCACAAAACTGTAAAAATTCTCCATTTGTAATTGAATGTTCTAAAGGGGTAATTATTTTATATTGATATTGATCTGATAAGGAATACTCCTCTTCACATTCTAATTCTGCATAAATCTCAGGTATTTGTTGAGCATAAATTTCATCTGTTACGACAGAGAGGAAAAACACAAAAAGTAAAGAAAATAATATAATTTTCATTTAGAACAACACCATGCTCTTAGCAAATAATGATTCTCCTGAAAGCCCATCAATAATCGTATAGTATGAGTGATGATGACCATCCCATATTGCAACTTGGCATGTGCCAGAATAAATTTGATATACTGGATATCCGTTTAATATTAAAACAGAATCATATCTATCTTCTAATCCTTTTTTATATTTTACATCACAATCTTTGCCTGTAAGTTCATCAATTGAAGAAATATATTTTATAGCATTTTCTCTTGATTTATTAAAATCATACAAGTCAAGATCTGAAATATCAGTATTCCAGTTACCAATGTGGAAAAATGTGTATCCTGCATCAAAAGTTGTTTTAATCTGATTTGTTTTTATTATGAAATATCTTTTAGTTGTGCTATCCAATAAGTGTATGATGATGTTTGTGCAGGTTCATGCTGAAACAGTTCAGTGCCATCAAGTACAATTCCTAAATTGTTTAATAAATTCAAAGTTACTTCTTCTGCCTTGTCAGGATGTATTCTGTCTTTTCCAAAGAAAGTGTATTTGATTGGAAAATCATAAGTATAGTTATCATATATTTTAATTGAACCTCTTTGCGTATCATATCTTATGCCATTAGGAAGAACTATTTTTTCCATTATCTCGTCATTATGTAGAGTTGCAAGATTTTGCGCAAAGTCATCTGAATTATCTGTGGTAATTTTTAATATATAATCAAGTTCGAAATCATGTGGGATCAAGTCATCAATGTCAGAAGGGTTGAGGACTGGCTTTGTTTCTTCTTGTTGTGTTTGTAATGGGTCAGGTTCTTCAAATGGTTTTCGTTGTAGTTTATCAGGTTGTATAGTTTCTTGGGTTGTAGTAGATTCTAAAGTTTCTTTGACTTTAATAGGTTCTACAAATACAACTTTTTCAAATCCTATACCTTCTAATCTCTCAACTGAATTCTCATTAACACAAGCTGGAGTTCCTCTGTTTGTCTCCATTAATACCTTAGAGTCTCTGCATTGAATTTCCTGTAATGGTGTACCGTTTTGGAATTGCTTGTGCGGTGATAAGATAGTCTCTGTTTCTGCAAATGCAGGTATTGTGAATAATCCGATTGCTAGAATTACTAATCCTAACATTGTTTTACCAATCATTAAAGTTTACAGAAAATGTATAATTATTAAGCATAGTTCAGGATATTGATTTTTAGCAATCAGGATTAGCTGTCTAATTTTATTAAAATATGTGTAAAAGCGATAGTTTAGCACATATTCATAATATTAGAATCATAATATTAGAATCATAATATCAAATATCAAGAAAACCCCAACCTCGCATGATTAATTTATCAGCAGAAGTTGGCTTTACACAAACTGTTTTACTTTTATCAGATCTCATAAGAGATACAAAATTAGATTTACAAGATGAACCTTCAACGTTAATTTTAGATATTGTTTTTTGATCTTCAAATTCCAACAGAGGTATAGTTAGATTATAATCATGATTAAAAGCAGTATCACCTCCAACCGTATAAGCAACCACAAATTTTGAATATTGCGTATTTGCAGATAAATTAAATTCAAAAGTCTGATAGTTTGAATATTGATGAGTTACTAGATCATCAATATTTTGATAAATTTCCAAGCCATTTAACAATATAAGAAAATCTTGTGTATTTTCTTTGGCTACTAAAGGTAATACAGTATAGGGAATATAATAGTGAAAACAGTGTCAGAAGTAACATTTTGTGTTTCTATTAAAAGTTCAGCTATCCTAAAACTACAGAATCTTTTAATTTCATCGTGTCTTTTGGAATAGTTATTGTAAGGCTTCCAGACTATCCATTCCATTTCCAACAGGTGCTTTGTCTACTTCTGCTATTCTAAGATTAATTTGTAAAATGTTTTCTTTAACCGAGTCTGATTCTTTTTTATCTTTCAAAATTTTGTCTAGTTTGTTGACAGCATTTTGATCTGCATTCAGGACTTTTTTCCCGGTTTAAAGTTTAATGTTGATTCATCTTTCCAAAATTTTGCATCTAGAGTTTTTTCAATCTGTTTAATTGTAGATTCAATGTTCTTTTTTGTTTTTTTATTAATATCTGGATTATTTTTTATGATTTCTAAATCTTCTAAAATATTTTCTTTTTCTAGCATTGGAGTCAAAGCAAAAATTTCTTGTGAATTAATTGAATATCCAAATGTCAACAGTAGAATTGACATAAGAACTGCGGTATACTTTTTCATTTACTTACTTTACTTGTAATATGATTCATTCTTTAATCATTGTAATTAGAAAATATTACAATCTCTTTATGATTTCCCATTTTTGGAAAAATGGCTGTGACATGAATTCCACATTACTGTTCTTCAAACTCTATGTCATTTTGCAGTTCATCTGGTAGTCCTATCCACCACTGTTTGTTATTGTCAGACATTCTATCCAAAAAAGATCGAATGTTGCTAATAGATCTGTTGGTTAAATCTTCAAAGTAAATGTTCAACAAAATGTGACAAAATCTAATCTTTTGAATAACTAATATTTGATGTATCATCTGGAATTTTGATTTTTACAACAAGCGTATCTCCTAATTTGTTAAACACTCTCTGGCGTTTTTCATTAGTTAAAATCCAGCCTAGAACTACGTCTATTGGTAGTAAAAATGCTTTTCCGAAACTACCAATTATGATTCCTTTCAAACTAGGATTACCTCCATAGGTATTAGTCACCTTCAAATTGAGAATTTTTTTCCCGATTGTTTGGCCTGTTTTATACTCTAAAATTGCCCAATATGCAAAAAACAAGATACTTGTTGGAATGTATTGCGTACTTTCTGCCCAAAAAATATCTTCGTCATACTCATAGTCTAATGTTCCAAATGATGCAAAAATTATTGACGTTGAAATGATTGAAATTATGATAAAATCAATCAACCAAGCCAGGAATCTATCTGTCCATTTTGCAAGAATTATCTTTGATGATATTCCAGAGTCTGAATCACTCATGAGATTATCACTCATTTAGAATTAATAAAATGTGTTATTCATTAGTTAACGCCAATTGCAACATAGTTGCTTTATCTATGTATGAGAATGAACATCTATGAAAGCAAAATTTGCAACATCCTGTGTATCTTGCGGTGATAAGATTCAGCCTGGAAAAGAGATTACTAAAAATAATGATGAATACTGGGTTCATAAGCACTGTGCTGAAGATTCAGAAGGATTACCCTAAAAATTATTAGTCTCTTATTTCAAATAAATTTGAAATTATTTTTGGTCTCAATAAATCCACTTGATGTTTTTCTATGGACTCTTCGTCGAAATGAAAAAGATGTTGTAAATCTTTACAATACCCTATCTCCTGTAATGCAACTTGCAACTGGTGGTTCCATGTTAAATTTTGGATATTGGAATAATGAAAACTCTGATCCGATCTCTGCGCAAAAAAATTTATGTTCTTATTTTGCAAAAATGGCAGAACTAGAAACTGCTAAAACCATTGTTGATGTTGGAAGTGGATTATCTGCACCAGCAGTTTTTTGGAGAAATAATTTTGAAAATCTGTCAATCTATTGTGTAAACATCAATTATTCTCAACTTCTTTATTCAGGTGCTCAAAAAAATATAGAATTCGTTAACTCATCTTCTACAAAACTACCTTTCTCTAACAATTCTGTTGACCGTGTTTTGGCATTAGAATCAGCACAACATTTCAAACCTATTTCGGAATTCATCTCTGAATCAAAAAGAGTATTATCTAATTCTGGATTACTTGTTTTAGCAATTCCTGTTACTCTGAATGCCTCTTCGATCTCAAAATTAGGAATTTTAAAATTTACTTGGTCATCAGAACATTATAGTTTAGAACAAATTCGTCAGGTGATAACTTTAGGTGGATTTACGATTTCTGATGAAAAATTAATTGGTTCTTTTGTTTATGATCCTTTGGCTGATTACTATCTTCAAAAAAGAAAACAATTGAAAGAATTAATCTTACAACAATATCCTCAATATGTTGAAACACTTCTTTTCAAATCTATTCAAAAAATGAAAAAAGCATCAAAAGAGAAAATAATTGATTATGTGTTATTAAAATGTCATTTGTAGTGAAATTCTATGCGTTCATAGGCTAGGTTTTTATTTTTGGTATCTTGACTAAATTTATCATGTCAGATCCAGATATCGCTCTAAAATTGTATGTTGAAAAATGTAATCACTTACTTGAAGAATCTGAAATCAGATTTGCTGGAATTGTTGACAAGGATGGTAAACTCATAGCAGGAGGCTTTAAAGATGGAATTACTCCTCATGAAAATGATCAGACTAAATTACAGTTATTTTTTGAATTTGTTTCAAAAGCATCTATTCGAAAAGAATTTGATGAGAGTTTAGGCCCAATTAATTATATTGCCGCCAGACGAGACAAGGCTGTTTTAGTAAGTTTCCCATTTCCTATCACGCAAATCCTATTACTGATATCTGCAGAACCTACTGTTAACATTGAAATCTTGGCTAAGAAAGTTATTGAAATATTTACCGATGTCAATTAAAACTAATTTTTACAAATAGTTTTAATCTGATATCCATTCACATTAATTGAATTGAAAGCAACATTTGGTGCAGGATGTTTTTGGCATGTTGAAGATTTACTTAGTAAAACCAAAGGTATCAAATCTACTCAAGTAGGATACATTGGTGGAAACCTGCCAAATCCTACTTATGAAGAGGTATGCACAGACAAAACAGGACATGCTGAAGCTGTACAGGTAGAATATGATCCTAATGAAATATCTTATGAAGATCTTTTAGATGTATTTTGGAATAATCACAATCCAACAACGTTGAATCGTCAGGGACCTGATGTGGGAATTCAATATCGTTCGGCAATTTTTTACCACAATGACGAACAAAAAGAAATTGCAGAAAAATCAAAGCAAATACTTGACAAATCTGGGCAATATGAAAATCCTGTAGTCACTGAAATTGTCCCTACCCCCATATTTTACAAAGCAGAAGACTATCATCAAAAATATTTCAAAAAACACGGACTTTCATAAATATCATTTTAAACATTTGGTGATCTCAAAAAATCATATGTGCCTTTGATCGCTAATTTACTAAAACTTATCTAGTGATAAGAATTGACGATAAAACGGTGGAAGAAAAATTCCTTCATATTGATGGAAACAAGATCCGTTATTTAGAATCTGGCGATTCTAAAAAAACGCTTGTACTTATTCATGGATTGGGGGCATCAGCTGAAAGATGGGATCAGGTAATTCCTCTTTTTTCAGATAAATTTCGTGTTGTTGTTCCTGATCTTATAGGATTTGGTTATAGCGATAAACCTCTTGTAGATTACACTACAGAATTCTTTTCAGAGTTTCTAGAAAAATTTTTTATTGCTTCTGGAATTAAACGACCTAATCTTATTGGCTCTTCGTTAGGAGGACAAATTGTTGCTGAATATGCTACTTCTCACCATCAAGAAATTGAAAAACTCATCTTGGTATCTCCTTCTGGAACTATGAAAAAATCCACCCCTGCCCTTGATGCATATATCATGGCCGCATTATATCCAAATGAAAAAAGTGCTAAAAATGCATTTGAACTGATGGAAGGTTCTGGACATAATGTTCATGAAAAAATTGTTAATGGGTTCATAGAAAGAATGCGATTACCTAATGCAAAACTTGCTTTCATGTCTACATTATTAGGAATCAAAAATTCAGAGTTAGTTGTATCAAAACTTCAAACAATCTCTACTCCTACTATGATAATTTGGGGTTCTAATGATCTGGTTATTCCAATTAATTATGCCGATAGTTTTGTTTCGACAATTCAGGATTGTAGATTTTTTAGAATGGATGGATGCGGTCACACTCCCTATGTTCAGGATCCACATATTTTTGCCTCTAAAGTATTAGAGTTTTTGAATGGCCCCTAGATGCATTTAAATACCCCTTAATTCCATCTATTACCAATGAATGGTAATAGTAACCAATATGACCCAACCAAAATGTTCCAAGAATGGATCCAAAAAGGTGGACGTGCTCAAGCAGAATTTATGAAAAATTTTGGCTCTTTGATGACAAATCAAACCAGTCAAACGTTCAATCCATTGGAAGCACTAAGAGGTGTTTCTGATAGTGCTAGACAAGCTCAATCTAATGTGATGCAAAACATGTCATCAATGCAAAGTAAAAGTATGGATACAATGTTTAACATCGGACAAATGCTCCCTTCTTTCATGAATTGGGGTGCTTACAAAACTACTATTAGTAGTAATGGAAGAATTTCAATCCCTGAAGCTGAACGTAATGCACTTGGTTTAGGAGATGGTGACTTGATTCAAGTCATTATATTACCAATTGCAAAAAATTCAAAAAATAAGGAGGTGAAACAATGAGTAACGAAACAACAACAAAGAATTCTAAAGATGTATTTTCTGTATATCAGACAAACGTAGACAAACTCTTCAATGGTATTAAACAATCAGTACCACAGTATCATCAATCAATCACTAATGTACAACAGGAATACCTACAAGCATATGAAAACATAGTAGATTCAACTATCACACTACAAAAAGAATATGCAAAGAAAGCAGGTATTGCAACTAACATCCCTGAAGCAACACTAAAAGTAATTCGTGATACAACTGAAGAATTTGTAAAGGCAGCTTCAATTCAAAATCAAGTAGCACTTGCAACTATCGATGCAACACAACAAAATATCAAAACATTCAACGATAATGCAAAGTCATTTGCTGACCTAAACAGAAACATTCTACAATCTTGGATTTCTGCATTCACCACAAAGAATAACTAGTGGTAAATTTTTTTCTTTTTTCTTTTTTTAAATTTATTTTATGACCTTTCAGCCAACCATTGCCCCAATTCAGGTAACACCTTCTTTTGTGATAATGAACTTGCAATCATTCCAACATGCCCTGTTGGATACATTCTCAATGTTTTATCTTCAGTGCCTACTGCATAATGAAGTGGCATACTACATTCAGGCGATACCAAGTGATCTCCTACTGCTACCTGTGTGAAAATCGGCATATCGATTTTTTTCAAATCTATGTGTTTTCCACCCACGTACATCTTATTTTGAATGAGCAAATTATCTTGGTAGATATCTTTAATCCATTGTCTAAATAATGCTCCAGGAATGGGAGGTGTATCTCCTAACCATTTTTCTACTCTGAGGAAATTATCGACGTATTTTTTATTGTCAACGTTTTTGAAAAATTTGACATATTTTTCAATTCCTTGTTCAAATGGTTTGAGGACTGAAAAACAGTAATACATGAATTCAGGAGGCATATTTCCTATGGTTTCCACCATTTTGTCTACATCCATATGTTTTGCAAGATTACTAATCACTGTAGTGTCTCGCCATCCATCAATAACTGGGGCCGTTGCGATATAGTTTTTTACACTTTCTGGATGCAATGTGATGTATGCTGTTGCTATTGTTCCACCAGTACAATACCCTTGTAATGAAATTTTTTCAACAGATGATTCGTTTTTAATATATTCGACATTTGAGTCTAAATACCCATTTACATAATCATCGAAATCAAGATATTTATCCATACTAGTTGGGGTTCCCCAGTCCAGCATGTATACATCGAATCCTTGTTGAAGAAGATTTTTAACCCAACTTTTTTCTGGATGGATATCCAGTATATGATATCTGTTAATTAGTGCATACGAAATTAACAATGGTGTTTTATGTTGTTTATCTGTAAGGGGTTTGTAGTGTAATAGTCTTGTTTTATCTAATTCTTGCACAATGTCATGCGATGTTACTTCTAAACTAATTTCATCAGGTGCTGGAACTAAACTTGGAGCATCGATAACATTTTTACTGAATTTTAAAATCTCTTCAATTATTTTTGGATCTACACTTGATTCACTTTGCATTTTTTTTCGTTTCCTTCTTCTTTAATTCTAACTCTAGTTTTCCAACTCTTTTTTTAAGAGAATGGATTTCTTTGTAAACTTCATCGATCTCTTCTTTGCTTGGAAGGTTAACTGACTGTAAAATTACGTTAGTAATATTATTCCAATGTTTGGTTAATTCAAGCTCTTTTGAAACCAGTTTTCCATAATTGTCTCCAAATTTCCCAGAGTCAAATAATTCGGTAAAATCATTATCAAAAATATCTATCCAAATTCTCTTCAATGCTTCTATTTGTTCAACATCTTGAGGAACCTCGGGAGCCTTTAGATTAACTTTCTTTTGAGCAGTGGACCATGTATCTGAAAGCTGTTTGTAATATTCCGTAATATACTGATTAAATTCTAATAAAATCTCATTAATGTCAATTAATTCAGTAGTGATTTTCTTTGAATTTGCTGCAAATGCTCTCATTGGACCAATTGATGTCAGTGCTTGTGGTTTGCTTGACATCAAATGTATGATATCTGTCCAGAAAAGCGACAAATGTTTGTAATAATCGGTAATATCTTTAGGAGATTCTGGTTTCACAGATATCTGTTGATACAGATCGCAATAAATAGATCTATTATCTCATTAGACCCGTGGACAATGTCGAAGAACTAGAAAAAATCTGTCAGGAAATCATCAAATTGAATTCTAAAATGCGTTCGGCTAGGTTCATCAACAGTAGAGGCCATCAAGTAGCTGGTGGGATGAAAGATGGATTACTCTCACTTGAAGCTCAAAAGCAAGATGAAATGATGTTCATGGAACTTTCTTTGCGTGTGAGAATGAGACATGAATTTGATAAAGAATTTGGTAAAGTTCACTTTTCTATGTCATATCGAGATAAGGTGATTATAATGAGTTTTCCGTTAACCAATGATGACGTATTGTTGATATCATGTGAAAAAGATATTGAATTTGGAAAAATTTCTTTCATAATTCTCAAAATAATTGAACCTCTTAAAAAAACACCAGTGAAGACATTCTAATTATTTAACATTTTTCTCAATCCTGCACATCTGTTTCTTATAGTTACTTCAGTGACTCCAGATGCAATTGAAATATCTTTTTGTGATTTTGTTTCTCCTGTAGTAATACATGCAAGATAAAGTGCAGCAGCTGCTATTCCCATTGGGTCCTTTCCTGCAGTTATGTGTTCTTTCTTGGCTTCATTTAAAATTGAAATTGCTTTTCTCTTAGTTTTTTCACTAAGTTCTGCAATACTAGAAATCCTTGAAACTCCTTTTACAGGATCAACAACTGGCATTTTTAACTCTAATTCTCTGTAAATTAATCTGTAACATCTGGCAACATCTTTTCTTCTAATATTAATTCCTTTAGCAATGTCATCTAAAGTTCTGGGAGTCTCTGTATTTCTACATGATGCATAAAGACATGCTGCAACTAATCCATGGATTGAACGACCCCTAACTAATTTTTTTTCCATTGCCTTTCTGTAAATATAAGCAGCTTTTTCTATTACTGCATTTGTTAATGCAAGTTTGTCTTTTAGTTTATCCATTTCATTAAGAGCTTGTCTGAGATTTCTGTCTGCAGAAGAATGTGCTTGTGATCTACTATCCCATGTTCTTAATCTTTCAATAGAACTTTTCATAGAAGAAGTAAGTGGTTTTCCTGTTGCATCTTTGTTGACTGCCCCAATTACAGTTGATAAACCCATATCATGCATTGTTAGTGAAGTTCCTGCCCCTACTCTGGTTCGATTACTCTCGTCATTTGCAAAAGATCGATATTCCGCACCAGTGTCTGCAATTTTATCTGTCATTACAAGTCCACATTTTTCACAAAATAATTCTCCCGTATTTTGATCTGTAATTAATTTTTTACAACCGCAAGATGGACATTTAGAACCGGTGATGATTGTGTTTTTTAACATAGTTACTAGAAATGACTACATTTTACTATTATCAGTTCTACGTGATTTCTGCAGGTTAATTGTGTGTAGGTTAAGCTAATTCTATTCTTGTTTTTTAGAACATGACCAAGTTTTTTCAAATTTAATTTAGGATGCAATATGCATACGATGGAGTATATGATGTATACATGATGCTGTTTCGGTCTGCTACATGTTGCAAACCAATAGAATGACCTAATTCATGTGTCATGATTGTTTCAACACTTTTAATATCATATAATTGAAAACTTCCATCACAATTGAAGTCTCCTAATGTTACCTCTACAACTCCTTTTCCAAGATGTGCATGTCCGAGAACTCCTTCTCCAATATTTCGGACTATCCAAGTTACCCAAACATTTGCTTCATTTCTCAAATTTGTAATTTCAAATTTTATTTCAGCTTTTTGATTATCAGTATCAAATTCTTGTTCTTCCCAAAACAAAAAAGATTTTTCTAATGTACTCACATGATCTAATGGCAATCCTGGTGGTTGTTCATTGATGAATACTTTATAGTGAATAATTACTACCTCATCAATTGTTTCATATGTTGGATTGGGAAATATTTCAGATGCCTTTTTGACCTCCTCTTCAAAATTCCATTTTACGTAATCTCTAAGAAATTTTTTTATCACGTCTTGACTCGGGTTTGGATATTCGATAAATCGCGTCTCTTTAAAAATATTTTTTGAAATATCTCTAAGATATCTTCCAAACAAATACAACTCACGATCTAATTCTTCCGATGATTGAGATGTTTCTTGAACATTTACGGTAATTAATCCATATTCTATCATATGTTGAATGCCTGTAACAAAAGCATTATTGTCACTTCTATCATAAGCCCACTCCCTAGCATTATTTTTTACCCATTCTGGAATTTTATCTTCAGGAATACTCTGTATTTCTACTGGTGGAATTTGTATTGTTTTATTTTCTATCAGATACAACAAAGCTGACATAAATTCTGAATCATTGATATCCCCTTCTGACCACCATTTCGCTATTGGTTTTACCCATTCTGGTATTGTTGTGACATAGACTTTTTCTAACCCTTTTGGTTTTTCAGTTGCTATATATGGATATTTTGTAATTACTTTTTCGATAAATTCTTTATAGTTTTTAATCACAATACTATCTGGGTCTTCTTTTAATGCTTTATCAAAGTACGTTATAGATTCTTGATATTCTCCTAGATATCCAAACCCGACTCCCATACCCGTCAATGAAATAACATCGTTTGGTCTAGTTTGCAAAACTTTGAAAAATTGCTTTAAAGATTTGTCATGTTGCTCAAGATTACTTTGTGCTATCCCTTTCATTTTTAGTGTTGAAATATTATTTGGCGAAATCTCTAAGATATCATCAAAAATTTTTATGGCTTGTTTGTATTCTCCATTGACAAAATGTTCTTTAGCTAGACTAAACATTAATTCTGGATCTTTTTCTGTTTGTGCAAACACAGTTCCTGTAAGAATGGAAGAACTTAACAAAATCAAGACTAAGAAATAAGGAATTATTATTGCATCTTTTTTCATGTTTGTGATTTTCGATGTGGTTATTTCTATTTTATACTAAATTTAGGCTTAGATTTGCTTTTATTACATAAACAATATGACTATGTCAAAAAATCTTTAATTTATTAATAATAACGTGTTTTTGTATTGACAAAAATTGATACTGGAGGAGCAATCCATGACTTGCGCAAAAAAATTCAACAGATTCAAGCAGATTTGAATCAATTAGGAGATCCTGTATCTGAAATGCCTGAATTGATTACTTCAGCAAACCTATTACGCTCAAATGAGTATCTATCAAAGGCAAATGAAAAGAAAACTGAACTGTTATCTGCCTTCGAACAATATTCTACGGCTCTAGAAGAATTACTCTCGTCCGTTTTTGACATACAACACGATCTAAAAGAGATTCTCACAGCTCAATCCTCTATGATTTTTTCTCATCAAAAAAAAAAACAATCAAAATCAAAAGTTAAATCAAGAATTACTAAAAAATAGTCTACTTTGATAAATGAATAATATCGCCTGCGATAATTCTATTAACTCTGTTGTTATCTGATACTACCAATGCCCCATCTTCGTCAATTTTGATTGCTTTTCCTTTTATTTTTCCATCTCTAGTGTTTAACTCTACATTCTTCCCAATTGTTGATGATCTTTTTGTCCATTCTGAAATGATTTTTTTTGTTTGTTTTGTATTTAGTAACTCATAAATTTTTTCCAATTCTACCAAAAATGTTTGAACTAACTGAATTGGTTTAACTTTCTTTTTATGTTCACTAAGAGATACCACTCCATAAAAATTTGATGAACCCTTGAGTGTTTTCTCAATATGTTTTACATCAATGTCAAAATTTATTCCAACCCCTAAGACCATATTTTCAATTCTGTTTGATTCTAACGATGCATCGACAAGAATTCCTGCTACTTTTTTACCTTTAATAGTCAAGTCATTTGGCCATTTCAATTCTGGAAAAATCTTTAACATTTTTTCTAATGCATTTGATAATGCTAGTGCTGATGCAATTGGAAATAAAGTTGTAATAGAAATATCAAATTTTGGTTGCAAAATTATTGAAAGCCATATGCCTCCTTTAGGCGAAATCCATTTTCTTCCATCTCTTCCTTTTCCTCCTGTCTGTTTTGCTGCAATTATCACAGTACCATTATTTACAGGATCATCTGCCATTTTTAATGCCTGATTTTGGGTAGAATCAGTTGAATCAAAATAATATGCTTGTTGTCCAATTACCTCTGTTTTAAGCCCTGAAGTAATCTCCCATGGAAAGAGCTCGTCTGAATTTGATGTTAACTTGTACCCTAGTTTCTGTTTTGACTCAATAGTATATCCTAACTCTTGAATTTTTTTGATATGTTTCCATACTGCAACTCTGCTTATCTTTAAAACATCACTCAAATCTTGACCAGATAGGTATTCTGTATTATGAGTTTGCAAAAATGTTAGGACTTTTACAAATCCTGGATTATCAAATGAATTGTATATCAACTATGGTTTGTTTTTACTTCAAGTATAAAACACACACTAGAATTCAACATCCATGTCAAATTCCCCCTCACCCATGTTATTGTCTCCACCTTCTGGCATATTTTCTGCCGGAACATAATTTGACATTGTCATGCCTATCATACTAAACATCATACTAAACATCATCATATCCATCACTCCAAAAAATATCATCATAGGAAGGAATGATTTGTTATCATCCATGTATTGTTTTAACTGCTCCTTATCTTGTGCTTTGTATAATGTTGACATTTGATTCCACTTTGTTTGTAATTCATGGACTTTGTTATCTACTTCTATAGCCCCTTTTTCAGTGACCTTGATCTCTATTTTCTTCCCTAACAATCCATTTTTTTCTACTACTTGAATAAACCCGCCATTTTCTAGTTGTTCTAAAATTGAATTCAATTCTTCAGATTCAATTAGTGTCATTTTTTGAATTTTATCAAATTTTTTAATTCCTGCTTGTATTGCTCCTAGTACAATGATCCCTTTTGGCTCCGTATTCACAATGCATTTTTTTTATTATCCCTAAAAATTGTTTGTTTAATTCTAAATACTTGAAAAATTATATCCTGTATATTCATACATTCTTTATGGAACGAGATAATTATTCTGATGAAGAAATTCGTAATATTCTTTCTTTAAAGAAAGTGACTGTTGTAGGAATGTCTAAAAGTTCTCATAAGGCAGCTCATTTTGTCCCCAAATATCTTTCTGATAATGGATATGATATCACTCCTGTAAATCCAACATCCGAAGAAATCTTGGGTAAAAAATGCTATAATTCCATTTCAGAAATTGATGAAGAAATTGAAATTGTGGATATATTCAGACCTTCAGACCAAGTTTTACCGTTCGTCCAAGAAGCCATAAAGAAAAAACCAAAAGTGATTTGGCTGCAAGAAGGAATTCATAATCCTGAAGCTGAAGAATTAGCAAGAAAAGAAGGAATCAAAGTAATTTTCAACAGATGTATGCTGGCAGAACATAGGAGACTATTGAGATGACAAACTTTGAAAATTTTTATCATGATCTACTTGATTTGGCAAAAAAATATGAATTGCAAAACACTCCTCTAAAAATCGAACAAGATCTTGAAAATGATATCATCAAGATATTTGGTGAAAAAATTACGTCTTTGACAAGAGCAAAAAATGGCTTGAATGATGTAGCAGAACTTGCATTTACAACAGCTGAACATCACCCATATTGGAATTTACTCTACAATTGTTCAGAAATAGCAAGTAGTGTTTTAGAAAAATGGAAAGGATCTCTATCTACAGATGATTTTTCTGATATTGATTGGGCTATCAAAGAACTTAACCATTCACTTGAAAAAATCAAAAACAAAAATTCTTCTAATTCCTAGGCAGAGATAAATATTCTAAACTGACAAATTATTGTATGTCTATTAAGATTGGGTTAATTGGTAAAACCAATACTGGAAAGACAACCTTCTTTAATTCTGCTACATTGTCTTCTGAAGAAATTTCGTCTTACCCATTTACTACTAAAAAACCAGTGTCAGGAACAGCACATGCCGTTACACTTTGCGTTCATCCAGAATTTAAAATTCAAGACAATCCCAACAACTCCAAATGTGTTGAAGGATGGAGATACATTCCAATTGAATTGATAGACTTACCTGGACTCATCAAGGATGCATGGAAAGGTAAAGGCCTTGGAAATCAGTTTCTATCCATTGCTGCACAATCTGATGTGTTACTTCACGTTGTTGATGCTTCTGGGGGGATTGATTCAACGGGAAAAATTACTGAAATTGGAACGGGTGATCCTATTTCTGATTTTGCAGATATAGAGGAAGAATTGATCATGTGGTATCATAAAATTTTAGAAGGAAATAGAGACAAAGTATCAAAACTGATTAGAACCGGCACTGATATTTTAGACGCAATTACAGATCTTTATCGTGGTATTGGTGTAGACAAAACTCATGTTAAAGAAACACTTCTAGCAACTGAACTTGAAGAAAAAGATTTTGATGATTTTGATATGATTGATACCAAAAAATTTGTATCACATCTAAGAAAAATTTCAAAACCGACTCTTATTGTAGCAAACAAAATTGATGTAGAAGGAGCTGACAAAAATTTTGCTAGATTAAGGGAGCGTTACAATGATTCAATAGTAATTCCTGTTAGTGGCGATAGTGAATTTAGTCTTAGACGTGCAGAGCAAAAAGGACTGATAAAATATTCTCCTGGCTCTGAACAATTTGAAATAATCAAATCTGATGAACTAAATGAAAAACAAACAAATGCACTAAACTTTATCCAAAAAGGAATTATGGGTGAATATATGAGAACTGGGGTTCAATTTGCAATTAATGTTGCAGTCTTTAAACTACTTAAGATGAATTCAATTTATCCTGTTGCAGATGAGAAAAATCTTTCTGATAAAAAAGGAAGGGTGCTCCCTGATTTACTTTTACTAAAAAATGGGGCTACAATAAAAGATCTTGCGAAGGAAATCCATTCTGATCTGACTAAAGGACTTTTGTACGGAAAAGATTTGAGGTATAATTTGAGACTGCCCATTGATTATCAACTAAGGGATAGAGATGTTGTTTCTATCATTAGTGCTGCAAAAAAATAATTCCATTTAATTGACATACAGCATTACAATAATCTCAAAAATAGTTATTATGCGCTTAAATCTCATCATTGAATGAGAAAATTAACAATTCTTTCAGTGATCATTGGAATTATTGTTATTGGTGTGGCATTATCTTATGTCTCAACCATAAAAATTGATAAAGATCCATCAAAGGATCCATTCAAAGTTGGAATAGTAAAATGGGTGACAAGTGAGCAATTTGATGAAAATATTTCAGAATTTAAAAGATACTTGGAATTAGATGAACATTTTCATGAAAATAATCTTGAATATCTAGAAGATATTTCTTATGCGGATAAATCTAAACATAAAGAAATCGTTCAAAGATTTATTGATGAAAAAGTAGATCTAATTTTCACTCAAACTACATCTGGAACTTTGATTGCAAAAGAAATGACACAAGACATGCCAATTGTTTTTTCTGTTGTGACTTATCCAGTTGAAGCAGGTATTATTGATGATTTATCACATTCTGGAAATAATTTAGTTGGAACTGGAAATTATATTTCAATTGAAAAACAATTTGATTTTTTTATAGAAATTGCTCCAATAAAGAAATTAGGATTTGTTCATAAATTAAATGAACCAAATTCAATTATTCAATATAATGAAGTAAAAGAATATGCTAATAATAATGGAATAGAGATCATAGATATTGCAGGAACATCCCTAGAAGATTTAGAAAGTTTGATATCTGAAAATATTTCCAAAGTAGATACATTATGCCAAGCTTGTGATACTTTGGTACAAAGTGGCGGTGAAGAATTAGCCATTAAAATTGCAACTGAACAAAATAAACCAACTTTTTCTTGTAATCTTGATGGAGTAAAAAAGGGAGCGTTGGCTGGTAAGGTTGCAAATTTTATTGATATGGGACAATTATCAGGCTTAAGCAATAGGATTTTAGAAGGTTCAAATATTGATTTTTTAAAAACTGAGAGTCCAAGTGCTCACAGTATATTAAATTTGAAAACAGCTGATTCATTGGGAATAGAAATATCTCCAGAATTGAAATTTTCAGGAGCGGAACTAGTTAGTTAATCATAAACACATTTAGAATTCTAAGAGACCTTCATATAAAAAATCAAAAAAATAATTGCGAAAAGCTGACCTTAAGCATTACAATATACACATAACATCCACAACTATCAAGCATAAGTTCATTTTGAACCACAGGCAAGTTAATAGGCATAATTTAGGCACAAAAAACATGTCTTCTGATTCTCAAGATATACGAAGATCAATTTTGGCAAAATGGCATGAAACTCTATCAAAATATGGGAATTTGTTTTCTTCTGATTCAATTAGTGGCACTAGTCCCCCATCTGTTTTTGTAGGTTCTCATAATTATCCCAAAGTCTCTCTTGGCCCAATGGTCCCACCAATTCATGGTGACACAAGTCTACTCGACAATCCAGAAAAGTGGAAAGGAAAATCACTTGAAGAAATTGTTAATTTTAGATTAAATTTAGTTCGCGGAATACAAAAAATTCCAATTGATCAAACAGATGGTAGATACATTGAAAATCTTCAAGAAATTACAATGTCTTCAAAACCAACCGATTCTGATTTGATATTTGAAAAGGCTTTATCTTCAAGTGTGTCTCTTGATGATGAAAGTGCTCCCTTTGGCCCAATTGGTCAGATAAAAACTGCAAAATTTTCTGGAACCTCTTCTGTAAAATCAATTGAAAAGACATTCTATGATAAGGACTTGAAAGCCAAAGATGCAGTTTTGAATTTATATAATTCTGGAATTGAAATTTCCAAAATTCAAAAATGTTTTAGTATTGGAATGTTAGGACAAAAAAGAAAGCTAGTTCCAACTAAATGGAGTATAACTGCAACTGATGATATTATTTCTAAATCTCTTACCGATGAAATTTTAGATTATAATTTAATTGATTCATGTAGAGTTTTTTCATATGAACATTTGGGAAATGTTTTCTCTGTTGTCTTATTTCCTCATAGATGGATATATGAAATGATTGAGGCTTGGTATTCAAATGGAATACTGGGATTTGGGTCTGATTCTGAGGATGCTCGTGGAATTAATCATTCTCCTGTTATAGCTGGTGCTTATTTTGCAGCCAAATTGGGAATTGTAGAATATTTGTCTAAAAAGAGAATTCAAGCAGGAGTCGTGATTCTAAGAGAAATTCGACCTGAATATGCTATTCCTGTTGGTGTATGGCAAATTCGTGAAGGTATCCGTGAGGCCATGAAGCAAAAACCTGCAATCGCAGATAACTTTGATCATGCACTCCTTCTGGCATCAAATAAAATGAGCATTAGCAAATCTGAATGGCTTTCCCATGGAAACATCTCAAAAATAATCAGGCAAAAAACTCTGTCTGATTTCTTTTAGATTCTAACAAAAAATCTAACGATGTTATGCCGTCTTTGAAGTAACTTGTTTTTTAGCGCGTCGTTTCTTAATTATACTACACATGACTGCCATTTGGATATAATTTAATTCGATTAGGACAATTATTCAATAATTTGTAATTTTTATAATCATTATGTAGAATTTAGGCATAAAAGAGGTGTTTCAATCGGCTATTTTTTTTCTTATACAATCAGGACATAGGATGATACCTTCATTATTTGTTAATTTGTACATTGTTTGTCCATACTCTTCATTGTCTTTTCTTATTATTTGCCACTCATTTTCAAAAAATAAAATGCAACATGTAGGAATATCATGTTTGATACCTTTCCAAAAAAACTTTCCAAATTTATTTCTCATAGAGATTTGAATCGCGATTTGCGATCAAAAGACTAGGTTTTTGGATCAGTTGACCAAAAGATCAGAGTCTAATGAACCAATCATGCTATCCTTTATATGAATAAAAAGTAATTTTACCCATGGGAAAATTTGATTATAAAAAATGCCCTCAATGTCATAAGATAGCAAACAACAATACCCAAGTCAAAGAACTATTCGGTATTAGAAATAATGGTGTAATATCATGGTTCAATCATGGTGTAAATCATGCAGAGGTTAACTATTTTTTTTAATTTTATCTATAGGGTCTAATAATTTTCATATTTCCTTTTTGGTTATAGGAATCTAACAGAATAACGCCCTTATCTTCTGTAATGAATTTTTCACATTTTAGGTTTGAAGCAACCATCAAATGCATAAAATCCATAGAACCCGGAAGTTTTCGCATATCAAGAAAATCAATCAATTTGGAGCCAGGTACATTTTCAACAAAATTGGTTAAATTCATAGAATCAATACCATTGAACTCATTTTCAGCAAACTCAGTGTGTGGAAAAGACAACAAAGCAGTTTTGATTTTATCATAAACACGATTTATTTCATCTTTAGTAGATTCAGCCTCAGCAAATTTCGTGATATCATCAAACGGTCTACACAGTACATGATAAATCTCCATTAAAACGAGTTGAGATACCACTAGGTGATATTCACCGGTTTTAACTTTGTTAAACATATTTTGTGTTTCACGTCTAACTGTGGCAGGATCTTGAAATTTATTCAAATACAACATTGTATCAAAATAAACTTTAATGCCGTCTGGCATTTTCTAAAATTTCTTCCAAGTTTATTTTTTTAAAAAGAGAACTTTCTTGATCAATTATCCCAGTAGATTCGTCAATTACATCAGGAATTATTGAAGGTAATTTTTCCAAACCCATAGATTTCATCATTTTAATTCTAACATCTTGATCATTAAATTGAGGGGATAGAGGAATCCCATCTGGCGCACTAACAGATTTTTCTAAAACAGTTTCAAAAGATTCTTCAAAACTAGGACTTAATTCAGAAAATAAATCAATAATTTTTTGATTTACTTTTGCTTTAATTACACTATTAGTTGTTGTCTCTGGATACAACTTGTATGAAATTGCAAGAATTTCATCCAAACTACATGGATTTAATGCATTAACCAATGAATTGATTTTTGGTTTCATTTCTTTTAAAATGGAATTTCCACATTCATAAGTTCTATCAATTAAAGACAAATCATTTCTTCTTTGAAAAATAGGTTTACTGATTCGAACATATCTATCACTTTCTAATTTTTGCAACAACGGTTCTAGTTCAGGTGAATTAACTCCATATCGATCAGGTTTAAAATTAAAAGGAGATTCTTTATTATTTTTTTCAAACAATTTGCAAACTAGATGAAGTATTTTTACAAACTTGGTTTTACCTTTTATGACATCAACTGAAGATAAGATTTCTAAAACTAATTCTTCTTTTTGATTCATTTTGTATTACCTCTTAAAATGACGCCAATAAAATACAAATCAAAAATCCCCATGATTTTTGTCATTTACCTAAATGGCGAATTTAATTATTTAAGTTAAACGAATCTTTTAACTCACTGTTTGATCGATTTGAAAAAAATTGTTAGATGCATCTTATGACTTATTCTTAAACTGAATTTACAAGTTTTTAGGCACAAAACCACCTAAATTAATCTGAGGTTGACGGGCAGTCAATACAAATTAACCCGATTCGTTCCAGATGGAAAATGAAATTATATTTTTATTTTTCAGATTGTCCCTTTTGAATTAATTTCTTGCGAGATCTAGATTGAAGTAGACTAAACATTATCATTCCAACATTGATAATTGAGATTATTTCAATCAAGTCTACACCATACAAGAACCAATCAATTACTGGATGAATTCTAGATACAATTCCTGCTTCTAACATAATGTCGGCATTCCATATCATATGTGGAATTTGAATGAATTGTATTATTGCAATAATTACTATACTTCCTAGTATTTTATTCTCATACCATTGCCAAAATTTATTCCATGCATTCATGTATTGTATTAGTGAATAATTTTATTAAACACTGTGAAAATTAGATACAACTAATTAGACTCTCCTAATTTTTTTGGACACAAAAATAGTTAGTACAGACTAATTAGTGTTAACTAATTTTTAATTTTCAGCTTTGATGTTTTCTTTTTTCATCCAGATTGTTCTTTCTTTGCGATCAATTAATTCAACATTCATCTCATTTAGTTTATCTCGAATTTTGTCTGCATCTTCAAATTGTTTTTCTTTTCTACATTTCTCTCTACTCTCAATTAGATTGCCTATTTCCTTTTTTTCACTTTCTGTCATTTCAGGAATACTTAATCCCAAAATCTCTAACATTCTTTGTAATTTTGTTTTGATAATCACTGCATCTTTTTTTCCAAGTTTTTCTTCAGCTGCTAATCTGTTTGTCTCTTTCACAAGTTGGAAAAATGCAGACAATGCAAGATGTGTGTTAAAATCACTGTCTAGTGCATTGTCAAATTCAGTACTTGTCTTTTCAATTATTGGATTAATATCTTCATGATTTTTACTATCTGCATGAATTAATTCATAGTAACACGTCTCAACTTGTCTCCATTTTGTGAGATTCTCATTTAGCAACTCTTCAGAATAATCAATTGGTTTTGAATAATGTCCTGATAGACAGAATAGTCGTATGATGTTAGACCCCCAATTCTCTAAAACATGTTTAATTGATTTTATGTTTCCAAGAGATTTTGACATCTTTTCTCCATTAATTGTTACCATTCCTACATGCATCCAAATTTTTGCAAATGGAGAATCTGTATGGGATTCTGATTGTGCTATCTCATTTTCATGATGAGGAAATATCAAATCTCTTCCACCACCATGAATCTCAAAGTTTTCTCCAAGATACTTTATACTCATTGCCGAGCATTCTATGTGCCATCCCGGTCTACCTTTTCCCCATGGACTATCCCATGTGGGTTCTACATCAGAGAATTTCCACACTGCAAAGTCTAGTGGATCTTTTTTTGCTTCGTCAACTTCAATTCTTGCTCCTGATTGAAGTTCATCAATTTTCTTTTTTGATAATTTTCCATATTCTGGAAATTTTGATATTGAGAAATAGACGCCATTTTTAGAAGTATATGCAATTTGGTTTTCAATTAATTTTTCAATAAATTTGATTATGTCATCGATATGTTCAGTAGCTTTTGGATAGTTTGTTGCGCGTTTTACATTTAATCCATCAAAATCTTTGAAATAATTTTTAATGTATTTGGTGCTAATTTCTTCTGCAGTAGTGTTTTCTGATTGTGCACGATTTATGATTTTATCATCTACATCTGTGAAGTTTTGAATAAACTCAACCCATGTTCCTTTTCTCTCCACATATTTTCTTAGCACATCAAAAACTATGATGGTTCTTGCATGTCCAATGTGAGATTCATCATAAACAGTCATCCCACACAGGTAGATCCTAACTTTTTTTGAAATGTCTAACTCTTGTTCCGAATTTGACAATGTATCTTGAAGTTTCATTCTTATTCTCTATCTGGTTTTTGTGCCTGCAATCTTTTATGTTCGCTGTTTGTGTTCAATTCGTGGACTTTATCTACAATTGATTTTTCAATTTGAGTTATTTTCACTGTTTCATCGACTGATAATTTTTTGTCACATAGGCAATACAGGATAGAATCTATTTCTTCATATGATGCACCTAGTTCTTCTTCTGCTTTGTGTTCTTTCCATAAATGTGGGCTACTCTTTTTTGAAATGACTTTCTCTGGCACTCCAAGATACTTTGCAATTTCTCTTACTTGGAGTTTGTATAGTGAAATAATTGGAGTAATATCTGATGCCCCATCTCCAAATTTTGTGAAATAACCAATTAGATACTCACTTTTGTCACTTGAACCTAAAACTAGATAGTTTTTGGAATTTGCATAGTAATACAAAATATTAGTTCTAATTCTTGCACGAAGATTTCCTTTAGATTTTTCATTTGGTTCAAGATACATAGAATATTCGTTTACAATTGGTTTGATGTCAATTAATTTGTGTTCAATTCCTGTTAATGCAATCATTTTGAGGGCATCTTCTGTTTCTGATGGTGTAATTGAAGTGTCTGGCATTATCATTGCCAATGTTTTTTCTTTTAGTTTTCTTTTGCAAATATAAGCTAAAACTGCTGAATCAATTCCTCCACTTAATCCTAGAATGATACCTTTTGAATGATTTTTTTCTATTTGGTCTGATAAGAATTTTTCAATTGTTTCAGTAATTGAAGCATAGTCGTTATTTTTTATTTCATTTATGATATCTTGATTCAATAACTAATTTGAAGAATATGTGAATAAAAATTGTGCCTAATATTGAATCTAAATAAGTTCATTTTGAACACACATTATTCCTTATACTAACTTGGTATTGTAAAATTACAGAATAATCTGTGCCCAACATAACCCATACCTAGCATAAGGGAAGGGAAATTTGTCCCTTCTCTTTTTGTATTTAATATTTAGAATTTGTCTTGTTGTAAATTATCAAGAAATTTTTAACTTTTAGATATCTACATAGATGCCATCATCTCTTGACTCTACAGAATATGTTTCCAGTTTGACATCTTTTAGATAGTCATTAAGTTGGCCTGTTTTGATGTTATAATGCCAAAAGTGTAATGGGCATTCTACAATATCCCCCTCTAATTTTCCAGGTGCAATTGAACCATCTTGATGAACACAAAGATCATCTAATGCATGATATCCATCTTGATTAAATATTGCAATTTGTTTTCCATCAATTTTGAAAGCTTTACCTTTCCCTGTAGCAATTTCTCCCTTCTCAGCAATCTTCTTCCAAGTCAATAATTCTGCGGCATACTTGTCATTTATTTACATTCGCATGATAGAATTTTATAGTATAATTTAAGAATCTGATCGTTGAGTAAAGTAAAGACTAGCCAAAAATTGATCAAAGAAGGCAAATTGTCTTATGAGTGGGCTAGATCACATATGCAAATTCTAGATAATACCATTAATCGCTTTAAAAAATCAAAACCACTAAAGGGTGTAACCCTTGGATTTTGTTTGCATATTACAAAAGAGACTTCAGTATTATTAATGGGTGCCAAAGAACTTGGGGCAAATGTTGCTTGTTGTGGCGGAAACCCGTTAACTACTCAAGATAGCATTGCCGCATTTTTGGCATCTAAAGGAATTCATGTTTATTCATGGCATGGACAATCTGTCAAAGAATATGATTGGTGTATTGATCAAGTATTGAAACACAAACCAACCATTCTAACTGATGATGGCGCTGACATGAATATCAAAGCTCACTTTGATAAGAGATTCAAGAACATGAAAATTCTTGGAGCGACTGAAGAAACTACTGCTGGTGTTACTCGAATCAGAGCAGTAGAAAACAAAGGCAAACTGCGTTATCCTGTAATTTTAGTTAATGAAGCATATACAAAACACATGTTTGATAATAGATATGGAACTGGACAAAGCACCATTGATGGTTATCTTCGTGCTATGAATTTGCTTTTGGCATCAAAACGTGTAGTAGTTGTTGGTTATGGTTGGGTTGGACGTGGTGTTGCATCAAGATGTCATGGAATGGGCTCCAAAGTTGTTGTTACTGAAATAGATCCTGTTAAAGCATTAGAAGCTCATATGGATGGATTTGAAGTAATGCCAATGGCACAAGCTGCAAAGATTGGTGAAATTTTTGTTACATGTACTGGTATGACTAGTGTGATTAGAAAAGAACACATCTTACAAATGAGAGATGGTGCCATTATGGGTAATGTGGGACACTTTGATGTAGAAATTGATAGTGATTTCTTACTAAAGAAATCAAAATCTGTTAAAGAAGTAAGACCAAGTCTTGATGAATGTATTTTGAAAAATGGAAAAAGAGTTTATCTAATTGGGCAAGGACGTCTTGCAAACTTGGTTGCAGCAGAAGGCCATCCTCCAGAAGTAATGGCCCAGTCATTCTCAAATCAAATTCTGTCCGTTTTGTACATTCTCAAAAATCACAAAAAAATGGAAAATAAAATCATTAACGTCCCTGAAGAAATTGACAAACAAGTAGCAGTTGATGCTCTAAAGGCAATGAATGTTAAAATTGATAAACTTACTCCAGAACAAGTAAAATATGCCAGCAGTTGGTAATTATCTGATCTAATCTTTTAGCAAATTAGCTAACCATTTCTTATATCTAATTTATTTTTAAAATATTTTATGTCAATTTGTGAATGTATTTTATCTGATAATACGCCGGAACACCTCAAAAATATTCAAAAAATACTCCAAATGGATGATTCTCTCTCAAATAGATCTGGTGTTGTAGAATTATTGTTACGTAGTGAATTGGATTGATATTGGATCACAAAACAGCCAACATTATTCGACCGAAGGATCCAGATAACAGTACGCCTGACACGGCACATGAAAGACACCACAATATCAACGGGGAGCGACTTTCTTCCCAAGACCGGGGCGGGATACCTCAGGAAGATCCAGAAGACAGAGGTGGATCCAAAGGCAAGGACAAGGCTCCTCCTTGCGTACATCATGCGCAAGGAAGGCGTATCCATACGCCAGATAGGAAGGGCGCTCAACAGGCCGTACTCTACCGTACGGGGCTGGCTCATGCGCGCCATGCAGATGGGCATACTGGGCAGGTACGACGAGATGAGGCCGGGCGCAATCCCGAAGATTGACACACTCCAGACCAAACAGCTTAGGGCAGACCTGATAGCCGGCCCGGACAGGTGCGGATTCGAGTCGGGCCTGTGGACTGCACATCTCCTCGCAGAGCACATCCGGAAGAAGTTCGGCGTGCAGTACGCCACGGTGAGCGTCTACGACATACTCCGCAGGATCGGGTTCACGTAGCAGACCCCGTGTCCGAGGCACCCCAAATCAGCCTCGGAACAAGAAGGTCGAATTTAAAAAAAAGCAGGGCGTACCGTCTCGTACTATTCCTCCCGCGGATACACCGTGGTTGCGTAGGACGAGGCATCCCACATAATCGGGCTGGTGCAGAAGAAGAAGAAGAAGACGTGGGCGCCTAGGGGCGCAGGTGCCACGGCGCCGTCGACTCTCTCAAGGCAGAGGTTCTACTCGTTTGGCGCGCTGCACCGTGATGGGTTCTGTTGCTCATTCTACGAGAAGGCAAACGGAGACAGCTTCTGCGACTTTCTAAAGGGACTCAAAAGAAAGTTTGGAAGGGTGCTCGTCTTTGCAGACAACGCGGGCTACCACAAGTCCTCCCATGTCGGGGAGGAAGTCAGGAAGCTCGGGGGCGACGTTGTGCTCAGGTACTTTCCGGTGTACACGCCGGACCTCAACCCCACAGAGTGGCAGTGGCGCAACACCAGGCTGCACACTGCCAACAGGCTGTACGAGTCGGCCGATGAGATGAAGAGATCAATAAGAACGATGCTGCGCACGGGAGAGATCATGGTTGCCAAGATGAGCGATTATCTGACATAATCACTACGTGACATGAACCCTGTACGAGTGGTTCCGGAACGCCATATCCAGCACGCACAGCAAGGCGGCCGCGTCATCGGAGGCATCCTTCCATACGGTGGGGGATCAATCTCTTGAGTTTCTTGATCCTCGCCCTTATGGTCCTGCCCTCCTCCCTCCGCCTGCCCTCGTATGCCCTATAGTTGCGATACTTTCTGGCATTGGCGTTCCTGGCATGCCTGCGATACTGCCTGACATGGGCGTCGTACTGCGCGCCTGCCCTCCCACGCTTCTTTCTTTTCAAAGACATTAGATGTGTGCCATGCCCCGTGATCAAAAAGCATTGCAGGATGATTCATGATCTATAAGCTTTTCGCGGATTTTTCCGGGAGGATTTGGACAGCACCGTAAAGTATAGTCACTTTTTTAACTTAGAACAATAGAATGTATCATAAATGAATAAAATATTGCTTTTGATACCTCTACTTTTTATTGTATCATCTTCTATGGCATTTTCTTCATCCATTGATAGTCCTAAACATCAATTAGAATCTGGAATTGCCCCTGAAAATATAATCTGTAAAGAAAATCTGGTTTTAACCATTCGTACAAATGGACAACCTGCATGTGTTACTGAAAGAACCGCAGACAAATTAAATTGGAAGATAATGTCAAATAACATACCTAAAGAATTTACCAAATCCATAACAAGTGAATCAGATACAACTACAGAACTTACAATACCCATAACAAATAAGATGAATGTATCAACAGAAATATCTAAAGAACGTATTCTAACAAAATTTGAACGATCTGCTGAACTTTCTGCAATTAGAAGTAGCTGTATTAATTGGCCAGTTTTCTCAATTGATACACCAAGTCAAGTAACAATTGGTACAGAATTTGATGTAATACTTGATTATACATTTGTTATTCCTGATATTGATGCGGGATATGAGGATCCCGATGCAATAATGGGACAAGAACTTTTTACAGCTTGTAATATAGGTAACATTTACCTTATTTATCCAGAACATGCCGAGATTGTTGATGCTGGATATGTACACTATATCACACGTATAGACGACAACTGGGATCCTCCTTTAGTTATAAATTCTGGAAAAATTGCTTATTCCTTTGATAATACAGCTCCTCAAAGCAAAACTATAACCATGAAAATAAATGAACCATCACCGTTTGATGATAAAAGCTTTTTTGATATTAGTATGGATGCGAATAATGTTCGAAGATACATCAGTATCAACGGCGATGTTGTAACATTAAGTGAAAATGTTCCTCCACAACCATTAAGCGCAATTTCTAGCTCTCTTAGCGTTGATACTAGTTTCACAAAAACTTGGGTTGGCGATTATGCAAACAAAACCGGAACTGTTAAATTAGTTAATCGAAACCAACTTCCACAAAATGAGCCGCCAGTAGAATTATTTGCTGATTTTCTAAAAGAATATTATCCTGATAAAAATTATGAAGAATTTATACTTTCTTTCAATTTTACTGAATCTTATGTAGAGATTTTTTTTGAAGCTAATCCCGACATGAGAAATTAATACTCTTTCAAATTAATTGAGCCTGCATTCTCAATAAATTGCTTAGAATTTGGTGGAACATATGCTGAATCATCTTTTGGTGCCAAATCCTGAACTGTCAGGAGATATGTCTTTTTTTTGATTGCTCTGTGAGGGATTGATTTACTTTTCTAAGATGAGACATTGAAATTCTCTTTAGGCCATACACCCACAATGATCACAGTGCTTTAATATTCTATAGTAAAAATTATCACGTTGATAAAATAAATGCTAGAATTAGATAAACAAATTATTTTGAGCGTATTCTTATCTTTAATTTTGGTTATAGGAAGTACTTCATTATCATTTGCAGAATTCTCTACTAATTCAATTATTTTACAAAATACTGATACCATAAATCATGAGCACGCATTTTCTGAAAAATTTACAGACAAAAGAATTATTACAACATATGATCTGAAATCAAAACCATTTGGCGGTATTAATTCACAATGTAGTAATTGGCCAGTTTTCTCAATTGATACGCCAAGTCAAGTAACAATTGGTACAGAATTTGATGTAATACTTGATTATACATTTGTTATTCCTGATGTTGATGCGGGATATGAAGATCCTGATGCAATATTGGAACAAGAACTTTTTACAGTTTGTAATATGGGTAGCATTTACCTTATTTATCCAGAACATGCTGAGATTGTTGATGCTGGATATGTACACTATATCACACGTACAGACGACAACTGGGATCCTCCTTTAGTTATAAATTCTGGAAAAATTGCTTATTCCTTTGATAATACAGCTCCTCAAAGCAAAACTATAACCATGAAAATAAATGAACCATCACCGTTTGATGATAGAAGCTTTTTTGATATTAGTATGGATGCGAATAATGTTCGAAGATACATCAGTATCAACGGCGATGTTGTAACATTAAGTGAAAATGTTCCTCCACAACCATTAAGCGCAATTTCTAGCTCTCTTAGCGTTGATACTAGTTCAACAAAAACTTGGGTTGGCGATTATGCAAACAAAACCGGAACTGTTAAATTAGTTAATAGAAACCAACTTCCACAAAATGAGCCGCCAGTAGAATTATTTGCTGATTTTCTAAAAGAATATTATCCTGATGAAAATTATGAAGAATTTTTAAGTTCAATGAATTATTCTAATGAATATATTGATCAGTTAATGTATGATAGACCAGATCTAGATACACAGTCATTTACTTCTGTTTTTAATTTTACTTTACCTTCAATATTTAGTCAAGGACCTCCTCCATTTGGATTTGTTACTGGCACTGTGGAAAATTATGATTCAATTGGTGTACTAGAACCAGTAAATGGCGCAAAGGTTTGTGCTCTTGATTTTAATGTAGGAATAGGTTATAGTTCTGATGAATTATTCAATGGTTCAACACCTATTTGTGATATTACTGATATTAATGGAGATTTTTCATTTGCAGTTCCATTAACTGATACTGAGGGAGATGGTACGACTCCAGATCTTATTATGAACATAAAAGCAGACAATGGAAAATTTAACATTGGTCGTGATCTTGTAGATCGTGAAACTTCTGAAGAAATATTTACTACTTTTACTGGAGTTGATGACGATGTACAAATAGACATCACTTCTGTCTATTTTGATTACGGTACTTTCACTATCAACCAAGGTAGTATTATTAGTGAAGTCATGTGGGTTCAAAACACATTACAGTCAACTTATGATTGGTATTTAGACACATTACAATATGATGTGCCTCCTGTCATCATTAATTGGGATCCATTTGCTTGTCAGGGAGTAGGTATTTTTCCTGGTACTGATGAGATATTCATAGATTCTAGTACAACCCGTATGGACACATATTGTGGTATTCCTAATTCCGTACTTGATCATCCTGACACGATTAGACATGAATATGCACATCATACTCATATTCAAATTTACCAAGATCTTGGTTCTGCATTTCCCTTACTTAATTGTCCTAACAATCATTCTGCTGTAACTCCTGGTGGAGATTCTGGGTGTGCATGGATAGAAGGATGGTCAAGTTTTGTTCCTTTAGCTATTGACAATGATCCAAATTATGAGGCAGCTGGAATTGTTGGAATCATTGACTATGAAAATCGTGTATTTCCACCTGATCCTAAATTTGAAGGATTGCCTTGGATTGATGGAATAAATGGAGAAGGTAGTGTAACTGCTGCATTATATGATCTTGTTGATACAAATAATGAAGGCGGTGATGATCGTTCTAATTTATTGCCTGATATCTGGGCAACTTTTACTGATCCACTAGAAGTTGGTTCTGAAACTATCATCGCTGAAAATATTTTAGAATATGTAGAAGATTGGCAAGATTCCAATAGACCCGACTTACAAAGCACTTTTGAGCATAACACAATTTTAGATCCAATAATTGTTGTTCCACCAGTACTAGGTACTCTAGATTCATTCTTAGATGATTTTGAAAGATCTGATGATAATTTTCCTGATTGGACAGAGATAGGTGAATGGGGTACTGACACACCAGAAGAAAGAAATGGTGATCTACCCGCCAATAGTATTAGAGTAGCGCATATTCAAAACTGTATTCCTGATTGTAGTTTGACAATGAATGATGCAGTTAATCTAAGTCAATATGATTCTGCAACATTATCGTTATACCGATGGCTTGAAAATTCTATTGATACAACAGATTTTCTTAAAGTTGAAGCATCAGGTGATGATGGACAAAATTGGGATACACTAGTTACTTGGTCTGAAGAAAGTGACGATGAAATATGGCATTTTGAAACATTTGATTTGGCAAGTTATATTGATAGTACTGCATTTCAAGTTCGATTTGTCGTTAGCTCTTCCTTCACTGAAGAAGTTGAAATTGATCATGTATTAATTGAAGGAACATCTGCTGATACAACATCTCCCAATATTACAATAAATTCCCCACAAAACGGTGCTATACTTACACAAAGTACTTTTACAGTTTCTGGTATAGCATCTGATTCTGAATCTGGCATCATACAAGTACAAATATCCATAGATGGAGGTCCACAACAAACAGCAATAGGTACTACTTTATGGAGTATTATTGTTAGTGGTCTTTCTACGGGACAACATACAATTGTTATGCGAGCAACAAACGGTGAAGGACTTGAAACCAATACTTCAATTCTAGTAACTGTATCTACAGTACCTGATCCTCCAACTAATCTATTAGCTAATGTAGTGTCTGCTAATGAAATAAGCTTAATTTGGTCTGCCCCTGTTAATGATGGTGACTCTCCTGTTACAGGTTATCAAATTGAACGAAATCTGAATAGTGCAGGATTTTCAGTGTTAGTTTCTGATACTGGTTCTATTTCTACAGACTTTCTTGATACAACACTTAGTGGTGGAGATACCGCAGAATACAGAACAAGTGCAATTAACGTGATTGGAACTGGTTCTGCATCAAGCTCTGCTACAGCGACAACACCATTACTCAATGATACTCCTGTAGTAACTATATCATCACCATCTGATGGTTCTGCATTTGATGATGATATCCCTAGAATAACATTTACAGCTAGCGCCACAGATGATACGGATGGGAATATCTCAGATGAGATCTCTTGGTCATCTAGTATAAATGGAATGATTGGTACAGGCCGCTCTGTTGATGCAACACTAAGCGTTGGCACTCACAACATCACTGCAACTATTTCTGACTCTGCAAACAACACTGCAACTGATGCAATATCTGTTAGAGTTCAAAACATACAAGAAAATATTGATTCGGGTACCGGAACTGGAAGTACATCGTTTGCCACTAATCTTGGAGAGTTTGCAGCAGTATCTGCTGTTTTAGAATCAACCCTGCCAGAGGATGGCAAGCCAGATGTAACATTTCCTGATGGGCTCTTTTCATGGAATGTAACGGGATTAGATGCAGGGCAGAGAATTATAGTTGGCATTACTTTGCCAAATGATATACCTGCAAACTCTCAGTACTGGAAGGTAATTAATGATTCATGGGTTAATGCAACTAGCATACTTGGCTCTAGTGATGATGGCGACAATTCTATAACACTTGCAATAACTGATGGCAGTTCTTTTGATGCAGATGGTTTGGCAAACGGCCGCATCTCAGATCCTGGAGGAATTGCCATAATATCAACTGCAAACAACCCACCTGTAGCAACTAATGATGTATTTGTAATATCAGAGGATAATACCCTAACTGTGAATGCCACATATGGCATACTAAGTAATGATTTAGATGAAAATGGAGATACACTTGCATCAATTATTAGTACTAATGTAACTCATGGTACCATCCTGTTACATACAAACGGCAGTTTTGCATACACTCCTAGTCTCAACTTTTTTGGAGCAGACACATTTACGTATTATGCAAGTGACGGAATGGCAAACTCCAATAACGCTACTGTATCCATCTCTGTAACACCAGTAAATGACCCACCTGTTGCCAGAAATGATACCATCACAACTAACGAGGACACACCAATAACTATCTCTGTGTTAAATAATGATTCAGATGTTGATGGGGATACACTAATTGTAACTGAAGAATCGGATGATGAATCCTACACCCCTATATCTTTTGAAGACTCTGATGATTTCTGGTTGAATACTTTTAGTTTCACAACAATGTTTGCTCAATACACATCTGTAATTGAAAATATTTTTGAAAACATACTGTTAGCACTAGTTCCTCAAATCTCTGCTACTGCTCATGACATTCCAAGTGTAACTGCAGATAAGATAGAATCCATGGAATATACAACAGATATCAATGACCAGATATACCAGCAAAACAAAGATAAAGTAAACCAAGCAAGACAGCAGATAAAGCAACTCAAAGAGGACTATAAAGAGATAGATGGTTCTCTAAAAGACAAAAGTAACCAATACGACATACAACAGAAACTATTACTCACAGCACAGCAAGACTTTGAGGATAATACCATAACAAGACAAGAGCTTGAAAAGGCAAACCAATCATTTCAAGATATACAAGATTCCATGAATGCAGTTATCATTAATCATACCTCAAAGCAGCTAGAGATATCTGCCGTACAGTCATCGCTAAAAATCTCACCGGACATAAAGAAACTAATTGATGGAACAGACACACTAGAAAAACTAGATGAGAGATTCAAGAACATATTCAAAGATAGAACCGCTGATGGTGATATAATTGCAGAGCCCAAAATTCCTGTATACATTAGTGGTATGACAAACTCGTCTGATTTGTCAGGATATGAGGTGACAGCCATAACAGATGATATCACGGTACTAAAACTTACTCCCTCACAAATACAGGAACTATCCTTGAATAATAACATTAAAGAGATAAGACTGCCTGAAATATCAGAGCCACTCTCACATGATACATCGCAGGGAGTCTCTCTGAGTTATGCCAATTTATTGCACTCTCAAGGAATAACTGGAAACGGTACCACAATAGCAATAATTGATGATTCCTTTGTGATTAATAATCCCGAGATTACAAATAATATAATATCTCATAATTTGTTTGACTCTGCAGGATTCTGCGGTGATATATCATGTCGTAAAACATTTGGCAACTCTCATGGCACTACAGTAGCTGAAATTATAGTTGATATGGCCCCTGATGTCAATTTGGTATTATACACAATTGCAAATACAGTCGACTTTGTCAATGCCATAAATGACATAATCAGCAGGGGAGATGTTGATGCAATTAATGTCTCACTTGGATTTCCAACTGCTGGCGGTGATGGAACTACTGGATATTTCCGTGATGGAACAAGTATAGTTGCAAAGGCTGCAAACAAGGCAAGTGATGCCGGAATTCTGGTAACTGTAGCATCAGGCAATGATGCCCAAAGACACTGGATGGGATTATACAGTATCAGCAGTACCATATCACCTCAGATGCTTGGACTAACCAACCATCAAAGTGTGATGGAGTTCAGGCCAGCAGAGTCTGGACTATACAAGGCATGCCTGCCCATCAATCATGCAGGATGGACCGTATCTTCTTGGAATGCATGGAACTCTACTAATAATGACTATGATCTGTTTTTGTTTGATAGTGCCATGACTGGAATAGTTCGATATTCTGCTACAAACCAGCAGACTATTCCCTCATCACCAATTGAGGTAATATCTGATGGTAGGGGATTTTCGGGATGTCTTGTGGTATCATCTGCAAACAGCACAGAAAACCATCTATTTCACATTACTGCAGTAGGTGGCGGCATACCAAACAATTACATCAGCGCATCCAGTGTATCAACGCCTGCTGATGCTGCAGGTGCATTAACAGTCGGTGCCATAAACCATAACACAAATACTTTGGAGTCATTTTCATCGCAGGGCCCAACTGATACTGGTACAACAAAGCCTGAGATATGCGGACCTGACGGTGTATCATCGCATCAATCTTTACTGAATCCCTTCCTTGGAACATCAGCATCTGCACCTCACATAGCAGGAGCTGCTGCTCTCATAAAACAAGCACAACCTAGTCTTTCATTAACAGAGTTACAAAACAGACTTGCTCATAATACAGTATTTGATGAATCATATTCAGTTGATAATATCTGTGGTGCTAATTCCGGATTGGTATCTGTACGAGGAATAGAGATCATTCCTGGAGAAGATACTAGTGGCAGCAGCAGTAGTACTAGAAGTGGTACTGACCAAAGCACTGGAGAATCATTATCAATTCTAACAATTACAAATCCCGTACATGGCACTGCCATTATCAATCTGAATAACACCATAACGTATTCTCCTGATACCAACTATTTTGGTGAAGACACATTTACCTATACCTTATCTGATGGAAACGGTGGCGCAGACGCTGCAACAGTTACTGTAACTGTAACTCCAGTTAATGATGTACCTGTAGCGATTAGTAAATCAGTTATGACCTCGCAGGATATGCCGCTACTAGTTACCCTTTCTGGTACTGATAATGATAATGACACACTGGTATTTAGTATAATGAATCCTGCAAACGGCACATTAGGTAGCAGTATGACAGCAGTTAATGCAACATCATCTACTGTTTTGTACACTCCAAATTCTGGATTCTCAGGGACTGATTCATTTACATTTGTAGTGTATGATGGAACCATCACATCACAGCATGGCACCATATCAATTACCATCATAACAGATGATACTGTACCATCTGTGATGCAGAAACTGGTTCCAGCAAATGCACTACCATTTGATTCCTTTGGAGCATCTATCAGCATTTATGGGGATGCCCTAATAGTTGGCGCAGCACTTGATGGTGGAAATGGTCCAGGCTCTGTATATGTATTTGAGAATAATGGAACTGCATGGAATCAAAACACAACTCTTATCCAGAATAATCCAGTACGATTTGACAGGTTTGGAGAATCACTAGACATCTATAACCATACATTATTTGTCGGATTTTCTGAAGATGACAACCAAAATGGCAGAAATGCCGGTTCTGCATATGTCTTTGAGAATAATGGAACTGCATGGAATAATATGGGTATATTGACCCCGGATGATGGATACTCCTATCAGAGATTTGGCAGTACAGTCTCTGTGTATAATGATACGGCAATACTTGGAGTTCCATATAGTGGTGTGTCTGGATATGGTTCTGGTGCAGCATATGTCTTTGAGCGAGACACTCAAGGAGGAATATGGCTCCAGACTGCAAAGATAATACCTGATATTGGGTATCGCCAGGAATACTTTGGATCCTCAGTTGCAATGTATGATGGAGTAATAGCAGTAGGCTCTCTGAGTGATAGAGGTACTAATTCAGGTTCTGTGAGAGTGTTTGAAAAAAACACTAATGGCACATGGAGCCAAACCCAGAAACTCTTCCCAGAAAATAACGATCGACGTCTTGGATACTCTATTAGCATGGATGCAGAAACACTAGTTGCATCATCGGAATTTTATGATTACAATTCAGATAGTATGGCAGGTACAATATACACATTTGAAAAGGGAATAAACAATGAATGGAGCAGAACAGACAGACTGCTTCCGGATGAGCATATTCCGGGAGACTCTTTTGGGTACTCTGTATCTTTATCTGGAGATAAGATGATAGTTGGCACTCCAAACTTTTTATCGTATGGTTCTGCATCAAGTGGATTTGATTCTGCATATACCTTTGAGAATAATGGAACTGCATGGAATAACACTGCAAGAATTACTCCAAGTGATGGACTGCATGATGACTTTGGCAAGGCAGTCTCCATGTATGGCAATACAGCACTAGTTGGCATTCCATATGATACAGTCAATGGTATACGTAGTGGCTCAGTCAATGTATACTCTGGGGAATTTGAGTCCTTTGATACATCTGAATCATCATCCAGTCGCGCTCAGTCATTATATAATTTGAATAATAATAATAATAATAATAATAATACATCATCATACCATATCCTTCCAAAAGAGTTTTCAGCAAGAATTAATGGCATATCCTTTGATTCAAACATATCTAGTATTTACTTGGATGATCAATATTCCAATAGATTCATCATAACTAACACACAAAGCATTGGGGCAGGAAATAACACTGCAACAATACTTGAGATTATGGATATTGGCGCATCAGATGCTATACTACCAGAGAATATCACATTTGTCCTGATTAGTAATGATGATAACCCAGAAGAACTCTTTACTGTTCCACTAGATATCATAAATGAGAGACTATACTGTGGAAATGCAATATCTCATTATAATTCCATAATGTATGGAACTGCACAAGATGACACCATAACTGGAAGCGTGTTATCTGATCTAATTTTGGGATATGGTGGCAGTGATACCATTGATGGTGCAATGGGTAATGATTGCATATATGGTGGACCAGGAGATGATGTTATTGATGGTGGAATGGGTGATGATGTAATTTATGGCGGCCCAGGAGATGACACCATTAATGGTGGACCAGGAGATGATAATTTGATCAGTAAACAAGGCAATGATATCATTCATGGTGCAATGGATGATGATAATATCTTTGGCAGTGCTGCGATACAAAATAATTATAACAACATTAATGGGGCAATCTCCTCCCATAATGGCACCTCATCTATTCTACCATACCAATCAATTGCAGAAGGTACAATAACAGATGATAACACATCAAATGATGCAATAACAGATGATACAATTACAGTAACTGATGCTGATTCTGCACTATCTGCAATTATTTACTCTGCGGTTAATGTAAATGCAACACTTGATTATAGTCGTCTGCTTGTAGGTGATACCATTACAACTAGTCACATCAACATAACTGCAACAGGCATTGTAGGAGGAGATGTATCAGTTATGTTTACAAATACAACTGCCATTACTGGACCTGCAGGATTTGATGGAATTATTAATCTGCCAAAAGACCTGGGGGTCAGATGTACAGATATTACCCCCACTCGTGGAACTCTGGTATCCTGTATTGATATTGGGCAAAGCGATACTGCATTGTTCTTGGATAAACCTGCACGAATATCATTGAGTGGACAATCAGGGAACATACCTTGGTTTGCACAAGATGGTACAACAAGTGAAATAACTGCAACATGTAATGCTGATTCCATATATGATATTACGACACAACTAATCTCAGCAAATAATAGTAATAGTATATCTGGTGAGTGCTTTATTGATGTGGGTGAGGATCTAGTTATTTGGACTGCTCACTTTACGGCATTTGGCTCTAGTGTATTGCCATCAGTTAATGGCGGCAGCTCTTCAGGTGAATCAACTCACATAACTCAGATATATGACGGCTATTCCTATATGCCATACACTGATGGAATCACCATAAACACAGACACACCAAGATTCAGGGGAGAGTCCAGTGGATATGACTCTGTAACTCTGCAGGTCAGAGACTCTGAGGGAATCTTGACTCAGATTGGTCAGGGTACCTCTGTAAGAGATGACGGCTCATTTCAGCGAGGCAGAACCGTGTTGGATGATGGCACATATGTGATTCTTGTAGGTACTCAAGAGCTTGGCACCATAATTATTGACAGCAATCATATTCCTGTATCAACTGCTCAGATAACTCAGATATATGACGGTACAAGATATGTTGCATTTGTTGACGGAATCGCCATAAACACAGACACACCAAAATTCAGGGGAGCAAGTTCTGGCATATCATCGGTTCAGGTTTTAATTAACGGCACACAGGTAGGCGGCAATGCAATCTTTGATGATGGTACTTTTAAAAAGGGATGGAGAAACGGCCCACTTGGTAATGGCATTTACTTGCTAACTATTAACAATGAAGGTATGGAATTGTTCTCATCTACTATAACAATTGATATGCCGTGACTGTTTTCCAATTTCTCATTTAGGGCCAAAGATCACAAAAATATAGAATAGAGATTATGCATAATCCCTCCAAACCCCACGCCGATAAGTTAGATCAGACACGATCATACCACATGTCAAATGCCAGATTCATCTGATCAAACCATACGCCAGCTGCAACAGGAGATCAAAAAACTAAAGAAGACTCTGGGGCAGAAAGGCAAGGAGCTGGATCTTGAGCGCGGCCTGCAAGACCCTCCTCGTCATAGCGCTGCAGCCAGCTCGTTACTGTGTGCGGGTCGCAGTAGCACAGCTCTGCTGTCTGCGTTGGCGTCAGTCCGCTGACCTTGACCATGCACACGATGTGGATCCTTTCCTTTACGCCGACTCACTTCTCCTTTTTGTAGGCCCGTACCAACAGGTCTTGTTCTTCTTGGTCCATGGACATGGCACTGCGCGGTGATCAAAGAGCATTGCGGTCAAGAAAATTCATGCAAAAGACTTTTACTCGTCAGTGTAAGCTAACAGAGCCGATAAAAAAATTGATTTAAACTGGATGTTTGGTAAACTTAAAACTTCTTAACCTCAATACTGTTCATGACATTTACTAATGAGCAAAAAAGCTATCATTACAAGTGCTTTACCTTATGCAAACGGGGAAATCCACTTAGGACATGTTGCATCAACTTATCTTCCTGCAGATGTTACAACTAGATTCTTAAAACTAAATGGAGTAGAGGCTTACTATGTTTGTGCATCCGATGATTTTGGAACCCCAATCCTAATTCAATCAGAAAAAGAAGGAAAAACACCTGCTGAATACGTTGCACACTGGAATAAGCGTGATTACGATGATTTTTCTGCATTTAACATTGAATTTGATTATTTTTACAAGACTAGTTCTACTGAAAATATTGCATTTGTTCAAGAAGTTTTCAAAAAACTAAATGATGCTGGTCATATCTATGAACAAGAAATTATTCAATTCTATTGCAATAATGACAAGAAATTCTTACCTGACAGATATGTTAAAGGTACCTGTCCTTATTGCCAAGCAGAAGACCAATATTCTGATCTTTGTGAACGTTGTGGCCGAGTTCCTGAAGAAATTACTAATCCAAAATGTTCTCTTTGTGGTCAACCACCAACTAAAGAAAAAACAAAACACTACTTTTTCAAACTCAAAAACTTTGCTGATTCATTATCTAAATGGCTAGATGAAAATCAAAACCTTCAAAAAGATGTCAAAAAATATGTTCAAAACTGGATTAAGTCTGGTTTAATTGATTGGGATATCACTCGAGATATTTCGTGGGGTGTTCCTGTACCACTTGATAATGCAAAAGACAAGGTCTTCTATGGTTGGTTTGATAACCATTTGGCATACATATCAACTGCAATAAAATTTCTAAACGATAAAGGACTTGACGGAAAAGAATTTTGGAATTCAGCTGATATTTATCATTTTATTGGAAAAGACATTGTGTATCATCATTTTCTTTTCTTACCTGCAATGAGATTAGGAATGAACAGTGAGTACAAATTGCCTGATTACATTCCTACTAGAGGTCATCTAACACTACAATCAAAGAAAATTTCTAAAAGTAGAAATTGGTACATCAGTCTAAAAGAATTCTTGAATTATTATCCTGCCGACTATCTTAGATATTATTTGGTATCGATTAATCCGTATTCTCAAGATGACTTGAATTTTGATTGGAATGATTTTATTACACGGATTAATTCGGAACTAATTGGAAATCTTGGAAATTTTGTTAACCGTGCTCTAGGATTTGCTCAAAAAGCATTTGATGGAAAAGTTCCTGAAGTAGAATCATTTGATGAAAAAGATTCTGAGGCAGAACAAAAAATCAAAAATCTTGCAACTGATATAGGCTCACTTATGGAGCAGAATCATCTTGATAGATCTTTGAAGAAAATAATGGAATTTTCATCATTTTTTAATCAATATTTTCAGCATAAAGAGCCTTGGAAAAATGGACCTGGTACTACAAATTGTGTATTCCTTTCAGCTAATGCTGTTCGAAGTTTAGCAATTGCTGTGTTTCCATTTATTCCAGAATCTGCTCAAAAAATTTGGCAACAATTAGGATTTGATGGGAATGTTAATGATTCCTCTTGGGGTGATATCTCTGTTTTAGGAATCCCTTCTGGACATACTTTGGGTGAGGCTTCTCCATTGTTTGCAAAAGTCGAGGATTCTGACATTGAACAGTATAAAAAACAACTAGGTCCATCTGAATGAAAATGAAACCTGTTAGTCGAATTTCTACTAGAGGATATTATGATCTAACTACTGGAAAAACCATTAAAACCACTTCTTATCATCTATATCCGAAAAAAGATTTTGAAAAATTAATTGGATCAAAAGAACTTGTAATAATGATTCATGGTTTGCAAAATGATAATGCAGGGGCAGTTGCCAAAATCGTCTTAGCAAAAAATCGGTTACATAGATTAGAATATCGTCATCCTGTAATTGGTTTTAGCTATGATTCAAACACTACAGGTGCTCATTTAATCACACGTGCAAAACATGCACTTGCAGTTGGTCAAATAATTGCAAAGAAAAATGGACGTAATCTTGGAAAATTCATTGAAGATTTCAAAACCACTAGCCCAAAAACAAAGATTCGGTTAATGGGACATTCTTTGGGCTCTCAAGTAATATTGAGTACTGTTGAATATCTTGCAAAAAAGAAACAAAATTTGGGAATTATTGATAGTGTCTATTTTTTTGGTGCATCCATCACTGAAAATATTCCATCTTCAAAAAAATACGGTAAAATCTTACAATCTATTATCAATAAAAAAATCATAAATTACTATGCACCAACAGATGAGATTCTTTATTGGGCTGATAAGGCAAATTATGTCCCTGAACCACTCGGTCTTAAAGGTGCAATTGGGATACCAGTCAGTAAATATCGTCAAAAACTAGTAAAACCACGAAATCATAGATTTGCCAGTTATGCTGCAGTATTAAACTCGTTTCCATAGACTATGAGTGTAGTACAAGTCATACGTCAGTCTTTTATAGAATGATGAAGTTCATACTTTATTATGAAATCTAGAATGTGTGCTTCATGTAGTAGTAAATCTATATTGTATCATCTACACATTTTAGATGAAACATCTGAAGTTTATGTAGATCTTTCAGAATACCCTTGTTAGTTTTTTTTGGTTTTTAATTTTAATAAAAATATTTAGTCATAATTGCTAGATTTTTTATATCTTATATTGTATTATTTAATACAGTGCCCTCTCCTTTTTCCCAAGATAGATCAAATAATGAACTCATCATATCTACTAATGTCTCAGAGTTTGACCACCATGCAAAGATTTGTCTTGATGGATGTGTTGCATTTCGCACAAAGATGAGAACCTCTTTTTTGTCATTAATAATGAAACACTTGTTTTCTGCATTTGATAGAATTACTTTAATCTTGTCTGAATCAAGGTCTGATAAAAATTCCGGAGTTTTGTTTAATGGTGAAACAATCATTTTGAGATTTGTTGGGGGAACTTTCTATCCAATCAAGTACATCTGAATGATACATTCTTAGTAAATCTACTACGCTACCGTAAATTCTGAAATCCTCAGAGCTTGTACTCACTTCAATCTTGTGACAAGCCACTATAACATCACTGCATTAAACCACCAAGTGCAGTATGCACTTTCTAATTTTTATATATTTTTTCTAAAAAAGGTTCTGTGAAGTTATCGGGTGTTATTCCGCAGCCTTGTCTAATGAGGCATAAAAGTACAATGGGGCCTCGATCTGACATTCAACCTTCTTGCAAGTTCTCATACCATGATCCAGACCTTTCGGAATTTGGTTCTGTCGGGTTGTCGGGGGAGGGGGAGGGGGGACAGGTCAGGGCTGGTTTCTCCATTCATCCTTGTCCGAAGCCGTCATCTGTTTAGAAGATACATTTCTGCTTGGTGAAGGCAACATAGCTAATAACTTCTTCAAGTGAGACAGGGTTACAAGCACTGTAGGGCAGCAGATCCAGACCAATGGTCTTTGATGCCAGGAATCCCCGCTGCGGTTTTTCATCCAATGGAGATATCATCACTGTACTGTGTGGCAGTAGTAGTAGCAGCAGCAGCGAAGGCCAATGCATTATGATACCAAAGACAATGGCTACGCGGCCGGCATCTCTTTTGATTCATAGTGACGGATTTTTACAAAAGAAAAAAGAAAGGCTAGCTGCAGGTTGCAGTCGTAGTTATGGTCTGTCTCAGCTGACCTGTAAAGTCTTGACTGATGTCACCAATTTGAACCTGCAGATAGTAGAAAGTAACAAAGGGAGGTTTCAAATTACTTACAACAATAACGTCTGTTTCAGACATTGGGGTTCTGTCCACGTATAAAGTGTTTGTAATACTAGAGTGCCTTGTCTGCCCTACACCCATGATTGGCTCATCATTACTGTTCATCCAGTCCGTTGCAGATATGTCCACATCAACAGCGGAATTGCCACTATTGTTTATTGTAAGTGCCTTTGCATCCGAAGTGTCGCCGTATGCCAGACTGCCAAAGTCCAGATCACCGGTTACGCTGGCCGAGCATACGGGAGCATCGGCGTTGGAGGCATCCAGCGTGACGTCAATTGTTTTTGATGCAATCTCGTTTAGGGACCCTACGATAGTGCCGTTTGCAGCAACGGTACCGTAAGGCAGACTGACAGTCGTATCGTATGCAAAGGTGTCATCACTAAACACGCCTCTGATGACATAATTTCTAGTACCATTTTCCAAGGTTACGGGAGTTATGATTGATCCGCCAGATGTGAAAAAAGGAAGGTCATACCCAACTGTAAAACTGCCCTGAAAGTCGGAAATGGCGGGAAGCGGAAAGAAGAAGTCACCGAAGACGTCACTAACAGTTTCAAGACCCCCCAGGTCATCACGGTCAAGCACGACTACGCCAGAACCGTTGGAGAACTTTGTAAAGTCATCCCTGAACGTTACGGATGGCTTTTCACCTACCGTAATCTCCACGGGTATGGTCTTGGTTGCCCCGGTAGTAGTACAGGTCGCATTCCCGGCATTACCGGTATAGGTGAACTCTTTTATGACAATGTCAAACGTATCGATGCCCGTATATGTAGCACCGGGGATGTAGTCAAATTCGGCAAGCATTGTGGGGTCGTGGCCAAAGTCATTCGTATTACAGGTTATGGCAAGTTCGGGACTATTGCCATCACTGTAATCGTATGGTTTTATGGGATCTCCAGATGCCACAAGGCTGCCGCCCTCTTCAGTGGTCAGGGGGTCGGGAAATACGGCAATCCAGGGATTTCCAGTGACATTGTAACCAATAGCATTATGAAGTATAGGAGTAAAGTTAGGTCGTTCTGTTACCAGGGACAGATCATGGGCAATTGTACCATATCCGACATCGTATCTCAGTGTTGGAACAATATCCACAGTACCATCAGTGTCTGACTGGCCATACGCATAGTAGCCTCCTGCAGTCATTGTTGCTGTTATCGCTACCGCCATCAGGATCGCCGCAACAGTGCCGTCTCTCTCTTTTAGTGCCAATGACTGTATACGGGGGGGGGGGTTAAATAACTATATCGAAGGATACTGTTAACAATTCGTGACATGGGCATGACTGCACCCCCAGGGGATCATCTTTGTGTCAAAGGTACAATCATGAGGCCATCTGATCCCTCATTGACGGGTATTTCCTTCATGCATTCATCATGGCTGCCCTTCCTGCAAAACCAGCATATGCGTGATTCCATCATCATTCTTCTGACGGGCAAAACCCCACTGTAAACTTATCTGGAGGACTCTGGTATGTACTAGCAATGTCTGACATTGCAGACAACAAGTTCCAGATCCATCATTTCAAATATTTTGAGAACCTTTTCCCTGCTAACAATGTCTGACATTGCAGACAACAAGTTCCAGATCCATCATTTCAAATATTTTGAGAACCTTTTCCCTGCTAACAATGTCTGACATTGCAGACAACAAGTTCCAGCATAATGCCGATAACCTGCTGAGAATGGCAAAACAGCAGTCTGGCAAGTCACCTAGAAACTTCATTACAGACGGGCTGCCAGCTTATGCCAAATCCTCAAAAAAAGTATTTGGGAAAGACACGAATCATGTAAAGCACATACATCTCGCTGGGAAGCGTGACCGTGACAATAACAACAAGATGGAGAGATTGAACGGGAAAATCAGGGATCATGAGAAGGTATTAAGGGGATTGAAAAAGATGGATACGGCAATCCTTGACGGCATGAGGGTGTATTATAACTTCACAAAAGAACACTCTGCACTTGGCGGTAGAACGCCAGCAGAGCCTCAATGATAAGGTTGAGGGTTCTAACAAATGGAAGACGATAATCCAAAACGCCTCACTGAGCAGAACTATTCAGTAGATATTATGCGTATTGCCTTTGATTTTGCGTCATGAACTCGTTTATGCATTTTCCTTAAGTTGGAATTGTATGTATCACAGCAGTCAGGATTGCAATCTATTCCGGTTGTTTTGAAACCAGCTGCTTCAAGACCCAACGAAAGCCCGCCAGCTCCGGAGTAGATGTCAAGTGCTACATATTTTGAACGTTTTGTTGGTCGTAATATTTTTTCTATTTCAAAAGGGTAATTTTTCTTGAGTGCATGTATGTCAGGAAGTTTCATTACATATCATCAAAAATATATTTGCTAAAAACCTTCTGCAGTGGCAGGTTGCAGTCGGACATGATTTTGGATCCCAAAAGAGATGTTATGGCTTGCAATGTTTACAGTACCTGCTCTTGTTTTTTGCCAAAAACTTCCTTTCACTTTTTCTTATGATGTAATACTTGCTGTTCTTTGTGTCTCTCATCTGCGATGGCATCGTTAAGGAACTGCATGATGGGTTGTGAATTATGTCCTTTTGATTCAGAGTTGTCGTGTTTGTCACATCCGAATGCAGTTGTGTACGCAGTACAAGAACATCTTTTGATGCTTTGAATTTCTTGATTTTGTTTGAGGGAATTCTTTCCAATACTGGCGTGTGCCATGTCATTGAAATTAAATGTTTATTTAGTGCGTTCGTAGTGCATGTTAAATTTTGATGAACCGATCACCAACCTCTATTGTACGGAAATTATGTCGCGCGCCAAGAGTCCGGCGTACTGCCCAAGAGTATTTTACACTACACAAGTCCAGGCACCCCATGCCAATACGCCTGACCGACAAGGCCATCCGATACGCCGTCAGGCAGCTGGAGAAGGGCAAAGACACCAAGACGGTCGCAGAAGAGATCAACGTCACCCAGAGGCATGTGCAGCGGCTGTGGGCCGAATTCAACAGGACCGGTTCGATCCACGTCCAGCAGCCTGCAGGACGGCCGGCAGATCTCCCACCGCCCGACGAGGAAACCAATATGGTATTAGACGTTCACGGACGCAAGCCGGAGGGTGTGCTACGGACAGCCAAGAGGCTTCGGAAGGAGGGACACGATATAAGCTACTCCCGCGTATACCAGATAATGAAGTCCAACGGCCTGGTCATCGACTCCCCGGCAAAGTCGAGGAAGCGCAAGTGGGTCAGGTACGAGCGCCTGTACTCGAATGCCATGTGGCATACTGACTGGCATGTGATGAAGGATCCGCGCATGAAGGATCTGAACCTGATCACGTATCTTGATGATGCCTCCAGGTGCGTTACGGGCGCGGCATTGTTCAGGGAGGCCACCTCAGAGAACGCGGTGGCGGTGCTCCGGCAGGCAGTCGGCAGGTTCGACGTGCCGGCGACCATCCTGTCCGACAACGGCTCGTGCTTCGTCGGCAGGGGCGGCCGCAAGAGGCAGACAGGCACCTGGACTCCGACCCTCTTTGAGAACGAGCTGCTGGACCACAACATAGGGCTGATCAATTCAAGACCGTATCACCCGCAGACCAACGGAAAACTGGAGAGGTTCCACAGGAGCATCGAGGAGGAAATATGGCACTATGACGGGCTGGACGACTATGTCGAGTACTACAACACGGACAGGCTGCACTTTTCACTGGACATCGACAACTACGAGACGCCGCTGATGGCGTTCCGCAACAAGAGGGCTACCGACGAGATAAGACAGCAGAATTCCAGATGGATGGAGGCAGATATCAATGACTGACGACCCAGACAGGGGGCGACATGATTTTCATATATTACAGCAATTATTGCATGTGTAACGTTGTCTTTTGGTTCCATTCTTTAGTTTTCTGAATCCTTGTTTTACTATCTCAGTTGAATAACATTTTGAACAAATCTTAGGACGTTCTGTTTTCTCTATCTTGCTTTGTGATGTAATGGAATCCATTAAGATAATACAAGATTTGATATGCTTGCAATGTTTATCATCTAACTTTCTTAATCTAAAATGAAAATCCTTGCACTCACAAGTCCATACATCGACTTTTGGTAGTTTTCTAATGTTGTAAGTTGTATCTGAGTTTTGTGATTCCACAGCATAATGATTCTTTGTAATTTTTCTAATTGAATTAGTTTTTGAGAAAATTTGTGTTGCTTTTAGTTTTCTTTGATTCATACTACTAATAGTATTATAGTATTATTAATAGTTATACTATAAGAAATAAATACTAATTATAATATTGATTAACATGGGTAAGAAATTAGTAACATCTGTTAAAATTGATGAAGATGTTTGGAAAGAAGCCAAAATCACAGCTATCAAACGAGGAACTACGGTAACAGATCTTTTGAATACGGCATTAGAAGAAGAATTAAAAAAACAGTGAATAGATAACGTATAGTACGGTACTTCTTTCAAAACACAAATTCGCCCTATTAAATTACAATAAACCTTATAAGTAACTTTTACTTCCATTAAAGTAATTGGTGATTTTCTTTAATGTTTAGTAAGTCTGTTATAGATGAGTATAACGATCCATTATGGGACTCGAGTAAGTTTACTAAACCTAATGGAAAATTTGAAAGTAATGACCAAAACCAACAAACATTTGTTCCCAATGTATTACCCCCTTCAATTTCATACGATAATGAATTAGTAATGTTACTTGCACAAGCCGAAAGAAAAGTTGGTGAGTTAAAAGGAAAAGGCAGTGAATTAAAAAACCCACATATTTTAATTCGAGCATATCTAAAACGTGAAGCAGTATTAAGTTCAAAAATTGAAGGAACCTTAGCTTCTCTAGAAGATTTGAACAAACATGAAGCTATCGGCAATATTGGACAAAATGTAGCTGAAAACTTGAGATTACGAGAAGTTGTGAATTATGTTAGAGCATTAGAAGAATCTTTAAAAAAAATAGAAGAACCAAATCAACTTGTTGATTTGAATATTATAAAAACAGCTCATAAAACATTAATGAGTGGAGTTAGAGATCAAGATAAAAATCCTGGAGAATTTAGGACAACACAAAATTGGATCGTAAAAACTCAAGGAACCAAAAAGACAATTATCTATACACCACCGTCTCCAAAAAAAATATTAGATTTACTTACAAATCTTGAAAAATTTTTCCAAACAGATCATAATCAAATTTCTACATTAATTCAATGTGCTATCATCCATTATCAATTTGAAGCTATACATCCGTTCCTTGATGGGAATGGGAGAATCGGAAGATTATTTCTTCCATTGATATTATACAAAAAAGGTTTGTTGCCAGAACCATTATTATATTTAAGTGCTTATTTTGATAAATATCAAGAAGAATATTATAATGGATTGTTAGCAGTGAGTCAAAAAGGCAAATGGAGGGAATGGATGAAATTTTTCCTTAAAGCTTTTGCAGAACAAGCTGATGAAACAATAAAAAATATTCAAAAATTAGTAGATTTGGAAAAAAAATATAAAAATATACTTAGACAAAAAAATACCAGTAGTAATGTTGTTCTTTTAATGGAACATATGTTTTCAAATCCATACGTTACAATTCCACAAGCTAGTAAATTTCTTGAAGTTACATATCCATCAGCAAAAAATGCAGTTATGACATTAGTAGATGTAGGAATAATACAACAAACAGACATATTCTATAATAGTAAAGTTTTTCTTGCAGAAGAAATAGAAGCAACTCTGAATATAGATTAAAAAGGATTTTAAAAATTCTTGATAATTAGAGATTTTATTAATTTCTTCATGTCCCGAATTGAACAGTAATCTCAAATGACCCGAGTTTTGAACAGTGTACATAATCTCAGCACCCGAAGATTACACAGAACCATATTCCAACACTTTTAATAACTTCCCACAATTCCTGCAGCAGTCAATTCGCACAATTTATGACATATGATGTTATTTTATAATTCTTTAACTAATATTCATAAAAAAAGATAAGGGTATCTATCTTAATAGATCAGATATTCTCTCTTTTACGTCGTCTTTGTTGCCTGTTCTATCATCTAGTTTGTTTATTGCTTGACCATCTTCAATTTTGTAAATAGATTTTGAGATAGATATTGGGTTGTATGTGTCCCCAAATATACTATGGATGTCTTTTCCAAGTAATAAAATTACTTGTTCTCCCACAGTTAGATCTACTGACTCTGTTCTAGAAATTATTCCATCTAAATCACCACCACCCACTACAAATGTGATAGTTTGAGAATTTATATCACCTTTGATGACATCATCTACTTTAACAGTAAATTCGGTGTAAATTCTAGGTGGTTTATCATTATGGATAATCTTCCAGTATGGTTTGGCTTCTAGTATAGTTCCTTCAACAATAAGAGATGCTCTGTTGATCTCTTGCTCTTCTGTTAAAGCCTCTTCTAAAGTACTAACACCAATAGATATACCTGGGTTATCAACTGCAAATTGTTTCCCTATTGTATCAGCATCTGGTTGACTAAATACAAGAACAGGAATTACCACAAGTACCAAAAGAGGTAGTAATAGTTTTTTATTCATCTTGATACATCCCCCTAATTGTTGCTTTATCATGGCTGTTCAATGTTCTATCTACAGTATTGACTGAAATTGAAGCTATCATAGGTGAGCTTGATGTTGTTGTATGATCATGGATACCAGCAACATGTCCGATTTCATGGATGGCAACAGTTTCATAGTCATAAGACATCCATCCTTGAGATACATTTACATCTCTAAAATCTTTAGCACTGTTAAAGGTTCTGTGTAATCTTCGGGTGCTGAATCTTTAGGCTAATAATATTCTTATATATGGTATATAATATTATGATGTTACAAGCTTGTTGTGTGTGTTCTGTCGGTTTACCCGATTAGAATAAGCATACCTCCTGTTGGACTGGGCACAGTTCGTCGGAAAGCAGGAGGCAATTTATTTTTGGTTGTATGGTCTAGTGGTATGATGTATGGATTCCGACCCATACGACGTGGGTTCAATTCCCACTACCATCACAATTCTATTAGACTGAATTTTGCTTGTGCAATGAAGCGTTTTCTATAATTGTTTTCCAACGATTTATTCCGTCAACCGTGATTTTAGCTGATTCTGCTGGAGTTTGTCCTTTGAGTGCATCGAGATTGCAGAGATCAACGAATCCTTGTATTCGATTATAGGAACTGCTGGCAAAGTAGGAGGAAAATCTACAATGTCGTATCTGATATACATGGCAATTAGGATTTTGGAGATGCATAGAATTCTAAAATCAACAGGTTCGTTGTACCTGCACTGCGACACCACAATGAGCCATTATCTCAAGCTGGTACTGGATTCAATATTTGGTGGGGAATCATTCCGAAACGACATAACGTGGAAACGAACCAGTTCTCACAATGACAGCAAGAGATACGGGAAGATTTCTGACCAGATACTGTTTTACTCCAAGACCAGAGACTACACATGGAATGATGTCTATCTTCCATACTCGGAGGAATACAAAAAGAAAAATTTCAAGAACAAGGATGATCGTGGATATTATAGCCATGAACAATTAACTGCTAAAAGTCTGTCAGGCGGAGGGTACGAGTATGAATACAAGGGGCATATGAGAATCTGGAAGAGAGCGTTAGAATCTATGTTGGAGTTAGAAAAAAATGATATGTTGCATTACCCAAAGAAAAAAGGTGGACTTCCACGTTATAAGATATATCTTGATGATGCAAAGGGACTGCCTTTGTAGAACATCTGGACTGACATATCTGGTGTCAAGGGTTCAGAAAGGCTTGGCCACCATACGCAAAAACCACTTGCACTTTTGGAACGAATCATAAAAGCCAGCAGTTACACTGGTGGAATGGTGTTTGACCCCTTTTGTGGCTGTGCCACAGATTGTCTTGCAGCAGAGAAACAGGGCAGAAAATGGATAGGGTGCGATATATCAGAAAGAGCCTATTCGTTGATTGAACAAAGACTCAAGAAAGATGCAGGAATTGCCAAGTTCATTACTAGCACAGGACAAGTTATACAAAGAACGGATATACCAAAAAGAAAGGGTAGGCGATCCAAGGATGTCAAGCATACGTTATACGGAATCCAACATGGGTACTGCAACGGTTGTAAATACCATTATCTATTCAAGGATTTGGAGGTAGATCACATCATACCAAAAGCAAAGGGTGGTCAGGATGATGACAAAAACCTTCAACTACTTTGTGGTAACTGCAACAGACGGAAGGGCGGAAAGCTTACCATGACTGAACTTAATGCCGTGCTGGTTGCAGAGGGCATGAAGTTCGGTAAGGGTAAGACAGAACTATGAAATCACCATAAAACTACTGACAATTAACAACAGGGTTTAACCCCTGACATCTATTCCATATCCCCATTATTAGACAGAACCGACAGAACCCCTCACCCCTCGACAGTTAACAGGAAGAATTAAGCGACGATAAGTTAACAGAACCCTGTATTAGAAAAGTTAAAAGAATACTATGGATAATGATGATTGTTATGGTCAGAACAGAAAGAACCGCTGGTTTTACAGATACTCTGGATACAGTATACGAGTATGAGAACGAGGATGATATAATACCATCCAAAATTCTACACGTGGTGTCTAAATCACAATCATCTACCGACCCTTAACAGCAAGAATTATCTACCATGAACTTAACAGCCCCATATTGATAGTACTCTTACAAGACTCAGAACGGGAACCATTAACTCTAAAGTCAAATCTCTTCTGAAAAAGATGCGTTCTGACAATCATTCTTTGTATTTGGTTTCCGGAAGATCACTTACAAGAATAATGGCAGATATGAAAATTTTAGAGCATGTAGAAGATTATGCAATAGCTGAAAACGGGGGAATAATTCTGCGAGGATTTGCACCAAATACAGAACAAAGATTAGGAGACAAAGAAGAACCAAAAAAGGTATGGGACTCTACAAGATAATCATACCGATATAAAACAAGACAAATCTCAAGGAATACGATTAACTGAGATAATTATTCTCAAATCACCTACACTTACACAAAAAAATATGGAATATGTAATAACTAAAACAAACGCAGATGCTCAAGTTTTATCAAGTAAAACATCATATCATATTTCAAAAAAGGGCATCGACAAAGGAGCTGCTATTGAAGAATTAGCCAATTATCTGAGTCTAGGTAATGAATTAACTGTGGCAGTAGGGGATAGCGAATTGGACATTCCCATGCTTGATGTAACTGATCTAGGTTTTGCCCCGCATAACGCATCATCTGAAATTAAGGCAATGACGAAAAAAAGACCCACAATAATGTCAAAGTCATGCCATGATGGCATAATAGAAATGTACAAAAATTTTTTTCTTAAAAGAAATGACTCCTAAAAAAGAAAAGAAAGAACTGGTTTTTGAGAAAGGTAATCTTCCAGAAGGGTTTCAGGCACTCCCTCTTTCTTTATCTCTTCTTGAATGTCATTAAAGCTTGGCATCTCCTCAAGAGTTTGTGCTTAATCTCAAACAATTGACATCTATGTCTTCTTCGTCCTCGTCATGTCTTTGGCAAATCCTTGTGATATTTTGATAATTTTTCAGTTCAAACTCTTTCAATAATTCACGTACAGAAGAATCCATGATATAGATAAGGCAACAAGATACAATAAGAATCTTGTTGCAAATGTTGACTGGAAAAAAAATTATTTTATTGACTCATTTATCAGATCATCCATAGAATCATCCGTAAGGTATCCGTCAGGCAGTACTGCAGGCAGCAGACTGTTAGGACTGACACTATTATCGATAATGTAAATGGTTGCATGATCACGTGTCTCCAAATCATTTATTTCCACGGTCTTTGTCTCGCTGAATTTCTTGACGGATCTGCGATTGTCGTCAAAATACATTATGCTCTTCATCTCAGTCCTCACCTAGTTTTTTTTATCTCTGACTCTTTTTCAGTAAACATTAGTTGTATGGCCTGTGTTTGATTTGATACAGGATCAAAACGAGGATTTTTAGGATTGATGAGAATATCTGAAAGAGATATGAATTTTCTAGAAAATTTTTTCATATTTTAAAAATAATTGTTGAATTTAAATCACTTTTGGTTCTTCCATACAAAATCTCCTCCGTCTATTGTTGTCACTGTCAATATTTTTTCTGCCTAGATTCTGCTTCAAAACATCTAAACCTCTCAAAAATGTAACCAAGTACCAAATTAAATACCAGATCAGATTATTCATGTCATGTATGATATTTTTGAGGATGCCAAACGAATCAATTTTTTTGGCAAAATTTTAATAATTATTTCAAATAATAAAATTGTCTTTAAGGATCTTAATGAGCCAAACACACATCATACAATTATGTTTTTAGACAATGGTGTGATTGACATTCATAAAACTAAGGAAGGAAAATTAAAGGAATATGAATCCATATCACAATTTAATTTTGGAAATGTCATGAAAGAAATGCTAAATGTGTTTGATAATAAAGAAGAAAATATCTTTAATGATATGCTTCAAGAGTTAAAACCGGTGAATTTTACTGAAAAAGAATTTGAAAACTACCATATTATTCTAAATAACACTAAGCAAGAATTTGCAAAAATTATTCAACATACTAAGAGAAAAATAGCGATTCCTGAAGAAAGGCATTTCTGAAATTGACGAATCAAATGCATGGATAAAATGGAATATCAGGTTTGGTTTATGATGATGAAAAATTGATGGGGTGTATCATTGAGAATGAAGACAAACATGCATATTTTCCTTTGATGGCCTTGGAAAATTCAAACATGATGAAGGTGCTGGCTAAACTGATATCAGATAATTCTGCTTGATTCTGACTTCTTGCTCGCAAAATATGCACAAATGTCAATACTTGAGTAAAGTCATCTTTGATAATAAGGCCTCAGTAGAACCTCAGCGACTCCACGTCCCTAAGAAAGGAAAGGTGTCAGACATGCCTTAGTTCCGACTCGCATCTTCTTATGTTCCTTTCAAGCTCTGATTTTTTGCGTTTAAGATGCTTTAGCTCCAGAGTTACCGCCTTTTTGCGCGATTGTGGATGCTTGATGTTGCCGCAAATGGCATCCGCTCTTTTTCCGTTCTCTTGATATCTATGATAATGATATTCGTTGCCACAGACATTCATAATTATGATTGGCATTATATGTTATCTCAAAGACCGGCCGAGGTCTCATTGATGCCTCCCTCTGTTTCTTCCATATCAAATACAAGACCCGACAGTGTTGCAAACACCCCATGTCTTACACGTTCTGACAGTCCGAACCTCCTACGGTGTGATTTCAGGCTAGGGCTAGATACTGCAGGTTGCAGTCGTAGTTATGGTCTGCGTCAGCTGACCTGTAAAGTCTTGACTGATGTTATCAATTTGAACCTGCAGATATTGGAAAGCAAAATTGCCAGGTGGGAAAACATCTACCGCCCTACCGTCTGTTTCAGACATTGGGGTTCTGTTCTCGTATACATGGTTCGAACTATTAATACCGTACCTTGTCTGCCCTACATCCATGATTGGCTCATCATTACTGTTCATCCAGTCAGTTGCAGATATGTCCACATAAATATAGGCAGTGCCAGTATTCTCAATTACCATTAACTTTGCATCCGAAGTATCTCCATATGCCAGACTGCCAAAGTCCAGATCACCGGATACGCTGGCCGAGCATACGGGAGCATCGGCGCCAGAGGCATCCAGCGTGACGTTAATCATCTTTCTTGCAATCTCGTTTTGGGACTCTACGATGGCGCCATCTACAACGGTACCGTAGGGCAGGCCGACAGTCATATTGTATAAAAAGAAGTCGTCACTAAACACGCCCCTGATGTTGTACTCGGTGCCGTATAATAAAAATGATAGATTATCCAGATTCCCATCCTGATCCTCGTTTAATGTTATGGGCAGTCCGCCATCTGTCGTCTCAGGAAGGTCAAGTCCGACTCTTGCATTACTTACAAAGGGCTCAAAGGAGGGAAATGGAAAGAGGAAATTCGGAGGTTGCTTACCATACAGGTCTTCAGTTTCATAAAGCACGACTACGCCGGAACTGTTGGAGGACTTTGTAAAGTCATCCCTGAACGTTACGGATGGCTTTTCACCTACCGTAATCTCCACGGGTATGGTCTTGGTTGCCCCGGTAGTAGTACAGGTCGCATTCCCGGCATTACCGGTATAGGTGAACTCTTTTATGACAATGTCAAACGTATCGATGCCCGTATATGTGGCACCGGGGATGTAGTCAAATTCGGCAAGCATTGTGGGGTCGTGGCCAAAGTCATTCGTATTACAGGTTATGGCAAGTCTAGTGCCATTATTAAAATCGTACGGTTTTATGGGATCTCCGGATGCCACAAGACTGCCGCCCTCTTCAGTGGTCAGGGGGTCGGGAAACACGGCAATCCAGGGACTTCCAGTGACATTATAACCAATAGCATTATGAACAAGTCTAGATGAGTCTGGTAACGAGGATGGTGTGCTTAACAGTACTCTTGTCAGTTCCAAGTCATGGGCAATCGTACCATATCCGACATCGTATCTCAGTGTTGGAACAATATCCACAGTACCATCAGTGTCTGACTGGCCATACGCATAGTAGCCTCCTGCAGTCATTGTTGCTGTTATCGCTACCGCCATCAGGATCGCCGCAACAGTGCCGTCTCTCTTCTTTAGTGCCAATGACTGTATACGGGGGGGGGGGGGGTAAATAACTATATCGAAGGGTGGTTCTGTTGCATCTTGGTGACCTAAAATAAAGGAACTGGTTATCGGTAGATAATTCTACTTGGAGACGGTGTTTGAGAGGTGGTGTAGTTTTTAATCTTCCAGCAAGTCTTTTCCTGCTAATAATTTACGTACAAATGGACCGCCGGTCCAGCTATCTCTGACTTGATAATTAACATTATAAGCCTCAGCAATATTTTCCAACTGCCCGTCTGTAAAATCAGAATATGCAGATAGTTCACGTGATATTGTATTAGCTTCACTAAATGAACCTGCATACCTAAGTTCTAAAATTATTTCATCGATTTCTCTAAGAGTTCCGTCTACAACACGTCTGAATAATTCTGAAAGTCGTATTGTTTCTTTATCAATATTTTTAATGTTAAATTTGGAACTTTGGTATTTGGACATGAATCCATAAGGCATTGTGCCGTCAATTGAGATTGGGAAAATTTTCTTTTTAAGATATATGGCAATTCCTACCTCTTGATTTGTATAATCCGCATTTCGGAATTTAGATGATAAAAGAACTACAAACAATTCACATTCTTCTATTCTTTTTTTTTAGTGTGTCTTCCCAATCAGAACCAGTTTCAATATCCCTATGTGCTAGAAATATATCAAAATGACTTTCTTTCAACTTTTTTGCAATACTCTCAGCAGTGATTTTATCCTCATCTGCATGACTTAAAAATGTAAGAATCCGTGTCATTGTTGATTTGTAATTAACTACCATATCAGTGTTAGTTCGATCTCAGTTCTATGTTTTCAAAACAAGGGTTCTGGTAGAAAATGGTGATCTGATCACTGTTTTGCACCAGAACCGAAATATGTAGTATAGTTGCACCAGATCAAGAAGCATTTGCAATTTTAGGATTCCCATTAGTATTTCAATTTGAATTTCACTAAACAATTCCCACATGTCACCTTTGTGATACACATTACTAAAGAGAAATATTTTTGATTAATTAGAGTCGTTTTGATAAGATGCTTCTATGCATATCAAAAATATTTTTTGTTCATCATGATCTACATGATACGTCAAAGGAAAAGGTTTGCTCTCAACTTCTGAACTCTCATATTCATCTATGATATCATATTCAGGTTTTGAATCCAAATCAAGAACATTTCTGAGAAATCTCATTGATTGTAAAACATAGGTTTGTTTTGTCTCATCTAAATTCAAAAATTGTATGAAAAAAGTTTTAGTGATTAAAAGCTTCCACAATTTGTCCTGCTCCATTTAAAAAAGACATGCCTTCCAGTATTGTTCCCTCAAACGCAAAATCTACATTTCCTTTTTCCAAGTCTTCTTTAAATTGACTGATCTGTTGCATCTGCTTTTTTGTAAAACAGAATGGTGAAAATTGTGTGGTTTGCATGATAACTGAGATGCTAAGTTGATATTAAAAGTTTTACTATCCATATATGACCACATAATGAATAAAATTTGTCATTTTCTCTTTTGATAAGATTTCAAGCCAATATGACTGATGTAATCATGTATTACATTCCTTTTTTACTGTATCAGAATATCTTGACAGGCATCGGATTATCTAAGTTAATGTGTGGATGGATTTTGTCAACAAGTAATGCCACAGCGTATTTGAGACAGCGATCGGCATCATCTTTTGTTACTTGCTTCCCATTATGGTAGAACTTGTTACGCTTTCTTTTCAGATCAATTAAAAGATCCTAAGAATCTTCATCAATTTTATCTTGAAGACTAAGAACTTCCAAGACATAGTCAATCGTCCATTGGGTGGGATTGTTTAGTTTGGATAAGCGCTCATGATCAATATCTTTCTGGGAGAGTAACGTGTGCCAAAGATCAGAGTAGTGTCTTTCTATCACACTCCAACCTAGGATAAAAGATGGAGCAAACTCTGAGTTGACAAGATGAGTCAGTCCATCATTGAGCAATCTCATGTCTTCTGATAATTTTTCATGTACAAGTAATTTTTCAGTGTTTGACAGAATTTTCTGCATGGTCTCTAATTTCATCTCGGTTTTTGTAACGAACCTGTTGTGTTTGAAATTAAAGGAGTCCTCAATGAGATGTGCTCGTCTAGTTTCAGAATTCCATTGCATGTCAGTTATAGTCAAATTTTGTTTGTCATAATTGGCCATAACCAATTCATGCTCACGAACAGCATGCAGAGAAAATCCATAAAATGCCCAAATGACATTATCAGGTTTAGAATTTTTAATGCATCTTCTTTACTTCTGCTTTCAACAAAGATAAACCCATCCTTGTTGACGATGATTTGATTATTGCCAATCATTCTGTCAAATACTTTAGAATTAATCAAACGATTGAATGTGTTGTGGACCAATTCCCCTATACTACGCTTTTGTTCTGCACCTATTACAATTGGAGGAAACAAATGCACTCCAAATCCCGCATATCTGTAATTTGCAAGTGATGATGGTTGTTGCAATATTGATGTTCTATCTTGTTTGCCCTTGGCTTCTTGTTTGATTTTTTGAATTGTCTTGTTAATTTCTTGTATGTGATCAATCTCTCCAATATTTCCTGCATGAATCCCGGTCCAGGTATCTTCAAGTGCCATCCCAATTAATGCATGATGATCTCTTCTTTGTGGCATAAAGGCATCGCTCTTGATCATCTCAATAAATTTGGAAATCTCTGAGGCCATTTTCTCCCCCAATGTATTGAATTGCTCATATTCTGCTGGCAGTTTCTGCTTGGTTTTTCGTATCCATCTTTTATCTTCCAGTATTGTAACCACTTTGGAATAAAATTCATGTCGTTTGTATGGTCCATTTACTGTGATTTCCTTGTCCGGCCTGTCGTTAAAATTAGATTGTATTATTAGTTGGTAATCCGGATCAGCAATCCAAAAAATTTCAATCTGGCATGGGTTTAAAAAATTATTTGTGTTGTTCACACCTTTTTTTTCATCGGCAGATAATTTTTCGTATTCTTCTCGAAAATAGTCAATATAGTTTAGATACCATTGTGTTAACGATTCTCGTTTACTGGTTTGTTCCAACATACGGCTTAGATATGTTGGATATATTAACACAGATAATTTCTTACATTGATCGAAACGAGGAAAAATCTCCCATTAACTTAAATTCCGTTGAATCATGAAAATAGTGAAGAATTTCATAGTAAGGATTTTCTAATCTGAAACCTAAACATGCATGATGGAAGTCATTCTGATGATTGGAATTCAAGGTAGTGGAAAGACAATGCTTACCCAAATTGCATTTCCAAACCATCGCCATATATCCTTAGATAAAATCAAAGAATTTTCATCAAGGAAAAAACATGATCTGTTAAAACAATACACAATAAGTAATGCACAACTGTTGCATGATCAACGTTTGAGCAAAGAAAGAAAAATTGAATATGTTATAATAGATAACTGCCTAAAAAATGGCAAAAATGTTGTTGTTGATGATACTAATGTTACAAAACATATACGTAAACACCATATTCATCTTGCTCAAAAATATGATGCTACAGTAAACGCAATATTTTTTCAGAACATCCAAAAAGCGTATGAGCAAAACAGAAATCGCAAGAAACCATTGGATAAAAAAATATTGGATAAATTTCATAGTGATTTAGAAATTCCCCACATGGAAGAAGGATTTGGATTTATCCAAGTCATGTGTTGATATTCTAACGTAGCAATACAACACCTGAATGTAGTACTAATTTAAAATGATAGAAAATGATATCAATGTATAACAACAGAATGATCTAAAATATTTATAATAAAAACCAATGTATGAATTCACCCATCCCTTATATCAGTCGGGTAACCTCCTCTTCTGCCACGCTCTTGCCGTGATTCTGCCATGTTAGGACACAGCTTACAAAATCTTCAAGGCGCTTTATGGCCTTGCTGCCGCCCTTGGTCTGCCGCTTATCTTCTGGAACACCACTAGATAACGCAGTGCCCTCTCCGATGCATTGTTAGTCGGCTCCATCCCCAGATACCCCACAAACGTGTACAGGTTCTCTGCGGCGTTCTCAAGGGTCGTGCCAAATCCGATACCGAGATTCTTGTATTCCCACATGGTCAGTAGAACCTCAGCGACTCCACGTCCCTAAGAAAGGAAAGGCGTCAGACATGCCTTAGTTCCAACTCGCATCTTCTTATGTTCCTTTCAAGCTCTGATTTTTTGCGTTTAAGATGCTTTAGCTCCAGAGTTACCGCCTTTTTGCGCGATTGTGGATGCTTGATGTTGCCGCAAATGGCATCCGCTCTTTTTCCATTCTCTTGATATCTATGATAATAGTATTCGTTGCCACAGACATTCATAATTATGATTGGCATTATATGTTATCTCAAAGGGTTCTGTGTAACCTTCGGGTGTTATTCTGTAGCCTTGTTTAGTGAGACATAAAAGCGCAACGGGGACTCGGTCTGACATTCAACCTTCTTGCAAGTTCTCATACTATGATCTAGACCTTTCGGAATTTGGTTCTGTCAGGTTGTCGAGGGGGACAAGTCAGGACTGGTTTCTCCATTCATCCTTGTCCAAAGCCGTCATCTGTTTAGAAGATACATTCCCACTTGGTGAAGGCAACATAGCTAGCTTCTTCAAGTGGGATAGAGTCACAAGCATTGCAAGTCAGCAATCCATGCCAATAGTCTTTGATGCCGGGAATCCCCGCTGCGGCCTTCATCCAATGGAAAATCACCACTGTACCGTGTGGCAGCAGCAGCAGCAACAGCAGCAGTAGCGAAGGCCGATACATAATGATGCCAGAGACAATGGCTACGCAGCCGGCATCCCTTTTAATTCACAATGACGGATTTTTACAAAATAAATAAGAAAGGCTAGGGACAGAACACAGATACAGTCACAGTCTGTGGATGACAGCCAATGAGTGCTACTGCAGCAGATAAGGACAGGACACAGATATAGTCACAGTCTGTGTAATCTGACCTGTAAAGTCTGGACTGATGTCGCCACCAATTTGAACTTGCAGCCAGTTGACATTTTCCCCGTCAGGAGGGATAAAAGCGGTAAACACTCTGTCTGTTTCAGATATTAAGTGTATATTCTCGTATGCAATGCGCCGGTCATCAGAGTACCTTGTCTGCCCCACATCCATGATTGGGGTACCATGACTGTCCAGCCAGTCAGTGCCAGATATTGACATACCACCATAAGTAGTGCCAGTATTCTTGGTTGCAAGTCTCTTTTTATCCGAAATATCGCCATATGCCAGACTGCCAAAGTCCAGATCAGCGGATACCCTGACTGAGCATATAGGAACATCAGTAGCGCCAGAGGCATCCAGCGTGACGTCAATTGTTTTTGATGCAATCTCGTTTAGGGACCCTACGATAGTGCCGTTTGCAGCAACGGTACCGTAAGGCAGACTGGCAGTCGCATTGTATGAAAAAGAGTCATTACTAAACACGCCTCTGATGACATAATATTTGGTACCATTTTCCAAGGTTACGGGAGTTATGACTGATCCGTCATCTGTCGTCTCAGGAAGGTCAAGTCCGACTATTGCATTACTTACAGGGAGATCAAAGGAGGGAAATGGAACCGCGAAGTCGAAGAAGCCATCACCGGGAGGTTGCAAACCAATCAGGTCATCATCACGGTCAAGCACGACTACGCCGGAACTGTTGGAGAACTTTGTAAAGTCATCCCTGAACGTTACGGATGGCTTTTCACCTACCGTAATCTCCACGGGTATGGTCTTGGTTGCCCCGGTAGTAGTACAGGTCGCATTCCCGGCATTACCGGTATAGGTGAACTCTTTTATGACAATGTCAAACGTATCGATGCCCGTATATGTAGCACCGGGGATGTAGTCAAATTCGGCAAGCATTGTGGGGTCGTGGCCAAAGTCATCCGTAGCACAGGTTATGGCAGGTACCTGATTGCCAAGATCATGATAGTCGTATGGTAATATGGGATCTCCGGATGCCACAAGGCTGCCGCCCTCTTCAGTGGTCAGGGGGTCGGGAAACACGGCAATCCAGGGATTGTCACTGCCGGGTTGTCTAAGGTTGATGGCATTATGATATGTGGGATGAACACGATCCTCTGTTACCAGGGACAGATCATGGGCAATCGTACCATATCCGACATCGTATCTCAGTGTTGGAAGAATCTCCACGTCAGCATCATTGACTGACTGGCCATACGCATGGCCTGCAGTCACTGCTACTGCTGCTACTGCTGCTACCACTGTTATCGCTGCAGCCATCAGGATCGCCGCAACAGTGCCGTCCCTCTTCTTTAGTGTCACTGACTGTATACGGGGGGGGGGGGGGGTAAATAACTATATCGGAGGGTGGTTCTGTGTAATCTTCGGGACTTGAGAAATATGGAAAAATGATTTTTTTGATCAATTTTTAGATTTGTCTTACATCATAAAGATCAAATGTAATATTTTTAGTTCCTAAAACAGCTTGAAACACAATGTTATCGTCTACAGCTATTTGCATTACATTGTCTGTTAGAAAACCACCGCCTAATTCTTGTACTTCTAAATTGATTTGTCTAAAATGAGCAATCATATTGTTTATGTTGCCTTGTATAACTGGATGTAGAGGAGAAAAGAGAGCATTGTATCTTTCCGTAAATCTGTCAACCATTATGAGATGATGGGAATTGATGTATCTTTTAAAACCATATACAACTGGGTATCAAAGTGCTCTGAAATGACCTCGATCTATCTCAATGGCATAGTTCCAAGAACTAAAGGTCTAATGTTCAGGGCAGATGAGGTATGGATTAAAGTAAATGGCAAACAATGTTATCTGTTTGCTGGTATGGATGATGATTCTAGATTTTGGCTAGCTTCTGATGTTGCAGATAACAAGTTTCATCACAATGCAGACAGCCTCTTAGAATTCACAAAAAGACAGGCTGGAAAATCACCTAGAAATTTTGTTACTGACGGTCTACCAGCATACATGAAATCATCAAAGAAAATATTTGGAAAAAAGACAAATCACATCAGACATATTCACATCCAAAAAGATGTGAACAACAACAAGATGGAGCGTTTAAACGGAGAGATCAGAGACCGAGAGAAAGCCTTTAGGGGTCTCAAAAGAATAGACACGCCAGTAATTGAAGGCATGAAAGTGTATTACAATTTCACAAAAAAACATGGAGCTTTGAAAGGCAAGACACCAGCTCAAGCCTCACTAATTGAAGTGGACGGTAAGAACAAATGGAAGACGATCATACAAAATGCCTCACTAAACAAGGCTACTGAATGAATCCTTAGAAGATCCATATTTCTCAAGTCCCGAAGATTACACAGAACCTCTCAAAGACCGGCCGAGGTCTCATTGATGCCTCCCTCTGTTTCTTCCATATCAAATACAAGACCCGACAGTGTTGCAAACACCCCATGTCTTACACGTTCTGACAGTCCGAACCTCCTACGGTGTGATTTCAGGCTAGGGCTAGATACTGCAGGTTGCAGTCGTAGTTATGGTCTGCGTCAGCTGACCTGTAAAGGTATTAGAGATCTCACCAATTTTAACCTGCAGATATTGGAAAAATAAATTAAAGCCAGGTGACAAATTATCTGCAAAATCAGCGTCAATTTCAGACATTGGGATTTTGTCCTCGTATGCAAAGTTTACAATATGAGAGTACCTTGTCTGCCCTACATCCATGATTGGCTCATCATTACTGTTCATCCAGTCAGTTGCAGATACGTCCACATCAACAACACCGGTGCCAGTATTGTTTATTTGAAGTGGCTTTGCATCCGAAGTATCGCCATATGCCAGGCTGCCAAAGTCCAGATCACCGGATACGCTGGCCGAGCATACTGGAACATCGGCGCCAGAGGCATCCAGCGTGACGTTAATCATCTTTCTTGCAATCTCGTTTTGGGACTCTACGATGACGCCATCTACAACGGTACCGTAGGGCAGGCCGACAGTCATATTGTATAAAAAGAAGTCGTTACTAAACACGCCCCTGATGTTGTACTCGGTGCCATATAATGCAAATGATGTATTATCCAGATTCCCATCCTGATCCGCGTTTAATGTTATGGGCAGTCCGCTATCTGTCGTCTCAGGAAGGTCAAGTCCGACTCTTGCATTACTTACAAAGGGCTCAAAGGAGGGAAATGGAAAGGAGAAATTCGGAGGTTGCTTACCATACAGGTCTTCAATTTTATAAAGCACGACTACGCCGGAACTGTTGGAGAACTTTGTAAAGTCATCCCTGAACGTTACGGATGGCTTTTCACCTACCGTAATATCTACGGGTATGGTTCTAGTTTCTCCGGTAACAAGACAGGCCGCAGATCTGGCATCACCGGTATAGGTGAACTCTTTTATGACAATGTCAAACGTATCGGTACCGGTATACGTGGCACCAGGGATGTAGTCAAACTCTGCAAGCATTGTGGGGTCGTGGCCAAAGTCGTTCGTATCACAGGTTATGGCAAGTCTAGTGCCATTATTAAAATCGTACGGTCTCATAGGTTCTCCGGATGCCACAAGACTGCCGCCCTGTATGGTATTCAAAGAGTCAGGAAACACGGCAATCCAGGGACTTCCAGTGACATTATAACCAATAGCATTATGAACAAGTCTAGATTGGTCTGGTAACGTGGATGGTGTGCTTAACAGTACTCTTGTCAGTTCCAAGTCATGGGCAATCGTACCATATTCGACATCGTATCTCAGCGTTGGAACAACCACCACATCGGCATCGGTGCCTGACTGGCCATACGCATAGTAGCCTCCTGCAGTCATTGTTGCTGTTATCGCTACCGCCATCAGGATCGCCGCAACAGTGCCGTCTCTCTTCTTTAGTGTCACTGACTGTATACGGGGGGGGGGGGTAAATAACTATATCGATCAAGGGTTATGTAACGTTATCGATACCTAGCAAGAGTGGGTCTTGCCGTTAAGGGTGCAAAACCTGAAGAAGTTGGACGTGGTGATGTAATTTCTGCAGAGGGAATGGTAGATATCAAAACAGAGATTGAACTTGATTTTCAAGAGTCCATTTTACAAGAGTGAAATTGCAGAAAATCGAGGCTGTTTGGTCAATATAGGATTACAAGTTAAAGCTGCAAAATTCTCATCAATCTCTCTACTAAAACTAACATTTGAAAAACCAATTGTATGTAAAAAAGGTCAAATTGCGGTAATCCTAAAACCCGAATCTACAACGATTAGAATTCTTGGAAGCGATTCAATCCAATAGACTAATTTAATAAAATCAAAAATAGTTTCTAAATACATGGAGCCAGTACGTGCTTGTCCTATTTGTCCTGAATGTGGTTCAAAGGGATTTGTTAGATTACCTGGTGATAGAGTATCTGTAAAATGTCGTTCTTGCAATAAAATAATCGAAATCTAAATTCCATAGTTAATATTTGCATTATTCTTGCCAAAGTTATGGCAAAAACATGGAAAGATAACGATATCAGTCTTGACCCAATTAAGGATCAAACTATTGCTGTAATTGGTTATGGAATTCAAGGTGATGCACAAGCTAACAACATAAAAGACTCTGGTCTGAATGTAATAATTGGTCTTAAAGAAGGCGGTAACAGCTGGAAAAAGGCAGAAGCTGATGGTCACAAAGTGATGTCAGTTGCAGATGCGACAAAACAAGCAGACATTATTCACATACTGATTCCAGATATGATTCAAGGTCAAGTATACAAAGATGAAATCGGACCAAATCTTTCTGAAGGAAAAACATTGTCATTTTCTCATGCAGCTGCAATCTATTGGAAATGGATTGAGGCACCAAGCAATGTTGATCTTATTATGGCTGCTCCAAAGGGACCTGGCTCCAAAGTTCGAGAAACATATCTTGGTAATTTTGGAATTCCATCTATTGTTGCAGTTGAGCAAGACTTTACAGGAAAAGCCTGGGATAGAACATTAGGAATTGCAAAAGCAATCGGAAGTGCTAGAGCCGGATTAATTAAAACTACATTCAAAGAAGAAGTGGAAACTGATTGGTTTGGTGAGCAAGCAGACCTGTGTGGCGGTGCAGCTTCTATGGTGACTAATGCATTTGAAACTCTAGTTGAAGCAGGATATCAACCAGAAATTGCTTACTTTGAAGTTTTACATGAACTCAAACTCATTGTAGATATGATTCAGAGATATGGAATCAATGGAATGTGGAGACGTGTTAGTGAAACTGCAAGATATGGTGGTCTAACTCGCGGACCAATGGTAATGGACTCTGCAAGCAAAGAAAAAATGAAAAATGTTCTTACTATGATTCAAGATGGTACATTCAACAAAGAGTGGATTTCTGAATATCAGAAAAGTGGTAAAGACGCATTTGACAAATATATGAAACAATATGACGAACACCAAATTGAAAAAGTCGGTAAAGAAATGCGTAAAATGATGTGGCCTGATTCTACAGAATAATCTTTTCTTATATTTTTCTTAATTTAGAAACGCCAATGGTAATATGATCAATGATTGTTGGTAGTGGTGTACCTGGACCAAACACATGATTCATTCCTGATTTGATCAAATCTTTGTGATCAATATCTGGAATTACTCCTCCCCCGACAATAAGAACATCGTTGATTCCTTTCTTTTTTATTGCTTTTACTACTCTGGGAAAAAGTGTTCCATGTGCGCCGTTAAGCAAACTCATTGCAACTGCATCAACATCTTCGTCTTCTGCAATCTGTGCAATTCTTTCTGGAGTTGCAAAAAGTCCTGAATAAATTACCTCCATCCCTGCATCTCTAAATGCTCTACATAACACTAGGGCTCCTCTATCGTGACCATCAAGACCTAGTTTGGCAACTAAAATTTTGATGCTTCGTGATGCAGTCTTTTGCTTCATAATTGTAATTGAATATTATGTATTTTAAAACTTTATTTGATTTTCCAATTTGTAGCAATAATCTATTATTTCAAAAATAGAAAATCTACTTAAAGCGTAACTAAAGTACCTCAGACGTGGATACTACTCCAATTAATTATGAATTAACTTTTGAGCCTGATCTTAAAAAATTTACCTTTAATGGAACAGAATTAATTTCAGTAGTTTGCAAAAAACCTACCAATATAATTACAATGCATTGCGCTGAATTAAAGATAAAATCATGTAAAGTGAAATCTACAGGAAAACTCATCAAATCTACTCTAAAAACAAATGAGAAAAAAGAAGAATTACAAATCAAACTAGGTTCAAAAATTAAAGGCAAAGCAACAATCAACTTGGAGTTTCAAGGAATTTTAAATGACAGACTGCTTGGATTTTATCGTAGTCAGTACAAACAAGGTGGAAAAACAAAGTATCTTGCTACAACACAATTTGAGGCAGCAGATGCCAGACGTGCATTTCCTTGTTGGGATGAACCCCAAACAAAGGCAACATTTGAAATTTCAATTATTACAGAGAACAAATACACTGCAATTTCAAATATGCCAATAAAGTCAAAGAAAAAAATTGGAAGTAAAACTATTTACAAATTTTACAAGACTCCGACAGTTTCAACCTATTTGATCTATCTTGGTGTTGGTGAATTTGAATATCTAACTGGTAAGGCTGGTAAAATCCAGATTAGAGTAATAACTACTAAAGGAAATAAATCAAAAGGCAAATTCTCATTAGAATTAGGTAAAAAACTTCTTACATCTTACGAAAAATATTTTGGAATAAAATATCCTTTACCCAAACTTGACTTGATTGCAATTCCCGACTTTGCAGCTGGTGCAATGGAAAATTGGGGTGCAATAACTTTTAGAGAAACCATTCTACTTTATGATCCAAAAACATCATCCACTAGAACCAAACAATTCATTGCTGAAGTAATCTCCCATGAGATTGCACATATGTGGTTTGGAAATCTAGTTACAATGAAATGGTGGAATGATTTGTGGCTAAATGAAAGCTTTGCAACTTTTATGGCGACAAAGTTTGTTGATAAATTCTATCCTGAATGGGATTTGTGGAATCAGTTTGTTGAGGATGCCATGAATACTGCAATGGGTCTTGATTCTTTAAAGACAACACATCCAATTGATGTTAAAGTAAACTCTCCAGCTGAAGTTCGAGAAATCTTTGATGCTATTTCTTATGATAAGGGTGGGTGTGTATTGAGAATGCTTGAGCATTATGTGGGTGAACCAAACTTCCGCAAAGGACTCAAAAAATATCTCTCTGATTTCAAATACAAAAATGCTGAAGGTGTAGATTTGTGGAATGCAATTGGCAAAGCATCAAGGATGCCTGTTACTTCTATGATAAATACATGGCTCAAACAACCCGGGTTTCCATTAGTTGAGATTAACCAGGATGGTAATACATTGAAACTCAAACAAAAGAGATACCTACTTGAATCTGATAAAAAATTCAGTAAAGGTCTATGGTCTATCCCCTTATCACTAGGTCTGGAAAGTGAAATTTCTAAAAAATTATTTTCAAAAAAATCAATGTCAATAAAAATTCCAAATAATACAATAGGCTTTGTTGCAAACTATGGACGACAAGGATTTTATCGTGTAAAGTATGATAAAGGAATTTTACTTGATTTGAAAATGTTAGTGGATGAAAAACGTATTCCTGCCATTGATAGATGGGCAATTCAAAATGATTTATTTTCACTTTGTGTTTCAGGTGATGAAGATGTAAGAAATTACCTTGACTTTTCTGATGCATATTTTGATGAAGACAGATATCTTGCATCAGTTAATGTGGCACACAATTTAGCTTCGTTGTACTTTCGTGCATTTAATGAAAAATTTGTAGAAGAAATTCGTGGATATGCGGTAAATTATTTTAGAAAAATTTTATTTAATGTGGGATGGGACTCTAAAAAATCGGACAAACATACTGATGCACTACTTCGTTCATTTGCAATCTTTACATTGGGAAAAATGGATGATGAAGACGTTACAGAAGAGGCACTTGGACGATATAAAAAATTCTTAAAATCTCCTAGTTCTTTATCGCCAGATTTAGTAGAACCTATATGCTCAATTGCAGCATGGAATGGAAATGCAAAAACTCATGCTGAACTAACAAAACTATACAAAAATGCAAAAACCATGGAAGAAAAACTTCGTTTCTTAGGTGCAATGTGTGGGTTTAAAGATACAAAATTACTCTTAAAATCCCTTAACTTTTCTCAAACATCTGATGTTCGTTCTCAAAATATGCAGTTACCGATTATGAAAGTTGCTGCAAATCCGTATGGTGATAAAGTATTGTGGTCGTGGTTAAAGAAAAATTGGAAAAAATTAAACAAAAAAGTTGGACATGGAAACCCATTGTTTAATCGAATTGTAGCTAGTATCACTTCTGTAGCTGATGATTCTATGGAAAAAGAAATAATACGATTTTTCAAAAAGAATCCAACTCCTGGTACGGAACGAACTCAAACTCAAACCCTTGAAAGAATACGAATAAACTCAAAATTCCTTAGAAGTATGAGAAAAGAGTTCAAAGATGTCTAGAAGAATCTGGGCTCCTATCTTTCTTGGTATAATCACTGTTTTAGCTATAATCTTTCTAGCAGGTGGTGGAACTGATGACAAAGATATTCTTCGTCAAACATTTCAGATAGATGCAGTATACTATGATTCAGGTTATGTTGAGATTTCTTATTTTGATAAATCTGATAAAACAAACTCTATTGTTATGGAAATTCTTGGAATGGAGGAATCTTTTCAAAGAACGTTTTCTGACTCTGAGTTTATTGAAATTGTTCCATTTTCAAATATACCAAAATATGGTTGGCCAATTCATCCCATAGTTTTGGAGATTGATCATAAAGAGTTTGGTCACATTCAACTAAAAACTGAAATTCGTCCACTTGGTGAACCTGTTCCCCATGTAATCTATTCTAGACCGTAGATCGAACACAAGATTTTATTGCACCTCTGAAAACTTACTGTATATTGGATTTACTTGTGGATCTAAAAAAAGGGAAACGTAGTGCAATTGCAAAAGCAATCTCTATAGTTGAAAATAACCCAAAAGAAGCAAAAAAACTCGTAAAGAAAATTTTTAAAGATTCTGGCAACTCTACTGTGATAGGAATTACCGGACCTGCAGGTTCTGGAAAAAGTTCTTTGATTAACAAAACTGTAATTGCTATGAAAAAATTAGGCACAAAACCAGCTGTATTGGCAATTGATCCAACTAGTCATATTACTGGCGGTGCTATATTGGGAGATAGAGTTAGAATGACTGAATCTACTGATTCGGGTACATACATTCGAAGTATTGCATCACGTGGAGCATCTGGTGCCATTTCCAATTCACTGCGAAACAGTATTCGCATTTTAGAATACTCTGGGTTTGATCCAATAATTATTGAAAGTGTTGGAGCTGGACAAACTGAAGTTGAAATTTCAAACATTGCAGACATTACAGTTGTAGTCTTTAATCCTAACACTGGTGATAGTATTCAAACAATCAAAGCTGGTCTGACTGAAATTGGTGATATATATCTTGTAAACAAAAGTGATCTTAGTGGGACAAACCAACTATTTGATGCAGTATTGGACTATATTGGAGGTACAGAACGAAATCCAATAATTTCAAAAACATCTGTAAAAAAGAATTCTGGAATTACAGTATTCGCAAAGACTCTCAAAGACATGATGAAATCCAAAAAGAAATTCAAGCAAGATAAAAACCAAGAACGACTTGAAGCAGAATTAAAAGATATTGTCTTAAATAACTTTAAAGAAAAGATTGATGGCATGCTGGATTCTGATAAAATATTTTCAAAATATCTTAAAAAATTACAATCTAAAAATATTGATCCTTTTGAAGCTGGAGATAAAATTACAAAATCTTTGTTAAAGTGATAATATGGTAACAAAAAAATCAAAACCACCTGAAAAGAAAATATTTACAGACTCTACTTTTCTAGTAAAGAGAATCTACCAAAAATCTTCTAAAAAGAGACCGACAGAAGATGCAGGAACATATCCGTTCACAAGAGGAATTCATCCTGGGATGTTTCGTGAAAGATATTGGACCATGCGACAGTACTCTGGATTTGGTGATGCAAAACTCACCAATGAACGATTCAAATTCATGCTCGAAAAGGGTCAAACAGGTCTTAGCATGGCATTTGATTTGCCAACTCAAATTGGTTATGATTCAGATTCACCACAAGCGGAAGGTGAAGTAGGAAAAGTCGGCGTCTCCATCACCTCAATTAAAGATATGATGACTGCCTTTGATGGTATTCCACTTGGAAAGGTTAGCTCTTCGATGACAATCAACTCTACTGCATCAACACTTCTTGCATACTATATCGCAGTTGGCGAATCTCAGGGATTCAAAAGTCATGAACTTCGTGGTACCACTCAAAATGATATTTTAAAAGAATACATTGCAAGAAATACCTACATCTATCCTCCTCAACCATCAATGCGATTAATTGGTGACATGATAGAGTACTGTGCAGAAAAAGTACCATCTTGGTATCCTGTTTCAATATCTGGCTATCACATGAGAGAAGCTGGCTGTACTGCAACACAAGAAGTTGCATTTACATTGGCAAATGCTATTGCATATATCCAAACTTGTTTGGATAAGGGGTTAAATATTGATGATTTTGCACCCCGTCTTTCATTCTTCTTTTGTTGCACTATTGAATTCTTTGAAGAAGTTGCAAAGTTCAGAGTTGCACGTAAAGTTTACGCTAAAATCATGAAAGAAATGTTTCATGCAAAAAATCCACGTTCACTACAATTGAAATTTCATACTCAAACTAGTGGTGAATCACTAACTGCTCAACAACCAAATAACAACATTGTTCGTGTTGCAATTCAAACTATGGCAGCAGTTGCTGGAGGTACTCAATCCCTTCACACAAATTCTAGAGATGAGGCCCTTGCTCTTCCTACACAAGAATCTGCAAAAATTGCTCTTAGAACCCAGCAAATTGTAGCACATGAAAGTGGCATTACAAAGACTGCGGATCCATTGGCAGGTTCTTACTATCTAGAAGAACTTTGTGATCAAATTGAGGACGGTGTATGGAAGTATCTCAAAAAAATTCAAAAAATGGGTGGCTCTGTTAAAGCAATCGAGAAAGGATTCTTCCAATCAGAAATCAGACAAAATGCCTATCGTCTAAAAAAAGAAGTGGATGATGGTGGGAGAGTTCTAGTTGGTGTAAACAAGTACTCTGAAGAAGAAGAACAACCAGACTTGCTTCGAGTTGGTGACGAAGTTGAGATTCAGCAGAAAAAGGCTCTCAAAAAATTACGTGTATCTAGAGACAAAAAGAAATGGGAAAAAGCACTTTCTGCAATGAAAAGTGCTGCAGAGACAGAAGAAAATCTTATCCCTTACATTGTTACAGCTGCAAAAGCATTTGCCACAACTGGTGAAATCAGCAATACATTCAGAGAAGTATTTGGCGAGTATCGTCCTAAAGAAGTCTTTTGATCTTAAAGTAAAATTCCTATTGAACAAATTTGGAGCATCATTTTAGTACTATAAGAACATATGAAATATGATAAATAAAATCTATAAATGTTCTAGTTGTTCTGAGAAATTTCCCGTAAAGGAATTAGAACATCAGTTTATAGATTATCATATGTGGAATTAACTATAGAGCTTTCATGTGTTTGAATAGAGCATAAATTATCACCATAAATGATAATGGCTCTATTGAATTACTAGGTGGCAGGAACGCCAGAATGATGTCTCCCCCGTATGACTCTACGAACTTGATGACGTCTCCTGATGCATCATCGTAAAATAAGGCGTATTCAGAGATTATGACTTCGCCTCCTTTTGCCATGCCCCATATTAATACGGTATATGCCCCTGAACCATGCTCTGAGAGTATGGTCGAGATGTCAGATGTCACGCTCAGGTTATTTTGGGATGACTCCCATCTGTCGGCAACGAGGAACGGGACTGTCCATACAGACGTGTTGTCTGTCCTCTGGCTGTTCTTCAGGGCCTGTCGGTGAGCCGCAATCGAGTCCTCGACGGATTTAGGCTCTGGGGTGTCGGGGGAGACATGGTATGGATCTGGGCATTTTGAGGAGGAGCGTTCCTGATACGAGTCGTCACTGTAGTATGAACCCGGAGGAGGAGGGGACACTATTGCAGCTACCGGAAATCCGTAATCATAGCAGTAGGTGTTGGCAAGTTGGCCCTGTGTGAGTCCGTGTGGGGGTGGGTCATACAGTATCTGTACCGAAGAATCACCCGAAATCATGGCGCCGTTTTTTGTGGTGACAGAAAAGGATAGAATTTCATCGTCTATGGACGGCTTTTTGGAAAATAGCACGTAATCGTACTCAAAATGCTGGACCACCATCATGTTATAATCGTTCCATGCCAAGCCGATGTTTACCCAAGAATGATGCGGATCAAGAATGTTATCACGGTGTCCAAGGCTTGACATGAGATCTGCCATGGACTCTGACACTACTGCCTTGGGCTGTGTGGTGGCATAGTTGTCCCACGGCTTTATGCAGTAGTTTAGTCCGGAGATGTTTTCCGCGTTGTACTGGTAACCCCCAGCAAGCGAGTATCTCATGTAAGGTTTGAGGCCGTTAGTACCCCAATGCGCAGAGGAGCAGCTTCCAAGCATGTCGTTTGCGTGGGACTGCGCTGCCGTGTTTTTTCCAAGTTTGAGGGGTTCAAGCCCAACTGCGGCGCGTTCTGCATTGATTAGATCTAGCATGTCCGTCCTTAATTCAGCAACACTGACTGCCGCATGGAGTGATTTGTCTTCTACGGATTCATATGTCCCACGTGCCGGTTCTAACGGTTCTGACAGCGACCAGTTGTTATATGTAAATATGCCGATGGTCAAAATAGAAATGGTTGCCAAAGCTACAATGGTAGCCATTCTACGGCCTCTTCTGTGGGGTCTGCCATGTTTTTTGTATCGATACGGCTTGTATTGTCTCATTTTGGCTCAGCATACAGGTTTCTAGGCCGTACTGTTGTGACGCCATGCCCTACCAGATACGTGAAAACTGGTGCTTTATTATAATACAAAACCAGCTCTGGAGTGATATCGTCATGTTCTAGTTCGGACGATTTAAGACGCTTGTTTATTGTCTTGAATGTATCTCCTGTGCGGCCAATCGCTAGAGTTATGTGAAACTTGAAACCGTTCTTGCTATCACGATCGTATTGCGTTGCTTGGGAGTGTAACAACAGCAACTGTGTAATGTCGTACCTTAACTGTTTTAGCAATTCGTTAGGTTTTACTTTGGCAAATATGATGCCACTGCCCTGCTTGAACCATTTGAGCCATCCACTTTGGTCAAAAGATGAAAACCCCCCCCCGTTGAAAATCTTGCTTCCGGGTATTTTTTGCTCATGGTTATTATCGTGCTTATTAGTTGCTGTCTTCTCATGCGCGTTGAGAATGGACCGAACAGGGTTATGTGTGGGAAACGTCTTCGCCTGTCAAAACCATGCTGAACATCGTTCATATAATTCCATACATCTGACCGCAGGTCACCACGCAGTCTAATACCAATTAGCCATGGTGTCCGTGATTTTATTGTTCGTGCTGGCCTAGATCTCATCTGGTTAGGATTTCGCCTTCTAGGGTTCTTAGTCTGTGTATTTCTCTGCCTCCTGCCTGCTTTGCCATGTGCTTCTGATCGACTTTGCCAAGTTTTACGCTGTGTTTTTGCTTGCCGGTTTGTTTCATCATAAATCCGGCGTTGTTCCTGCCTGGTCATCGTATTCTAGTTTATTAGTATTACGTCCATGTTTTTCAACTGTGGGATCCTGAAAGTAGTATACCCCCTATCTGACATCGTATTCCTCTCCCGTTTGTTCGTCAATAACTGTTTGTCCTGGGGATGGCATCTTTCTGGTGAATGCCCGCGCCGGTGTCTCTAGGTTGTCCAGATCAAGTGACATGTGTGGCCGGTCGTGGTTGAACCATTCCACAAACCGCTCCACGGGATCCGTCTTTGGTTTCGTGTTGAACGGTCCGCCCACACGGTCCGTCTCGGATCCTGCTGAACGCACCGTTCTGTAGGCCGACTCCTCCTCGAAGAGGTGCAGTTTGCGCTGGAGTTCACCGTGAACCCTCTCGAGCTTGCCGTTTGTCTGCGGGTGTCTTACACGCGCCAGGATCTGCCTGATGCCCAGCGACACCAGCTCCCGCTCAAATTCGGAGGCGCCTTTCTTCTTGTACTGCCCCTCGTTGGCGTAGAACTGGCTGCCGTGGTCAGTCAGAATGGACGCGGGTTTGCCGTGCGCCTCCATTGCTGCCCTGAGAACCTCGATTGCGTGCCTGGAGGTGGCCTGATCAAAGACGCCGTATCCGACAATAAACCTGGAGGCGTCATCCAGATAGGCGATAAACCACCTTCCGTCATCCAGCTGCTTGTAGTCTGTGTGCCACATCGAGTTGGAGTAGGTGCGCTCAAAGCGGATCCACTTGCGCCTCTTGCTCTTCTTGGGCTGCCTTGCCGACAGGTTGTTGTCCCTCATTATGCCGTGTACGGCATTGTGAGGGATATGTATTCCCTCTTCCTCCTCGATCAGTCGCTCCGTGCGGACGGCCCCCTGGCGGTGCCTGCAGTGTGCAGAGAGGACCGCAGTGTTCCCTGCGACCCGGAAGACCATTCTCGGGCCTGCCCATGCTAGCCGGGTAGACTATCCTGTCAGGTTCCACACCCTTGTACCTGGCCCACAGTTTCTTTACCCAGATCTCGGAGATGCCCATGGTATCTGCAATCTGTCTGTTGGTCGTTTTGCCGGCCTTCTTCTGCAGGATTATCCACTTTACCTTTGACTCGTCAAGTTTTCTCATGACCCTGATGCGGCGCCTTCCGATATGTCTCCACCTCTGTGTGCGCTTTAGGAACCCACGCACCATCATCTCAATTCTGCGTCTTGCTTCAGTCAGTATGCGTCCCTCCTATTTTGAGGGGGTATACTACTTTCTGGACTATACATCCATGTTTTTCAACATATCGTGACTTGTGTTTAGTAGAAATTTGCTTAAAACGCTTGGTTTTGTCTTGGACGTTACGTCTATTCTCTTTGGCATGTTTCAATTTTTTCCTGTTTTTCTGATATGAGTTGGTTTTGGGTATGTCTTGCTCATAGGCAGGTACCAGAGCAGGATTGATGAGGCATAAGTGTAAGGGCGACCTTGGATGCTGTCGGATCAGAAATTTGAACAGCAGGGTCGCCAGCTCACTTTCGGACGGCAGGGCGATACAGGTCACTACCTTTGGACAGCTAGGGATCAGTAATTTGAACAGCAGGGTCGCCGACTCACTTTCGGACGGCAGGACAGGATCTTGGGTTTTGGTGAAAATGCACAGAGTCGAATCCGGAGAAGATCTTAAAACACACTTTCGGACGGCAGACACCGGAGATCACCTAATTTGAACAGAGCCTCAATTTTGGTGATCCAGTATTCCAAAATCGTGTGTCTAATCTATCTATTCCTAACACTAGGCAGGTTAGCAGAGTCAATTTACCTACCTGTATTTTGAGTACTTTGAGGATGGAACTACCAGGCAGAAGTACTGCGGGCCGGAAGGAACCAAGAAAGCTAAGCATCTCACGATTTTGGAATATAGTTTGAACATAAATAGCGATTCTGCAAGAATATAGAGTGGAAGCAGAAACTGAGAGTTCGGATTGCATATTTAAAAAAATACATAGATGGTAGAAATCAAAGTCAAAAGAGGAAAGAAGCAGCATCATAAATCTTGTCGTTACGCTATACTCCATACCTGCCGTAGGCATACTCTTGCTGCTGTTCCTGACTGGAAACCTCACCGATGATAAGAATGCATTCTCATGGAAGAATTTGTGGTCTTTTGCAAGTTTCTTTTATTGGGCAGAAATATCTGAGCATTATAAGTCTAGTTCTAGATCTGATATTGGATTTTTAAAAAATCTATTCCACCATAATGGGGGATATCACTACATTCATCGTATGTATCCGACAATTCCTTGGTACAAGTTGCGAGAAGCTCATAAATCATTAACTCCAGATGATACTGATATCTCAACTGGATTTATTGATACATATCGTCAAATGAAGAAAAATCAATAGCATATTTTTAAAAAATTAATCAATTTAAAATAGGCATAAAGTTATCCTATTTTAGATGAAAATTGATCATATTGCAATTGCAGTGAATGATGTAGAGGAATCCGCCAAAATATACCAACAAGCACTAGGTGTTGATAGTGTAGAATTTGAAACAGTAAAAACTGAAGGTGTCAAAGTTGCAATCCTTCATTTAGAAAATGGGCGAATCGAATTAATGCAGCCAACAAATGATACTAGTCCAATCAAAAAATTCTTGGAGAAAAAAGGACAAGGCCTACATCATCTAGCGTTAGAGACTGATAACATTGAAGGTGAAGTAGAACGAATGGAAGGTTGTGGAATACAGTTCTTAGGTAAAATACGACCTGGTTCTGCAGGAACTAAAGTTACTTTTATTCACCCAAAATCCCTTTACGGTGTATTGACAGAGCTTTGCTCTCATCCTAAATAATTATTCCATCATCTTCAAAGTATCAGAAGCTGTGATGATTCCTACAATTTTTGATTTCTTTGAAACCAGAATACACTTTGAATATCTGATTAAAGGTACAAGAACATTTGCTGGAGTATCATAGTCTACTATTGGTGGAACAGGATCCATTGTATCGGCAAGTTTAGCTTTTTTCAATTCTATCTCTCCTATGTCTGCTAGGTGTTTTACAATCCCTTCTTCAGATATTACCCCAACAATCTCCGAATTACTAAAAACAGGAATCTGGCTGATTGATAATTGATGCATCTTTTTGATTGCATCATGAAGTGTATTTATTGGCTTTAGTTTTACAATATCTTTACTACAAAAATCACCAGCAGTATGAGAAGATGACTCTCCTTCTAGTTTTGCAAGATTCTCAAAAATTTTCTTTGCTGTCTCATAACTAGGTTGACTTCTTCCAGATTCTATCTGGTTAATCATTGAGGTACTAATCCCTGTCATAGTGGCAAGTTTTTTCTGAGTGATGCCTATTTTCTGTCTTATCTGCTTGATAGAGTCTATTCTAGGTAACAATTCGTTTAGAAATAGTTCTAATTGGTTTTAAAATGTATTATTTTTTCTTTGATCTTGTCTTTTTTGGTTGTTCAATTGCTGCTTGGGCTGCTGCAACAATTGCAATTGGAATTCTATGTGGTGATGCACTTACATAACTAAGACCTTCGCCATGGCAGAACTTTATAGAGTTTGGGTCTCCACCGTGTTCTCCACATATTCCAATCTCCATGTTTGGTCTAACTTTACGTCCCATGCCAATACCAATTTTCATTAAACTGCCAACCCCATTCACATCAATTGACTGGAATGGATTTCTTTCAAGCAACTCTTTTTCCATATATTCTGGAAGAAATTTTCCTTCAACATCTTCTCTACTGAAACTAAATGTTCCCTGCGTCAAGTCATTTGTACCAAAACTAAAGAATTCAGCCGTATCTACAAGCTCATTTGCAGTCAATGCTGCTCTCACTACTTCGATCATAGTTCCAAAGTTAGCTGCTAATTTCATTTTGTGTTTGGTTTCCATCTCTTTTTTGATGGAATCATAAATTTTCTTGATGTGATTTAATTCAGCAATACTACTAATTTGTGGAATCATAATTTGTGGATGAGCTTTTACTTTCTTCTTTGTTAATTCCACTAGTGCTTCAAAGACTGCACGAATTTGCATCTCATAAATTTCTGGATATGTAATTCCAACCCTTACTCCTCTATGCCCCATCATTGGATTAACTTCTGCAAGTTCTCTTGCTCTTTTTAGAATAATCTTTGCTTCTTTAATCTCACTTGTTGCTTTCTTTAATTCTAATTTGTGAATCTTTTCTGCCAGTTCTTCTGGATTTGGTAAGAATTCATGTAATGGTGGATCTAGTAATCTGATTGTAACCTCATACCCTTCCATTTCCTTTAAAATTTCAATAAAGTCGCTCTTTTGTAGCTGGCCTAATTTTTTGAGAACTTTAGTTCGCTCCTCTATGTTTTCGGCCATTATCATATCCACAAACAAACCAATTCTATCACTTCCATTGAACATTCTCTCTGTTCTGCACAGGCCAATTCCTTGACCTCCAAACTTTCTTCCAAGTTTTGCACCTTCTGGTGTATCTGCATTTGCTCTAATTCCTATCTTCTTTGCTTTTTGTGCCCATTCTAAAATTTGTGTAAAGTCTGAAGTGATTTTGGGTTCTATAGTTGGAATATCTCCCATGTACACAATACCTGAACTACCATCAATTGTGATAGCATCTCCCTCTCGAACTATTTTCCCGTTGGCACTACACTGTTTATTTTCATAATCAAATTTCAAATCAGCACATCCGACAATACATGGCTTCCCCATTCCCCTAGCAACAACTGCAGCATGAGATGTTTTACCTCCTCTACTGGTTAGAATTCCTACCGATTCAAAGAATGCCGGAACGTCTTCAGGCTTTGTCTCTTCTCTAATTAGAATTACATTAGCGCCATTCTCTCCCATCGCAGTTGCTCTTTTAACATCAAATACAGCAATTCCACTTGCTGCACCTGGAGACGCTGCAATTCCTTTTGCTATCTGTGTATAATTCTTGACGGCTTTAGGATCCATTGTTTTGTGAAGTAATTGCTCTAGTTGTTCAGCCTGAAGTCTTGTTAATGCATGGTTTTTGTTAATTAATTTTTCTTTAACCATATCAACTGATGTCTTTACCATAGCTACTGCATTCATCTTTGCATTTCTTGTTTGAAGTAAATAGAATTTTCCTTCTTCAATTGTAAATTCGATATCTTGTGGTTCTTTGTAGTGTTTTTCTAGTCTTTCACATGTCTCTGCTAATTGCTTGTATGATTCTGGGAGTTCTTTTTTCATTCCATCTACTTGTTTTCCTGTTCTCACACCCGCAACTACATCTTCACCTTGGGCATTAACTAAATATTCACCATAAATATGACGTGTTCCATCTTCTGGACTTCTTGTGAATACAACACCTGTTGCACTACTATCTCCCATATTTCCAAATATCATGGACACAATATTTACTGCAGTGCCATCGGCAATATCTTTTGTAATGTTGTTTTTCTCTCTGTACACTATTGCTCTTTCTCCCATCCAACTTCCAAACACTGCTTTAATTGCAAGCTCGACTTGTTCTGTAGGATCTGTTGGAAATTTTTTCCCTGTATGCTTATCACAAATTTTCTTGTATTGTTCTACTATTGCTTCTAGAGATTTTTCGTTTAAATCACTGTCCATCTCTACATTTTGTCTCTTCTTTGCAGCATCTAAGACCTCATCAAATCTCTTATCATCTACTCCGAACACAACTTTTCCAAACAGCTGAATGAATCTTCTATAGGAATCCCATGCAAATCTTGAATTACTGCTCTTTTCAGCTAGTCCAATTACTGTCTGATCATTTAGTCCCAAATTCAAGATGGTATCCATCATCCCAGGCATAGAAATTGCTGCACCTGATCTTACTGACACTAGTAAAGGATTTGATTTAGAGTTCCATTTTTTCCCTGTCTTTCTTTCAATTTTAGCAATATTCTTTTTTACATCTGCCATGAGTGTTTTTGGCAGTTCATTGTTATTTTCATAATATTTTTTGCAAACTTCAGTTGTAATTGTAAATCCGGGCGGTACTGGCAACTTTAGTCTAGTCATCTCACACAGGCCAGCTCCTTTTCCACCTAGGAGTTTCTTGTTTTTACCGTCTCCCTCATCATAAAAGTAAACTAGTTTCATTTTTACAATCAACCAATCCCAAAAAGGGGGTATTAAACCATTGACTTTGCAAATTCAGTTATTACCTTGTTCCAGTCCTTTGCTTTGATAATTCCGCTTGCAACAAGAATTCCTTTAGAGCCTAACTCTATTGCTTTTGTTACGTCTTCTCCAGAAACAATTCCTGCACCACAAAGTAGCTTGGTATTGTTTTTTGCACTCTTTACTGCCTCTGCAGCTTTTGTAATTAATCTAGGTTTTTCTTTAGAAACTGCCTTTCCTGAACCAATTAGTTCCGGTGGCTCTATTGCAATATAATTTGGATTGAGTTTTGCATATTTTCTTGCTTCTGATACATTCTTGACACATAATACTGAAATCATTTTTAGTTTTTTTAATTTTAAAACAAGTTTCGCAATTTCTTTGCTTGAAATTCTATGTTCACTATGATTGATTAATGATCCTTTTACTTTTGATTTTTTTAGTAATTCTGGAATTACAAAACCTGTGGTACTTCCTACTTTAGAATTATCAATATGTTGAGCTAAAATTGGAATTGAACTATTTGCAACTAATGCAATGAGATGTTGCGGTGGCGCAATTGCAATTTTTACTTTGAATTTTTTAGATACTTTTTCTGCTATTTTTACAAATTTTATGATTTTGTCTCCTGAAATCTCTTCATAATTTTTACAATTTATCACAAACATCTTCTTTGAACCTTTTTTCATTTATTTAATCTTTGATTGGGCTTGGGTTGTTTTTGATATCTTATCATATCTTTTCTTCATTGCTAGAACTATCATCATCAGAACTATTGCTGCAAGATTTGTGCCCATGATAAACACATCTGATACTATGATTCCATAAATTAACCACAAAATTGCCCCAGCAGAGATAAAGATCATTAGAAATTTTGAAACGTCTTTGAGACTCTTTGTTTTGTATCCTTTGTAAATTTGTTCTACCCATCCAATAAGAATCAAAATTCCCGCTACAGTTCCAAGTAAAGTCAGTAGAACTCCATCAATTTCCATACTTTACACTAACTCCAAAAGAATTCGTCTAAGCCTGTTTGTTTTGGCTTTCCCAAAATTGTATCAAAGTCCAAGTCCATAGATGAAGTTATCTGCTCTAGTGTTGATTCCAAAAACTCCATGTACTTTTTAGAATCAATCTCTTCTTTTTTTGCCATCTCTGCTGGCTTTACTCCTGGTTTATTTAGAATTTTGATATATGAAATAATATCTCCTTTCTTAACTTCTCTAATTGTTTCTAACTGCTTTGCCGCTCTAATGTGTTGAGGAATTGTCTTTGTATATTCAGATACAGCTTTGTTAAGCATTATATTGAATGTTAGATCTTCTATTGGTATTTCTTTTGCTTCTACTTTTTTACCACAGATTGCAATCTTATCTGAGATTTCTGTTTTTGCATTATTGAAATCCTCCATTGTTTGAACTTTGGATAGCACATCAAGCAAGTCATAAAACAATTTTTTGATAAATGGTGGGGTGTGTGACTTTTTCCCCGTAAGTCCTTTAACATCTACTTTTCCTTCCTTTGTTACGCCAAGATAGTTTTTCTTCCTATTGCTTAATACACAATACCTGTATGTTTTTTCAATCTCTAAATCTACTCCGTGGTCTTTCTTTGCCTGCACTATTACTTGTTGAATCTGTTCTTTAGTTGGTTTTTTGATAAATAACGAATCTGTATCTCCATACAGAACTTCAATTCCTGTTTCCTCACATTTTTTGATTGTCTCTAAAATTGTATGTCTACCAATTGCAGTTGTTGCCTCTGCTGCTGGAAGAAAATATAATGGAAAAATCTCTGCGCCCATAACCCCATAACTTGCATTTAGAATCACCTTGAGTGCTTGGCTTACTACTGTATATTGCTGTCTTTGTTCCTCAGTTAATGTCTCTTTTTTGGACAGACTCTTGTAGTAATTTACTCGCAAGTCCCTTAGTGAACCAATAATCATTGATGTTAGTCCATTTTTCTTTGAGCATGCCCAATGATTTGTTTGTGGAATTGTATTTTTCTTACATTCCTCATGAGAGCATCTTACTGTTTCATATGATATGTTTCTAACTTTGATAATGCTTGGATACAGACTTGCAAAATCCATTACAACTACGTCAAAATGAATTCCTTCCTTGGGTTCAATGACAAGTCCTCCTCTGAATTTTTTATCTTTTATTACTGCGTCTGATAGAACTCCTTCAGATCTTCTTTCAAGCTCTTCTCTTTTTGGAATTAAACAATTTCTTTTTCTGTGTTCATAATACAACAAACTTCTAATCCATTGTGATACCCCCATTCTTGCAATATCATCAATTGGCATTCTTCCAATCCTTGCAATAATCACAAGCAAGTCCATTAACACATTATTATTGAAACTTGTAAGCTCGTATGTCAGAAGAGCATCATTATAACAATAATTTGCAGTTTGGTAGAGGGTTAACTGATCAAATTCTAATCCATAATCAACCTTCTCTTTACCAAGCAAAGCCTTTGAAACACTATTTAGCGAAAAGTTTGTGTATTTTTGACTGAATGCATAGATTTGAAATGAACGATTTGAAAAAGTTCTATACAAATCAATATGAACTCCTTTTTTTAGCGTCGCAGAATTTCTCATCATATAAAGTGGGTTATTTACATTTTTGATTCCAAGTCTCTCTGCTCTGTTGTAAAGATATGGCAAATCAAATTCATCTCCATTATATGTGACAACAAATGGAAACTCTTGGATAATATCAAATGCATCTTGTATCATCTCTTTTTCTTTATCTAAATCATAGAGTGTAATCTTGATATTTTGACCTAATTCGTTTGTTCCTTCTTCTGTTCCCTCTGTTTTGAGCACAAAAATCTGGTCAAACTCATCAGAACCTTTGAGTCCAATTGCAGTTACTTTTTTCTCTGCAATTTTAGGATCTGGAATCCTTCCAACTTCTGCTTCTACTTCAATGTCAACACTAAGTCTTTTTATTTTTGGAATTGGTTGGTTTAGTAAATCGGCCCACTCAGAAACAAATTTCTTGAATTGTTCGGCATCAACCATACTTTCGCTATCTACTTTATCCCACAACAAACTCTTCAATGCAAGTTTAACTTCATCAGAAATTTCTAAATCATGTTGTTTTATTTTTCCATCTTTAACTTCATAATATTTTCCAACGATTAATTTTCTGTCATAAAGATAGTTTTCATAATATTTGATGTCAGATTCCCAAGTTTCAATTATGTTTCTAATACTTTTGTCACCTACAGTTCCTCCAATTGCCAAAGGGTCTGCTACTGTAATTTTTGACATGTCTATTTCTTTATCTTTTATCAAATCATATCGTTGAACAGTTTTGATTTCAAGAACATCGTCTCTTTCTTGAAGAAAATCTAATTCCTCTGGTGCTAGTCTTGAATAGCAATAAGGCTTGTGACCTGTTTCGTCCCTCCACAAAAAGAGTTTCTGTGATTTTGGTTCATAGAATTTTAAAACAGCAGATTTTGAAATGTTTTCATATGTAGCTGATACCAACATCGATGGTGGCATTGATTCAATTTTTTCAGTCTCTGTTGCATTTACTTGCATTTTCTCACACAGAACTTTCGTACTTGCTGGCTAGTTCTTTTGCCCATTTTGCTATTTTGTTTTTATCTAGTTGAATCACTTCTACATTTGCCTCTTTTATCAAGTCAAAATCAGTTTCTGGATAAGAGTCAAGACAAACAAATTTTCTAATTCCGACTGTTATCGCCATTTTAGTACATTCTAGGCATGGAACGAATGTTGTATACAGTATTACTCCATCTGATCCTGCCTCAATTCCTAAAATTGCGCAATGCATTATTGCATTTGCTTCTGCATGATTACAAAGACATCTGCCAAGTGACGCCCCTGATTCTATTTTTCCTTCCATTCTAAGTTGACACCGCTTACAACCCCCTTCAAAACAATTTTTGATTCCAGGAGGAGTCCCATTATATCCTGTTGCTAACTGTCTATGATTTCTAACAATTACCGCACCAACTTGTCTTGTCATGCAGTTTGATCGCAGCTTTGCCAACTCTGCTTGCAGCATAAAGTATTCGTCCCAATTTGGTCTATCAAAAGAACTATTCACATAAATCCTGTTTGTCTGCTCAATATATGGTTCGCGTTAGTTGGATTTTTGTTATTTCATGGATGTTGATAATTGAGTAATGGATAGCATTTTGCTATACAAAAGCATAAAATCAATAAATTCTGATTTTTCTTTGTAGAATGACTCAATACATTGAAAAAAAATATGTTCAAAAAAACTCTATAGAAAAACGAGATTATCAGGTAAATCTTGCAAATCAGGCAATTGATGAAAATTGTATTGTGGTCTTACCTACTGGTCTTGGAAAGACTGCTATCGCACTAAATGTAATTGCAGAATATCTGTCAAAAGGAACAGGCGAAGCATTGTTTTTGGCTCCAACCAGAGTTTTGGTAAATCAACATTATGAATTCCTTAAAGCGAATCTCACTTTAGATGATATTTCATTAATTACAGGTGAAGATCCTATTCAAAAACGAACTAAACTTTGGAGTAATAGTGTAATTTGTGCAACTCCTGAAATTACCAAAAATGATTTGGATAGACAAATTGTATCTCCAGAACAATTCAATCTTGTAGTCTTTGATGAAGTGCATAGAACTGTTGGTGATTATGCTTATTCGGGAATTGCAGAACGATTTGAGAATTATTCTGCTAGACTCATTGGAATGACTGCAACTCTTCCAAGTGAAAAAGAAAAAGCAACTGAGATTCTAACAAGGCTTAGAATTTCGAGTATAGCCGAAAGAACAGAAGATAGCCCTGACGTAAAACCCTACATCCAAGAAACCAATACTGAATGGATTAACGTAGAACTTCCACCGGAATTAAAATCGATTCAGACATTATTGAAGTTAGCATTAGATAAAAGATATGATTTACTAAGAAAAAATGGCATTCGTCTGGCCGAACAAAAATCTCTTTCTGCCCTGCTTAGAATCAGGATGTTCGTATTAAATCGGAATAGACGTTCTGCAAAACCTCTCTTCACAGCTATTAGAATTCATTATGCATTAAACATACTTGAAGCTCACGGAATTACTCCATTTCTAAAATTTTGTGAACGTGCACGGAAAAAAAAGGGTGCAGGAGTCAAAGAACTTTTTGAGATTGATCCTAATTTTACCAGGGCAGTACATCTTGCCAAAGAAGCTCAATCACGAGGAATTGAACATTCAAAGATTCCCAAACTAAAAGAAATTCTTGAATCTGTTCCCGGTAAAGCTTTGATTTTTACGAGTTATCGAGACTCTGTTGACTTAATTTTCAATAAACTAACAGAGATGGGTGTTTCTACAGGAATTCTAATTGGCAAAGCTGGCGAAACTGGACTAAAACAAAAAGAGCAGATTGAAGCTGTGCAAAAATTTAGGGATGGTGTTTTTCAAGTACTAGTTGCGACACGTGTTGGCGAAGAAGGATTAGATATTGCTGAAGTAAACCAAGTAATTTTTTATGACAATGTACCAAGCTCCATTCGATTTATACAAAGAAGGGGAAGAACTGGACGAAAAGACACTGGTAAATTGGTCGTACTTATTGCCAAAAATACTATTGATGAGAGATACTATTGGATAGGAAAAAGAAAGATGTCATCTGCTAAATCAATGGGTGAAAATATGGCCAAAGTTTTGGAGAAAAATCAAGGAATTGAATCCGAAAAAACAGGACTAGATGCTTTTCTTTAAAATAAAATTATCCTAATCTTTTGATGATGTGATACCCAAATTCTGATTTAACTGGTTCTGAAACTTCGCCAACTCCTAGCTTAAATGCAACTTCTTCAAATGGCTTTACCATCATGCCTTTTGTAAAATAGCCTAAATTCCCATCTTTTTTTGCACTACCTGAATCAATTGACAACTCTTTTGCCAATTTTCCAAATTTTTCACCTTTTTGGAGCCTCTCTATAATGACAAGTGATTCACTTTGTTTTGTAACAAGAATATGAGAGCATTTAATCTTGACAGGCAATATAGTTTAAGATTTTTTTCTGTTTCTTAATTGTTTTCTTTGAATTTTATTCACTGAATATCCGTTCTCTAATCTCTGGTATGTGTTTGTATATGATGTCTCTGACTTTGATTTGGTCTTCTGCAGTTGGCATTTCTTTTTGTGCACTAAGAATTGCACCGCTCATACCAAGTGCCATTCCTATAACAATCCCAAATACAAATTCTTTAGGATTCTCCACTTTGAATGTCTCTTTGCTTTCTTTAATTTCTTCTAGATAAGATGGAATTGTTGCTACATCTCCATTGATAGTTTGAATTATTATCTCCTCTAATTGTCCTTCACCCATGTGCGCCTTTCTGAGATAATTCTTAATAAATTTGTGCCTAAGATTTTTAATCAAGACTTTATGAGTAGATACATGTTCATGTTCTTCACAGCAAATGAGGCAAATGAGGCATTACCTGATGTGATAAAAAAATTCGTGTATTCTCTGGCTAAAAAAAATGAAGTAACAAAACTAGAACAACAATTACAAATGAGTCTATCTACTAATTCTTTTGAAGAATATGTAACTTTAAAACAAAAACTAAATTCTGCAATAACTGAATTCTATAAATCAGTTGAAATCTTAGAAAATACTGGAGTAGTAGTTAAAAGCATTGAGCAAGGCTTGCTTGATTTTCCTTCAAAGAGATTCAATGAGGAAGTTTGGCTATGCTGGAAATATGGGGAGACTGAAATAAAGTTCTGGCATGAAAAAGATTCTGGTTTTATGGGCCGAAAGCCCATAGAAGTAAGTGATGAATCATTAGTTTAATTTTTCAACAAAGTTTTTGACATCCAGAGTCTTGAGTGGTTTTGAAGAATCCCATAGAAATGAGCATAAAGTGAAGACATTGTCTATCATTTCTATCGAGTTTGTGCATATTGAAAAATCTGAATTAGGCCCTAAATGCTGAAAAGATATAGCAGAGTCAGACATTATCATTTTTTTATCTTTTTGCATAACTATCCTTCCTTTTGATGGAAGTTTACCAATGATATGGGTAGTTATTATTGGGTTCGGAATCAATATTATATCCAAGATCAATCAGATGTGCATAGTTTGGACCTTCAAAGATTCTACAATATATCATGTTATACATATGGATTTGATAAAGACTACAATCAAGATCTCATAATAGATGGATGGTTACCTCTCAATAGATCTTCCAGCTGTGAATATGAATTTGATCGTCTTCTTTATGGTTTTTCAAATATTTTTGAGAATTATCTAATAACTGATATGTAATCTATCGACACTTTCCAAGTAGAATTATCTACTGCAAACTTACCAGTTCCTTAATGGAACTTCATTAATAATCAATACCGCTTCATCTCAAGCTCAATTACAAATCTTTACTGGTGGTTTATCTGATGAGATTCGAGCAGATGAACCCATTGAATTTAAATTATTTGTAGATGATGAAAATGCAGAATCCGTATCAGGCGCATCTCTTAAAATAATTCCTAATGATGATGTATTGATAACTCCAGATATTATTCAAACAAGTTCTGATGGTCGCGCAACTATTAGTTTAACTGCATTTGAGGGACCACTGGTTTCTTTTGATATTATTGCAACTGCTGAAGGATATGCAGAAGGTAAGGGTGCATTTACTGTAAATGTTGATGCTCCAGAAAGAATATTTGGTGCTATTAATTTAGAATTGCCTGAATGGATAATCTATATTGTAATTGGTGTAATTTTGATGGTCGGAGTTGTGATACTTGTGTTCTTAAGGAAATCAAAAGCTGATTTAGAAGAAGAATAGGAAGAGGAAGAGATTTAATTTTCTATTTTTTATCTACTCTTTTCTTGTCTCTACAAATCCCACAAAGATAATTTCTCTTAAATCTCTCTAATTCTGTTTTGAATTCTTCCGTTTGAGAATATTTTTCTCCCGCCTTCAACCCTCCTGGTACTTTTTTACCGCAACAAGTACAATTAATTTCGACATTAAATTTTACCTTCTTTTCGTTTTCTAAAATTTTGCCAATTATCATAGGTACGTTTCATTTAGTTCTGATATAAACAATGGCCTGAAGCCAAAACTCATGAATATTATACTAAAAAATTGATACTCTTTTTGATGCTCTCAGTTTGGTTTCGGGTGATTCGAGTAAGATTTCTTCTTGCGTCTGTAATTGCAGTTTCTGTTGGTTTGGCACTTAATTGGCAGCAAAATTTCTCAATAGATCCACTTGATGCAATTTTGATATTTGCTGGAGTGATGGCACTTCATGCAAGTGTAGATCTACTAAATGATTTCTGGGATTTCAAAAGAGGAATTGACACAAAAACTATTCGAACTAAGATGAGTGGCGGAACTGGTGTATTGCCAGAAGGATTACTCAAACCGTCTTCTGTGTATCGTGCAGGAATTGGATTCTTAATAATCGGCTCACTAATTGGAATCTATTTTGTAGTCACAGATGGTATTATTGTTGGAATAATTCTGGGATTTGCAATTTTATCTATCTATTTTTATTCAACAAAAATTGTTGACTCTGGTTTAGGTGAATTTTTTGTTGCGGTAAAAGGTTCCATGATTGTAGTAGGTGCTTATTTTATTCAATCGGGAGAAATCACTATGGAATCAATTCTTGCCGGAATTGTTGTTGGAGTTTTATCTTCACTGGTACTTTTTATTGCTTCATTTCCTGATCATGATGCTGACAAGTCAAAAGGTCGAAAATCTTTGGTTATTTCAGTTGGAAAAGAAAAAGCTACAAAACTTTTTTGGATTTTCCCACTGGTGTCGTATTTTGCAATAATAATTGGTGTGTCTGCAAACTTATTTCCTCTGTTGTCTTTGATTACTCTTCTCAGCATTCCATTGATGATAAGATCTGGATTAGGGTTAAGGAAAAATTTTGACTCCATTGAGAATTTAGTTCCATTCATGTCTTCAACTTTGATGTTCAGTAGAGTTACTGGAGCTTTATTTGTTGTTAGTTTTTTGATTGTACTGTAAGACTTTAAACATAAATTTAGCAATTTATGAGAATTTGTATGATTTCTGGCTTTGCAACTTCTGAAGGAACCAAAAAATTTGCTCAAAACTCAGGTGTAAATCAAGCCAATTTCAAAGAATTTGAAAAACTTACTCTCTCCAATGTGGGAATTGGGACCTATCTTGGTGATCCGGATACTAAAACCGATGAATTAGTAACAAATGCTGTAAAACAATCCATTCTTTCTGGAATCAATGTTATAGACACTGCAATAAATTATAGATCTCAAAAAGCAGAACGTTCTGTTGGAAAAGCCATTTCAGAATTAGTTCAAGAAGAAAAAATTTCACGTGATCAATTATTTCTTAGTACTAAAAACGGATATGTAACAAATGATGCCGATGTTCAGTTAGGTTTTTGGGAATACGTCAAAGAAGAATATTCTCAAAAAGGCATCATCAAAGAAGGTGATGTTACCTCTGGGTATCATTGCATGACTCCTACTTACCTTTCTGATCAACTAGATCGTAGTTTGAAAAACTTGGGGTTAGATTGTGTTGATTTGATGTATCTTCATAATGCAGTAGAAGGACAAATCAAAGACGTTTCCAAGGAACAGTTCTTAACGAATCTGAAATCTGTTTTTGAATTATATGAACAAAAACGTGATGAAGGAAAAATTAAATTTTATGGAATGGCAACTTGGGAATGTTTTAGAGTTCCAAATGACAATCCTCAATATTTATCCCTTGAGGACACAGTTAACATGGCCAAAAAAATTGGAGGAGACGATCATGGGTTCAGATTTATTCAATTACCCTTTAACATGAATTATGATCAAGCACTGCTTGGAAAAACACAATTACTTGCAAACAAAAATGTTTCTGTATTGGAAACAGCTGTAACATTAGGAATCGGTGTGTTTACTAGCGTTCCATTTATGCAAGGACGTTTGTTAGCACCGGGTGTAATGCCTGAATTCAATGAATTAAAACCTTCTTTGCGTGCTTTGCAGTTTATCCGTTCATCTCCCGGAGTGTTATCGCCTTTGGTTGGACAGAAGTCTTCTGAACACGTCACTGAAAATCTGGAGATCATGAAAATTCCTCCTATACCTGAAGATGAATTTCTAGCACTAGTCAAGAAACTAACTTCTTGAAGATTTTATTCTCAAATTAAAAACTTTGTAGAACGATTAAATGAGAGATTCATAGGATGGGAATTAAATGCCTAGTAAAATTTACGATTATACCAAAGTCTGTGATTCTGTTTTAGCAATTGATTCTAAAATTAGATTTGCAGGTGTAATTAATGAGCGTGGTAGATTAGTCGCAGGTGGTATGAGAGCAAATGTTGAACCATTGGAAAGTGAAAAAGATGACGAAATGATTTTCATGGAACTTGCATTACGTGTTAAAATGAGACAAGAATTTGACAAACAACTTGGTTGTGTAAATTTTGCTATGGCCTCACGCGAACGTGTGCTTGCAATCAGTGTGCCTCTAGGTGAGGATGTTTTGTATATCGTATCTGAACCTGATACTGATTATAGCGTTATTCCAAAAAAAATTCTTGAAATAATCAATCCTTAGACTTTATTCTTAATCTATAAATAGAATTCACATATGAAAAATTTGTGCCAGTTGATCCAGTTTGTGGAATTGAGCTTGATGAAGATATAGCATTACTTCATGAACATGGTGGGAAAAAATTCTATTTCTGCTGTAACGGATGTAGGAAAATTTTTGTCAAAAAACCTCGTAAATACAAAAATAATGTTTAGATGGGAAAGGCTCCACACATTCTACAAAATTTTGAATTTTCGACTTTATGTTTACAATACGGGCAAGTATTCTCCGCTTTACTATCAACAGGAGAACCAAATAATTTCTTAAAAATTTCATAATAATGCATGGATTCTCTGCTTCTGATGATCACTTCATCCTCTTTCTCAGTGATTAGTTTTTTTTCAACAAATACTTCTTCGTTAATTATCGAATTAAACAAATTTGTCAGTCCGGCGGTTCCTGCACCCTCTTCCATCGGTGATTTTTCTCTCCATGCAACTTGGTGTGGAATATATTTTTCAAATGTCTTTCGTAGAATCCATTTACCTTGTCTTTTCTCCTTTTCATCTCTAACTTTCAGATTTGCTGGAATTTTTTCAGCCAGTTTTAGAACTGATTTATTTAGAAAAGGTGATTCAATGCTTATTCCCAACGCTTTACCAATTTTTTGTGTTGGGAAATGCATTATTGAGCAAATTCTCTTGATCTCTTCTTCTAATTCCTCTTTTGGCTTGTTTATTAGAAAATTATATCCTGCAAATAACTCGTCTGCCCCATCCCCTGTGATGATTGATTTTTCACCATTATCCTTTGCCCATTTTATTGCCAAATACATCACAACATTATTACGAATTTCAATATCGTTGAAATTCCTTAAAATCTTAATCGTATCCTCTATTGCTTCAAGAATTATAGCAGTTTTGACGTTGTAAATTGATAAAGGTAATTGCATTTCTTTTGAAACCATTTGACAATAAGTTAGATCTGTTGAAACAAAATCTTCAGTAATAATTGCAACGGTATTTGGTTTTCTTTGTTTTAGAAAATATGCAATGATAGAACTATCTAACCCTCCAGATAATGAAATCAAATTTGATTCACAAGAATTGCAGGATTCTTCTAAAATTTTGTAAAGGTTTTTGGAAGCTTTATCCAATGAGAAATACATGTGCTGGAAATTAAAATAGCTATGCCTAATGATCTTCCTTTGAATAATTATGCCTTTTATTGCAAACTTTAAATCCTTTATAGAATTCTTGAGAATTAATGCTATTACCTGCTGAAATCGAATCAAAAACTCTAATCCCTGCATTGAGAGCAATTCTTGCAAAAAAACTTGCAGAGGATCATAACATTAGAGAAGACGAAATTTCTAAAATGCTTGGAGTTACTCAAGCTGCAGTTAGCAATTATATTCGTGGAACAAGAGGTGATCCCTCTTTGATTGCAAAACTTTTAGCAGAAAAACAAGTTGCAATTATGATAGATGAATTAAGTGATAGCCTTTCATCAGACATGGCATACACTCCATCTAATCTTTCAAAATTCATTGGGCTTTGTAATTATATCAAATCTAGCTTGTTGATATGTGAGATACATCACAATCTAGAATCAAACATAGATGAACAAGTATGCAAAGAATGTGAAAATATGCTTCTTAAAGGTCCTGGTAGTATTTACTAGATTTTATTTAAAATAATCTCAACAGTTGATGTCATACTGCCAATACCTGCAGCTGATTCTGTATCTACAGTAATTTTTTTAACTTTAGAATTTCCTTTCATCATTTTTTCTGTAATTATGTTTGCAACTGCCACTGCATTTGGGATTGAATTTCCCTTTGCTTTAAGAATAACTTGATTTTTACTTCCTAGTACAGATAAAACGTCGACAGCCAGTAACATTACTGGATCATTTCCAATATTTATGATGGCATCGTCAGACTTTTTGGTCTGCTCCTGACCATACTGTTCATTTAACTCGTCCATGAGCATTACTTAGCAATCAGCAATTTTTTGTTCTTTTAAGTTTTATCGACCATTGATTCATTTTTCAAAATAATCAATTGGTATATTCTGGAAATCTCCATTTGGAAGTACTCTTCTGATCGTAATTGGTATTACTCTTTGTTCGAGTTCTTCCATTGAAATATCCAGCGAAATTCTTGCAGTTTTTGGAATTGGAATAAATGGTGGTGCTCCTAGAGACAACTGCAATGCTCTTGCGCCCATAATTCTTGCCTTTTCAAATCTTGTCAATGTTGGTGGCCCAATTGTGATTTTATTTTTTTCGCAAGGAATCTCTGCTGGGTCATGATCTTCTACCCTCTCAATAACTTCTCTATTTTCAATTTCTTTGATTTTGCTTTCAAGACTTTCTTGTTGTTTTTCAGTTAACGGCTCAACTAGATCTTTTCTATCAATTAATTTTCGATAAGTTTCTAGTGCCTTGTTTAATCCAGCATTTTCTTCTACTTCTGAATCAACAACTTCAGTTTCTGGAACTTCAACCAATTCAGTTTCTTTAGCTTTAGACAAGTAACGGAATTTTCTTAAAACGTTATTTAACTGCTCGTTTCAATAATTTTCATTTATTAAAATTATATATTTTATGCCTAGATTTACATGCTCTTCAAAGAATTAACCTCTTTACACTATTCAATATACGGGTTCGGTTCAAATTACTGTAAACTCGAGACATGATTAAATTTTTATGCCCTCTATTAAAAATGACTACATGACAAAATGCCATTACTGTACAGCTATATTAAACAAAAGAACATCAGGTTCTGAAACGTATTGTATTGATTGTGCAAAATCTAGATTTGGTTACATAAACAAAATCAAGAGATCTGGTTTTAGACATTCGACAAACACCCAGACAGAAAGTGTGTTATTAGAAGAAATTTCAGAAAAAATTCAGGGTAAAAAATCATGGACTTTGAAAGAAAGTTGAGTTGTCAAAAGAATTTTAAATTTTAGGTTTTAGGCTTTGGTCACATCGGAGATTGGATTATAATCTTCTCCATGTTAACTGTCAGTACTTTTGATGAGACTGATGAGTTAACAAAACACTAAAACAAAAACTAAAAAACAGGCAGAAACCCATTCTTTGACATGAGAAAAAACCCACACCCAACATATGCCAAGATAGTCAGGGCGGTAAAATCAAGGAAGCTAAAAGAGCCGTTTTATCCAAATGACCTGGTAAAGGCGTGCCGCATTTCTGCAAGTGCCGCATCAAGGTATCCTTCCAGATACCGAAGGGGCAATCCGCAGAAAAAGCCAGTCTACTTTGTAAGGTCCAATGACGGCCGGTACAGGCTGGCCAGGCCATTCAAGTATGGCATGTGATGCCGTTTTTGCGTCCTAAACCCGGGACATTTGGGTTAGTGTTGCGCTGTACATCTTGGGGTTTTCAGTGCCGTTACATTCGGGGTTTTCAGTGCCGTTACATTCGGGGTTTTCAGTGCCGTTACATTCGGGGTTTTCAGTGCCGTTACACTCGGGGTCTGGTGTCACGTATGGAGATAGGCATTTTATGAAATTAGAGACGATAGTGATTCCCAACTTGTTGACACAACTCAGTTTGAAGTCCGGATATTGGCAAGTCGGGAATCTTATCTGAATATGAACAGCTTTGCCAGTAATCTTATCTTTGGTTTTCTCCATGCACTCATCAATAAAGGATTCTACAATATCCATTCCAGTTCCGGTTGTTCCACTAATTGCACAAATGGTACCAGGCCGTGTGCGGTAATAGTGCCATGCAGTAAATCATGCTCCTTTAGGCACATACAGTTAAAATGATAATCTTTCTGATCCATGTCTTTTAATTTTTCATTCTCTTTTTGGCGTGGAATCGTTGTTTGATTTCTTGATGCCTTATGACAATCAAGTAGAATTTCTAAACTGATCTGCTTGTCATTCAATAATGAAGGCAATTATTTCTTATTCATAAATACGGTTCCGGCAAATTCTGGTGATTTACACCATAAATCATCAGACATGGTTCTTCTCCGAAGTTTACTGCAACCGCATCATACCAACGTTCAGAAAATAAATCATCAGACATGGTTCTTCCCCGAACCGCTCTTTGAAATCCTGGGATAACCAGTACCTGTAACTTTCTCGAAATATCCATCACAACCCTGCTGTGATAACTCCCTTTGAGCCATCACATAAACTTGGCACAAAACTGCAAAGTGCAATTCAGAGAAGATCCATATTTCACTCATCACCAGAATTTGCCAGATCCTCCTAAAATTGAACACTCATTTTGACCGCTATTCTTTTATCCGGCTATGTAATCGTAGATTATTGAATTTTAGCAATAAACTGACAATTCCAGTCATTGTGGTTGCAGCATTGGTTCTGTTGGGGCTGGCAGCTTTGTCCATGGTGGTCATGCCGTACTCTGCAACTGACAGCCCGCAGACTGAGCCTGCGGCAACTCTATACGACCCCGCTGTTTCAGTTTCAGACATCAAGACAAATTCTGGCAACATGACAGAACATGCTGCAATTCCCAAAGACATTGTCACGGGCAACAACGACTTTGCAGTAGACTTTTACAGGCAGATATCAGACAACGACAACAACATCTTCTTCTCACCTACAAGCATGTACATGGCATTCTCCATGCTATACGAGGGAGCGCGTGAAAATACGGCACAGCAGATTCAGCAGGTCTTCGGATTTGATCCCAACGAGGCCCTGCGTCACAACGCCACTGCGCACATAATGGCATCTGTCAATCAGGACGACCCGCATGTAACGCTTAACCTGGCAAATGCCATCTGGATTGCCGACTGGTTTGCCCCGTACGACTCATACACTGACATAATACGCAACACATACCTTGCAAGTGCGGAAAAGGTCGATTTTATGGATAAGAATGACGGCATAAAGAGGATAAACAAATGGGCATCAGAGAACACTCAGGGCAAGATTGACAAAGTAATCATAAAAAAAGATGTCAACAAGGACACCGCAATGGTGATCAACAGCGCCATATACTTCAAGGGAACGTGGCTGACGCAGTTTCCTGCAGAGGACACAAAGAAATCCGACTTTTACGGTAACGGTGCTGAGAGTACAAGCACAGACTTTATGAACGTGCATAACATGTTTGACTATTCCAGCATGGATGGTGTCCAGGTGCTCAGGATGCCGTACGACGGGGGCCGACTCTCGATGCTGATCCTGCTGCCGCACGACGCAGACGGGATACGGCAGCTTGAAGAGACTCTATCAGCAGGGCAGATAGAGCGATGGATGGCAGGCCTGAGAAACCAGGAAGTCACAGTGTCGGTTCCAAAGTTTGAGACCCGTGTAAATTATAAACTGAATGAGTTACTCATTGCCATGGGCATGGAAGACGCCTTTAACCCACGCAGTGCCAACCTGACTGGCATAGCAAAGGTGGAACCGGACAGAAATCTGTACGTTGACAAGGCATCTCAGGACGCATACGTAAAGGTAAACGAGGAGGGAACAGAGGCCGCAGCTGTGACTACCATAGTGGTTATAGCAGAGAGTCTGCCACCCCCACCACCAAGATTTATCGCAGATCATCCATTCATCTTTATCATACAGGACGATGAGAACGGCACCATCCTGTTCATGGGAAGGGTGTCAGACCCGTCATAGGCGGGCCCATCCATTAGTTAGTGGCTCGTGTAAGTACATGCACAATTTGGATTGTGGTGCATATTCTCTACTACTCCATTGGCTTTGTACCATTCAATCTGTTCAGTCTGTGATTGACAGGCCGCCATTTTTGTGGATCTAGGTAATCCTTGTATCTTCATAGGATCTGGTTCTCCCTGAAAAATGTCGGGAGCTTTAATTTTGAGACTTTTGTATCTATTTCTAACTCGGGTTCTCCCATACGAAATCGTCTCTTATCTACTGCGGGCCATTCTCAGTGTGCTTTGCTGAATCAGGACATCTCTGATTTGTCTTGCATCTTCTTATACTTTCTTTGCGTCAGCTCATGATTCTGTGTGCGGTATTTTCCATGTTTGTTAGCATGTACCAGATTATCTCAAGCATCTGCCTTGCAGCAGCTGCTATCCTTGCCTTTTGTTTTCCTCTCCTTTTTGCAATTCTCAAGTAAAATGATTCCATCCTTGGATCAAATCGTATCGTAGTATTTGCAGCCTCTACCTTGCATTGCGCAACCATGCAGAACCCCGTTTTGTTATTCCGCCTCCTTTTTGTGTCTTCCCCACTGTCCCTGTGCGATGGTGCAAGTCCCGCATATGAGACGAGTTTCTCTGCTGTTGCAAATCTGTTAATGTCAGCTATCTCTGAGATTATTGTCAGTGCCGTGACATAGCTTATTCCAGGGATTGTCATGACTAACCTTGTTCTTTCATCCTCGTTGCTAATTGTAGCAATTTTTGTCTCAAATGTGCCAATCTGTTTTTGATTCATATTGATATTTTCAAGATATGCATCCATTGCCATCCTGTCAACTTCGGTCAGATTGATTTCATGCAGCCATCCGTTCCTTTCTGTGAGAAGGTCTTTATTGTCGGTTGGGTGTAATCGTATTTTGCAAGTATTGCATAAATCATGTTTTTGTGTTTTGAGACACTTTGTACACGATTCAGTCTTGTTCTTACCAGACCGCAGATCCCGGTAGTATTTTTCTGGCACAAATGACTCATACACCATCATGTCCGATCTTAGCAGGTCCGCCAATACGTCTGAATCAAGCTTGTCGTTTTTGAGTTTTGCCTGTGCTATTATCTTGGTCTTTGCAGGGTGTGCAAGAACGGTGTCAATGCCGTTATCCTCTAATGTGTCATGCAGTCTAATCCAATAGTTGGCAGTTGATTCACACGCAGCCTGTATGTCTTTACCATATGTCTTTTTGATGTGTTTGATAAAACCCATCATTCCATGTGTGGTGTTCTCAAAGCTTGACTGTTCTAGCTTTTTTCTAGTATCTTTTTTTATTGTTGCAACGCAGTTTTTCTTATGAACGTCAATTCCTATGCTGATCATGTTATCACCTCCTTTCTGATCAAATTGCCTGATAAAGCGGAATGCTCCCATTCACCATCATCATCTGTGTGTGGTATTTTGTTTTCCGCTCACTTTGAGTCAGTCTGTCAAACGCCCTTGTACATGACAGTAACCCTTCGACTCTCAGGCCCAATAGTAACAATACATCACAGGATATAGAAAAGATTTCGCATAACGTCTGTCAACTTGATGAGGTTTGACCGGGATTTTTCTCGGTGTCAACTTGCCACAAATAAAATAAAATTGTATCTTGTATTTCAACATCAGTCATTGTGCTTTTAACCAATGGTACTCAAATGATACTATTCTTAGATAGTCTTCAAGTATCGTGGTTTTGGGAATAGTGTGTCCAAAGCAGAATCGGGAATCATTGCACTTTGTGGAGATTCACCACGTATGAGAATGATTGAATTTTTCATGCAATTCCCAAAAAATGAATTTACTGTGCCTGAATTAATTGAGGGAATTGGTATGAGTAAAACTACTGCGTTCAAAGAAGTTTACAAACTAAAACACAATGATATGGTTAAACAGTCAGGAAACATTGGAAAATCCCCCACATACAAAATCAATCTAAACAGTCCAATAGTGTACTCTATGCAAAAATTAGTTAGTCACAGAAGTAAAAAAATTGCAGACTCACAACCGCTGAGAACACACAGAGTCTTACTTAGACAACGCATAGAATCATTGTACAACAGAGAGTTAATGTTGAAAAATGAACTCAAAATAGTACGTACCAGAATTAAAGATAGAACATAAACACATGCACAAAGACAAAATACTCGAAATATATCATGATGAGTGCCTGAATCCCCACGAGAGTGGGAGAACCTTGGAATCATGATATGCGGACACCGAAATTATAATCTTGGTAACGAGCAATATGACAAAGGGTTCTGTGTAATCTTCGGTACTTGAGAAATATGGATCTTCTAAGGATTCATTCAGTAGTCTTGTTTAGTGAGGCATTTTGTATGATCGTCTTCCATTTGTTCTTACCGTCTACTTCAATTAGTGAGGCTTGAGCAGGGGTCTTGCCTTTCTTTAACTCAATTTTATTTTTGGATTCTGTTGCAACCCCAACACTATCGTATCCACGATATTCCATTCTTTTTAATCCCTTTACAATGATGGGCGCGGCAATCTTCTTTCCGTAGTAACCAATAATTGAACACATAGCTATCCTCCTTGATATTTTGGGGTTATTTACTGATAAGCCTATTTTTTTGATTCTTCTGTTGAAGAACCTTGCATGGGGACTGAGCTGCCGTACCGCGTCTTGGCCTGCAACTGCTGCCACAGGGCCCGTGTGATTCCTTGTGTTGTTTTGCTGATGATTTCCATGAGTCCTGTCAGCTGGAATTTTATATATATGAGCATTAACTACCATTTTTTGTGAGCATCAACAGAATAACGGGGGGGGGGGGGTGTGTGTGAAAATAAAGAGATGGAGAGAATTTCCTTTGTTATTTTAATTTCCACGCTGATGTTGGCCTCTTTGTCCATTGTTCCGGCACATGCGGCGGAGCACCCGACAATCATCGCAGCTTCTGTGACCTCGGCTACCAGCATAGTCCTGACGTACAGCGAGAACGTTGACGTCAACGCCACGGACGGCGCAGGATTTGGCCTCTCTGACGGGGGAAAAGTGACGGCAAACACCGATCCCGCGGGTTCGGGCAACACCATAACCCTTACGGTCTCCGGCATTACCAACACATCCGATACTCCGGATGTGACTTATATCGAATCTGATGGCACCGTGGCAGACGGCGCATCAAACCCGGCAGCGAGCCAGATCTTTACCGGCACAGTAGATGATGCGCCGCCAACCGTGTCCTCCATTGCAACTTCCAGTGCATCGACAATTGATATCGTACTGTCCGAGAACGTCACAGTAAACGGTGCGGCACCAGGAGACTTTGTGCTGTCTGGCACCATATCCACAGACCCGACCGTGACTGGAATCACGGCCGCTGCAGACACGGTCACCCTTTCCCTTAACGATACGCTTGATGGCGATGATGTCATCAGACTGGCATACACCAGAACCATGAGCAGCATAGATGACATTTCTCTCACGTCCTTTGTCGACTCTTTCTCAGTGAAGGCAATAGAAGACGAAGATCCGCGAAGCCTGGCCTTCTCTGGTGACGGATATAAGATATTTATTTTGGATGGTATTGCCGATGCCGTACACGAGTACACGCTAACCGCCCCATTTGACATATCCAATGCCGCCCCTGTCAGCTCTTTCTCAGTGGCATCAGAAGACGAAGATCCGCGAGGCCTGGCCTTCTCTGGCGACGGAACAAAGATGTTTGTCGTGGGTACTTTTGACGATGGTGATGTACACGAGTACGCGCTAGCCGTCCCCTTTAACATATCCGATGCCACCTCTGCCAATTCCTTCTCAACGAGATCACAAGACTCATACCCGCGAAGCCTGGCCTTCTCTGGCGACGGAACAAAGATGTTTGTCGTAGATAGTATTGGTAAGGACGTAAACGAGTACACGCTAACCGCCCCATTTGACATATCCAATGCCACCTTTGTCGACTCTTTCTCACTGGTGCCATCAAACGTAACATTCCCACAGGGTTTGACCTTCTCTAATGACGGAACAAGGATGTTTGTTGTAGATAGTAATAGTAACGATGTACACGAGTACGCGCTAACCGCCCCCTTTGACGTATCGACCGCCACCTTTGTCGACTCTTTCTCACTGGTGCCATCAAACATAGCATTCCCACAGGGTTTGACCTTCTCTAATGACGGAACAAGGATGTTTGTTACGGATTTTGATACCTCTGACGTATACGAGTACGCGTTATCAAAGCCATTTACGCTATTCCCGCAGCCAAACTCCCTTGACAGCTTTGTGACAACCCTGGTCACAAACAACATTGTTCCGCCAACAATCACCGCGGCTGCCGTGACTTCCCTTACCGAGATAGTCCTGACGTACAGCGAGAACGTTGACGTCACAACCACAAACGGCGAAGGATTCACCCTATCTGTCGGAACGGTGACGGCAAACACCGATCCCGCGGGTTCGGACGACACCATAACCCTTACCGTCTCTGGCATCACAACATCCGATGCTCCAGTTATAACTTACATCGCTCCACCTGGCACCGTGGTTGACGCGGAATCAAACCCGGCAGCAGACCAGACCTTTACCGGTACAACCGATGACGCGCCGCCAATCGTGTTCTCCATTGCAACTTCCAACATGTCGGCAATTGACATCGTGCTGTCCGAAGACGTCACAGTCAGCTCCGTGGCACCGGAAGACTTTGTGCTGTCCAGCACCATATCCACAGACCCTACCGTGACCGGAATCACGGCCCTTAACGACACGGTCACCCTTTCCCTTAACGACACGCTTGCCCATAATGATGTCATCAGCCTGGCATACAACAAAGCCACGGGCAGCATAGATGACATTCTTGCTCCTCCGTCCTTTGTCGGCTCTTTCTCGGTGGCTTCACAAGACAACACTCCGACAGGCCTGGCCTTCTCTGATGACGGAACAAAGATGTTTGTCGTAGGTCTTACCGGCACTGACATAAACGAGTACGCGCTAACCGCCCCATTTGACATATCCAATGCCGACTTTGTCGACTCTTTCTCAGTAGGCTCACAAGAGGCATTCCCGGCAGACCTGGCCTTCTCTGCTAACGGAACAAAGATGTTTGTCATAGGTCTTGCCGGCAATGACATAAACAAGTACACGCTAACCGCCCCATTTGACGTATCCACTGCCTCCTTTGTCGACTCTTTCCAAGTATCTCAAACGGATATATCCCCGCGGAGCCTGGCCTTCTCCAACGACGGAACAAAGATGTTTGTTCTGGATATTTTCGGCGGTGACAGTTACGTAAACGAGTACACGCTAAATGGCCCCTTTGACGTATCCACTTCCTCCTTTGTCGACTCTTTCTCAGTGGCATCACACGCACCATCCCCGCAGGGTCTGGCTTTCTCTGATGACGGAACCAAGATGTTTGTTTCGTCTTCTGACAACGATGCCGTAATCAAGTACGCATTAACCGCCCCCTTTGACGTGTCCACTGCCTCCTTTGTCGACTCTTTCTCCGTGTCATCACAGGGATTCGCCCTGACAGCCCTGGCCTTCTCTGATGACGGAACAAGGATGTTTGTTCTGGAAAATGACAGCAATGCCGTATACGAGTACGCGCTGTCAGAGCCATTTACGCTATTCCCGCAGCCAAACTCGCTTGCCAGCTTTGCGGCAATGTCGGTCACAAACAACATTGTACCGCTAGACACCGTTCCACCAACAATCACCGCGGCTGCCGTGACCTCCCTTACCGAGATAGTCCTGACGTACAGCGAGGACATAGACGTCACAACCACAAACGGCGCGGGATTCACCCTATCTGTCGGAACGGTGTCGGCAACCTCTGATCCCGCGGGTTCGGACGACACCATAACCCTTACCGTCTCTGGCATCACAACATCCGATACTCCAAACGTGACTTACACCGCATCCGACGGCTCCGTAGCAGACAGCGCATTAAACCAGGCAGCGAGCCAGACCTTTACCGGCACAACCGATAACGCGCCGCCAACCGTGCTCTCCATTGTAACTAACGACACATCAACAATTAACATCGTGCTGTCCGAAAACGTCACAATAAACGGTGCGGCACCGGAAGACTTTGCGCTGTCCAGCACCATATCCACAGACCCGGCCGTGACCGGAATCACCGCTGTTACAAACAACACGGTAGCCCTTGCCCTTGACGATACGCTTGACAGCAATGATGTCATCCTACTGGCATACACCAAGACCACGGGCAGCATAGATGACATCCCTCTTCCGCCCCTTGACGGCTCCTTCCCAGTAGATATGCAAGACTCGGAATCAACTGGCCTGGCCTTCTCTAATGACGGAACAAGGATGTTTGTAGTGAGTACTGGTAGTGATAGCGATAACGATGCCGTACACCAGTACACACTAACCGCCGCCTTTGACGTGTCCACTGCTACCTTTGTCGACTCTTTCTCAGTAGGTTCACAAGACACATTCCCGTCAGGCCTGGCCTTCTCTGGTGACGGAACAAAGATGTTTGTTGTGGGTAGTTTCGACAATAACATAAACGAGTACACACTAACCACCGCCTTTGACGTGTCCACTGCCACCTCTGCCAACTCCTTCTCAGTATCCTCACAAGACATACTCCCGCTAGACATGGCCTTCTCTGCTGACGGAACAAAGATGTTTGTCTTGGGCGATGCTGGCGATGACATAAACGAGTACACGCTATCCGCCCCCTTTGACGTATCGAATGTCGCCGGCACATCGGATGTCACCTTTGTCGACTCTTTCCCAGTGGCATCACAAGACAGATCCACGCAGGGCCTAACCTTCTCTGCTGACGGAACGAGGATGTTTGTAGTGGGTAGTATCAACGGTGCCGTATACGGGTACGCACTAACCGCCGCCTTTGACGTGTCCACCGCCACCTTTGTCGACTCTTTCTCAGTGACATCACAAGACAGATTCCCGCGGGGCCTGGCCTTCTCTGCTGACGGAACGAGGATATTTGTCTTGGGTAGTGACAGCAAGAACGTACACCAGTACGCGCTATCTGAACCATTTACGCTATTCCAACAGCCAAACTCCCTTGCCAGCTTTGCGGCAATGTCAGTCACAAACAACATTCCATCAGACACCACCCCGCCAACAATCACCGCAGCTGCCGTGACCTCCCTTACCGAGATAACCCTGACGTACAGCGAGAACATAGACGTCACAACCACAAACGGCGAAGGATTTACCCTATCTGTCGGACAAGTGACGGCAAATACTGATCCCGACAATTCGGACGACACCATAACCCTTACCATCTCCGGCATCACCGCATCCGATGCTCCAGACGTGATTTACACCGAGTCTGATGGCTCCGTGACAGACGGCGCATCAAACCCTGCAGCGAGCCAGACCTTTACCGGCACCACCCCGCTGCCGGATACTATTCCACCAACAATCACCGCAGCTGCCGTGACCTCCCTTACCGAGATACTCCTGACGTACAGCGAGAACATAGACGTCACAACCACAAACGGCGAAGGATTCATCCTATTTGTCGAAGGAACGGTGTCGGCAAACTCTGATCCCGACAATTCGGGCAACACCATAACACTTACCGTCTCCGGCATCACCGCATCCGATGCTCCAAACGTGATTTACACCGAATCTGATGGCTCCGTGACAGACGGCGCATCAAACCCGGCAGCGAGCCAGACCTTTACCGGCACCACCCCGCTGCCGGACACCGTTCCACCAACAATCACCGCAGCTGCCGTGACCTCGGCTACCAGCATAACCCTGACGTACAGCGAGAACATAGACGTCACAACCACAAACGGCCAAGGATTCTCCCTCTCCGTCGGACAGGTGACGACAAACACCGATCCCGCCGGTTCGGCAGACACCATAACCCTTACGGTCTCCGGCATCCCCTCTACCTCTCATAGACCGGATGTGACTTACGCCGCATCTGATGGCACCGTGACAGACAGCGCGTCAAACCCGGCAGCAAGCCAGACCTTTACCGGCACAGTAGATGATGCGCCGCCAACCGTGTCTTCCATCGAAACTTCCAGCACATCAACAAATGCAATTGATGTCGTGCTGTCCGAAGACGTTACAGTCAACTCTGTAGAATCCAGGGACTTTGTACTGTCTGGCACCATATCCACAAACCCGGCCTTGACCGCAGTCACGGTAGCTGCCGACACGCTCACCCTTCACCTTAACGCTGCGCTTGCTCATGATGATGTCATCAATCTGGCATACACCAAAACCACGGGCAGCATAGATGACATTGCTCTCCCGTCCTTTGTCGACTCTTTCCCAGTGGCTTCACGGGATACATTCCCGTCAGGCCTGGCCTTCTCCAACGACGGAACAAAGATGTTTGTCGCAGGTGATAGCACCGATTCCGTACACCAGCACGTGCTGTCCGCCCCCTTTGACGTATCCACTTCCAACTTTGTCCGCTCTTTCTCAATAAACGCACAAAGCACATCCCCGCAGGGTCTGGCCTTCTCCAACGACGGAACAAAGATGTTTGTCACAGATAGTTTCAAAAGTACCGTAAACGAGTACACGCTGTCCGCCCCCTTTAACATATCCAATGCCACCTTTGTCCAATCTACCTCCCTGGCTCTAAATGCTTTACAGCCACACGGTCTGGCCTTCTCTACTAACGGAACACTGATGTTTGTCGCAAGTGATTTCAACGATAGCGTATACAATTACTTGCTGTCCACCCCCTTTGATCTGTCGTCTTACATCCCTATCGACTCTTTCTCAGTGGCATCACAAGATGTAGATCCACGGCACCTGGCCTTCTCCAACGACGGAACAAAGATGTTTGTCACAGGTGATGCTAGCGATAGCGTACACGAGTACACACTATCCCGCCCCTTTGACACACTCACTGCCGACTTTGACAGCTCCTTCTCCGTGTTCTCACAGGATACATCCCCGACAGGCCTGGCCTTCTCCAATGACGGAATAAGGATGTTTGTCGTGGGTGATTTCGGCAATGACATAAACGAGTACATACTGCCAAAGCCATTTGCGCTATTCCCACAGCCAAACTCCCTTGCCAGCTTTGCGGCAACCTTGGTCACAAACAACGTTGCACCGACACCGCCACCCGATGACATTGATCCCTCGATAGATACCACCCTGCCAACAATCACCGCAGCTGCCGTGACCTCCCTTACCGAGATACTCCTGACGTACAGCGAGGACATAGACGTCACAACCACGGACGGCGAAGGATTCGCCCTTTCCACCGGAACGGTGCATGCAAACACCGATCCCGCCGGTACGGCAGACACCATAACACTTACCGTCTCCGGCATTACCGCATCCGATGCTCCAGACGTGATTTACACCGAGTCTGATGGCAACGTGGAAGATACCGCGTCAAACGAGGCAGCGAGCCAGACCTTTACCGGCACCACCCAGCTGCCGGACACTATTCCACCAACAATCACCGCAGCTTCCGTGACCTCGGCTACCAGCATAACCCTGACGTACAGCGAGAACATAGACGTCACAACCACAAACGGCGCGGGATTCTCCCTTTCCACCGGGCAAGTGTCGGCAAACACCGATCCCGCCGGTTCGGACGACACCATAACCCTTACCGTCTCTGGCATCACAACATCCGATGCTCCAGCTATAACTTACATCGCTCCACCTGGCACCGTGGTTGACGCGGAATCAAACCCGGCAGCAGACCAGACCTTTACCGGCACAACCGATGACGCGCCTCCAACCGTGTCCTCCATTGCAACTGCCAGCACATCAACAATTAACATCGTGCTGTCCGAAAACGTCACAATAAACGGTGCGGCACCGGAAGACTTTGTGCTGTCCAGCACCATATCCACAGACCCGGCCGTGACCGGAATCACCGCTGTTACAAACAACACGGTAGCCCTTGCCCTTGACGATACGCTTGACAGCAATGATGCCATCCTCCTGGCATACACCAAGACCACGGGCAGCATAGATGACATCCCTCTTCCGCCCCTTCTCAGCTCCTTCCCAGTAGGTATACAAGGCTCGGGATCAAACGGCATGGCCTTCTCTAATGACGGAACAAGGATGTTTGTAGTGAGTAGTGGTAGTGGTAGCGATAACGATGCCGTACACCAGTACACACTAACCGCCCCCTTTGACGTATCCACTGCCACCTTTGTCGACTCTTTCTCAGTGGCATCACAAGACACAGTACCGCAAGGCCTGGCCTTCTCTGGTGACGGAACAAAGATGTTTGTTGTGGGTGGTTTCGACAATAACATAAACGAGTACACACTATCCGCCGCCTTTGACGTGTCCACTGCCACCTCTGCCAACTCCTTCTCAGTGGCATCACAAGACACAGCCCCGCTAGACATGGCCTTCTCTGCTGACGGAACAAAGATGTTTGTCTTGGGCGGTGCTGGCGATGCCGTATACGAGTACACGCTAACCGCCCCCTTTGACGTATCGAATGTCGCCGGCACATCAGATGTCACCTTTGTCGACTCTTTCCCAGTGGCATCAGAAGACACAGCCCCGACAGGCCTGGCCTTCTCTGGTAACGGAACTAGGATGTTCGTTGTAGGTAATTTTAACGATGCCGTATACGAGTACGCACTAACCGCCCCCTTTGACGTGTCCACTGCCACCTCTGCCAACTCCTTCTCAGTATCCTCACAGGACCAATCCCCGACAGGCCTGGCCCTCTCTGCTGACGGAACGAGGATATTTGTCTTGGGTGATAACAGCGAGAACGTACACCAGTACGCGCTATCTGAACCATTTACGTTATTCCTACAGCCAAACTCCCTTGCCAGCTTTGCGGCAATGTCAGTCACAAACAACATTGCATCACCACCCGCTGAAATTGATCCCTCGATAGATACCACCCCACCAACAATCATCGCAGCTGCCGTGACCTCCCTTACCGAGATACTCCTGACGTACAGCGAGGACATAGACGTCACAACCACGGACGGCACGGGATTCGCCCTCTCCGTCGGAACGGTGCATGCAAACACCGATCCCGCCGGTTCGAACGACACCATAACCCTTACCGTCTCCGGCATCGCCGCATCCTATACTCCAGCTATAAGTTATACCACATCTGATGGCACCGTGACAGATACCGCGTCAAACCAGGCAGCAAACCAGGTCTTTGCCGGCACCACCCCGCTACCCGATACCACCCCACCAACAATCACCGCAGCTGCCGTGACCTCGGCTACCAGCATAGTCCTGACGTACAGCGAGAACATAGACGTCACAACTACAGACGGCGAAGGATTCGCCCTCTCTGATGGAGGAACGGTGTCGGCAAACTCTGATCCCGCCAGTACGGACGACACCATAACCCTTACCGTCTCTGGCATCACAGCATCCGATGCTCCAAACGTGATTTACACCGAGTCTGATGGCTCCGTGACAGACAGCGCATCAAACCCGGCAGCGAACCAGACCTTTACCGGCACCACCCCGCTGCCGGACACCGTTCCACCGGAAATCACCGCAGCTGCCGTGACCTCGGCTATCAGCATAGTCCTGACGTACAGCGAGAACATAGACGTCAGCACCACAAACGGCCAAGGATTCTCCCTCTCCGTCGGACAGGTGACGACAAACACCGATCCCGCCGGTTCGGCAGACACCATAACCCTTACGGTCTCCGGCATCCCCTCTACCTCTCATAGACCGGATGTGACTTACGCCGCATCTGATGGCACCGTGACAGACAGCGCGTCAAACCCGGCAGCAAGCCAGACCTTTACCGGCACAACCGATGACGCGCCGCCAACGGTATCTTCCATCGAAACTTCCAGCACATCAACAAATGCAATTGACGTCGTGCTGTCCGAAAACGTTACAATAAACGGTGCGACACCGGAAGACTTTGCGCTGTCCGGCACCCTATCCACATACCAGCGCGTGACCGGAATCACGGCCCTTGCCGACACGGTAACCCTTACCCTCAATGATACGCTTGACAGTGATGATGTCATCAGCCTGGCATACACCAAAGGCACTGGCAGCATAGATGACATTTCTCTCACGTCCTTTGTTGATTCTTTCTCAACAGTTTTCCAAGATATATCCCCACAGGGTTTGGCATTCTCTGGTGACGGAACAAAGATGTTTGTCGCAGGTGGTGATACCGATACCGTATACGAGTACGCACTAGCTGTCCCCTTTGACGTGTCCACTGTCCGCTACAATGGCAACTCCTTCTCAGTGGCTTCACAGGACACATCCCCACAGGGTTTGGCCTTCTCTAATGACGGTACCAGGATGTTTGTCGCAGGTAATTTCGGCAATGACGTAAACGAGTACACGCTAACCGCCCCCTTTGACGTGTCCACTGTCACCTTTGTCGACTCTTTCTCAGTGGCTTCACAAGACGAATCCCCACAGGGTTTGGCCTTCTCCAATGACGGTACTAGGATGTTTGTCGCAGGTCGCGTTAGCAATGCCGTATACGAGTACGCGCTGACCGCCCCCTTTGACGTGTCCACTGCCAGCTATGGCAGCTCCTTCCCAGTAGGTTCACAGGACACATCCCCACAGGGCCTGGCCTTCTCCAACGACGGAACAAGGATGTTTGTCGCAGGTGATATTGGCAATGACGTAAACGAGTACACACTAACCTCCCCCTTTGACGTATCCACTGCCACCTTTGTCGACTTTTTCTCACTGGCGACATCAAGCGCATCATCCCCGCAGGGTTTGGCCTTCTCCAATGACGGTACCAGGATGTTTGTTGCGGATTTTGATACCTTTGGCGTACACGAGTACGCGCTGTCAAAGCCATTTGCGCTATTCCCACAGCCAAACTCGCTTGCCAGCTTTGCGGCAACCTTGGTCACAAACAACATTGCATCACCACCCGCTGAAATTGATCCCTCGATAGATACCACCCCACCAACAATCACCGCAGCTGCCGTGACCTCCCTTACCGAGATACTCCTGACATACAGCGAGAACATAGACGTCACAACCACGGACGGCACGGGATTCGCCCTTTCCACCGGAACGGTGCATGCAAACACCGATCCCGCCAGTACGGCAGACACCATAACCCTTACCGTCTCCGGCATCGCCGCATCCGATACTCCAGCTATAAGTTATACCACATCTGATGGCACCGTGACAGATACCGCGTCAAACCAGGCAGCAAACCAGGTCTTTGCCGGCACCACGGCGCTGCCGGACACCATTCCGCCAACAATCACCGCAGCTGCCGTGACCTCCCTTACCGAGATACTCCTGACGTACAGCGAGAACATAGACGTCACAACCACGGACGGCGCAGGATTCACCCTCTCTGACGGAGGAACGGTGTCGGCAAACTCTGATCCCGCCAGTACGGACGACACCATAACCCTTACCGTCTCTGGTATCACCACAGCATCCGATGCTCCAAACGTGATTTACACCGAGTCTGATGGCTCCGTGACAGATACCGCGTCAAACCCGGCAGCAAACCAGACCTTTACCGGCACCACCCCGCTGCCGGACACTGTTCCACCGGAGATCACCGCAGCTGCCGTGACCTCGGCTACCAGCATAGTCCTGACGTACAGCGAGAACATAGACGTCACAACCACAGACGGCGCAGGATTCACCCTCTCTGACGGACAAGTGACGGCAAACACCGATCCCGCCGGTTCGGACGACACCATAACGCTTGCCGTCTCCGGCATCACAGCATTCGATGCTCCAAACGTGATTTACACCGAGTCTGATGGCTCCGTGACAGATACCGCGTCAAACCAGGCCGAAGACCAGACCTTTGCCGGCACCACGGCGCCGCCGGACACTATTCCACCAACAATCACCGCAGCTGCCGTGACCTCCCTTACCGAGATACTCCTGACATACAGCGAGAACATTGACGTCAGCACCACGAACGGCGCAGGATTCGCCCTCTCTGACGGAGGAACAGTGTCGGCAAACACCGATCCCGACAATTCGGGCAACACCATAATCCTTACCGTCTCTGGCATCACCACAGCTGATACTCCAGCCATAACCTACACCGCTCCACCTGGCACCGTGGTTGACAACGCGTCAAACCCGGCAGCAGACCAGACCTTTGCCGGCACCACCCCGCTACCCGATACTATTCCACCAAGAATCACCGCAGCTGCCGTGACCTCCCTTACCGAGATACTCCTGACGTACAGCGAGAACATTGACGTCACAGCCACGAACGGCGCAGGATTCGCCCTCTCTGACGGAGGAACAGTGTCGGCAAACACCGATCCCGACAATTCGGGCAACACCATAATCCTTACCGTCTCTGGCATCACCACAGCTGATACTCCAGCCATAACCTACACCGCTCCACCTGGCACCGTGGTTGACAACGCGTCAAACCCGGCAGCAGACCAGACCTTTGCCGGCACCACCCCGCTACCCGATACTATTCCACCAAGAATCACCGCAGCTGCCGTGACCTCCCTTACCGAGATACTCCTGACATACAGCGAGAACATAGACGTCACAGCCACGAACGGCGAAGGATTCGCCCTCTCTGACGGAGGAACAGTGTCGGCAAACACCGATCCCGCCGGTACGGGCAACACCATAATCCTTACCGTCTCTGGTATCACCACAGCATCCGATGCTCCAAACGTGATTTACACCGAGTCTGACGGCACCGTGACAGATACCGCGTCAAACCCTGCAGCGAGCCAGACCTTTGCCGGCACCACCCCGCTACCCGATACTATTCCACCAACAATCACCGCAGCTGCCGTGACCTCCCTTACCGAGATAGTCCTGACGTACAGCGAGAACATAGACGTCACAGCCACAAACGGCCAAGGATTCGCCCTCTCTGACGAAGGAACGGTGTCGGCAAACACCGATCCCGACAATTCGGGCAACACCATAATCCTTACCGTCTCCGGCATTACCGACACATCCGATGCTCCAAACGTGATTTACACCGAGTCTGACGGCACCGTGACAGATACCGCATCAAACCCTGCAGCGAGCCAGACCTTTACCGGCACCACCCCGCTGCCGGACACTATTCCACCAACAATCACTGCGGCTTCTATGACCTCGGCTACCAACATGACCCTGACATACAGCGAGAACATAGACGTCACAACCACGAACGGCGCAGGATTCGCCCTCTCTGACGGAGGAACAGTGTCGGCAAACACCGATCCCGACAATTCGGGCAACACCATAATCCTTACCGTCTCCGGCATTACCGACACATCCGATACTCCAGCCATCACCTATACCGCTCCACCTGGCACCGTGGTTGACAACGCGTCAAACCAGGCAGCAAACCAGACCTTTACCGGTACAACCGATAACGCGCCGCCAACCGTATCCTCCATTGCAACTGCCGGCACATCAACAATTGATATCGTGCTGTCCGAAGACGTCACAATAAACGGTGCGGCACCCGAAGACTTTGCGCTGTCCGGCACCATATCCACGGACCCAGTCGTAACCGGAATCACCGCCATTGCCGCCGCTGCTGCCAACACGGTCACCCTTGCCCTTGACGATACGCTTGATCATGACGATGTCATCCTCCTGGCATACACCAAGACCACGGGCAGCATAGATGACATTCCTGCCGCTTCTGTCATCCTTGACACCTCCTTCTCCGTGTCCTCACAGAGCGACTTCCCGACAGGCCTAACCTTCTCTGCCAACGGAACAAAGATGTTTGTTCTAAGTGATGGTGACGATGCCGTATACGAGTACGCGCTAACCGCCCCCTTCGACGTGTCTTCCGCCACCTTTACCAGATCTGACGTGTCTTCCGCCACCTTTACCAACTCTTCCTCAATGCCACAGGACACACTCCCGACAGGCCTAACCTTCTCTGCCAACGGAACAAGGATGTTTGTCGTAGGTGATAGTCAAAACGTAATCGAGTACACGCTAACCGCCCCCTTTGACCTGTCTGCTGCTGTCACCTTTGCCAGCTTCTTCTCAGTGGCATCGCAAGTACAATCCCCGACAGGCCTAACCTTCTCTGCCAACGGAACAAAGATGTTTGTCGTGGATGACAATGACGATGCCGTATACGAGTACACATTAACCGCCCCCTTTGACGTATCCACTGCCGTCCCTGCCGGCTCCTTCTCCATATCCTCACAGGACACATTGCCATTTGGCATAACCTTCTCCGATGACGGTACCAGGATGTTTGTCGTAGGTAATTCTAACGGCAAGGTAAACGAGTACGCATTAACCACCGCCTTTGCCGTATCCACTGCCTCCTTTGCCGGCTCTTTTTCAACAGTTCCACAAGAGACGTTCCCATATGACCTGGCCTTCTCCGGTGACGGTACCACGATGTTCGTCGTAGGCATTAATAGCGATGCCGTATACCAGTACGCGCTGCCCGAACCGTTTACGCTATTCCCACAGCCAAACTCGCTTGCCAGCTTTGCGGCAGCCCCAGTCACAAACAACAACATTGCACCGCCCGTTGCGGATGATACGGAGGAACCAGAACCTGAACCGGAAAGAAAGCCCGAAAAGAGTGGTAGAGGCGGTGGTGGCGGCGGCCGTACCGGCGTCAGTCCAGCCGGAGGAGGAGAACCCCTGTCCAACATTGAGCTTTACGGCGTTTCATGGAACTGTGAGACGGGCCTAATCAGAATAATAACCGGTGATGACTCGCCTACGCTGTCGGTATCCGTCAGAACCTCCATTGGCGGCCTGGCCGAGGCCAGCCTGTCCGATGAAAGAATACCCGGCAGCAAGGTATTCACATCCCATATGGGGCCTTCCGAGACATACCTTGGCATACTGCTGGTGGACATAGCGGGACGGGACAGCAACATTAGAAACGAAAGCATCAGCATAAAACAGTGCGTTGGCGAGAAGACATATGATGGTGATGGTGATGGTGATGGTGATGGTGATGGTGACGCATCCGATACGCCAAAAAAGTCCCAGTCCAGTAGTAGCAGCAGCAGCGCATCCAAAGGCGACATGGAATGCAAGCCGGGCTTTACGCTGGTCAAGAACCTGAGAGATGATCTTGCCTGCCTCCTTGACCGCTCGGTACAGCCGCTGATGGAGCGCGGCTGGGTAGAATCAATAGTCGGATAACACGTGTGTACGGTAGTGAGGCAAAGCCGCAATCGCGCTTGCCTGTATGGTTACGTCACGCATGACCCTGTCTTTGGTCTAGTAGTCTCATCGGGTTCTGGTAAAAAACGGTGATCAAGATCACCAAAAATTAACAGCAGGGTTATGACAGATAATTTCAAGAAAATTACCATGTACTAATTATCCTAGGATTTCAAAGAGCGATTCGGAGAGAGGATCCATATCTGATGATTTATGGTGCAGATCACCAGAATTTACTAGAATCGGTGTTGCCGTTGTTGCAGAAATTATTCTTGTATCTGACATTTTTGTCCTGATTGAGAAGATGGTTTTTTCTTAAAAAGTCAAAATAATTGAGAATTAGTGTTATGTTGCGTTAGTGGAGCTTGACTCATAATTTTTACACTAGAAAGTTGGCGTGAGTTTTCGACAAATCAAAATAGATGTAAAGATAGGGTGGTAGATAAAAAGTTAGGTGATTATCGATCATTCACCACCAGTACATAATCAGGCAATAATGAGAAAGTATCTTCATCTCTATTGTTGTATCTCCATGCCATCTCCTTGATGTACAACAGAAACTTTTCAGAACTGACACCGTGATGCTTTGCCATTCTCTCTTTTGCAAAACTCCAAAAATCCTCAGTTCCGTTGATGCAGACATCGCCTTTTCCAAACATCCTACCGTGATCAGCTGACAAATGACGATAACCATGGAACATCAACGAATCATGATCTTTCCACCTGTCTGTATACGCAATGCCTCCTTTCCTTACTTTCTTGACGGTTCCGGCAAGAAGTGTACTGACTTTCACATCTGTGACAATCTCAACGTGAACCTTTCCCTTTCTCTCCAAAATTCCAAATACAATTGTCCTGTTTTTGGCACCGCGTCCGCGATTTCCCTTTCCTTTGCCTCCAAAATACGCCTCATCAGCCTCAATTTTGCCCTTTGGTTTCCTGTCTGACCTTGCAAGATGGCATGATATGGAGTGGTGCATACAGTCAAATGCATTTAGTGCGGTAGGATGACTGACATCTGCTTCCCTTGCTGCACGCAGGATGAAAACCAGGTAACGAAATCTGTCCTCTTCGTAGGATGACTGACATCTGCTTCCCTTGCTGCACGTCTTGCACTAATCCTAGGATCAAAGAGTTTGGTTAGAATCAACCATTTTGTAAAACCAATATTGATTGTATCCAACCATGTTCCGCCAAACGGCCTGTAATCTATTTTACAATCTTTGCACCTTAACTTTCCTCTTAATATGATGTAATACTTTTTGGAACCGCATGAGGTACGATGAACTGTATTTTTCTTTTGGAATTCCTTACAGGGAAATTCCAATGCGGCTGATTTGTTGTAAGTTATTTTGGATAGTTCAATCAGGTTGATTGTTTTTCCTAATAATTGTGTGAAATCAGTTGGCGGTAACAGGTTTACAATCACCAAAAAGAAAAAAAATTAATTGAATGACCGGAGCTCGGATTTGAGCGAGTCTACGTCATAGGATGATTTCACATAGCTGTTTGCTGCAATCCCATCCTTGATTTTGTAGACACCAGACTCAATTCCAGTGAGGTAGTAATTGTCCTTGTAGATACTATCAGTATCCTTTGACAAAAAGACAATGACCTCGTCTCTTTTATTCAATTCTGTGTCGTGCATCGACTCTTGGCTGATGTTGTTGTAGGTTCCACCATCTACAACAAACTCCATGGTTTTAGAGTATTGGCCTTTGAGTGATTCACTTTGGTGTAGTTCCCATACAGTATACACTGAGGGAAACGCCACGTTTCCACTAACCTCCCATTCAACATATGACCTGCTGTCTCCGAGGGTTCCATGTGCTACCAATATGCTTCGATCTACCAGATCTTCGTTACCGTAAACGGGGGAGTATGCTTCGGTAACTATGCTCATGGGTATGATTCCTCCAAAATACGCTCCTGGAATAACTAGAATGGTAGCCAGCGGTATCAATATCTTTTTGTTCATATCAATACTTGTTTGCCAGGCTCCATTGCTTGTTGAATTAAAAATCCACTAATATTTTTTTCATTTTCTGGAACCCGGCAGATTTTGACAGTACGGGTCAGGCAGGCTCGTAAATTCTCTTCAGTCGGGAGGGCATCTCGCAATAATGCCACTTATATCAATGCCACACTTGGCCGCCACGTTTTCCAAATGCACCCTGTCGTAGGGCGTCCAATGGCACAGCGTTCCGTCGTGACTGCCGCACCAATCAATGAAATCGAGCATCATTTTGCGTTACCCGTCTCGACTTTTGGCCAGAAACGGTACATATTTTCCGTCTTGCATAGTTCCTATGAGGAAATCGCCATCGGGATCTCCCGCGATGCCTTCAAGATCTATAAACGTGGGATTCTCCGGCAACGGGATATCGCACAGTTTGACTTCTTTGCCGCTTGACAACGCTGCCGCACACGACACATGACGTGCCGTTATGCCATTTGGCAGTGTTTCCAATCTGGTCAAGTCGTCTATGGTCTGCACCCCGATGTCTGCCAACATCTGACGCTTTACTGGACCTATCCCGTTAACCAGTGATATGTCGCCTGACTTGATCGCCATCTGGTCGACATATTGACTCCATGGACGCGGTGTGTGTCCGTAAATAGGTTCAGGCATAACGGCACCGTTCGCTAAATCATGGACTTTATTGATGAATTCCTGCATCTGATCCGCATATTGATCGTAAGGACACTCTCTTTCGTCTCCATTGCCATTCACGATGACAAAATCGGGGGCATAGCCTTGTATGATTCCCAGCATGTGAGTACGCCGCCCCCTGCCAGACGTGCTGCGGTTTGATGATGTTGCTGCTATTATACGGCCTCCGTTACGGGTATAAGGTTGTCATCCTGCCAGACGTGCTGCGGTTTGATGATGTTGCTGCTCTTCATTTCATATGGAACGTACGAATGCTTCCAGAACAGCGACTGTTTCTCGACGCGCACGAGCAAGTCGGGGATGCCACACACGCTGCCTCCGAAGAGGCACACACCACGCAGTTGTTTCACCCCCTTCTGCATGTCTTCAAGTCCAGCTAGGAATGATTCAGTACGCGTTTTGACAGTCTTGGTTTCCATGACCAGCCCTTCAGACATTTCCATAGTGACAGTCTCTTCATGTTCGAGGCCGCGTATCACAAGAGTCTGGTCTTCGTCTTGGTGCACTGGATCTACATGATGGTTACACCATACGGCAAACGGAGAAACCCTACACAGTCCTATTTCAGACGCTATGGCACGCACGCCGTCTGCCATACATCGTTCGAATATCTGTTCGGCATTTTCAGTTTTTCGTCTTCGCTTCCAAAATGGCATATACTGACAGACTGAATGCGTTTAAAAAGTCATGATGGCGTGCAGATCTGATAAATTGTCGGGCATGGTTGTGTTAATGAGGATGGTATTCTTGGCACTGTTCAAAATTGTAGATCACAGTGGAATCCCAGGCTCTGGTAAATCTAGGTGATCTACAGTTCTTGTTGGTCAAAAGTGAGCTTTTTAGATCTTCTCCCGATTCAGACTCGCACAGTCCAGGCCAATGCAGTCTGGCTGTTCAAAAGTGATCCACCCTTTGACCTGCTGTTCAAAAGTGATCCGCATACCCTGCTGTTAAATTTTTGTGATCACTTTTATCTTTCATAACATTAGGATCTTGCCATTTAACACGAAATCCAATAGAATTGCCAATGGCAACTAGCTAGTTTATTCCAGAATGCATGTCTTCCGGTTTCACCATCTTCGATAGTGTAAGTGCGATCCCTAAGGTGTCTCGTGGAAACCAAATACCTGTATGAGACGGATAATCTTCCTCCTGTAAGTCTTCAATCCGAAGTTCATTGTCATGTTCAGAATTTATGGTTTTTTTAGCATCCCCCACATTAAGAACTGCAAACCGTCCGTTTGTTGTTGTACTGTGATGTCTGCCAAACTCTTCTCTTACTTTCTTCATACCTCTTTCCAAATCTGGCATACCAAAATATTCAATCCAGTTAGATGATAAAAAATTTTCATCATCACGAAACTCAAAGGCAGCTGGCATTGGAAGATTATTTCCATTAAGTCTAGTGGCTGAACAATATCTTGCCACATGGCTGTCACTACAAAGGGGCTTGGTCATCACATAATCAATTTATCTACAAATTCTTTGATATGATACATTATTTTATGTGAAGGTAATACTCCGCTGATTTTTCGCTGTGGTGATGTTGGATCCTGTTGACTAAACACAACTGCAAACATGATGTCACCAGATGTTAGAAAATTCATTGCCAAGGTACCATAGTCTGGTATCTCCCAAACTGCCTGCAAGAGTCCATTTGGGTTTATTCCAATATCTGGATTCGGAAGTTGGGATTCAGATATTATGAACCGGGCAAAATTTTGTAGCGAGCTAGATACAATCGATTTTTCTTCTTGTTCTTTCTCAATTATTTCGTGCAAAAATGTCAATCGCCTTGCAATGGCATTAGATCTGAATATTTTAATTTCACTAATGACATCTTTTACTTTTGTTGTATGCTCAATCGGTACATACAGTAAGGAAGGCTTTCCTGCATGTGCTTCATAACTAGATAATATACCTTCATCATGTTGGAATGAAATGAATGTGTTCAATCTTTCCTCCATGTTTGCAGTAATCGCCATCAACAGGTCATCTGTTTTTTTCATTTCTTTTATTTTATCATCATCGAGAATAACAAATCTGTCCGAGGTTGGTCCCCCAAATACCTTAGACCTTTCGTATTCTTGTTTTTGAGGTGTTACCAGATTGTATAGCTGTTCAAGCACTTTCAACCGTAGGATGTCTGACCCAAAACCTGATGACTTGTAAATGATTGTAGACATGTATTATGTACTCTCCAATATCTCATTCAACTTGGACTCAATAATATTTTTGGCACGACCCCATCCAGTCAGCACGTGTTCCATACTCTCTACAGAGTCAAACGGACCATCATGATGAAGATTGCAATCTATGACCACCGATGGTGTTTTCTTATCACCACGACGCATTGTTTTCCACCTAAAGTTGAGATTCAGTGTAGCTTTATCGGTTTTTATAATAAATCGAGGTATCATCTCAATATTGTTGTCTAGTTGTTCAGATTTTAGAAACTTTTGAGTCATCCATTGCAGCGGTTCGTTATTTTCAATTGACACAACACAATTGAGGCCTATGGCCTGATATGATACATGGGGAAGCTTTTTGATGTATGATGCAGCGAGACGGTGAATCTCGTCTTCGTGTTCATCCGTAAATGGCACATTGTAATTTTTACTAATATCAAGTATTTGTTGATCTACTAACCACTTGATTCCATTGTCATATTGTATCATTGATACGGCCGGAGTACTAATTGTTTCAACTGTTTCCCATTTGCTATCTACTATGTTGTTGTTTGCCAGAAAGTCTCTGTTCAGTATGGAGGGGTTGTGAAATTTGGCGATAACGACAACGGTGACTGAGTGCAGCCAGAAAGATACTTCGCTAGACATGGGGTATCACACGTTTTACAGTATAATTTTGTCTAGTGCAAAAAGAGTAGCATTGCCGAACCAACCTATTCACAACATTGACCGTAATTAATTAAAAGGTATCGGCATTATGCTCTAGTCCTCTATTGTACGGAAATTATGTCGCGCGCCAAGAGTCCGGCGTACTGCCCAAGAGTATTTTACACTACACAAGTCCAGGCATCCCATGCCAATACGCCTGACCGACAAGGCCATCCGATACGCCGTCAGGCAGCTGGAGAAGGGCAAAGACACCAAGACGGTCGCAGAAGAGATCAACGTCACCCAGAGGCATGTGCAGCGGCTGTGGGCCGAATTCAACAGGACCGGTTCGATCCACGTCCAGCAGCCTGCAGGACGGCCGGCAGATCTCCCACCGCCCGACGAGGAAACCAATATGGTATTAGACGTTCACGGACGCAAGCCGGAGGGTGTGCTACGGACAGCCAAGAGGCTTCGGAAGGAGGGACACGATATAAGCTACTCCCGCGTATACCAGATAATGAAGTCCAACGGCCTGGTCATCGACTCCCCGGCAAAGTCGAGGAAGCGCAAGTGGGTCAGGTACGAGCGCCTGTACTCGAATGCCATGTGGCATACTGACTGGCATGTGATGAAGGATCCGCGCATGAAGGATCTGAACCTGATCACGTATCTTGATGATGCCTCCAGGTGCGTTACGGGCGCGGCATTGTTCAAGGAGGCCACCTCAGAGAACGCGGTGGCGGTGCTCCGGCAGGCAGTCGGCAGGTTCGACGTGCCGGCGACCATCCTGTCCGACAACGGCTCGTGCTTCGTCGGCAGGGGCGGCCGCAAGAGGCAGACAGGCACCTGGACTCCGACCCTCTTTGAGAACGAGCTGCTGGACCACAACATAGGGCTGATCAATTCAAGACCGTATCACCCGCAGACCAACGGAAAACTGGAGAGGTTCCACAGGAGCATCGAGGAGGAAATATGGCACTATGACGGGCTGGACGACTATGTCGAGTACTACAACACGGACAGGCTGCACTTTTCACTGGACATCGACAACTACGAGACGCCGCTGATGGCGTTCCGCAACAAGAGGGCTACCGACGAGATAAGACAGCAGAATTCCAGATGGATGGAGGCAGATATCAATGACTGACGACCCAGACAGGGGGCGACATGATTTTCATATATTACACTCTGCCCTCGGCGGCAAAAAGGTCTTAAACTTCCCATAGCCTGATCCAGTAATTGGGCAAGACCATGACAAGGTACTATCCACAGAGTACCGGCATAGAATCCTCAAAGCCAAAGTCGTGCTACTGCGGGCACGGCGACGACTTTAGGACGATATCCAGGGCAGACAAGAACGACACGCGCTACATGTGCAACAAGTGCAAGAAGAGTTACATTGTCAGGAATCCAGAAACGGACAGACAGCAGATCAAAAAGATGGGCAGCATCTTGGACAACATCATACTCGGGATGAGTTCAAGGCAGACGTGCCTCAAGATGTTTATAGACTGGGGCCACGTCATAAAGCACCCCACCATACTCAGTTGGTCAAAGAACCACGTCCAGTACGCAAAGATGTTCACAGACGACATACTCTGCTGCCTAGAGTATGGGAGCGTGTGGGGGATAGACGAGACGGCAATGGACATACGCGGGTGGTGGCATGAGGCAGACCCCGAGATCCTCTCCCAGATGAGGACAATCGAGGAGAAGGCAAGGGAGTACGGGCTTCTAAAGGATCCCGAATTCAAGAAGGAATGGGAGAGGCTGCGCGCAAGGTCAGAAAGGTCAAAGAGGAGTGCAAAAAAGAAATGGCTTACGGCAGTCGTCGACCTGAAGACGAGACTGGTCATACACTACATCATCACCGACAAGCGTCCAGACAACAAGGACATCTACCGCCTCGTCAAGATGGCCACCGTCGTGGCAGGCATGCCCACAAACATCATAACTGACTGCTACTTGGCATACAAGCCCGCAATCCGAAGGCTTACCGGGGACATTGAAAAGCAGGGCGGGAAGCTGAACCACATACTGGTGCGCGCAAAAAACCAGAGCGAACTCCACTTTAAGCCGAAAAAACCCACAAACGGCGTTCCCAACCACAACAACAGAATCGAGAGCGCATGGTCGACCATAAAGAGGAATATGGACATAATGTCCGGGTACGGGGAGTACCATTCTGACCACGTTATCAGCTACAACATCATAAACCACAACTTCATCAAGCCGCATTCCTCCCTGAGAAAGTTCAGGACAGTCAGGCAGGGGCAGGCAAACATGGTAAACATGACTCCGGCCATGGAGGGGGGATACCCAAAGTGGTTTGCCAACTTTAACGAGTTGCTCACAGAATCGTGGGGGTATGACAAGTCGTTTATCTTCAAGCTCGGTCCGAGGATGCTGGACAGGCTCCGCGTCGGCATACGGGGTAGGAAGACGGTGGCCATAGCCGTCAAGAAGCGGACTGCAAAAAGCATGGTTGCAAAGATAGACAGGAAGCTTCAGACAGAGTGTGGGTTTGAATACGTACCGGAGAGAAAGGAGTGGAGGCGCGAGATACCGTCTATTATGAACATGAACAGGAGGCGCGAGGACAATATGGGTGCGGTAATGCCGATGCAGACATTTGAGGTGTGCAACAGGTGCGGACTGGCAGCACTTACCACGCAGACCGTGGTTGAACTCATCGGATACAGAAAATCCAATGGCAGGATAATCACGCAGCCAAACTGCCATAGGTGCAGAAACAAACTCTCAAGGAACCCCAAGCGCCGCACTGGGCAGAACCGCAAAAAAATGACTGAAAAGTCAGTCCTTTTGGGCATTCAGAAGAGGCTTGACTGTTGATCACAAAAATTTAACAGCAGGGTCTGCGGATCACTTTTGAACGGCAAGTCAGAAGGCAGATCACTTTTGAACAGCCAGACTGCATTGGCCTGGGCTGTGCGAGTCTGAATCGGGAGAAGATCTAAAAAGCTCACTTTTGACCAACAAGAACTGTAGATCACCTAGATTTACCAGAGCCGAATCCCATAATCAATACGAGTCAGATCACCAAAAATGGACAGTGCCGGGTTGAATTAGATCTGATCCACAATTTTGAGCAGAGCCGACAGCAAGTATTCCTCCAAGTGCCACGTATCATCGTCCAAGTTTTCCTGGATCTACGCGTCCAACTGCATCGCTTGTTCTAGTTCCTATACTGGGCCCAAGCCTTGGATATGGAAACCAGCTGGATCTACGCGTCCAACTGCATCGCTTGTTCTAGCCCTTTAAAAACAACGGCCTGCAATGTAAAACGTGGTTACTTTAAACGACGATACCGTGGCATATTACGTTATATAACCTAATCATTTTAAAGTACAGATTGAGTACGCAGTCAGTCTCACGAAAACAACTAATTTTAGAAATTCAAGGAAAATCTAAAATTCCTTGTGATCTCAAACGTCATTTATCTCCAAGAACTGTTGGAACTATAATGAGATCTTTGCCATTAGAAGGGCATGCTCATCTTTTCGGACAAAGTACTTTGTATTTTGAAACTAGTATTGATTCTGGAATTGAAAGAGCAAGAACCGAATTCAAAAAAGGTGATGTTTCATTCTTGCCTTCATCAGGAAGCATCTGTTTTTTTATCAATGATGTAAAATCTGGAAAAACTATGACGCCTATTGGAAAATTGAGTGGTAATATTGATGCGTTAAAGGATGTTAAATCTGGTGATGTATTTCGTATCTATGAAGAAACTGCTTGATACAAATGATGTCCTGAATAACCACCAACTCGTTTAACAGTACCTTTCTTTGCAGATTCTCTTAAAAATGCATTTGCAGCAGAAATTTTAATTCCTGTCTGTCTTGCAAGATCTTGAATTGTGATAACTTTGGAGTTTTGAATAATTTTCATCGCTTGCTGTTCGTTTATTGTGACTACGATCTCTGCTTTCTTTGGTCCGCCTTCTCCTTTGCCTTTCTTTGATTTCTTTGAATCTTTAGCTTTTTCTGGCTTGTCTTTTTTCGCAGCAGTTGGTTTCTTTGCTCCACCCATAATTTGAGAAAAAAATATTCCTCTTATAAACGATGAATAGTATCCTTTTGAACCGTTATTTATCAGAAATTCAAAAAATTCAAGTTATTTTCAAATATAAATAACATCTTGCTTGTCTAATGATATGGGAGTTGTGTCAAAAGGCGCAAAATGCAATGTTGAAGGATGTGATCAAGATGGTGCTCGTTCTCTTAATACTGCCAAAGTTGAACGTGCAGGACTTCGTGTCAATTCCACAGGCAAAAAAACAGTTCTTTGTAAAGAACACTACAAAGAATGGAAAAAAGAATCAAAAGATGACCGAGATCTTGAACGTGCTAGATATGACAAGTTTTAGTTTTTCCTTTTTGATTTTGTAACATTGTTTGCTGTATTATTGAAATAATCATCACTCAACTTATCATATAACTTGCCTAATTTTTTGTAAAGTCGTTTTGGTTTTCTTGTTTTTTGGTTACTTATAACATATAATGCAAGAATCGGAAATGCAATTGTTACATCGGCATAAACTGTTGCCATTCCGTGATGTGCATCTTGAACCTTGCCCCAACTCTTTCCTTCTTGCAGTGTTGCACCAGACAGTCCTCCAGTGTCTGGTCGCGCATCTGTAATCTGAATAATATAATCTTGTCCTCCATCGTTTCGTCTTAGAATTTGGTCCAATAGAGGACCTGTTTGTTGAGCTGTGTTCTTTGGAACCCCTCCTCCTAATTCTAAAATACCTGACTTCTTTGAACCATAAAGAATTGCTGCTTGTTCAAGAATCTCTCTAACAAAGTCTAGATTGTATGTCTTATCTCGTAACCTGTGAACTGCCAAATTCAACGCTAGTGATGAATCTTTTATTGTGGAAATGTATACTGGAACGTCATAATCGTATGCTGTTGTAATGAAACTCTTTTCAGGATGTTTTGCATTTTCTTTACTCATCTTTCCCATTAAATTACAAAATTCCGCAGTTGTGAATGATTTTTCTGGAAAGTCACCTCCAAACATTTTCTGAATTACTTGATCCTCTGCTTCCAATGTTTCATAAAATTTGATATACACATTTCTTATTCTAACAATTTCATTTTCATACAATTTCATATCATCCGCATTAGAATCTCCTTGTTTAACAGGCAAGCCCCACGCAAAATGATCTTCGTGATAGACGTTAGCTCCTGTTGTAATAATCCAATCAACAAATCCCCGCTCGATTAATGTTTTAATGATTCCTCCAAACCCAACAGGTGTCAATGCACCAGAAACTGTGAGACAAATTGTTGCATTTTCTTTGATCATCTTTGCATAAAGTTTAGCGGCCTCCCCAAGACTTCTTCCATTAAATCCTGAACTTGCAAACACATTGACTAAATCTTCGATAGTCATCTCTGGGTGTAATTTTATGTGAGGAATATCGTTGCCATGAAATTTGTGTGGATCCACTTTTACAAATTAATTTTTTGCTGTAAATAATACTTACTAAAGGATTCTTTGTGTGGAATGTATAATTGTGAATTTTTAAGCAAATATGACTTAATTAGGAATAATCTGAAATAATATCAAATGAATATAGTTGATTTACATGATCCACAGCGAGTAAACAGAACCCCTGATGATGTTGAGACTTTACTCTTCTCTGGAAATTTTATCCAAGATGGTTTTACAGTTTCTAAAGTGGAATTACGCCTTTACAATGAAAGAACGGATGAAAAATTGGGTGACTATTCTTTGATAACCTCTTTTGTTGAGACTGACAAAGGTTCTGTTGAAATGATTTATGATGAAGGATTCCGTGGAGAAGAACCTCTCTCAAGGGCAGCTGAATTTGTGACTTCAAATTTAGGAATATCTGGCTTGATTTTACGCTCAATAATTTCTTTACGTCAGAAAACAACATAAAAAAAATTCAATATTTTACATTTTTAGTAAACATTTAATTCAATTGTGTCTTCTGTTTGAAATTATGCGTATATTGCAACTGCATTGTGATAGTATTGAGTACACTCCAACAAAAAAGGAGATCCAATCAGCCGAAGATATTGAAAGCCCTGAAACTAAAAGATTTGAGGAAATCGTGGTTGCATTTGTTGCAATGGAAGACGGTGATGATTCTTCAGTAGCACAAAATGCAATATCTCAAATAAAAAATTCTATGGAGAAAATTGGTTGTAAGAAATTATTGTTATACCCATACGCTCATCTTAGCTCTAATCTTGCAAAACCATCTGTTGCCATTACATTACTAAGAGAGATGGAAGATAACGCATCTGATCTTGAAGTGTCTCATTCTCCGTTTGGCTGGACAAAATCTTACAACGTACAAGTAAAAGGACATCCACTAGCTGAAAGCTCTAAAGTAATCACAAAAGATTCAAAAGATAATAAAGAAATTACATCTGATGCTCTAAAAGGTGAGTCCAAAATCTGTTCTTATTGGAAGATAATGTCTCCTGATGGAACAATGACTAACATTGCTGATTTTGATTTCTCAAATCACAAAAAATTAGAAATTTTGGCAAAATATGAATCTGTAAAACAATGTCATGTAGATGAACCTCCTCCACATGTTGCGTTAATGAAGAAGATGACCATTGCAGATTACGAACCAGCTTCCGATTCTGGTAACTTGAGATTCTATCCTAATGGCCGTCTGATGAAATCTTTGATTGAATCTTATGTAACTGATAAAGTAAAGGAATATGGCGGCTATGAAGTTGAAACCCCAATCATGTACGATTCAGATCATCCAAGCATGGTTAGCTACTTTAACAGATTTCCGGCAAGACAATACAATATTGATTCAGATGGAAAAAAACTCTTTTTGAGATTTGCTGCTTGCTTTGGCCAATTTTTAATGGCAAATCAGTATCAATTGTCATACAAGACCTTACCATTCAAACTCTACGAGTTAACAAGGTATAGCTTTAGACGAGAACAATCAGGTGAACTTGTTGGCTTGAGAAGACTCAGAGCGTTTACAATGCCTGACTGTCATGCGTTCTGTCAAGATATGAATCAAGCAGTTGATGAGATTAAGATACGATTTGATCTATCTCAAAGTGTTCTTCAAGAATTGGGTATTGATGAGTCTGACTATGAGATGGCAATTAGATTCACCGAAGACTTTTACAATGAAAATAAATCTGTAATCGAGGAACTAGTCAAGAAACATAGTAAGCCAGTACTAGTTGAAATGTGGAAGGAGAAATTCTTTTACTTTGTTCTAAAATGGGAGTTTAACTTTATTGATAATATGGGAAAGGCGTCTGCTCTCTCTACAGATCAGATTGATGTAGAAAATGCTAGTAGATATGGAATTGAATTTGTTGACGAGAATAATAGTACACAACATCCTATAATCTTGCATAACTCTCCCAGTGGGGCAATTGAAAGAATTCTTTATGCATTATTAGAAAAAGCTGCAAAAGACTCGAAAGAAGGAAGAAAGCCACAATATCCATTGTGGTTAGCACCAACACAGGTTAGAGTAATCCCACTAAAAGAAGAGTTCAATGACTTTTGTGAAACCTTGACTGATAAAATTTCTAGTAATAACGTTCGCGTAGATATTGATGATAGAAATGAAAGCATTGGAAAAAGAATACGTGAAGCAGAAAAGGAATGGATTAGATACATTTTGGTTATTGGTGATAAAGAAGTAAATTCTGAAAAACTTAGCATTAGAGACAGACAGACAGGCGACGTCAGGGAGATACCATTTAATGATTTCTTAGATGAAATCAATAAGCAAACTCAAGGAAAACCTTTTACTGGTTTGAATTTATCAAAACATCTCTCAAAGAGACCCCCATTGATGGTGTAAAAAATGAGCTATCTTGATTTGTACCTAGACAATACTCCATTGATTACATCTTCTGATGATAATTCTGAACCTGCAGCAACTATACTTGGCATACCTTTTGATGCTACTCACTCCTACAAACCTGGATGTAGATTTGGACCTGGCGCAATTCGTGATGCGTTTAACAATATTGAGATCTTTCATCCTGAACTCCAAGTAGATTTAGAGACTGTAAATATTGAAGATTTAGGAAACACTAGACATACCGTAGTTGCATCTGAAATGATTGATATGGTAAAAAAAATTACCACTGAACTCTTAGCAAAACAAAGACAACTATTCATTTTAGGCGGAGAACACTCTATCACTTATGGCACATACACTAGTTTTCCAAAAGATACTGGTTATGTTGTATTTGATGCCCATTATGATTTACGAGATGAATTTGCAGACATTAAACTAAGTCATGCATCTTATCTCCGAAGAATAGTTGAAGAAAGAGGCCCTGAAAATATTTTACATGTTGGAGCTAGGGCATTTGTAAAAGAAGAGCTGGCATTCTTGAAAGAAAATAATATCAAAACAATTTCTGACAAAGAAATTCGAGAAGGCAAAGGACCACAACTATTACAAGACTATGTATCTACTTTTGATTCAATTTATTCTAGTTTTGATCTTGATGTACTGGATCCTGCATTTGCACCTGGTGTAGGAAACCCTGAAGCTGTTGGCATTACATCTAGAGAGCTGTTTGACCTGATCTCTTCTTTCAAAGAGACTAGGGTAACTGGCGTAGATATTATGGAACTTAACCCATACCATGATAACGGATCTACTGCATCTCTTGCAGCTAAGATAATGTCGACCATGATAGCCATGAATTTATCACAAAATCAGTAATATTATGTTAATAATTGCCCAAAATGTGTTATTATTGTTCTAATACCTCAAAAAGCACTTTTAAGCAAATTTATTCTTAAATTTTTGGGCATAGGATGAAAAAATATGGTGTGTACTTTTAGCACTTGGATTACTACTGTTAGTGCCACTTGGCATTCAATATCAATCTGAAACAGAAGACAAAATTTCTGATGTAGAATTTACGATCGCCGATATTAATGAAGACCAATTAAGCAAGGTTGGAGTCCCATTTATTGAAAATCAAGGTCAAGGGGACGAGAAAATCAAATTCTATGCAAAAACTTTTGCAGGAGATGTTTTGGTTACAAAGATGATTTGGTCTATTCAATTCCTACTGAAACAACTGATGGCGAATCTGCTACATATGCAATAAAAGAAAAGTTTCTTGGAGAACCACTTGATCCACAAGCTTTAGAAAAATCAATTACCAAAATGAATTATTTCTATGCTGAAGAAGAGTTTACAAATAACAGTGCCTGTCTGTCATTTATTTTAAATATTGTTACAAAGTCAGGACCACTTACAGTAAAGCTCAAGGTATCGCCATTCTCATCAGATGCAAATATGCTTTGAGAGTAAGAGCCGCCAGCAGGTAGTCAGTAGTCGGAAATGTCCCCATAAAACCAGCCAACAGATGCTCTCTGATGCGTTAACATTTTTCGATCATACAGATCTATTATCTACAGTGCCCTTACCCACCTTAGTGTTAGTGCAAAAAGGTGGGCAGGTACACCGTAACAAGATTGGAGAAAGGATACTTAATACCTTGTCAGCAATACTAGAGTCTTCATCCATAGGATTCTCTACTAGGAAGAATGCTCAATATGGGGTAAGCGAGTTTGTAGCCATACTGATGAAGATGTCTGAATCCAACATAGCTTCCGAGGAAGCAATCAGGCTTCTCAAGCACGCAGAAAAGAAGATGCCATCACCCAAGTGGTTTCGCAACAGGATAAACTCGCTGGGATCAGGCAGTGCAGACAAACTCTGCAGGGACATGCTCACACGCACCGCAAGACTTGCCAAGAATACATGCCGATACAAGGGAGGCGTACTAGTAGCAATAGACAAGCACCTGATACCAAGGCATGACAAGGACAACATGTCACATTTGACAAGATCCAAACCAAAGGGCGGTACAAGTAAGTTCGAGTGTTACGCAACAATGCATGTGGTAGCAGAACGGGTTCCTGCCATTTTGGAGTGCATGCAGGTAACGCGCAGCGTGGATGATGCCGATTTTGTGCGTAAATTCGTACAAAAACTCAAGGGTTACAGGATACGGGCCCGGCTGCTGCTGATGGACCGCGAGTTCTACTCTACTGAAATAATCAATCTTGTATCAGAACATAGATGCAAGTTCCTGATGCCTGCAGTCAAGAACGCGGGGATAAAGAGGATGATACGGGAGCACCACGATAAATCACGCAAGGCAGTCTCACAGTACGCCATCAGAAACGCAGCAGGTCAGTCTGCCACATTTACATTGATAATCACGCCATCAAAAAAGATAGACGATCCTGATGCTGACATCACGGAAAGATACAATGTCTTTGCCACCAACCTTTCCCCAGCCAAGGCATTAGAAGAGATTGAGACGCTTCCAGATGAGTACAAGAGTAGGTGGGGAATAGAGACAGGATACAAGCAGGTCGAGCAGGTGCGTCCGAGGACAACAAGCCGCAATGCGTCATTTAGGGGAATCATGTTTCACGTCTCGATGTTCATGTACAATGCATGGGCAGTGGAGCAGTACCGAACAGATTCAAATTATGATCGGGTAACCCTGGCACTTGTCGCATATGCTACGGCAATGGCTGCGTTGGAATTATGCAGGATGGCGGGTCAACCGTATGATGTCGGAGGATCTGCCTAAGAGGCATATTTCCGACTACTGGTAGTGTAAGATCATTTATTGGTTGAATTGCAGGAGATCGTACTCCAATGAGAGTAGTTGTTGTGGAATGGTTAGAATACTCTCCTATTCCTTGCGAGTTTCTTGCCTGAATTCTGTATGTGTATTGTGTGTTGTCTGTTACTGTACTGTCTGTGTAGGTATTTGTGGTGTGATCGCCATAACTATTCTCCAGTGTTACAAATGAGCCAGCTCCAGTCTGCCTTTGAATGATATAGTGTATGATGTCACTGCCGCCATCAAATGGCGGACTCCATGAGAGGACAACTGATGAGGATGTGCCAGTTGCTAGAACGTCAGTTATTGTGCTTGGTATGCTCAAATCATAGATTGCAAAATTATCAATCACCACATCTTCTGTGTTTCCATTTTCTTGGGCAGTAAACCTTACACTAAAGTCATCGTCTCTCCATGCAGAAATATCATATGTCTGAGTATGCCAGTTGCCATCAAAGTCACGCCCACTATCCCACAATTCTATCTGGTTCCAAGTAGTTCCATCATACACCTCAACTAGGACATAGTCATGTGGAGGTCGATTTCTTTCAGTGCCATCAAGAGAATTATCAAGCCACCTATCAAATTCCAGTCTTGGGTTGGCAAAACCAGATATGTCAAACTCGTTAAATGTCATGATACACGCCACATCACAATCCCTGGAGCGTACTACATTTCCTTCTCGTCCATCAAATTCAGAACCAGATACTATCTGCCATGTGTCATAGTCATGTGTGTCAGGTGGAATCTGTGCATCTGCAATTATGCTCCAAAAGCCCAATCCGTTATCAAACGAATCTGAAACTCCAGAACCAGTAGCTGTGATGCTTTGCACATCTATGTGTATGGTACCTGTGGTGGTATGGCCGTCTCTTCCATCAGTTGCGGTATATGTAAAAGAGTCAAACCCAATGCTACGAGGAGTATACCTTATCTGGCTTGAGGTAGGAGTGATGTTGGGTAAAGCGTTTGTATCTAGTATTCCCAAAGATGGATAACTGCCAATACTAAATGAAATGTGATCAAGGTCAGCGTCAGTTGTAGTTATAGGTATTATGATTGGCGGGCCATTTACTGTAACGTTATGATTGGTAAGTAATAATGGCGGTGTGTTTGGTACTGCAAGGAAACCACAGTCTGCCCTAGTTGCAGCCCCTGCACCAAAGGTTCCAGGTGCACATTCGGCTCTAGATTTATGACAGATATGGGAGGTCTAAGGTTGCAGCCCCTGCACCAAAGGTTCCAGGTGCACATACATCAATGGAGTAGCCTTCACGTACATTCTCAAGTGTAGTGGTGCCTGTTGGCACATCCATCCAAGTGTTGCCGTCTTTGTATTGAGCCTCAGTAATGCGAGTACTAGGTATTGTGGAATATTGGGTAACGGGAGAGATTGTTCCTTCTGCACCAAAGTCAATATTTAGTACTCTGTCTGCTTCAAAATTCAGAGGAGATGGCGGGATTAGTCCTAGTGCTCTGCGGTCTCCATAGTACAAATTCCATGTTCCTGAATTATTTTTCTCTATTGCAAATCTTTTCTCTATTCCTATTGTATCGCCATGCGGATCTGTAATATCCTCAATGTAGATACGCTCATCCTCTTCAAAAGCTCTGGAATATGCATAGTATGCAGATTCAATTGTGACACATCTACCCTGACTATCAGGTGGATCAATCCAGCCTACAGTTATGCCGTTTTCAATCCATTGTTCTTGTACATTGCTCTGTTCTAGATGTACCCAGCCGGTAACTACTGCGCCCATCTCCTCACAGGCCTGCTCATCGATATACAAGTCTGGAATCTCAATGTTGTATCGCAATCCCTGGAATTCTGAGCCAAACGTAATTCCAGTAGTTGTTGTTGCATAACAGTGAGGATCACTACATTGTGCTGATGCGTCATAAACTGTAATTGCTGCAAATGCAACTAGCACCACAATGAGCAATAATGGCATAATCACTGCCGCTCAAATATATCTAGAAATATATCCTCGTATGTCTCCAGTGGAACACCTTTCCCCCCTACATTTAGCTCCAATGTATTGGTAAATAGTGTAACAGATTTAACATTTGGATTAGATGGTGATTCTACAAGTGTTACGTAGGTTCCGCCATGCCTTTCCTCAACTAACACTTGTGTACTGGCTCCGTTTTTAGTTATTCTATCTATTGTGCTTTGTAACATAGGAACTTCCTTGTATGGAGTTGTCCTGACAAAGATTTCAATTAAAGCAATGTCTGATATTTCATATGTCATCATATCAGGAGTGATGGTTACCGTATTTGGAAAATAACTAATGTAAAGGCTCCCACTCTCTCCACTAGCACCGCCAAACCATCCAGGTTGGGTAACTGTGATCCACTTTAGTTCAAAGCCTGCGGGTATTGTAGATGGCATCCACTGTCTATAGTCAATTGTATTGACATGCGTTGAATTTGATGTAATGACATTTGCAAGTAATGTGTGTGGTGTGATTGTTCCCTCAGATAGGGATGCTGCATTATTTTGCAGTATTTGTGGAATGTCATAGAGGTCACCTGAAAATGTCTCAGATACTGCTCTGGGTGCAGGACGTCTTAGTGTTTGTGGATCATAATATCCGTACTCTTCTCCCGAAAACTCTACATCAGAAGTTATTGGAAACTTTACAAATTCTTTTGCTGGGTTGTTTGCTGTAGTTGCAGTAGCTAGTGTTGCTGTATCAGTCGGTGTTGCTGTATCAGTCGGTGTTTCATGCACATCTGTATTAGAATCTGTGTCTTTTTTATCATCTATGAGTTTATCATTTGTAAACTCTGTCTTGATTATACTCCAGTCCATTCTCTCTGCTGTCTTTTCTGTAACACATGCTACTGTTCTGCTATTGCCTCGATCTACCAAGATACGATTCTCTCTGCACTGTATATCTTCAGGTAAGATGCCTAATTCTAGCTGTTTTTTTGGGGAGATATATTCAGAGTATGATGGAATAATTAATGGAGCAATACCAATTAATAATAACACAAATATGAATACAATCTTTCTCATATGCGATCAGAGATTTTCATATATTAAAAATATGGCGACCAATTATCTATTAAATCTACATTGGTTCTGATGCAAAATAGCGATCTGATCACCAAAATATGCCAGAACCGATTATATTGTAGATAAAATGACAAAGAATCACTAATGGGATTCATTGACTTGTTCCGCAAAAAGAAAAAACTAGAATCAACACCTGAACCAGCTAAGGAAGAACCAGCTAAGGAAGAACCAGCTAAGGAAGAACCAGCTAAGGAAGAACCAGCTAAGGAAGAACCAGCTAAGGAAGAACCAGCTAAGGAAGAACCAGCTAAGGAAGAACCAGCTAAGGAAGAACCAGCTAAGGAAGAACCAGCTAAGGAAGAACCAGCTAAGGAAGAACCAGCTAAGGAAGAACCAGCTAAGGAAGAACCAGCTAAGGAAGAACCAGCTAAGGAAGAACCAGCTAAGGAAGAACCAGCTAAGGAAGAACCAGCTAAGGAAGAACCAGCTAAGGAAGAACCAGCTAAGGAAGAATAAAACCAATAAATTAAACTATCTTTTTGTTTATCTGTGACAGTGCACCAAAACCGAATAAACAGTTTAAGACATTTTTGATCTCTAAATTGTGAATATAATCATCTAAAAATCAATGTTAAATAATATGAGCCAACTTATCCCAATACTCTCCAATACGTCATAATTGATGCCAAGCAAACAAATGCAAGATAGTTCTCTGAACGCCTTTCATGTCTGATTCTGGTTCCGTGAAATCCGTTTTTCAACCGCGTAAGGAATCTCTCTGCAACAGATCCTGTCTTGCCTACAGGAGATGGTTGTGTTTAGGATTTTTGCAAGGCCCAGAATATCCATTGTTATTGTCAACAGAACTACAAGAAAAACTAGCAGAATATAACAAATCAAAGATTCCTTCTGAAACTGTACGAATAAGAATAGGATTGCATGCTGGAAATTGTTTTGTAATAGAAGATATTGTAGGCAACAAAAACATCTGGGGACCTGGAATTATTTTATGCAGACGTGTAATGGACTTTGGAGATGATGGTCACATCTTAATGACTCCTAGATTAGCTGAAGACCTAAGAGAGTTATCTGATGACTATGCTAGTATCATCAAACCAGTACATGACTTTACCATTAAACATGGAATGACATTATTAATTTATTCAGCATATGATGGTAAAACATTTGGAAATCCAAAACATCCAACCAAAGGTGAAGCACAAAAAAGCAAGTGGGGCAAAGAAATTCTCAGACTTTAACATACTACTTTGTATTCCCAAATCAAAGCTCATCTTACAGTAAGACCCAAAAACAATGTTAGTCCATCACAAACGATTTTATGAAACTGAAAACATTTCTGATGAACCAATTAAAGATGTCCTACACGGAATAGCAACTGATGTTGAAAAATATTCTCTAGATGATCTTAAAGTATACACATATGATGAAAACAATCGAGAAATGAAAATCTCTAGTATTAGCATGAATAAACCTGACATCAAAGAGTTTACCACAGGATTTATTGAACCCATTGTCAAAGGAGAGAAAGCTCGTGGGTATACAATATAATGTGAAACTGAAGAACCTGAAAGATATTATGAAAATGCGTTTTTGATTGATTGTGGCAAGTTTGAGTTGGGTCTGACATACCCAAAAAGTGATTCAATCAAAAAACCAATTCTATCTAATGTCAATTAAGAAACTGATGCAAAAACAGAATCCAATGTTGAACCAGTGATTACGGAAGATGGTGATAATATCAAAGTAATATGGAATTTAGAGTCAGTTTTGAAAGGACAGACATTTAGAATTGATTGGTAATGTCAAGCCTAGTTTTGTAAATTTTGACTTGATTTTACCTCATTTTTGTTCCTGTTCCCTTTATTAGCTAGTGATGTTGGGATTATCACGTGTTAAATAATCTGCGTGAAACGCTTGCACCTACACTTGAAAAGATAGGAAAAGGATTTGCATCTACAGGACTATCTCCAAACTTTTGGACTTGTGTTGGTCTTGCGTTTGCACTGATATCTGCAGTAGTGTATGGTTTAGGAATTGAATTTGGATTAATAATTGGAGGAATTCTGTTACTTGTTTCAGGATTCTTTGATATGGTTGATGGGCAGGTGGCTAGAGTTACTGGCAAGACCTCGAAAAAAGGGTCTTACTTTGACTCTATGTTTGATAAAATTGCCGAAGTTGCAATATTTTTAGGAATATTGGTTGGTGGATATGCTGAACCTTATCTAGTTTTGCTTGCAATAACCCTATCATTACTAGTTAGCTATGCAAGAGCAAAGTCTGATGCTCTTAACATAAAACTTCAGGGAGTAGGTATTGGTGAAAGAGCAGAAAGACTTTTGGTGATTGCAATAATTGGAATAATTGGTTACATGGAGATTGCAGTAATGATTGTGATAGTAATTGCTGGAATTACTTTAATTCAAAGAATGGTTGTAACTGCAAAAAACATTAACGAATAATACTATCGTAGTTTTCCGCGTTTTCTTCTATTATCTGCAGATCTGATTTTGAGAATCTTAAAGTGAATTGCACATGAAATACAATACCATTTCAAAACTGTTGGTGATGCAATGTATGCGCCTTGTGCACGTAGCTCTTTTGCTAATGTATGCTCCACTAGATTTAGTCTTGCTGTGACTTTTTTTGCCTTATCTTTTGGTACAGTTTGTCCACAGTTGGTACATTGAACTGTTCCAGATGATCCTTTTCCTCCTTTTGTTCGTCCTCTACTTGCGCGCTTTAGTGGCATGAGCACAAATTAATTTGCCTACTTATATTCTTGCAGATAATTCAACAAAATTGATAAATTTACGCCTAAAACATGGATGAAAACTACTTTATGTTTTAATTCTAGATCGAATAATTTCTAATGATTGTAATGCGTGGCCTCTGTCAAGTTTGCTTTACTTCAGGCGTTGAACTGGTAATACTAAAAGGAAAGATCCTCTGTCAGAACTGTTTTGATAAAATTAATGCAAAAAACTAAATCTGTTGTCATAGTAATGAATAGAAATGAAGTTAGCTGTTTTTGCTCATTGTGCAATTGATACAATTACAATTAATAATCGTAATTATGAACAAATTGGCGGATCTGCTTGTTATTGTGGAATTACAGCAAGACAATTCAAATTTGATGTAGACTTGTTTACAAAATTTGGCCCTGATTTCCCAAAACAATATCTCATTGAACAGAAAATAAATTTTATAAATTCTGAATCAGAAAAAAACACTACCAAATTTATTATTTCCATTAACGGTTCAGATAGAACTCTTAAACTTGAAAATGAATGTGATTCGATAGATTATTCCAGTGTTAATGCTGATGGACATATTGTAAGTCCAGTATATCATGAAATTTCTGATGATACATTTAAAAAAATTAAGAATGACTCTAACTTTGTTTTCGTTGATCCTCAAGGTTTTTTGAGACAAAAAGATTCTCAAAATAATATTATTTTGACAAACAATAATCTTGACTTATCAAATATCAATGCAATAAAGATTAATCCTGATGAAAGTCAACAAGTTGTTAATGGCTCTCATGATGAAATGATGTTGGCCCTACAGAAAAAAGGAATTGAATATGTACTATTAACAAATAAAACGGATGTGTCTCTTTTGGTTAAAGGTAAAATTTATTCTATTACTCTTCCAAACAAGATAATTCATGACACCACTGGAATTGGTGATATTTTTTGTTCAACATTTTGTTGTACCATGCTCAAAGAAAAGGACTTTTTGTGGGCACTTTGCTTTGCAGGTGGTGCTGCTCAGGCCGCCCTTGATTCAAAGAATGTTGGTTTACAAAAAATTCCTAAAAAGGGGACAATTCAGACAAATGCATCTTACTTTTACAATCTAGTAAAATTCAGAGACTTGTAGTCCATTTTGAACACAAATTCCTTTAACATCTCTTCTAATTTTAACAGATTACAACATGATTGGAATAGGATTAGCATTAACAATGTTAATTGTTGGTTCGATTATTGATTTTCGAAAAAGAGAAATTCACGATTATTATTGGATAGGGTTTGGAAGTGTAGGATTCCTACTTTTGTTTATAGATCCTGATCTTGTTTCTAATCTACTGACAATTGGATTTGCATTAATTATAGCACCATTTGTAATATTGATGTGGAGAATAGGCTTGGGTGGATTTATCATTCAATTATTCTATGGAGATATAATTCTAGGCAGATTTTTAGGCGTGTAATTTTGAAGAATTAAGATTAGTCTTTTCCAAGACAATATTTTTTTATTATACTGAATAGTTTGTTTCTTCTGTGCAAATAGGCATTTACGGTTCTGGAACTACGGACACTGCAGCAAAGACAATTAAAAAAATTCTAAATGAATCTGGAATCACATCATTCACAATATCAAAATCCAAGAATAAACAAGCTGATTGCATTATTGTTTTGGGTGGAGACAAAGGAGTTAGAAATTATTTTCATAGTACTTTTGATACTGTTACTCCTGTATTGGGAATTAGTGAAGGTGAAGCAAGTGGATTTCTAGCTCAAATAGATCTTAGAGAATTTTCCACTTATGTTAACGTCTTGAAAAAACAAAAATATACTATTGAAGAGGTTCCCAGACTTGGTGTAAAAATTGACGGCAAAAACGTCTATCCTGTACTTAATGACGTTGCAGTGTTTTCTTCAAAGAGTGCTATGTTGATGGAGCATACGTTGAGTGTTAATGGAGAAGAAGTTTGGCACGATAATAGTGATGGAATAATTGTATCTACACCCATTGGCTCATCTGCATATTCAATGTCAGCTGGCGGTCCTGTATTATTCCAAGATTCAGCTGTGTTTGAGATAATTTCTGTAAACTCTCTAGATGTAACTCGCAGACCAATTATTGTATCCAATGACAGTTCAATTGAGATTACTGATATCTATGCAAGACTGCATTGTGAAGTTGTTCTTGATGGTTCGGATAGATACAAGGTAAACAAAACTGTTGAATGTACCCAATTTTTTCCTCATGCAAAAATCATTCGACTCAAAAAAGACTCTACTGCAATTTCTGCTCTTGCAAAGAAAGTACATCTTGCTGAAGAGTTGCTTAGCATGCCTCCCAGCTCCAAATTACTTCTAAAGACATTAGAATATGAAGGAGCGTTGACACAAAAAGATCTGGCAAACAAAACATTACTCCCACCAAGAACTGTTAGGTTGGCCCTAAGTCATCTTTTGAAAAAGGGATATGTCAAAAAGAAAGTCTCAATCAGAGATGCCAGGCAGAAAATCTATGAAATATCAAAGATAAAATAATTATTTTTCAGATGCTGCTTTGATAAATGCCGCAAAAGATTCTTCAGGAAATCCAGGCCTACTGTTAAATTCTGGATGAAATTGAACGCCTAGATAGAATTTATGTGATGGAATTTCAAGCATTTCCATTCTTTTACCTCCATCACTTTCAGCTGAAAATACTAGTCCATTTTTTTCAAATTCAGGAATGTACTCTTTATTGATTTCATACCTGTGTCTATGGCGTTTACTAATGGTCATTGTATTGTAGATTTTTTGTGCATTTGTGTTTTCTTTAATTGTTATCTCATTTGCACCTAATCTGAGAGAACCCCCCATATCTGAAACATTCTTTTGTTCAGGAAGTAAATCAACTACAGGATTTTTTGCATCAGCCTTAATTTCAGCCGAGTTTGCGTCTTCCAAATTCAAAACATTCCTTCCAAACGCAATTGCAGCTAACTGGAATCCGAAACATATTCCAAGATATGGTATATTTTTCTCACGTGCATAATTTGCAGTTTGAATAATTCCTTCAGAACCTCTAATACCAAATCCACCTGGAACTAAAATTCCATCAAAGTTTGATAGTATGTTATAGTCTGATATTGATTCGGAATCTATCCAGTCAATATCTACTGATTTTCCTATTTGTGCTCCTGCATGCTTCAACGCATGATTTACACTCACATAGCTGTCTGCAAGTGTAACGTATTTTCCAACCATAGCAATCTTTACTTTCTGGTCTTCGTGGTTGACCATGTTCTTTGCAATCTTGCTCCATTTGTCCCAATTAGCTGAAGCATTTACCATTCCAACCTTTCCAAACTTTGTAAACATTGAATCCATAATTCCTTGTTCATACAACATCTGTGGTACTTCGAAGATTGATTTTGTATCGTGACAAGATAAAACATCTTTTGTTGTTACATTTGTAAACATTCCAATCTTTTTCTTTGTTCTTTCTTCTAATGGTAGTGTGCATCTAACTGCCAAAAAGTCTGGTTGAATTCCTATCCTTCTTAATTCTTGGACGCTGTGTTGTGTTGGTTTTGTTTTCTGTTCACCTACTACATCCAGTGATGGAGCTAATGTCACATGAACAAAGATTACACCTTGTGGTCCCTCTTCTACTCTCATCTGTCTTAGTGCCTCTAAAAATGGTAATGATTCTATATCCCCTACTGTTCCGCCACACTCTACTATCAAAAAGTCTAGTTTTTCATCTTCTGAGATACTTCTAATTCTTTTTTTAATCTCATCTGTTACATGTGGAATTATCTGAACACACACTCCCAAATATTTTCCCTTTCTTTCTGCTTCAATTACTGAAGAATATACCTGAGCAGTTGTAATGTTGTGGCTTTTTGGAATATCTTGGTTTAGGAACCTTTCATAGTTTCCAATATCCATGTCGCATTCGCCTCCATCTTCTGTTACAAAGACTTCGCCATGTGCAACTGGATTCATTGTTCCTGCATCATAGTTTAGATAAGGATCTATCTTTACGCAAGAGACTTTTTGATCTGCTAATTGTAATAATTTTGCAATCGAGGAAGTTGTTACGCCTTTTCCAAGGCCAGACATCACACCACCTGTGACAAAAATATACTTCGTCTGCACATTAATGAAACAAGTATCTGTCTTTTGTATGTTTTGACTAAAATAACACGCAGAAAGAGCAGTTTACAGGCTTGATTAGTTTATGTATTGATAATTGCGATCTTTACAATTGTAAAAAAATTTCTTGTTTTTTTAACGAGTTTTAGATATTTTTGGGACTAGTTTTTTATTTTTGTTCATGTAGCATCTTTGAGAACTTCTAGACGGCGGCCATAAATAAAATAACACTTCCCTTCCAACACTACTGAGCAGATGGCCCCATCTCTGACGTTTTATTTGTTAGAGTATAGTTTGTTTTTTAAGACTTTTTGTAAAAAACGTAATCTTTGTCTCTAGTTTATTCTGTGGGGTTTTTTCAATTAATTTCAAATATGCACTTCCAACAATTACTGCATCTGCACCTGCTTTGATGTATCTTTTCACATCTTTGGGAGTTGAGATTCCAAATCCTACACCGACAGGAGTTTTTCCTTTGGTTTGTCTTTTAACATCTTTGATTGCTTTTATTGTGTAATTTTTAATTCCCGTTTTGACTCCTGTTGTTCCATAAACTGCAACAAGATACAAAAATCCTGTTGATACTTTGGAAATCTTTTGTATTCTTGTTTTTGAAGTGTTTGGAGATATTAGAAATATTGTGTCTGCATTCTTTTTTGCTGCTTTTAGATACTCTTTTGATTCCTCAATTGACATATCAGGAAGAATGAGTCCATCTATCCCTGCTTTTTTTGCTTCTGAGATGAATTTTGGGTATCCTTTGCGATATAGAATGTTAGTGTATGTCATTAGTACTAGTGGAATGTCAGTTTCTTTTCTAATTTTTTTTACAATGTCAAAAAATTTGGAAATCTTGGTACCTTTTTTCAGTGATATGGTACTAGCATTCTGAATTACAGGTCCATCAGCTATAGGATCTGAAAATGGAAAACCTAATTCTATAATGTCAACTCCTCCCTTTATCAGGCCTCTTACAGCCATGATTGTAGCTTTTTCATTTGGAAATCCTACCATAATATATGATATCAATGCCTTTTGATTTTTTGCCTTTAGTTCTTTAAATTTTTGTTTAATTTTTGACATTTTCCTTCAAATATTTTTGTACTTCTTCAACGTCTTTGTCTCCTCTTCCAGAAAGTGTTACAACTATTGATTCTGATTTCTTTCCTTTTCGTGCTACTTTGATTGCCTCTGCTATTGCATGAGCTGATTCAAGTGCTGGTATGATTCCTTCTGTTCTTGTTAGTAATAGAAATGCATCAATTACTTCTCTATCAGTAGCTGAATGATATTTTATTCGTTTGTTATCTTTATAGTAAGCATGTTCTGGACCAACACCTGGATAGTCCAATCCAGCTGAAATACTGTGTGTTTCTGTAATTTGTCCTTCCTTATCTTGAAGTAAATATGTCATCATGCCATGTAGAACTCCTTTAGTTCCAGCTGACAAAGTTGCTGAATGTAATTTTGATTTTAATCCTTGACCTGCAGCTTCTACTCCAATCATCTCTGCATTAGAATCAACTAAGGGGAAGAATGTTCCAATTGCGTTTGATCCTCCACCAACACATGCTATCAAACTATCTGGTGTTCTGTTAATTTTCTTCATCTGTGATATGATTTCATTTCCAATTACACTTTGAAAATCTCTGACCATCACTGGATAAGGATGTGGACCTACAGCAGATCCTAGTAGATAGTATGTTGATTCAACATTGGTAATCCAATCACGAATTGCTTCATTAATTGCATCTTTCAGTGTCTTAGAACCTGAATTAACGGGATACACTTTGCAACCAAGCATGTCCATTCGAAAAACGTTGAGCTTTTGACGAATTGTATCCTTATACCCCATGTATACTTCGGCTTTCATACCTAAAGCAGCGCATGCCATTGCAGTGGCAACCCCATGTTGTCCTGCACCTGTTTCCGCAATGATTCTTTTTTTCTTCATCTTCTTTGCAAGAAGTGCTTGACCTAGTGTGTTGTTGATTTTGTGAGCTCCACCATGGAGTAAATCTTCTCGTTTGAGATAGATCTTAGCTCCGCCCAGTTTTTCTGACAAATTTTTTGCATAGTATAGAGGAGTTGGTCGTCCAGCATACACTTTGAGATAGTAATCTAGTTCTTTTTTGAAAGTTTTATCGTCTTTAAACTTTAGATAGTTCTCTTCTAACTCTTCAATTGCAGGAACTAGAGTTTCTGGAATGTATTTGCCACCAAATTCCCCAAATCTTCCATTCTTAGGATATTTCAATATGCTTTCACCAATTTCCTCACTTGTTCTTCAATATTATCGCTTTTCATAATGCTTGAACCTACCAAGAAAGCATCTGCTCCAGACTTTTTTAGATATTGGATGTCTTCAATGGTCTCAATTCCACTTTCTGATAGAATAGGCCTTGATTTTTCATGTCCCTCTAGAACTAATTCAGTAGTTTTCAGATCAATTTCTAATGTATCCAAATTTCTATTGTTAACTCCGATAAGATCAGCTTTAGTCTGTAATGCATTTTCAAATTCTTGTTTTGTATGAACTTCAAGAAGAATTTTTAGCTCTTTTTTATAAGCATATTCTATAAACTCATCAATTTCCTTGAGAAATCCTTGATCAAACAATGACTGTATCAATAATATGTAATCTGCACCAATCTTTTCTGCAGCATCTATCTGAATATTCTCTATCATGATATCTTTCATGAGTAATGGAACATCCACTGCTTCTCTGACCTTCATGAAATATTCTGGTGAGCCATGGAATAGATTTGGTTGTGTCAGTACTGAAAGAGCTTTTGAGCCTCCATTTACCATCTGTTTTGCTATGCTTGCTGGGTTTGTGAGGGTTCTAATCTTTCCTAGGGAAGGAGATGCAAATTTTATCTCAGTAAGTAGTGTTGGGTGAGGATTATTCTTAATAATTTGAATTAGGTCTTTGTTTGATTTTTGTAGATTTGCATCTATGTCATATGTTCCATCATCAATTGCAGTTTGAGAATTAGTTACCAATCTTTTTAGAATATTTTCTGCCATCATATCATCTCCTTTAGTTTTGAAATGTCTCCAGTGTCTGCAACAAAGTTTTCCAAAGTCTTGAATGCATTTCCGTCTTTAATTGTATTCATAGCTAGCTCTACTCCTTCCTCAAAGTTATTTGCAATGTTTGCAACAATTAATCCTCCTGCTGCATTTAGTGCAGTGGTCTCAATCATTGCTTGATTAGCTGTATTATTTAGAACACCAACAAATGATTTTATTGCATCTTCTTTTGTACTAATCTGAATGTCATTCAGTGATGATTTGTGCAATCCTGCCACTTCAGGATCAATTGCATTCATCAATACTTTGTCATCTCTCAAAATACATACACGATTAGTTGCACTAGTGGAGAATTCATCCATCCCATCATCAGAACGTACTGTCATTATATTTTCTGCACCTTTTCTTTTTAGAATTGCAGGTAATCTATCAAGATATTCATTAGAAAATACACCAACTAGTTGATTTTTTACTCCAGCAGGATTTGATAGTGGTCCTAGAAGATTGAATGCTGTTCTTTTACCTAATTGTTTTCTAGCTGGACTGACATGTTTCATTGCTGGATGAAACTTTTGTGCAAACATGAAACAAATGTTATGTTTCTCTAGAGTTTGTACAATCTTTGATGGTTCTTGATTGAGATCATATCCAAAGTACTCAAAAATATCCGCACTTCCAGAAACTCCTGATGTGGAACGATTCCCATGCTTCGCAACCACTCCTCCAGCAGCAGCTATGACAAAGGATGCGGTAGTGGATATGTTGAAGGTTTGAAGCTTATCCCATCCAGTCCCACACATATCAATGATGGTTCCAGCGTTTTTAGGCTCAATTTTTAGAGATAATTCCTGCATCTTATCTAGCATTCCAAGTAGTTCATCATCTGTCTCTCCCTTGTCTGCTAGATTGGATAGAAAGTCTGCGTTCTCTTGGAGATTTGTATTTCCTGAAAGAATGTCTATCATGACATGATTCATCTCATCATAAGTAAGGTCTGTCTTCTCTTGTAATTTTTGAATTAAATTTGAGATCATTTTTCTTTCACCTGTTTTATGAAGTTCTCTAGAATTTTCTTGCCTTGTTCTGTCATAATTGATTCTGGATGAAATTGTACTCCTTCAATCAGATATTCTTTGTGTCTTATTGCCATAACTTCTCCATCATCTGCAGCTGTAGCTATTACTTCTAGTATGTCTGGAATTATTGTCTTATCTCCAACCAAACTGTGATATCTAGTTGCTTTAAATGGATTATTCACTCCCTTGAACAGTTCTGAATTAGTATGATTAACGGGACTAGTCTTTCCATGCCTTACACATCCTGCATTTGTAACCTTTCCACCAAATGCATGAATAATTCCTTGATGTCCAAGACAGACTCCCAGTATTGGAGTGGTTGGTCCCATGTTAGTAATCACATCGGAACATACTCCAAAGTACTTTTTCTCTTCTGGAGTTCCTGGACCCGGTGAAATTACTACTGCATCATAGTTATTCTGTTTAATCTCATCTAATGTTATTTTGTCATTTCTAATAACATCCGATTCAACTCCTAACTCTCCAAGGTATTGAGCAATGTTATACACGAACGAATCATAGTTGTCGATGATTAGAAATTTCATTTTGTTGCCTCCTTTAATGCTTGGAGCATTGCACCTGCCTTGAACTCTATCTCTTTGAATTCATGTTCTGGAATGGAATCCGCAACTATTCCAGCTCCTGATTGTATGAATCCCTTGTTCCCATCAATGAAGATACTTCGAATTGCTATGGCAAAATCACAGCATCCATTAAATGAGAAATATCCAACTGCTCCGGCATATGGTCCTCTTGCTCCAGTCTCCAATTCATCAATGATCTCCATGGCCCCAACTTTGGGGGCTCCTGAGACTGTCCCCGCTGGAAATACTGCTTTGAAAGCGTCAAACATGTCGTTATTAGGCGCTAATTCACCTACAACATGCGTAACGATATGCTGAACATGAGAAAATCGCTTTATCTGCATTAGCGATTCTGGATGAACTGTTCCATACTTACATACCCGACCAATATCATTTCGTCCCAAATCAACTAGCATTGTATGTTCGGCTAGTTCTTTTTCGTCATGGAGTAATTCGTCAGCTAGCTGTTTGTTCTTTTCTTCATTGTCTGTGATTTTTCTGGTTCCAGCAATAGGAAAAGTCTCTACTTTATCATCAGTTATTCTCACTAACATTTCAGGAGATGCCCCAATGATTGTTTTGGAACCTTGTTTTAGATGATACATGTATGGCGATGGATTTAGTTTTCGTAATGTTTTGTATAAAGTTAGATTATCTCCATTATTATCAAATTCAAACTTTCTAGATAGAACAACTTGGAATATATCTCCATCATGGATTAATTTTTTTGCCTTGTTTACAATGTCTGAGAATTTTTCCTTGTCTATGTTTGGTGTTACTTCAGAAGAATGGAAATCACCAAATGTGTTTCCACTCATCTTTAGTTTATCAAATCTATTTTCATCATGATAGAAATAGAATAGTTTTTTGTGTAGATTGTCATATAGAATACCATCATCGTAAATTCCAAACTCCATTAATGGTTGTGGTGAGTTGTGAGTATCAGGTATATCTTCAATTAGTCTAATTGCATCATAGTTTACAATCCCTACTGCTCCACCCAAATATCGGTAACTTTGATCATCTGATCTTCCTAAGAGTTTCTTTAGTTGTTCAAATGGATCTGTAGTGGATATGGTTTCTGTTTTTCCATCTTGAATAATTTCTACCTTATCTGAATAACCTTTGAGGATTATCTTTGGATTAAATCCCATTACTGATGTTTCAGCTAGTACTTCAGGACCTGTTAGTGATTCAAAGAGAAATGAATGAGAATAGTTTCTTGAAATTTTATTATAAATTTGAAATTGGTTTTCAGATAAATCTAGGGGTATTACTTTCGCTTGAGAGTTTCCAAATGTATCCACCCATAGACCAAATCCTAGAGGTTTATTATTTAAATTGAACAGATCGTTTTGATCGTTCGATCTTTGTCTAAAATGATTGGGCTTATAGGCATGAAACTATTACGGTATAGTACGGTACCTTTATATCATATTTTGACGTAGTGGAATTACCATGCAGGGAGAAAATCAAACAATCATGCAGGATATGCAGATTCTAAAGCACAATGTCCTATCTTCAGTATCTAAAGTTGAATGCTATGTTTGTGGAAAGGGAGTAGAAGATGGTCATTCTATTACTGCAAAGACTTTACCTCATGGAATAGTACTTTTTTGTGACGTTCATTATTCATTACAGTAAACTCCTAAATTAATCATGAAAAATAGATCTTAAACACATTAGAAAACAAAAAGAGTTTTGAACCAATTTTTTCATACTGTATTGATTGTCTGAAAACTCTGTTTTGAAAAAACTTTTTGAACCCAGTGACATTGTAATTTTGGTCTATTTTAGAATACTTTTTGGTGCTGTTATGCTTTGGGAAGTTTTTCGTTATTTTGATCATGGTTGGATTTCTAAATATTGGATAGATCCTGTGTTTAATTTTACATATTACGGGTTTGACTGGTTAGAACCATGGCCTGGAGATGGAATGTATTTTCATTTCATTGTAATGGGGATTCTTTCGGTCTGTATTATGGTTGGATTCAAGTACCGAATCTCAACCATATTGTTTTTCTTTGCATTTTCATACATGTTTCTTTTAGAACAATCAAGATATCTCAATCACTTTTATTTGATTAGTCTTGTGAGCTTTATTCTAATTTTTGTTCCTGCACACAAAGCATTTTCGATTGATTCTTGGTGGAATAAGAAACTCCGGACTGATTTTGTTCCTGCTTGGTCTCTGGCTTTTACGAATTATAGTTGGCGTACCATATTTTTTTGGTGGTATTGCAAAAATTAATGAAGATTGGCTTAGTGGGAGGCCTTTAGACTCTTGGTTAGCAGAAAGAGCAGACACATTTCCTATTCTTGGACAATTTTTCACAGAGACGTGGTTTGTTTACTTTTTTGCTTATAGTGGATTTTTACTTGATTTACTTGCTGTGCCATTTTTGCTGTAGAGACGCTCGAGAATCTTTGCATATGGAATTTTGGTAGCATTTCATGTTCTAAATGCACAACTATTCTCAATTGGAATATTCCCTTGGTTTATGATCTTTGCAACTTTGATCTTCTTTGAACCTAGCTGGCCACGAATTATCAAAAAATTCAAAGTAACAAAAAAACCTCAAACCAAAATCACATCTTTAACAAAAAATCAGAAAATTGTTTTATCCTTGTTTTTGATTTTCATAATTTTTCAAATCGCAATGCTTCTAAGACACTATGCTTATCCTGGGAATGTGAGTTGGACTGAAGAAGGACATAATTTTTCCTGGCACATGAAGCTTCGTGATAAAGATACTTTACATATTGAATTTTTTGCAATATCTCCTAAAACTGGAAGTCTGGGATATAGATCCTTATGATGATTTAACAGATAGGCAAGTCTCAAAAATGCCAACAAGACCAGATATGATTCTTTAGTATGGCCATTTTTTGGCAGAAAATTTTAGAGAAGATGGTTATGATGATATAGAAATTACTGTGGATGTCTTCTTCTCTCTTAATGGTAGAGATTTCCAAAGATTGATTGATCCTGATGTTAATCTTGCAAAAGAACCAGTTACAATTTTGCCAAAGTCATGGATAGTGCCATTAGATTGAATCAATTGATTTTGATTTTCCTACTATGTGCTAAAAGACTGGCGGATCTTACAAAAACTGCTTTTGGCGCTTTGCATCCTACATCACATGCTTCTTCTATGTTGGTTTGTTTAGGTGCTTTTCTTTTAGAAAAAAGAATTTCGTGAATTAATGGTAAGAGTGCAGAGCGTCCACCATATGCATTTTCTCCATCAATAAACCAAAACATTTCAGTTGCTTTAGAATCAAGATGTTCTTTTCTTAGTTTTTCTCCCATTTCTGAATAATGCCCAATCAGAGCAATTTTTCCTCTTGCAAGAAAATTAACTGAATTTGCAAATTTTATACAAAGATGACATGCATTGTCATAAATTATAATCGGTGCCATTTCCTGTATGTTCATTGCTAATTTACAATATGATTATTTGATAATAACTTTTTAGAAACAATCATTGTAAATCCAGTACTATCATTATGCCCGCATAGAAAACTAACTAAAAATCAGCCAAAATTTCTTTATTTTCTATACATCATCCATATTCTAGTTCCTATCAAAATTCCCACTGCGAGAACTATCAGTAAAGGAACAATGATTTGACCCTCAGTCATTATACATCATATATCTTTGATGAGTGATTTTATTTTTGCCACAAGCTCAGGAGTTACCTCCAAGTCTTTGTGGTCTATTTTGGCGTGTTCTGCTACTTTTCCCATCAATTCCTCTTCTGTTTCTGCAGTTGCAGACCATCCACAGCCAGATCCTCCATCTGCACAGGCAATACTTTTTGTCATAAATAAAATCTATTTTACAAGTATTTATCGAATTTACCCAATCTGAATTTCTCAAAAAATAGAATAATAAAGAGAGTCATATCACTTAATTCAGTGACAGAACCATTTCCAGAAGGATTTCATACAGCTACACCTGGTTTAGTTGTAAGCGATTCCAAAGAAGCAATTGAATTTTATAAAAATGCATTTGGTGCTACTGAAATTTATCGATTTCCAACACCAGATGGAAAAATCATGCATGCAATGATTCAGATTGGTGATTCAAAAGTTATGATGTCTGATGAATTCCCAGAGATGGGTGCTAAATCACCTAAAACAGTAGGTGGTACTCCAGTGAATATTCATTTGTATGTTGAAGATGCAGACAAGACATTCAATCAGGCCGTAGAGGCAGGAGCTAAAGTAGATCTACCAATGATGGATGCTTTTTGGGGCGATAGATATGGTAAGATAACTGATCCGTTTGGTCATTCATGGTCTATAGCAACACCACTGAAGAGTCTGAGTGCAGAAGAGATTCAAAAAGCAGGCAATGAATATTTTGCCAATATGACAAAACAATAACTACTTTTTTTAATTCTTAAAATAATAGATTACCACACAAAATTTGTGGAGGGTTCAGAAATAGCGAAACGTGACCATCAGAGAAATAAATCTGAAATTGTAAAATTAGTGAAAGAAATGTTTGTTTTAGAAAAATGGGGTGATGAAGAATATAAGAAAAAACTACAAGAATTAGTCATGAAAGATGATGAACTAATTAGAGATGTTATTAAAAAAATAAAGTTAGAAAAAGGCTTGGAATGAATAATGTATGAGGATCTAAAAACAACTATCTCAATAAAGATAAAAAGATTAGATATTTTCCCAAATCATTTTTTTGGAAGTGCTGAGATAAATGGCAAAGATTACAAAATTAACATTCAAGGTCAGAGTATGTTTAGATCAAAATTAATCAAACTACCAGTAAACTTCAAAGATGAAAAGGCATTATTACGTCTAAGCGGAACCAACGATGCTTTTTTTGAAGATATTGTGAGCTACAAAGGCGAATCAGAATGGATAGAAGTAGATTCAGATGGTATTTTGTATTATTTAGCAGATCACCAAGATCAAATTAAGACTATAGATATTCTTAGTAGATTCTAAAATCCAAAAATAGTTTAGATTAAATTAGTAAATTAGAAACAAAATTCATGGCAGATAAGATAACAGCACAAGATCTCAAGGCTCGAAAAGATGAATTTGTAATAATTGATGTTAGAGAGGCTGATGAGATAGAGAGTGGAAAGATTGAAAGTTCTACTAACATGCCACTAGGTTTGACAATTAGAAACGCAAAGAAAAAGCAGATAGAAGATATGCGAGGAAAGAAAATTTGCACTTATTGTGGAACTGGTTATCGAGGAAACATTGCAGCAGATGAACTAAACAAAGAGGGATTTGATGCAGTAACTCTAGATGGCGGCTTTGGTTCTTGGAATCAATCTTGATTTTTTTAATTAGATTCTAAACCCATTTATTTTTCAAAGTGAAGTTCATGACAAATTCTACATGTCTTGTGTTTTGGTATGATAATCCATTTATGTTTATGACTCATAGTTTCATTATGTCAAAACAATCCATAAAGAACATGGAAGTTTAGAGACATAAATGATTCCAAAATGGAACATAAACTTAACTAGATTCTAAACTCTTTTCGTATTCCTAAAATAACCGAATAAGGAAGATAATTTGTGAAATTAGCCATTATTGCATTATTATTCTTAATTCCAATCTCTGCATTTGCACAGGAGTCACAAACTGAAACAATCGAAGAAGACAGTCCAGTGAAATATGTTGTTGGTATTGGGTTAATCTTTATCATAATATTAGCAATTATTGCTGGGAGATACAGAAAAAAATTCATAGCCCAATCGATGGCAAACATAGGTTGGACAGAGTCAGAGAAAGAACAAGTAAGAACCAGACAAGATGGAAAATGTGCAAAGTGCCAAAATCCGCCACCCGCAAAATGGGAATATTATCATATGGATGGTAATCTAACCAACAAGAGTTTAGAAAATTGTGAGGGATTGTGCCCTAATTGTTATTCCATAAAAACACAAGATTAGATTCCAATTTTGTTTTCAATCTTAATTGCTGTAATGTCTACAAGTTACAGGATCATTAATAAATCATATGTTAACATAATACTATGCTATGAGACGACTTAGTGATATCAAACATGAAAAAAATGAAATGGGGCAAATGAAATTATTATTAAACAAAATTAATGAAGACCTAAAAACAAATCAAGGTATTAGTGAAGAGATTTTTGATTCATTTAGTGAAAAATTAACAAACCCCATAGTGGGAATCAAGGCATATACTGATATGATTTTGAATGGAAATTTTGGAGAATTAACACCGCTTCAACAAGAAAAGTTATCACGAGTAAAAGAAAACACTGAATTATTGATTGAAGTAGTAATGCAGATGTTAGATAAAATCAAAGAAAGAAGAATTTTAACCTCTCAATAATAACTCAAACTAACAAAAGTTCTGTGTCACATGAATTGTAAATGTATCTATTGAAACTCCAATTCCTTCTTTACTAAAATTTGAGGTTAGGATATTTTTTTTGTGTCCGGGAGAGTCCATCCAACCTGAAACAGCTAGTTCAGCAATTGATTCTGGAGTGGACATGATTGATACTGAAGAACCTCTTACCATGTGGATGTTCTCACCAATTCCAGAGTAAATGAGATTACCAATCTGATATTGACATGTATAATCAGCTTCATTTGCTCTGTCTGTTGGATCCAATCCATCTGGTGTCTCATGAGCAAAATATTCATCGTTTGCCATGTCTATACTGTGCAATTTTGCAACAGAAGCTAATTCTTTATCATATTCTAAGGTCTTTAGACCATACTTTTCTCTTTCTAGATTAATTAATCGGTGAACTTCCATCTCAGCTAGTTCTTCTTTTGTCATATTGACCGTATCATAAGATTTTGTTGTATTGTCTGAAATTTGACTCAAGGAAAAAGTTCCTTTTTCAACAGTTTCAGTAATTGGAGTAATATCTTTCTTAATTGCATCAAGTACAGAAAATGCTGAATCACTATTTATCGCACTAAAAAGAAACATACCGCCAGCTCCAACATTATCAATAAATGAACTAGGTCCGGCACCAATAACTGCTAATCCTATAACAACAATGAGAAAAAAAATGATCAGAGTTTTCATTTTCCTAAATAATTATTATTCATTTGAAAGATATACAAAACTAAGAATTTCTACGTAATCTTTTAATGCCTGGAATCAAAATTATCGCAAAAAATAGATCTTAGGTATTACTCATAGTATTAGAAAACTAGGTAAAATTAACCAAAAAGTGATTCATTATAGCCAAACCCCTAAAATAATTGAACAACAAACAAAATTATGGGATTTCTCAAAAGTCTAAGTAAATACTGTATTCTAAAAAAGGTCAGAGACAAGGCAGATGACACTGAAGAAAAGTCAGACTCGTCATAATCCTTTCAAGATAGTTTGGAGTTATGGAATGAGAGAACATAGTTGGGTATTGGATGTTTTGATAGGATTGGTATTAGGTTCTATACTTGTTTGGGCATTGACTCAGTTGGTATGATGATTTAGAAATGGCTTTAGAATCATGACTTTGTAGGTATTAATTTGTGCTCAATTTTTGGATAACTAGTTGTAACTCTCAAATGTTACATACAGAAGCATAAAACCAAATAGTGAATTATGAAATATTGATGAGAGCAATTTCTGAGTGTCTAGAAGTACGTAAAAACCCCCAAAGTATTGGAGGAGTTAAAATGTGAAAAATGTAATGGTGAAGCCAGAGTTAATTCTTACGACGAATTATGGTGTAAAAATTGTGCTATGCTAGTTAATGCATGTAACTGCCCTTTAACAAAACCACAACAAAACAATGTCTCAACTGATTTGGATAATATACAACAATTACAAGTAGAATTAAATGGAAATATTCCTGCTTTAAATGAATTAAAACAATTACAACTTCTTTTTGAATATTATAATAAAAGAAACAAAGAAAAAACACTTCAATTAAAAGAAGCCTATAAAGAACTTGAAGAACAAACACAACACATTAAGTATTTAGAGAATCTTTTGAATAAATCTAAACTCACTTGACAAGTCAAACTTAGATTCTGAACCCTTTTTTACAATAACTATCTCCGAGAGCACCTACATTCCACATAAACTATTTTGAATTCTCCATCTGCTTTGATATTATGTGATAATGGCCTACGACATTGCTGACATTCTACAAATCCATGATATTCTTCAACTTTGATCAATTTATGATCCCATGATTTTTTCTCTTCATTCCAAAATACAGAATTGATTTCAGTTGGATTATCTGTCATACATTATCTGGCACTAATCTAAGAATTAAGTTCGTGCTTCATAATTCGGCAAACTCATCACGATTAAGAGGAATCAGAGAGAACACCTTGATATAATCATCAGCATACCTACTGGAATTTTTAAATTATAAAATGCTTTGATCGCACTTGATCTAGGAATAAAATAACAAAAATTTCTTTAGCAAAGTGTAATTATTTTTTATCCTAATTTTTTATCTCAAATACAATTTTACTCCATTTATTGAGTCAGGAATATCTCGCGGTATTAGCTGGGGGCCCAAAAGCTCACATAAACTAGTTAATGCATGACAAGGTCTCCAAAATAAAGGAGACTGACTTTTTTTCAGATTAAATTAAACACAATAAATTTTCCAAAAATTAACCATGCAATGGTATAATTATGGCAATCGTCCATTGATCATTATAATATGTCCAGATACGAAAATCCAAAAATCAATGTGAATGTGGGCGCCGCTAAAGGCGTTATGATTGGAATTGTCGTACTAATAATTATTGGAGTAGTAGTAGCTTCTGCAGTACAAATTGTAGATGCAGGACATAGAGGCGTCTTACTTCATTGGAATGCAGTTGATATTCAAGCTCAACCACTTAATGAAGGGCTTCATTTTGTAATGCCATTTGCAGACTCTGTTGTGAATATGGAAGTCAGGACACTAAAGTATGTGAAATCAACATCTTCAGCTTCTAAAGATCTTCAGACAGTATCCACTGCAATTACAGTAAACTATCACCCATCACCTGATTCAGTTAATTTCCTCTTTAAAGAGGTCGGCCTTGACTATGAGAACAGAATCATTCAACCAACAATAGAAGAAGTTGTAAAACAAATTACTGCAAATTATAATGCAGAAGAACTTATCACAAAAAGACCTCTGGTAAAATCTGATATTGAATCAGAGATTAGTTCTCGTTTAGGTGCATTCAATATTGTTACTGAAGTTGTCTCTATTACAGACTTTCAATTTTCAGCACTATTTGCACGAGCAATTGAAGATAAAGTAGAGGCAGAACAAAAAGCACTAAAGGCAGAAAATGACCTTAAAAGAATTGAGGTAGAGGCAAGACAACATGAAGCCGAGGCCGTTGGTATTGCTGCCGCAAACATTGCACAAGCTAATGGTGAAGCAGAAGCAATTAGAATCATCAATGAAGCATTATCAAACAACCCACACTATTTGGAATGGCTAAAGACACAAGCATGGAATGGAGTATTACCATTGGTAGTTGGTGAAGGCGGAACACCATTCATTGCAATACCAACTGAATAATTTTTAGTTTAATCTTTTTTCTCAGTATCTGATTTGTCTCTTATCGAATCATACATTGCAAGGAACTGATCAGGTTCATGTTGTCTGTAACGTTTTTGGAGCTGCATAATCTCTTTATCTGAAATTTTCTCTCCCTTGAATTCGTGGTATTCTTTGATGATTTGAAATTGAGTTTTTTTAATCTTGTATTCTTTTAGAGTAGCGTTAACTGTTCTATTGCACATAAAATCATTAATTACAAAACGATATACCAAATAGCCAGCAATTCCAATAACAGCAACTATTACTATGGGAATAATGATAAAGAATACCATAATTTTTTACTAATTTACTTAGTATTTCATTGTATATATTCCCAAAAACTTGATTTTGTTAAACAAATCACGCATGACAAAATTAGACTCATCTAATTAGTTTGCTCTAATTTTCAAACCGTTTAAATGAATAATTTACAATATGACAAATATGAAACAAGACTCATGTAGAACATGTGGAATAGAATTAAAAGTAAAGAAAACATGTAATGTTTGTACTCAAGCAAATCAATTCTTTTGCCACAACTGTGGATATGAGACTGAAGAACAAATTCACTCTCAATGTATGTTGATAAGCTGTAATCATGCCTTGCTAAGTGCATAGTTAATCATTCTAAATTATTGATGATTTGAAAATTTTATAACTAGTTTTTTAGGAATCACCCCATGACTGATAAAACTGATATTTCTGAACAAGATCTATTTGTGACGGAATTTCCAAAAAAGGGCTATGGCATTGTAGATTATCTTCAAGGAAGAGTACATTTTGCTTTGCTTGATCAAATGAAACTAATGACAAAATCTGGAATGACACAATCACAAATCAAAGAAACAATCATTGCTAATGTGACTGAAATAATAGATAACTTTGAACCAGAAAAAGGATCAAAAAGTCTTTGAATCCATCATTCCTGATTCCGCCATAATGATTTTGTGGCATTTACAATAACAGTTAGTATGCGGCATATCGTTATTGTTTCTATACTTGCATTCTTTTGTGTGGTCTATCATTGACAATTTTTAGACCGATGTTATGTTACGCTAAAGTTGGGTCGCCGCTCAATATGTTTAGTACATGTTCAACAATTTGTTTTTGACCTCCTGCATGAAGATCAGTTCGTACTTGATCAGAACCCAAACTAACAAAAATTAGATTATCTTCTCCTAGAGGAAAAGTCATTCTTGTAATTTTTTCAAATGCTGCTATTGCGTATAATCCCTTTCCAATTTTTGGACTCAATTCATTTCTTCCTTTCCATGCAACTGCAGCTCTTTTGAGCGATGCTTCGGTCTCTTCTTTAGATAGATAGTTTGTAACTCCAGGACGATGGTGTATAGCAAGTATTTTTCCTTCATTATCCGAAATTATACTATGTCTGATGTTAGGGTCAGAGTTCATTATCCTCATTAAGAGATTCATAAAATCCATCCTTTTTTCTAGGATCAAATATTACTTAAGGGATCTCCAGATTAACTGCCTTGAGAATTTGCAGTTTTTTCATAAAAAAATTCCTGTTTTTTTAATTTTTTTTCAGAAATAATCCTACATTTTCTCATGGGAACCAAACTGGAAATTTCTTCATACGTACTCATATCTATGATATCTTTAGCATAAGCAATTTGCAATAGAGGTGGCCTTTCCTCAATCATTGGTTTTACTTGCTCATATCCACTGCTTTGTCTCATCCCTGTTCTAAATAATCCAATATGCTTGTCACTCTTTGATATTTGGGGATCTTGATAACAACAAATTGCATACTCGTCATCCTTTTTTTCAATAACTGTTAATCTTGTGAATTTTTCACTCCAATTTTCTATTTCTTTAGCAAGAGAAATGGCCTCTTCTTTGTCTTCAAATACCGTTGAAACTACAAATCTCTCTTTTTCATATGCCCATAAGATTCCAAAATTCCCATGCCAATCAATTTCAAAGGACATGTATTTTATCAAGAAATTATCAAATTAATGCTTTCGAATTTTGAGATCATTAAAGATAGAAATCCTAAAAAATAGTTTTATTTTTTCATTCCAATTAAACAAACGTTTGAACAATACAATAATTTCTTTTATAGTTCGAGCCTAACATAGTATTGACGACTTCGTTTAGTGGTCTAGGCATGCTATAAACGACCACTATTCCAAGACGTCGTTAATCTATTTTTTTAACAATGCTTCTGCTGGTGACTTGTCTTTGTTTGATTCCCAATGCCAATTATGATGTTTCTTCCAATGTTCATCTAATTCATCTGTAGTCGGTTCTTTTCCAAGTGGAGATCCACATAATTTACATTGTTTCATTTTTTGAATCCTTTAATTTTTTCTTTTTTGATTTAATTGTGGGATGACATCGTACAGGTAAATTTTCATCATTATCCATTTACTTGAATTAAAAGTTGTACAAAATTAAGAGTTTTGTTATTTTCTCTTTTTCTTAAACGAAGTGAATTTCTCTCTTTTCTTTTTCATTTCTAAACCTCTAATCTGATATGTCTTTCCAGTTTCACAGAGTTTCATTTCTCCAGTGATTTCGTCATGTATGGATTCTAGTAAGTCATTAGATAATAACTCTCCAACAATCTCTCCCCCGCTCTACTTTCTGAAATCTCAAATTTATATGGAATTGTTGAAACTTTGCTGAAATAATCATTTTGTGAATTTCTCAAAATAAACTGTTCAATTTTTTGCTCTCTAGTTAAGGAAGGCTCTTTTCTTTTGAATTTCCTAAATGGTCTTCTTTCTGACAATATTTTTTTTAATATTTTCTAATATTTTAGCTATCATTCAGAATGTGTTGAATCAGGATCATTATTTCCAGGCAAATATTTATCTCCAAGTTTATTTTTCATTTTTTCATCAAATTCTTCCTGAAGTCTTGTAAGATAGATTTCAGCTTCTGTCTCATCATCTGGAATTCCTGTATCTATATCGTAATTGAAACCAGTTGCTAAATGATAAAATTCCTCAAAGAATTCTTTACAATCAATTACATCTGTTTTGTCATCTACTGATACTACAAGACAATCATTGTCCATTCTAAAGTTGAGACAAACTTCCTCCTCAATCATAGTATCCACCAAAACTGCCATAAGATATGCTACATATTGATTTTCTAGCTTACCTTTCCTCTTATTTGCAATCCATAATTCGTTACCTTCTGCCAAATTATCAAAGGTCCTGACTGTCATATCTCGAATATCTGAATCAGGATATGCTAGTTTGGAATCCCATGATTTTGTACTATGATCCCCTGGCTCTACGTACAATGCATCAAACGTCAAATTTTCATTTAGTTGTTCAAATTCCCATATCTGTTTGTTAGTCCACATGGGCGAAAAATTTCCAATTAATTTTCTTGATATTTGATTCAATGAATATTTCCAAATTGTCCAATGTTTAATCTTATCTTAACTAATCATTAATTCCTGATTTGAGAAACTCTAATGTGCATTCAGTAAGTTCTTTGCTAGAATGTTTTTTGACTTCATGTTTACAATTAGGACAAATACCTGGCTGTTCTTCTGTAAATTCTTCATTAACTTGTTTCATACAACATTCCATTAATTCCGGTGTTGAATGGGATTCCATTGCAAGCTTACAAGTTGGACACTCTGTCATGTTCTCGATCTTTTTTATCTTAATTTTTTGCTCATAATATGTATTTCATTTTTCAAAGATCCTAGTAAGAATATATCTGAAAAATTTGATTATATGTTAAATTCTACCCATGTTAAATTGGTAAAGATTATGCTATCCAAATAATATGGTAAATCCAACAGCTAAAGCTATAATTGAAATTCCCATCGAAACATAAAATCTCATATTCATTAAGATAGCTAAAATAGTCTAAAATTAATAGTTTAGAATTTGGGAAGCAAGCAAGTATGATATCCACCTTGCATCGACTCTTTGGGAGTTATGTTCAGATATCAAACTAGCAACCGACCTTGCTCCAATTTGTTTAATAATTCGTGTTTTCAAAAATTCTTAAAATAAAACATGTCTTGATTATTGATCAAAATGGGTTGAAAAAGCTATCCTGTTTTAATTTTCAGAAAAATCGAGCCTATATTTCATTGAAAATAGTATCTTAGGTATGGAGTGTCTGTTTCAAATTATACACACAATTTCTTTTAATCTAGTCTGAGTTATCTATAGAGTCATACGTTTGACGGCGTTCATGTCTTTAACCGACCATGCCCCTCCTAGTATTCATTAGCAGTCAAACATCTTGATTCTAATATTTTTTTCAATTGCTTTTGATTGAATAATAGATTAAAATCTCAATAATTTTATTCTGAGATAGATATGGTTGAATATGAGTGAAAAAAATGTCCTAGTTTGGTCAAATGACTCTTTTCTCCGATGGCCTGATTTCATTGCAGAGTCTAACACTGCAGCTTTTGAAGACTCTCATAGTATTATCAAATATAGTTATACATGGACAGTACACTCTGATGAAATTGAAAGTCAAATTATATTTTTTATTGAGAACATTCAACTCTCTGTTGAATTTCATCCTGTCTTATCGTGGGTTAGGACTTTACAAGCCAGTGATGATTTACTAAAACATGAACAAGGCCATTTTGATCTGGCTGAACTGATAAAACGTGAAAACCTAGAAAAATTACAAAACAAATTTCATAAAAAACAATTTCCTACAAGAGGAAAAAATGAAGAACAAAGAAAGCAGTTTGCAAAAGAAGATTCTGGTAAAATGATTGCTATCGAAGTTGAAAAACTTGAAGAGGTTTTATCACAAAGACGTCAAGAATATGATCAGCAAACAAATTTTGGTCAAGATTTAGAAAAACAATCAGAATATAATTCAATATTTGATAAATTAAGATTATAATTTACTATACACCAAGAATTATTGCTCAATAATTTTATTTTCAGGAATTGAATTGATGTAATTTACTAAACTTCTATAATATTTTAAATGAAAGTCTAAATCTTTAATCTCTGTTTGTTTTAACTCTTCAAGTTCAGGACCGAAATCTCTTTTGTCTGTTTGAATATGATTTAATGTATCTTCATTTACTTCAATCATGTGAAAAAGACTATGAAGCACTTCACTTTTACTGAGTGTTTTATTACATGATTTTTTTAATAAAGCCTCAACCCAATCCATATGAATTGAGACCAGAATTATTATATCCGTCCCTAACTTGATAAATTCTAACTTTTACTCTATTTTTTTTAGTTTAGGCTGAAATGATTACTTTTTTTCCTGTTTGTTTTTTCGGTTCATGACTTCCTTGTTTCTTTCAATATCTGAGTGAACCTCAACATGTTCAAACAATTCTTCTTTTGATTCAAATAATTGTTCACAATAATAGCATTGATGCATTGCATATTTACGCTCATCTTAGATTAATGACTTTCACTATTTTCATGTCTAAACTACCTGATCATATTAAAAATTAGTGAATTTAACAAAAAATACGATTTAGATGGAATTAATTTAATGAGCTTCTAATTCAATTTCAGAGTTACATCCAGGCAATTTACCTGAATCATTTTTGACTTGTTCAATTAATCGTAGTTGATATTCCTTGGGATTGTCCATAAATTCTCTCTGATATGATTGAGTTTTTTGTTTACATTCGTTTCCTTCAAAATCAGTATCAACATACCTTGTAAATGTCCTTTCAAGATTATTTGTCTCTCCAATGTAAATTGGTTCTTTGCTTCTATCATACAACACATAAACTCCTGAAACTGGTTTCACAAATTTAGCACTCTCAAGCCAAACCCTCATTTTATCATCAAGTAATTCCATGATCTAGGATTATTTCACTAGATATTAAACTAGATTATAAAAATTAAGATATTACAAGAACCTTTATACTTTTAATATTAAGAAAAAAGAAGATTAATCCTGTCACTTTTAGAAAAATTCCCTGACAAATTTAATCCCCGAGAAATTCAAAAAGAGATCCTCACTGAAATTGAAGAGAAACTGAAATCTGGATACAAAAAAATCATCTTATGCGCTCCAACTGGTGTTGGGAAATCATTAGTAGGCGCTACTGTTTCTAGTTATTTTGATAGTTCCTTTACGATAACTGCAACAAAACATCTCCAAGATCAATACATCAAAGATATCCCATTTCTAAAACCTGTAAAGGGAAAACAAAATTTCCCATGTCTCAAATTGATGTCTTCTGAGAAGGTTAATAATACTAGAAGGGCCATGAGGTGGGGACTGACATGCGATAAGGGACAATGCCAAGAACGAGTTAACAAAAATGGCAAAGAAATCATCGAAGTATGTAAATTCAAACCTACGATTAAGCAAGTTGAAGCAAATACTCCGGATTCAGAGTCTTGTCACTATTATTTACAAAAATATGAAGCTCTTGTATCGAAACATTCCTTGTGGAATTATTCTGCATTTTTTCAAATTATGAAATTCAACAAGAAACTCTTTGAAGATTATCTTGATAGAAAGGTATCTATTTTTGATGAGGCTCATAAAATCGAAGACCAAATAATACAATTTGTTGGATTTGATATTTTTAGCGGACAAGTAGATGAATGTAATCTTAATTCTGACAAATATGATTTCACAGATTTAGATTCCATGATTCAGTTAACTGATGATATTGCTTATTCATATGCAAAGAAAATTAAGGATATTAAGGAAAGCACTGCATTTCAAAACAATCCTGATTATGAATTAATTACAAGATTAGAAAGACGTTATGATAAAGCTGCTCAAGCTAAAATTGACATCATGTCTGATAAAGACAATTTTGTGGTAAATGATCCTCTACGGGATTTGAATGGAAATTTTAGAACCATTTCTGTAAAGCCAATAGATGTTTCGAAATTTGCAGATACTTTTTTTGAAACTGATTATCAAATTTTCATGTCTGCCACAATTGATAAACTAAGCTTCTGTGAAAATATGGGATTAGAACAGGAAGATGTTGCATTTGTAGATAGTCAAAAATCACCTTTTCCAATTGAACATAGAAAGATTGATCTTCTTAATATCCGACGACTTAGTTATGGCTCTACTGAGGAAGATGAACTTGAAGTGATTAAAACAATTGATAGAATTTTAGATGAGCATTCAAACGAAAGGGGATTAATACTAACATCTTCTATTCCAAGGTGTCAAAAAATTCTCCGATTTCTTTCACCAAAAAATACTAGAAGAATTAGAATCTGTCATAGTAAAAACAAGGATGGAAAAACACAGAATGAAGTCATTTCAGAACATGAAACTGACCCTACCGGGGTCTTGTTGTCTTCTTCACTTTGGGAGGGTGTTGACCTAAAAGATGATTTGTCGAGATTCCAAATTATCGCAAAGGTACCGTATCCTAACTATAAAGAAAAAAGAACTAAGGCAAAGATGGACAAATTTCCTATGTGGTATACCTCTCAAACACTAACTAAATTACTACAAGGATTTGGTCGTTCAATTAGAAGTGAAGATGATTGGGCAAATACTTATGTTCTTGATACTGCAGTAAATAATGTCTTTTTCAAGGCTCAACAAATGATTCCAAAGTCATACTATGATGTTTTAGGAATAGAAAACCTGTAGTAGATAACAGAAATTTAATTATGATAATGTAATTTTTTCTGCCTGTTATCTCTAAGAATTATTACAAATTGCGATCTATAAAGATTGTGGACAAATTGTTCATTGTTAGAGTTTTGGGCTGGTAATTGCACCATTAGCAGCAGAACCTACTAGTGTTGCATATTTTGCCAAAGCTCCTGTAGTATAGTTTGGTTTAGGTGGGGTCCATTCATCACTTCTAGTTTCTAGTTCTTCTTTTGATACGTGAAGATCAATTGCATTGGTTTCAGTATCGATTGTTATTTCATCATTATCTTTTACTAGTGCAATTGGACCACCAACATATGCTTCAGGTGCAACATGACCTACCATGAATCCACGTGTACCTCCTGAGAATCTACCATCTGTTACCATTGCAACTTTTTTTCCTAATCCCTGACCTACAAGTGCCGCAGTTGTAGCTAACATCTCTCTCATTCCAGGACCTCCTTTTGGTCCTTCATATCTGATAACTATTACATCACCTTCATCAATTTCTCCTTTTGCCACTGCATCAAATGCTGATTCTTCTCTATCAAATACACGAGCTTTTCCTGTAAATTTTGTCATATCTACTCCTGCAGTTTTAATCACTGCTCCATCTGGAGCAAGACTTCCTTTGAGAATTACTGCAGTTCCAACTGAGTGAAGTGGATTTTCAATTGATCTTACAATAGTTTGTTCTGGTTCTGAAATATTCATTGAAACAAGATTTTCTTTAATAGTTTTTCCAGTAACTGTAATACAGTTTTCATTTAGAAGTCCTTTGTCAAGTAATTTCTTCATTACAAATGGAATTCCTCCTATCTTATCAAGGGAATTCATTACATAATTTCCACCTGGTTTCATATCTGCCAAGTGAGGTGTTCTTTTTCTTATTCTTTCAAAATCATCATAACTCAAATCAATATTAACTTCGTTTGCTAGTGCTAGTAAATGTAATATTCCATTTGTTGATCCCCCAACAGAATTTAACATTACAATTGCGTTTTCAAATGCCTCAAACGACAAAATTTCTTTTGGTCTTATATTCATCTCCAATAATTTGGCACATGCTACTCCTGTATCGTAGACCATCTTGTCTCGCCTATCATCTTCAGCTGGTGGACTGGCACTTCCGGGTAAAGCAAGACCAATTGCTTCAGATATTGATGCCATTGTATTTGCAGTAAACATTCCTCCACAAGATCCAGCATTTGGACATGCTGTATTTTCAATATTTTTTAGTCCTTCAAGGGTTAGCTGACCTGCATCATATGCACCAACAGCTTCATACACATCAACTACTGTTAGCTCTTTACCGTCAAGTATTCCTGGCATGATGGTTCCACCGTACACAAACACTGATGGAATGTTTAGTCTGGCCATAGCCATCATGGTTCCTGGTAAACTCTTATCGCATCCTGCAATTCCTACTAGTGCATCGTATTGATGTGCTCTTACCATTAGTTCAATTGAATCTGCAATGACCTCTCGAGAAATTAATGACGACTTCATTCCTTCATGACCCATTGCGATTCCATCACTTACTGCAATTGTTGAAAATTCCCTTGGTGTTGCACCTGAATCTGAAACACCTTCTTTAGCTTTTAGAGCTAATTTTGGAAGATGAATATTACATGGTGTTGCCTCATTTCCTGTGTGGCATATGCCAATGAATTGTTTTGATAAATCTTCATCAGTTAACCCCATAGCTTTGTACATTGCTCTATGTGGTGCCCGAGCAGTTCCTTCTACAACATTTCTACTGGAAATTTCCATAACATGTAATTTTCCGATTGGTATAATTTAGACTTTTATTCTTCATGGAAAGGGGTCAGGGAAAGACAAACACTTCCCCCGATAAAACATCAACCGATGTTAGTTTGTCGATCTACATACTTGATTAATTTTTCAAGATGACAGATTATTTTCTGAAACATCATTCATGCCATTGATTATGTATTATAAATCTAGATAAAATTAGTTGGAACTAAATTTTTTATTGAAAATTATTTGACTAGATTAAAGACTTTGTTGATATTATTACTTGATTAATTCTTGATTATCTAATTTTAGTAGTACTGCATCTATTTCTTCAGAAGTTTGACCACCGTATAAAACCAGAACTCTATCGCCTTCCATGATTTCATAATCTCTAATATCTGAGACCCTATCTCTGTTAATGAAGAATTTTAAATCATAGTCCTCGTTTGTACAGAAACTTCTACCATCTTGAAATACAAAGCATTGATCATCAAGACCCAAAGATAATGAATCAAATAGATATCCTAGAGTAACCCCTGTGGCATGTTTGTGAATTGTAGAGCCATCCCTTCCTTCAAAGTGAGTCCAAGGTGATTTAATCTGATAAGCTGGAGCTGCGAAATCAAATTCATCACCAAAAACATTCACTATAATTGCTGCATGTGAATGATCACTTCCCATTGCACCCGCATTTTCTGGTCCTCCTGGTGCAGTTTCAGTCATGGTCATAAACAAGTATGCTGAATATCCTACAATTACTGCAATTACAGCAAAAACAGCAATCGCAATTAGAGTGTGTTTTCTTTTTTCTGCTGTATGCTTTGTAGCATAGTTTTCACGTTTTTGTTCACGTTCTCTTCTTTCTTTTCTACCCATAAGATGTTCAGACTCTAAAATTTACCCTAATTAACCATTCGATAAAAACAATAAATAAAATCAAAAATTGCTGTTCATTATGAATTGTCTTTTTTGTGACATCTTAGATGGAAAAAAAGATGGACATTTTTTGTATGAAGATGATTCTCATGTGGCATTTTTAGACAAGTATCCAATTGATGTAGGTCATAGTTTGGTACTTCCTAGAAAACATCATGAAAAAATAACAGATATGACTACCGAAGAGGTTGGAAATATTTTTGCACTTGTTCCAAAAATTGCAAGGGCTATTTTGGAAGCAACAAATGCAGATGCATTTAGTATTGGTCAGAATAATGGCAGAGCAGCTAAACAGATTGTCCCGCATGTTCATGTACATATTATTCCTAGATATAATGAGAAAGGCACCGTATGGACTAAGCGTCAAATATCAAATGACACTGAACTTTCAGAGCTTGCAAAAAAGATTCGCAGTATTCTTACTTAGTATGACCTGGATTATATCTCAAAATTGCACCAGCTTTTCCAAGACTTGCAAGCATATTTCCATGCTCTGCACTTCCAGAAATAACTTCTAACTGAGTTCCTGTTTTTGCTGCAAGCAATTCCAAATAATCTACAATATCCTGCTCATTAACATCTACTTCCATGGCTTTACAACCTGGACATGGATTACTTGTAAATTCTGTCTTTTTTGGGATAACTTGGGGTCTCTCAACAATATCTTCTTGAACGTGTTTGCATCTTTTACACTTTCCTTCAACTCTGTGCAAGTTTGTATCATCAGTAATGATTAGAGTTTTGGCAACATTGTTCTTTAGATATTCAATAATTTCTTGTAAACCATATGAGCCCTTCCCAGAATGAGAATTAATCTCTCTGAACAAATCTTCTACAAGTTTCTTCTCTTCTACCATTCTAAAATTTCCCAAAATCTCTCCAGACTTTGCAAAAGCCTCTCTGATTCCTTCAGATCCTGCATACGACGCATCAATTGTATTAATTATCATACCCTGCAATCTATACTCCAAATAATTTCCATTTATGAAATCTTCTTTGGTAGGACCTGGACCCGAAATTATTAATCCTTTAATTGGGTAAATATCAATAAAGTATTCTCTTGTGGTTTCAGCTACTCTGTTATAGAAATATGATAATTCCATCTCTCTGAGTTTTTGAAATCTTTTTGCAGATTGTCCACCTTGCCTATGTTTTCCAGCTACCCCTGACCCAGTTTGAGATAACACTTCAATTTTTTCACCATACAATAATCCCCAACCAGCATCTTTTGCATCAATCGCTAAAAACCCAATTAGATTATCATCTTTTAACATGTCTTTTAAAATGTCAACATGAAAATGATCATCACATCTGTACAAATATTGTTTCAAATCTTTTGGCGGTTCAATCTCCCAAACTTTTACAACTTCACTTCCTAAAGGCCCTCCTTCATCTGGTGGCAATGCTCCACAAAACATCACCAATCCCTTTTCTGGAGTTTTTTTGTATAGTTTCAGTCTCTGAACTACTTTTCCTAGAGAGTCAACTACATGTGTTCTAGTCAGATCTGATTTGATGTTATCTGCTGTTCCTTGCTCTTGTTGAAGTGAACTGATAATTTCATGAAGTTGTTTTCCTTTTGGAATGTATACTGTAATAAGCTCAGTCCCTCTCCCTGATTTTTGTGATAGTTCCTCTAACATCTTTCTTATTTTATAGATTTTAACAGAATCTTGTTTTTCTACGTTAATTTTCTTCATTTGTGATTTCTCATTTGCATGCGAATATTAATTTTGATTGATTCTAGGTTTCATAAAATCACAATTCATCAAATGTTTTCAAAAATACTTCTAGTGGCTGATTTCCTCTAATTTTGATAATTTTTTGATCATTAAAGACCAAAAAAGATGGTGTTGCATCAATCCCAATCTCTTTCCCAAATTCATAAAGTGCAATGACCCGACTTTTGTATTTATTCTCATCAAGACATGTGTTGAATTTCACTAAATCCAAATCAACTGTAACTGCAAATCTATCTAGTGACTCTCTTGTTATCCATCCAGTTCTCTCGCCTCCCCAATTTTTGTAAAGTTCATCATGATATTGCCAGTATTTTTCTTGATCTTCTGCACAATATGATGCCTCTGCAGCTAGTAAAGAATCAGGACCATTTAGGGGAAAGTCTTTGAAGACTAGTTTTACTTTACCCATCTCAATAAAATCTTCATTGATAATATCTAGCGTATTTTCATGAAATCTGTAACAAAAAGTACATTGATAATCTCCCCATTCTAAAATAGTAATTGGTGCATGTGGATCACCTAATACAGGAGAACCATTATCAATTAATTTTGTAGTAGTAAATAATTTTGAATCGTTTTGTAATTCAGGATAAAATGTCAAAAACATTCCTGTGATAATTCCTATTGCGATCGGTATTGATAAGAGGTATAGTTTTGTCATAACTTGACGAAATACGTTTCTAGTATAAAGTATCCATTTTTATCAAACAGATCGATCAATAATCTTTGAATATGTTAGAAATATCCAAGAGCTTAAATATATTCAAATGTTGTTAAATTTCATGTCTGAATCAAGACAAGTTAATGTCTCTAAGACTGGTGTTTCAAAACTAGCAATAGTTGCATTAGCTATAGTCTTTGTAGCAGGATTGTTTCTTGTTGGGTTTGATCAAGGCCATATCTTTAGTCTGGTTATTGGTGAACAAGCATTTGAAGATCTTTACATTCATGAACTCACCCATGATATGAGACATGCAGCCGGTTTTCCTTGTCATTAGGAACTTTATGTTATGAAAACATCCCTTTTTCTCATAATTGTTTTAATTTCGGGTGCATTTGCAGGTACTATTCATGGTATGGTGAATTTTGCAATTGTCGAACCTTATCTTGATCAAGCAATTGAAATTGAAAACCAAAATCTATTTGCATCAGGTGAAGAACAAGACACTCCTGAATTTTGGGCAGAATATGAAGGGTATAGAGTATGGCAAAAAAGTGGCCAGATTCTCGCTGAGACTATTTTAGGAACATCTGTTGGTGCATTATTTGGAATAGTATACGCGTTATCTAGAAATTCATTGCCAGGTAATAATGATCTTAAAAAGGCACTTGTCTTGGCCGGAATAATGTGGTTTACAATATTTTTGATTCCATTTCTCAAATATCCGGCAAATCCGCCAACTGTAGGTGATCCTGAAACTGTTGTATTGAGATCTATCTTGTATCTTTCTTTTATTGCAATTTCTGGGTTTGGCGCAGTTGCTTTTTTCAAATTATCAAAGAAATTCCAAAACAAGAAAAAACTTGTTGCAATTATTGGTTATGGTATTTTCATATCCATTGTTTTCTTTGCAATGCCAGAAAATCCAGATGAAATTACTGCTCCAATGGATTTGGTGAATGAGTTTAGAATAATGTCATTCCTTGGTGTTACTTCTTTCTGGATTTCAATTGGTATAATTTTAGGATTCTTTTGGAATCGTTTTAGTCCTCATAAAGAAACTACTCAATATTATAACTAGTTATTCTTACTCTCTAGAATGAGAGCAAAAACATGTCGTTTAAATATTGTACCATAATTACGGAATCTACATGTCAAGACGACTTACTTTACCACAATTAAAAAAATATGATATTACTCAAAAAGTGATAGAAGCATTAGCAGATTCTGAATCTCGCGCAATTCTTTTCTCTATAATTAAAAAAGGAAATACTGCTGCAGAACTCTCAGATAAACTCAAAATTCCTCTTAGCTCTGTATATAAAAAATTATCAGACCTTGAAGAACTTACACTAATTAAAGTTGAAAAATGGATGCTGTCTGATAAAGGTAGAAAATACAAAGTTTATCGCAGTAGAATTAGCAAAGCTGATATCTCCATTAAAAAACCTGAACCAATTCTTACACTGATTCCCAATTGAGTGATTTTAATGTCAAAGCCAAACATAATCCAATTATCTGAATTTGATATCACTCAAAGAATTATTGAATCACTTAGTAGTGTATGTACAAGAGCAGTATTGTTTTCAATCAAAAATGAATCAAAAGATGCAACTCAGATTGCAGATGAATTAAAAATTTCACTTTCTACTGTTTACAAAACATTGTGTACTTTAGAAGATCTTGCTCTTGTAGAGGTATACAAGTATATTATTTCATCAGAAGGAAAAAAGATCAAACAATATCGTAGTAGAATTGGTAAGGTGGAAATAACTTTAGAGAACTCATATCCTAGTTTGAATTTGTATCCAAATACATCAAACCTTGAATCAAATTCTTAAAAAAACCAATTGTCAATCTCGATATTCTCATTCTATGTACTTGGAATGAACCTTTAGAATGAAAATCTAATTTAAATAACTTAGCTGAACCTAAGATTTTTGTAAATCATGAAAAAACGAACAACGTTAGGATTATTTACTATAATTGTTGCAATTGGCGTTGTAACAATTCCTTTGGTTCAGAATGCTGAAGCAGAGAGCCTAATTCCAGACTGGATTAAAACAAATGCAGGTTGGTGGGCTGATGGTACAATTGATGATACAACTTTTCTAAATGGAATTGAATTCCTTGTTGAAAATGGAATAATTAATGTCCCAACTGAATCAAAATCTATAGATGTTGACACCATCACTATTGGGTTTATTCCTGTTGAAAAAGCCGATGAGTTGACTCCAAAAGCTCAAGCTTTGGAAGAATTTCTTGAGAATAAAATTGATGTTGATATTGAAGTTGTTATTCCCACAGACTACGAGATTATTATTGAAGGAATGAGATTTGGCCATATTGATGCTGCTTTTATGGATACTGGACCTGCATGGATTACACATCAAAGAACAGGCGCAGAAGCTGTACTGGCAGAACTTGTTGCAGGTAAAGTAAATTATCAAGCAACAGTTTGGACTTTGGCTGAAAACGATTCTATTAATTCATTAGAAGATACTGTTGGTAAAAAAGTGGCATTTACTAGCATTACAGGTTCATCAGGTTTTGTAAGACCTATGGGGACTTTGGTAACTGCTGGGCATGTCAACATTGAAGGAGACGATATAGTTGCATTGGAATCTGCATTGGTAAATAACTTTGAAAGTTACACTTTTGCAGGAGGTTATAAAGCAGCTTTACAATTACTTCTTAATGGTAATGTGGATGTAGCATTTGGCTCAGATATTGCTCCTCAAAAATATCTTGGATTAGAAGATCAAACAAAATTACGTCCAGTTACAACAATTGGATCTGTACCCTCACATGTATTCATGGTAAATACTGAAATGTCAGAATCAACACGTGATGCACTTGTTGATGCCCTTATCGAACTCAACTATGATGAAAATAATTCTATTTTAACAGATTTATATGGTGCTGAAGCACTTGTTCCGACAACTACTACTATGCATATTGGTGAATTTGGGGAATTTATTAATGCGTTAACCGGTCTTGATCAATTAATTCTTGACAAATACAACAAGAGTAAATAAAAACTAGCATTTTTAGGATGATACAAACTCAGATGACTCCTGACTCTTCTTTTTCACTAATTTCCACAAATAAGATTATACAAATGAGTGATGTCTCGACATCTTATGATTCTAAAAATTTTGCATTAAAAGGAATCAACTTATCCATTGATAGGGGAACAAATTATGCAATTATAGGACAATCTGGTTCTGGAAAATCTACTTTACTCAAATTAATGAACGGAATGATGATTCCTAGCAAAGGAACAATCAAAATTGATTATGTTTCTCCTAACATGAATGATAGAAAATTCAAAAATATGATGCATACTATTGGCTACATTCCTCAAAGTCTTGGATTAATAAAAAACATCACAGTTCTTGAAAATACTCTCATCGGTGCACTCCCAAGACTCAACAAAACTCAATCATTACTTAAGAGATTTCCAGAACATGAGATTAAAGAGGCTAAAAGAATTCTAAATTTAGTCGGGTTGTCTGGAAAAGAAACTAGAAAAGCCTACATGCTTAGTGGTGGTGAAAAGAGAAGAGTTGCTATTGCTCGAGCGTTAATGCAAAAACCTTCAATATTGTTAGCAGACGAAATTGTTTCAGAATTAGATTATGTGACTGCTCATGAAATAATGGATTTGATTGCAGACGCCCAAAAACGAATGAATCTAACAGCAATTATGGTTCACCATGACATGCAACTAGCATTAGAGTATGCAAATAGAGTCGCAGTTATCAAAGAAGGGCAAAAAATTTTAGAGATTGGTGTTGAAGGTGACGCTATAGTTGATTTTCAAACGGGTGATATGAACACCGATGATATTATGGAGATGTATGCTGATGACACCCAAAAATAATATTGTTATTGGAATCATTATTGGATTAGTAGTAATTGCATCTTACAATGTAGATGCTAATCCTATAGAGTTTGTTGAAGGATTACCAAATCTTGCAATCGTTGCTGAAGAAATGCTTTTAGTTGAACCAAAATACGTCCCAACTGCTATTTGGGCAATGTTTGAAACTATTCAAATGGCATTTATTGGAACAATAGTTGGTTTTGCAATTGCATTACCACTAAGTATGCTTGCTGCAAGGAACCTTAACAGCAAATATGTTTATGCCCCAGTTCGTGCCTTGTTAGCAGCTATTCGTACATTTCCATCAATTTTGTGGGCAATCTTATTTGTAATTATGGTTGGGTTGGGTCCTTTTGCAGGAGTTTTGGCAATTATCATGTATACCGTGGGATTTGTTGCCAAATTACAATACGAAGCAATTGAAACAATTGATTCTGATCCTATGGATGCAGTAAGCTCAATTGGAGTATCAAAATGGCAATTGATTCGTTATGTTGTAATTCCTGAATCAGCTTCTCATCTGCTTAGCCAATTGCTTTACATGTTTGATTATAATATTCGTCAAACCAGTATTCTTGGATTAGTAGGTGCTGGTGGAATTGGTTTTTACATTATCAACTATATCAAATTCTTTGAGTATGGAAAAGCAGCAGTTTTCATGTTAGTAGTACTGATTACTGTTTTGATAATTGATTGGGTTAGTGTAAAGATTAGAGACAAGTATATCATTAAATCACAACACGGGATGGAAGTTACTACAAAATAGATTTCTTTAGTAATTTTAGGTTGTAATTTTATCTAATTGATTAGATTCAACTGCTGTTTTTACCTCTCTTGCAATTCTTTTACCCATACTCATAGGCTCATTAAACAAGAAGGAGTAGTATGGAGAACCATCAGTGTAGATATTGGTTCCTGCAACAATCCTCGCTGAAAATTCAAATGATGTGAATTTTGCATTTTCATCATAAACGCCTTCTATACAAAATGGTCCATTCATACCTGGTGATACTAGTTTTTTAGATGCATCAACAAAGTTTTCTCCCATTTTGTATACTTCATCTAAAAGTGATTCTCTTAAAACCAGAGGACTATTCCCAATTACATTGAATGATGGAACCTTATCGCTTTTTAGTTGTTGTTCTGATGGGATTCTAGCTAGACCTTCAATATCTGATTCATGTCTTTGATCAGCTCCAAAGAACTCTAATTCTTCTTTTAGCGGAGAATAAAAGAATTGTAAATAAGCTAACACTCCTACTGCATATTCTTGAATGTAAAGTATTTCATCTTTTGAAATTGTTCCTTCTGAAATCAATTGGTTTCTTTTTGTGTTGTAATCATCTTCATTTGCTGCCAAAAAGTACCCTTTTCCACCTGCTGCCCCTTGTCTTTTTACAATTGCCAAATTATTGATATCTTTAGGATTTGATACTGGTTTTGGAATAGGTAGATTTGCTTCTCTCATTAGTTTCTCTTTCATCTCTCTATCTGATTCCCATCTTAGAATCCATTTGTTACCAAAGATAGGAGTCTTTATTGATTCAATCTCTTCAGAATTCATTTGCGCAATTAACGTTCCATGTGGAATTAACACCGCATTGTTTTGTTCTAGGACTGATTGGCATTTTTGGTCTAGAATTTCTTTGAAAGAATCTACCATAATTAGTTCATCAATAAATGGAAATCTTCGATATAGTTTTTCACGTTTTTTTTCACACACTAGTATAGTTTTTAGACCTTCATCTTTTGCACCTTTGAGAACTTGAAGTGCACAGTGAGACCCAAGTGTAGCAATAGATGTCATATTATGCCTTCCCTAACATTTTGTACCTTATGAACTATGTGTGGTTGAAACGTATTGAAATATATCGTCTATCAATTCAATGCTTAATTCTGATTTGATATCTTCAGGAACCACCCTTAGCACAAAATCATACATTGTTGTATTTTCAGGAAGGTCACCTCTTTCTTGTAATAACGAGAAAACTGCAATTCCATTTGAGATGATTGCTACAATCTTTTCTTTGTTAGTAAGAGCCATAACATCTATGAAAAATCGTGGTAATTTAATGTAAATCTGGTTATTGAAAATTAAGGTATTAGTTCATTATTTTGTGTAAAAATTAATTACACCATGGAATATGAAATAAAGTAAATTATGATAGAAACTGAATTAGGAAATTTACGTAGATCTCATTATTCTGATGAAATTAACTCGTCCATGGATGGGACTTTAGTAACCATAATGGGTTGGATTTTAACAATACGAGGACATGGTAACATTAGTTTTGCTACAATCCGTGACAAAAATGGTGATATCTCAGTTGTTGCAAAAAAGGGAGATTGTTCAGATGATATTCGCGAAAAAATATCTTCACTAAAAGCACATTCTTCAATTGCTATTACTGGAAAAGTAAAATCCTCGGAAAAGGCACCTTGTGGATTTGAGATAATTCCAACTGAACTAAGGGTCTTTTCAGAAGTTGAAAAGGTTCCTCCTTTTGAGCCAACTGCAAAAACTGTCAAAAATATTGATACGAGATTAGAGGTAAGACCTATTGATTTAAGACGTAAGCCTCTCCAGCATATTTTCAATGCTAGAAGTCTAGTCTTAAAGTCAATCCGAGATTATTTTAATTCTCAAAATTTTACTGAAATCAATACTCCAAAAATGATTGCTACAGCTACTGAAGGTGGGGCCGCATTATTTGCAATCTTTTATTACAACAAAGAAGCTTTCCTGGCACAAAGTCCGCAATTGTATAAAGAACAATTAACGATGAGCTTTGAAAAAGTCTTTGAGATTGCTCCAATTTTTAGAGCAGAACCATCTAGAACTAATCGTCATTTAGCAGAGGCCATCTCTATTGATTTGGAAGAAGCATTTGTTGATTACAATGATGTAATGAATAGGACAGAAGATATCATCAAAATTTCAATTAAAACTGTTAATGATTATGTAAAAGATAATCCTGATGCTGAATTTATAATTCCTGGCATTCCAGAAAACATTCCTCGATATTCTTATGATGAATTAGTAGATAAAATGAAAAAGGCAGAAGTGAAAACTGAATGGGGAGATGACTTGTATCCGTCTAATCTCAAAAAGATCGGTCTTGATGGATTTTACTTTATCACCGATTGGCCTTTGGGCCCAAAACCATTTTATGTAAAAGATAGCAAATCAAACCCAAAAATTTCTGAATCCTTTGATTTGATGTATGGGGATTTAGAACTGTCTTCAGGTAGTACCAGAATTGAAAAACGAGACGAACTAGCTGAGAGAATGAAGAACAAAGGAATGAAAACTGATGCATTTGAATATCACCTTGGCGCATTTGATTATGGTGTTCCACCTCATGCTGGTTGTGGAATTGGTTTAGAGAGGCTCATTATGGCTCTTACTGGCACAGAAAACATCCGAGATGTAACATTTTATCCAAGAGATGTTGACAGATTAACACCCTAGGTGTAAGTGATGGTTACTGAAGAAGAAATTGAACATGTGGCAAAATTAATGAGGATTGAAGTTGATGATCATAAAGAATTTGTAGACAAAGTACATGCAATGATTGATTATTTTGATGTTTTGGATTCTGCAGGTGTTGAATCTGAAAAAATCTCAATGCATGAAATCCCAATTTCTAATCTACGAGAAGATGAATATATTCCATTTAATGAAAAACTAATCTACAAACTAAACAACTACAAAGGGACCTATGTTCGAGCACCAAAGATGTCTACATGAATCTCAAAATCTCTGCCCTTGAATTTGTCGAAGAAGTAAAAAATGGAAATATTTCTGCTGAGGATTTTGTTGCAAAAACTCTAGAAAGAATACAAAGTGTTGATGATAAACTTCATGCTTTCTTATCTGTTAATGAAGAAGCAGTAGATAAAGCACAAGAGATTGACAAGAAAGTAAAATCCGGAGATAAAGTTGGTGCATGTTTTGGAATGCCAATTTCAATTAAAGATAACATCTGCATAAAAGACAGTAAAACAACATGTGCTTCAAAAATGCTTGAAAATTTTGTTGCTCCTTATGATGCAACCGTCATAACAAAATTAAAAGAACAAGATGCCGTATTTATTGGAAAAGTAAATCTTGATGAATTTGCTATGGGATTAACAACTGAATTTAGTGCGTTTGGTCCAAGCAAAAATCCATGGAATACTGAATACGTTCCAGGTGGGTCTTCTGGCGGTAGTGCAGTTTCTGTAAGTTCTTTTGAATGTATTGCATCATTGGGCTCTGATACAGGTGGCTCTGTTAGAAACCCTGCAAGCTTTTGTTCTACAGTCGGATACAAACCAACGTATAGCTTAATCAGCAGATATGGCTTGATTTCCTATTCAAATAGCATTGAGCAAATTGGACCACTAACTAGAACTGTAAAAGACGCTGCCTTTATGCTGAATATTGTCTCTGGATTAGACGTTAACGATAATACTACTATGAATAACAAAAATGAAGATTATCTCTCAGAAATTGATTCTGGCATAGAAGGTAAGAAAATTGGTATTATCAAAGAGATGATTGGTGAGGGTATCGATCCTGCAGTATTTTCTGCAACAAAAGATGCCATAACAAAATTAGAGAATCTTGGGGCCATATGCGAAGAAGTATCCTTAGATATGGTCAAGTATTCTGTTGCAGCATACTATACAATTACTGCAACTGAGGCTGGAAGTAATCTTGCAAGATATGATAATTTGAGATATGGGTATGATTTTTCAGTTGAAGGATATGAGTTTAATTCCTATATTGCAAAAGCAAGAAAAAACTTTGGCCCAGAAGTTATCCGAAGAATGATAATTGGAGGATTTGTTCCATCTGCAGGGCAAGCAGGAAAATATTTCCTAAAGGCTATGAAAGTAAAAAGTAAACTTAGCAAAGAAGTTGATGAGGCTTTTAAAAAATATGATTTACTAATTGCACCAACCGTTCCAATTTTACCATTTAAAATTGGTGAAAAAATTGATGATCCGGTTTCATTATTCTTAGTTGATATTAATACTGTTACTGCAAATCTTACTGGAAAACCTGCCATCTCGATTCCATTTACGATTTCAAATGGATTGCCAATTGGAATACAATTATTGGCAGATTCTATGAATGACAAATTACTATTACAAGCAGCTCGTGCATTAGAGAAAACTGTCAGATTGCCAGAGGTTCCCATATGACCAAAATTGGATTAGAGATTCACTGCCAATTGACAAATCTTGAAAGCAAATTGTTTTGCTCATGTAAAGCAAACTATCGAGAATTTGAAATTAATGAAAATATTTGCCCAATTTGTGTAGGGTTGCCAGGAAGTTTACCTAGATTAAATCAAGAAGCCGTTAAAAAAGCAACAATGATTGCCATGGCTCTTAATTGTAGTACACCAGATAAAATTGCATTTTTTAGGAAAAATTACTTTTATCCAGATTTACCAAAAAACTTCCAAATTACTCAGCTTAACATTTACGGAGACACCAGTATTGGCGGTATAGGCTCAATAATGGTAGGTGATAAAAAAATCAACATCACTAGAATTCAGCTAGAAGAAGACCCTGGCAGACTAATTTACGAAGGAAGTTCCTCTAAAAATCAAATAACTTTGGTAGATTACAATCGTGCTGGTACCCCCTTAGTTGAAATTGTTACGGAACCTGACTTTGAGAGCCCAAAGCAAGTTAGAGACTTTCTTAACATTTTGTCTGATTTACTTGAAAATCTTGGCGTATCAGATCCTAGTTTGGAAGGTGCAATGAGGGCTGATGCTAATGTTTCAATTGAAGGAGGAAAAAAAGTTGAAATCAAAAATATTGGGTCTTTTCATGATTTAGAAAAAGCTACTATTTTTGAAATTACAAGACAAAAAAGCTTGCATTCTAGAGATATAGAAATAATTCAAGAAACCCGTCATTGGGATGACAAGAGAAAGATTACAGTTTCATCACGTTCCAAAGAAGAAGACTTGGATTATCGTTATTTTCTAGAAGGCGATATACCATGGGTCAAAATTGATTCTGAGACTCAACAAAAACTAAAATCAAAAATGCCAGAAAGCATAATCTCTAAAAAAGAAAGATATATCTCACAATTCGATATTCCTGCACAAGTTGCAACTGTTTTATCATCTGACAAATTTTATTCTGATTTGTTTGAAAAATCTTATACTGAAAATAATGCAAAAGATGTTGCAAATATTATTACAACTGATTTAATGGGGTTAGTTGATACACGGGAAAAACGTGAAAAATCAAAAATTACTCCAACACATCTAAAAGACTTAGTTGACTCAATTCAATCTGGAAAAATCTCTAGAAATTCTGCTAAAAATGCATTGTATGAAATTGTAAAAACTGGAAAGGATTTGTCTAAAGTAATGTCTGAATTAGATCTTGGAAATGTATCTGATGAATCAGAATTATTAGGAATAATTAAAGAAGTTATATCTGAGGAGTCACATGCAGTAGAACAAGCAAAATCTAATCCACAGACAATCAATTATCTAGTTGGAAAAGTAATGCAAAAGACAAAAGGAAAAGCAGATCCTACCTTAACCTTAGATTTGTTAAAAAAACAGATAGAGTAATTCATGACTGATTTATCTTTAGAAGACATTGAATTCATCAAAATACTTGCCACTTCTGATACTACAATTCTTCAGGCAGGAATGAATGATGCAACTAGACAGCGACTAGATAATCAAATAGGGATGATTTTACGTGAATATTATCATGAAAATACTATGAATACTGGAAATAAGTGCACTGAAAAATTTCTAAAAGCAGGCATTACTGAAGATGATAAAAAAGCTACAATTGCATGTGCAAGACGTCTCGGAATAGATATTTCATAAACCAAAAAATCTTTTTACACTCTTCAAGTTTGTAACATTATAACTTGTCCGATTTTGAATTCATTCCAACTGAAAAACAAATCCAAGAATCTAACATCTTCAAATTTATGCAAAAACACAGTATATTATCATTAGAAGAACTAACTCAAAAGGCTAAGGATGATTTAGAATGGTTTTGGCAATCAGTAGATAAGGATATTGGAATTGTTTGGGATGAGCCCTATACTAAAACATTGGATATTTCTAAAGGAATTGCGTGGCCAAGGTGGTTTGTAAATGGTAAAACAAATATCTATAAATCGTCTGTTGAGAAATTTGCGAAACGAAATCCTGATAAAATTGCATATCATTTTGTATCCGAAGATGGACAAACATCTAATATTTCATATTCAGAATTGGATTACAAAGTATCAAAACTTGCAAATGGCCTTAAATCCATTGGAATAAAAAAAGGAGATGTCATTGCAATTTATTTGCCCATGATTGAAGAAGCAATACTGTCGATACTTGCAGCATCTAAGATTGGCGCAGTTCAAACTGTAATTTTCTCTGGATATAGTTCTGAATCATTGCATATGCGATTACAGGATTGTAAAGCAAAAGCACTTTTCATCTCTGATGGATTTTACAGGAAAGGAAAACCAGTATCTCAAAAACAGGATGTAGAAATTGCAATCAAAGATACTAGTGTTGAAAAAATTATTGTGGTTTCATACAAAAGAATTGATAATTATGAAAAATCAGACAAAATAATTTTTTATGATGATCTGATATCTTCTCAAAACTATCTTTGTGATACAGAAATTTTAGATTCTGATGATCCACTGTTTATTTTGTATACGTCAGGCACAACAGGCAAGCCTAAAGGAGTTATTCACGCTCATGGAGGATTCTCTGTTTTTGCGGGCCATCAGGCTGCATATCTCATTGACATGAATCAAAATGACACACTATTTTGGCCTGCTGATATTGGTTGGATTACTGGCTTAGTATGGAATGTATATGGACTTTTGATAATGGGGGCAAGTGCTGTAATTTATGATGGTGCATTTGATTTTCCAACGATTGATAGGATCTGGAAGACGTTATCTGATTATCAAGCAACAATTTTTGGAATATCTCCAACTGCAGTGCGATTATTTAAAAAAAATAATGTTGAACCACTAAAATCCTATTCGTTAGATAAAATTAAAAATATTCCAACTACCGGCGAACCACTTGATAAGGATTCTTGGTGGTGGTTATTTGAAAAAGTGGGTAACAAGAAGATTCCCATTATGAATTTGTCTGGTGGTACTGAAATTGGAGGAGCAATGTTATCTGTCTTTCCTGGAATGAAACTTAAACCATCCACTGTTGGAATTCCAGTTCCTGGAATGAATCTAGATGTATTTGATGATGATGGAAATTCTATAAGAAACCAAAATGGCTATTTGATAATTAAATCTCCATGGCCTGCAATTACTAGAGGGTTGTTAAATGATGATGAAAGATATCTTGAAACTTATTGGTCACGATTTGAAAATATTTGGTTTCATGGAGATTATGTTTATGTTGATGAAGATAATCTTTGGTATATGCGTGGCAGAACTGATGATGTGATAAATATTTCTGGTCATAGAATGAGTACAGCTGAAATTGAACATGCTGTAATTTCTCATAAAAACATATCTGATGCTGCATCGATTTCTATTCCAGATGATATTACAGGTGAAGCAATTGTTGTGTTTTTTGTAACTGATAATAAATTAGATACTGGTTTAGAATCTGAGATTTCTAATTATGTTTCTGAAAAGATTGGAAAAGTTGCAAGACCCAAACTTGTTATCCAACTTTCTGATTTGCCAAAAACAAGGACAGGTAAAATTATGCGTCGATTGTTAAAATCTAAATTATTGGGCCAGGATCTTGGTGATTTATCATCTCTCGAAAACCCAAATGTTTTGGATGAAATTCCAAAATTAGGTTGAAAAAATCTAACTTTTTGCTATTTACTATTTCACGCTTTGTGTCTTAATCAAATCTGATTATACTCATTATTGAAATTCATAGTTGATCAGCAGGTCGAAGACATAGAGATGCCTGAAAATCTCAAATTAAACACGTTTTTGAAGGAATTTCACTCTGATTGCCCTTATTCTGAGTGTAGTTTTGGATTATACGGCTTTGCATTTGGCCAATCGCCATTTCCAGTGCCATTATTAATGCAAGAAGCATTAATGAAAAACGCAAACCAAGGGATATATGCTCCAGTTCCGGGAATTCCTGAATTACGTATTGCTATCTCAAAATACAACAAACACTATTTTGGAATGGATGTATCTCCTGAACGAATCTATGTTGGTCCTGGAACTAAAGAGCTGATTTTCAATCTTTTAGAGATTTTACATGGAACTGTAATTTTACCTACACCAGCTTGGTTGGGGTATCTTCCACAAATTAGATTCTTGAAGAAAAATTTTCATATGTTACCATCTAAACCAAATAAGAAATTTTCTCCTGGTGATCTAAAGAAATTGGCACTTAGATTACAGGATAGACAAAAGATTTTGATTTTAAACAATCCTCACAATCCAACTGGATTATTGTACGATAAATTTGAACTAGAAGAAATTGCATATGTTTGTAGAGAGCAAAATATTACTGTAATTTCTGATGAAATTTATGCTCAGACAACTTATGATTTTTCAAAATTTGTTAGCATGGGAAAAATTTATCCTGAAGGTACATTTGTTACAAATGGTTTATCAAAATCCCACGCTGCCGGTGGTTATAGACTAGGCTATGTAATTTTCCCTCAACATGCAGTTGATTTAAAGAGACAATTTAAAAAAATTCTTGCAACAGAGTATACAGCAGTATCTACCCCAATTCAATATGCTGCAGTTGCAGGATTTGAAATCAGTAAAGAGATGAATATCTATTTTGATGCAACTCGAAAAATTCATCAGATTATGGGAGAATATACTTACAATACATTATCTGCTATTAAAGGAATTAAACTAACAAAACCTGATGCCACATTTTATCTTCTAGCTGATTTTAATGCATTTTCAGCAGAGTTACGGAAAGCCAAAATTACTACATCTCAGAAATTATCCGAATCTTTAATCATTCATCCATATCATACTGCAATTGTAGGTGGTGATAATCTTGTTTTGGAGAGAACTGACTTTAGTGCGAGAATTGCCTATGTTGACTATAACGGAACTAAAGTTCTTCAAAATTATCTTAATGACAAACCAAAAACCAGTTCTGAAAGGGTAGAATTCGTAAAAAATAATGCCCCAAAGATGGTTGCAGGAATTGATATGATTGGTAAATTCTTTGAGGATCTTAAAAAAGACTCATCACATGATTTACAAACTGAAAAAAGTTTGATAATTCCTCAAAATTAGCGTAATTTCTTTTTTCTAATTTGTTGTACAATCATTGGTAAAAATGCACCCACATCTGATACAATTCCTAATGCTTGCCATGTTCCTCTGTCCATAAGTTTTGTAACTGTTGGTTGATTGATATCGATAACAATCACTTTGACATTGGCTGGAAGCATATTTCCAGTTGCAATAGAATGAAGCATAGTTGAAATCATGATTACCATACTTGCGTCTTTTAGAACTTTTTTGTATTCGCGTTGTGCTTCAGTAACGTCTGTGATAACATCTGGTAGTGGTCCATCATCTCGAATTGAGCTTGCCAACACAAATGGTACTTTGTTTTTTACACATTCATACATAATTCCCTTTGTCAATTTCTTAGTCTTTACCATATTTGCAATAGAACCTGCTTTGAAAACAGCATTAATTGCATCCATATGATTTCTATGTCCATGATATGCCAAAGTTGCGTCATGAACATTCATTCCTAGTGATGTTCCAAGTGTAGCATATTCAATATCATGAACCGCAAGAGCATTTCCTGCCAATACTGCATCAATATATCCTGATTTGATTAGTTCGGAAACTGCATCATCTGCACCAGTATGTACTATCGCAGGACCTCCAACAATGACTATTTTTCCACCCTTCTTTTTGGTATTGTAGATATCATCTGCAACTTTCTTTGCAATGTGTTGAGTTGGCCTTTCGCTAGAACTTGAACTTCCCATAAACTCAAAAACATTGACTCCTTCTCTTGGACGCTCAGGTGGAGTTATTTTGATTCCTTTTTCTCCGACAATTATTTGATCTCCTTTTTTGACATCTCTCACTGGTACACAAAATGCCTTGTTTCCCTTTACGACAATACATTTGTCCATCATCATATTTTCAACTTGAATCCATTTTCCTTTACGAAAAACTTGGGTATGATTGTTTGTTGTACTGTAAAAATTATCAGGCATTACATAGTCTTTTGGAGATTTCTTTAATGCAATTTCTCTTTGTATTTTTGATACTGCCCCTTCTCGATAAATTGTTTCTAAAATTGTATCAAGATGTTTTTGATTTTTACCCTTAACAAGTAATCGTGCGTACGATTGATCTTTTTTTCTCTTACCAATGTCAATTTCTTGTACTTGGAATTCTCCTTTGAGGTCCATTATCTTATCAAAGATCTTAGTTAAAATCAAAGAATCAATTAGGTGACCACTAACTTCAATCTCTTGAGAGAATTTACTCATTTTACTATTATCTATATCATGATAACTAAAGGTTTACTTTTTGTGGGACGGAAGTTAACGGGAGCTGATCCTTCTTGGGAAAGGCCGGGAGCTGCCTACCTGGGCATGAAATGTGGTCAAGGGAGGAATCACAAAAGTTCTTTGAAATTGTTCTATCGGCGGCGGTGTCTCTTAGTTAGATTCCACTTGGCCGCCCTATATGCCAATATTAGAAGAATGAATACTATAACGACCAAATCGTAAGCAGACACCCAAACATCCAACGTGATAATCTCGAATAGGCCAACATAATACAGAATCGTGACACTGAACACTACTCCAAACAGTTTCTTGGTGGTTTTTCCTCTGCGCTTGATCCACACTCGATCTCCTGCTGAATGCTCACGATACTTTACAGCATCCCACAGCATGTATGTCAGAAATATTACGACTACTGCTATGGGAAAGTCACTGGCATGTTCAGTTTGGGAGATGCGAAGCAGGTAAAAGTACTCGAAGAGTATTACCAAGTCAATAACGAATCTTATGGCACCCGGATTGGTATCCTTGTGTGGCTTGATTGACACAGACCTAGAGTACCCTACCCATCCAGAAACGATTAGTATGTATGCAAATGTCAATGTCATGACAGTCGTGTGGTTGTCCGGCTCAAACATGGACTGGATTGGAATCATAATACCCGAGGCCAGCATGAAACTCTGACCCAGTACTATCGCGAACAGCACGTGGATGGCTTGGGCATAACTGCGTGCGCTCAGGAGCCCCCATCTTGGGAGTTGTCATCTATTCATCCTCTGGTACTAAACTGTCTTTGGGCATCGAATCCAAATCTGTCACAAAATAATAGTTTGTATCATTCGGATCTATCTATACTATGACTAGCGAATGGCACTTTGTACACTCGGCCTCAATCCAAGGATCATCTTCTTCGTAGAGTTTCTTCAAATCAGCCTCTTCGAGTATGTGTCCTCTGATTTTGCAGTATCTTGTACAGAAAGTAGTATACCCCAGAGCAGAAAACAATCCGGGGGGACAGGCATGAGGATACTGGACAGAGTCGAAATGAAGGTGCGCGGGTGGCTCGGGCGCCGTGCTTCCAGATGGAGGCGTACCAGGGGTCGCCGCATCAGGGTCATGAGAAAACTTGACGAGTCGAAGGTAAAATGGATAGTCCGCCAGAAGCGGAGGACGGATGCGGGCAGGCCCACCACCGCCCAAATTGCAGAAACGATGGGCATCTCCGCAGTATGGGTCAAGAAGCTGTGGGCCAGGTACAGGCATGCCGGACCGGACGGCATGGCATACCCTGCCAGGATGGGCAGGCCCGCAACGGCATGCACGGACGCAGGGAACATTCTGCTGTAATCGGTGCCCGCAATGCAACAAACGGCGGGCAGGCACCGTCAGGGCGGCCATGCGGCAGGAGGGAATCAATATACCGCACAGGACAGTACACAGCATATTGAGGGAGGACGGCAGCGCAGACAGGCATCCGAGGAAGAGCAGGAGGCGGAGATGGGTGCGCTACGAGCGCACGTACTCGAACTCCATGTGGCATACCGACTGGAAGCAGATACGCGGGGGCATGTACGACGGCAGGTGGTTCCTGTGCTACGAGGACGACGCATCAAGGTTCGTCACCGGGTATGGCGTGTTTGATAACGCCACCGCAGACAACGCGCTTGCCGTGCTGGAGCGGGCCATAGTGGACCACGGCAGGCCGGCCTCGATAATGACTGACCACGGCAGCCAGTTCTATGCCAACAAGAAGGAGACCGCAAAGAGGGGCGAGAGTGATTTTGAGAAGAGGCTTGTCAGGCTAGGCATACGCCAGATACTTGCAGGAGTGGGGCACCCCCAGACAAACGGCAAGCTCGAGAGGCTTCACGGAGAGATACAGCGAAAACTGCACCATTTTGAGGGATCCTCGTACGGTACGGCAGTCAAGGCAGATCCCGACTGCCACGTGGGAGGGCCGTTCCACACCGGCGGTGCAAGGGATCCAATGGAACGATTCATTGACTGGTACAACAACTCGCGTGCCCACATGTCCCTTGACTGGGAAGACCAGGAGACTTCCGCCCAGGCGTTTGTACGCAAGATGGCCCAAAGGCAAAAGGGTAATAGATACAGAGACCGGTGAGGAGTATGATGTCGGTTAGAGGGTATACTACTTTCTGTACACCACAATGCATGACGCCTTTGGAATAAAGGTAAACGTGAGGGGAACCCCAAACTCGTTTGATTCTGCAAAAGATCTGGCAAGGCGCAACAAATTCCAATTCGAGGCGTGGGCAGTCACGCTGATCCCCAATGTCCTGCCAAACACCAAGCAGGTAGGCGACAAGGGGGTTGATGGCAGAGGATACATCCATCTGGGCAAGAACAAAGACGGGAAGCGAATAGATGCCAAGATAATCGTGTCCGTGAAAGGAGGGGGCAACTTGACGCCGTCAATGGTGCGGGATTTGGCAGGCACCATGAGCAGTGAAAAGGCAAAGTTGGGCGTGTTCGTGTGCCTTAAGGAGCCCACGCGAAAGATGAGGGAGTCAGCGGCATCAGAAAAATTCTTCAGCACGCCTTTTGAGGAATCATACCCAAAATTGCAGATATACACCACTTGCAGAATTTCTAATAAACTGCTGGTAGTTTTGGAATCATACCCAAAATTGCAGATATACACCATATCGGACTACAACGGGATCAAGCCAAACCTGCCGTCACTAGCAGACTTTGTCAAGGCTCCCCGGTCAGAGATGGATCCAAAAGGAATGCAAACCACGCTTTAGGGAGACAATCTGAGAAGATTTACCACCCGAAGATTACCCAGAACCTGTTAACGGTACCTTTATTTACACTCTCAATTCAGGCGACACAATGACAACAAAAACTACCTCAAAAATGGTAATCCTGTTAGGGATAACGGCACTGTTAATCGCCATGCCGTTCTCTAGTACAGCGTTGGCCCAAGCAAGCGGTTTGCAACACATGTACACCCCTGACATCATAAGTCATAGTAGCAATCAAGCCAATATATGGAATGCGCCGGAGCACGTGTACTCCCCTGACATCATAAGTCATATAGACGGACTGCTCGATGGCACCATCCCAACTGCCAAAGAGTTCATGATTGGGAATATGACGGTGTTGCTGACCACGAGTGTGGATACAATTCAACCCAATTCATACGTCATCAAGACTATCGTGACGCATGACGGTGTCGAACAGCCGGATCTGACCCTCAAATACAAGGTAAAGATCTATGATAACGGTACGTACCATGTGGTCAACGCCGACTTTAACATGCTGGTGACAGACACCTACATTAGGGATGTAACCAAGTCAATACCCAAAGTCGTGTGGCTGCCTGGATGCGGTGCGACCGTGGTGTTGATCGGATATGGTTCTGGAAGCAACGTGGGTTGTTATGGTGCCGTCGATGTGGATGCCTCGGTATCGGCATCATCTGCATCCATAACATGGGACGCAGACAGCGTAGTCAACTGGCTGATATGGACATTCACATACGAACGTGGTTATGCCAACATAGTAGGTCAGGAATACGAGTTCAACATCAACAGCGGCTCGATAACCACAAGTGGGGACTATTCGTCAACCGCTCAACATGCCATAGGCGGAGTCTTCTTCTACATCGTGGAGTAACATGTCTCCCATCCCCTCTTTTTTATTTAAAATAAAATCATGCACGTGGTTTGCAATATCGGGTTTGGGAATAATCGGGGCGGCACACCAACTTGCCAACATGGTAATGCTGTTCGATTTTCTCGGTACCGTATGGTGTATTGGACTGGCCGCAGTCGCCATGTTCGTTGTAATGGCAACGATCGGAGCGCTCAAGATACGCCACACTTTGGGGTGGTTCATGTGGGTGTATGTGCCATCCCTAATGGCAGTCGGCGCCTTTCTCACAGGATGGCAGTGGAGTTTCATAGGGCCAGTCTGTTTCGGGGGATTCGGGAGTATGCAGGCTGGATTATTTTGATCTCTAGAAACTTTACAGATGATTGTCTTGGCGTGGCGCTCATAATAGGGGGCATATTTGTCCTCAAGCGGACGGGTCCGCGCGCAAAGGGAATCTAAAAGCAAAACTGGGAATTGGCAAATAATACCCAAATTCAAGGGATCAGACATCAACACAATGGTTCAAGCCAAACAACCAAGAAAAGTATCCACACAAGATCCGATAACAAAGCACTGGTTCGTGTGGGAATACTAATTATCGTAGCTCTTCATCATCCACGTCTGGGACAACCATCCCGGTATCCCGTCGTTTTTTCAAATACTCGCATGCAAACATCTGCATGTTTCCGCATTTGTGGCAAAGCTTCAATTCTGCCGGAAACGGAATCTCGGTCGTAAATTTGGTTTTGGGATCCGTGAGCATGTCGCTTAACGGATATTTGCAGATTGGCACAAATATTAGGACACGTCATCTGTCGCAGCGTCACATTTGCTCATTGTGATGTGACTATGCCATGTCTTATTAAACCGATCCCCGCCTCGAATCGCCTAAGTCCACATAACTAAAGTATATAATCCCCCGGCGATCAATCTGGAGAAGATCCGCCCAGCTCCCGATATTCCCAGGAAGAACCTTCTTGTCGGCAGGTGAGAACGACAAGTGGAAGACGATAATCCAGAACGTCGGCCTGCACGAGAACTAGGCATAACCCAAAGATCAAAATACCCCTTATTCCATACCAAGGCATGGTTTGTAAAGACTGCAAGGACTGGAAAGAGACCTTGGAGTGGCTAAACAGCAACATTCCCAAAGAATCTGAGTAGCTACTACGTCATCTTGTCCAGTTTGTCATTGTCTACATAGTCTGGATCTCCCGGCTTGTTGAAGGCGTTTAGGTATGATTGAACCATGACCATGAGGTGTTCTGTCATGGTTTCAAGTGTTTTTGCCTTGTACCTCTTTTCTAATGCCCTGACGAAATCTTTCGAGAATATCTCGCTTGACACTAGAAACTCACGGATCATCTTGTCGCGCGGCGTGTATGCGGCTGACACGGGATCAATCCTAATGGAGATCTCTATAAACCGATCCTTGGCCGACCGCCCCAGCTCCCGGCCTTTCCCAAGAAGGATCAGCTCCCGTTAACTTCCCAGTCCCCTTTTTGTTTTAAGGCTAAATATTAAACTGGAAGGATAACCTTGCCTTCAAATTTTGGGATATTATCAATCTCAAATGCTTTTTCCAAATTTTCTTTTTGTAGTTTCGTTACACCTTGAACTATTGTTTTTGAGGACCCAGTTTTGTCAACAAGTGCAAGAATAAAACCACTATTATCGGTCAAAACAAAACCTGCTGATTCATCAACAAACGCATAGAGATTTTCTTCCCCTACAGGATTCCATACATTAGATTTGGTGTCAACCAAGGCAAGTGCTGGCATTGCTCGTCCATCGGTTAGTTTATTGAGATACTCTCTAGCTTCTGCAACTCTTTTTTGACCTAGTTTTAATGCCTGAAAATATTGCATGTTTCTCAAATATTGGGATATTATAAAAACAATATCTCTTCAAAAGATTGTTATAGAATCTCAGATTTTCTAAATTTATGCCTCTTACAAATAAGGTAATAATCAAACTCAATGAAATAACTACCTTAGTTGAGGACAAGTCAAAATTATCTGAATCCGAAGTTGATGAAATAAAATCTATCTTCAAAACCATTGTAGAAAGTGGTGAGAGATACAACATTGACGAAATTGAATTCTGGTTTGAAAATGAAGGAAGTTGGGTAACTAAAGAACCTCGAATCAGAATTACAAATCTTTCAAATTACATTCAAGACAAATACCAACAAACAGCCCATCTAAGAATAATTTCTGATGATGATTGTAATTGTGATAACTAAGTTTCCAGTTTTTCTAGTAATCGCCCAACAATTTTTGCATTTTCTGTTCTTTTATTAAGAATTTCTTTTAGACGAGTTTCATTTTTGCTATCTTTTTCAATTATTTGAAAATATTCTTCATCCAGATCATTATTAGCTTGAAGTCTTTTGATTACCTCAAACAATATTCCTATTACTTGTTTTTGCGCATCAATTAGTTCATCTTTACTTTTCTCAGACATTTTTACCATCCATCTCTGACAATGCTCTAAATAATTCTTTTAATTTAGGATCAGTAATCTCTGTTTCTGCAGATTTGAAAAATGACTTTAGTTTTTCTTGAGAATGCCCATCTTTTTTATAGATATTAGCTTGAAGCATCATCTCCAGTCTGTCAATTTGATGTACCAGTTTTGATTCAAGCGAAGTATTTTTTTGGTATTCTTGCCAAATTTGTAAATACTGTGATTTGATCAAATCTGGTAAATTTCTAATTATCTCATTGAATGCATTATTTTCTATTTCATTCTTTTTTTCTTTATTTAGTTGTTTAGGAGTATAATCTCCAATTTTTGATTCAGCTAAATCATGTAATAAAACCATTTTAATAATTTTTTCAGAATTATAATTTTCCAAATCAGAAATTACCATACTTATCATTGCCATAGAATATGAATGGTCTGCAACTGATTCAGGAGCATCCAGTGATAGCCTATCAATCCATCCTTGTCTAGGGACTTTTTTGAGATTTGCAGCGGTTTTGAAAAAATCTAAGATCATTTTATTACAATATGTATAATATTTTCTCCTAATGAATTTTCATATTGTTTGATTTCGAATAACATAATAGTTAATTTTGCTATGATAAGTTGATGAAGATTTACACCAAAACAGGAGATGGAGGGAATACTGGTTTACAAGGAAATTTCAGAATATCAAAATCTCATCCAAGAATAATATCATATGGTACTATAGATGAAGCAAATGCGGCACTTGGACTAGTCCTAGTTAATTCATTAGATGAAAATATTACAAAAATTTTAACAAATATACAAAATGAACTATTTTTAGTCGGGGCAGATCTTTCAAACCTTAATCTTGATGATACAAAAAATAGGGTCACATTGGCTATGATAGAAAGACTTGAACACAATATTGACGAATTTGAATCAGAACTTTCTCCTCTGACAAATTTTATTTTACCAGGTGGAGACAAAGCTGCAGCACAATTACATTATGTTAGAACTATTGTGAGAAGAGCAGAAACCCAAGTAGTTCAATTAAGTGAAAAAGAAGAAATTAATTCAAACTGCATTAAATATCTCAATAGATTGTCTGATTTGTTTTTTGTAATGGGTCGTTTAATCAATAAACGAAAAGACAGAGATGATCTTCTCTGGAAGATCTGAAAAGACAAACTTTAATTCCTCATTTGAGTGCCTTTTTTTCAGTGCCGGGGTAGCTCAGCCTGGGAGAGCACTCGGCTGAAGACCGGGCTGTCGCGCGTTCAAATCTCGCCTCCGGCACTTAACACACTGTTTTCACAATTTGTGAAAAAATACTAAAACAAAAATTGAATACATTTACCAATATCAAAATTATTTATTTTTTAAATTATAACTTTATTTTTTCTAAGTTGATTTACTAATGTTTAATTATTGAATGCGTTGAACTGTGTAATCAATTATATGTAATTATGAAAATAATATTCTAATTGATCGCTAGAGAATCTTTATTATGAAATTCGCACAAAAAATTATCTAACATAATCTTTAAAAACCCTAGGAACTCTTGATTTTCGATATTCATGGTTGAAAAAAAGACTACAAAAAAACAAAAAAATAGAATTACGACTAAAACAAAAACTAGAAAAGTTAAAGCTACTAAGACTAAATCAACAGCTAAATCTACTACATCAAGGAAGAAAAAAGCAAAGGAACAATCATTTGATGATATGAGTATTGTTATAGTTGATGATGATATAGAGATTGATCAGGAAAAAATTAATGAAGAAAGAAGAGCATATCTTGAAGAAGCAAGGTCCCAAGAGGCATCTGACTAGAAATCTTTATCCAATCTAATGAAATGAGATAATTATGCGTGCGTTATGTTTGATTACAGTGAAACCTGGCAAGGTTGATGTGGTTGTTTCTATATTAAAGAAAAAACGTAAAATTCTAAAACAGATTATGGTTGTTGCCGGAAGAGCAGACATTAGTGTACTTTTACAAGGAAATATTGATGAAATCAACAGTATGGTAATTGATTTTAAAAAAATCAAAGATATTGTTACAACTGAAACATTAATTGAGGTAGAGGTAAATTTAGGTTGGTAAGAGCAATAATTTTGGTGAAATCACCGAAGAAACTCATAGCTGCAAGATTGCGAAAAGTTACCTCAATCACAGATTCTTTTCCAACAAGTGGACAATTTGATGCTGTTGCAATAATTGATGTTGAACAACTAGTTCAGATTAAAGAAGTGGCTAATCAGATTCAAAAAATAAACGGTGTGGAAAGGACTGAAACTATGGTTGAAGTTCAATGACACAATGAATTTAAAGAACTTCTGGGTAGATGGCTTGTGAACATCAAAAAAGTTGGAAATGTAATTTTGGCTGTAAATGACCTAGACAAATCCTTAGAATTTTATCATGAAATCATAGGACTACCAATCAAAAAACAGAGAAGATCTTGGATTGATTTGGGTACATCTGGAGCTTTATTGAGTTTACATCCAGCATCAATGTCTGAACAACATATTGGTGGGTCTATTGAAAATGGTATTACGATAGGATTTCTTGTCGGTGATGTAAAATCTGCAGTAAATGAATTAAGAGAGAAAGGTGTTAAGATTCATCGTGAGATTGTAGAAAAAGATGCAGGCAAAAATGCAGTAATTATAGATCCTGACGAGTATCTGATTTCTTTATTTGAGCCAATCTTTAACGATAGTGCTCAACAAACAGGCGGATATCAAGGATTTACACCAGCTTAGACTATCTTTTTTATTAAAGAGATAATTTTCTCTATTTCTTTTTCTTTCCTATTTATTGAAATATAATAAGTAACATTACTTTTCTGCAAAACTATAATTGTTATTTTTTGATGTTGTAAAATTACATGTTCTAATGCTCCAACCGTACTTGCAGTATTTTTTCTTAATGATATCAAAGTAGAAATAATGAAAAACTCATTTTTTACTTGTTCTGATTTTAAGAGAGGTTTTAAATTTGGTCTAACTATTCCAGTTAATGTCCTACCATATTTGTTTATGACTCCTGCATATCTAATGCTATTTGATATTTTTAGAATATTTTGACATTGTTTTCGGTGTTTTATTACAACATCTTTCCATTTTTCCGCCGGAGTTTTTACCATGACCAAAATTATTTAGGGAATTAATAAGGATTTTCACTAATTGTAAATTTTAGAATTTAAAAATTATTTCTAATGGGATTTAGGTGTTGTTTCTTTTTCCACTTTTTTCTTTAACTCTAAGTTTTCTTTTAATAGTTTATCATTAGCAACTTGAAGTGCTTCAACCGAATTTTGTCTATTGTATAATGGATGCCCAGGAGGAATAATTGCAGAATTCATTGACACTAGTCCAGCTGCATATTGCTGATACATATGTTGGAATCCTTGAAGTTTTTGACTAATATTAGAAACTTCTTCTGAAAACGGTTCTTTCATTGGATTTTCATAAATTTTGAACATTGGATGGGTTAATCCGGGAGGTAATCTAGGAAATTGTAATGCAAGATGAGGAATATTGGGGCTCAATCCATAGAGGTCCTGTAAATGCTTCATGACTGAATTATCCACAAAATTGGTTCATATTTACTATATTTCTGCCTTGCTTTAGGCATTTGATATACTGTTTAGTGAAATCTTAGTCATTTCAACTCAGTTTGAGCTGATCGCTGATCCTTATAGATTCCAAGTTTAGATCGCTGATACGCATGATCAGTTCAAAAAAGATATGTCTCAAATGTAAAAAAGACATTAAAGAAAAAGAACTTCATAAGATTGTAATCTATGTTGTTCAAGAAAAATTCACTGAGCATCACTATGAGCATGTTGAATGTCCAGACAGATTTTCTGTTTAGTTAATTAATTACTGAAAAAATTATTCTTTGTGTTCATATACTTGGTAAATTTTCCCAGTTAATCTCGATCGATATCTCCATTCAACATCTTTCCAAATGATTTGAGTAAATTCTTTTTGCAAATTTGGATTAAGTTTTTGAAATACATCACTACCAATCAAGATTTGGCTAGGTTTTGCCATGTATTGGATTTTTGAAGCAATATTCATTGCAGGACCCATTAAATCTACATGAGAATGTTTTACATCTGCACCATATCTAACTACAATATTTTGTCCAAAGTCAACTCCAATCTTTACCATCAAATCTGGATAGTCATATTGATTTAGAATTGGATTGATCCCTTTTTGAATTACTGAGATCATTGATTTTGCACAATTAACTGCATCATCTGCTGCTACTGTTCCGCAAATATCATCTTCATCTGAAACAAAATATCCAATTACCGCATCACCTACAAACTTTAGTACATATCCATGATGTTGTCTAATTACTGCAGCCATTTCTTGTGAAAACGAGCTTACAATTATTGCAATTTTTTCAGCAGGCATTTCTAATGTCATTGTAGTTGAGCCGACTAAATCTACATAGAGTACTACCATATCCAATTTTAAAAATACATTTTTTCTTAGAAATTGATCTGATTCGTCAACTATTCCTGAATACTCATAACCTTTTTTGAGAGCCCCCCAAACTCTTTTTTGAGTTTCCAAGATCAGGGACTCTGAATCTAATGATTGATCTTTATTTTTATCTTCATTCATTTCCAATCCTCTCATTCTAAGGGAAAATTAATCTTACAATGAGGGCATTTTCCTCTAATTCCATTATAGCCTTCATCATAATACTCTATAATTTCTCCGTTACAATGTTCACATGTAATTTTCGATTTTTCCATGCCTGGGATTGTGATTTTGTCTATTTAGATGTAGATGAAGGTTTAAGGATAACAGTAATTTGCTATTTCATGTGCGCTTAGATACAAGATCCACCAATGATTTCATTCAACAATTAAATCAAAAAAATGAAGAGATTCAAAAGTTGTTTTTATCAAAGATGAATGTTCTGACAAAAATGATTGATGTAAAAGTAATGATGGGGGATTCTACTATAACGGAACAGAAAACATTTGATCCAAAACTAGTAACAGATTATTTTCAAAAAATTAACAGTAATCTAAAAGATTGGTCTTTGCAAGATGTATCCATTACTAATAATGAAGACCTCAGGAGAATTTTTACAAAGTTTGAGATAATGGAGGGGAATTATTTAATATCTGGACATCTATCAATCCAATTTCATGTGTTGTTGTATTACAAACCAGATCAACGAGTTCTAGACTGTCAAAAAGAATTGTCTAATATTGTTGATTTGACAAAAAATAACGAACAGCAGGTTTCTGATAATAGTGATCAATTTGTTTTAAATAAACTAAAAGAGATGGGATACAAAGACCTTGATCATCAAAAATTGTTTGAAATATTTTATGAAAATGATGAATTTAGAGAAAAAGTTTATGCCGAGATAGAAAAAGACGCAGGAGTAGACTTTCAAGAATTATCAGAAAAAAAGACAAAACTGTTTAATGAGCTTGATTCTTTTTTAATTGAAACTTATCAGATAGATTCTGTGTTGATTGATGATAATAGATTAATTACTGGTGAAGAGGGTTGTTTATGTACAATAGATTTAGAATTTGTTAAAAATAAAAATAGAGAAGGATTGTTTGATCCAAGAAAAATATCTGATTCTGTAAGGGAAATTATTTTAAATCGCTTAGATAGTCTCAATAAAATACTAGGTTTTTAGCGCCTAATATAGCAATAGTCCAAAATCCCATATGGAAACAGACGTAGAAGGTGACATGGCTGGTGAGGCGTATTCTAACTTTATTGAATCCATAAAGAGTCCCGTAACAAAGAGAAATTATCTTGTCTGCATACGCCAGTTCTTGGAAAAGATTCCAGAAATTGAAAGCAAGATAAAATTTTCAAAGCTAAAAAAATTATTTTAGATTCTGTTTTGTCGGATTTTTTAGTTTTCACAGAAATTTCAACATACATTTTCTTTGGAATTCCAAGTACCATTATTAATTGCACTAATGCTACATAACTTCACATAACCCTTGATCGACATGGTTATTACCCCCCCCCCCGTACGTCCTTTAGTGACACTAAAAGAGAGAGACGGCATTGCAGCAATCCTAGTGATTGCAACGATAACAGCAATGACTGCAAGCAGCGTGACAGACAATGAATCAAACAAGGCAGCATACCAGACATTTGCCTATGCAACCGGCAGTGCAACGCTGACCGTGTCCTCCATTGGTACTGCCGGCACATCAGAAATCCATGTCGTGCTGTCCGAAGACGTCACAGTAAACAATGCGGCACCCGGGGACTTTGTGCTGTCTGGTAACATATCCACAGACCCGACCGTGACTGGAATCGAGGCCGTTGCAGACACGCTTGTCCTTACCCTCAGCGATACGCTTGGTCATGATGATGACATCAGACTGGCATACACCAAAACCACAGGCAGCATAGATGACATTCCTGCTCCTCCGTCCTTTGTCGGCTCCTTCCCGGTAGGCTCACAAGACACATTCCCGACAGGCCTGGCCTTCTCTGCTGACGGAACAAGGATGTTTGTCGTAGGTCTCTCTGGCGCTGACGTAAACGAGTACGCGCTGACTGCCCCATTTGACGTATCGACTTCTGCCTTTGTCGGCTCCTTCTCAGTAAATTCAGAAGAGACAACACCGCGAGGTCTGGCCTTCTCTGCTGACGGAACAAGGATGTTTGTCGTAGGTAATTTTAACGATGCCGTAAACGAGTACGCGCTGACTGCCGCCTTTGACGTATCCAATGTCACCCTTGCCAGATCTTTCTCAGTGGCTTCACAGGCATCCCAACCACAGGGTCTGGCCTTCTCTGCTGACGGAACAAAGATGTTTGTCGTAAGTGGTGGTAATGACGATGACGTAGACGAGTACGCGCTAGCTGCCCCATTTGACATATCCAATGTCACCTTTGTCGACTCTTTCCCAGTGGCATCAGGAGAGACAACACCGCGAGGTCTGGCCTTCTCTGCTGACGGAACAAGGATGTTTGTCACAGGTAATACTGGCGATGCTGTATACGAGTACGCGCTGACTGCCGCCTTTGACGTATCCACTGCCGCCTTTGTCGGCTCTTTCTCAGTGGCTTCAGAAGATACAAGTCTATTTGGCCTGACCTTCTCCAGCGACGGAACAAGGATGTTTGTTTCAGGTACCACTAACGATGTCGTATACCAGTACGCGCTATCAGAGCCATTTACTTTGCTTCCGCAGCCAAACTCGCTTGCCAGCTTTGCGGCAACCCAGGTCACAAACAACATCATGACACCGCCAGATGACGAGTCTACGGGGGGGTCAGATGCGTCTGGCCAGTCAGAGGATGCTATGGTGAATGTTCTTCCGACGCTGAGATACGATGTCGGATATGGTACGATTGCCAATGATCTGTCCCTGTTAACAACAGATCATATTCATCCCACATATCACAATGCCATCAACCTTAGACAACCCGGCAGTGACAATCCCTGGATTGCCGTGTTTCCAGACTCTTTGACTACCACAGAGGGCGGCAGCCTTGTGGCATCCGGAGATCCCATAAGACCGTACGACTATCATAATCTTACTAATCAGGTACCTGCCATAACCTGTGCTACGGATAATTTTGGCCACGACCCCACAATGCTTGCCGAATTTGACTACATCCCCGGTGCCACATATACCGGTACCGACACGTTTGACATTGTCATAAAAGAGTTCATCTATACTGGAGATGCCGAATCCGCTGCATGTCTTGTCACCGGGGCAACCGAGACCATACCCGTAGAGATTACGGTAGGTGAAAAACCATCCGTAACGTTTAGGGATGACTTTACAAAGTTCTCCAACAGTTCCGGCGTAGTGGTGCTTGAGCATATTGATGACCTGTTTGGTTTGCAACCTCCTAGTTTCTCCTTTCCGTTTCCCTCCTTTGATCCCTTTGTAAGTGATGCAGTAACCGGACTTGACCTTCCCGAGGCGACATCTGGCGGATCACCTATAACTCCCGTAACTTTCGAAAACGGTACCAAAAACTATGTCATCAGGGGCGTGTTTAGTAATGACTCCTTTTCATACAATATGACTGCCAGCCTGGCATACGGTACCGTTGCTGCAGACGGCACCATCACAGAGTACCTAAACGAGATTGCATCAAAGACAATTGACGTCATGCTGGATGCCACCAACGCCGATGCCCCCGTATGCTCGGCCAGTGTAACCGGTGATCTGGACTTTGGCAGCCTGGCATACGGCGACACCTCGGATCCAAAGCAACTTCTAATTAATAATACTGGCACCGGTCTTGTTGATGTGGACATATCTGCAACTCACTGGCTGTACAGTCATGACGAGCCAATCATGGATGTGGGGCAGACAAGGTACAGTCTTAGTAATTCGAACGATGCATATGCGGACAGAACCCCAATGTCTGAAGCTGACGCTACTCTTGTAAGCGGTTTGCTACTTGACCTTCCTTATTACCAATATCTGCAGGTTCAAATTGGTGACATCAGTTCGAACTTTGCAGGTCAGCTGACACAGACCATAACCACGACTGCAACCTGCAGCAGCTAGCCCTTTCTTATTTATTTTGTAAGAATTCGCCATTATGAATCAAAAGGGATGCCAGCTGCATAGCCATTGTCTCTGGCATCATTATGCACTGGCCTTCGCTGCTGTTGCTGCTGCTGCTGCTGCCACCACTACACAGTACAGTGATGATATCTCCATCGGATGAAAGACCACAGCGGGGATTCCTGGCATCAAAGACCGTTGGCTTGGACTTGCGTGGGATTTTGCAAGTGGAGAAAAGAACTGTCATAACAAGATCCTAAAGTGGATAGACGGTGTCTCGTCAAAAGTATTACATGGGCATTCTATTGCAACAGAAATCGAAAAAGCTGTTGATAAAACCATAAAAGACTCTGAAAAAGTAGGGCAGGGGATCAGATGGTATCAAAACATACCTTGGTGAGATACTTTGATAATTACCAAAGCTTTTGAATCTCGAGAATGTTGATATTTTTACTGCTAAAGACTCGCAGGATCTGACAACTTTGTGTGATCTGCTCAGGATTCAAAAATTAGGATCTTGTGTCAGTTTTAGTCTTCTCTTTTTGTATTTCCCAATCTCACTTTGAATTCTTTTCTTTGAATGCCCCCAGATTTTTGAGAGCCAGAACAACCATATAGACAGGATTAGAATCTCCTTTGGCTTCTCTTTTGATAATTTCAGAGAATATGAGATTATGGCCTAGTGGGACAGAACTGCCAAAGTTATTCATGCAGCAGCATGTAAGGAGTAATAGTAAAAAAAAGATGCCAATTCCCACAATTGATGCCTTCGTACCCAAATAACCCCAGGCGGAACTTGCTCAATTATGTCCAAAACTGTTGCAGATTACGTACAAACAGCCCATCATAGTCCAAATTGTCAAACATAGTTCTATATCTTTAATAAAATTATTAAATTATAAATTAAAATCAAGAAACCGGAAATTGAGAAATTATCTCAAAGGGAAGTTCCGATCCCTTGATATATTTTCAACGTTATGAATGAACTATTTAGGCATTTCTGATAATCTATGCGTAAAATTTGACTAAAGATACAATTTTTGCATAGAAGAAGTCAAATACACCATTTAGCAGCAACATTTCCAATGAACCCGTCATATGATGAAATACAAAAGGCAAATTCAATGCGAGGAAATGAGATAAAGAAGACACCATTAATTCACTCCCCTACATTCAGTGAACTTACAGGCTCTGAGGTTTATTTGAAAGCAGAATTTCGACAAAGAACTGGTTCATTTAAAATTCGTGGGGCTTATTACAAAATCAAATCATTATCAGATGAAGAGAAAAAACATGGCGTTGTTGCAGCATCTGCAGGAAATCATGCTCAAGGAATGGCATTTGCATCATCACTTGAAAAAATTCCTTGTACAATCATAATGCCAAAAAATGCATCTCCTGCAAAAGTGGCAGCAACTAGAGGATACGGTGCCAATGTAATCTTAGAAGGAGTAAATTATGATGAGTCGTTTGCTAAAGCAAAAGAAATTTCTAAAGAAACAGGCGCCACTATCATACATGCTTTTGATGATCCACAAATTATAGCAGCTCAAGGAGTAATAGGACTGGAAATATTGGATGATCTACCAGATGTGGATGAAATTTACCTTCCAGTAGGTGGAGGGGGATTAGCTGCTGGAACTTTGATTGCAATTAAAGAAAAAAATCCAGATATCAAAGTTATTGGCGTTCAATCAAGTTCATTCCCATCAATGTATGAATCACTCAAAAAAGGCTCTTTAACTGCAAGTGGTGATGCACGAACAATTGCAGATGGTATTTCTGTAAAAATTCCTGGACAGCTTACATTTGATATAATTAGTGAACTCATAGACGAAATTGTTCTTGTTAATGATACAGAAATCACAAAAGCAATGTTTCTCTTAATGGAAAGAATGAAGTTTGTTGTAGAACCTGCAGGCGCTGCAAGTTTAGCATATTTGATTTCAAAGAAACCTGCACCAGGAAAGAAAGTGGTAGCAGTTCTAGCGGGAGGAAACGTGGATATGTACCTCTTAGGTCAGATTGTAGACAAAGGTCTTGCTGCAATGGGGCGTTTACTAAAACTATCAATATTACTTCCTGATAGGCCTGGAGCATTTAAAGAAATTGTTGATGAAATAACTCTAGCAAATGCAAATATTGTCGAAGTAGTTCATGATAGACTAAGTTCCAATATCAATGCCGGTTCAGCTGGAGTAACTTTGAGTCTTGAAACTCAGGGAAAAGAACAAGCAAGTCTATTAATTGAAGCATTGAAAAAGAAAAATATTCAATTCACTTTACTGACTTAGATTACTTGAATTTTTTTTAGTGAATTTTGAAAGACCTTCTTTCTTTAATTGATTTGATTCTTTCATAACAGAATCATGTTGATCAGATTTGTGCTGTTTTAGCTTCTTTTTTAAATCTGAAAATTCATTTGCAAGAATTTTCATTGCATAAATTCCGGCATTACCAGCTTTGTTAATTCCAACAGATACAACTGGGGATCCTGATGGCATTTCTGTAATAGATAGTAATGAATCTAATCCTCCAAACGCCGAAAATTTTGCAGCATCTGTTTTTTTTGGATGTTTGTCATTATAGACTAGTATCGGTACCCCAATAACTGGAATAATTGTGTGTGATGCAATCATACCAGGTAGATGTGCTGCGCCACCAGCTCCTGCTATGATTACTTTGAATCCCATCTTTTCAGCATGTTGTGCATATTCTGTCAATCTAGCTGGAGTTCTGTGTGCCGAGACAATTTGATCTTCATGTTTGATTTTGAATTTATCTAAAATCTCAGCTGCACCATGCATAATTCTGCTATCTGAACTAGAACCCATGATAATTCCAACTAATGGCTTTTTTGAATACGTCACTATATTAGAAAAAACTAGATGGTAATTATCTATAACTATTACAAAAAATCAAACAAAATTGTTCAAATTAACATTAGCTATTTTTAGTCGATGAATGTGACTGATGTAATGGCAAAAATTCTTGGAATCATTGGAGGAGGACAACTTGGGATGATGATTACTGAGGCAGCAAAAAAAATGCCAGAACATATATCAAAAATTATTGTACTTGATCCAACTGAGAATTGTCCCGCAGCACAAGTAGGAGCTGAACAAATTGTTGCTGATTTTAAAGATAAAAATGCAATTATTAATTTATCAAGCAAATCTGACATCATTACCTATGAGATAGAGTCAGGAGACAGTGATGTCTTAAAATCTGTTGAAAAAAATGCAGAAATTAATCCATCACCTGAAACATTACAAATTATTCAAGACAAGTTTTTACAAAAATCATTCCTATTTGAAAATGACATTCCGGTTTCAGAATTTATCATAATTGAAAAAATTGAGGATGTAAAAGAAGGTTTGAAAAAATTTGGCCTTCCAGTGTTATTGAAAGCAAGGAGAGACGCATATGATGGTAGAGGTAATTTTAAAATCAATTTTGAAGATGATGTCCAAAAAGCATTTGATTATTTTAAAGGACAAAATATGTTACTAGAAAAATTTGTTCCATTTAAGATGGAAGTATCTGTTATTGCATCTAGAAATACAAAAGGCCAGATCAAAACATATCCTCTAGTTGAAAATATCCATGAAGACAATATTTTGCGTGAAACAATTGCTCCTGCTAGAGTTTCAGAAGAAGTTACAAAAAAAGCAGAACAAATTGCAGAAAAAACAATGGCTGTTCTAAAAGGAGCAGGGGTTTTTGGTATAGAGATGTTTGTGACACAAGATAATGATATAGTAATTAATGAAATAGCACCCAGAGTTCATAATTCTGGACACCATACATTACAATCAAGTGAAACATCTCAGTTTGAACAACATCTAAGAGCAATTTTAGGATTGGAACTTGGAAAAACTAGACTAATTTACAATACGGTCATGTATAATATTTTAGGAAGTAAAGAATTTGAAGGAGAGTATGTCCCTCTTAATATTTCTCAAAATAATTTATTTTTGAAAATGTATGGAAAAAAGATTTCAAAACCGTTGCGAAAATTAGGTCATTTTAATCTAGTTGGAACACAAGGTGAATCTATTGATCAATTATTACAAGATTTAGCTGGGCTTAAAGAAAAAACTTCTGTCAAATCTATCTAATTAGATTTATTAATTGAGATGAATAAAATTTAGCGTGGCATTAACTGCAGCAGTAATAATTACTGGTATTGCAATTGGATTGCTTGTAATTTATGGTGCAGATGTTGCAGCAGGATATGGTAGTGATAGTGGAGAAGGTTTCATCCCATTTGATCATAAAACAAGAGGGATGGGATTGGGCCTTCCAGCATTGATATTACCAATTATTGCGTATTTTATTTCAAGAAACGAATCATCAAAAGGTCTTGGAGGCATGATAATTATTGCAGGCATTTTGATTATTATTGGAGGAGCTGTGGTTATAGGAAATGCAGATCCTGTTGAAGCAGAAGAGTCTGGAAGAAACATACTTTCTGAAACAATTCCATTAATCATTGCAGGATTAATTCAAATTGGATTAGGCATACTTAAAATCAAAAAATCCTGAATGAGTGACATTGCCCACCTGTGCTAAATGCAATAATGATGTAAAGAAAGTCTATGATTGTGATCATACGAATTTTGAAGAATACTGTGTTGAGTGTTATACCAAATTACATTACTATTTGACAGAGAAAAATTGATTTTGTAAAATAATTCCTAAAATATTGGAATACAAAAGAAAGTTTGTGAGATATGCAATAATTGCTGCAATAGTTAGTTGTTTTGACGTTTATTCCATTAACTTCATTCTCGGAAGTTCATTTCAATAATCTCAGTTGTAATTGTGTTGCTTTTAGAATAGACGATATTCAAGATCATTGGCTAAATAATGTTCAAATAGAAATAGTTTCACTTTTTGAGGAAAAATCAGTTCCTTTAACAATGGGGATAATTGGATACCATTTTGGTGAAGATAAAAAAATACTTGGTATGATTAAAAAAATTACATCTGAAACAGACAATTTTGAAATTGCTAATCATGGATGGAAGCATGAAGATTTTTCAAAGCTGGCACAAAATCAACAAAGTAATCTTATGAAACAGACAAACAACAAAATATCAAATATTTTGGGAATAAATCCCACTGTATTTGTTCCACCTTTCAATGAATTTACTAATGATACTTTAACTGTAGTCTGTTGCACAACCACGCCTAAAACCTGACTGATGCCAACAATTTTTGCCATTGGGACAAACATTGGTGTGCCAAAAGACACTTGGATCAAGTAACCTGCCAACCATACACAGTGGCATCCACAGACAACGCAAAGTACGTGGAGCGTGGTAGGATGCTTGCCATGCACTAGGATCCGGGGTGGGAACAGGAGCTGAAATCTGCAAACTGCCGCAAGAACAGGGCGCCGTTCCTGTACGCAGAGTCCCTGTTTGTATCAATTGCCATCATAAGATCCATGGCGCAGATACCCTACAGGCAACTGCGGGGCATGGTATCAGAGATGATGCCCGGCGTTCCAATACCGGATCACGCCACCATGTTCAGGAGAATTCGTGATCTCAGCGTCCAGGCCATGGGCAGCATGGTTGCCGTTACTGCAAGGGACGGCACTAGGCATGTGTTCTATGCAGTCGATACAACAGGCATCAAGGTGGCCAACAGGAGGAAGTGGATAAATAAAAAGTGGAAGGTCAGGCGCGGGTTTATCAAGATGCACGCGCTAGCAGACACCGACACGGGGCTGATCCTCGCGCTGAAGATCACAGACGGCTCTGTGGGGGATTCCAAGACGTTTGTCCCCCTGCTGAACCAGGCGCTTGGTACGGCAGGATCAGGACAACAGGATGCAGCCAAAGGTGCAGATGTCGAGGCGGCCGCCGTCTCCGAAGGCATCTCGATCCTGGGGGACGGTGCGTATGCATCACGAAATATCCACAAGGAGTGCAAGAACCGCGGCATCACGCCACTCATTTCAATTATATGAAAACTCTCGTTAACTTACCAGTGTACTCAAATGTATAGAATTTGGAACAGCGTAAAGTATAGTTACTTTTTTTAACTTAGAACAATAGAATGTATCATAAATGAACAAAATATTGCTTTTGATACCTTTGCTTTTTATTGTATCATCTTCTATGGCATTTTCTTCATCCATTGATAGTCCTAAACATCAATTAGAATCTGGAATTGCCCCTGAAAATATAATCTGTAAAGAAAATCTGGTTTTAACCATTCGTACAAATGGACAACCTGCATGTGTTACTGAAAGAACCGCAGACAAATTAAATTGGAAGGTAATGTCAAATAACATACCTAAAGAATTTACCAAATCCATAACAAGTGAATCAGATACAACTACAGAACTTACAATACCCATAACAAATAAGATGAATGTATCAACAGAAATATCTAAAGAACGTATTCTAACAAAATTTGAACGATCTGCTAAACTTTCTTCAATTGGAAATATCTGTTATAATTGGCCAGTTTTCTCAATTGATACACCAAGTCAAGTAACAATTGGTACAGAATTTGATGTAATACTTGATTATACATTTGTTATTCCTGATGTTGATGCGGGATATGAAGATCCCGATGCAATATTGGAACAAGAACTTTTTACAGTTTGTAATATGGGTAGCATTTACCTTATTTATCCAGAACATGCTGAGATTGTTGATGCTGGATATGTACACTATATCACACGTACAGACGACAACTGGGATCCTCCTTTAGTTATAAATTCTGGAAAAATTGCTTATTCCTTTGATAATACAGCTCCTCAAAGCAAAACTATAACCATGAAAATAAATGAACCATCACCGTTTGATGATAGAAGCTTTTTTGATATTAGTATGGATGTGAATAATGTTCGAAGATACATCAGTATCAACGGCGATGTTGTAACATTAAGTGAAAATGTTCCTCCACAACCATTAAGCACCACTGATATCTCTGCTGACAATAATACTACCGTAAGAACTTGGGTCGGCGATTATGCAAACAAAACCGGAACTGTTAAATTAGTTAATCGAAACCAACTTCCACAAAATGAGCCGCCAGTAGAATTATTTGCTGATTTTCTAAAAGAATATTATCCTGATAAAAATTATGAAGAATTTATACTTTCTTTCAATTTTACTGAATCTTATGTAGAGATTTTTTTTGAAGCTAATCCCGACATGAGAAATTAATACTCTTTCAAATTAATTGAGCCTGCATTCTCAATAAATTGCTTAGAATTTGGTGGAACATATGCTGAATCATCTTTTGGTGCCAAATCCTGAACTGTCAGGAGATATGTCTTTTTTTTTTTGATTGCTCTGTGAGGGATTGATTTACTTTTCTAAGATGAGACATTGAAATTCTCTTTAGGCCATACACCCACAATGATCACAGTGCTTTAATATTCTATAGTAAAAATTATCACGTTGATAAAATAAATGCTAGAATTAGATAAACAAATTATTTTGAGCGTATTCTTATCTTTAATTTTGGTTATAGGAAGTACTTCATTATCATTTGCAGAATTCTCTACTAATTCAATTATTTTACAAAATACTGATACCATAAATCATGAGCACGCATTTTCTGAAAAATTTACAGACAAAAGAATTAGGTGATTATCAATCATTCACCACCAGTACATAATCAGGCAATAATGAGAAAGTATCCTCATCTCTGTTGTTGCATCTCCATTCCCTCTCCTTGATATGCAACAGAAACCTTTCAGAGCCAACACCGTGATGCTTTGCCGTTCTCTCTTTTGCAAAACTCCAAAAACCCTCAGTTCCGTTGATGCAAACATCGCCTTTTCCAAACATCTTGCTGTGATCAGCTGACAGATGATGATAACCATGAAACATCAACGAGTCATGACCTTTCCACCTGTCCGTATACGCAATGCTTCCTTTCTTTACTTTCTTGACGGTTCCGGCAAGAAGTGTCCTGACTTTCACATCCGTGAGTCTCAACGTGAACCCTTCCCTTTCTCTCCAAAATTCCAAATACAACTGTCTTGTTTTTGGCACCGCGTCCGCGATTTCCCTTTCCTTTGCCTCCAAAATACGCGCCTCATCAGCCCCAATTTTTCCCCTTGGTTTTTGTCTGACTTCAAGATGGCATGATATGGAATGGCACATACAATCAGATGCATTTAGTGCGGCAGGATGACTGGCATCTGCCTCTCTTGCCGCACATCCTGCACCAATCCTAGGATCAAAGAGCTGGTTGGAATCAACCATTTTGTAAAACCAACATTGACTGTATCCGACCATGTTCCGCCAAACGGCCTGTAACCTATTTTACAGTCTTTGCACCTTAACTTTCCCCCTAATGTGATGCAATACTTTTTGGAACCACATCCATATTTCATGTTTTGATACACAGATCACTAGAATGCATCAGAACCATTAATTCTACCAATCAAGCTTTAGATCAGTAATATTTTTGGCATTTAATGAAACGCTACAACACAACTTTTGTAATGAAAAATTAGAAAATCTGAAAATTAATAGTCACTTTTAGGGGTTATTAATTAAATCTATTGGTCTAATCCTATTATTGAAATTACGAAAAAAGTAACTTTCTAGTTTACGATATTTTTTAGATTAAAATTATTTAGCTATTATATACTCTAAAAATAATGATTTGACAGAGAAGAATTGAAAGCAATAATTTTAGCTGGCGGGCATGGTAAAAGATTAAAACCCATTACGGATTATGTTCCAAAATCTCTTGTACCTATAAAGAATATACCACTTATTGAATGGCAAATCAAATATCTGAAAAAATATGGAATAACAGAAGTAATCATTTGTACAGGATACAAAACAAAAATGATTGAAAATTATTTAACAATGAAAAACTTGGGAATTAAAATTAAATTTTCTGTTGAAAAATCTCCTTTAGGTACAGGAGGCGCAATAAAAAAAGCAGGTAAAAGTATCAAAGATAAATCATTTTTTGTAATTAATGGTGATATAATTACTAACATTAATTTAAAAAAACTTGCAAAAAAACCAAATTCTATTGCTTCTATTGGATTACAAACTAAATTTGGAACTTTAGAAACAAGTGGAAATAAAATATTACAGTTTAAAGAAAAAAAAGAAATTTCAGATTTGTGGATGAACGCAGGAATTTATTATCTCCAAAAAGATGTACTAAAAGATTTACCAAATAAAGGTGATATTGAAAAAACGCTTTTTCCAGATTATGCAAAAAAAGGTAAACTCAATACAGTCAAATTTAAAAAAGTAAAATGGCATTCAGTAGATTCCTTTAAGGATTTAGAAGAAAGTTCACTAAAAGTAGAAAAAATAATAAAATGAAATTTTGAGTCTTATGCACCAGTTCTGTGCAATGTAACCATCATGTATGCTACTTCTTCTACAAAGGGTTCATCTTTGCTAACAAGGGTATATTTTGTAGCATCATCCCAAAAGGGTGCTTTTTGATGTAGGTTTTCAGATAGAGTTTGTTCACTCAATATTTGTTATTATGATCTAATCTGATAATACTCGGCCTCAATCAAAATTAACCCATTACTAAAACAGATACGCTAAATATCCAATATACATACAATTTTCATGCGTATTGCATGTAGTTTAGGCTCTTTACTATCTGTAAATGAAGTCCTAAGGTGCACCGAAATCCTCTCTAAAACTAACGTAGATACAATTTGGATACCTGAAACATGGGGCATGGAGAATTTTTCTATGCTAAGCGCAATTTCTAATAGGACTAGTCAAAAAATAGGCTCATCAATTATCAACATCTATTCTCGAAGTCCATCTCTAATTGCAATGGGAGCGGCTACTATAGATACAATTTCTGATGGACGATTAATTCTAGGTCTCGGAACAAGTAGTTTGCCAATTATTGATACTTTTCATGGTTACAAATTTGAAAAACCAGTTCAAAGAATGAAAGAATGTATAGAAATAATTAAATTGGTGTTATCTGAAAAACCAGTAAACTATTCAGGTGAGATTTTTAATTTAAAGAATTTTTCATTATTAATAAAACCAAAAAGAGAATCAATTCCAATTTATCTTGCAGCTGTTAATCAAAAAATGGTAGAGTTATCATGGGATATTGGAGATGGAGTGATTTTTTATCTTCGACCATTAAATGAAATGAAAGAGACAATCACAAAAATGCAATCAAAGAAAAAAATTGATGTGACTTGTCAGATAATTACTTGTGTTGCAGAAGATTCTGATACTGCAATTAGACGTGCCAAAAAAACACTAGCATTTTATGTATCTGTTGGTAAAGTTTATCGAGAATTTTTAGCAAAACATGGATTCAAAAATGAAACAACTAACATATTTGATGAATTTAAAAAATCAGGGTTTAAGTCAAATCATGATCTAATCCCAGATTCAATGTTAAAATCACTTTGCATAGCAGGCACCCCTAACGAATGTATAAAACAATTGGAAAAATTCTCTGAGACAGGAATTAACTTACCAATAATCCAATTTAATCCAGTTGGAGATACTTTTGATTCTTTTGAGTTGGTAAAAAAAACATTTTTGGATAATTGACATGAATAAAGTTGGAATTTCTGCATATGGAATTACCCCATTTACAAAAGATGATCAAAAGATTGATGGAGTTTTACTTCAATCTGCAAAAAATCTCTTTGAGACTAACCCTAAAATCAATAAAAAAGACATTGATGCTGTTTTAGTTTCCACAAATGATAACTCAAAATATCTATCTCCAATTTTATCTGAAATGGTTGGGATCCAGCCAAAAATTGCACATTCTATCGAAAGTCTATGTAATTCAGGCACAAATTCTATAGTTTCAGCATATTCCTATATTGCATCAGGGCTTGTAGATACGGTTCTAGTTAGTGGTGCTGAAAGATATGATAGTCCTGGTCAAGTATTAGAATGGGATAATTCCAGAGGGGAATTTAAACACCCAATCTTTTGGGCTTCAATTTTTACAAAATCCTACAAACGTGAATTTTCAATTTCAGATGAACAATTGGCTTTAGTTTCAGTGAAGAATCACAAACAAGCCAAAGAAAATCCCAATGCATTATCCCAAAAAACTTTCACAGTTGAGGATGTAATGAATTCTAAACCATTAACTGAAGATCTTAGATTGTTAGATTGTTCAAGACCCTGTACTGGAAGTGCATCAATAGTATTAACCTCTGAAGAAATGACTAAAAAAATTACAGAAATGCCAATATGGATTACAGGTATTGGTCAAAAAACAACTTCTGCTGGATTTACAAAAAATACATCATTTAGCACTATGAAATCTACTAAATTAGCAGTGAATACTGCGTTAAAAATGGCAAATCACGATATAAAAGATATTGATGTTGCAGAAGTACATGATGCATTTTCCGTTTGTGAACCTATGGCGTTAGAATCTTTAGGTTTTTCTAAATCAGGTACTGGAACTAGTATGATTAAGGAACTTTATGAAACAAATGATTTTAAAATTAATCCTAGAGGAGGGTTAATCGGGTCAGGACACCCACTTGGCGCAACTGGTATAGCACAAACTATAGAAATTACACAACAACTTCAATCAAGTGCAAATACTAGACAAGTTAACAATGCAAAAGTAGGATTAGTTCACAATATGTCTGCAGCGGCTACATCATCAACGGTATTGGTTTTAGAAAAATGAGTTTTGAGTCTGAGTTATTACAAGGAAAATTCTGCATTCCGGAATGTACCGTTTGCAAGAAAATTGTTTGGCCTCCTGCAGAATTTTGCAATCATTGTTTTGGCAAAGTAACTCTAAAAAAAGGAGATTTTGAAGGTAAAATTATCGAATTTTCAAGACAAAATGAGGAATATTTTTGCTTAGTGGAATTTGAAAAGACTATTAAATTAATGGCAAAAATTTTACAAATTCCTGAAATAGGACAAATAGTTAAAATTTCAAAATGTGGAATTTCTAATGGAAGTTATTTTTTTAATGTTAATTGAATTTTGTGTAAATGTATGGAGTTTCAATTGTTTGATCAAAAGTCCAAACAGTAGGCAACAAAACTGTATCAATTATGTCCATGTTGTGTTTTTTAATTAAAGAATCCCACCCACCATTAATCAAATCACCTGATAATTGTTTTTTTGAATAAGTTCCAACTAGTACTAATCCACTGGTATGTGTCAAATTAGAGATAGCATTTATTTTATCAATAATATTAGTTGCCAAAATATCACCTCCCATTTGAGCAAGGCCTCCGATAAAAAATACTGGATGTGTTAATTGAAGCTGAGAATAATCAAACTCTAACGCATCTTCACATTTTGGATCAAAGTTTTGATTTGTAGACTTGGTAATTGTTTTTTGTAATTCTACTAATACATTATCAATCTCAATACTGTGTGAAATTAACCCTAAAATTTTTCCACAAAAAGCAATTCTTCCATCCCCAGAACCAATATCTACTAATTCCTTGTATCCTAATTTTTTTGCAATTAATGCCATTACATAAGCAGACATTATCCATGTTGGGTAAAATGGTTGACAGCTAGAACCATGTTTTAAACTATTTAACCAATATTCGTTAATATCGCCTTCATAAACAATGCATGAAATTCCTGCAATTTTTTGTTCAAATGAATTAAAGTATATGGGATTTTTTTGAGCAAAATCATGAAGCATTTCTAAATTATGTGTATCCACAGGAAATTTTTTAGATGAATACAGAGGAATTACTTCTTGAATATGTGCACTTCCAGTATAATTTTTTGCAAAATCTCGTTTTACAAGAACTAGATTTTTGACAAGTTCGTCAAGCATTAATTCTACAAAATCAATGGGCTTGATAAACTCACTGTAACTTGAAGCAATTTTTTAGATGATAGTGATACAAGTTCTTGTTCAACTTTTTTTAATTGTTTAATTGTGTTTGTTTGCATTATTTCAATATCTGAAAACTCTTTTTTAGAAGGATCTGTTATTAAAAGAAAATTCATCTGTTTTAACATATTAAGATAGAAATCTCGCTGTTCTAGTAACCTCTCAAATAGTATTTCAGACAACAAAAAATCTATGAAACAGAAGTGTTTAATGGTTTTTTATAATGTGTTGGTGTAAAAATGACACCCTCATATGACATTTTGTTGAGTTATTATGTAATTACCATCTTTACTATATCTAATATAGAGAATAACTTGTCGATGCGAACTAAAACACCAACATTAACAATTAGAAAACAAGAGATTGTTAAAAAAAGTACAAAAAATCACAAAAAAGCTGCTAGAATACGTCGGCAAAGAGGGTATCAGTGGGAAGACACATTAGTAAAACGATTTAACGCAACCAAAAAATGGAAGGCATTTAGGCTTGGATCTCCAAGCATTGCATTACCTGATGTATTGGCAGTAAATACAGAAGAGAACCACATATTCACTATAGAAGCAAAATCTGGAACTAGTACCTCATTACTAGTACCTGCAGATCAAATTGAACGATGTCTAGAATGGATAAAGACGTTTGATATTTATAAAAAAAGAAATGTGCTTTTGGCATTCAAATTTCTCTCAAAGAAAAGAATAGGTTTGAGGAAATATGAAAGCCGTGAATTAAGAGAGTTCTACAAAATTTGGGACGAATCTCTGGAAATTACCGATTGTGTCTGTACTTATGAGGGAAATTTATTTGCAAAAATAGATGGTACGCGTAAAGAACTGTTTCTTAAAGAATGTTTGATGCCATTTAAGACAAAACAAAGAAAAAATATCTAATCAGTGGAATTTTCCAATCGTTTTTTAAGGATTATACATGAATAAAGATATTGTCTGATGATAGCACAGATATGGAATCAGCCGAAAAAAACCCTGAATCCTTATTAAAAACAATTTCTGACGCGGAAGTCAGCTCAGGAATTAGTTTTGAAGAATTTACTGATGAGAGAACCTTGATCAGTCATGATGCTTTTGGAAAAAAACAGATGAAGATCAAAGTATTGGAAGTATCTGATGAGCAACCTCCATCAAAATGGAAGCTTGGAGATCGTGTTAAAGTAATTAAAATTCTTGTTACAATTAGGCATCTTACAACACAACAAGTGGAAGAAGCTGAGTTTGATATTGAAGCTATTGAAAGAGAATTAGCTGAAAAGAGACATTATACTTCAACAAACAGATGGATTCCAGTAGACTATATTAAAAATGGATATGTGGTACGTTCACACCACACCCGATTAATCAGTGATGCATCTGCACTAGACTACATTGTATTTTAATTAGAGTTCACATTTAACATTCATAATTTATCTCTAAAAAACATTATAAGCAAAAGAATTTGAAAATGATATATGAGTTCAAAAGAATTTGAAGTAAATGGAACTGATTACAAAGTTGTACTAACAGACCAAGTAATAGGACATGTAAACAATCTCAAAGAACTCTATAATGCCGCATATGAAGATCCTGAAAGCTTTGAGGATGTTAGTTCAGAAATTTCAAATACAATTAATGAAATTGCTGGTAATGTAGAACCTCCAGCAGATGATAGTGATCTTGACGGACTTATTCAAGAGATTATCGAAGCAGTTGATACCAAGGCAGCACAAATTGAAAAAGAACTAGAACAAAAAGAACCACCTAAAAGAAAATCAAAATCTAAAAAATAATCCCATTTGACCTTAAACTCATAAAAAATCGAGACATACATTATATTATTAATAACATAACCAATTTTATGTCTAGAAGCTGTGAATGTGGAATTTGTGGTCATCATAGTGAATCTGAATGTCTGGAAAAAGAATGTAAATGCTGTTTGAATTTCCATGAAAGATCAGGACCTAGAAGAAAATAATTATTTCTTTAAATCAATTATATTCATTATAACAACTACATTTTTTTGAAATATGTTTTGTACATCCAAATAATTTATGATCTTTGCATCCACATAATACACATTTTTTCTCATTTGTCATATTTTTTCGATTAATTCTTCAACTTCTTCCATCATTTTTCTGTTTTCTAACGCCTCTAAAATTTTTAATCTCATATTTTTTACTCTACTAAGATCATTTGAATATAAGGATGCCATCGTTTCAATTTCTTTTTCAAAGTAATAGTTATCCAGATAATGTTGAAATTTAGATTTTAGTATACTAAAATCAGATGAAGCAATTTTATCAGTTTCAATTTTTTTTGATACAACTTTTAAGAACCCATTAATTTTCAACATCTCTTTTTTAATATTATTAAGATCCTCTTCTTTTTCTTCAATTTCTCTGAGTATGTTGTAAGAATCTAATATCTGCTTTAGTATATTTTTTAGATATTCGTTATAAGTAACCATAATTATTTTCCAGATTAATCTAATCTAAAGTTTAGGAAAAATAGCTTGACTTGCATAAAATTTACACATTTGCTTTAAATTATCATTAATTGTTTGAAATGACGATGCAAGGTGACGTTCATCTCAAATGTATTGATCCACATTGTGGTTTGGAATACTCAACAGAAAGTACAAATGTACAATGTGAAAAAGGCCACTTGTTAGATGTCAAATATAAAAATAATCCCTCGGATAACTTAAAGGAAGTATTTTACAAAAGGCGAAATTCGCAAGGAAATATTTTCGATGAGAGTGGAGTTTGGAGATTTAGAGAATTACTAAATTTTTGTCAGATAGATACTGAAAATATCGAAGAGTGTTCAAAATATTTGGTATCACTTGATGGAGCAGAAGGAAGACAGTCAAAACCATATCAGATGTCAAAAGCTGCAAAATTCATAGAAATCTCAAATGAAAATTTGTGGTTACAACCTGAAGGATACAATCCAAGTGGCTCTTTCAAAGATAATGGGATGGCTACAGCTGTAACACACGCAAAAATGATTGGTGCAAAAAAAATTGTTTGTGCATCTACTGGTAATACATCAGCTTCTGCCGGAATGTTTGCTGCTAATGAAGGAATAGACTGTGATGTCTATATTCCAGCAGGGCAAATTGCACCGGGAAAACTTAGTCAAGCGTATCAATTTGGAGCTCAAATTGTGCAAGTTGATGGGAATTTTGATGATGCATTAAAACAATCATTAGAAGATGTACAAAACCATGATGGATATACAGTAAACTCAATTAATCCGTTTAGAATAGAAGGACAAAAAACAATTCCATTTAGAGCATTAGAATATCTTAATTGGGACGCCCCCGATTGGATTGTTTATCCAGGTGGAGCTTTAGGAAACACCTCAAGTTGTGGTAAAGCATTAATGGAATTGCATGAATGTGGATGGATTAAAAAAATTCCAAGAATTGCTGTCATAAATTCTGAAGGTGCAAGTACATTATCTGATTTGTATAATGGAAAATTTGAAGGAGAAGAATTAAGATGGAATAAAGGCAATCCTAACACTGAATTAATATCAAGATATTATGATCATCTAGATAAAGAAGGAATACGCCCTAAAACCAAAGCTACTGCAATCCAAATTGGCAGACCTACAAATATTTTGAAAGGTTTGCGTGCACTGGAATTTACAAATGGTGTGGCAACAACAGTGTCAGACTCTGAAATGCTTGATGGGATGTCAGTTGTAGGTCTTAATGGTTTTGACTGTGAGATGGCATCAGGGGCAACAGTTGTAGGAATTAAGAAATTAATCAGCGAAGGCATAATCAAAAAAGATGATGTAGTAGTTGGAATTCTTACAGGACGACAAAAAGATGCAATGCTACCGGTGGATTATCATAACAATTCTGAAAATAAATTTGCAAAACCACCAAAAAATTAGGCTCATCTTTTAGGCTCAATTAATTTAGAATTGTTTTGATATCTCAAGAGTTAAATCTCAGTTTTGTAAAACCATTGTAACCAAAAGATGGTGCTAAAAAACTAAATGAGAAATTTGTGTGTTTGTTCTAAGAAATTTTTTCGGGGAATATTATGGTAGATTTATGGGTTGAAATTGCAGCCTTATGGGTTGAAATTGTAGCCTTAGCTGTACTCATTGGACTAGCTGGATTTTTTAGCGGTTTAGAAGTTGCATTGATAGGCATTAGAAAATCAAAAGTTATTCAACTTTTTCAGGAAGGAAAGAAAGGCTCAAAAGCATTACACAAATTAAAAACAAATCCAAGTTGGATGATGTCAAGTGTAAATCTTGGCAATAACCTTGTAAATGTAGGAGCTTCTGCCCTTGCAACAAGCTTAGCAATAAGACTATTTGGAAATGATGGATTAGGAATTGCAGTCGGCGTAATGACATTTTTGATTCTTGTATTTGGTGAAATTACTCCAAAGACATACTGTAATGCAAATTCTACTAAAATTGCACTAAGATTTGCTCCTGTATTACTAGCATTTAGTTATGTGTTCTATCCAGTTGTGAAATTTTTTGAGATCATTACAAGAGGAGTGGTAAAGTTAACCGGAAGCAGTTATGCACCTCCGCCAATTACTGAAGAAGACATCAAAGGAGTTATTGAACAAGGATTAGAAGAAAAAGCAATCGAGAAAGAAGAATTGGAGTTAGTTCATGGTGCTTTAGAATTTGATGATACAGTAATTCGTTCTGTAATGACTCCTAGGACAAAGATGTTTACACTTAATTCAAAAATGTTGCTTTTTGAGGCATTACCGGAAATTAATAAAAGCGGACATTCAAGAATTCCAATTTATGGTGACACAAAAGACGATATTGTTGGATTTATTCATGCTAGAGATATTCTTAAAGAATTAGAGAAGGATAACAAGATGACAAGCCTAGAACAGATTGCAAGAAAACCTGTTTTTGCATCTCAAGAAAAGATGGTTAGTTCTCTGTTAAAAGAAATGCAGGGAAGAAGAACTCACATAGCAATTGTTGTTGATGAACATGGTGGTGTTGAAGGACTTGTCACTCTAGAAGACTTGGTAGAAGAGATTGTAGGTGAAATTGAAGATGAGACAGACCTACCTAAACCAATAGGATATGAAAGAATTGATCAAGATACAATAGTTACCAATGAGGATATTGAGATTGATACTATTAACAAAATTTTCAAGACAAATATTCCAGATGGAAACGATTATGCATCACTTAATGGGTTACTTCATGAAAGACTCAAAGATATTCCACAAGAAGGAGACAAGATAGAACTAGAAGAACTTAGAATTATTGTTGAAAAAGTTTCAAAAAATATTCCTCAAAAAATTCGAATCGAAAGAATCAGAAACTAGTTTTTTTAGCAAAATGTTCTTGTAATTTTTGCTTTTTCTCTGTCATATGAAAAATTGATTCTGTATGTTTTAATGCTTCTTCATATGATTTTTTAAATAGCATTGCTTGCATCAACATATGGTTTTCAGGAATTACAATTCCTGTTTGATCATCAGAATACATCATTTGAACTGTATCGCCTATCGAAGTTGTCATATTAGCATGAATGTGAACCATATTTGTGTCTGTAAAATTAAAGCCCATGTTTTGAGCATAATCTCTAACATCTTTGGTTCCATTTGCAGTCCATAAAGTAGCAACACCGGGTTCATTTGTAAAAATTTCATGAATTTCAGAAGACTTTGGTGCCAAATCTTTGAACCTAATATCCATTATATGTAAATGCATTTGTCTTGTTGGAACTTTGATTGCTCTAACAAAAAGAGGGGCATCCTTTCCAAAATACATCTTAACATCATCACCATGATGGGGTTTTTCTGTCATCTCTATAGTGTCTGAAAGTTCCTTGTCAGTTTGTTCAATATCTGCCCATCTTCTAACAAGAGTCACATCAAAGCGAACTAATCTGTCGCCAAACTTATTACGTAACGGCTCTAGAATTCGTCCCATTCCAGTTACATTACAACTACCTTGCATTACATGACTTTTTCCTAATGCTTTGTCATAGTTTGCTCTAGAGTTAAACAGTAAATTAGAAACGGCTTCAGATCCCATAGCTGATTCTCCTCCTTGATAAATGGCTGGAATGTTTTTTGGTTCATATAGATTCTTTTTATTTTTGTATCCATATCCTTCTGGAGCAGCATCAATTACCAAATCACAATCATCAAGTGCAGATTCTACACTTCCTGCAATTTTATAATCTGAAAAATCACCCAGTTTTTTTTCTGGTACATAGACATTCAGGCCTTTAGAATTAGCAAGTTCTACTTTATCATCAGGGGAATATTTGCCAACTCCAATAATTGTTATTTCAGGATCATCTTTAAGAAAAGAGGTGATTCTACTTCCAATTGAACCATATCCATTAACAAAAATCTTCTTCATGAATAATCTATGACTGGCCCATTTATTTAGATTGAGCTGAGCATACTGGTATTATCAAGATCTTTTTTAAAAAACGTCTCATAGTAATATTATGAGGTTTTTATCCAATTTTAGAAAAGACTTGCAAACTGAAAAAAGAAAAAAAGCTGCTCAGATTAACGGCAAGAATCTCAAAGGATTATTAAAAAAATTCAAAGAAGAAAGAGACAGGATAGAAAAAGAGACTGGAAACAGGCCTGAAATCGATAATACTACACAGATGTTTATGCAAAAAATCCTAAACGTATGGATTTCCGAAGGAAAAGAAATTGATGAAGAGAAGTTCTGGGCAGAAGTTGATTATAATAGGCAGTTTACCCATCCAGTTGAATTTTATGAGATAAAACGCTAGCTTAATCCTAATTTATTATGACAAATTTGCAACAAATTGATAAATTACTACAGTACCTATTATTATCCCAATCACACTTCCAATAATCACCACATATTTTTTGAGCGCTTCACTTTTTTCAAATTTAATATTGGCTATCCGTTTTGCCTCTGAGTGATGTCTTTCGCAACGAAGTTTACCTTCATATTCCCGAATTCCCTTTTCATCACATTCATCACATTTTCGATCATCCATAATGATATTTTGAATTTCACCAATGTTTAAAATTTCTGATTAACTTACGATCAACTCTAAATAATGTCCAAAAATAGACTAATTAGATTAGTTTGGAATAATTTTACTCAAAAAAATAGACTGGAAGGAAAGTTTTGATGACTGATTTACATATAATAACAAAATAGGCATTAATTATAACAAAAATTGGACGAAAATTTACTTAGTATCAAATTAGAAGAAGTAATGAACAACTCATCTCAAAACCCTACAATACATCAAAAATGATGCAATGTTGACAAATGCCAGATAGTTTTCTGCGATTCTTTCATATCGAATTCTTGTTCTGTGAAAGCCATTCTTCAGCCAGTCAAAGAACCGCTCCACTACAAACCTGGTCTTGTTGTAATTGCCTTGCAGATTATTTTTCAGTGCCAGTTTAGAATTATTCCTGTAGGGGATACAGCAACCAATTCCATGACATCTGAGATAATTTCTAATGTATGCGGCATCGTAACCCTTGTCAGCATAGCATGTTACAACTTGCTGAATCATGGAATCATCACCTGCAAAATCTGAGATTGATTCTATCACGTCAATGAATTTTGTGGAATCATGCTCGTTTGCGGAACTGATTACAATGGATATCGGCAAGCCGTTTTGTTCTACCGCAACATGCAGTTTTGTGCCTAGAATCTTCTTAAATCCGTCATATCCTAGTTTGTTGCCACTTCTTCTTTACCGTGAATGGATGAAGAGTCAACTGATATCTTTTGCAGATTGATCTTATCTTGCCTGTGTGCTGATTGAATCGCACATCTGAAAACCTTCTTCCAAATCCCTTTTTGTTGCCAGGAGTTTAATCTTCTGCTTGCGGTAGAATCATCGCCGTATTGTCTTGGCATCTCACCCCATCAGCATCCTTTCTGCAAACTCACGGGCGCCGTCTTCGGTGTTGGGGTACTGCCCCCTCTCGAGAACTCTTCCCCTGCCGTCCACTATGCAGTAGTCGCACTTTCTCTTTGCAATGTCTATTCCTATGCTGTTCATCCTATCCTATCACCTCCTTTCGGATGTGTTGACGGATCGGAAGCTGCAAGCACCCATCATGGCGCGAAGCCCAATTACACAGCAGCTCGGATTGCCCCATTCATAACTGAGGGCGCGAAGCCCAAACGAAATAAGGGGTCGATCCATCACAGCTACTGCGCAGGGGTGGTTATCATGGTATGAGGTCACGTCCCCCTTGCAGATAGGCACGGAAACGCTTTGAACCGTTCGAATTTACGCCTATCATGAAGGTACAGGTGACCTCATACTTATCATGTGTTCATAACTGAATAAAGAGATAATCCAATATACTTGCAGGCGTCGCGCATTACAATGCATTCTGGCATGTCAGATTCAGGCGTTAGAAGATCCTCATCTACCTAGCTTACCAAAGTTTATACCGTCATTGATGCCAAGTTAGCTACTCTTGGGTTATGATGATCTTTATCCACTTGATTTATCAAAATGCTTCAAGGACTGGCTTTATCGGCATTCCCGCCTACGCGCGTTTTACGTGGATATAGTGTACAGGCAGACCGCGTTTCGGAGGATCACCGCGCCACTGAGGGCGATGCCGGATTTTGTCATCATAGGCGCGCAAAAGTCTGGGACGACTTCGCTGTATGATTATATCACAAGTCACCCCTCAGTGGCGCGCGCGCGCTATAAGGAGGTGCATTATTTTTCCCTGCGGCACAAGTATGGCAAGCTGTGGTACCGTTCCAACTTCCAGACCAACTTCTCGCGGCGCCGCTTTTACGAGAAGACAGGGCAAAAGCTCCTCAGCGGGGAGGCCAGCCCGTACTATCTCTTCCACCCTGCAGTCCCGGACAGGATGAAGGCTGTCCTGCCAGATGTGAAGCTCATCGTGATCTTGCGCAACCCCGTTGACCGCGCATACTCCCACTACCACCACACATCAAGGAAGAACCAAGAACCGTTGTCGTTTGAGGAGGCCATCAGGGCAGAGGAGGCGCGGTGCACGGGGGAGAGGGAGCGACTGCTCAGGGATCCGGACTTTGTCCCCCTACACTACCGCAACCACTCGTACCTTTCCAGAGGCGTCTACGCCGACCAGCTGGAAAACTGGTTCAAGTACTATGGCAGGGAACAGTTCTTGATCCTGGCCACTGAAGACCTCCGCAAGGATCCGCAGCGTACACTGGACCGCGTCTTTGACTTTCTGGGGGCAACTCCATTACGTGTCGGCGGCTTGAGGGATCGCAATGTTGGAGACTATAAGGAGATGGGCAAGGAGACGCGCAAATTCCTGATCGAGTACTTTAGGCCATACAACCAGAGGCTGTACAAGATGCTGCATCGCAGCTTTGATTGGAACTAGCGTGGTGGCGTAGTTTCCGTGGCTCATAATTAATCACAAAAACGCCAACAATTACCAACCAAACGATCTAGATCACAGCAGGACTCACATACACACACACACTGCATGAGAATCGAATATTCAGCGATACCGGCAGGGGACAAGTTCCTGCCGGGCACGAGCAGGGCGTACCTACGCAGGTCATCTTCCGTTCTGGCGGTGCCAGAACCGGCAGACTCATCCATCTCATCTTCTGGATTCTTGGATCCTTGCACATATGATTACTAATCTCTTATACACGCTCAAGATATTATCGCTGATTCCACATAGATGGCAGTGTCCGTGTTCCTTAGTAGCGAGCGTTTCATGCCTAGTCGGCCAAGAACTTTCTCTTTCTGATACCTTTTGTTCCACGAGGCCACTTGGTCGTCCTTGCATTCAACTCCGGAGGACAGATATCCTTTGATGTAGTGCAAATTCCATCTTCTGATTGTTACAAGTATTACGAACCATAGTGAGAACCCCCTTTGTTTGAACAATTTGCCACGCCGTTCTATCGTCTGCCTGTTGTAGTTGGTGCCAATATTTCGTTTGAACTGCATAGGTATGTCGGTGTATACTGCAGATCGAAACCCTGTGAGGGAGGCATGTGTGATAAGGGATGCGCCGTTCAGGTGGGAGGTTCTAGAGGGGTGTTGGAATTTTTTCAACCATTTGACGTCAACTATCGCGCCGGATTCGCCCACAAGTATGAGCTTGTCTTGTAGGTCTTGGCCGCACGCTATGACCACCCCGTCACGGCGCATCCTTTTTGTGATTTCGCCAATATACGAATTGGAAAGGACTGTGTCTCCATCTACGCATATTACGTAGTCAGTCCCCCCCCCCACGATTGCCTCGTTGAAGAGACTTTGCCGTAGTTCGAAAAAACGTCCAGACAGATAATCGTGTGGATAAGGGTCGTGGTGGGTGATTTCGATTCCACTTATAGAATCAAGTATTTCCTTTGTGCCGTCGGTGGATCCGTCATTGGCTACCAATATACGTGAGGCGGGAGGATCCTGCGCTTTTATGGCATCAATTACGCTCCGTATGTGGTTCTCTTCGTTTCGGATCACAAGAAATGCATTCCACGTGTAACTACCTGACTGCATTTTACTACACATAAGATGCTGTCAACAGTTAAATATTTTATGCAAAGACTGAGGTTGGTGCGTAATTCTAGTCTATCCCGTTCACACACATCTCCCGCCATGTCTTCACCGACGGATTTTCCGGGTGTGTCAGGCCTTCAGCTGCCTTGTACACATCGTTTCCCAGTAGATGGACCCGTCTAGGCGCATGCCGCGCGTGCTAGGTCGCCATAGGTCGGTATCGGTATCCGGAGCTCAATCCAGTCGAGATCCAGTGGCGCGGGGAGTTTACATCCTTTCACTGTATACCAACCGTTAACGCGCAAGAATCGATCATCATGATCAGTGATAAGCATAGGACTTATCGGATGTTTATCTATCCCAATCAAAACTGCATCGTAGCAGTTTGGATAGTCTCTTGTTGTGAGGTTTAAAGTACTCGATTAGGAATTTGCGCGTCTCTTCGCTCATCTTCTCATAGTTTCCAATGTTAAGGGATTTCGTTTTTTCTACTTGAAAAGAAGGCACTCCCAAGAAATCAAAGACTTTATCTAGCGTCTGCTGTCGATTTTCACGAAGATCTTCTGCAGTCAAAATCAAAAACTTTTCTCTGCCATAGTACTTGAACCAGTTTTCCAGCTGATCGACGTAAATGCCATTGGCAAGGCACAAATTAGTAGAATCTCTGTTGTGAATATAATCTGGATCTGTTATCATACGTTTCCTTTCTCTGACGCGCTGTTCTTCTTCCAACTTGATGACTTTCTCAAATGAGATTGATTCTCTATTCAATCTCAATAACATATGATAGTGAGAGTACGCCCGATCAACTGGATTGCGCAAAATCACGATCAGTTTTACGTCAGGCAAGAGCGCTTTCATCCTGCTTGGGGCGGCCTGCCAAAAAAGGTAGTTTGGACTAGCTTCTCCACTGAGGAGTTTTTTCTTTGTTTTTTTGTAGAAATAGTACCTTTGTATCTTGGTTGGAAAATTAGAACGGTACCACAGTTTGCCAAATCTATATCCAGTAGAAAAATATTTTAGCTCTTTTGCAGGTGTGGGAACAATATCTGGATGTTTAACAATAAAATCATACAACGATGTGGTTCCGGATTTCTGAGCGCCGATAATAACAAAATCAGGCAATTCCCTTAAGGGCGAGGTAATTATTTGAAACCTACCCGAGTTGCGCGCTTTCGGGTCCGTACCTATCCTTGGGTTATAGAATACGTGCAAAAGAGGGTGCCGATGCAACCACTTACTTGCATTCTCCCTGAGATATCCCAATATTGACACTAATCAATCGATGTTATTTGTATGTCGCGCGTACGTCAGTTATGAACACATGATAACCACCCCCTGCGCAGTAGTTGTGATGGATCGACCCCTTATTTCGTCTGGGCTTCGCGCCCTCAGTTATGAATGGGGCAATCCGAGCTGCTGTGTAATTGAGCTTCGCGCCATGATGGGTGCTTGCAGCTTCCGATCCGTCAACACATCCAAAAGGAGGTGATAGGATAGGATGAACAGCATAGGAATAGGGTTCTGTTGGGTTATGGGGATATAGAATGAAATATGAATTTTCTCCTAATTAAAAAATCATACCTACACAGAATCCTTGCTTAAACTTGCATTCTGAATTATTGTCTTCCATTTGTTTAATCCATCAACCTCAATCATAGAGGCCTGTGCTGGAGTTTGACCCTTCAATGCTCCGTGCTTTTTTGTAAAATTATAGTAGACTCTCATGCTATCCGAAATACCAGTATCCATCTTTTTGAGACCTCTGAATACCTTTTCCCTGTCCCTGATTTCACCGTTTAATCTTTCCATCTTGTTGTTGTTCATGTCACCTTGCAGATGAATATGCCTAATGTGGTTGGTATCACTGCCAAAGATTTTCCTGCTTGACTTCATGTAAGCTTGCAAACCATCTGTTATGAAATTGCGTGGATTCTTGCCAGCTTGTAATTTTGTTAATCTCAATAGGCTGTCTGCATTATGATGAAATTTGTTATCTGCAATCTCTTTTTTATCTCCCAATTCAACTATTTTTTTTCGCCTACTAATTTTTGAAGATGAGATGTGATCACATCATCAGTAAATCCAAGAATGTCTGTAATTTTACTTAAACTAATCTGATTTCCAGCTTTCAAAATAAAATTAATACGGTCTATTACTTTTTCTGCTGCTTTTGATTCAGCTTCTTTCAGCATCTTAACTTGTTCTGATTCTTTTGAAAAGAAAGTTGCTCTTTTTCAATTGTATCAATAATACTTTTTAGATCATCAAATCGTATTGACTTGTCAAGATAGCGGCATACTCCGTACGAATAAGTTCTTTTATTCCTGCATCTTCCTTCTCGGTAGCAGTTTCCAAAATTACTCGCACATCTGGTTGAATTTCAATCATCTGTGTCAAAACTGAACGTGCATCCATGTCGGGTAATATAAAATCAAGTAATACAAATGGTTGTTTATTGTTAGTAATTAGTTCATTGAATGTATGAACCGCACCAGAACCTGTCTCACAAATATGATTATCAGTATATCCTAATTTTTCCAAATAATTTTTTAAAAGAATACCAACAGCAGGGTTATCCTCTACAATCAGAACACTCTCTTTTGAGCTCATTTTTGACTTTCCAGCATAATGTTGAGTGAAAATTATTTATGAAATAAAGAGTGTTTTGTTTAGCTTATGACATGAATTTTTACACCATTTTGATAGAATAGTACATCATCCCAAGTCTGGAAATTTTTTGATGAATATACCTGAATTTCAGGATAATTATTGAAAGATTCTTTGTATAATATATTAAGAAATTATGACAATAAAGGTATAACATATGATAAGATTCTAATTAATTATTAATTTATCATTTAAAAAAACCAGATGCAGAAAAAATAATTACGTAATTGAAAAGAATACTCTAAAAAACTTGTAGAAGTAAAAATTTAAACTCGACAAGCATCAGAAAAAGGTAAATAATTTTTAAATCAAGCTTTTAGTTTCTAAAAATTCTAAATAAGAAATGTTAATCGTTAAAATAAACATAGGGACCAAATCCAATGTCACCAAAAATTTTACAAATACATGAATACGTTGAATAGAAAATTCTAGTAATCAATACAGCACAAAGGACTAAATGTGTCAAAAAAATTCAATATTTATTGATACATGGTCCCTCTCTTGCAATAGGTGCTGCAGTTGCATCAGCAGTATTAGTTATAGTGTTTTTTGGGTTTGGTACAATTTCAAATGAATCTGAACTTGTTTTAGAACCAACCACTTCAATTCAAGAATTAGGACCACCAAAGATTTCTATGACAACATTTTTGGCAAATGCTTCACCAATGCTTGGAAATCCTAATGCTCCCGTTCTACTTGTTGAATTTGGTGATTACCAATGTCATTTTTGCAATGTTTTCTTTCATTCAACTGAAGATGATATTTTGAAAAATTATGTGGAGACAGGAAAAGTTAGAATGATCTTTAAAGATTACAATATAATTGGTCCTGATTCTATTACCGCATCACATGGAGCACATTGTGCAAATGATCAAGAATTGTTTTGGGAATATCACGATATTTTGTATTCAAACTGGACAGGGGAAAATAATGGATGGGCATCACCTGAAAATCTTGCAAAGTTTGCCCAAGAAATTGGCTTGGATATGGATGAATGGTCTGAATGCATGGCAGATATGCCGCACTCTCAAATGATTCTGGGAAGCAACAGAGATGCAAGAACGCTTGAATTGACAGGCACTCCAGCATTTTTTGTCATTGGGCCTGATGAAGACATTACACCAATTTTTGGGGCACAGCCATATCTGGTGTTTGAGAATATTTTTGAAACAGAACTAAAAAAATAATTAGCGATCAAATAGCAAGTTAAGAACAAAAAAGATACCAAAACTTCCTTCCTAGCTAGTTAGAATTTACTGGATATCCTTATTAATGAACCATCGAACCGAAGCTTATGACAGCTGGAATTGACGATATTGCAATATACATCCCTAGATTGTATATTGATGCAGCTGATTTTGCAGAAGCTAGAGGTTTAGACCCGGTAAAATTACAAAAAGGTCTAGGAGTTTCTCAAATGGCAATTGTTGATGCCAATCAAGACCCAGCATGTCTTGCAGCAAATGCATGTTTAAAAATTATGCAAAGAAACAAACTTTCCCCAGAAGATATTGGAAGATTATACGTTTCAACCGAATCAGCATTTGATGAATCAAAGGCAATGAACTCTTATGTTATTGGAATGCTAGAACAGGTTTATGGTCAAGGCGCATTTGAGCACTGTGGTGGCATTGAGACAAAATTTGCTTGTGTTAGTGGTTCGTATGCCCTTTATGACAATACAAACTGGATTAGAGCTGGAGAAGCAGAAGAAAAAGCTGCACTTGTAGTAGTATCTGACATTGCAAAATACGATATGGGCTCTAGTGGTGAGATGACACAAGGAGCAGGAGCAGTGGTAATGCTTCTAAATGACAAACCAAGATTATTGGAATTTGATCCTAAAGTTACGTCCACCTCAATTAAAGATGAATATGACTTTTACAGACCTTTTGGAAAAGAGACACCCATTGTCCATGGTCAATATTCTAATTTACTTTACATGATTCAGGTAAGAAAAGCACTAGATGCTTACAAGAAAAAAGTGATTTCAACTGGATTAATCAACATAGAGCCTGGCGAAACAATTTTAGATCATATGGATTACATCAATATGCATTTGCCATATAGTAACATGGGAAAGAAGGCCTTAGCATATATGGTCAGACATGAATGGCGTCAACTTTCACGATGGAAGAGAATTTTACAGGAAATAGGAATGGATGAACCAGTACCAAAAGATCCACGTGGAACAATTGAATCGGTATTGGGAGATGCTGAATTTATGGCAAAAGACCATGAATTTACCAAACTATTTTCAAAAACTCCAGAATTTCAGGAAGTATACGAATCGAAACTTGCAAGCTCACTTATTGCATCCAGTATGATTGGGAATCTGTACACTGCATCACTGTACTTGGGATTTAGAAGTAGTTTAGAATTTGAATATCAAAAAGGAATTAATTTGGAAGGAAAAAGAGTTGGGTTTGGATCATATGGTAGTGGAGCTAGTGCAATGGTATTCAGTGGAATCATTCAACCAGAATATGAACAAGTTGTAAAGAACATGAACTTGGAAGCAGAAATCGGTGAAAGAAAAAGACTAACGTGGGATGAATACGAAAAACTACACGAAAATAAACTATCTGTTGATGAATCAATGGTTCATACAAAGAAAGAATTTGTCTTAGTGGATGTGAAGACTGAAACTGCATCTAGAGGCGAAAGACGTTACGTCTTTAACGAATAAACTAGTAAAATAGAAACAGTCCCAGAGTCATCAAAAACAATCCAGTTATTGCTAACACCCTAATTAACACAGAATTCATTTTTCTTCAGGATCATTTGCCTTGTCTCGAACCTTTTTGAGAATACAAAATTTACTTAGACTTTTGAGAAATCCCATATACTTTATTCAGCATTCTATTATTTTAGGAATTTCCTGCATTAAATTTGAATATAGGTAGAACTTCTAACATGGTAGAATAATGCAGGAAGAGCCTAATCCAATCAAGGATTATCTGTTTGATTACCTATCAAAATCAGACGAGAAAATTCAAAAATTAATCTCAGATGAGAAATTTTCAGAAATAATTGATGGTGTAATTACAAATTGTTATGATAAAATCATTACACTTGGAAAAAGAGACGAAAGTCTAGGGGTTTTAGCAACAGGACTACTCCATTTTCTTCTTACCAATGCGTTATTGAATAGTCAAAGGAAGATAATGTATAATGGAACAGAAATAGACATTGTTATTCCAGATTTGAAAACATTAGAAAAAGATCCTAAACAAACTTTGTTGATATGTATTCCAAAAACAGGTAACAAAAAAGAAATTGAGCAGAAATTAACAGAATTATATAAAATACAACCAGAAAAACAGAATGTCTGGCTAGTTTTATCACAAAAACTTGATTTTGAAAACAGATCATATATCATAAATAAAGAAGATCAAACGTTTTCAAAGATTATCTTTGATATTGGACAATTTGTCAATATACAAGGAAAAAATAAATTCAAAATTTTACGAATATAAGAAAGGTATCATTCAAGTATTATTGTGAGACCCATCGGAATAATTATTGTAGCTGTAAGTCTTGGAGCTATAGTTGCAATCTTAGGTGGAAATTATTCTGATCAAAATGAAACAAAACCTTGGGTTGGGTTGAATTGTGACAAAATGTTAGACTTTAGCGCTTCAGATCAGCATCAAGATCTGACTATGGATCAACACATGAAATTTCATGAGTATTATGTTAACCATTGCTCAGACACTGAAATACCTTGATTCTAAGATTCACAAACCACTTCACTAGTGTTTCCGCCATCATAGTCCTATCATGGCATCAACATCACATTCAGATGCATATGGGAAATTTGTTTCAATTATAGGATACATTAAATCTTCAGGATCAGAGGAGTGTGCTAAGCCTAAAGCATGGCCTAATTCATGCCTTACAACTGTCTCAAGTGCAGCCAAAGATATGTTATTTACATCAAATATAGTAACTCTGGACTTGAGAATTCTTCCCTTTTAGTTTCTAATTCTTTTTCTGCAGCTTTAAGATTTTAAGATTGTTCTTTTAGTTTTTTCTCAATTTCTTTAAGTTCTTTTTCAGATTTGGTCATTATCCAATTTGAGGTATGGGTTCTATCTAAGAGCTTTCAGTCAACTGATATAATCTAGGATTGTCTGGAGTTTGTCGGATTAATCCCTGGGCTACGGCATTATTGAACTCATCAGTTCCAACCTTGTTAAACCAACTAGCTACTTCGCCAATAATCTCATCCCTTCTCAATTTTTTGTATTTTTCCAAGAGAAGAACTACTGCGTTAGTCGCCATTATTATCGTCATTATTACCGTAATAGCTGTCGCCATTATTATCGTTAGAGTGATCCAACCAGAAATCCAGATCCTCTACAATGATTCCCACATCATCAGGCATGATCTCTGGTAATTTTATCCTAAAATCACTGAGTTCCATCTGCATAATCAGGTTATACTTGTAATCAGCAACCTCAACGGTTTCTGCATTACTGCGTTGCCGTGTGATGCGTCTGTTACGGTCCATATATCGTAATATGAATGTCATGATGTAGTACCGAATACCTCCCTGTACAGCGTGACATATTTCTTTATGTTGAAGCTCATTGTATCCCTGGTTAACTTTGCTTCTTTGTCATTAATCTCATTCTTTGTCAATTTTTTGTATTTTTCCAAGAGAAGAACTACTGCGTTAGTCGTCATTATCTAGAAAATCCTCCGATGCGTTTGGAAATGACAGTTCTCCCAATGATTTGTATTTTTCCTGCATTTCATCTCTGGTTCTAAAGCTCATATAATCCTTAAAAGTGATTCTCATTTTTCCTACAGGAATCTTAGTATTTGACACAATTCTTACCTCTGTCTCAGTGGCAAAAGCAGAGTTTTTTGTACTGTGTATATTCTCTTTGACTTCATGATTTTGGGTCCTGGGAAACTGCGTATAGTTTGCAGTCTTTGAACCTTCCCTTATCTCATCAGCAGGATAAGCTATTTGGACTCCCCCTCCTTGGCCAAAGAATTTGCTTTGATCTTCTACTGTCATGCATTTGTAATCGGCATCCTTTCCTACTCCAAATTTTGATACTCCAAATGTTGCATTAGGTTTTAGATAACTGTCAAGCTTTTCAGTATCAGTAAATCTATAGAACTCCTTGGCCTTGTCAGCTTTCTTTTGGAGTGATTGATTAAATGCATGGACCTCTTCTTCTCTCTCCTTCAACTGAAATATTTTCTCCTTTTTTGAGAATTTCAACTGCCTCTATTGCATCATGTAATTTTTGCTCAATCTCTGAAAGAGAACATGCTTTATCATTAGAATCATCGTGGCTCATGAATTAATCTCCAGTTTATTCATAATATCACATTATTATTTAAAGTAAAAAACCCATAAAGACCGTGGAATTTTCTAGGCTCAATAGGTTCCTAAATGGAATAAACTATCAAAAACCATTCATTTTATTTTCAATTAAAATTTGATACAGCCTCGTTTTTTAAAATCAATTTTGGTAGGCATGAAAAATATTAGATGGGATGTACTTTGCTTGATCGTATGAAAGTCTGCATTATTGATGATAATACAAGCATTACAGGCATGTTCTCAAAATTGCTAAAAATGGAAGGTCATGAGGTGGTAATTTCAAACGGCGGAAGAGCAGGCCTTGCATTATTGGATAATGATGTATTTGATGCAACAATTTCAGATATTTTCATGCCAGAATTTTCTGGAATCGATATGGTTGATGCATTAAATGAAAGTGGAAGAATGAAAGAACAAAAAATTGTAATTTTTTCTGCATCAACCATCGATGAGAAAACAATCAATGAGTTTAAAGAAAAAGGAGTGGTAGATTTTCTAAAAAACCAATGGGCCTTTCTGAATTGATTGTAAAATTAGAAGAAATAGTCGAGTCTGATTAACATTTTTGTGCCAATCTAGTACCAATACAGTTCCAAAAATATTCTAATCTTATAGGAATTGAACCTAGAATTTAATTTAATTAGAATATTTTTACTAAGATTATTTTAACAGAGTTGCCAAATCTATATTCTTTTTGAAGATACGATATAGAGAAGCATCACTCATGTTTTTAATGAATGGAATTGAGCCTAAAACCTTGATTCCTGTAAGGTTTTGCAAGTCACGCTTTAGTTCTTTAACAGGATAACCCTTTTCAAAATTATTAATTATGATTCCTTTAACTGGAATTTTGTATTTTTCACACATCTTTACAGTCATTATAGTATGATTAACTGTTCCAACTTTACTTCTTGTTACAATTACCGCAGGGATTTTCATTGCCTTGATCAAATTTGTAATGTAATAGTCTTTCAAAATTGGAGTCATGATTCCACCCATTCCCTCAACAAGAATCATGTCATGAAGTTTTGTGAGTTTTTTGAAACTAGATAGTATAGTAGAAACTTTTGGTTTTGTCTTCAAAGTTTTCCATGCAGTATATGGAGATGCAGGAATTCTAAAAAATTGAGGATTTACTAATTTTTCAGGATCACATGCCATTGCAGCACGGGACAAAATTACAATATCCTCAGATTTGTAGCCTTTTTTCTGAGCTCTTCCAGCTGCAAATGGTTTCATTACACCAACATCAATTCCCATCTTACGAAATGCTATTCCCAGACCTGCAGCGATGTAGGTTTTTCCAACATCAGTATCGGTTCCAGCAATGAATAGTGATTTCAACAAATTAGATTCAGAATTTTTACTTGATTAACTCATCGGTTAATTATTAAGATCTCAGATCTTACAAAATCAGTTGAAAAGCTCTGTTTGGCACCCAAACACACAGATGAAAGAATGGAATTCTTTTGATAAGATCACCAAAGGCAAAGGAATGTGGCTGATTGACTCCAAAGGCAACAAGATGCTTGATGGGGTAGCATCAATGTGGTGTAACGTATGGGGACATTCTAACCCAGAATTAGTTAGAGCCATTACAGATCAGAGCAAAAAATTGCAGCATTCCTCCATGTTTAATCTCACAAATGAGCCTGCTGAAAGACTTGCAGAAAGTCTAGTAAAATTATCACCAAAAATGCACAAGGTCTTTTTTTCAGATAATGGATCTACAGCAATGGAGATATCCATCAAACTAGCTTTACAGTACTGGAAAAATATTGGGGAAAAAAAGAAGACCAAGATTGCTACAGTAGAAAATGGATACCACGGTGATACGTTTGGAGCAATGTCTGTAGGATATGTACCAGAATTTTTTGGTAGATTCAAAGAACAGTTATTTTCAACAATACAATTTCCAGTTCCAAACAAATACAGAGTCCCAAAAGGATTCACTTTTTCAGATTATCAAAACTATTGCATAGATAACATTGAAAAGAGGTTTTCCAAAAATAATAACATTGCAGCATTTATCATGGAGAGTGGTGCACAGGTAGCAGGGGGAGTTTTAATTTATCCAAAAGGATTTCAAAATAAAATTAGTAAATTATGCAAAAAATATGATGTCTTATTTGTTTTAGATGAGATTGCTACAGGTTTTGGAAGACTTGGTTCCATGACACAGTATGAAGAACAGAAAAGCATTCCAGACATTGTAGCATATGGAAAGATGTTAACTGGCGGATATCTAACAATGGCTGCAACCTTAACAAGCAAGAAAATTTATGATTCGTATTTAGGAGAATTCAATGATTGGAAGCATCTATTTCATGGACATACTTACACTGGCAATCCAATTGCAGCAGCTGTTGCAAATGAAAATCTCAAAATGTACAAAAAGAATAATCTGATCAAAAAGATTCAAAAAACATCAAAGATATTTGAGAAATTCTATCAAGAAATATTAGAGATGGATATTGTAGGGGATATAAGACACAAAGGAATGCTGATGGGAATTGAGTTAGTCACTAATAGAAAGAAAAAAACCCCAATTCATCCCAAAAAATCAATAAACAAAATATTCTTCGAAGAAGGTAAAAAACAAGGGATCTATCTTAGAACTCTTGGAAACACAGTCATGCTTGTTCCACCTTTAGCAATCTCAGAAAAAGAGCTAAATTTACTCCTAAAAAAGACAATAAAGACGATAAAGGCTGCAAGATCAAAGGTAATTTGACTGTTAACCCCTATAATCTTCAAGGTTAACATTTCCACTAGTATTATTAATGAAACGCTATTTGAAATTAATATGAGCACCTTAGAATTTATCAGAGGGTGTCAAGAAAAAGTATTTTCCGGGATTGGGATTTCATCCGAAGATGCTGAGAAACTATTTGACACTCCAGATGAGAATCTAAAAGATTTAGCAAAGCATGCAAATGAGATTACTAGAGATTTTAATGGAAGTAAGGTTGATGTAGAGCAGTTAAACAATATCAAAAAAAATGCATGTAGTGAAGACTGTACCTTCTGTGGACAATCCGCTTTTTTTGATACAGGGATTGAAACATACCAGTTGCCAACTCCTGAAGAGATAGTTATAAAAGCTCAAAAAGCAAAAGATGAGGGAGCTGAATCGTATTGTCTCGTTGCTGCATGGAGAGAACCATCACCAAATGATTTTAAAAAAGTTTGTAAAATTATTGTCGAGATAAATAACAAGGTTGGAATAACTATAGAATGTAGTTTAGGTTTTCTCACTAGAGAACAGGCAAAAAAGCTGAAAGAACTCAAAGTAAAAAGATACAACCATAATTTAGAAACAGCAAAATCAAAATTTTCAGAAATTTGCACAACTCACACATACGAAGACAGATTAAATACATTAGAGATTGCAAGGAATGCAGGATTGGAGTTATGCACTGGTGGAATTATTGGACTAGGTGAAACAAGAGAACAGAGACTAGAATTGGTATTAGAATTAGCTAGATTATTCCCTGAAGAAGTAACAATTAACATGCTAGTTCCAATTCCAGGAACCCCACTTGAATTACAAACAGAACTGTCCAACTCAGAGATTCTCAGAATGTTTTCTGTGATCAGATTCCTCTTACCAGAATCAGTCATCAAAATTTCTGGTGGAAGAGAAACAAAGCTAGATGATTCTGGTGAAGAGTTACTTCAGAGTGGTGCAAATGGAATAATTACTGCAGGTTACTTAACGATGACCGGAAATGAGGCTAAAAAAGACCTAAAAATGATAGAAAAGATTGGCCTTGAAGCATAAGCTGAGATTTATTGATTCAGAATTAGAGAGAATCAAGCGAAATAACCTCTACAGAAAATTGCGATATGGGAAAACAAGTGGGGCTCATATCACAATTGATGGCAAAAAACTATTGAATTTATGTTCAAATGATTACCTAGGAATTCCATCAGTAAAGATTCAGTTCAGACATCTTCAGTCAAGCTCAAGACTTGTTTCAGGAAATGATGAATCATATAAAAAATTAGAAAACGCCCTTGCAAAACATAAATCAAAACAAAACAGTTTGATTTATCCAACTGGATATATGGCAAATCTTGGAGTAATTTCTTCAATTGCAAGAAAAGGAGACTTGATTCTCAGTGATGAGTTAAATCATGCAAGCATAATAGAATCGTGCAAGTTAACTGATGCTAAAGTTTCAATTTACAAACATAACAATATGCAAGATTTACAAAAAAAACTCAAACAGAAAGGAAAAAACAAGTTTGTAATCACTGAAGGAATATTCAGTATGGATGGAGATTTTTCATCTTTAAAACAACTTACCGAAATCTCAGAAAGAGCAAAAGCGATTACAATTGTAGACGATGCACATGGAGATTTTGCTATTGGAAGAGATGGAAAAGGAACACCAAATTATTTCAATGTAACAAAGAAAATTGATTTGTATATTAGCAGTCTAAGTAAAGGACTTGGATCATTTGGAGGATATGTTGCATCACAAAATAATGTAATTGATTTGTGTATCAATAAATCAAAATCATTTATCTACACATCTGCACTTCCTTCATTTTTGGTTAACCATTCCATGAAGAGGTTTGAATCAAATAGAGAAAAGCAAAAGAAGAAACTAGAAAAAAATACCAAACAACTCTCAAAAGGACTGACACAGATTGGATATGAGATAAGTTCCTCAACACACATCATACCAATAATAATTGGAAGTGAAAAATCAGCAATGAACTTTGGAAAATTCTTGTTTGATAACGGAGTATTTGCACAGCCGGTCAGATATCCTACAGTACCAAAGAATCAAGCAAGATTGAGAATTTCAGTTACTGCATGGCTCTCAACAGCAAATATTGAAAAAGCACTAGAAATTTTTGAAAAGGCCTATTCAAGAATTGGATGATTACCGATAAGAATCAAAGCCAATAGGGCCAGCAGGTGACCCAACAATTACTGCAATCGTGATTATAGTCCCTAATGCTATACCTACAAGTACTAACCGCTTATTCATATCAAAATTATGATTTTCCCAGTTAAAAATGGATTGTATAAGATTAGGAAGTGATTTGGAAGAACATTTTAAAGGAAAAATCACAATTTTGATTCATGGCAGATCCTACAATATTTGTAGCATTACTTGCTGGCCTAGGTTCATTTATTGCCCCCTGCATTCTACCAATGATTCCAGCTTTTCTTGCATACATTTCTGGTACCACTGTTACAGAACTTGGTTCCAAAAGTGGATCTGTCCTTTCCATTAATCGAGTAAACATTGTACTGAATACTGTATTTTTTGTCTTGGGATTTTCAGTAGTATTTTCTATTCTAGGAGTTTTGATTAACAGTGTTTTTTCAAGTGCAGTTGGTGAATTTACAGAGAGTCTTAATTTTGTAGGCGGAACAATCATTGTTGCATTTGGAATTTTCATGTTGTTATCTACAAAAATTCGTTCATTAAATATAGAGAAAAAATTCTTCCCAAAAAGTTCAAAGTCAAGCTATCCAATGTCATTTGTGTTTGGTTTAGCATTTGCAGTAGGATGGACACCATGTGTTGGCCCAATACTAGGAACAATACTTACTTTGGCAGCTACCACTCCGTCTCTTTCATTTAGCTTATTACTTGCATATTCACTAGGTCTAGGAATTCCTTTCGTATTAATGGGTGTATTTTTCTCAAGGGCTACAAGGCTTATTCGTTCAATGACCAAACATCTCAAATACTATAATGTAATCTTGGGTGCATTCATTATCATTTTAGGAATTCTAGTATTTACAAATCAATTGGCATATATTGCAAATTTCCCACTTCTCAACGATTTGGTGTTACTAGGGTAATCAAATGAAATCAGAAATAAAAACAGCATTAATCTTAGGAATCATAATTGCTACAGGGTTGGGCATAGTGAGTATGGTTTTTTCGTCATTTGATGAAAAATTTGAGCCGGCAAACATAATTTCTGAAGTAAATTCAACCACCAAAATTGATAAATCTGGATTCAAAACGGCTCCAGATTTAGTCGGAATTGCCCATTACTTGAATACCACACCTGAGAAACTAAGTGAAGTGGTCAAGGACAAAGTGATACTTTATGATATTTGGACATACAGTTGCATTAATTGTATCAGAACACTACCATACATCACCGCATGGGATGACAAATATGCAGACCAAGGGTTATTGATCATCGGAGTTCATTCACCAGAATTTGAATTTGAAAAAGATCCTGAGAATGTAAAGATGGCAATTGAAAAATACGGTATTACTTATCCTGTTGTTTTGGATAACGATATGGAAACATGGAAAGCATTTGAAAATAGATACTGGCCAAGAAAATACATTGCAGACCATGAAGGATACATCAGATATGATCACATTGGAGAAGGAGGATATCAAGAAACTGAAAAAATCATTCAACAACTTTTGCATGAAAGAAACACATCACTTGGGATTCAGATGGCATCAGCTGCACCACTTGTAGATATTGACGAATTTGAGCACTCAATGTTTAGAACTCCTGAATTATACTTTGGATACAAGTTTGCACAAAATAGAAACCAACTAGGAAGTGAAGAGGGATTCAAACCAGGACAAACAGTCACATATTCAGAATCGAGTAAGGCGGACTTGCACAAATTCTATCTAACAGGAGATTGGAAGAACTATCAGGACAGTATGGAATTAGTATCAGATACTGGAACCATTAAATTACAATACAATGCAAAACAAGTTAACATAGTAACTGACAATGTTGCAGAATTAGAAATATTTCTTGATGGAGAGCCAATTCCTGCAAAGTATTCAGGAGATGACATTACATCAGGAAATATGCTGATAGTCTCAGAACCAGATCTCTATAACATCATTAGCAGTGAAAATAGTTCGTCACACCTATTGGAAATACAGATCAAGGATAAAGGATTCCAGATATTCACATTTACCTTTGGATAGTGTAACCGTTCCCTCTTGTCACTGGAGTTACAACAGTTGCAGTGACAAATCTGTTTAAAACAAAAATTTGCAGTCATAACAGGGAAATTAAGGAATGATAAGCAGTTCTTGGAACAAAGTAGTCGGACAGAACATATCTCAAAATGTAATTAAGAAAATAAAGCCTGATGCTCCAATCAAAAATAAGATTGATTTTGCACAAAAAAAAATAGAATTTCAGATTTCAAAATTAGAAGGAATTAATGAAAAATTAAAGAAAAAACATGATATAATTTTTGAGAGGATTGTAAATGCTCAAAAAAATAACAAAGATGGTTATGCGAAAGCATATGCAGGAGAGTTGAACCAAATTAGAAAAATGAAGAATATGGTGGGTGGTGCAAAATTATCCATGGAACAAATCAGTCTTAGATTAAGCACAGTATCCGAACTAGGAGATGTAGTAGTGACACTTAGTCCATGTATGGCAATCATTAAAGGATTAACTCCGTCACTTAGAGGAATTATGCCAGACGCAAATGCTTCAATGCAAGAACTATCACAATCACTTGGAGATGTAATGTCAGGCTCATCATTAAACATGAGTGACAGTATCAATGTAAGTTCTGAGACAAATGCAGATACCTTGGCAATTCTAGAAGAAGCACATAATGTAATTGCGGGTCAGACTAAATCAACAATTCCAGAGGTTCCCAATAGTCTCAAACATCAAATAGTTGAGAGAAAATCAGACGTACTCATCTAAAATTTTTAGTCAATCTTTATTTTGATCTCTTTTTACTTTTCTGAACTAGAATTTTCTTTATTCTAGAAATTGTAGGATAACTATATCCATGTCGACGATAATTTGATATCATCATCTTCCAATTCTTTAACCTCCATTGAGCTTGCTCAGTGGTGACAGAATGAACCTCTTTTTGAATAATGCTTTTTCTTCCCACTTTTAGAGTTCCAGCGTCTTTTGCAGACCACCTATTCTTGGCAAATTTTAGTCCTGATAGGATCTCCTCTACAGGCATTTCTTTGAAATATTCTTTAAGTTTTTTTAGTTCCATGTCTGAAGGTTTTTTAGAAATCGGTAGCTCAATGGTAGGTTTTACCATGAAATTTCTAATGGGTTATGCTTTAAGAGAATCTTGCTAAACCAGATTTAACTAAAACAGGAAATAATTGGAAAAGATTTGATAAGCTCTAACAACTGAAAGGAATGTTTGCATTTTTGCATATTGTGTTGTACATTCCAAATGCAAGGATCAAAGTTGCAAAAGCTGCCAAAGGAATTAAGATGAAAATGTTTGTTTTTCGACCCATAATCAAAATTAGATGTATGCCTATAAAATTGTCACATTAGTCAACCGTGATAGTAAAGGTACCTTTTGTTTTTGGATCTTGCAATAATGAAACCATCTCTCTTGGTAACAGATCAGATGCCTTGTCACATTTAACAGCCAGAGTTCTTGGACATATGAAGTCACTTTTTCTTATGACTATATCTTCAGAATGAGTAAGGATCAAATCAGAGTGACCTTTTCCTTCTATTACAAACTCATACTCTCCAACACAAATTGAGAAAGTTACTTTAGCACCAGATGCTTTTAGTTTGTCTTTTAATTCTTGAGGCAAGTCAGCGCAGCCTGAAGTTGCACTAACACCAACTATACAATCTCCTTGAGGTGTTAAGTGAGACTCTTTTGTAATCTCGATAGTTTTTTGGTGATTTGATCTAATACTTTTATTTCCAGAAAATTGAATTTCAAATCTCACGCCAAATCTAATAGGCTAGACTTAAATTAAACTTTCAAAGCATTGGAATCAAATGCTTCCCCAGCAACAAGGTTATGATAGAGCAATTACAGTATTTTCACCAGACGGTAGACTTTACCAGGTAGAATATGCCATTGAGACTGTTAAAAGGGGAACAATAGCAGTTGGTGTAAAATGTAAAGACGGCATAGTAATCGCAGTCGAAGAAAAACCTAGGAAATTACAGATATCTGAAACGGCGCAAAAGATTTTCCAAGTTGATGATCATGTTGGAGTTGCAGCAGCAGGATATATCCCAGATGCAAGAAGTCAGGTTGACAATGCAAGATTCTTTTCACAAAGTAACAAAATGATTTATGATGAACCAGTTGAGGTTGAAACGATTGCAAAACATTTAGCTGATCAGTGTCAACAATATACACAATATGCAGGTGTAAGACCTTTTGGTGTTGCGCTTATTTTAGGGGGAGTGGTGAATAAAATACCACAAATGTATCTAACTGACCCTAGTGGTACATACATCTCTTATGACGCAATTGCAATTGGTGCAACTTCTGAAGAGGTAAATGACTTTTTAGAAAAAAGTTACAAAAATTCTCTTTCGCTAGATGACGCTTCTGTATTAGCTGCAGCAGGAATTTATCTAGCAAGTGAAGATAAAGAAGGAGCAGATCACATCAGAATGGCACATGTCAAAACAGAAACAGGGTTATATGAAATACTTTCTAACGGGCAGATTACGAGTTTTGCAAATACTGCTAAAGAAAAATATCCACATAACCAAAAATAATTACTTTTAACTGCTTGTGAGATTAAATTACGTTGAAATTATCAGTCGCCATTCCCGAATCAGCACTATCTGATGATTCACTCAAGATTGACAAAACTAGAAAAATATCAGTTCTAGCAAGGGCTTGTTCTATTTTTAAAATAGATACAATCTATGTCTACCAAGACGGAGACAACAAACAGGATGGAAGTCTGCTAGTAATGATTTTAAAATATTTAGAAACACCACAATTTTTGAGAAGAAGGTTATTTCCTAAAATAAATGATCTAAAGTTTGCAGGCGTACTTCAACCACTAAAAATTCCCAGCCACATAACACCAGCAAATCCAAAAAAGATCAATAGAGGAGATGTAAGAGAAGGAATTGTGGTCAGCATAAAAGGGAAAAGATTTGTGGACGTTGGAATAAACCAATTAGTACAATTTTTTGGCAAGACTTCAATAGGAAAAAGAGTTACAGTTCAATTCAAAGAAGGTTATCCCAAATTTTCAGTAAAGGAGATCAACAAAAATGAAGTTCTTACTTATTGGGGATACTCAGTCAAAGAGAGGGCAAACTTGTTTTCTCTATTAAATGAGTGGAAGGGAAACATAATAATCACATCTAGAAAAGGAAAAACTGCAACAAAAGAACAGATTTCTAAATATACAAAATCAGAACAACCAACACTAATAGTATTTGGCTCTCCTGAAAGAGGAGTTCATGAAATATTGGGAGGGAGAATGAAAAATGTACAAAATGCAAAGACTCTAAATTTTTTCCCAGATCAAGCCACTCAAACCGTACGTCTAGAAGAAGCATTACTTGGAACATTAGCAATAATTAATGCTCAAAGAACATCGTAACATGCCAGAAAAAAAGAATTTTTTATTATTGGCAATTATGATGGGAGCAGCAGGAATTATAATTGGAGGATTTACTATCTGGAACATGGCATTAGATTTATTCAAGCCATAATGATTTCAGGCATAGTTGGTTAACCAGTATTTTTAATATGGTTAACGATATCTCATATGGTTTAATAGAGGGCAATCGAGATGCGACATAACCATGGGAGCTCGAAAACGCCATTCACCACGTAGGGGAAGCCTTGCATACTCACCTAGAGGACGTGCTAAAAGTATGGAAGCAAGGATTAGAGCATGGCCAAAATTAGATTCGGAAGAACCAAAAATTTTAGCTCATTGTGGTTTCAAAGCAGGATGTGTCCAAATTGTAAGTATTGACGATCGTGAAAAGACACCAAACGCAGGAAAACAACTTGTTAGTCTTGGAACAGTCCTTGTAACACCACCAGTACTAATTTTAGGCATTAGAGGATATTCAAAAGATCATGACGGATTACATGCAGAATTTGATGTGTATGCAGATGATATTCCAAAATACATTACAAAAGAAATTACATTAAAAAATAAGGAAGGAGCACTAGAAAATGCAGAAAAAAGATTAAGGAGGATTAAAGAAATCTTTGCAATAGTTGCAGTTTCACCACGCGCAGCTGGATTAGAACAAAAGAAACCATATGTGTTTGAAGCTTCAGTTAGTGGCGGAGACATTCAAAAACAATTTACTCATGTTAAAGAATTACTTGGAAAAGAAATTAAGATTGATCAAATTTTTGAACTTGGTTCAAGTGTTGATGTTGCTGCAATTACTAAAGGCAAGGGATGGCAAGGTGTCATTCAAAGATGGGGTGTAAAAAAGAAACAACACAAATCAAGGAAAACAGTTAGAGAAGTAGGTTCACTTGGCCCAATCTCTCCACAAAGTGTCATGTATACAGTTCCAAGGGCCGGGCAGATGGGATTCCATCAAAGAATAGAGTATGATAAACGAATTATGATTATAGGAAACACAGATGATGATCAAATTAAAATTAACCCAGAGGGCGGATACAAACACTTTGGATTAGTTAAAGGAGATTTTATTGTTGTAAAAGGTTCAGTTCCTGGAACATATAGAAGATTAATCAAACTAAGAAGTCAGATTAGAAATGCTCCGGTCAAAGCTCTCAAACCAAACATTTTGGAGGTAGTAGTGTAATGAAGGCAACGGCATACACAACTACAGGTACAAAAGATGGAGAAGTAGAACTTCCACTTGTGTTCTCAACTCCATTTAGAAGAGAGTTAATTCACAAGGCTTTCACCAATCTGACTTCACACAAATTCCAACCACAGGGTAGACACCCAACTGCGGGTCAAGATGTTGTGGCAGACTCAAATGATCCTCCTACAGGTCAAGGCGTATCTCGTGTTGCCAGAGCACAAGGTGGAGGAGGCGGAAGACAAGGTCAAGGTGCAGAAGTTGCATCCACTAGAGGAGGAAGACAAGCACACCCACCTATTGTTGGGAAGATAATTTACAAGAAACTAAACAAAAAAGAAAACAAACTAGCATTGTGTTCTGCAATTGCAGCAACTGCATCAAAAGATCTCGTAGAATCACGCGGTCATAAAGTTGAAGGTATTGAATCATTCCCAATAATAGTATCAGACGATATTGAATCAATTTCTAAGACTAGTGAAATCTCCAGAGTATTAGATTCACTAAACCTATCACAGGACATTAAGAGATTAGAATCAAGAAAAATCCGTTCTGGACAATCAAGACTCAGAGGGAGAACCAAGAAAGTCGGGAAGAGTATTTTGTTTGTAACAGTAGATTCCTCAAACATAAGAAAAGCAATAGGTGCGCTGCCGGGGGTAGAAGCAATAAATGTCAAGGACTTGAGCGTCTTAGATTTGGCACCAGGTTCTGATCCAATTAGACTAACAGTGTATACCAAATCAGCAATAAAAGAGATTGGAAAGATTAAATCAACACATCTGGAGTTAATGGTGAAAACACAATGAATGTAGATCAAGCAAGTAGAGTTATTGTCAAGCCATACATTACAGAAAAAACATTCGCGATGGTAGAAAATGAAAGTAAAGTTTGTTTCATTGTGGAAATTTCAGCAACTAAACCACAAATCGCTGAGGCAGTGAAAATACTTTACAAAGAAGACGTTACCAACGTTAACACTGCAAGAACAATTTATGGTAAAAAGGCATTTGTTCAGTTTGAGACTACAGCAAAAGCCAGGGATTTGGCAACAAAGATAGGAATGCTATAATATGGACCGTAAAACTCGAAGTACATTAACAGAGGAGAAGAAGGATGGTTAAACAATTTTCATACAGAGGAATTCCAAAAGAGGAGTTAGAAGACACATCTTTAGAGAAATTATTCAAATTATTCAATTCCAGACAAAGAAGATCTCTCACTAGGGGCATTACTGACGGAAAGAGAAAGCTGATCGATGAGATTAAAGCATCAAAAGCAGGTAAATTAAAGAATCCTATCAAAACTCACCTAAGAGATTTGATTATTCTGCCATACATGGTGGATGTCACAGTAAATGTTTTTTCAGGAAAAGAATTTGTTCCAGTCGTAATCAAAACAGAAATGATTGGACATTATCTGGGAGAATATGTCATAACAAACAAGAAAGTTTCACATGGAGCGCCAGGTGTGGGAGCATCAAGATCCAGCCTCTATGTACCATTAAAGTGATTATTATGGGCAGATTCGGTTACGCTTTCCAAAATTACGATTCAACAAGACATGTACGTTCTTCATTGAGAGAAAAAGACATTTCACATAAACATGCACGTGAAGTAGCAGTTGCAGTCAAGGGATTGTCAATTGAAAAAGCAAGAGATTACTTGCATGCAGTAATTCACAAAGACAGAGCTGTTGCATTTAGACGATTCAAAAACCAAGTAGGGCATAGAGCAGATCCTGGAATGATGTCAGGACGTTATCCACAAAAAACAGCAAAAGAATTCATCAAAGTTTTAGATAATTTAGAATCAAATGCAGAATACAGAGGAATGGATTTAGATAGATTGAAAATTATAAACGCAACTGTTCACAAAGGAGTAACGATAAAAAGATTCATTCCAAGAGCAATGGGAAGAGCGACTCCTAAAAACGATGTATTAACTCATGTAGAATTGGTAGCCCAGGAGATTTAGAAATGTCAGCAGTCAAAAACGTAATCAAAGACAACTACAACATGATGCTCCTCAAAGATTATCTAAGAGAGGCAATCAAAGATGCAGGTTTTTCACATGCAGAAATATCAAAAACTCCAACGGGAACTAGAGTTGCATTACATGTGACAAGACCTGGAATCGTTATAGGAAGAAAAGGTACGGGAATCAGGGCACTTACCGAAAAACTTGCAACAGACTTTGGATTAAAGAACCCACAAATTTCAGTAGTAGAGATTGAGAAACCAGAGCTAGTTCCAGGTGTTATGTGTAACAGAATGGCAGCTCACATTGAGCGCGGAACTGCCTTCAGAAGAGCGACAATGTGGACACTAAAACAAATCATGGAAAATGGGGCAATGGGAGTTCAGATTACAATTTCGGGGAAACTCAGAGGTGACCGTTCAGCGTTTGAAAAACATACGGCAGGAATCCTGCCAAGAGCAGGACATCATGCAGAAATTATTGTTGAGCAAGACATTGCACATGTACAAACTGCAATGGGATTAATTGGGATTAGGATTAGAATTGCAAGAAAAGAAAAGCTTATTCCAGAATTTGAACTAAAGAAGGGCAAAGAGCAAAAAGAAAAGCCAAAAGAGGTCAAAATGGAAGAAGTTGAGGTTGAAGATGTCAAAGTTGAAGTTATCAAAGTTGATGGAAATGAAGACAAAGCTAAATCAGAGTCTGAAGTAATTGAATTAGAAGAAAAGAAGATGGAAACGGTAGAAACACTTGAAGAAGAAGAGGAGAAGTTAAAGTAATGACAAGAATTAGTATGAAAACCATTAGACAGTTAAACGAAAAAGATCTTAAAAGTAAGATTCAAGAAGCAAGAAGCGAACTTACTAAACTTAGAGTTGATGGGGCTAAGGGAACACTGAGAAAAGAAAGTGGTAAACTAAAACCACTTCGTCATGACATTGCAAGAATGCTAACTAGAGTAAACGAGATGGGGAGAGAGAGAAATGATTACAGCAGATAATATTACATCACATGAGTTCATTGGATTACATACTAAAATTACTCAGTCATCAAATCCACAAATTATAGGATTAAATGGGAGAATTGTTGATGAAACAAAATCAATGTTTAGAATTAACACAAAGAATGGAATGAAATCAATTGCCAAAGCAGAAAATAGTTGGAAGTTTTCAATTGAAGATCAGGACATAGTAGTTGAGGGTTCCAAAATTGCAAAAAGACCATTTGACAGGATAGGGGGCAAAACATGACACCAAACATTGGATTAAAAGTAAAAGAACCCAAAAGAAAGTGTACAGACAGAAATTGTCCATTCCACGGAAATTTATCAGTAAGAGGAAAACTCTTTGATGGAAAGGTGACAGGCAGTAAAGCAAAGCAGACAATTACATTACAAAAAGAAGCACCAATTTACTTTAGTAAATTTAAGAGATATGCAAGAGGTAAAAGTACGATTCATGCACATGTACCAAATTGTATTGACGTTGAATCAGGAGATTTTGTATTAACTGCAGAATGCAGACCAATTTCAAAATCAGTATCATATGTAGTAGTGGAGGTTAGATCATAATGGCAAAACAGGCAGGTAAAGGAGTGGAAGAATTCCGTCCATATGTTACAAGAGTAATTCCAGTTGGAGCACAAATTGTGTGTGCTGATAATTCAGGTGCTAAAATTTTAGAAATAATCAATGTTCCAAGACACAAAACAAGAGCGTCAAGACTTCCTTCAGCAGCAGTAGGGGATTTTTGTAATGTTGTAGTAAAGAAAGGACCAGCAGAATTAAGAAAGCAAGTACATGGTGCAGTAATTGTTAGACAAAAATATGCAGTTCGTAGATTAAACGGTGTTAGAGTTTGTTTTGAGGACAATGCAGGAGTTCTAATTACTCCGGAAGGAGAAACAAGAGGAACAGACATCAAAGGACCAGTTGCAGCAGAAGCTTCAGAAAAATGGCCAAGAGTAGCTAACTTGGCATCAATGGTGGTATAATAAAATGAAACCAACTAAAATGCGCAACAAAATGATTTATCGTGCAACATATCAGACAAAAAGCAAACAACTTGGAAGTGCATTATCAAAAGAACTGCACAAAAAATATGGAAAGAGGAGTGTCCGTGTTGTTGAGGGAGATAGTATAACAATTGTTAGAGGAGAATTCAAAGGAGTAGATGGTAAAATTTCAAAAATATCTACGCAAAAAAGTAGTGTTTCTGTTGAAGGAATAAAGAAAGAGAAAACAAAAGGGGATAAATTTGACGTTTACATTCATACATCAAATCTTGTAGTTACGTCACTCAGTACTGGGGATAAATGGAGGATGGCAAAGCTCGAGGGTAAAGATCCAAGAAAACAGCCTGAAGAGACACCTAAAGAAAAACCAGCTAAGGAAGAGTCTGTTAAGGAAGCTCCTAAAGAAAAACCAGCTAAGGAAGAGTCTGTTAAGGAAGCTCCTAAAGAAAAACCAGCTAAGGAAGAGTCTGTTAAGGAAGTTCCTAAAGAAAAACCAGCTAAGGAAGAGTCTGTTAAGGAAGTTCCTAAAGAAAAACCAGCTAAGGAAGAGTCTGTTAAGGAAGTTCCTAAAGAAAAACCAGCTAAGGAAGAGTCTGTTAAGGAAGTTCCTAAAGAAAAACCAGCTAAGGAAGAGTCTGTTAAGGAAGCTCCTAAAGAAAAACCAGCTAAGGAAGAGTCTGTTAAGGAAGTTCCTAAAGAAAAACCAGCTAAGGAAGAGTCTGTTAAGGAAGTTCCTAAAGAAAAACCAGCTAAGGAAGAGTCTGTTAAGGAAGTTCCTAAAGAAAAACCAGCTAAGGAAGAGTCTGTTAAGGAAGCTCCTAAAGAAAAACCAGCTAAGGAAGAGTCTGTTAAGGAAGCTCCTAAAGAAAAACCAGCTAAGGAAGAGTCTGTTAAGGAAGCTCCTAAAGATACAAAAAAGGCAAAGGAAATCGAAAAAAAGGAAGATGAGAAATAATGGTAAGCATAGCAGGAAGTAAAAAACTTAAGCGTCAAATGGCTCCACAGTTCTGGGGAATTACTAGAAAAAGCAAGAGATTTGTGATTACAGTAAGACCAGGCCCACACAAAAAGAGTCGTTCTGTGCCAACTGCAGTTTTTCTAAGAGATACATTAAAAATAGTTTCAAGTCTTAGAGAAGCAAAATCTGTAATATATTCAGGTAAAGTAAAAATTGACGGAGTTGTAAGAAAATCACTTCATCATGCAATTGGATTAATGGATGTGGTAGAATTAGAAAATGTTTCAGATATTTATCGTTTAGTTCCGTCAGAAAAAAGACTGTTAACACCAATTAAGATTAACGAATCAGAAAAATCAAAAAAACTTGTCAGGGTAATTAGTAAAACTACAATTAACAAAGGAAAAATGCAGATAGGATTCCATGACGGACGTTCAACTATTTCAGATACAAAACTAAATGTAGGGGATACTTGCTTGGTACAAATTCCGGATCTAAAAATTCTTGAAGTAGTAAAATTAGAAGCAGGTTGCCAATGTATGGTAACACGTGGAGTTAACGCAGGACAAATAGGTAAGATTGAAACTATAGTAGAAGGTACATTTATTCTTCCAAAAAGAGCAGTTCTTCTTTTAGGGGATAGAAAAATCGAGATTCCAGCTGACATCGTAATGGCAATAGGAAAAGAGGAGCCACTAATTCAACTAAAGTGATCATATGTCCCAAACAACAGAATCTCCAATGAAAACAATCTCTTTAGGTAAAGTAGTTCTCAACATGGGTGTAGGTAAATCGGGGGATGCAATCGAAATTGCAAAAAAAGCACTTGATCAAATTTCAGGGAAAAAATCATGTTCACATAATGCAAAAGAGACACAAAGGGATTGGGGAATTAGAAAAGGTGAGCCAATAGGCGTATCAGTAACAGTTCGCGGTGAAGACGCCATAGCATTACTAAAAAGATTATTGGAATCTAAAGGTAATACCGTTAAAGGTAAATCATTTGATAATTTTGGAAACTATTCATTTGGAATTAATGAACACATAGACATTCCAGGTGTTAAATATGAACCACAAATTGGAATTTTGGGTCTTGGAATTGCAATCACATTAACTAGACCCGGTTATGGAATAAGAAAAAGAAGTAAACACAAAGCAAGTCTTGGAAAATCTCATATTATTACAAGTCAAGAAGCAAAAGATTATCTAGTAAAAGAGTTTGGAGTGACGATAGAATAATGCCAAAAGATAGATCATACGAATTTACCGGAAGAAAAAAACATGACTTTGGTAGAGGTTCAAGATGGTGTAAAAGATGTGGGGATTATACAGCAGTCATACAGAAATACGATTTAATGTTATGCAGACGATGTTTCAGAGAAGTAGCAGTTTCTTTAGGATTTAGGAAAAATAAGTGATATCATGCCAGCAACTAACATTTTAGCAAATCTATTTGTTACATTATACAATAATGAAACAAGAAGAAGAAATGAATGTACAATTCTCCCAACTTCAAAAATAGGAGTTGAGGTTCTAAAGACCCTTCAAAAGGGCGGATATGTTGGAAAATTTGAACATATTGATGACAAAAGAGGCGGAAAATTCAAAATCAATCTATTGGCAAAAATAACAAAGTGTGGAGCAATTTCCCCAAGATTCAAAGTGAAAAATGATGAATTTAACAGCTGGGAACAACAGTATTTGCCTGCATACAATAGAGGAATGCTTCTAGTTACAACAAATCAAGGAGTAATGTCTCATCATGAAGCAGTAGAGAAAGGAATTGGGGGATTTTTGATAGGATATGTCTACTGAGCAACTTGAAAAATTTCAAGACGAAGTAATTATTCCAGAAGGGGTTAAAGTTACACAAAATAAACACATGATAGCATTCGAAGGTCCATTAGGTAAAACCTTCAAAAGTTTTCGCAAAATTCCAATTAATATAGAGATTAAAGAAGGCAAAATGATCTTAAAGACAAAAAGTTTTAGAAAAAGGGATTATTCAATTTTACATGCTTCAAGATCAGTTATCAGAAATATTTGTGAAGGTCTAATAGATGGATATACAATTAAAATGAAAATTGTCTTTGCACACTTTCCAATTACGGTAAAAGTAGAAGGAAAGAAAATTTTAATTGAAAACTTTCAAGGAGAACGTGCACCAAGAATTACAAAAATTGTTGGGAACACCAAAGTAATTCCAAAAGGTGAAGATGTAATTCTTACTGGTGAAGTTTGGACAGACATTACTCAAACTGCAGCAAATATTGAGCTAAAAACTAAAGTAAAAAATAAAGACCATAGGGTTTTCCTTGATGGTGTCTATGTCTATGATAAGAAAAAAGGCATAGAAAAATAAAATTTCTAGTTTTTCTTATGACCCTAGATCCTGAATTTACAGAACAAACAACAGACTTGATTGAACAGACACTAGAATTATACAAATCATCAGGGGCCTCGCCTAGAGTTGGAGAAATATGGGACTGTGCAAACATTGGCGACTTTTTATGTGGGTTTTTTGTTGGGGAGATGGTCGGTTCGGCACTTGGTGCATTTCAGATTGTTCATAAAAGGGAACCTACACCTGAGGAGCATTCAGAAATTATTGAGCTAGTAGAAAGTCATTCAAAAGAAATCAGAGAATTTTTTGCCAAATTCAATTGAACAGTTCCTGGACTTTGGTCTATTTTGCATAGTAGCAAGGATTAAATCACTTTTACCAAAGTACAAGCATGTTGCCGCCCTAGCTCAGCGTGGTAGAGCATCCGACTGTTAATCGGACGGTCGTCAGTTCAAGTCTGATGGGCGGCGCTCCTATACACACACCAAAAGATGCTCTCTTTGAAACAGCCATGACAAGCATGCAGAATTCATGCTATCTGGCCCATAAGAACTGATTTGCGCAGAAGACTGGTACTGTTAACTTTTGAGGATCCGAGATGCCAAATTGAGCGTGTCATCTGGCAAAAGACTCTCTGTTGTTAACAGTACTGTTAATGTTAGTACGGATAAATACAATAGATGGACCAAGTAAAAACGATTGGCAGTGAAAGCCATAACGCTCTCATCTGCCATAGGAAATGACGAGGTTGCATCCAACAATCTGAGCCAATCATTTTTTCCTACTTGGTTCACCTATCTTAATTTTCAAGAGGTTTTACGCATGAATCCAAGAACACGGCGAGTCAAACAGATGATAAAATCAACAGGATATGCCTTACTAAGCAAGGATTCTCAATAACCACAAAACTTCAATTCGGAGAAAATTCATGTTTTGGGTCTTGAAGATCATACAGAACCAAATGATGGCCAAAATAAGAAAAAGAAGTTTTCTGATGGTTTAAGAATGGTACAGTCAGAGTCAATACAGTTGAGAACCCGTAACTTGTCAGATACGTCGGCTCTGGTACTGCTCCTAGCTGACGGGGCAGTCCATACAAGCAGACATTCCAAAAAATATCTGGGCATGCTAAATCTTGATTCAGGCAAGACGCTTTACTCTGAGTGTGGCAGGATATGGCCGCACTACGGCGAGGTGATAAAGAACAGGAAGAGATGCATCATGGATCTAGTTCTTCACCACGTCACAAAAGAGAGGATCACGCAGCTGGCAGTCTTGGGCAGCGGCATGGATGCCCTGTCCCTGGAGACAGTATCACGTGCCAAGGACGTTGATGCCTATGATGTTGATTATTCGCATATGGAGCTCAAAGAAAGGCTCATCAGAAAGGCATACGGCACAAGCCCAATCAGGTGTGTTCTCTCTGATCTGAATGATGCAAAAAAGGTTCTTGACGGCATGAGAAAAAACGGATGGGACAACAGCAGGCCGTCGGTTTTGGTGCTTGAGGGGATATCATATTATTTGAGCAGAAAAAAATTGTGGGATCTTGTTGCCACATTCAAGACAGCAGACAGGAGAAACGTGCTGATACTGGAGTACATGGTACCGCAAGAGGGGATTGCCAGAAAAAGACAACAGATACCGGAGCAAGTTTTTGGAGCAATTCAGAAGAAGAGTGACGACTCAAAGACACACCATACCGTAAGATATGGTGCAGATGACATTAGGATGTGCATTGAGAAGATTGGGGGATGTCTCATCCTGAGATACCGCATGAAGAACATGGAGAAGAACAGGACGGGGCACAACGTGCACTTTAAGACATACAAGAGCGGGTGGATTGAGGTGTGCCAGGCAGTTATCTGAGCATTGGAGCTTCAAGGCCTTGCAAAAAACGTCATTCTCAGATGATGATATGACATCAGAAACCTGCTGTTAAATTTTGATGATCAGAATAACTGGTATTTATCACATCTTGTCTTGTGCCATCAAAAGGGCTCTGGTCAATTTAGGTGATCAGATCACCGATAGTGGCCAGGGCCGCCAGAACATCCCCGTATCGTTGCCATTATTACTAATATGAAAAAACACAAAGAACCGTTCACAGATCCTCAAAAAAATTGATCGTGTGACACAGTTTGGTTTACTCTATTAGACAACATAGATCTAATAGTTGATCGCATATTGAGAATAATGCAGGAGGTTTACATTGGTCAGAACTAGACGTGCCAACAGGTATTGTGTCGACTGTGGTGCCAGACTTGTGTATTATCCCAGGCTTTCAAACCCCAAGGCGCCAAACGAGCACAGGATACTAGTTTATGCATGTCCTGACTGTACAGATGACTTTGAGAAACCAAAGATGTTCTCAATCCGGCGCAACCAAGTAGAGGCGCCACTAGAGACAGTCGAAATTGAGATCACGCAGACGCAGAAAAAAAACGCGACAACAAGTAGGGGAGAACAGAGGACGGGATGAGTTACACTAAAAAAAGAAGCAACGCGTGGTTTTTGCTGCCAATCCTCTTGGGAATTGTCGGCGGCATCATTGCATTTTTTGTCTTGCGACAAGATGATCCTGCAAAGGCAAAAAACTGCCTGTACCTAGGAATTGTGTTGATGGTAGTGGGCATAGTCTTGAACGTCACCCTTGCTGCATTTTTCCCCGAGTTGGGTGCAGACTTTGATGTGAACATCTAGAGAGGGTACATGTCGTTTCAGACAGCATCTGCAGGTCAGCAAATTTTGCAATGCAAGATTATCCCGGCACGCGACTGCACTAAATTCATGCCTCCAAACACAAATAAAAGACAAAAAAGAGATTCTCCAGATGGCAAAGAAGACACTTTACCTTGCAAACCCGTACGGATTCTCTGAGCAACAAAAAGCCGGACCGCTGCAAGACCTTGTAAGGACGCTAAATGATCTGGGAGCCGAGGTGTGGGAGCCGTTTGAGCGAAACAATCAGGACAGTATGCTGGCAGCTGGCAGTCCCTACAAGATCGGCCGTGCTGACATGCAAGATGTCAGGGATGCAGACGGCATCTTTGCAGTCGTTAATGGGACGCCGCCAGATGAAGGCGTAATGATCGAGCTTGGCATGGCTATTGCATGGGGCAAGGAGGTCTTTTTGTTCCGTGATGACTTTCGGAGATGCACTGACAGCAGTATGTATACGCTCAACCTGATGCTGTTTACCGGCCTGCCAGAAAACGGCTGGCAAGACTGGTACTATACCAGCATGGCCGAGCTTGCAGACCCAGACAAGGCCCTGGTAAAGTGGCTAAACAAATAACCTGTTACTGTAAGATCATCATCATCTAATTTCAAAATTATTTTTTCTAAGGTAAAGTGGCTAAACAAATAACCTGTTGCTGTAAGACAGCGATGTGCGGATCTGCTTACTCTTCAAATCTGACAGCGCGTGGAGCTGTTGTAGTCAGGTAAATTTACATACAGGAATGCGATATGCCATCTCTTATGCATTGAAGGTGAAAACAAGTGGAAGGCAATCATTGAGAACGCAAGTAAGGATTAATCTTTTTTCTTAAGAGATTTGAATTTTTCATTTATCTCTTCAGGAGATAGAATTGTTCCAAATAGTTTTTCATATTTTGCTAATTCTTGCTGTAGAATTATAGCCCATGATTTTAAGTTGACAGGTGTTAGATTTATCACACATTCAATTTCTCTATTGATTGTTGTTTTAGATGCCTTGATTTGATTTCCGTTTAATGCTTCTCTATAATCTGGAATATCATGTAATACAGTTAGTTTGACTCCGTCATAGGTTAAATTGGAAATCTGTCCAGATACATGAACTTCTTTGTATGTGTTTGATTGTGTTACTTGTACATCTGGTGCTTCGGACATGATTTTATCATTCTCATAAATAAAATTATTTAAACTGATCCCAATTTTTGGGCTTATTATCAATTCTGAGAGCAATTTTATGGTCTCGATTCCAGAGACAGATTTAGTCATTTTTTCCTCCACCGACACGCAACACCAATTTAATCAATCATTTTCACCTATAACGCAATGGACCTCGAATTTTATAGGAGTTTTTTTACGCCCAAGATAATGAGCAGGTAACCTCACACAAATATGATTCCGGTTATTTGTCAAAGTATTATGTCCCAGGTTGAATGTATAACATTCCGGACAGTACGTGGATTCTCCCAATTGGAATAATCTTGATCTAGTTTATTTGCATCTCATTGACACAAACATCAATGAGCGAGCCAAAGTCAGATACTCTGGATCTCATACCGGTAAGAATGCTTACACAGTATGCATACTGCAAGCGCCTGGCATACATGGAATGGGTGCAAGGCGAGTTTGAGTATAATGCAGACGTAGTAGACGGCAAGTATCAGCACAGAAATGTAGACAAGCCGTCTGGAACAAAACAGACTGATCAGGACACAGATGAAAAGATTCATGCAAGATCAGTCACCATGTCAGATGCAAAACTCGGACTCGTATCTAAGATGGATCTGCTTGAGATGGAGGGAAATACCGCAACTCCGATAGAATACAAGCGTGGAAGCACTCCCAAGAATCCTAACAGGACGTATGAGGATCATGTCGTGCAGGTGTGTGCACAGGGACTGTTGCTTCGCGCAAACGGATACACATGCACCAGAGGCATTGTCTACTACATATCATCAAAGCAGAGAATAGAAGTCAATCTAGATGATGAGACGGTAAAAAAGACAAAACAGATGATCATGGAGATGAGGGAGATGGCAAGTACTGACATGATGCCGCCTCCTCTTGTAGACAGTCCAAAGTGTCCGCGATGTTCTCTTGTCGGCATATGTCTGCCAGACGAAACAAACATGCTATCCAAAAACGTGAGCCATATGAATAAGGATCAGATCCGCAGGATGTACCCAATGCGAAACGATGCCATCCCGATGTACGTGCAGGAGCAGGGGGCATATGTAACAAAATCCGGAGAATGCATCCACGTAAAGACAAGAGAGGGATCTGTAAAAAAAGTCAGGCTAATTGACATCTCAGAGATCACAGTGTTTGGAAACGTACAGATAACAACCCCTGCAATACGGGAACTGTGCAACAGAAACATTCCCATCTGCTACATGACATACGGAGGATGGTTTACCGGCATGATTTCAGGACTGTCCCACAAGAATGTGGAGCTTCGCATAGGCCAGCACAGAATATACGAAAAGAAGAATGCATCTATGGCAATAGCTCGCGAGATTGTGTTTGCAAAGATAAAAAATTGTGTAACAATGCTGCGCAGAAACCACAAATCTCCCCCAAAAGACAAGATAGACGAGCTGGACGGATTTGCAGAGCGAGCACGTACTGTCAGGCAGTATGAGACACTTCTGGGAATAGAAGGAATGGCAGCTCGCATATATTTTTCAGAGTTTAACGGTATGGTAAAATCGGAGTCGATGTATTTCGAGTTTGTAGGCAGAAACAGGAGGCCTCCAAAGGATCCAGTCAATGCAATTCTGTCTTTTTTGTATGCGATGCTGACAAGGCAGGCGGTGACTACTGTGAGCATGGTTGGCCTTGATCCATATCTGGGGTATCTTCACAGGCCAAAGTATGGCAAACCTGCACTTGCGCTTGATCTGATTGAAGAATTTCGGCCAATTGTGGCAGATTCTGTCTGCATCACGCTTATCAATAACGGAGAGATAACCCCATCAGACGTGATAAAGACACGCTTTGGTGTGAATCTCACAAGTAATGGAAGGCGTAATGTGATAACTGCATATGAAAGGCGGATGGACACTACCATAACACATCCGATTTTGGGTTATGCTGCAAGTTATAGGAGGGTTATGGAGACGCAGGCAAGATTACTCTCCAGACACATCCTAGCGGAGATCCCGGCATATCCTGCATTTAGGACAAGGTGAGAGGTTGCGCAACAGATACTTTGTGTGTTACGATGTTTCAGATCCGCAGCGGCTTGCGCAGACATACAAGAAGATGAAAGGATACGGAGAAGCAGTACAGTATTCCGTGTTTGCCTGCGATCTAAATGACAAGGAGATCATAATTATGAAGGAGGATCTGGGGAACATATTAAACCTAGAAGAGGACAGAATTTTGATGATCAACATCGGATCGGTGGACAAAAGCAAGGATCGTGTGTCCACTATGGGCATGTCGCTTGAAACACAAAAGGAGGCATCCATAGTGATATGATAAAGACGATGCGAGATGTCGTGACTCATCGCATCTACGAAGAAGCGCTTGCAGATGTGTTTTATGGTAAAAAAAATATGCGTAAAATATACTTGCACGGTATGACCAAAACGTCGGCAAACAAAGAAAAAACAACGAAGAGCGAAAATTTCTTGACGAATCCTGAGAAAATGACAGGATTTCCATAACGAAAAAGTTATGGCCCCATTGAAGCTTTTACCTCGAATATTGAAAAGTCTATTCTAACACCTTGAATTTCCATAACGAAAAAGTTATGGCCCCATTGAAGCAATGCAAATCGAAAATAATTATGCTACAATCGGCAGAATTTCCATAACGAAAAAGTTATGGCCCCATTGAAGCACAAAAGTCAATCTTCACTTTCTCCTTGGATTTTTGATTTCCATAACGAAAAAGTTATGGCCCCATTGAAGCTCTTCTTTGTTTCCTGCCATAATTATTCAGAACAATCAGGATTTCCATAACGAAAAAGTTATGGCCCCATTGAAGCTAGTAAGATATTGTAAGGCGTCTTGCTCATCATCTCGATTTCCATAACGAAAAAGTTATGGCCCCATTGAAGCTCCTCTTCGTCTAAAGTTCCTCGAAGAAGAAAATTCCAAATTTCCATAACGAAAAAGTTATGGCCCCATTGAAGCTTTGACAAGTCTACAACAGTACCTGAGGTGTGTAAAATTTCCATAACGAAAAAGTTATGGCCCCATTGAAGCACGGATGTGGATATGAGACACATGAAAGGAGTCCCATAATTTCCATAACGAAAAAGTTATGGCCCCATTGAAGCTTCAAGCTGAATTGATAGTCCCTCCAGTGCTCTATCCCTTATTTCCATAACGAAAAAGTTATGGCCCCATTGAAGCATTAATTTCAGTGCCAATAACAATTGATTTTTTGGTTAAATTTCCATAACGAAAAAGTTATGGCCCCATTGAAGCGATACCAGTATCGATTTGTAGCCTTTGCCCCATATACTTAATTTCCATAACGAAAAAGTTATGGCCCCATTGAAGCTCCAGTTCCTTGCCCTTTAGGCCGTCATCCCACTCGAAATTTCCATAACGAAAAAGTTATGGCCCCATTGAAGCCTCGATGGACTCCTCTATTTCTCCCTGGGCTGATTTATTTCCATAACGAAAAAGTTATGGCCCCATTGAAGCTTAATTCCTGATGTTGTTGCTCAAGAAACTGCGGCGGAATTTCCATAACGAAAAAGTTATGGCCCCATTGAAGCAGATAAAACATGAAGGATCAAATTAAGACAAGGCCCATTTCCATAACGAAAAAGTTATGGCCCCATTGAAGCTCCCTAGGGGAATCGATTACATTCCCATTAGGAAAATTTCCATAACGAAAAAGTTATGGCCCCATTGAAGCACTTTTTTGGGACAAGTTGTGCATTATTACAAAAAGGCAAATTTCCATAACGAAAAAGTTATGGCCCCATTGAAGCAAAGTATAGTTACAAAATTATGTTAACACAAAAAAGAAATTTCCATAACGAAAAAGTTATGGCCCCATTGAAGCCGTGACACCTTTGCAATTCCCCCCGCCAATTCCAACAATTTCCATAACGAAAAAGTTATGGCCCCATTGAAGCTCTGTTCTGGAGGAAAGTTAGTATCAGTGTATGATGCCGAATTTCCATAACGAAAAAGTTATGGCCCCATTGAAGCTTCCCTCAGGATCAATAAACACCTGCTCTGACATTAATTTCCATAACGAAAAAGTTATGGCCCCATTGAAGCAGATCACTAAATTCCAATGATGTGTTTGCCAGTGTCTGATTTCCATAACGAAAAAGTTATGGCCCCATTGAAGCCATCATCATCGATTCCATCATCATCGATTCCATCATATTTCCATAACGAAAAAGTTATGGCCCCATTGAAGCATTTTTTCGGCGGTGCTAACCATGTCGATCATAACGAATTTCCATAACGAAAAAGTTATGGCCCCATTGAAGCAAAGACTGGCAGTAACTACTAGGTCTACTCCCTTTTTTTAGCATATTTCCATAACGAAAAAGTTATGGCCCCATTGAAGCTTTTCTATGTTTGCCGACTTTATTATATCCCAGTTCAACCCCAATTTCCATAACGAAAAAGTTATGGCCCCATTGAAGCGTTTTTGGCGGTGTTTCCTCCTCCACCAACGGATGTGATTTCCATAACGAAAAAGTTATGGCCCCATTGAAGCTGTCGTAACTATCACCGGTGCCTGCGATGGTTCTGCATTATTTCCATAACGAAAAAGTTATGGCCCCATTGAAGCATAACAAAGGAATTGCTGCCGGCCATATCACGGCAGATTTCCATAACGAAAAAGTTATGGCCCCATTGAAGCCTCCTCCTCCTTCCCCCATTTGTCCTGCAGAATCCATTGATTTCCATAACGAAAAAGTTATGGCCCCATTGAAGCGGTAAGCCCCTTTACGGAGATAATTTGGAGGATAGTAATTTCCATAACGAAAAAGTTATGGCCCCATTGAAGCTCACGGGACAGTCCCGCGGTACGGGTGGAACCGAGATTTCCATAACGAAAAAGTTATGGCCCCATTGAAGCATTGAGTGTTCTTGCGTTGCTTTGGTGTGCTGTGCTACATTTCCATAACGAAAAAGTTATGGCCCCATTGAAGCTGATTTTCCAGCCGTTTTTACGACGGCCTTAGTATTTAATTTCCATAACGAAAAAGTTATGGCCCCATTGAAGCGAATAAAATTTTGGGTGATATGGTTAATCCAAAAATATTTCCATAACGAAAAAGTTATGGCCCCATTGAAGCCGGTATTGGTACTAGTTCCGGTATTGGCTCTTCCGGATTTCCATAACGAAAAAGTTATGGCCCCATTGAAGCATGGGCTTGCTGGGTGTTCATCCTGCTTTCATCGTAGATTTCCATAACGAAAAAGTTATGGCCCCATTGAAGCCTACTTCCTCGAGATGGACACTTGTAATATATTTAAAGTTCGTAATTTCCATAACGAAAAAGTTATGGCCCCATTGAAGCACATTTACCAGTTTCATCAAAATAGTGCATACAATCACATTTCCATAACGAAAAAGTTATGGCCCCATTGAAGCTCTTTTGTTGCTGAGTGCATGTACCTTGGAGCGAGAAAATTTCCATAACGAAAAAGTTATGGCCCCATTGAAGCAACGAATTCGGTAGGCTTACATCACCCACTACGGACGGGAATTTCCATAACGAAAAAGTTATGGCCCCATTGAAGCCCAGTCTTCCCGCTTTAGCTCCAGGATTCCCGTAGTTATCAATTTCCATAACGAAAAAGTTATGGCCCCATTGAAGCCCATGCAGGCCGTTAGGTCGCTGCGCACTTGTGACAAATTTCCATAACGAAAAAGTTATGGCCCCATTGAAGCAATTTTCTCATGGTTGCTTGACAGGGTCAATACCTCCATATTTCCATAACGAAAAAGTTATGGCCCCATTGAAGCCTTTTTTCGTTAATCGCGAAAGTGCCGAATAAACCGAATTTCCATAACGAAAAAGTTATGGCCCCATTGAAGCTTGCCTTCCAATTTTTAATACAGTTTCTTCTCCAAAATTTCCATAACGAAAAAGTTATGGCCCCATTGAAGCGAAACGCAATCGGCACGGACATCAACCCAAAGGCAATTGAGCTGTGTCTGCAGATTTCCATAACGAAAAAGTTATGGCCCCATTGAAGCTTTCCCATGCCGCTAAACGCGGTGAGCGTCTAACAATTGCGGCCCAAATTTCCATAACGAAAAAGTTATGGCCCCATTGAAGCAAAAGTTGGGAATTTATTACCGAATCTGCCAAACTGAATTTCCATAACGAAAAAGTTATGGCCCCATTGAAGCTTATCATGGATAATGTCGCCAAATTGCCTACATTTTTTATTTCCATAACGAAAAAGTTATGGCCCCATTGAAGCTCGCTCATGTCACCGCCGCCGCCTCCAAGCATTCCGCATTTCCATAACGAAAAAGTTATGGCCCCATTGAAGCTAGTTTGTTGGCAAGTAGTTCAAAGGTTGCTGTTTCTTATTTCCATAACGAAAAAGTTATGGCCCCATTGAAGCATATCTGGTCCATCCTACATTATCTGGTATGTCTGGTATTTCCATAACGAAAAAGTTATGGCCCCATTGAAGCAGAATCATATAATCTAACACCGTGGAGTCTGTGGATGATTTCCATAACGAAAAAGTTATGGCCCCATTGAAGCTTGCTCCTACTCTGTCCCTTACTACTTCTGAGATGAATTTCCATAACGAAAAAGTTATGGCCCCATTGAAGCATGGTCATGTGAGAACCACCTTCGAATTGAAGGTTACCAATTTCCATAACGAAAAAGTTATGGCCCCATTGAAGCTCGAAAACAGGTGCCCATCCGTCAACCTCATTTCCTCCACTGGATTTCCATAACGAAAAAGTTATGGCCCCATTGAAGCTTAGTTTCTGCTGTTTTTCCGTCTCGTTTTGCCTTAACCAATTTCCATAACGAAAAAGTTATGGCCCCATTGAAGCACCTAATCCTTCCATAGGAACGCAATAGCACCTCCTAATTTCCATAACGAAAAAGTTATGGCCCCATTGAAGCACGATTGATGAGCAAACACCAACTTTACCAGACATACATTTCCATAACGAAAAAGTTATGGCCCCATTGAAGCAAAGAATAATCAACATCGCTAAACGGAACAAATGGAAATTTCCATAACGAAAAAGTTATGGCCCCATTGAAGCGGCTAAAATTACAGCATCATAGATGTAGTTGCTGCGGGATTTCCATAACGAAAAAGTTATGGCCCCATTGAAGCACATCGACAATAATTCGTGAAGAATTGAAATATTCGAGATTTCCATAACGAAAAAGTTATGGCCCCATTGAAGCTTGTCCAGCAAATGTTAGAAATAGAAAGTTTGTTGATTTCCATAACGAAAAAGTTATGGCCCCATTGAAGCCCGTGTTGACGACCATTACAATTTGTATGCCAAATTACAAATTTCCATAACGAAAAAGTTATGGCCCCATTGAAGCGTAATTGCGTGAATACATACTGGAAAAGTGCATATCCCAATTTCCATAACGAAAAAGTTATGGCCCCATTGAAGCGATTTCATTTTGTAAAATTTGGAGTGCCTCATTATCATTTCCATAACGAAAAAGTTATGGCCCCATTGAAGCGGTGGAGTTGTAATGCTGAGGTTTGGGGAAATACAGAATTTCCATAACGAAAAAGTTATGGCCCCATTGAAGCAGCGACCGGGAAAAAATCCGCGTCGATTGTAACGCGCGAATTTCCATAACGAAAAAGTTATGGCCCCATTGAAGCTCAGCCCCGAGCCCCCCCCCCCTAGTCGCAGATTAACCCCACATTTCCATAACGAAAAAGTTATGGCCCCATTGAAGCTTTTGATGGTCTAAATTTTCTAACGCCCTTTTCAAAAATTTCCATAACGAAAAAGTTATGGCCCCATTGAAGCTATTATAGGAATAAAGTTGAAGAGTGCATAGTTGCGACAAATTTCCATAACGAAAAAGTTATGGCCCCATTGAAGCTACCTATTGTTTTTACCGGCTTGATGATTTCACCGGCGATTTCCATAACGAAAAAGTTATGGCCCCATTGAAGCACTTTCAGTGTAGGAAACACGCAGAAAGACTAGTGAAATTTCCATAACGAAAAAGTTATGGCCCCATTGAAGCTGAAATCTTTGTCAGTCTTTATGGTTCGCCTAAAAATATTTCCATAACGAAAAAGTTATGGCCCCATTGAAGCAAAAACTCGAAGGCAATAACGGCCATAAAAAAAACTGATTTCCATAACGAAAAAGTTATGGCCCCATTGAAGCCACCACCTCCATCAGCGCGTCATACACCGTGGTCTCCTCGCCATTTCCATAACGAAAAAGTTATGGCCCCATTGAAGCAACGTGTACGGTTACAATGAACCAGATGATGAACCCATATTTCCATAACGAAAAAGTTATGGCCCCATTGAAGCGTATTTCATAGTGATCACACTGAGAATAATTTCTATAAATTTCCATAACGAAAAAGTTATGGCCCCATTGAAGCGCCCCAACTGAAGTAATCATCCTCAATCACGGTGTCAATTTCCATAACGAAAAAGTTATGGCCCCATTGAAGCATGAAGTATTGAGTGCCAGTCCCTGATTCCACTGAAATTTCCATAACGAAAAAGTTATGGCCCCATTGAAGCTCTAATATCGCTCTAAAGGCAATTCCATTTAGCGCAATTTCCATAACGAAAAAGTTATGGCCCCATTGAAGCATCTTTTCATCATCATTACCATGAGGACAACTACAAGCATTTCCATAACGAAAAAGTTATGGCCCCATTGAAGCATCAAAATCAATCCCATATTCGCGCTTGTACCGATATCATTTCCATAACGAAAAAGTTATGGCCCCATTGAAGCGGAGCGCCAACGATTGTAAACGCGAGTCCTGTAGTTATTTCCATAACGAAAAAGTTATGGCCCCATTGAAGCTCTCACCTTCCGCTGATTCCCATCTTACCAGTAGGTGAGATTTCCATAACGAAAAAGTTATGGCCCCATTGAAGCAGCCTAGTGTGTGTAACCGCCCGCTGAAAAGGACTATTATTTCCATAACGAAAAAGTTATGGCCCCATTGAAGCAAAACCTTTGGCCATAACAAATTATGTTGCTGTTGCTACATTTCCATAACGAAAAAGTTATGGCCCCATTGAAGCTCTTTTTGTTGGGTCTTCCATGTCGTGATAATTTGACATTTCCATAACGAAAAAGTTATGGCCCCATTGAAGCGCCCTCCTCTGTCATTTGTCTAGTCCTAAAGCCGAGATTTCCATAACGAAAAAGTTATGGCCCCATTGAAGCTTAGTTCGGAAGGATCAAAGGGAAAAATATCGGACAATTTCCATAACGAAAAAGTTATGGCCCCATTGAAGCTGGTATGTACCGGGCGCGGACGGAAAAAGCGCCAAAATTTCCATAACGAAAAAGTTATGGCCCCATTGAAGCTCCATATCTCGCCTTTCGTTGTTTATCTAATCTAAATTTCCATAACGAAAAAGTTATGGCCCCATTGAAGCGAAGTTGCTACTCCTTTTGTCTTTTCCACAAAAACCGTATTTCCATAACGAAAAAGTTATGGCCCCATTGAAGCACTGCCGTAAATTCCGACTAATCCAGCCATACCAAAATTTCCATAACGAAAAAGTTATGGCCCCATTGAAGCTTGGATCTGCTATCTTTCCCATGGTGGTGACAGCCCGATTTCCATAACGAAAAAGTTATGGCCCCATTGAAGCGGTGTATACAACGATAATAACAGCCAGGTATTTGGCAGATTTCCATAACGAAAAAGTTATGGCCCCATTGAAGCAGTTATCTTGGGTGGATCAATCGGTTTTTTATTTCAGGTAGAATCTGAATTTCCATAACGAAAAAGTTATGGCCCCATTGAAGCATGGTCATGTGACTTCCGCCCTCATATTGCAAATTGCCGTATTTCCATAACGAAAAAGTTATGGCCCCATTGAAGCACAAGTCTTTACGGTTCGCCCAAAAATTCTCGTTATATTTCCATAACGAAAAAGTTATGGCCCCATTGAAGCTCAGTACTCCTGATAGCACGAGCAATTAAAGCACTAGATTTCCATAACGAAAAAGTTATGGCCCCATTGAAGCTAATATCCATTCTCTAATTTTGTTTTTTCTGCATATCTATTTCCATAACGAAAAAGTTATGGCCCCATTGAAGCTGTGAGAATGAGCTGTCGGATTTCAGGATGTTTAGATTTCCATAACGAAAAAGTTATGGCCCCATTGAAGCTGTGATAAAGCCATCTGCAACCAGCACGTAATTTCTATTTCCATAACGAAAAAGTTATGGCCCCATTGAAGCGTGTAATTGACTTGAGAAATTGTTTTTGATTGTTCCAAATTTCCATAACGAAAAAGTTATGGCCCCATTGAAGCTGTAATTGACCTAACCAATCTACTGGAGGGTCATTAATTTCCATAACGAAAAAGTTATGGCCCCATTGAAGCTGAGAGGTCCATGAAAAATTTGGGAATCAAGGCGGTATTTCCATAACGAAAAAGTTATGGCCCCATTGAAGCCAGAAACTTTGATACAAAGTGAAAGCATCAAACTTGATTTCCATAACGAAAAAGTTATGGCCCCATTGAAGCGTCTATTTGGCGAATCTAAGGGATTCATCTAAATGTCCGATTTCCATAACGAAAAAGTTATGGCCCCATTGAAGCTTGGATACTTTGACGATGCTGAAGAGGTTGAAAAATATTTCCATAACGAAAAAGTTATGGCCCCATTGAAGCTTTAATTTCGGTATGTTTAGGACGCCAGATGAAACAATTTCCATAACGAAAAAGTTATGGCCCCATTGAAGCTGATGCTAGTTTTGTTAAGGGGAATTAATTTTTCCTTGATTTCCATAACGAAAAAGTTATGGCCCCATTGAAGCAGGGTCTTGCTGGACACACGACTGGGATTTCTTGATGAGATTTCCATAACGAAAAAGTTATGGCCCCATTGAAGCACAGACTGGGATTGGGATGTTTCAGGTGACCTAAATAATTTCCATAACGAAAAAGTTATGGCCCCATTGAAGCCCTGGTTTTCCACTTCCTATAATTCCTGGACAAATTCAGATTTCCATAACGAAAAAGTTATGGCCCCATTGAAGCTTCGGAATGTGGTTTCTTAATCAATCGGACGAATCTGAATTTCCATAACGAAAAAGTTATGGCCCCATTGAAGCAAATTCCTCTGATGTTGCCAGTGTTCCTCTTTTGGTATTTCCATAACGAAAAAGTTATGGCCCCATTGAAGCTCTGTTTAGTAAAATGATGGATTACTGGGGATTGACCACGATTTCCATAACGAAAAAGTTATGGCCCCATTGAAGCGGAGACAACTAGAGAAATAATATAATGACAGAAATACCTATTTCCATAACGAAAAAGTTATGGCCCCATTGAAGCACGACAATAATAACATTCTACTTCCCGACCCCTGGATAAATTTCCATAACGAAAAAGTTATGGCCCCATTGAAGCCCAACTACAAGAACGTAAATTGTCTTGTAATAGATATTTCCATAACGAAAAAGTTATGACCCCATTGAAGCAGAAATAAAAAAAAGAAAAAGGGGTGATTGATTAATCAATTTCCATAACGAAAAAGTTATGGCCCCATTGAAGCCCAAACGGCAGTAAAGCCGCCCGTCGCGAATGAACCGACTCTAATTTCCATAACGAAAAAGTTATGGCCCCATTGAAGCAAAAGAAATTGTCTTATAAGTTTACAAAGAACCTCTTAATTTCCATAACGAAAAAGTTATGGCCCCATTGAAGCTGCCTCATTTGCTGAGCGTTCGTACGACTCAATCGCAATTTCCATAACGAAAAAGTTATGGCCCCATTGAAGCGCTAAATCTGTCAATGATATGCTAGATAGCAGAGCCAATTTCCATAACGAAAAAGTTATGGCCCCATTGAAGCTGGTATGTCATGCTCCAGGATTTGGGCATCCGATTTCATTTCCATAACGAAAAAGTTATGGCCCCATTGAAGCAGGTGGATCGATTGGTTTTTTATTTCAGGTTGAGAGCGAATTTCCATAACGAAAAAGTTATGGCCCCATTGAAGCTCACCATCTCAACAGGCATTTATTGAATCTCGAGAGATTTCCATAACGAAAAAGTTATGGCCCCATTGAAGCATCCCGTGACACAAAGAATAATTCCACAACCATACCCAATTTCCATAACGAAAAAGTTATGGCCCCATTGAAGCTTGTTCTGAGAGCGCCACATTCAGAAACATGAGAGAATTTCCATAACGAAAAAGTTATGGCCCCATTGAAGCAAGATTATTGGCGTCGCCGGATATGATAACTACGGGAAATTTCCATAACGAAAAAGTTATGGCCCCATTGAAGCAATTATTCACCGAATCAGAAATTAGCCTAACTCAGGTTCCCTATTTCCATAACGAAAAAGTTATGGCCCCATTGAAGCAGCAATTTATCAAGGAACATCACAAGGAGATGTCGATTTCCATAACGAAAAAGTTATGGCCCCATTGAAGCGCCCTCTATATCTCCAGAATTGCCATGCTGAGTTTCATAATTTCCATAACGAAAAAGTTATGGCCCCATTGAAGCAAGGCATCTGTTGCGACATTGTCTAATCCACCGTTCCTTATTTCCATAACGAAAAAGTTATGGCCCCATTGAAGCCTTGCGAATTCGTGAGCATCATCAACCACCATCACCAAAATTTCCATAACGAAAAAGTTATGGCCCCATTGAAGCAAGGTGATGGACTCACCACACGATCTATTATTTCACAATTTCCATAACGAAAAAGTTATGGCCCCATTGAAGCTTTGGCCATTCCGCCATAATTCGATTTTTCCGGTTCCGGCGGATTTCCATAACGAAAAAGTTATGGCCCCATTGAAGCTCTTCTTCAAGATAATCTACCTCACGGAATCCATGAATTTCCATAACGAAAAAGTTATGGCCCCATTGAAGCTCAGTGTGGTCTTTGTGGTGGTGCTGCCAGTTAGCGCGATTTCCATAACGAAAAAGTTATGGCCCCATTGAAGCTGGTATTATGGACGGCGCTGTCAATTCTCATCTATATTTCCATAACGAAAAAGTTATGGCCCCATTGAAGCATCCAATGGAGGGGTAAGAACAGGAGGAGGCAATTCCATATTTCCATAACGAAAAAGTTATGGCCCCATTGAAGCTCGTATGCTCTGCCAATTTGTCTGAGTGATGGCCTTATTTCCATAACGAAAAAGTTATGGCCCCATTGAAGCCCCAAAACAAGAATGGTGGGGGTGGTGATGGCAGGGACAAATTTCCATAACGAAAAAGTTATGGCCCCATTGAAGCGATAGTTTGCCATGTATTATTAAATCGTCACATTCAGATTTCCATAACGAAAAAGTTATGGCCCCATTGAAGCTACGAATAGTAAGTTTGCCCTTCACAAAGTGATGGAATTTCCATAACGAAAAAGTTATGGCCCCATTGAAGCGTATCAATTATAATATTATTTCTGGTACAATATTTGAGATTTCCATAACGAAAAAGTTATGGCCCCATTGAAGCCCGAATATCGACATGGCACTGAAGGTCATAGAGTCTATTTCCATAACGAAAAAGTTATGGCCCCATTGAAGCATTGTAACGACTACGTGTGTACCTATGTTTCCTACCCTAATTTCCATAACGAAAAAGTTATGGCCCCATTGAAGCTACTGCATCGTATAGACTCTGTGTGTAGGCATACTCATTTCCATAACGAAAAAGTTATGGCCCCATTGAAGCCATCTCTCAGTATTTCCGCATTCCCAGCATCCTTTGATTTCCATAACGAAAAAGTTATGGCCCCATTGAAGCGAGTGAGATTGGAAACGAAAATGCAGACACATTGAAAATTTCCATAACGAAAAAGTTATGGCCCCATTGAAGCAGCGAACCGTCCTATTCCTACTTTCAGTACTATTCTTATTTCCATAACGAAAAAGTTATGGCCCCATTGAAGCGGATATAAGGTGAGGATGGATATCGCAATTAATGGGCATTTCCATAACGAAAAAGTTATGGCCCCATTGAAGCTGAGCATCCTCGGCACCATGCCCTGTGAATTCCCTCAGAATTTCCATAACGAAAAAGTTATGGCCCCATTGAAGCTAGTACGCTAATTACATCTTGTGCTATTTGTTCGCGCAATTTCCATAACGAAAAAGTTATGGCCCCATTGAAGCAGTAAATGTGAACTGTATCATTAATTTCAAGAAAACTATTTCCATAACGAAAAAGTTATGGCCCCATTGAAGCCTTGCCAAAACACGTAAAAAATGTAGGCAATTTGGCGAATTTCCATAACGAAAAAGTTATGGCCCCATTGAAGCGTCAACGCCTTCCATGGACATTGGGACCAACACTAAATTTCCATAACGAAAAAGTTATGGCCCCATTGAAGCATTGTTACCCTTACTGCCGTTCACCAAAAGCTATCGCCTATTTCCATAACGAAAAAGTTATGGCCCCATTGAAGCGAAAAAATCTCTGAGGCAATTTCGACGCACACACCAATTTCCATAACGAAAAAGTTATGGCCCCATTGAAGCAGGTGTAAGATTCCATCGTGAGATGAATTCTGTTGTGGATTTCCATAACGAAAAAGTTATGGCCCCATTGAAGCCTGATCTGTATGATACAACATGATCTACAAATGCGTCAAAAATTGATGATTTCTATAGGGCCGAAATAATGGAATTGGCACGTAGGATTAAATGGTTTCTGGGACAAACATCCCCAAACCAAAATGAGCACCATGGCCAAAAGATAGAGGCCCTTGTATTTCCTCATCAAATTCAATCAATACATCATATGCGCCAAATCCTGCAAGTTTGTCCTTTCTCCAACGACTAAACTGGATTGGTTTTAAGCCACATTTCATAGTAGAGGTGCTATCATTAATTTCAATATTTTTGATTTTTGCTGTATCGCAAAATCTCCTTTTAATCTCCAGTCTTATCTGATCTTCTGGACCATCAACTATGTGTTTTTCCCCTTTACCTCTTACCTTGACATGTCTATTAAGTACAAATGGTGTAACAGATCTCCATCTTTTTGATTTTTGCAAAATTAAAATTTTTTCGAAATCTTCGAGTTCTCCGTATCCCTGAAATACCAGACTAAATCCGTTTTGACCATATTGAACATGTCTCATAGAGGCTAATGCGTTCATCTCCTTTTCACCAAATGGATCTTTTGCAACTATTGTTATATGATCTAAAATATTGTCTCCATCCTCATCGGTTGGAAGAAAAAATGCATGTCTATGGTTGTCTTTAAGATATGTGCTATCTGTTTGTTTTCCTGTGAATACTTGTGATGTCTCATTTTTATTTTCCTTTCCATAAATTGACATAGCAACTCTTCTAAGAAAATCACCCACATGGAGTGATTTAGTAACTTTTGGCCTTACGCTTCCTGCAATACGATATCTGACGACATTTATCGGTTTTGGTGGTACTGATGTGCTTTCCAACTGTTTTGTAAGCAAGTCCTTTGGAAGCCCATACTGTATCCATTTACTCCCCGGAGGATTCATAATTTTTTCTTTGTGAAGATCTCCAGTCTCAACGCAAATGTCCTCAAATGATACATTCTTGTTTGTAACTAGAACCTGAACGATATTTTCATTTCCTATGTGTACGTCATCCTCTAACTTGGAACAGTTTGGGGTGGGTGGTTTATCTACGCGTTGTACTTTACACCATGATTCTGCCCGTCCAAAGTATGACATGCTATTGATCACGATATCCAAAATTTCTTCTTGTTTCGTCTCTAATTTGACATCATTCCATATTGCAACAACACACTCTTGAGTGTTTATCACCATAAAAGAGTCAATTATCTTTGTGGTTTCTTCTCCTCCCCAAACTGGCATGTAATGTCTAGTATGTGACTGTATTGCATTTGGCAGGTTAAATGAAACATCACATTCTGAGATAGCCTTTAGTATGGGCCACATTTCATCATATTTTATGTTATTTGATGTTTTTTTCCAAGTTGCAATTATTGCTCGCAATATACGCCAAGGGGATGGAGGCCAGTCAATTATCCCTTCATTTACATTTCTACCCCACTGTGTTGCATGATATCTACCAGCTAAAAATCTAAACGATAGTGCAAGCATGTTATTTTTTATGAACCCTGTTTACTTTTATTTTTTGTTTCATATTTGATGCTAATTGACTTATTTGGATCGAACTTACATTTAGATATAAGATCTTTTATCTTCGAGTTTAATTCAGACATGTCAGGTAATGTAAATCCTTCAGGAGATATAACTTTGGGTTCACTCTTAATCTGAAGATCGCATGCAGTTCGCAAACGCAATCCTGTTTCCAAGAATTTTTGAATCTTCCACAATGCCAGATTTATCAGTAATTCTGTCTGATGTTTTTCAAGACAGTAACTCCTTATCTGTTGTAAATCTAGATTAAAAAATGCTGTTATGGATTCGGCAGTGTATTCTATACGTGAAAATGGAACGTTTCCTTGACCTTTTGATGCACCACCTGTATCATCATCCTTACCTGGCTTAACATGATCAATTTTTGCACCACCACTTGTAACATTCTTTACATTTTTTGCCTCTATGAATGCTGAGAGTGCACGTGGAATTTTTATTCTTCCTTCCGCAATTTTTTTTGCAATCCAAACTCCATGTAACAAAGAATTAACATCCAATTCAAATATCAAAGGAGATGTTTTAACAAGATCCGTGTTCCATCTTCCATCTTTATTTTGTAATCCATTTAATTTCTTTTTGATTTCCTCATTGCCACCTTCAAGGATATAAAACGAACCGATTCGATGTGATTCACGAACTGAATTTGTTATTTGTTCATTATTGATATTGTTGACCTTTATCATTGGCAATCCATTTAATTCATCAACAAAGTTTGTCTTGTCTTTGTTCAAGCAAACTTCTTCCAAACGATTTGCCATTGATTGTGGTGATTCAACTAAAAGTGATATTGTGCTGTCATGTAATGGAATCTCAGCTGCACCCAAGTCTGGAAATCCAGTTGGCTGGAATCTATCTCCTTGTATAGGCTTTAATTCCACTTCTAATAATAATCTGCCACTGTTCTCTAAACTGTCACTCATAAGATATCTAAGAATAGTCCATTATTAAATTATATTGTATTTGATTCTGGGTTTTGCAATATGGTTAATCAGTTTCTCCATATCTGATTTATGTAATGGAAAAAGAACAGCAGCTGTAAGTTTACTTATCATATGTTCTGGTATCTCCTGTGTTGAGTTTGATGAATACTTTGAGCTATCATATGTCAATATACTTGTACCAGTTATGTAAAGACGGCGCTGTGATATCTTGTGTGCTAAATTTATCTTACCTGATTTTAGCAGTCCTACTATAGATGGCTCAAATTTTGTAATATTAGGGTCAAATGAGACTGGAGGAAAGTTTGACTTTATGGATATATATGTCTCTGGTATGAGCTCAGGAATTTCCCATATTTCTCTATAATTCTCATAGTCTAAATGATTATCATAATTAATCATTGAAAGTGGAAGTAATAGATTGCTTATCTTTTCATAGTCCAATTGACCATTTAGGAATAACAATACATCATTTACAGGCGCAGATACTTTTGATTTCAGTGGGATTGTTTTAAATTTTTGTATTTGGGCATCAATACATCGTCTTTCTAATACTGCAATCATGTTTTTAACGGTATTGTTTTTATTCCATACTGCATGAGGACTTGATGGCTTCCATTCTAGTTTGTGGGTATACCTTATCTGCTCTAAATTGTATCTTATAGGATACTGTCCATCATCATCTAAAATTGATGCCAAGGATACAGCAAGTCTGAATTCAGGTGTTTTATCATAACATGCACTTAGCCAATCAAAGGATAATTTCTGGAATGGTTGAATCTTTTCTCTGATGGATGAGGAATTAGATATGATCCATTCTATCTTTCCTAAAATGATCAGGATCTCTTGCAAATATTGTTCCTTAGGATGTGTACAGAATTTTATGATTGCGCCATCTATGTTACGTAATAATGATCTTATTGTTATTGGGAGGTTCTTCACTTTGCGGATTTTTTCCAACCACTCATCTATGTCTGTCAATAAATTGACTTGATGGTTTTTTATAGTATCTATCCTACCTAAACTAGTAGCAAGAAACGCCAATCCTTTTCTTTCAAACACACCAAATCTTTGAAATCCGTATATGCCTCGCTCTGTACCCAAGCTTGTCAATGCTCTAACAAAATCAGTACCTGTGCTGGAATGTTTTTTGCCAATCTGTGATCTTCCTTCATTGAAGATATATTTTATTTCATCATATGTTGCAGGATTATCCCAGAGTGGAATCCATAACTCACCTCTAGACTTTTCTGCAGAGGATGAACCATATCCTGCCATGGACGAATGCACTGTGAATGGGAATGCAGCTTTTGTTAAAATAGAACGGCGTGATACACTGCCTGCAAAAAGCAGGGTTCCCTCTATCATGAGAATATAGTCCCACGGATTTATCAATGATATTTTTTCTTTTTCGAAACCGGCACTTGTACAGTTTGATCCCTTGTATCCGTCAGGGTAAAAATATGCAGAGCTATTCTCCATTAACTTTACAGAATTACCAAACAACGAACCTTTAATCCAGTCTTTCTTCTCATCATCGGTGGAATTTTTATCTGGTAAAATACATTTACATATACATTTCATAAAATTTTCTGAAATCTCAAAATTTCCATCATTTCCACAACTTCCTAAAATGGTACCATACGATGGTTTTGTAGATGTAATGACATACATTGCATCAAACCAAGGTACTAATTTTTCAGTAATCTTGTTGCGGAATTGACTGAGCAGTAGATCTTTGTTATTCTTTATTTTCTTTTTGAGTTCTTTCATACGCTCCTCATCTTTTTTCTTGATTAGTTCAGCATATTCAGAAATGTTATCTTGGAGAATTTCTCGTACGTCTTCAAAAACCTCACAATACTCCTTTAAACGTTTATTGTCTGATTGTTCTATCTCATACACAACAGAGTTGTCCACATCAAAAAAACCACTACCTCCATTCCAAGGGGATACTAGTGGTGTTGGTTTATACTGTTTTAGAAAAAAATCAAGTAATTCATCTTTGCTCAATTTTGTATGCAATACAAACACGTCTCTTTCCCAGTTTGCCGTAATTTCTTGGTCCATCTGTTCTGCTAGGATGCGAAAAATTCCAAGTGCTTTTAGATTCATCATAAGTGATTCTGGAATACATCCGTCCAGTCGTATGTCTATCATGATTTTGATCTTTCATCCTCACTTGCCCTAGAATCTGCAGCACGTATTACTGCCTCAAGATATGCAAGTTTGAATGGACCATGTTTCTTGAGCAATCCTAATGTTATCTGTAGCCATGATCTGCTGTTATCTTTTTTTCCAATTCTTGTAATGGATGCATCTATCTTGATCTCTTTATCTATATTTTCTTGCAATTTTTCCTCCTTACTTTCTTTTGATTCTTTCATTTTATTGGATAGGAATATCGAGAGTTTTTCTGTTTCATCCAATTTCATTCCTAGAATATAACTGCCATCAGAATTGATGTATTTTGTGCCTTTCTTTTCAGGAAGAGAACGCATGGATAGACGCATCTTGCCATGGTGCGATGCAATGAGGTATGCTGCAAGATCTACATCAGTCTGTATATTGAGTTTTAAAAATGCCAGAGCACTTGCAGCCTCATGTCGAAAATTCTTACGTTCATGATTTGCACGTCCCCCTCTTTTTGCCCAAATCTCATCGCACGACACAGATGTGTCATCAGTGTTTTTTAGCATTGTATTTTGAAATACAGTATGTGCCTTGCCAATATCATGGTATTTTGCAACAATAATCATGACATCCTTTAGTTCTGTCAAATGTTCTAGTTGCTCAAGAATCTTTTTTGTCTTGGTAAGCACATGCACTGTATGATCATTGAGTGTAATCCAATCAGAATTCTCTGATATGGGATCTGAATTCAAAGATTCCTCTTCTGATTCTGATATTGGTTTGGTTTTATTGATATTATCTGGATGTGATTTGTCTTCCAAATCTTTTTCAACTGGTTTTACATAATCATCTAATTTCACATGCCATCCTTTCTCTTCAGTGTATCCTCCACTTTTGGAATATATCAAATACGTCTGACCTGGATGCACATCATAACTCCTTTCCCAATATCCATCTAGCACATCATATTTCCATATACTATTTTTTTTAATAAATTCTTTTATGTCTGATATTGGCACATTACAAATCTCTTCATTTCGTATCTTATGTTTTGGCGGTCGCTGTTTTTCATCCCATTCTCTCCATAGGGCACCAACATCTGTAGTTTTTTCTAATGAACGAACATATCTTGATACATCAGTATGACTGCCGGAAAGATCAGGAGTACTATCAAACAATCCAAGTACATCAGACTCTCTTATTACTATTTCATGGGTAATTGTTTCATCAATTTTTGGTATGGATTTTGGCGAGAGGGATTTGCCTATTGATTTATCTATTTTCTTTTCAGATCTTTCCATATCTTCTTTCTCATATGGGATGTATTGATTTTCTGCAAGCCTTATAAAATAAACTTTAGAGTCGTCATGCTCTCCTTTACGGTTACATCTTCCAAATCTTTGTACCATGCTAGACCACGGTGCCATCTCGGTGATCAGAGTCTTGGCAGAAATGTCAACACCTGCTTCAATTACCTGTGTAGATACTATGATCATATCCTGTTTTTCATCGGATTTTTCTGAGATATTCTGAATCTTTTTGTTTATGTTTGCCCTCTCTTTTCTTCTGAATCGAGAATGTATCAACATTATGTCTGTTTTTTCTGAGATTTTTTTCAATTCTTCAAAAAGGCTCTGAGCTCGCTTTACAGTATTTACTATGATCAAGGTAACTGTTCCAGTATCATGTTTCTTTTTGATCTCTATTGCATCATTTTTTGTGTACTCATCTTTGTGTTTCGAAAGTTTTAATTCCTCTAGTCGTTTTTTTGCATTGTTGCGCTTTGAAAGAGATTCGTTTTCTGTATCTTCTTTGGACAACTCAAACTTTGTATATTTCTCAGGATCCGAGTCCACAGTCTTCAACCATTGAGGGTTTATAGTAGCTGACATCCACACTGTCTTGTGTGGTGCATATGTCTTCTTTCTATCTCTAAACTCCTCTAATTGTATAGATGTGGCAAGCCCGTTATGCATAAGTTGAATCTCATCCATTATCCACAGGCAATCATTGTTTAACAATCCAAACTCAACTGGCCATTGAAATGGATTCATAGCATATCCTCTATTCAGTGCACGTGAAAGAAGCATGTCCTGAGTACCAATTATAATTGCATCGCTTTCAGGATATAGCCTATAATCATATTCTGCGTTTCCGCCCATAATAGTGATCACTTTGATTTTATTTTCTAGTTTGAGGTTCTCAATCCATCTCTTAACTTTAGACACTGTTTGCTCTACTAAAACGCGCATAGGCAAACAATAGACTAGTCTTCTTGGTGTGTTTTTGCGAACATCTTGATTTGAGTAAATACGTCTCCATACATATATTGCAAGTACTGCAGCTTCTGTTTTGCCTGCACCTGTAGGAATGCTGAGAATCTCCGAAATGTCTTTTGCGTTTGCTAATTTTTCTTGATAGGGATATGGTGCGAATCCACTTGCATTTTTGAAAAACTCCTTAAATGTAATCTGTTCCAAGCAGCTATCAATCCTCCATGATTATTGATTATTGTTAACTATGAATATCTTTCCAAATATGGGGACTACAGTTATCGGATATGAGTATTCATATTTTTATAATTTCATTCTTGCTGACAGAAGGTGTTGGGAATGTGTTGTATACCATACCTGCCAAATATCTTAATCGACTTTCTAATTTTCCACCAATAGTTCTAAACCAAACCATGTTACATCCTTTATTAATAACGCCACACACAAGTTATTTTATCTGTGCCTGTCTATCCATACCATGCCCAACCTCTTTGTCGACATAGAAACGGCGCCTAATATGACTAGTGACCAATATTTTCAGACCAGGCAGGAGATCGAGTCAGGCAAGCTGACAAAAGACTCAGAGGACAAAGAAAGATTCTGGAAGTTTGAGAGGGAAGGCCTTACGCCGTTTGATGGCAAGGTGATTCTTATCACCTATAAGGTCAACAACGGATACGTCCACAGACTCAAAGAATGGGAGGATGGCAAGGAGGCCATACTGAAAAAATTCTTTGAGATCCCAGTTGATCTGCAAAAAGGTGGAGGTTGGGATAACAGGCTGAGAATAATAGGCCACAACATACTTGGGTTTGATCTGTTCTTTTTGTGTAACCGCTCAAGAATTTACAAAATTCAAGAGGAGGGGGTCATGCTTTAGACCCTTTGTGTTAAAGTCATTGATTGGTATGTGCACCTGAAGCGGGTCAGCACCTCAGGCTTGTTTATGATCCATTGATAGAGCCGGTGCTGGCACACGCATACAGATTTCCAACAAAGGAAACCCTAGGCTCTGGAGAAATCTCGCACTACTGCTAAAAAGAATATGGTAAGATCATAGAATATCCTAAACGAGAGTTCATTTACCCAGAACTGTATGCAAAGATAGAGTTAGATGGTCTGACATCAAGGCAGTGTCTTCAAGAATCAATCCGGTGGTACGACGATCTGAATCTACTCTGATTCAAATAAAGTCAGATCATAAGGCATCAGAAGAAACAACAGAAATTCTGCAATAAGGAAATCAGGTTTTTTGTTTAAGGTGATTATCAATTATTCACCACTAACACATAATCAAGCAATAATGAGAAAGTGTCCTCATCTCTGTTGCTGTATCTCCATTCCATCTCCTTGATGTACAACAGAAACCTTTCAGAACCAACACCATGATGCTCTGCCATCCTCTCTTTTGCAAAACTCCAAAAAGATTCAGTTCCATTGATGTACATACCACCTTTTCCAAACGTCTTACTGTGGCCAGCTGACAAGTGACGATATCCACGAAACATCAATGAATCATAACCTTTCGACTTGTCCGCATACACAATGCTTCCTTTCTTTGCTTTCTTGATGGTTCCAGCAAGCAATGTTTTGGCTTTCACATTAGTGACAGTCTCAATGTGAACCTTTCCTTTTCTCTCCAGTATTCCAAATACTATCGCCTTGTTTTTGGCACCACGTCCACGATTTCCATTTCTTCTGCCCCAAAAATACGCCGCCTCGTCAGCCTCAATTTTGCCCTTTGGTTTCCTGTCTGATTTTGCAAGATGGTACGGTATGGAATACCTGATACAGTCAAATGCATTTGGTGCAGCTGGATAACTGACATCTGCTTCTCTTGCTGCACGTCTTGCACTAATCCCAAGATCAGGGAGTTTGATTAGAGCCAACCATTTTGTAAAATCAATGTTGATAATGTCAAACCATGTTCCACCAAATGGTCTGAACCTGTTTTGCAACCCTTGCATCTTAGCTTTCATCTTGAGATGATATGGTAATTTTTGGAATCACATAATGTGCAATGGATTGTGTCTTTCTTTTGGAATTGTCTGCATAGAAATTCCAATGCAGTGGATTTGTTGTAAATTATTTTGGATAATTCAATTAGATTGGTTGTTTTTCTCAATAATTATGTGAAATTAGTTGGCGGTAATAGGTTTACAATCACCAATTCATAATCCAGAATAAAGTTACAAAATAGAGATATTCCATATTTTACAAGCTCGGTAGATTTTACAGATTTACAGTTCGAGGTCACATTATTTTACATAGTGGAGGCGATGGATAATAGATCATATTTTTTCCATATTCTACACACACTTACATGAAAATGGTCTATTTTCAACCACGGACACCACAATTCACACATTAGCCAAATTAAATCATGCCCCCATGGCGGAAATAGTAAATGGCAAAAAATTGTCTCACTTTGGTTTGGGTATGTTTATACCATACAATAAGCCAGACAAGTCTTGATCATAACTAATTCTCATTTTCAATGCCTGGAATTAATTGATGGTTAGTATCTGATTGCAGTTTGTTGAAGAGTTCTACCAAGAAACAATTTTTAGATACAATACTATCTACACCATATGACACGCCCAAAAATTACCAAATCGCTTAAAGGTGCTCTTGGTGAGACATACTACAAGGAGCTATGCTCACAAAGAGGTTGGGCATACTGCTCGCTTGAGACCATACACGGTTGCAAAAATCTTGGTGACGTTGTTTTTAAGATGGGTTTTGAGAGGTTTCGAGTACACATTCCAGAATCCATAAGACCCGAGGTTCTTCAAATATCAGAACCATCCAACCGTTCTTCTTATAATCCAAGCTTTGTGTTTGACTATCTTGCATGTAAAATAGAGCAAGCAAACACCTCACATATCCAGCATCCAAGCGATTTCTGCTGGGCAGAAGTAAAGACCGGGTTGGGAATATTCTCAGACAGTCAATACAAGACATTATCAGACATACGCCTGCCGATTGCTGTCTTTTACATAGAGAATGTTTTGAGCAAGCCGGAGTATATCGACATGGATTTTGACATGATGACAGGGAAGGCATTTGCGCGCACTTTGACAAGTACAGAGGATGAATATGAGAACAACAATGGAAATATCTATGGTAATAGCCCGGATAACAACTATAGGAATAGCTACAATAACAAACATGGCTCACAACTACATGGGATAATGGCAAAATTCAGCAGCATGTGCAAAATATGTAAACGTAAAATAACAGCAGGTAAGGACAGAGTTGCACAAGATAGATACTCAAATTGGGTTCATGTAAGATGTGCTTCACAAAAAAGATTTTGAGAGAATCATGCAAACCAGTTTTGAGATCCTGCAGAGTTTACCATCATGTTCATTTTCAAAACTGCCCATACTGTTTTACAGCATTCCAAAAAGGAATACTTAGATGTGCCGAATCTGCATTCTATTTTAGCCCTTACTGCATCGGACATGGATTTTTCAAATGAAAATATGTTATACAATCTATCAATAGTACTTGCACGTGATGATTGGGTTTCATTGCCAAACACTTCTGCTAGAAAGATAGAGGAGTCCATGCAAACAGAAACATTGCTTAGTTTATGCAAGAACAATCGAAAAGAATCTGCTACTTGAGCGTCTTAGTGACCTCGATGATGCAAAACCTGTATTTGAAGGTAGGATGACAAACGTAAAACTGCTGTCCAATTCTGGAATCATAAAGGGCGCGGATCCAACATTGCCTTAGACTTTTGCCGATGCAGTCACTCCGCACAAGCAGGCAGAATACGGAATTCCGCTTGAAAGCATCGAATGTAGTTGTTCCTTACAGCTGATGTTGAGTGCCAACGGACAGGGTGCAATATGCGTGTAGGAATAAGCGTCTCTGACAGGAATCACCCATTTGATCTGATGAGATAAAATGCCTGTCGTAAGCTGCAGAAGAGATCATCGTGTTTTTGTTGCAATATTTTTGATCTCGGTGGCTTTGCTACATTATGATACATGTATTTCTAAACTCGAATTTAAAAATATTATAAACCTACATGCCTAAAACAACATAATATTAGGCAAGACAGCATCCAGACCATGGCTCAAGACCTCAGAGACGCAGTAGAGCGGTGGCTGACTCATGAAAGCTACAAGTTCAAGAACACTACTGCAGAAGACGATTCATTCAGGATCACAGTAAGCCATGTGGGCAGTTTTGGAAACGCCATAGAAATATTTGAGCCAAAAAGCCAGCCAGACGTACTTGTTCTGGGAGCAAAATGCCCCCTAAAGAACAGCCAGAATGCCAGGTTCCTGAAATTCTCAGATCAACAAAAAGCAGGTTTTGAGGGAAGGGTCACGGAATACTGCAAGGTTATCGGCGCAGTGCATAGGTTCTCTGAGGAGAACGGCAAAAAAACCGTAGGAATTTACGCTGTTCTGGACAAAAAAGAGCAGCTAAACCATGGGAATTTTGCACAAACCATCCAAAAAGTCTCAGAGATGAGTGAGAAGATGACCCGATACTTGATGAAAACGTTCTGACGAAAGTCTCCAGATCACTTGATTGATCATCTTGCTTGACACAGTGCAAGAAAATACGTGAAAATTTTCCAGTCAAGTGTAGCAAGAGTCTAGAGGCATTGTTTTGGATGTTCCGAAAAAATAGAAAACAGGCACCACCATGCAACTCTTGTCTTGGGGTTTATGCTCTCTTAAAGCAAGATGGCTGCTCCAAAACGCGATTGTGCCCAAAAGCTAAACCCCCCTCTACCAAACCCGCTTTCAGGCACCATACGATATTTCCAAAAACCGCCGTTTTGATGGGGGGTTTAACACCTGTGCCTAGATACGATATGCAACGGTCAAACCACCCAGCTAGCTCAGCTAGACTAGTATGATCTTTTTTTGTTGTGCGTAAATGCTAAACCCCCTAAATTTTAGTAAAAAATAAAGAAAAAGTAGTTGTCAATCACCCATTTTTTCTGAAATGGTAGGGGTTTTTTAGTGAAATTTCCGCGGATTTTATGTTATTCTATGTGATAATAATATTTGAGTTCAGACCTATCTATGCCCCTTGTGCCATTCGTTGCACTAGGTCTGAATTTCTTCCTAAAAATTGCGTTTCAACTATATACCAAAATAATTTAGGGTTTTCATGGGAGGTATTGTGATTGTGATTATAATTGGAGCAATAATTGCTTCAATGGGAGCTGGAATGTTCATGTATTCACAATACCAAACAAACTACATCTCATCAATAGCAGGAGAAACAATTATCATTGGACCAGTAGAATATGTTATTACATTTGAAGGAACACATGAGGGAAGTAAAGAAGTTGTGCCAGAAAATGTATTTGTAAAAATTGGAATTAGTGCAAAAAACACAAGTAATGAAAAAACTATGCTTACAGGAGGACAATTTTACATTATTGATGACAAAGAGCAGAAACATGAAGCAGTATATGGAGAATTTTCTTCTAAAGACCTATTCATAGAATGGTTAGAGCCAAACAAACCAATTGAAATTACAACACAGTTTGATATTCCGTTTGATGAAGAAACACAATACAAAATAATTGTTAGACCACAAAAAGAACAATCAACTGTTGATACAGCTGTTGTTTGTATAACAAATTGTTGATCGCAAATTTTTAAAACAAAAAAGTGTCAAATTTTACTATTGTTAGCGTAGTTATGTGTGACTTGTACTATATAACATCATAACTTTTGCAAAAAAGTCATGGCAATATCTAAAGCCAAAAGAGCAGCAGCAGCTAAAAAAGCAGCAAGAACTCGAAAGAGAAATGCAGCAGCTAAAGCAGCAGCAGCAGCAAAGACAAGAGCATCTCGAAGGAGAAAAGCAGCAGCTAAAAGAGGTGCAGCAACTCGTAAGAGAAAGGTATCACGTAAAGCTCCAAAAAGAAAGGCAGCTAAACGTAAAGCTCCAAAAAGAAAGGCAGCTAAACGTAAAGCTCCAAAAAGAAAGGCAGCTAAACGTAAAGCTCCAAAAAGAAAGGCAGCTAAACGCAGAAAACGTTAAACTGTCTTACAAACTTTTTTCTATTTTTTTAATTCTTAATTAAATATATTTCTAAACTCAAATTTAGAAACATTCTAATTTCTATTCATTCATTTTTAATTCAGGCAATACAAAAACTTTGTTTGGTTTAATTTTTAGAATTACTCTTTTTTCATCATCACGTTTGAATGGATAATGTTCACGACCCATGTATTGTTGTGTAAGTTTGTCTGCATGTTTGTAACTATAATCTGGAATCAGCTCTTCAACGATTCCACGAATTGTTGTCATATCAAGTGGGTTATTTTTTGATACAACAGATACCGCAACACGAGTGTCACGTAAAACATTTTTGTGTTTTATCCTACCTTCTGCAGTATTTACTAGAATATATCCGTCTTCATAATTTGCCCAAACAGGAGATACTTGCGGTGAACCATCTTTCATGATTGTTGCAATAAAAACGAGATTTTTTTCAGAAAATAATTTTACAGCCTTTTCTTCCAATACCGTTCATCATCATTTTTTTGCAGAATTTTCAAGTATATTGGTCATGGCACGGTTCATAATCTCCATTACCAAGTATTGAGAATATTCTTTAGATTTTTTGCCCTTTGATTTGGGAGTTTTTGGTGTTAAACCTTTGAGAATCTTTTCAATTTTGGCTGATGTATGATCAATGACCTTGGAATATTTTGAATCAAAATCTTCAGGAGCATGAAAATCCAACAATTTGATAGATGTGCCATAATATTTTTTTATAGCACCCCTTGATTCTTCAATTTTCACGATTTCAATTAATCCAGCATTTTTGAGGATTTCCAGATGGTGACGAATTGTTGTTAATGCTTTTTTACATCCTTTCTTTTTTAGAGCAGTTGTGATCTGATCCGCAGAAAGTTTTTGATGGTATAAAATTTCTACAATTTTAGCTCGTGCAGGATCTTCAATTGCACGTGCGTGTTCAATATTGGTTGTAACAATACGATTTACTTTGATTTGTTTTTCTAATAGGGTAGACATGCTAAGATTACCTTTAGATCTGATCTAAAAGATCCTTGTATCATATTTTTTTGTCTAATAGCATCAATTTTTTTTCATTTTAATAAATTTCATAATGTTACTAAAAATATCGTAATGCTTTTCATAATATTGATACCATTACAATGAATATAGAAGTGGTAGAATAATTATTGTAACGGTTTCAGATATTTTCAAAAATATTAAAAAAATATAGTTCTGGGAAATAATGTTGGCAAATGACTCATCAAGACGTAATTTATCAAAATATCAAAAATGAAATTCGAGTTAATGTTAGCTTCTAGTCAACAACAAATAAACAGTGAAGAGTCAGAGAGAACTTCCCGAAAGTTTTTCATATGCAGTTACATAACGTTCTGTCATCTTTGCAATTATCTCTTGTGGAATTTCTGGAGGGATAGGTTCTTTTCCTGCATTACGTGCATCATCAAATTGTTTTTGATATCCATTAGCAGTCAGCCAATCACGCAAAAGCTGTTTATCATATGCTTCTTGAATTTTTCCTACCTCAAAAGATTCTTTTGGCCATAGACGATACTCATCGGGTCCAATTGAATCGCCTAGAGTAATTTGCCCATCCAAGATTCCAAATTCTAATTTCAAATCAGCCAAGATAAAACCAACACCTTCAGTAATTTCTGCCATTTTTTTGTAAATTTCAATCGAAGTCTTTTCTAGCCAATTAAATTGTTCTTCAGTAACTAAATTCATCTCTAAAGCTTTTGATTTGTCAATAGGGATATCATGCTCTGATTTTGTAGTAGGATCGAAAATTGGTTCTGGAAGTTTCGTAGCCAATGCAGTGTCAGTACCTTCAGGCAATGTAACTTCACCATTCTTCCATCGGTTTACTAAACTTCCATAGAAATAGCCTCTAACAACACACTCTATTGGGAGCATCTGCATCTTTTTTACAACAATCTCAGTATCGGATTCATGTCTAACAAAATGATTTCTTACTGATAGTTTATTGAACCAAAACTCTGCGAATTTGCACAAAACTTCACCCTTTCGTGGAATATCCTGCTTGAATTTGACATCATATGCAGAAACTCTGTCTGAGAACTTGAAAAGAAACGTATCTTCATCTATATCATAGATGTCCTTTACTTTACCACTTGTAAGAAACTTCAAACAATCACACTTGATTTTGATGTGATTTAACTTATAGTAAAAAGGTCATGAACCCATCATACCAACCATCTTTGGCATCTCACGATATGCTTTATTTACAAATATATCGTTATCGGCACTAATCATCACAAACTCCATTGGATTATCAGGAGGTGGGGAGAGTATAATTTTTTGTCCTGCTTTTAGAGTTGCAAGATCAAGAGTATCTCCAGCCCCAAAGTTTACATGAATATTTGTTAATGGTTGAGAACCAGTATTCTGAATTGTTACTCTCCCCATTACAAATAGACTCTGTTTGTCTAAAATTGGATCAACAAAGATATCATAATCCTGAGTTGAAACAGATAATTTCAAAATATCTGCGCCAAAAATTACTCCCATTATTGCGATTCCTCCAACACCCACAGCAATAATAACAGCATATTGATTCACAAATTTTGTGTTGTTTTTCTAATAATTAAGATTAATTACTTTACTTCAACACCATTCCAAAAGGCCACCATTCCTTTGATTTTCTTAGCAGCATCATTTGGTTCCTCATAATACCATGCACAATCTTTGTTAGTTTTTCCACTTACGGTAATAGAATAGTAATTTGCCATTCCTTTCCAACCACAAAGAGTTGTTAATTCAGTCTTTTGGAAATACTCCTGTTTTATTGAATCAAATGGAAAATAATGATTTCCCTCAACTAAAACGGTTTCATTACTTTCAGCAATTACGACATCATTCCATATAGCTTGCACGATTTATTCGCCTTTCATCTCTAGTCTGCTTCTAAATTGAGGAGTAATTCCAAGAGAAGCATAGTTGCCTGAAGAGCATGTAAAGCACATAGAGTCTTTTGGAATGCCAACTGCTGCTGCAAGATTTTCAGCATCATTATATCCCAAAAAGTCCGCACCTATGCTCTGTCTTACCATCTCAGTGGTTTGTTCCGGTGTCATATCTTTTCCGTTAGAAAATGTTGCAAGTTCTTCTTGTGATGGAAAGTCAATTCCAGCATAACATGGAAATTTGATTGGCGGGTATGTAATGACCATACTAATTTTTTTGGCACCTGCCCTTCGAAGTGCCTTAATAATTGCCTTAGAACTTGTGCCTCTAACTAAACTATCATCAATTACAACAACGTGTTTTCCTTCAATTATTTCTTTAATAGGAATAATCCATCTATTGATCTCTATTCTGTCAGTTTGATGTGGTTCAATAAAACTTCGCAATGGTCCTTTCTTACTATATCTGTCTTTGAGTAAGCCTTCATCAAAAGGCACTCCAAGTTCTTGTGCATATCCCAATGCCGCAGGTCTAGCAGAGTCAGGTACAGGTATCACTAAATCTGCATCTTTAATTGAAAATTTCTTTGCCAGAAATCTACCAATGTTTTTTCTTGCAACATAGATGTTAGTTCCTTCCATGTTGCTTGATGGATGTGCAAAGTAAGTAAATTCAAAAGAACAATGTGCACGTTCAGGATTATCAGAAAAGCGTTCGGTTTCTAATCCATTTTTGCTTAACTTGATTAATTCGCCAGGGTTTACATTTCGTTGCAGTTCAGCCCCAACTGCAGATAATGCAGAAGATTCAGATGCAACAATGTAAGTATTGTCTATTTCTTTATGTCCTAAAACCATTGGACGAAAGCCTTTAGGATCACGTGCAGCATAAACAGAATTATCATCAGAAATAAATGTAAAACAATAAGACCCAGCTATCTCGTTTTTAAGAATTGAGAGGGCTTTGCCCATCTGACCATTCTCAGAGATCAGTGTAACAAGTCTTTGTGCTGCAACAAGTGTATCACTTGCATTTTGTGGCGTAAATGAACAACCCCCTACAAGATTTGATAGTTCTTGAACATTTGCAATGGTTCCATTATGGGCAATACAAAGATCTTTCACTTTGAGAGGTTGTGCATTTTTAAGGGAACTTTGGCCCATGGTGGAATAACGTACATGTCCAATTACTGAAGGAGAAGCATATTCTTGGGTAATTGCCTTAAATTCCGAGGATGCCGCAGAAACTAGTCCCAACCTCTTTAGTGGCTCTTTGTTTGGAATTGCAAGACCCCATGCTTCTTGACCTCGATGTTGTAGTGCTCTTAGTGCATCAATTACCATAGGTATCACATTGGTTCCACTTTGACTGTAGATTCCAACTACGCCACAATTCTCCTTAACCATGAAGCACCAAGTCCTTTAACGAATTTACCCAAGTCTTTTGCGCAATATCAACTCTTAGATCAATGATTGACTTTGATCCCTTTGTGAATTGAATTTTCTTTCCTGTAAACTTACCAATAAGTTTGAATGAAACTTTGTTCTTATTGAGCAATGTTTCAAGTTTTTTGAGATTTTTCTTGTCTAATACTAAGAGATAGCGAGAATGACTTTCAGAAAATAAAATTCTGTCAACATCAAGTTTCTCACCGGGGACTTTTTCTAACGATATTTTACAACCAATTTGATTTGTCATACAAAGTTCAGATACTGCAACTACCAGTCCTCCTTTTGAACAATCGTGAGCAACTTTTATGAGTTTATTTTCAATAATATCCAACACTGCTTTCATGTTTTTCTTTGATTCTGCAAAATTGACAGTAGGGCATTTTCCTCCAATGAAGTTATGGACGTATTCAAAGTATTCAGAACCACCCATCTCATCTTTGGTATTTCCAACAATTACAAGATAGTCATTATCTGTGATCTTTTGAGGGACAAGGGGATTTTTGTCAATTAGCCCCAAGACTCCAATTAATGGAGTTGGTTTGATTGGACCCATAGGTGTTTCATTGTACAAACTTACCTTGCCTCCAACGCAAGGAATCTTGAAATCATTAGCAAAATCAGTTAACCCTTTTAGAGATTCTAAAAATGTCCAAAATATTTCAGGATCTTTTGGATTTCCAAATTGAAGATGATCAAGCATGCCAACTGGTTTTGCGCCAGTACAGACAACATTTCTACATGCCTCCTCAAAACAACCTATCGCACCTTCTCTTGGATTGATGTAACATTGTTTAGGATTTCCGTCAATCTTTACAGAAAGGAATTTTCCGTTATCTAATCGTAAAACTGATGCATCATATCCAGGCTTTACGACAGTCCTAATACCAACTTCATGATCATATTGTCCATAAACCCAAATTTTGCTTGCTATATTTGGTGCAGCAAGTAATTTCATCATTGTTTTAGAATAATCAGAAATTGGTTCAAGTTTTTTTTCTTTTTCAATTGTTTTTAGATATGCAGGCTTTTGTGATGGTAGATCTAGAAGAGTTGCATTTGCAATAACATTAGTTGGGAGATTTGCAAATGTCTTTTTGCCTTTTTTCACATGCATCTGATTATCTGATTTTACATGACCAATTACAGAGCATGCAATACGGAATTTCTTGCAAATTTCTTGCAGTTTTTCTAATTTAGTTTTGCTTGTGATAATTAGCATTCTCTCTTGCGATTCAGATACCATAATTTCGTCTGGATGCATATTTGATTCACGTGTGTGAACCCTATCAACATCCATCTCTATTCCGACTTCTAACGTATCAGCAATCTCTGAAACGGCACAGGACAGTCCACCGCCCCCAAGGTCTTTCATGGCGTTAATTAGTTTTTGATTTCGTGCCTCCAAGATCGCCTCTATGATTAATTTCTCAATAAAAGGATCTGGAATTTGAACTGCAGAGCGATCTTCGGATTCTAAAGAATCAGAAGCAAACTGAGATCCGCCCATTCCATCTCTGCCAGTGGAACCTCCAAGTAACACAACCAAGTCTCCTTTCTTAGTGTGATTTTTAATCAAATTCTCTTTTTTTCCAAACCCTACTGCCGCTACATCAACTAGTGCATAGTTTTGATAGCAGTCATCAAACTCAACCTCACCTCCAATAGTTGGAATGCCTAAACAGTTTCCATAGTCAGCAATTCCAGTAACTGCATTTTTGAAAAGCCATCTTGCTTGTTGATCTTTTTCTATATTTCCAAAACGCAATCCGTCAAATATTGCAATAGGTCTTGTACCTGCTGATAAAATATCTCTAATTACACCGCCAACACCAGTTGCAGCCCCACCATATGGTTCAACGGCAGACGGATGATTATGACTTTCAATGTGTGCAGTTACAACGTAGCCACCTCCAACATCTAGTACACCAGAATCATATCCTTTCTCATGAATTACAAGAGGTCCCTTCATCGGCAACATTTTGAGATGTTTTTTTGATGATTTGTAAGAGCAATGCTCAGACCATTCTGCAGCTATAATTTGTAATTCAGTAGAAGTTGGAGTTCTACCAATTTTTGATTTTAGTTCAGTTAGTTCTTGTGGTTCAAGACTCAAGTAACAACACCCATTTTTGCCATTAGAGATTCAAAGATGAGAGAGGAAGGCTTGTTATCAATTGGATTAATTTCAGACTCTACTGCTCTTTCTGGATGTGGCATCATGCCAACAACATTTCCTTCCTCATTACAGACACCTGCAATTCTGTTTGAAGAGCCATTTACAACTTGACTGTATCTAAATACAATCTGGTTTTTTTTCTTTAATTGTTTTAGAGTATCATCATCAACATAATATCTTCCTTCACCATTTGCGATTGGTATTGGGATTTTCTCATGCAGTTTGAATTGATTTGTAAATGGAGTCTTGTTGTTTTCGACAATCAAATTTGTCCATTCACACATAAAATTTAGAGACTTATTTTTGAGCAGAACCCCGGGAAGTAAACCAGATTCTACAAGGATCTGAAATCCATTACATACACCTAAAATTGGAATTCCTTTTTCTGCCATTTTTTGGATATCTTTAATGACTGGACTATGAGCCGCGATTACTCCGGCTCTAAGTCTATCTCCATAAGAGAATCCACCCGGAAGAATTACTGCATCAATATTTTTTGAGAGAGGTTTCTCATGCCAATAGTATTGTGTATCAAGATTAAAGACATCAGTTAGCACATGATACATATCACGATCACAGTTACTACCAGGAAAAACTACAACCCCAACCTTCACATTTGTATTTACAATTAGTGATATTTAATTTGAATCGAATCTGAAAAGTCTAGGCATCAAAAACAACTACCGATACTTTGCTAACCATGGGATTGAATATTCGTAGTTCATCACAGATCTCTTGTATTTTTGATTGAGCAGTCTTTTTGTCTTTTTCTTTGATTGTGAATTTTAGCATCTTTGCAGTTTTGATTTTAGAAACTGTTTTGTGAGTTCCTTTTAAAACTAGATCATTTAGAATAGTATCCCCTTCAGGATCACTGATACCAGGTTTATTTTCTATGGTGACGTGAACATTAAAAGTTGCCATTAACAATTTTCAAATTTAAATCGAGATTAATCTATCTTCCGAATAATTTTATACATTCATGCTTATTTTGAAAAATATATCAGGCTACCTATTAAAAATAGAGATACTACAAAACAACTCCTAGTTTTGAATTATGCTTTAAATTTCTTGAGACCTTCACTCACAACTAAATTCAGTACATGTGAGAAGCTGATGGATTTAGGGGAAGTTCTGATCATCTTTGCTTGAATGTTACGAAGTTTCTCAACATTTGTAGTATTCAATACAATGGTTATTCTGTCTCCCATAGATTATTTACGTTAATTTGCTATAAAAGGAAGATCACATATTCCTACTGCTCAGATACACATTGGGATTTATATCAGAATAATTTACAGTATTGCATAATGCCAAAAGGTAGATCAAGGTATTGGAAGCTCACATCAGATGAAATGGGCGGGTTTACGTATGATGAAAGTAAATTGTTAAACTGGGAAATTAAATGTGTTAGAGAACCAGAAGAAGAAGCTCACTTTATTGGTGTTTTCATGTATAGGCATGGTACTGCATTTGACTATGAATCAGTAAAAGGAATATGTTATTTTTACAACAATATCGATAGAAAAGAGCTTCCAGCAATCACTAGTTTTCTTAAAGGAAAATTCAACGGCAAAGAGATGGAGAAGGGAGAAAGAGTCTTCCTTAAAGATTCAAAAGAAATCTACTCCAGCAAAGACATTGGAGAATTGGCAAAGGAAATGGAAACAAAATTCAATACAAAGGCTGTTATTTCTTTAGAGTTTGAGAATTTAACTGCAGACCAACTCAAAGAAGCAGGACTGCCAGAGGGAAAATTGTTACCAATTCCCACATAATTGATATAGCTTAAAGCACAAAGATATTAGATGTCAGAGTTAGAAGGAATAAATCGCCATCTCGAAGAGTTAAGAAAGAGATTACTTAGAATTGTACTAGTTATTGGTATCATTACTGCATTTATTCTAACTTTTCATGCAGAACCAATTCAAATAGGACAAATTACTTTGTACTATCCATTGCCTGAACCACTAAACAATATTGCTGCACAAATTACTAACCACATGAAATTCAATCTTGTTCCAGAAGATGTTCAGTTAATTCAAACAGCCCCAGGACAAGCTTTCTTTGCTCAAGTATACATTGCAGCACTTGTAGGAATTGTGGTTGGAATGCCAATTATTATCAAAGAGTTAGTTGGATTCATCAAACCAGCACTAAAAGAAAATGAAATCAATGTTAGTAGAAGCATATCACTTCCAGCATTAGGGCTATTTATTGCAGGTTGTGTTTTTTCTTACAATTTTGTAATTCCATATATTTTAGAATTTTTGTATAGATATGGCGAATCTGCGGGGCTTGTAACTTTTCTGAACATAATGGATTTTGTGACTTTTGTTTTACAATTTTTGTTAGCGTTTGGGTTTTCATTTCAGCTTCCACTTGTAATGTACGCGATATCTGTATCAGGAATGGTAGATTCAGACTTTTGGAGAAAGAATATCAGATATGCAATTGTAGTTATTGTGATCTTTGGTGCAGTGATTACTCCCGACGGAAGTGGTGTAACCATGTGGTTTATTGCAGTTCCAATGATTGTTCTTTACGTCACAGGCATGATAATAATTGAGCGTCAAGAACGCAAAAAGTTGAACACTTAAATCTAAAATCAACGAACTTTATTCAATATGCTTGGAAGTACTGAAATTATTGTATTGGTTGTGGTAATTGGTGTATTAATTTTTGGTGCAAAAAAGATTCCAGAATTAGCAAAAACCTTTGGTAAAGCAAAGGGAGAATTTGAGAAAGGAAAGATCGAAGGCGACAAAGAACTCAAAGACTTTAAGGATAAAGTAAAATCTGACTAGTTCTCAGCAATTTTTGCAAAATCATCTAAAATTTTGGCATAATCTTCTTCAAACTTGTTTTTTTCAAACATGCTTGACATCTTCATCTTCCCGTTTAGTTTCAAATCTACATCAACCACAACTCTGGTTCCTTCCGAAATTTCAATAAATTGTTGCTTGATATGGCTTCCCTTGGCATCACCGCCAATAACAAAAACCTCATGCAATACAGGTTCTTCAGTAACATGCTTTGCCATAAGTACCAGTTCTTTATCTCCAAGATTCATGTGCTCCTCTACAACTGAGGTATTTCCTCGAACTGAACGTACTCGAATTGATGGAAAATGTTGAGGAATTAATTTCTGATAGTTTTCATAATTTGATAATATTTTAAAGACAGTTTCTCTTTTTGCATTGACAGTTTTTTTTAAAGAAAACTTTGACAACAGTAATTTAGAATGTACCCCATCGAGGGTATAAGTCGTGCTCTATGCCAAACTGGTCCAGGCACTTTCCCACCCCATGATTAACAATATCATCAATTGATTTGGGTTTTGTGTAAAACTCTGTAACGGGCGGTAAAATTACAACCCCCAGTCTAGATAACTTTAACATGTTTTCTAAATGGATTGCAGAAAGTGGGGTCTCTCTTGCCATCAAAATTAATTTTCTGGATTCTTTTATTGTTACACCTGCTGCTCTTGCAATCAATGTATCATCATATCCATTTGCAACTGCAGATAATGTTTTCATGCTACATGGTAGAATAATCATTCCATCAACTCTATGAGTTCCGCTTGAAACACTTGATGCCATATTTTTTTCATCTGAAGTGTTTGTTGCAAGTGATTTCACATAGTCAACTGTATATTCAGTTTCCATAGAGATGCATTTTTCAGCCCACCCAGACATTATCAAGTGAGTTTCAACGTTTAGCTTTTTTAGAATCTCTAACATTCTAATTCCATAAATTGCTCCAGTACTGCCAGTAATACCAATGACTAACTTCAATAATTAATCTTGGAAAGTGCAGTATTTTATGTGTTAGATAGAAGAGAGCATAATACTAAGGATTTTGCGCCTCGTCATTCTCTGCAGACTTTTTCTCTAACTCTTTTCTTGCTTTTCTTCGTTTAAGCCACAAAAAAATTCCAGCTGCTGCCATTACAGGTAGTAAAATTACTCCTACCAGCTGTAATTCAAAATGATAAAACATATCTGAAATCAGATATTAATTAAAAAAAAATCTTGTGATTTACGCCTATTAAATAAATTGAAAATTAGCTATATTAGATCCCATAATGTGGGAATAATGTGATCAAGAGTTCTGAGATAAAGAAGATAGTAAACAACTATTCAGATGTCAGGATAGGAGTTCTTGGCAGTCACTCGGCATTAGAAGTGATGGATGGTGCAAAAGATGAGGATTTCCAGACTAGTGTTTTTTGTCAAAGAGGAAGAGAAGGACCATATCAGAGATTTGCAAGGATTGCAGACGAGATCATAGTGTTAGATAAATTCAAAGATATGGCTTCAGCCAAAATTCAAAAAAAGTTGCTTGAGTCAAATACAATCATAGTTCCACATAGATCACTTACTGTTTATCTAGGTTACAAAATAATAGAGAACACATTCAAAGTGCCAATTTTTGGAAATAGAAAATTATTCCAAGCAGAAGAGAGAACTGCAAAAAAAGGCCAGTACTATCTTTTAGAGAAATCTAGAATAAAATACCCTAAATTATTCAAAGACCCAAAAAGAATTAACAGACCTTGTATTGTAAAGGTTCAAGAAAAAAATAGACCACTGGAAAGAGCATTCTTCACTGTTTCATCTTACAAGGATTATAAAGAAAAATCAGAAGCAAAAATCAAACAGGGCGTTATCTCGAGAAAGGATCTAGAAAAATCAAGCATCGAAGAATTAGTAATAGGAACATACATGAATTTTAACTTCTTCCATACACCAATTTCAGACCAAGTTGATTTTATTGGAATTGAAAGAAGATTGCAAACGAACATACACGATTACAATGCACTTCCTGCAAAACAGCAACTAGACATTAACATAGATTTACAAAATATTGAGGTAGGTCATACGCCTGCAAGCATTAGAGAATCACTGCTTGAAAAAGTAATCAAGATGGGAGATAAGTTTGTAGCAGCTGTCAAAAAAGAGTATGCTCCAGGAATTATTGGGCCATTCTCACTTCAAAGTGTAATTACAAAAGATTTAGAATTAATAGTATATGATGTATCGTTACGAGTTCCTGGAAATCCAATAGTAGCAACCACAAGCCCTTACACAAAATATCAATATGGTAAGACCTTTGGCGTGGGTAGAAGAATCGCAATGGAGATTAAGCGAGCCCAAGAAGAAGATCGTCTTGATGAAATAGTAACATAATGGTACCTAATAAATCCAAAAATATATTTCCGGTAAAAATTGTCTATTTTTGTTAATTGGCTAGATTGAGAAATATATTGAATACTCAACGTTTTGGCTCAAATAATTAAAACGGTTTGATGTTTGAGACAAAATTGCTGGATGCCAATTGACAATACAAACTCTTTTTTGACCAATTAAGATTCAAAGAATAATGGGTAGAACTATCTTCATCAAAGAGATCATAATCATAGGAAAAGAACCCAGACTTTGTCCCACTTGTGAGAAAGAAGACAGGTTAGAAAAAGAAATCGTTAGAGAAGAAAGATCTGGTGGAAAAACAATTCTCTGTTCTCGTTGTGAAGCATTAATCATAATTACAAATCATAATCTCAAGGAAGTAGAATTATCATCACAAAAAGATGATATTATTATGCTAAAGGAACCTTATCTGATTAGAAAAGTGACATATTAGTTTTCAGCTTTTACAATAAATTCCTGTTATGCTTCCATAGTTTTTTTGAGTAAATTTTTTCTAACAAGAATTGGAATATTATAAAATGATGCAAGTGCCATGGCATCAGATGCACGATAGTTTCTCAATACAAGGTCTTTTTTGCCGGTAAAGTATAGATTTGCTCGTAATACTTCACCACTCTCATAGATTTTTACTTTGACTAAAATCAATTCGTTTTCTTCACAAATCTCTTCAATCATCTTGTAGATTGAGGGTACTGGCTCTCCTTCATTTTCATCAAAACTTGAGATGTGTCTTACAACTTCACCAGAAAAGGCCCTCATGTGAAATTCTTTTCCATTATCAGCCTTTAGAACAACCATTCCTTCAACAGCATAAGGATCAACGAATCCAATGTAATCAATTTTGACTGATTCATAGTCAGGCTCTTGTGCTTGATCAATATTCATTGTATTACGCATAAACTTCAGGCTCAGTGTTTATAAACATAGCAAGAACTGAGATCAAATTGCAAAAAGATCGGAAGGTAAATTATTTTTTAACAATCAAGACTACTGGTTAACCCCAAATTATTTAAAATCCCTAACTATGGTTAGCTTAATGTCAACAAATCCAGAACGTGCAGTTTCATATGTTCTGAGCAAGTATGTCACGCAATACATGGACAAGGATATACTTATTCTTAGTCCGAGTATACAGACTAGCGAAGCAGCTAGAATGTTGCATCGTTATGAAACAGATGACATTATTATTGCCGATAAAGATGGCGTTCCAGTTGGAATTGTCACAGATGAAGACATTCTAAGCAAAGTTAGTGATGTTTCAGTTTACGCCGAAGCTACTACATTAAAAGAAGTCATGAGCACTCCACTTGTTACAATTAATGAAAAGGCAACATTACAAGATGCTTTGCATAAAATGAGAGACAATGACATCAGAAAACTTCCGGTTATATCAAAGAAAAACAAAGTTGTTGGAATAATCTATCAGACAACTATTGCAAATGTAATTAGAAACGCCACTGCCACTACTCCCCGCCTTTTGAGTCCCCCTGTAAAGGCAGTTCTTGGCAGTCTAGGTTTTGTTTTACAGTTTGCAGGAGTTTTGTTGCTTGTACCTGCTCTTGTTGCAACAGTTTTAGAGGATACAGTGATTGCCACGGGAATTTATCTGACTACAGTTCTTTTGTTAATTACTGGATTTTTTCTAAACTCTTATGGCGAAAAATCTAGCCTCAATTTACAGCAGGCATCAATTCTGGTCTTTGCCAGTCTATTTTTGCTATCATTATTCGGAACTGTTCCATATCTATACGTATTTCCAAGTGTCGAGAGTGATGCAGAGGTCTTTGGAAATGCTTTCTTTTCAAGTGCTGCAGGATTTACAACTGGGGGCATATCCCTATTTGATGAACCAGAGGAACTTTCTCAGAGTTTTACCTTCTATCGTAGCTACACACAGCTTGTAGGAGGTATGAGTTTCATTTACTTGGTAATTACAGCATTTTATCCAGAGTCAAAACTACAATCGATGCGGGGTTTCATATCAGGAAGAACACTTCACATGAAGGAACTTTTCTTAACCATCACAGTCATTTTTTCAATTTACATTGTAATTGTTGCAACCCTTTTGTATTTCTTGGGTGAAAGAGACATACTTGATAATTTTTCATTGGCTATGAGCACTCTTTCAACAGGTGGATTCATTCCTACATCGACAATTCTTGAAGATTTACTTTGGCAGGAACACATAGTCTTAATGGGTGCAATGATACTTGGAGCATTGCCATTTACATTCCATTATGCATTCGTTAGAAAAAAATTCCTTTCACCAAAACTTGGAAAGGAAGTTCTAACATACTTTGCAATTTTAGGTAGTGCAACTGTTTTGTTTGTAGCAGTTAGTGGATTAGATCCTTTGGAAAGTGTTTTTTATTCCGTGTCAGCTAGTACCACTGCAGGACTTCAGCAAGACAGCCTTACAGGACTCAATGGTGGAGCTTATACTGTTTTGATAATTTTGATGTTTATTGGAGGATGTGGATTCTCAACTGCCGGTGGTTTGAAAATATTTAGGCTATTCCACTTGAAAGATGTAACATCACTCTTCAGTAAAATAAAAAGGGCAGAACTATCAACCCAAGCAAAAAAAGAAGTTATTTCTACTTTAATTATTTTGGCACTATTTCCTACCATTGCAGCAATTACAGGATTACATCTTGCAGCAATAGAGGAAGTACCATTCCAAGAGGCATTCTTTGAAGCAGTTGGAGTTATTACAACTGGCGGTCTATCAGCAGGAGTAATTGACTCTGATACAGATTCTGCGACAAAAATTGTTCTAGGATTTTTGATGATATTTGGTAGATTGGAGATAATTGCAATTATCTACATCTTTGTTCCTAGACTTAGCTAAGATAGGATTTAATTTCATAAAAAAAGTTCTAAATCATGAAAGATCAATCATCTAAGAGTACAAACTCCGGAAGGAACATGATTGTTTTTGGATTTGTAATAATTACAATACTTTTTTTGCTTTATCACAGATATCAGGATCCAGAGATAATTACACCTGATGCACTAAATTCAATACAAAGAATTGCCTATGGATTTTACATAACGCTTGCTGCAGCATTTGGTGCTATTGCTTTTGGCATGTATAGATATCACAAGGAAAAAGTTGTAAACAAAGGAAAGGGACTAACAACAATAATTGCGCTGACAACATGGAATTCAAAATCACGTAAAATCTTTGTTGCCACATTTATTGGATATGGTTTATTCTTTTCACTAGCATCAGGTACACTAGTCTATCAGCCTGAAGTTAACTTTGCAATTCATTATGGTGCAACAATTCCTTCTGGTTTTATTGCACCATGTTGTGATAGTCCTGGATACATGCCAAAGATAATTATCTACTTGACAGAACATGTAGGTTTGCAGATAATTCCAGTTAATTTAGTATTACAAGTGGTTGTGTCATATCTAGTTGGATTGAACGCGTCAATTGCTGCCAATGCTTATGCAATTTTAAAGAAAGGAAGTGGGATAAGCACTATTGGCGCAGCTACAGGACTTTTCATTGCATGTCCAACTTGTGCAGGAACACTTCTATCAATATTTGTTGGAACTGCAAGTGGAATTGCATTATCAATTGCGTTAACACAATTACAGACATTATTTATTGCGATATCAGTCCCAGTGTTAGTTATTACACCATATCTTATGGCGAGGAAATTACGAAACACCGATGGCAGTTGTAAAATTGTTCCTACAAATTAAATTTTTTGACTTCAGGAATCCTGTGATTTCCGATATCGCATCCATCACGTCTTAGATACTTGGGAGTTAGCTTGTAAATTAGCTCATCATGATCAACTTGTGTCAGTATTTCAGTCCATAGTACTTCCTTTTGCTTCAATTTGTTTTTTAAAATCAGGATTCATGGGTTCAGCAATGTCTATGCACTGATCAAAAGTTTTCCCATTTTTGTAAGCACGAGCATGTCTATCACAACTATCCATAATCAAATATTCTTGAAATTCTAAATAAACCTAGTTTGAGGGTGTGTCAAACAAATACTAGAGGAGGAGATTAGGAATAATGGGCATACAATCAGCCTTTGAATATGTGGATTTTTTCATTAATCTCAATATGGGAGAAAATGTGAGCTTACTGAGTTTTGTTAACAATGAAAAAATAGTGCTCAAACAAAAACTAGAATACAAGAATTTAGAAAAAGAACCAATTCAGAAAGGAGTAGAAATTTTGGAAAAATTAGTAAGAGAGATTAATGAGATTGGAGAAAAAGCAGTACTAGAAAAATATCAAAAATAATTGCTAGGAGATAACCAAATGGATAAAAATTTAGGAATAATTAGAACTGAGATCATCAGAATTCTTAACGAAAATGGAAAAATACGTGGAACCGAACTTGCCAAACGAGTAATAGAAAAAGTTGGTAATGAAAAAATGGTTTACAGAGAAATCAGTGCACTTGTTGAAGCAGGAGAAATTGAAAAGAAAATCCACAGCCGGTCTCACATAGAATATGAGTTGATCAATTTATCAGAATCAGTTAACAGTCAACTCAAAAATATCCACAAGGAAATTGATATAATTTTTAATGAAATTGCTAATTTTGATATCAGTAGTAAAGAAGAAAAATTTTCTTCCCGGGAAAGATTAAGATCAATCATCCATCTTATTCACATAGTACAGTCAACGGATGGAGTAATGAAATTACTGTCTTATTATCCCGCATTCAAAAAAGACAAAATGTTCTCACAGATTAACAGAAAGATAAATGATTGTTGGCAAGCAATCATGAACACAATTGCACATCAACCAGAAGATAATTTCATAAATGAAATTCTTGCAAACTTGAGGATATTGCAGTTTGATTCAAAGAATGTAAATTAGAATTTTTTTAGTTTCTCTACAACAATTCTAAAAATCTCATCATTATCTGGCAATACATAAGGAAGATTATTTTCTTCACACGCCTGACCACTCTCCGTGTCCCGTGTAACTAGTATCATGTCATTTTCTTGGGCATAACTTATCACAGAATAGTCAGTTCTGAGTTTATGACCATCCATGCGCGCATCTTCTTAACACTATATGCATCATATCCTAACTCCTTGAGTTTTTCATCTAAACCATCATCCATCCCATAGATTAAAATTTTTATATAATTGCATGATTTTACTTTAATATTAGTATAAACAAAATGATCAAGTACTTATTTTCAATAAAATAACAGTTTTGATGGATGTAAAAGAAGAAGACAAATCGGAAGAATCCAAAAAGAATCATCTTACATACTATAAATCACTAACCAAAGTAATTTTTGATTTTCAAGAAGAAAAAAATCAAGTGGTAGACCCCACAATCAAAAATCATCTAGATGGGAGAATTAATGCTGTTGAGAGAGACAGAAAAAGGATTAGAGAAATGTTTCCAGATATTACAAAAGAGGAATGGGATGTCTACACCAACTGAAAAAAACCATAACAAACATCTCGACTTACTTCAAGACTACAAGTTACACTTGATAACATATGTCCAAGAATTAGAAAAGATGGATGAACAATCAGAATTTGCAAAAAAATGGAATGAGACTACCATTAAAGAAAGAAAGGAAGAGATTCAAGTGGTTGACAAGATTCTAAAAAACCTAGTTAGATTCTAGTTATGATATTTCTGCGTCAAGTCATAGAGACTTGAACAAAATTCATCAGTATGTTCAGGCGATATGTCATTAAACCAGGCAAGTTCTTTGTTAACATTAAAGCCCTGAAAATCTGACTTTGAGTTTAACTTTGTAAACTCTATTTCATTTTTGATTAGTTTTGTAATTTCTTCTTGTTCTTGATTTGAAAATTCATAATTACATGTCATCAAATCAATCTGAACATAATATTTTTTATTTCCGGGATTAATCCTTGCCTTGATAAACGGCTTGTTTAGTTGCTTACATTCTCTGTAGTGCCTATCATACTCAAACATCTTTGAGTCTCCAAGATATTTGTGAAATGTCATTATGTTTAGAAATTAATGAGATTATCTAAATTTTCTCTAGAGATCAGCAGTAATTTTCTTTATTTTTGTAATTAATCTGATTTTGGTGTTAATTGGCATCTCAGGTTCCATTGCAAAATAGACAATGTTTCTTTTTGTGTAAATTACCATCTGAGATACTTTTTCTCGTTCAACATGTACGTACCGTACTTTACCGAGACTTTTGTTGAATTCTTGTCTCATTGCTTTTCTTTGTGCCACTTGTTTACAGAAATGTTCTTCCTCTTTTTGGGAGTCAAGGCTTGTTTTTCCGGCCTTCATTATCGCCTCTCGGATTTTGCCTTTTGTGTCAATTATTGCTGCAAATCTCATTTGTGAATCCAATTTGAGAATTTTCTGAACTATATCTAACAGATCAGGTTTTTTCTTTGCTACCAACATTAAATTCAAAAATTTCTGACTAAATATAAGCCATTGAAAGTGTCCCAAAAGGGGTTGGACAAAGTCACGGTTAAATTATTTTAAAAATACACAGATAGTATGATAAACTCAATCTATCAGGTGCTTGAAGAGTTAGAAATACAATCAACCCTAGAGAAATCAAAGCAAGTCAACATTCCTTCTGAAGACAGAATGCTTGCAATAACAAAAGAAACAGGAGAATTACTAAATATGATTTTACGGCTAAAGAATGCAAAAAATATACTTGAAGTAGGTATGTCAACAGGATATTCCACTATATGGTGTGCGGAAGCCATATCTGAGCAATCAGGTAAAATCATTACAATTGAACAAAATCAAAGCAAAATCAAAAGAGCAAAAGAGAATTTTCAGAAAGCGGGTGTAATGGATACAATCACTATAAAAAAAGGATTAGCGATGCAAATACTTACAGAATTGAATTTACAGCAAAGATTTAGGGATTTTTTTGATTTTGTGTTAATTGATGCAGATAAAGAGAATGTAATAGAATATTTTGATTTAATTTTTCCAATGGTTTCAGTTGGTGGAGTGATTATTACTGACAATATGCTATATCCTGAAAAGTTTAGAGAAGACATGAAAAAATTCTCAGACTATCTCAAAAAGAATCCTAACCTTAGGACTATAACATCACCGATTGGAAATGGTGAAGAGATTACAATAAAGCTAAAATAGTTATTTCCTGGCCTTTATGATTTTGTTCTTGTTATTTATTAATCAGAAATAATGAGTTTTCATATGAAAGTAGGGATGTCAGTGATCATTATAGGGATAATCATGTTTGTTGCAGGGCTAGTATTTTTTTACTCCATCGAATTAGGTCAAACAGATCCTATTTTTAGATTTATCAAGAATATAGGCACATTTATTGGCATTAGTGGAATGGGTGTTGTTCTGGCAGGAATTTTACTTCATCTTATAAATAAGAACGAACCCCCCGTAAAAGAAAACTATGATTTCTAAAATTCCAAATTATTATAATACGGGAAATTAACGTTGATAAATGCCTGAGAAGATCTGGGTTGGTGGAATCTATCTTAAAGATGAAGGAGGGTATGAAATTGTTCTAAAATCTTTGAAGCACTACAAAAATAGATTAAAAACAATGGGCAACAGCCCAGAACTAAAAGATGCAGGTGCAATGTTTGCACCAGTTTTACATCAACAAGCAATGAAAACAATTCTAAAAATTGATCAGATAATTCAAAAGATTCAAGACAATATGGAAGATATTCAATCAGTTAACAAGATAAGTGAAGATGTTCCATTTTTAGAAAAAGCGTTGTTATGTTATGAAGCAGATATTCACAAGGCGGAAGATATAGGACATGAATATTTTGTAAAACTTGTTGGAAATATAACAGAAGCAAAAGATGATCTAAATACTATCAAAAATGCACTGGAAAAAATAAATCAGTATTCAGAATAATTTTACAGTCCTTGCAGATACCAGTCCAAGTATGGTCTTAAAGCATTACACAATTTTTTCCTTTCAGTCTCATCATTTATACCTAAAATCTTCTGGATTTTTCCCTGAAGATATTCTGAAATGAGTGCATTTTTGAATTCAGGTTTAATCTTACTTAGAATTTCAAGAATCTTCTCAGAAGGAGTATTCTCAAAATCATCCAAAGTCTGTTTAATTTGGTCTTCTAATAACATAAGATTATTTGAAAAATGCCATTATTATTTGTAGAATTAGAGAACATCCTCATCATCCCAGGTAAGACGGAATTTCCCCGTAACTCTAAACATTTTGAACTTTCCGCCCTCCTTAAAATGCAGTTTATATAATTTGTGAGACGTGTCTTCTATTTCCAAACTAACGTCATCCTTGATTGTTTGAAAAACTATAGGATCATTTGAAATTTGTTTCCACTCTTCTTCAGCAAAGTCCATGTAGAATTTAGTATACAGCAATCCCATGAATAGTGATAAATGGACCTGAATAAATAACTAGATGGAATATTATCTCTCCATTGATCTTTTTGGCATGATAATTCCTAGATAGCTCAGAATAGCAGGTAAAATTATCTCAAAGTCCCTGTCGTGTCTTATCGTTTCAAAAACCTGATAAATTAACTGCTGAATTGTCAGATGCTCATCTCTGTATAACGTTTTTTTTGGATTTTTTGATGAATCCAAAATAGTAAATCCATTATCTGTCTGCAATAGATTTTTTAGAAGAGAGCTTGCAATCGTTATCTTCTCATCTACATCCTTGTGTGGATAGTCAGTCTCCAATCTTTTGATTTGTGATTTTAAATCATGAAAAGAGTTGTTTGTATTTCGTTCAATATGTTGTTGTGATTTTTGTTCATAATTTTCAGTTAGACGATAAAGCTTCATGTTCGCTTTAGTCTGCACAAAAATAATTTCTTTTTCTAGTAAAGAATCTCTTGTCTTCTCAAAAGTTGTTTTTGCCATAAATTCAGGTACGATTAATTTTAGGAGTGCATTATGATGCAAATTTGGGTTATTTTTAATATTCTCAAGTAGTATCCTTTCACGCTCATATATCTCAAAGTTAGGCTCATGATGACTCATTTTTACTAGGTCGACCCATTATAGGTGAGTTAACTATTAATCAGTTTCTATACAAGAAATTAGCTCAGAAAGTTGGATATGAAATAAAGTTAGGAAAAGTCTTCAGGTGGTTTTTGGACGAAGATATTACAAACAAGCGCATCAGTTTTTGAATCTCTATATTGAACATTACATGATACAAATTTTCCTTTTAATGCACGTTCTAGCTGAACTCGTGTGGTTTCTGCATATTGTGGATCATCAGGATTATCGATCTTTGCAATGATTATTTTTTCAGTCTTACCATATTCGTCTTTGTTGTCTTTTCTTACATGACTAACAAGTAACTGAAAAGCATTATTTGTCAGAATCCCCATGACAGGACCACCGATACCATCACCCATAATTTGTAAAATTTTTTGTTCTATAATTACTTGGTGGCAATACTAATCTCAAAGTCAGGTACCAGATTCTTGTTTTTTGCCATCTCAAAGAGTTTTCTAATGGATTCCTCGCCAGAATCTCCCATGTTAACAGTTACCTCATTAACATACATCTTTACAAATTTTTCAATCAAATCACGTGGCTTGCCTCTGGAATACTGCATTGCATAATCTAGTGCATCTGAAAGATGCTCTAATCCAAATTCTATTGATGTTTGAAGATGCTTATCAAATTTACAAATGGTCTCCATACCTAGATCTGTTCTCATCACATTGATTCCAAGTGGCACTGGCAATCCATTTGTTGTTTTGTCCCACCATTCCCCAACATCCAAAATCTTGACATTTCCTTCTTGCTCGTACGATAACTGGGTCTCATGAATTACAAGTCCTACATCAACCTTGCCGCTTTTGACAGCTTTAGGAATATCACTAAAATTCATCTCTACATAATCAAATTTACCAATCATTAGTTGTAACAGCAAGAATGCAGATGTCATTTTTCCTGGAATTGCAATCTTAGACTTTTTTATCTGGTCAATTGACATCTGTTGTTTTGCGGTAACTATTGGACCATAACCGATTCCAAAACTTCCACCGCTTCTCAGGATTGTGTATCCGTGGATATAGGCACATGCGTGGACTGAAACCGCAGTTACATCGAGTTGCGGATCAGTTGCCTTACGATTTAACTTCTCAATATCTTCAATAACATGACTTACCGTAAAGTCTGGAGATGTAACTTTGTCTGTGAACATTCCATAAAACATGAATGCGTCATCTGAATCAGGAGTGTGTCCCACAGAAATTTCCATGACTGTTTGCTGAAAGGTCGTAATAAAAACCAAAACTTAGGTTGAACCGTTTTTCTAATATATGTCCAAAATCATTTGATGTTATGAATACAATTGAGGCATATGAAAAAGACATTGAACTTCAATTAGATTTTTTAAAATCATTTAGAAAACAAAGACTACTATCTCATAGTCAGCAAAAAAATACTATCTTTTCAGGTAGTGGTGATTCTTTAGCATCTGCAATGCTAGCTGAATCGTTTTCAGAGGGGGTGGTAAAAGCAATGGATCCATTAGATATTTACAGAAATAAACAATTGGTCAAATCTAAACATGTCTACTTTGTATCAATATCTGGAAACACAATCACAAACGTAAAGGTAGCAAAGATTGCAAAAAGAGCTACTGCAATCACCTCAAAGTCTAAAAGTAGGTTGGCTGATGCTTCTGATGAAACTATTCTCCTTACTTCTCCAAATAATGAAATCTTTACTGCCGGAAGCATTTCATTTTTGGAAAGTGCTTTAACATGTATTTCTTTAGTTAAGAAGATAACAATTCCACAAAACTCTAAAATATTTTCAAAGGCAAAGGCGGATGCAAAAAAATTTAGAATAACAAAAAGGATATTCATTCTTGGGAATCTGTTTACATTTCCATTGGCAATGTATTGTGCCGCAAAGTTTTATGAAATTCTAGGTTATGACGCCCATTATTGTAAATTAGAACAGTTTTCTCACATGGAGTTGTTTTCAATTCACAAAGGGGATACTGTCATTATCTTTGAGGAGAAAAACTCTTACAATAAACATCTTGAAAAAAATCTCAAGAAAATAGGCGTGAATATAATTCATCCAAGCATACCATCCTCAAAGATCTCTCAAATGATTTACTGTATATTTTTTTCTCAACTACTTGCCCTTTTTGAGGGAAAAAAGAAAAGGAAAAAAGAATGTCATTTTGTTACAGCAAAAAAGATTCACAATGTTAGCAACCAAATGATCTATTGATCTTTTCCTAGGCTAAGGTTTAATAGCTGATTACTGGGGTTTGCGAATATGGTAAAATACAAGTCAACAGGTGAGGTTTTAAAAATCATCAAGAACAAGGACCAGATCCGTAACTTCGGTGTTATTGCTCACGTTGACCATGGAAAAACTACTATGAGCGATAGTCTCTTAGCGTACTCTGGGATTATTGCTCCATCTGCTGCCGGAAAGGCATTGGCAATGGACTTTGATAAAGAGGAGCAGGAAAGAGGAATTACAATTTATCAGGCAAATGTTACTTTACACTTTTCTCAGAAAGACAAAGAATACGTCATTAACATGATTGATACTCCTGGACACGTAGATTTCAGTGGAAGAGTAATTCGTAGTCTTAGGGCAATAGACGGTGCAGTTGTAGTTTGCGATGCAGTGGAAGGAATCATGACTCAGACTGAAACTGTAACCAGGATGGCACTTGAAGAGAGAGTAAGACCGGTTTTATTTATCAACAAAGTTGACAGACTCATCAAAGAACTCAGATTGACTCCTGAGAAGATGCAACAACAACTAGCTGAAGTTGTTTCTGACTTTAACCAATTAATTGACACATATGCAGAACCTGAATACAAAGAAAAATGGAAAGTATCAATTCAGGATGCAAGTGTTACATTTGGTTCTGCAAAGGACAGATGGGCAATCAACATTGATTTGATGAAGGAGAAAGGACTTACATTCAAAGATGTCATTGATGCTTATCAAAGTGAAAAAGTTCCAGATCTTGTAGAGAAAGCACCATTAGCCGAGGCCATACTTGGCATGGTTGTAAAACATCATCCTCCACCCCATGAGGCGGTAAAATATAGAATTCCACAAATCTGGAAAGGTGATTTAGATTCTGATGTTGGAAAGGCATTACTTGCTTGCAGTGATGATGGTCCGACAATTATGATGATTGTAAATATGGTGTTAGATCCTGCAGCAGGACCTGTTGCAATAGGTAGATTATTCTCTGGTAAAATCATAGATGGGCAAACAATCAATATTATTGATGAGAAAAGAGAGGGAAGAATTCAATCCGTAAACTTTTTCATGGGAAACCAAAGAGAACAAGTAGGTGAGCTTGGAGCAGGAAACATACCAGCATTATTAGGATTAACTGATGCCAGAGCAGGAAACACTCTATCTTCTGTCAAAGGCATTCAAATGTTTGAAGGAGTAAAATACGTTTCAGAACCTGTAGTTCAAATCGCAATTGAACCAAAACATCCTAAAGACTTACCTAAACTAGTTGAATTTCTAAAACAATTAACAATTGAAGACCCAAACCTTATCGTAAAAATTGATCAGGAAAGTGGTGAAACTATCATTGCAGGAATGGGTGTATTACATCTTGATGTTGCAATTCATCGTATACAAGATGCCAAACTTGAGATTATTACTTCCGAGCCTTTGATCAACTATAGAGAAACTGTAAAAGGTACCTGTGAACCAATCATGTCAAAGTCTCCTAATAGACACAACAAGATCTTCATGAAAGTAGGGCCATTGGAGCCAGAGATTGCAAACATGCTTAGAACTGGTGAAATCAGCGACATGAAAGACAAGAAGTTTGTTGCAGACAAGCTAAAAGAGGTAGGATGGGATACTGACACAATTAAGAGAGTTATGAAACTTGATTCACGTGGAAATGTTTTGATTAATGGAACAAAAGGGGTTCAGTTTGTCCAAGAGTCAACTGACTCCATTAATACCGGTTTTGATGAGGTAATGAAAGAAGGCCCACTCTGTAGAGAACAGATGAGAGATTGCAAATTTATCTTTACTCACTTCGTTCCACATGAAGATACAGCTCACAGAGGTCTCTCTCAACTTGGTCCAGCTTCTCGTCGAGCATGTATGGGGGCATTACTAACAGCTGGCACTACAGTTTTAGAACCAACTTTAGCTATTGAGGTTCGAGTTCCAACCGACTTGGTTGGAAACGTTGCAACTGTTCTTTCTGGTAAACGTGGTAAAGTCCTTGACATGTCACAAAAAGGTGCATCAAGTATCGTTATAGGTGAAATTCCAGCTTCTGAAACATTTACTTTATCTGAAGCAATGAGAGGTCAAACTGCAGGACGTGCAACATGGAATACATCATTTAAACAATGGACTGAAGTTCCAAAATCATTATTCCAGACAGCAATAGCTGATATTAGAAAAAGAAAAGGATTGGCTCCAGATCCACCACGTATAAACGACTTTATCGATAAAGATTAGAAATAGAATTACTTGGATTCAAAAATCCTTGGTTGATAAAAAAACAGAGGTATGATTTGTTGGAAAATTATTTTATTTATATTTGAACAAGAAATTTAAAGAAAGAAAGAAACACACCAAGACAATCAATCCTTGAGAGGGGCATGGATAATCTTATTTTGATTATGTTACCAACTTTCTCTGATTTCTTTATGAATGAGATTAATAAGTCAATCTTGGTTAATGCGATCATACAATTTGGTTTAGTTTTTTTGTGTGCGATCATCACTCTAAATAACTTTAAGATTTTGTTAGATAAAATTAAAAAATGTGAGTAATTTAGATTAAAAAACTATTAAGAAATTTAGCCTAAAATTTTTAGTTACGATGTTTTTGCAAACATTCTTTGCAATACACCGGTCTGTCGGGTGTCGGTTCAAAAGGTACTTCTGAATCTGTGCCACAATCAGAGCACTTGATAGGGTGCATTTTTCGTTCTTCTGACATAATTTTCCAGAATTTCTTAACTATAAGAAGGGTCCTATTTTTGTAAAAAGTTTCATTAATTCATCTAATTAATTTTTTCAAGGAAAAGATAACAGTATTTAAGATGAAAAGCCAGAATAATATTTGGTATCTCATATGTCATTGTGCCATCATTTTAAAAATTCGATTATTTCTGGAGGGTATTACAAAAATTATACTTTCAATTTGGATGCTAATCCTTCCTTTAATCCCTTGTAACGATTTCTTATGGTAACTTCAGTAACTCCTGCAGCTTCTGCTAGGTCTCGTTGAGTGATAGATACCCCATTTTGGACACAAGATAAGTATAGTGCAGTTGCTGCAAGACCCATTGGATCCTTTCCAGCTGATTCTTTACGGTCTTGTGCATCTTGGAGTACTTTGATTGCATATCGTTTTGTTTTTTCTGTGATCTTTAGTTTACTTGAAATTCTTGCAATACATTGAATTGAATCCACAACAGGCATCTTCAACTCTAATTCATTATGCAATAATCTATAACATCTTGAAATATCTTTTCGTTTAACATTTGCAGCATCAGCAATATCTTTTAGGGTTCTAGGTGTTTCGGTATCTCTGCAAGCAGCATAAAGTGATGCAGCAATCATTGCAGAGATAGATCTTCCACGAACAAGTTTTTTCTCCAATGCCTTTCTGTAAAGATAAGCAGCCTTTTCAAGGACATTTGCAGAAATTGCAACCTTGTCTTTTAGCTTATTTAATTCACTGAGAGCTTGTCTCAAATTTCGATCAACAGGTTCATGAACTTGGCTTCTATTGTCCCAAGTTCTGAGTCTTTCAATAGTGCTTTTCATTGAAGCAGTAAGAGGTTTTCCCGTCGCATCTCTATTTTGAGGATTAATAACTGTAGATAATCCCATGTCGTGAATTGTAAGTGATGATGGTGCACCAGTTCTTGCTGGATCTGAGCCACCATCTTTTTGAAAAGATCTCCATTCTGGGCCTGATGCTTGTAACTTTTCGGAAATTACAAAACCACACTTAGCACAAAACTGTTCCCCAGTATCTTCATCTGTCAATAATGAGTTTTTTCCACAACGTAGACAATTAGAATTTGACTTGAAAGTTACCATGTAAACTATAAAGTTATCTCAGATGACTAATTTAAACGAGTAGTATATCATCTAATTTATTCATACAAAATAAGAAAGTTATTGGTTAATCAAGAAATTATCATCTCAGATTGAATTCTAGATTTCCTGTTTTACAATTCATCATAAATGAAATATCAAAAAATACCATACAGGAATAATTTGAGCCTGTAAGTGTCAGTGTTTTAATTACAAATACGATCAGACTTTTATGATATTATTATAATAATTCATTGAGAGTGGGCATTGGTGCATGTAGCAATTCTATTATTAGTTGTCCCAGTCTGGAGTATCACAATTTCTGGAATTAGTCAAAGTTTTGCTGAAGAAGGCGGGATTCTTGATTGGGTAAAGACAGCTCTGATTTTATGGTCTGAAGATGAAATAACAAATGTAGAATTTGTTAAAACAATAGATTATCTATCGTCAAAAGGAATTGTAACAATTTCGTCCACTAATGATAAAGAAGTTCAAAGGCAACTCGAGTATTTAAAAGCGAAAAGTGAAGTACCCCAAGAAGAAGTAAAGGAACTTCGTGACGAAAACAAGGAATATAGAATTTTACTCAAGAGTCAAGAAATAAGTGAACCAATCAAGAGTTCAGCATCATTTACAAAATGAGAATACTCTATTCAGAAATGACATGATGTTCATACAAGACCAAAACACATCAGAACGTAAATCACTCATAAGACAACTTGAGAGTAAGAAAAACAATCAACAGACGATCATAACTTCAATGAATGTAGAAATTGAAGAGTCAAATGATCTAATAAACACACTCAATTCAAAGATTGTAGTTTATCAAAAACAAATTAGTTTAATGGAACAAGAAGGAGTACAGTACAAAAATGAGATTACTACGTTAAGGATAGAAAACAATGACCAACAAGATTCGTTAAGCATTACAAGCAATACAGTTGATGAAGACATTAGTATGATAAATCCATTAACTGAGGAAAATAAAAGACATCAAAATATAATTAATGAACTCAAACAGGAAAACAAACTATTAGAAAAGAAAACTAGTTTTACAATAAATGAAAATGTAGATAATTTTATCTTGATTACTGAAATTGAATCTGAAAACAATGAGATGAAAAAGCAAATCGAATTATTGCAATCTCAAATTAAACAAAAACGCGAACAAATTGAAACTTTGAAGAATGGCCAAATACAAAAAGATAATGAAATTTCACAGATTCAGGCACAAAAATTACAGGTTTTACAGTCAACAAACAATCTAGGTGAGATAGAAAACCTATCAAATCAAAATGATATGTATCTTGTAGAACTAAACTATCTGAAAGCAAAGAACCTTGTTAATGATGAAGAAATAAAAACTCTAAGAGGAGAAAATGAAGAATATAGAGTATTACACAATCTCTTAAAGAAAGGACAGGACTCAGTTACAGGAATTGATAATGTAAACTATGATTCTATGAATGATATGCAGTACAGGGTGTTGTAATGTACGGAACAACTAGAATGGAAAAGAGTTTGCCTGATGATTGGATTGCAAAAGTAAATAATTCTAAAGAATACTCAATATACATCGAACCAACATCCAAGTGTTCAAATGATGTTTTGCCTGAAGTACACAAAGCATTGGAGTTTTGGAACCAAGTAGATGGTGTACAATTTGAAATTATTGATGCACCATCATTTGGAATTATTTCTATTGCGTGGGAAAAAGAATTACGAAATGGTTATGATGGATATGTTTTGGGCCAAACAAATGTATCTATTGGACTTGGAAGTAATGATTGCGATAGTAACTGGAAAGCATATAATACTGAATCAGTAAGAAATATTTTGATCCATAAAATTGATCATACTGTTGGGTTAGATCATGCAGTTAGCAAATCAAACATTATGTATCCATTGATTCATGACGCAAAGTTTACAGCAATTGAACAATCATTTACTATCCCACAAAACGATTCAATATTCATCAAGGGATGTTCGTTTAGCGCTGATCCATCATATAAATATCAAGTAGAAGTGAATGATTCAAAAAAGATGGATGTCTTCTTTGTACCATCAATGGAGGAGAAATACAAAGTTGATTCTGGAGATTCGTTCAACTATTATTCTGATATCAGTTGCCTTGGAATAGATAAATCATTCAAAATGGGAGTCTGTAAAGAAATAGCTGATTCTGGTGGAATGTTGATAATTAATTCAGATAATGAAGGTACAATTTTACTCAAAGTGTATCTAGAAGAGCAATAGTCCAAATTCTTCTAAATTAAAAAATTGAGAGATAAAAAATTAAGGAAAATAGATAATATATGATAAAACCCAAACATAGTCAGAATTGGTTCTTGTTAACAAAAAAATGCTAATGAGTGGTCTTGCAATGATAATTGTAGGAATAGTACTCACAGTGATCATTAGTGCCTCAATGCCAACAGTTCAAGTAGGAATGAGTGAAGAAAAGGTATTTGATTTGCTGATAGCACAACAAGAAATCCAAGATTACAATACACTATCCGGAATCCTAATCGGAGTTGGATTCTTGTTAGTACTAATTAGTTTTGGCGCTAGAAGAAGAAAGGGAAGTGTAAAAGAAGAAAAAAAGTCTGCAGAATGATTCAAACCTTTTAATCTTAATTTGCTCAAACTACACTATTGATTCAGACTGAAATTAGTGTCTACCCCATGGCAACAAGAACTACTAGTGCAAGTTTTTACATTGCAAAGACAATAGAATCAATCCAAAACATAAAGAATCTCAGATATGAAATAAATTCAATGGGAACAGTTTTAGAATCAGACAGTATTGACATAATCTACGAAGCATCAAAGAAGATGATGCAAACAGTTCACAATCCAGGAATTGATAGGGTTGAAGTTGTGATCAAGATTGATTCAAGAAGAGACAAACATGTTAAGATGGAAGAAAAGGTAGAGTCTATCAAAAAACATTTGAGTGGATAAATAATCTAGAAATATAAAAAATAATGTATGTTAAATTTTTTAGAAAAAGGATTTCAAAAAAAAGATATAGCCCCATGTTGGAATTAACCCAATTGACTATAGTCACAATATTTTGAACGTTACCAAACTCTTCACCTTCAAGACTCACAAACAAAAGATGATCATTTGGGAGAGGTATCGTAATTCTCTTTATTTTGTCATAAGCAACAATTGCGTATTTTCCATTTCCAATCTTTGCTGAGAATTTATCACGTTCTTGCCAAGATTCAATAGATCTCTTCAATGATTCCTTGGTTTCATCCATAGTAAGATAGCTAGCTGTGTTATCACGAATACTATTCCAAAGAATATTTCCATCATGATCACAAATTATTGCGACCCTTGAACTAGGAATTTCACCTAAGATCATGTTAAGGAGTTTTTCTTCATGTTCGTGGACAGCTTCTGATATAGACATTACTACAAAGTATTATTAAATAAACATAATCTTGATGTTTGACTTTCTTTAGAATTGTTTAAAAATTTTAAATATTTTTAACAAATTTTAGGAAGGAAGTTTACAAAACTAGAACTGTTTTAGAATTTTAAAGTGGGTGCTTCTCTGAGCTGGAATTCGTCCAATCTCTTTTACCATTGTTGCAAGTTCTTCAACAGACGACGCAGTTGGCTTTCCTGCAGCACGATAAATCTCTTCAGAAAATGCGGTTCCTACCAAATCACTTCCACCATTTGATAGTGCAACTTGTGCTAATTTTTTTCCGTACGCTACCCAGTAAACTGAGATGTTGTTTAGTACATTTGCAAGCATTAATCTAGATAACTCAATTATTCGTAAATCATACACAGATGAGCACTCGCTATTTACTAGATGTTCTTGTTCAAGTTCAGTATTATCTAAACTAAACTTTAATGGAATCAATGTGATGAAGCCGTTAGTCTTTTTTTGTAGTTCACGAATTTTTATGAGATGATCAATGATGTGTTCTGGTTTTTCTATATGTCCATAAAGCATTGTAACATTACTTGTAATTCCCATGTTGTGTGCCTCTTCAATCACATCAAGCCATTCTTGTCCTGAACATTTTCCACGAACGATCTTATTTCGGATTTCTGGATGAAATAATTCTGCACCACCACCGGGCATAGAATCAAGCCCAGCATCTTTTAGACGAGATAAAATTTCTTTTGTAGAATTTTTTGTTAGTTTTGATAAATAAAAAATCTCAGCTGCAGTCAATGCTTTGATGTTGAGTTGTGGATGATTCTTTTTGATAACTTTCATCATATTCTCATAATATTCTAGTGGAAGTTTTGGGTGAAATCCACCAACGATATGAACTTCAGTTGCACCCATCTGTTTAGCAATTCCAACTCTTTGCTCAATTTCTTGTGGAGACAATGTGTATGCATCATCTGATCCTTCTTTTCGATAAAATGCGCACATCTGGCAGCTAGCAGCACAGACATTTGTGTAATTCATGTAGTATGATGCCGCAAAAGTGACTGTATCACCAACCAGTTTTTTTCTTGTAGCATCTGCAACTGCTCCAAGTAGATGCAGATTATCGTAATCCATAAGCTCAAGACCATCTTTGTAGGATAGTTCTTCTCCTGCAATTGCTCGATCTAACGCCTGAGAATCTCTAACCAGTTGTTCTAGCATGTTGTATTAATTTTTCATCGGGATATATTCCTTATAGGCTTAAGAAATAAGTAGCCAATATTGCTATTCCTATTATGGTACTTCCTTTAGTTGATGAACATAAACCAAAATGCTATCTGTGCCATGAGGGATTTGAGAACCTAGAGGATCTCAGGGATCATCAAAAGACTAAACATAAGGACTTTTTTGAATCAAATGAAAAACAGGTCAATCGAGAACCCGCACCTGGCGACGTTACTGTGTTTTAGTTTTCTTTTCTTTGATTGACTTTAATAGTTCTTGGGCAATTTCTTTTGAGATGTTTGCCAAGTCATAATGGTTGTCAATTGATAGTGATTTTTTGAAATGTTTTATTGCATTTGTTAGTTGTCCCATTTCACCTAATGAAAGTCCCTTGTATGCAAGTGCCATTGCACATTTTTTGTCAATCCTCAAAGCCACATCATAACACTCTATTGCTTTTTGATACTTTTGGTCTGAATGTAATGCTGCGCCCTTATTTAGCAACGCATCAAGATTATTTGGGGAGACCACAAGTGCTTTATCATATGAGCGAACAGCAAGTTTGAATCTTCCCATGTTTTGTAGAGTTGCTCCTTTGTCAACAAGTACATTAACGTTCTTAGGCTCTTTTTTGAGCATCAAGTCATAGAGTCTTAATGCATCAGAATAGTTTCCATCCTCTGCAAACTCAAACGCTTCTGATAACATCTTATCTATTTTATTACTCACAGTATCAAATAATATCTTGTTAATAATATAGGCTTACAATTAGTTAACTATATTTCCACATTATCAATAAATTTTGGGCTAAAATTCGCTTACATTTATCGTGAAATGTTAACGAGAGGATTTGGTAACAATACAGATTCGCAATTGGTCTATGTGAAATCAAGATGCATTTTTATCTCGAGGATCAATCTTTAACGACTTGTTAAAGCATTCCATTGCTTCCTCGTATCGTCCCATGCTTCGAAGTACTACACCCTTGTGATTCCAAAGATCAGGATCCTCTTGATTCAAAAGGAGTGCTCGTTCAAAGAACCCAAGAGCATCATTAAATTTCCCATCTTTCAGAAATGATTGTCCCTTTTCTACAAGGTCTTGGATTTCATCCATGAACCATAAAATAAAACATTTGTATTAAATCTGAAAAACCAACACCAAAATTTATTCAATAAAACTGGACAGATTTTCACTTATTCACTGAAAATTTAAATAAATTTTTTGTTAATATGAACTAGGAAGATGGATGAGACAGATGAGAGGATTCTCAAAAATTTAATGGTTGACGCAAGATTGTCAGCTAGACAACTTGCATTAAAACTTGGAATGTCAACCGTCACCGTACTATCTAGAATCAAAAAATTAGAAAAAGAGAAGATCATTCATGGATATACTGCAATTATTGACCATGAAAAACTAGGATACGTACTTACTGCAATTATTGAAATTATAGCAAAAAACGACAAAATTGAAGATATTGAAAATGAGATATCAAAATTTGAAAATGTGTGTGGGGTTTATGATATTACGGGTTCTACAGATACATTGATCATTGCAAAATTCAAGGAGCGAAGTGAATTAAGTAAGTTTGTAAAGGGTTTAGCGGCCATTCCTAATGTGGAAAACACTATCACTCATGTTGTTCTTAATACTGCAAAAGAAGATTTCAGATTATCGTAGGTAAGAAAAATTGAAACAACTAGATATTTTTATAGTTTCTATATTTATCATTGGAGGATTACAAATAGCATATGCGCAAACTGATGAATTAAACACGGAGCTTGAAGTTTCTGATGAAGAAAAGATAATACTTTTTGGCAGTTTTGCAATTGCAATAATTATGATCTTTTTATTTTTAGCAAGAGATACCGTACTTAGAAGAAAAACATCATATGATAATGAGGAACATGAATCAAAAAAAGATAGGACATATGAAAAATATCACTCTGACTGGGGAGATGATTATGAAGACATAGGAAAGAGAGAAAATACAAAAGAGGATGAAGAGTTTCGTGATGCTGCAAGAAAAAATGAGATCCCAAACTACTATGAGGTTCTAGGGGTTTCAAGAAATGCAACTCAAGAAGAAATTAAAAATAAATTTAGAGAGCTTGCAATGAAGACCCATCCAGACAAAACAAAAGAAAATTCTGAAGAAGCGATGGCAGAATTAAACAAAGCTTATGAAGTGCTTTCAGATGAGGAACGCAGAGAAAAGTATGATAAATATGTAAAAGTCAACTAGATAGATTCTAGTTTGACTATTATCATACTAAGTTCAATAGAATTTGGGGTCTGTACGCTGTTTGTTAGATTAGTAAAGATTTCAAGATTCATCACTTTCCCATTAGATTCAATTTGAGTTGAGATTTTGAGTTCACTAAATTCAGTGTTAGGGCCAAGCATTTTTTTTGTTAGTAGTGGAATCACAGAAAGGTCTTCAATCACTCCTTTCATTTTGTAGGTAAATGTGTCTGAGAAATATACACCTCCACGAATAGTGGGTTCATTAACAGGAGTAGGTGAATTCGATATCGATACGGATGTGACTGGAAAAGTATCATCATCTAGGTAAAGCAAATACTCTGAAGAGTTTTTTTCATTAAACTTCATCAAAATTTCAAGTAAATCCAGGTTCAATGACATCTAAAATTAGCCAGACCATAATTCTATTGAATCTTTCTAAGAAATCAATAAAAAATCAAACAGATTCCAGGCTGCTTATGTCATCTTTAAAAACAAGAATTATGATCGAGTGTTATTGCAACAATTTGCAAATACACATTCAATGAGAAAGGAAATTCTCAATCTAATGGTACAAAATGGATTAGAGAATGATTGTTATGTTGAGATGTTAGATTTTACTATTGACTTATTTGAAAGTCAAGGTCTTGGAGTTGATTATTACGGGTATCATAACATCAATCATGAATTAGAAGTAACATATTTTTCACTTTTAGCTATAAAACAAGATAAGGTACAATTTACGGATGAGGATATAAAATATCTGTATGTTGCCGCATTATTTCATGATTTTGATCCTGAAAAAAGTGTAGATAAGCCACATGAGAAAAATGTTATAAAATTTATCTCAACTGATAAAAAACTCCGTCAATTAATTGACACTACAAATATAGATTTAGAAATTATTAAGGTGTTGATTTTAAGGACAACATATCCTTGGAGTGATGAGCTCAGAAAAAATGCAGAAGAACAAATTAAACAGTGTTTTCAAAATTCGGATTTAACAAGAAGTAACCGACAATATCAACAACATATTATGGAAATTGGCGAGTATCTATCAGTTGCAGATAGAATCAGCGGTTACGCATTAGGAGATTTTGCTAAAGCAATGGAGATGGCTAAGATGAATGCACACGCACTTGCATGGAGACCATCATTGATCATTAGAAGTTCGGTTGCTTATTTTGAAGAATTATTAAACAAAGAACCAGACATGGTAAAAGGAATTCTCAAGGTTCTTCCAAAAGAGATAAGAAAGAACTTTTTCGATACTGTGTTGTCGTTTATGAAAATCAGACAGCAAGAGATTGCCATTCAAGCAGATTATGCTTATGAAAATCTCAAGCTTACTCCAACAATAGAATCTATGACAACTAGAAAAGATCCAAATTTCATCAAGGCACTATATCAGATCTTTTTGGAGCTTCCAAGACCACTGCAATTTGAAAAAGAGAATTTTGAGAAATCTATCAATGATCCGCAGATAATCATTAACACACTCAGACTAAATGATAAAAATGGAGAAATTATAGGATTTGTCAAAGGGGGAGCGCTCGAAAAATATAATCTGCGTGAAGAGGTTAGAGATGAGAATTATGGTCTAGGAAATACAATATTTCTAGAACCACTGGCATTGAAGATGGGGTATTGGGGACTAAAAGGTGGAAGCGAGATGCGTCATTTGTTCATTATGCAGGCTTTGTCTATGAAATACAAGTATCTAACAAGTTTTGCATTACGCGATGTCATCAAAGCAAGAATTGGCAGAGGAGAACAAGCAGAGTTTGTAACTCAGCTTGATCCTGAAAGATGGGACTATTATAGAATTAAAATTTAGATTCACCACATGAAAAAATCAATTCTAAAAACATTACATTCAACAATTCAGGGAGATGTATTTTCTCAAAAAGAATTTAGACAATTTTATTCAGTTGATACAAGTTCTTATCAAATTATTCCAAAGGTAATAGTAGTTCCTAAAAATGAAAAAGACGTAATCAATGCGGTAAAAATTGCAAAAAAATTCAAAATATCAGTTACTGTGCGTGGTGCAGGAACAGGTCTTGTTGGAAGTGCATTAAACAATGGGATAATACTTGAAATGAAAAATTTTGATTCAATCAGGCTCACTAAAGACCATGTTACTGTAGGCCCAGGTACAATAAAAGGTAAACTGGACCAAAAACTTGAAAAACACAAAAAGTTCTTTCCACCAAATCCGTCAATTGGTTCTTTTTGTTCAATTGGTGGAATGTTAGGAAATAATTCCAGTGGAAGTAGAAGTTTAAAGTATGGAAGCGTAATTGATAATGTAACAGAGATTACATTTATCGATGGAAATGGAAATAAAATTACTCTTCCAGAAAACAAAAGGATTGGAAAAAAGATTTTAGAATTCACAAAACAAATTGATAGAAAACATATTCCAAATGTGACAAAAAATTCTTCAGGATACAGAATTGATAAAGTAAACTCAATTAATGATTCCCATAAACTATTCATTGGTTCTGAAGGAACACTTGGAATTATTTTATCAGCAAAGCTTAAGATCAGATATAACCCAAGAAAAAGAATTCTTTTTGTAATAGAGTACAAATCAGTCAGAGATGCAATAAAAAATTGCATTAAAATCAATGAAAGTAAACCATCAGCAATTGAATTTGTAGATAAAACAACACTTAATCAAATAAAGTTCAAGTTCGGTAAGAGAACTAAATGCCTGCTCTTCGTAGAATATGATGAAAATATTAGTTCAAATGAAAATAAGATTAAATTGGTTATCACAGGGAAAATTATTAAAAAATTAAAGAGGGATTCAGATATTTTCAAATGGTGGAAATACCGAGATTCATCATTATATTATAGTTTAAAATCGATAAAAAAAGAAAAAAGAATCCCGCATGTCATTGAAGATGCAGTAGTACCTTTAGAAAATCTTCAAAAATTATTTTTAGTTTTAAACAAGATTGACAAAAAATACAAAACAAGATCAATCGTATATGGACATGCTGGAAATGGAAACATTCATGTTCGTCTGATTGCAGATCGAAAAAAAATTACAGTTATCAAAAATATTGCGATTCAGTACTTTGATCAAATAATCAAACTAGGGGGAGCTATAACTGCTGAGCATGGCGATGGCCTTGCACGCTCAGAATTTATCGAAAAGCAGTATGGATCTAAAAACTACAAAGTATTCAAGGAAATCAAAAAATTCTTTGACCCTAAAAATATACTCAATCCAGGTAAAATAATCACAAAGAAAAGTTCGATTATAGAAAACCTAGAAAATTTTTGAGAAATTTAATGGAAAGAAAAAACATACTTCAATTGAACTTGATTAATTTACTGCAAAAATTTATGTTTGGAAAAGTGTGACAAATCATAAAGATTTAGATCAATATATCACGTTACAAATACACATCAGTTAAAATTTTGACTAAATATTTTGGTCAATGATATGCATATTATTTAAGAAATTTGGATTATTTGTTCCTAAATTGATCAAAAAAACACCCTATACAAAAAAAATATCATGTTTCACAATAATCAAGATCGTAGATTTGCTTTTTAGTTAAAAAAGTTCAACAAGTTCTTGCTAATAGAACATAGAGCCTACTGCAGTTATGACAATAGGATATTGTGTAAAGTGCCGAGATAAACGTGAAATTCAAGACGCTGGACCTTACACCATGAAAAACGGTAAACCTGCAATTAAGGGCACTTGCCCAACATGCAGTACAGCCATTTTCAGAATCGGTAGAGGCTAAAATTTTCAATAGAAAATTTTAACACTCTCACATACAGGGCCGTTCCATAGCGAATGTGTTGTGGATGGATCTTTTTCTATTTCTTGTGTATTTCTATTTTTTAAATTAGTTAATGATAAATCTGTTTAATTTTTTTCGATCATCTTTACAATAATTAAGAAATTCAAGAATCAAATTTATTTTTAATATTGTACTTGTAATATTAATGCAGAGTGATATTTCTCAAGAGATCAAAAATTTGGAAGAGGATATTTTGCAAACAGAGGATAGGATTATAAAATTTTTGGGAATGAATTATGAGGAAGGAATTAAAAGATCAATTCATCAATTAGAATCTAATCTAAAATATCTCAGCATTCTTGCAAATGGAGCACCAATTGATAAAAATGAAGATAGGAGAACTATGGATTTCTTGAGAACACACTATAACCATCTACGAAAACTATCTGTTCCTGCTTAGTCCTTTAAACATTTGTTTAGTTTTTTTATAGTTAGTCTTATCTAAAATGTATTTCTTAGATGATTAATGAACAAATCTTCAAAAGAGTCAAAAGATCTTTTTGGGGTATCTAAAAAAAATATTGAGCGATTTTTTAATGAGGTCGAAAAATCTACTCCCAAATATCATCAATCAGTCTCAAAACTTCAGAAAGACTACATAGATGCATGGAAAACTGTGATTAATTCAGCAATTTCTTTGGAACAAGAATATGCAACTAAAGCAGGTTACAAAATGGATGTACCTGATTCTGTTCTGAGAACTATCCGTGACATTACAGATGTCTCTCTTCAAGCATATGCACATCAAAATAAAATTGCTACAAATACATCTGAAGCAACAAAACAGGCGTTTAAAACATTTAATCAAAATACAAAATCATTTGCAACTCTGAACAAAGAGATAATGGGATATATCATGTCGGTATTTGAACAGAAACTAAATACCTAATTCCATTTTTTATTTTTGACTTAATAGTAACCGATCTTTTGAATATAATATGGGAAATATGGCAGAGGGACAAACATATACTTGTTCAGAATGTGGTCTCGAACTTAAAGTTACAAAACCTTGTGATGAAGAAGATTGTGACTTGATTTGTTGTTCTAAACAGATGAATCAATCATAACTAAAATTGTATCGAGTTAATCATCTTTTGATGATGCTGTCTTGTACAAAACCAAAATTATTTTATTTAAAACTATAATTGAATTTATTTACTTAAATCAAAAATAAAAAAGAGATTATTTTAGACGTTTGTAAAGCTCTTTAAATTCAATTGAAATGGTACATGATAAATTAAGCATGTGAGTAAGTTGGTTCATGGTTGTCTTGTCATGTGCCAACTGTCTTAACAGTGTCAAAGCTTTTTGTGGAGAAGTATCTGAAAGAGCGCTTTGGCCAGACCATGTCTTAAAAGCATGTTCAACATCCATGCAGAAATTCAAAACAAATTCTTTCCAGTGTGGCATTTTTTGTAGTGCCTTTTCATTAAGGAGTACTAGGGACAACTCACGAAATTCAATTACCCTATCCACATACAGCATGTCAAGGGCTTGTTTGATTTTTTCTGGTTTGTACTCGACTGTATTTAACATATACATTCCAGCAATACTCATGTCACAATATTCTCATAATCAAAGATAAATCAGGTACTTAATTCTCTGAAAATTTGTTAGAATTTTTTAATTAAAATTAACAGTTGTAAAGGATTTAAAAAATAAAAAAGAGATTAGATCTTATTGAAATGGGTCAATAAATGGACAGTTAACAATGTGGTCACTATCCATTGGACGTGCAATACCAATACCGATCAAGCCAGCTTCTCTGTATGCGTTCATGTCATCTATGGTTTCTAATAATTGTGCTTCATCAGGATTATCCCATCCTATCATGAAGATTCTCCACATTGGAGAATAGTTAACATCACCAGGAGCTCCTGCAGCTATTCCTGCTTGGAATCCTAATGGACCAGAACCAATCAGACCATTTTTGAACTGAAACAAGTCTACTGCTGCTGAATTTGTAATCAAGCTTGCAGATGTTGGTGCACTTACAACACCCATCATTCCTGCAGGGCCACTTGGAGTAGCATCTGTTACAATGTAATAGATAGTTCTACCATCTGGACCCCATCCACGATGAGCAATGAAAGTTACAGTCATCTCGTCTGTGTCGATATCAAGAACTTGACCACCACCATATGGTGTTTCATCAGTCAAAGTTTTATCTTCTTTAACCATCATCTGACCTTCAGGCCAAATAATTTGTGGCATATTCAAAACTACATCAAGTTCAGTTAATGTAATTTCTCCGTTGTTAGCTGCTTCCATAATCATTGCGTCTGAATCAAGCACTCTTGATGTTGCACTATCATTCCATGTTACGTGAACATGTGAGGTCAATGCACTGTACGTATCTGCTTGTGCAGGAGTACTTGTAAAGACTTCACCTTGGTATCCATGAACACCATCGCCTTCAATGCCGTTGGTAAACATGTATGTTTTTGAAAGTGCTTCAACAGGAGCATTTGCCAATAAAGGAGCAAGTTCTACTTGCCATCCTTGATTCTCTGTAATAATTTCTGCATGAGTAGGATCACTAGAATCAGTGATGATGAAATAAACATCTCCACCGTTATAATGTCCTTGATGCAACGGAATATCTGTTGGAACGTTTGCTCTTGATAATCTAAGTACAGATCCCAAGTCTGCTTCAGTTATTTCTTCCATCATGGTTTCTTCTTCCATAGTCTCTTCCATCATGGTTTCTTCTTCCATAGTCTCTTCCATCATGGTTTCTTCTTCCATAACTGGTGCTACAGGGGTTGTTTGTCCTCGCTGTTCTTCCCATGCAGCTTTGCCGCCTGGAATTTCAGAACATAACTGCAATCCACAGACTTTAGTTCGTGAATCAAACTTTGGATTCGAAACGCCTTGACTTTTGTAAGCTTCAGCATCTGTAAAATAATCAGTTGTCAATCCTGCAGTAAACAAGGGAATGATTGCAAGAAATGCAATATATCTTAGACTCTTATTCATTAAATGAAAAATACGATTTTTCTTTAAAAGAATTTGTCCAAATTAAACAATTTATGCAGAAATCTCTGAGAAACGATTTCCCACATAATCCCAGTTGACAACATTCCACCAGGCATCAATATAATCAGGTCTTTTGTTTTGGTATTTTAGATAGTATGCATGCTCCCAAACATCCAATCCCAACAAAGGTATTTTTTGAATGGTCCAAGGACTATCCTGATTTGGGGTTGTAATGATTTCAATTTTATTAAAAGTTTGATTGAAAACCAACCAACACCAACCACTTCCTTGAATTGCAGTTGCTTTTTCTGAAAAAACTTTCTTAAAATTCTCAAAGTTATTAAAATAAACATCAATTGAATCTTCCAGTTTTCCACCAGGTTTACTATCATTTTTTGGAGTCATTGTTTCCCAAAATAGTCTATGATTCTCAAAACCTCCACCAAAAAAATTGATTGCACTTCGTCCTGATTCAGGGATTGATTTTAAATCGGAGAGAACAGATGAGATATACTGAGGATGTAACGCACTTCCAACTTGTTCAAGGGACTTGTTAAGCCCATCAACATATGTTTGATGATGTTTTTGATGATGAATCTTCATCGTTTCTGTATCAATAAATGGTTCTAGTTCATTATAGCCATAAGGCAATTTTGGAAGTTGATAATTGACCATAAATCTAACTATTGGAATCCACATATATTCTTCAAGAACAAAAGCCAAATCAAGTATTTATTGAAAAAACATTTTTGACAATCATGAAAAAGCTGATAAATCCTAGAGGATAACACAGATCATGAGAAAACTAGGTACTGTTGATTTAGAAGTTTTGAACTTGGCAATTGAAAAGAATGGTACGTTTAATGAAAATAGTCTAGAGAATTCAGAGTTGAAGAGACTAGGAGTTGGAAGAATTCTCGATGCCCTTGCCTCACTTAAAGACAGAAAACTGGTATCGTTGAATAGTGATGGTTCTTTTTCGATTACAGATCTTGCCAGAGAGATTCTTTGGAGCAATAATGTTCCAACATGGGCAAAAATATTACGTCTTCTTCAGATAAAGTCTTGCACCATAGAACAGATTGCAGTCATTCTTAGAACATCGGAAGATAAACTAACCAAAGATTTAGAGAAATTAAGAAAAAATCAGTTTGTTCTAATGTCACCACAGAGACTAGAAGGCAAACTTGTCAAAGTTTACGAGATATTGCCTGAAGGAGTAGAGAAGATTGACAAAACAGAGGTGGATGGATTTGACAAGACCAATTTTGATGAACCCAAACAAAAAGTAGAGATTCTCAGTTTAGTTGATGAGATTGTAAAGGAGATTCAAAACTTTCAGATGGATCAGTCAAAAAAAGATAGTATTACTGAAAAATTATCTAAATTAAAAGACAGGCTAAAGATTTAGTTATTTTGCTCGAATCTTGTCTTGTATTTGAGCTAAGATTAGCTCTGCCTTGTTCTTATTTTCAAAGTTGTCAACAGATTCATCCATAATTGTATCAATCTCAAAGCTCTTATCTACCAAGATATCGGCAACATGATCATCGAGAGTTCCATTCCCGATCAAGTAGTATGCAAAGACAGTATTTTTCTGACCTATTCTGTGTAATCTATCTTCTGCTTGTCGATGTATTGCAGGACTCCAATCAAGTTCTGCAAAGATAACATATTTTGCTCTTGTCAAGTTGATTCCAATATTTCCTGCACGAAGACCGGCAATCATTAGTTTTGATTCTCCTTTTTGGAATTTATCAATCTGATCTTGTCTAAATGAATCTGTTTGTCCACCAATTATAGAAACAGGGGAAAACTCCTGGAGACTTTCATGAAGTAGTTTATGAATTACCTTATGATGACAAAACACTACAACACTTTCTTCAATCTCCATAATATTTTTAACAAAATTAATTACATGAGGAAGCTTTGCAACGCCTGCAATTTGTCTCTCGCTTTGAATTGCTCGTTGATAAGATGCAGATTTTGAGAATACAGTTTCTGCATCTTTTTGCTCTTCTTCAAGCTTCTTCCAAATTTTGTCAAGTTCTTCAAGATAGTAATCAGTATCAGATGCAATAACTTCTTTGTAACGAACCTTGTCTTTGAGTTCTTTTAATACATCAGATTTTTTTCTTCTAAGCATTACATGTTTTTGTAATTCATGTCTAAGCGAGGCTCGTTTGTTTTCTAAAACAATGGCTTTTCCCTTTTCATTTACATAACAAAAGTACTCACAAAATTCCTTAAAGTTACCAAGCAGTCCTGGCTTTAAGATGTCAATAATTGGCCATATTTCTGAACCACGATTGTAAATCGGAGTACCAGAAAGACCGATTCTGTACAATACTGATGGAAGTGCTGCAAGTTTTTTGACTGCCTTGTATTTCTGAGTAGTTTTTGACCTTAGATTCTGTACCTCATCACAAACTATTGTTCTTATTCCAAGTTTTGATAAATCAGAATTTCTCTTGAAAAGCAATTCATAGTTAATTACATAAATATCAGACTTTGGAAGTTGTTTAGATTTTCCAGTTCGAATAAGTGTAACGCTAGGTGATTCTGATTCTAATATTCGTCCATTTCCACTTTTTTTCTTTAGAAACTTTCCAATCTCTCTCTCCCAGTTAGTTAATGTAACTAATGGTGCAACAACAAGTACAGGAAATGTTTGCTTTTCAGTAGCCACATAAGATAATGTCTCGACAGTTTTCCCAAGACCCATCTCATCAGCTAGTAACGCATTGCCAGAAGATTTTAGTAAAAAGTCTAGTCCTTCTTTTTGGAAATTCAAAAGCTTTCCTCGGAATTGTTTGCCAGCTTTTGCACGTTTTAGCTTATGTTTAATTGGAGGTAAAACAGGTTTTGGCGCATAAGTCTTAACAATTTTTCTTTGCCATACATATTTTGATAAAATTTCAAGAGGATATCTATCCATTATTAGTTTGATTTGTTTAATGTTTTCAGTGCTGTCAGGGACGATTACTTCGTTTACATTTTCACCATACCAAGATTCAGAAATTAGCCGTGAGATCATACTTACTGCACGATCACCAGAAATTTTCCAACTCCAGATTTTGGAGTACTTGTCAAGAACGTATTCCAATGTACCAATTGTTTCGAGGGATGTTTCCATAATTTGTCGATGTGTTATTTTTTTGCCTTATGAATCTTTCAGGTCATTTTAAATCATTAAAAAATAAATTAAATCTTCACAAGAGTTAAAATATGATATGGTTCTATAATATAGGAAAAAATCCCGATGAAGAACGTAGGCTCAAATGATATCAATTCACTATACAAAATAACAAATAACGAATCAATAATGTCACTTTAGGCATGACAGAACACGGTTTTATGTGGATTTATTTGATATTTTTTCTGATTCCACTGGCAAGAATAATTCCTCGTCTAGTGAGAAAATGGCAAAAAAAAGATGGAGCTTCATTTACTGAAAACCAGTTTAGTCGAGATAATCCAAGAATGGAACTAAAACAAGAATCATTTGAAACGCCACAAAAGCAAGAATCATCCCAAAGACCACAAAACATAGAGACGCAAGTTCTAGGAGAGCTAAACAAAGGTACCAAAGATTTCAATAATATTCAAAAAAATCTAGATATTGATAATCAAAAATTAGAAAAGATTTTGAAGGATTTAGAGGAACAGGGGTTAATGAAAGTAATCAAGAAAAAAGGATTTACGGGAATTAAAGTTGAACTGTATCCAACAGATAAGGGCTTTAAAAAATATTATACATAAAAAGAATTTCTTTGGATTTTTTTAATCTCAGTATAGGTTTAAAATTCATTACATTTCAGAAAAATTATGGAATTCACACAAGATGAAGAACCGAATGTGGAAAAACCGATTGTGATTGCAGCAATGCAAGATATGGGAAATGTTGGGAGTATTGTAGTAAATTTTATCAACGATTCTTTAAGAACAGAATTATTCAGAATTGCAAAGACACCACATCCGTCATATGTAGTTGACAGAGGAGGATACATTGATCTTCCAAATGAGAGTTGGGAATACAAGTATACAGACGACTTGATAATATTTGGTGGAGGCAAAGGACAACCTCAAGGAAATAGTGAGATAAACGCTTTGTGTCAGGATGTAATTGATGTTGCAAAAAAATATTCTGCGAAGTTCATCTATACGCTTGGAGGTTTTCACACCAACAGAGTTTTAGACAACAGTCCTAAGACATACATTACAACAACATCCATAGAACTAACAAAACAGATGGAAGGACTCAATGTAGAGACAACCCCTCAAAAATCAATAATTACAGGATTCAATGGATTGATTCTAGGGTTTGCAAAAAAAAATGGGATTCACGGGATAGGCATGTATGGAGAACTAAATGAGCCAGATATTCCACAATATAGAGCGGCAATTAGTATCATCAAAACCCTTGAAAAGTTAACCTACAGAAAGTTGGGAGACACAAGTCAGTTAGAAGCTATGGCACAAGAGATTGAAAGAAAATTCAAGAATTAAGATCAGTGAGATTTTCCAGTTTGGTGAGGTTCAGTGTTTTCATCATGACAATCACAGGCACATAGATGTGTTTTATGGTTATTCATGCAATCAATACATTCAAAATGTTTTCTTGTCTCACATGCAGCACAAATCATCTTACTAATAGATGAAAGTAGAAGAATTTGAATTTTTTCTTATTTAAAAAATAAAACTCTACCCAAAAATAAGGAAATTCAAAGCTCATGAACGATTGATAAATTCTACGTGCGCCTTATATTCAAAACCACATAATATTATTTCATGAAGATAGACATTCCATTATCCTGTCCATCTTGTGGCGGAAAAATGTATTCTATTAGTTATGATTCGGCATTTTCATTTCTAAAGAAAAGAAGTTGGCATTTATGCAAAGAATGTAATTTTGAAAGAAATTCTGAAGTTTTTAAAAAATCCATCTGCTGTGCATAACAGCATTTTTTATTTTTCTAAACAATTTTTAAGCCATTTTAGGCATTAAAAATGAATTGAAGGTATACCACAAGTCTACATGCATCACATGTAAAAAAGCAATTACAGAAATGGAGAGAATGAACGCAGATATTGAGAAGCGTGATTTTTTCAAAGACCCACTTTCAGATACAGAACTAAAAAAGATCATCAAAATGACAGGAAAAAAGCCATTAGAACTCCTCAGAAAGAGAGACAAAATGTACAAAGAACTAGATTTGGGGAATAACAAAAAGACGGATGAACATCTAATCAAATTAATGGTTAAGTATCCAGGACTAATCTTACGTCCTATTGTGATTGTAAAAAACAAGGCGTTTGTTGGAAAGATTGATGTAAAGAGCCTGAAATGAAGAAATTGAAATTATTATAAACTAATTTCAATATTTGAGGTCATTGGGTCTAAAGAGATACGCCGCCACAAGAATGATTACAATGTTTGGCGTTTTGATGATTACATTATTGATTACAATTGCCCTTGTTGGTTCCAATATGGATACAATACTAAAACAAGGAATTACCTTTCAGGTAAGAACTGAGATAACAGAGAACCCTGCAATAGCTGAAAGCTTTTCATCAGTTGGGGAATTTGAAGCCTTTGTTCAGAATCAGATAGACCAGAGGATCAAAGTTTTAGGGCTAGACGAACCGTGGTATTCTCCTCAAAGAATAGGCCTTACAATGTACAAGATAATGCTGCTTGATTTTGGACATGCAACATTTCTAATTAGTGACGCAGGTTCTTCCGATGTAAAGGACATCATTTTTGAAAAACTTCCAAGAACAATTCTTCTTTTTACAACAGCTACAATAATCATCTCAGTCATAGGAATATTTCTTGGAGCACTATCTAGCAATAAGGTGGGCTCTCTTATTGATAGAGTTACATCAAGTTTTGCAATAATTAGTTCTAGTTTTCCTGTATGGTGGATAGGAATGTTAATGATATTCCTGTTTGCATTTACTTGGCAGATATTTCCAGCTAGGGCAACTCCAGATATCCCATCATCAGATCCAGGATACATTGGGGCACTGTTGTATCACATGACATTGCCGTTAATTACAATTGTAATGATTGGTTTTGGCTCATGGGCTTACTTGGTAAGAAATTTCATGGTTGGAATCATGCAAGAAGACTTCATCATGGCAAAAAAGACCATTGGGATCAAGCAAAATAGGATAATCTATACTCATGCTTTAAAAAATGCAGCCCCCCCGATAATAACAATTTTGGCACTTAGTTTATCAGGATCTCTTGGCGGTGCAATTATCACGGAAGCGGTATTTGACTGGCCAGGGATGGGAAGACTGTACTTTGAGGCAATCACAGTAATGGACCTTCCAATAATTATTGGTGCAACATACATTCTAACAGTATTCTTCCTTGTCAGCATATTCATTGCAGACTTGCTTTATGGCTATTTTGATCCAAGAGTGAGGACAGGTCAATGAGTAGCATATCGCCTCAAGAAATAAAACAAGAATTTCTTAAAAGCAGGATGGGCATTGCAGGCATCACAATTCTTGCAATTCTTGTTGCAACATCAATAATTTCCATTATTGCTATTCCAGTTGAGACTTTTCAAGAATGGAATAACCCCGGTAGTTGGATTTCATATCCAAAAGTTGCAATTCCAGTTTGGGTAAACCTCATAATAACAGAAAAAATTCCAGAGCATAAAATTTTAGAGACTCCAAACATTCAAACAAATTCAAGAGGAGAAATTTCACTCACATCGCATCAGTTTGGAGTGAATTTTGATTATGACGATTTTCCAAATGATTTCATATACGAGTTTTCATCAGAATATTCCGGTTCTCCTTTACTGAAAATGACAGTAATTAGACCTGATGGCATTAAACTTGAATTGTTATCAACATCTCTTCCATTCTCAAATTCAAAAACTAGTCACAGTGAGAGAATTTTTTCAACAGATGGAGCTATAAAGAAAAACTTGTCATTGCAATCGGAACTATTTGCATTTACATTTGATAGACTATCAGCTGAAGATATTGTTTTTTCCAAAACACAAACAAATGAACCTCTAAAAGGGAATTATATTTTTTCAGTAGATGTATATTCAGTAAATTCTGAAGCTCAGATTCCCGAATCAAAATTAATCATTGGAGGTAAAGCTTTTGGAATAATGGGTACTGATGAGTTAAGACGTGATTTAGCAGTAGGATTGTTGTGGGGAACACCACTTGCATTATTCATTGGCCTTGTTGTTGCAATTGCATCAGTGATTATGGGATTGCTCTATGGGATCTATGCAGGATTCAAGGGTAAGAAAACTGACGAGACAATGATGAGATTCAATGATGTAATCTATGCATTGCCAGCACTTCCGTTTCTCATCATACTTTCAGTGACAATTAGCAATAGCATATTTGTATTGGTGGGATTTTTGATGATTTTTGGTTGGGTAGGAATTGCAAAAGTGGCAAGAAGTATGTCACTTCAAATCAAGACTCGAGGCTATGTAGATGCTGCAAACATGATGGGTCAAAAAGATTCCAAAATAATTCTCAGGCATATCTTGCCACAACTATTGCCTTATGCATTTGCAAGCATTGCAATATCTGTTCCAGCTGCAATCACCACCGAGGCGGGTCTTAGTTTTCTTGGACTTGGGGATCCGTCATTTCCAACATGGGGACAGATCTTACATGACGCTAATATTTTTGGTGCAGCAGCAAGGGGATTATGGTGGTGGATAATGCCGCCAGGAGTAATGATTGCGATAACAGGTCTTGCATTTGTCTTTATTGGGAATGCACTTGATGTAATAGTAAATCCAAAGTTAAAACGATAATAAAACTAGAGGTCAAATTTTCGAATTAATTCAATAGCACTATCATTCAATTTGATTGAATAACATGATGAATTTTCATCCTTTAATGCAGCCAAATTATTAGCAAATACTTTTTTGCTGTGACCGTCTTCAGATGCTTTGTCTGATTCATCAAAGCAAATGGACATTTGTTTCATATTTAGATCATTTTTTAGAAGAAAGGCAATGAATTTTTTATAATTTTCAGTATCAAACCAGTCTATGTTTTTTTCTTTACTTGCTCCAATCCATATCTCAATAGAGTTTTGGTATAGTACTTTTTTTCTTAATTCTTCTAATGCCATTTTCTTTCACAATTAAAAATCAGCACGTTGCATTTTTGATCCACAACGTGGACAAGTACCGCCATTGTGTTTGCTGTTACAAACAAGGCAGACATATCTAACTTTACTTGAGCCTCTTGATGAACCAAGTCCAAAAAATCCACCACCTCTTGTTTCAGAATCACCGCCATAACCACGCATACGATTCATGTATCGTCTTCTTAGAATTAATGGAAATGCAATAAAGATTGCCAGTGCAGCAGCTAATCCAATTCCACCGGGAAGGGCATACTGCAACCCAATACTGATAGCAAGGGATGCGCCTAGAAAAAGTAAATAGGTTTTGTAATTGAACAATTCATTAAAAGTATCTTAAAAAAAGGTTATAAAGCTTACACCAAGAAACTGCCAAAGCCACAATTCCTCGACAACTCATTAGTTACTGATTTTCCAAGGAGTTTCTATGATGTCTAGAACACGAAACAATCTCAATGTTATCAAAGACGACAAAGACATTCACGGGATTGAAAGAGACATAGAAAATGTTCTCAAAGCTCTAGAAAATGACCTGAATGCTGGAAATTGGGCACTAATTAATAGATATTTCAAGGTCCTAAATGCTTCGGGACGGTAGAACAGCGATCAGAAAGACGCTAAGAGAGCTACACAAAGTTGATGAAATCATTAATCACGCAAATTTTGAGACAATGACAAAAGATGATGTTGATGATTTCCTCTTTGAGGTTGGATGCAGATATCCAGCCAAAAAGAAAGACTGTTCCTATCACAATACTGTCCAAGACTTTTAGATTTTCATGAGATGGGTTATCTTAGGAGATAGAAGATTCAAGACAGTTGGGAGTCCTGACATTACAAAACACATTAGACTTTATGCGTAATCGCACTTGCAAATTTTTTTTTTTTTTGTGGCGCAGGCCGTGCCAAGCCTGTCTGTACCCGTTGCCCACAGGCCATCCTCAAGTTCCAGCCGCTCGCGGAGAGAGCTGACTGCCTTGCTGTGCTTGCTGACTTCCCTGTCCTTCTGCCTGATCGTCTTGGCATTCTCTTTGAGCTCCCTTTGCAGCCTTCGTATGGTCTGTTCGGGGGACTCCATTGCATGTGGCGGCGATCAAGGCGGATCTAAATCTTTCGAAAAATTTGCAAGTGGCGATTACGCATAAAGTCTAATATTGTAATCTGCTTTTGAATTGAAAAGCGGGTCAAGATAGATTAGGTCAACTGATTCATCACTAATTTGTTCCCTTAGAATCTTTAGATTGTCACCAAAGAAAAGTAAATTTTTTGCGAACCTCCCCCCCCCCCCCGCGTTCCCGATTGGGTTAGATGTGGAGATCATCTTAGGCAGATCCTATAATTTCTATTTTTTTACCTTTTATTACAAATTCAATGTGATCAGGATTATGTAACACTTCTAAAACTTTTGGTGGGATTCTACAAAGTTTACTAAACTTGCTAGTAGTACTTACGGCCACTCTGAAATTTGTCTCATCTTTTTTCCAACGTGTCATAATGTATTCCAAAACCTTGACTATATTAAGAGTACGTTTACTAGTAATTATTAAATAAGAGTACTCTTATCTAAATAACAATGAAGCGAGTAAAAATGAGGGCAATAATGAGCCAACTCTCGTCTGATCAAATGATGATCACGGCATGATCTGAGCCCTCATTTTTTGATTCTCATTATTCTATTTTAATTTTCAAGAGGTCTTACGCATGAACGCAAGACAGCAAAGAGGAAAACAAATAGTTAAAAGACAAGATCAGATTATCAGAATAGATGAGAATCATTACAGGGTCAATTCACAAAGTAGAGGAAATATCCAGCATGATGTTGTCTCTACCGAGTTTGGATGGTCTTGTTCCTGCGAGGATCGTCTATTTAGAAAGACCTGCTGCAAGCACATTCATGCAGTAGAGATTTCATTATCAATTAGAAAAGAAGTAGAGAAAATAATCACGGTAGGACAAATTCAAACCGATTGCTGCATACACTGCAAATCATCTAAAATTAGAAAAAGAGGAATCAGAAAGAACAAGACACATTCGATTCAGTTGTATCAGTGTGGTGATTGTAAAAAATACTTTTCATTTAATCTTGGCTTTGAAAAGATGCACGCCTCGCCTCAAATAATTGCCAGTGCAATGCAGCTATACTTTACAGGTGAATCCTTAAGATGGGTCCAGAAGTTCCTGAAACTTTAGGGTGTCAACATAAGCCATGTTTCTATCTACAAATGGATTAAGAAATACATCAAACTCATGGATGATTATCTAAACACCATAACCCCCCCCCCCAAGTAGGTGAAAAATGGCACGCAGACGAAGTATGGCTAAAGGTAAAGGGTGCAGAAAATACCTTTTTGCCATGATGGACAACGACACCAGATTTTGGATTGCCCAAGAGGTCGCAGATTCAAAGTTCAAGCATGATGCTAGAAGCCTGCTAAAGATGGGAAAAACGGTAGCCAAGAAGGTTCCTTCTGTCTTTGTAACTGACGGTTTACCAGCTTATAATGATGCCTTCGAGAAGGAATTTGCACCAAAGAACTTTCCTGCACAAGTCAAGCAGGCACGTAAAAGAAGTTCATTTTAGAAATCAAGTAGCAAATAACAATATCCAGGAGAGATTGAATGGCGAGTTCAGGGACAGGGAAAAAGTCTTTAGGGGCCTGAAAAAGGATGATAGTCCAGCAATTACAGGAATCAAACTGTATCATAACTACACAAGGCCACACATGAGCCTAGACGGTAACACTCCTGCCGATAGAGCTGGAATTGAGATTAAAGGCGATAACAAATGGAAGACAATAATCCAAAATGCAAGCCTAACGAAACCAAAGCGTTTAATTTCTACCTTGTAGAAATAACAATGAAAGCCTTTTGACGTTTCCGTCTTCGTCCATGATTGCCGAATCATGATATAGACGACCCCTGATCAGACGTTACAGTCAGGGGCATTTTTTCTTCATGCCATGATAGTCTAGTGGTAAGACGCCAGTCTCCTAAACTGGTCATGTAACGTGACGGGGGTTTGATTCCCTCTCATGGCGTTTCAGGCGACGGAAGTTAACACGGAGAAGAAAGCTACGATAAGCTAACAGAATCGAATTAAATAAATAAATACTATGGGTACCCATGGGTACCTATGGTAGAAAGTTCAATGTCAGTATCACAGGAATCAAAATTGAAATGGGCAGCTTTCAAGAATCATCCAAAAGAATCCATGGAGGCTTTGATTAATCGAACTTTCAATTTAGCTTACGTAAATGAAGAACCACTTGATGCAAGAGATATATCTGACATTCAGAGATCACTTGCAGATTTTAAAAACGGTAACTTCAAGACTAACGCCCAACTTCTCAAAGAACTAGAAGCTTGAGTTGGATTGCACAGTGGTCTAACACTGCCAATAAACAACTAAAGAAATTACCAAAAAAAGATCGAAAGAGAATTTTATTAAAGACAGCAGATGTTGAAGAAAATCCTTTTTTGCATCTTTCAAAACTATCAGGAGAGCCATTTTTTCGTTTCAGAGTAGGAGATTATAGAATTTTTTGTGATGTAAATAATAAGGAACTGCTAATCATGATTGTCAAAGTCAAAGGCCGTGGCGGCGCCTACAAGAGATAACCCGTACTTTTAGAATTAATTATCTGTCCATCTTCTTTTGCAATTTATCTAATCCTTTATCCAATTTGACAATTTTTTCTAAATTACTATTATGATTTTTTTCTGTTTCATGTTTTAATTCTTTAATCTGTTTTTCAAGCTCATCTTGTTTTTTGAGTAAACGCATAGCAAATCTAGCAACATCCGCATACATTTCAAAATCATCAAGTATTTTCTTTATTACCTGCTTGGTCTTTTCATCCGTCTCTTTAGACATCATGCCTTCCATAAATGATTTCATTTTTATGAAATCCTGTTTCTCCCATCCAGATTAGTGAAAAAATCGGAAACATCCTCTAGGACTATTTTATCAATTTTGAACTATGTTGATATGGATTCAGAAGTGAAAGTCTTGGGATATGGAATTAGTTTGATTTTACTAAATATTGGAATGTATTTTGGAATACCTGCAATTGTTATTATGAGGATTAGAAAATGAAAGCTTCAGCTCAAATGTACAGTATACCAACTCTTAACTTTGAAAAGTATGTCATTGATGGGATGATGAGTCAAACATTGCAGCATCAAACTGTTATTGTCTCAACCTTTGTCACTTTTCAGTCAAAAAGTTATAAAGTTTTGTCAGTTTGTTTCATTAATTCTAACAAACATTTTGCATATTTCAGATAATTGAAAGAGGAATAGAATTTGCGCCACTATCCCATGCAAAAATAGAATCATCATTATAAGGAGATTTTACAATTAATGAGACCAGCCCAAAGAAGTTATTCGAATCCGTAACAGAAGGTTCCGCTGAACCACTTGGATGAGAATGAACAATTCCAAGATAGCTCATATCAAACGGTAAAAACGAATGAGGGAACCCTGCAAATGTAGGTCCAGTTTCACTAAAAGGAGGAATTACAAGTCCATCAATTTTGATTTCGCCATCTTTTGATTTTCCTTTTAGTATCAAAATTGCTTCGTTTGGATGTTTCATTTGGCAATAGGATAAGATACTATCAAGTACATCTTTTTGGATCAATACCTTGCGTTCAAACTTTTTTTTCTTGAATAACACAAAAAATCTTCAGTTTTGAACTAATTTAATTTTAAGGTAACAATACGGTATATTTTGTGTTTGAGAATTGTCTTAGTTTCTTTTCAATTTCAGATACAAGTTGTGGAACCTTTGAATCAATTTCATTCATTTCGCCTTGAAAAGTTTCAGATTTGAGTTGTGAATCTTCCTTAAATGAGGTGTTTTTAGCCAGCTCACGTTCCAAAGATACAAGTTCGTCAGGATATAGAGAATTCAGATCATTCTTTATCTTTTCATGTTTTTCTAAATATTCTGAAATTTGCTTTGCAAATCCATCAAGTAGTTCCTCAGTTTCTGTGATATGAGACAAAGACTTGTCAATATCTTTTACAGAAATAGAACCAGAAGAAATTCCTTTTCTAACATTTTCCAAAATCACAATAATAGAATCTGTGTTTTGAGGAATAAGCACTTCCAATGGTTCCTTGATTAATTTAGTCAAGAGATTTTTTTGTTCTTTGTCTAAAGAAGATCCATACTCATATCTACTTAGAGGACGTGAAATTTTTGTAAATTGTGTGTCAACCTCATTTTTTATCTTTGACCGTTGAGCAGTAAACGCATCTAATGTATTTTTCAGATCAAGATACTTTTTGTAATTATCAGAAGACTTGATCCCCTCAATTGAATTCTGATTTGAAGTAATTTTTTCATCGAGTGATTTTATATTTTGACTTGCGTTGCCAATCTTTTGATTTTTTTCTAGCTGCGATTCTTTTAGAATTTTAATTTGATTTAGGGTATCTATAATTTTGTCAGAAGTTGATTGGGTAGAATCATAATTTTTTAGTAGTTTGCGAATTTCGGAATGGTTTCTGTTCATGATTTCAAGATTTCCTTTTAATTGATTTGCATATTTTTTTGCAAAGATGTGAATTATTCGAGTTTGTCTTCCTAAAACATCACCAAGTTTCTTAAGAATTTGATTCAGAAGGATGTTAAGTTTTTTTGCATCATCAATGGATAAGATTTCTGGTAAACGTACAACATCTTTTTTGATAGCATTAATTACCTGCTTTTTGCCTCTAATCACAATAGTTGACAGATGCTTGTCAATATCATCAACTTTAAGATTATCTTTTTCGAGAACATTTCCTATTTTTGTTAGTTCATCCATCAGAGGCTCTGTATTATTTCTTAGATACTTTATTTCGGAGATAGTTTGAGATTTTCGTAATTCATTAAGTTCAGCCATGATTTTGTGAACATCAGAAAGTTTAACTTTTTTCTCCTGAGGAGTTTTCTCTACGTATTCCTCTTGCTTCTTTTTTCCCCATCCAAATACCATTGAATATTATTATTTTATGGGGATTAAAAATCGTTGTACGTCTAAAATTTAAAATTAATCAGAATTTAGGTTATGATATGGCAAAAATTGCAAAAAAATCATTTCACACAGGTTCTGTAAAAAAAACTATTACAGTAAAAACATCAAAAGACAAAGTTTGGAGAAAAGTTAGTGATATTGTAGGATTGCCAACTTGGTTAATCGATGTAAAAAAGACAGTTTATCTTTCTAGAAAGAAAAGAGGTATTGGTGCAGTTAGGCTAATCACATTTGCAGATGGAAATAAAATTGAAGAACATATTGTTGCATGGAAGGATCAAGAATATTTTACATACATTGCAACTGAGGGCTTGCCATTAAGGGCATATGTTGCAACAATTTCAATAAAGGTAAAATCAAAAAAGATCATTCAAATAACATGGGAGTCTTATCTTAACAGCAAAAAGATGTCGGAGAAACAGTTCTTAGAGTTTCTCGCATTTATGGGCTCATTCTATGAAGCATCACTAGAAAGCCTCAAAGCATTACTTGAAAAATAATACAAATAATTTCGGGCTAAAATGTAAATACGATAAATCAAGGAAAAGAGCATGAGCGACATGCGTTTTACAATAATTGGGATTGTGTTAATCTTTGTAGGATTTATTATTCTAGGAGTATTTGGGCATAATTATCAAGCAGCAACTCTGGAATCAAATGAGTTTGGAATATGTTATGAATACTCTGATCAAAAGGAACCAGTTGAGATCAACTGTTCATCTAAGATATTTAATCAGACATTATTCTTCGGATTAATTATTGGGTTTATTGGTGCAGGAATCATTGCATTAGTTAAAGGAGCAAGAGGGGACTGGGACAACAAGGTAAAGTCTGAAGATATGGTTGGACCAGGCAGCAGAGAAAATGGGAACAATGAGGATTCAGATAAGGACTAAAGAAACTGGGTTATGAGGATTTTCTAGATTTTAGCTTCTTATAATCTTCAGGATCGTCTTGTTTCAATCTTTGAAAGAATACTTCTTCATATGGCATTTTTTATCAGTTAATTATTATCAAATTTGCATTTAAGCTTAAGGAACAATTTGTACTTTTCAAGTAATTTTAACCTCAAAGATTAATTTTAGTTTAAAGCATTAGGCGTCAGATTCAATAATATTCTTCATCACAACTATCATCTCGCCAATTTCAGATATTCTTTGATCAAACTGGTCATCAGATAGTTCATCAGGTTTGTTCAAAGTAATTTCAACTTCAGAAAAATCACCACTAGCAACAACACGCATTGGAACATTCCAAGAGGATTCCTCATCAATATATTGATGATCTAAGATTCCAAGTGACTTGTTTTCATCGAATTTGAGTCTAGCTTTTCCATGAAGACTAGAAAAGGACCACCAACCATCATCATTCATTTTTGCATCAGGTATCATCTTTGGAGGAACTCGTAAAATTGCATCAAATACATCACCTGTCTTCTTTTTTACAATAATAGAGACAGTTCTAGATCTTGTCACAGTAAGAAGATCAAATAATGATTAAAAAAGATATAGCAGGAATCATAGGAATCAATGTTTCGAATCTATTTGTTGAGAAAGTCTTTGATTTTCTTTAGATTTGAGACATTTGATTCATGAAACATAACCATAGATTCTGCGAGTGAGTTTGGTAATACAGTTTTTAGATTATCAACTAATTCATCACCAGTAGTAATCATATTATCAATAAGTTTTTCAATCTCGTTTTTCTCATCAGCCAATTAAATTAGGTAGGGGCTAGTCTTAATTAAGTGATAAAAAATATCAGTTAATTCGTAAATTCATGCCTAAAAAATTTAGAATCTATGTTTTATCACAAACACACCAATAACAGCACCAACTGCTATCACTGAAATCATCCACATCGAAATACTTTGTGCTCTGTAACGAACAAAGATATTGTATCAACTGGAAAGACTGGTTCTGCACGCAAGGTAAGCGAGGAGCTTAAAAAGGCGATATTAGAATATATGAAGAAAAAATAACTAGGTAATATTTTTAAAACAATTTTGCTTGTTTCTCGTCTTTTGGTTCTAACATATCAAAACCTGTCAAAAATCCTCCAATCCATCTCTTTTCAATGCTTGAATCAGATAATGATTCGCTGATTGCTTGTGCAACTATTCTTAACTGTTTACTGTTTTTGTATCCAGTCTCTTTAAGAAATTGATTTATTTCATTACGTTTGTTATTTTTCCATAATATAAGGACATGATGAAGAATATCGATTAGTTCTTTTATGTTTTTTAATTCATCAATTTTATGTTCATCAGGTCCGATTACTCTAATGTAGCCACCATCTTTTATTATAAATCCTTTATTCCATTCTTGTTCCAAACTTATACCCATACTTTGAGCCAATTTTTTTGCATCATCATATGGTATCTTGGATTCTTTGTATACCCAACGCCACATAATATAGAATCGAGTCAAAGAAGATATCTCAGTTAATGAATCATCACGTATTATTTTTTTAATTGTATAATCTGTAGCAATTTTTCTTGTATCATCTAATAGTTTCAATATAGATATTTGATTATCTGTGTCATCTATAATTTTTTTATATTTCCCAAAGACTTCTATTGCAGACCCAATTGCCGCTATGAAAAAATCAGAACCTGAAATCCCTTGATTCCAAAGTTGTTCCAGCTTTGCATTAATATATGAATTCAATTCTTTTTTCACGTCTCGGTAAAAACCATGTTGAATTTCTTGGGATTTTCTTACAGTCATGTATAGTGATGAGGATAACGATGCAGTTCCAGCCTTTGAAGCTGAAGGCATCTCTGTTTTTATGGGCCATACAGATGTAACAGATAGGCCGAATTTAACAGGGCATTGATTAGAGTTTCCCACCCCTGTGTAGATTTATGAGCATAAACAATTACTGCAATTCCATCAGCCTTTAAAACACGATTTATTTCAGAAAATGACTTGCTTAGATTCTCTTCAAAGAATGATTTTGCATTCTGTGTTCCGTCATGTCGTTTTGGATTTGATACAATTTCTTGTTGTTTTGGAGATAATGGAGTTACAAACAGATCTGGATAAATGTCTCCGAGTATACGTTTTTGCCACACATAAAAATAATCAGACAATTCTGCATAGTTTACATTGTCATAGTAAGGTGGATCAGTTATGACTGCATCAAAGTATCCATCATCAAATGGTAGTGATTGTGCAGACCATCTTGAGACCTGAGGTATTTTGAAATCAGAATCAATCGGGATTTCTAAACAGTGCTTTATCACTTTTATCATCCATTTTAGATTAGTTGTCCAGCTATACGCATCAGATATTGGATTGCTCTCTGCATAATCAAAATGCATAGTAAACGTGTGTTTAGGAAATGTCGGCGCCATTATTTCTCTGGTAACATGCCACACACATAATGATGAGCAATATGCCAAGATACGGTCAAAATTCAATGACAGATATGTGACCAGAGCCTTTGCATATTCTTTGTTAGTTTCTTTTTTTAGAATTTCCTGATAAGCATCACGAATCTTGTCTGCAAATGTAAGTAATGCAAGTTTTTGTCGTGTGTTAAACAATTCGCCCCATTCCTTCATGCCATAGATCCAGATGGCTCTTGGCTCTTGGCTTTTGGCTTCAATTGGCTCATCAGGTATTGGGGTTATTTGCCATTTGAATTGCAGTTTGTTTATGACTGTCTCTAGTTTTTTGTCACATCTAGAAGCTAGTTTAATATCAGCATTATCTGTAATTTGATAGATCTTTCCTCTAATTCTTGATTTTATTATTTTTGCAACTAGCATTTCTTTATATTTTTTTTCAAAGAATATTTTTCGAGTTGAATTGGGATCTATGATAAAGCCACAGTGACTGCAAGTTACAGCAGCTCTTGATATGTTTCCATTTGATGGGTTAAAATCTTTAGGCATTTTCTTGTACCCATCTCCTACAATTGTAAATACTATCTCATCTGATTTGATTTGTGGAAACAATGCTATCTTTTTGTTTGGTTTGTTAGAAAGCCAATATTGTTTGAAGATTGGAATTTCCTTTCTACATTTGGGATTTTGGCACTGTACAACTCTGGACCAGATATATCCTATCTCACCATTGCTATAGTTATCTTTTAATTCCTTTGTGGATTCTTGCAATATCCATCCTGCCCATTTTTTTATATCAGCTAATAGTTTGTTTTCTTGAGTAGATGCAGCATTGCCATATTTTTCTCGATAACGTTGAGGAAATTCAATGCCACATTTGAGAATTAGAATTGCTATTGGGTTATAGTCTCCAGTATATGTCTCACATCCAAGTCTTATCGCTTCCAGAGGAATAGAGCCCCCCCCCCGAAGGGGTCTAAAATGCGCAAACTAGCATTGTTTTCCTTTACATGTTTTCTTGCTGATTTTAGAATTGATAAATCAAGAGAATTTTTCCACAATGCAAGATTTGTGATAAAATCTTTCTTTTTTGATTTTGGATCACTTGTATATGGAATTAAAGAAGAATAGATAGTAGATCTGGATGATGCCAAGGGGCGTCTTGCCCACCATAAATGCAGTGTGGAGATGTGTCCGTGTCTGATACTTTTTTCTTTGACTGATTCTTCACTGATCTCTTTAATTGGAAAGTCCTCTTCGATAAAACGCTTCATGGATATCCAGTAATTGCGGTCTATTTTTGATTATCTAATATCTATCAAAAAATCACTATTGAATAATAAATATAGTAAATTTGAATCATGATGACTATTCCATTCTGCAAAAATTAACGCCTGCATCATAATCTAAACAAAGCTATTTTGGCATTTTTCTTCCTCCTCTTTTTATCTAGGGTTTTGTAATTCCTGTTCCATTCCATTGTTCCAATTTTCTTCTCTTTAATTTCATCAATTATTTCATCCACAAAATTCATGTTTTGTTCTCGTCCAGTTACATAAAGAGAATTTATTTTTTCTGAGTATGCCTCTTCTGCACGTTTAATATATGGTGTGATGCCCTGAGAATATCTTTTGTAAGCTTTTGCAACAAGGATTATTTGTACACAAAAGACATCACTATGATAATCGAGTGGAACATCTTCATTTCCGATGTTTTTCAAGAATGCAAGAAAATTCTTTATTTCATTGGTTTTTTGATTAAGATCAAGTCCGTGTAATCTTTCGCCTACAAAAACAAATTCTGTAAGAAATATGTTATCAAAGTATCCAAATATGTCTAACTGTTTAAACTCCTCATAAAATGATTTGATTTTATCGTCATTATCTATTTGTTCTGGTAGCATTTCTTGTCTAAAAACATCCAATGCGTCAGGACGTTTTTCTTGTATTATTTTTTCTTGGATAGTTAACTCAGCCGCAGTTAAAATTTTAGATGGCAACTTATGTCTGACCATTGGAAGAAAAGCTTTTGACGTGTACTGGCGTATTGCATTAACAAAATTTCTAGCATTATTATTGTGATAATCCATGATTACAATAACATCTTCTTTTTCAATATACGAGCTAGAATCATCATCTTTGATCCAGCGGAATTTTAAGCCATACGGAAGTATTCTATCAGCATGATTGTTTTTTATGTAAGATGAGATTCTGCCTTGTATATCTGAGGCAACACTATGTCTAGCAGAACGTTTGCTCATCTTTTCAAACATAGATGCAATTAGACTACTCCAGATAGCAATCTTGTCAGGATGAGTAAAGAAATAAAATAGTAAATATGATAGAATTGCTATTGGAAGCGACCACCAAAAATCCACAAAATTTTGAAACATGCTAACAAACACATCTTGTAAAATAATATCTTTTGTCATGCTACACTAATTTATGATTAGTGAATAGTTTTAACTATTTTATCATAACACGATATTTTGTTGCATGCAAACACAAATTTTTCATTGACTAATTTTATGCTTCCAACATTTGTTGGCGATATCTCATTGGAGCATATATGACATTTTATATTACTGCTACGAAAATCCTGTAGTTGACCATATTTTTTCAATAGGTTATCTAGGTCTGCAATATGAACTGCCTTGATTTCCTTGCTTTGAGTAGACATCATGATACAATTATACATTTTTGGCCTAAATAACTTGTTCGCATTTTATTGGATTATTTTGTCAAACTTGTGATCATTAGGTTTGAAATATCGTCATGACTCTGAATACATAAGTTTTCATCTGAGGTTATCTGTGTCTATTGTACGGAAATTATGTCGCGCGCCAAGAGTCCGGCGTACTGCCCAAGAGTATTTTACACTACACAAGTCCAGGCACCCCATGCCAATACGCCTGACCGACAAGGCCATCCGATACGCCGTCAGGCAGCTGGAGAAGGGCAAAGACACCAAGACGGTCGCAGAAGAGATCAACGTCACCCAGAGGCATGTGCAGCGGCTGTGGGCCGAATTCAACAGGACCGGTTCGATCCACGTCCAGCAGCCTGCAGGACGGCCGGCAGATCTCCCACCGCCCGACGAGGAAACCAATATGGTATTAGACGTTCACGGACGCAAGCCGGAGGGTGTGCTACGGACAGCCAAGAGGCTTCGGAAGGAGGGACACGATATAAGCTACTCCCGCGTATACCAGATAATGAAGTCCAACGGCCTAGTCATCGACTCCCCGGCAAAGTCGAGGAAGCGCAAGTGGGTCAGGTACGAGCGCCTGTACTCGAATGCCATGTGGCATACTGACTGGCATGTGATGAAGGATCCGCGCATGAAGGATCTGAACCTGATCACGTATCTTGATGATGCCTCCAGGTGCGTTACGGGCGCGGCATTGTTCAAGGAGGCCACCTCAGAGAACGCGGTGGCGGTGCTCCGGCAGGCAGTCGGCAGGTTCGACGTGCCGGCGACCATCCTGTCCGACAACGGCTCGTGCTTCGTCGGCAGGGGCGGCCGCAAGAGGCAGACAGGCACCTGGACTCCGACCCTCTTTGAGAACGAGCTGCTGGACCACAACATAGGGCTGATCAATTCAAGACCGTATCACCCGCAGACCAACGGAAAACTGGAGAGGTTCCACAGGAGCATCGAGGAGGAAATATGGCACTATGACGGGCTGGACGACTATGTCGAGTACTACAACACGGACAGGCTGCACTTTTCACTGGACATCGACAACTACGAGACGCCGCTGATGGCGTTCCGCAACAAGAGGGCTACCGACGAGATAAGACAGCAGAATTCCAGATGGATGGAGGCAGATATCAATGACTGACGACCCAGACAGGGGGCGACATGATTTTCATATATTACAATCCGTTAATTGCCTGAAAATATGTGCAGTTTGGATTAGGACATATTCTTGCCGGTCATGATTTCTATATGAAAGAATACAACAGGTACACTGTTAGCGAATTACTTTGCATGTACAAACAATTTGAAAACGATGTAACATTTCAAGGATTCAAACGATAACACTTTCATGTCTTTAAAGCACATTTAGCAGGGAGTAAACTGTCGAGTCACAGAGTGTTTTCCAAATCTTCTTTTGTTGTCTTTTTATCCTTGTCTGTGATTTTAATTGAGCCCTTTGGCTCAATCATGTAGGCCAGTGGATTTTCGTCACAATCATACAATTCCAAAACATCTGAATCTTTGGACTCCATGTATTTTATATGGTTATTCTCCGTTAAATTGGTTTTCATATCAGGTTCTGCTAACTTGTCGAGACCCGGAATGTGGATCTTCTCTGAAATGTTATGAGAATCAATGCCTAATGAGAGATATGATTCAGACAGGCCAATTCAAGACATATTCGCTTATGTCTATGTCATTTTGCCTGCCGCATTTCAGGCGGTCTTTTTGGTCGTCAACATAGAGATCAACAGTGTTTTTTCCCTTGTTTTCTAGTATGAACTTGCGTAGAAAAGACGAGGGGATAATGTATGGCTTGGTTCTTTGTAGCAGGAGATACAGTTCATCATTTCCAGATTCGAACATTCTCATAAGATCGTCACGTGCCGTTATCTACCATCGGTACTGTTAACTTTTGAGGATCCGAGATGCCAAATTGAGCGTGTCATCTGGCAAAAGACTCTCTATTGTTAACAGTACCGCACCTGCTGCACAGAACTGACTCTTTTTCTAGCTATCTTGGCATACTGGGATGACACATCGCATCCGATAAATTCTCTGCCGTGTATAGCAGCCATCTTGCATGTGGTTCCGGAACCACACATGGGATCAAACACAAAATCTCCTTTATTACTCCATGACAAAATATGATCCTCTGCAAGTTTTTCTGGAAAAATGGCTGGATGCTCAAATGCATACCTGTCGTTTGTCGTTCCACTAACCCTACAGCATACTCCCAGATGTTGGTCTTTGTCTTGTATTCATTGAGCTTGGCCTTGACCTTGCGGTTTACTGCATCTGGCCCCTTGTTGTATACCACGCCTTCCACGCCATTCCTAACAGTTTTTTCCGTTAACGGGTTGAATGTCACCGGCTTTCCCTTTGCCAGAATAAACATGAACTCGTAGCAGTTTGTGTATGCGTTGCTCCGCATGAACGGCGTGTTCTTCTTGCGGTAGATCATCACGTCGTGTATGGTGAACCCTATCTGTTTGAAATAAAGTGCCTGATCAAAGCTGGTGAGGCTACGACCGCCGTTAATCCTGTCGCCTACAACCCATATTACGATCCCCCCGAGTCACTTCATAGAGTGACTTGGCGGTATTCTCAAAATCAAAAACATAGCCTTCATAGTTTCTGAGATTGTCATACGGTGGAGATGTTACAGTAAGGTCAACAGAACCGGGCTTGATTCTGTCTCGCATGAACTTTACGCAGTCGGCAGTGTATATTTTGTTTTTTTCTGCATACTTAGTTTTTATGCGATTCATTCCTTCTCGCCTGCGGTTACGAGTATCTTGTTCTTGGTTATAGTAAATTTCAGAGCAGAGGGCATCCCAAGTTTTTCTACTACTGGTTTTGGGATCTTGCAGCCATGCGTTCCGGCGGTGGGATTCAGCGAAACCACAAATTCTGTTGCGTCCTGTTTCCATTTTGGCATTAGTGGGGATAGTAAACAGCCGTTAAATAAGTATTACTGTATCAGTCTGATAATAGAAAGCATTATATTATCAGACTGATATAGTATATGTATGGCAGGATTGCTTAGCAAGGTTAAAGCGACAGATTCAGAATCTGTGTCTCTCGCCGAGATCGTGGGTTCAAGTCCCACTCCTGCCGCACATGTCATTTCTTTTCATTCTATATTAATTTTCGAGGGGAATTACGCATGAATCCCAGACAACAGCGTGCAAAGACCATGATGGAAACACAAGGCTACTGCTCCCAAATCAACCACGATTCCTTCAAGGTACGTTCCCAGACAAACCCAGAGAATCACTATATCGTATCAAAAACAGACAACGGCCTTGTCTGTGAGTGTCCAGACCACGAGACACGAAACGCAGACTGCAAGCACATCAAGATTGTGCTGGATGTTATCAGGCGTAATGGCTGTTATCGTAACAACACTTTCCGCATCATGGAACGTGCCAAGCTGAGACTCTGCAAGTATTGCGATTCAGGCAACATCACCAAAAAGGGAACCAGAAAGACCAAGAAAGGTGATGTCCAGATATTCAAGTGCAAGGACTGCACGAGAAGATTTACAGCAAACTTTGGATTCAAGAAGATACGGTTTGATGAGAATGTGATTACCGGAGCCATGCAAATGTATTATTCGGGAATGTCTACCCGTGACATCGCAAACCACTACGAAATGATGGGAATTGACGTGTCCGATGTTGCAGTTTTCAAGTGGATTGACAAGTATTCCAAAATGACAGCAAAGTACCTTAATGGAATCGTACCCAGAGTCGGCGGCTGGTTCCGTGCAGATGAGGTATGGGTGAAGATCAACGGGAAGCAATGCTATCTTTTTGCAAACATGGACGATGATACGAGATATTGGTTGGCTTCCGACCTAGCAGACAACAAGTTCCAGCACAATGCCAACAATCTATTGAGAATGACAAAACAGCAGTCCGGCAAGTCACCACGAAACTTCATCACTGACGGGCTTCCGGCCTATGCCAAATCATCAAAGAGGGTGTTTGGCAAGAAAACCAACCACGTAAAGCACATCCACCTGGCAGGCAAAAGAGACAAGGACAACAATAACAAAATGGAGAGGTTGAACGGTGAGATTAGAGACCGTGAGAAGGTGTTTCGTGGTCTAAAGAAGATGGACACCGGAATACTTGACGGAATGCGAGTCTATTACAACTACACGAAAAAACACGGTGCATTGAAGGGTCAGACTCCGGCAGAGGCTTCAATGATTGAGGTTGATGGCATAAACAAATGGAAAACCATCATTCAGAATGCAAGTCTGAGTAAGGACTCTGAATAGGCATAGTGTAATATACAGTACCATACAGTATCATATTTTTCTTTTGCAATGGTTTTTTAACAGGTTGATGCAGTGTTATGTCATGAAAATACAGACGGTAAAAAAAGGATTTGGGAGACGCCAAGAAGGCGAAGATGTGATTGTATGCACGTATCCAAATGCCGACATTGCCGTGAAGGCGCTTTTGAAATCACTGGAAGATTGACATACAAGATATCACTCTCCCGCCTTTACAAAGAACAGATAGCACATATCAAAGAATTTGATACCATATTGAACTCAAGAAAAGTAGCACAAAATATCAAGAAAACCGTCAAGGATTTGGAAAAAATGCAAAGATCAAGAATTGATATTGAGACTACTAGGATCAGGTCTCAGGTTGAAGGCACTTCCTATGTCGTTGTCTACAAAGTACAAAACAGCCCCAATCAAAAGCTAATTGCAAAAAGAATCATCAAGTGTAAATAAAACTAATGCCTCTATTCCAGAGAAGATTCACATTCCTGGTCTCGACAAGTTAGCAGAACCTCATATCAGAATCAAGATTCCCATTACAACTGGTATCAGATATCTTATTACATAACGAGCGCGTATGGATTGGTTGCTGGTCAGCTGGGGTAGCAACAATGATCCGCCTATGATAAACAATCCCATCTCTATCTGTTTGGCAAATATGCCTGTATCAGGAGGATTGCCCAGGTATATTCCATATTTGAATATTAGAATAAGCGATGATATTACAATGAGTGTGTAAAGACCAAACTTTGTAGGGGCGGCAGAGGTGGAAGCAGGCTTGAACGAATATGAAATTTCAAAACTATTTTCGTGGCCGGATGTTATTCTAAACAAAGTAGAGTTGTATGTTTTGAATTTCTGTACATAACTTGGCTGTTGATGACTCTGCTCTACTTCATTGCCTTCAATTGTGCCATATTTTGTTTGTGCAAAATCAAATTCATTGGGTGTAAATAAAGTGCAATACAAAGGATAGGGCTGCTTTTTTATTGTCATTTTCAAAACAGATTTTGAGTGTTTTGTGTGATGTGGGGAATAATTCAAGGTAAATGTTCGAATCTCGTTTTTATTCAATGCTTTGTTTTTTGGGATTTTAATCCATATCATGTGTAATTTCTCCAAATCTATCTTCGAATGTAGTGTTTCCAGCTTTTCTCGTATCTCTCCAGAATCTGTGTTAATGAAATGTAAAATTAATTTTTTAGCATCTTTTGTTGCCATTACTGGCAAAATAGAACCTTCCTCATCTTGAACTAGTAGGTTTGGCAAGAAATCATCTGATAAAATGATGATGTTTGTCAGTTTCGCTCTCTTTGATCTTATCGTGTATTCGTTTGTTACACTTCTCTGTTCTTTATGTTAGTGTGAAATAAACAGCCTCTGCCGCAAGATTTCTATCATGGAATCTACTTGCATCTCAAAGTAATCCATATGCAGATCATTTTATTCCCACGGTTTAGAGAAAATATGATTCTCGCTCAAAAATGTTGAGCTATGGAAAGGCGATCATTGGGGTCAATAGATCGCTCAAATTTTGAAGAACATTTTGAATGAAATGACGAAATGTTGAAAATCTTAAGGCATTGCTTGTAAATTCAAATCTTGAATCTGTACAAATCAGCAGATTATGTCACAAAAATCGGCGAGAATAGCCTTGATTTTTATGCAGACGAGAGGTGGCAGAAGGTCAAGAAAGCTGTAGCAGGGCACTCGTTTTTCCACTGGGACCTGGAGTTTCCTGACATATTTTACGATGAAGATGGGAAGCGAAAGAAGAATCCTGGGTTTGACGGGGTTGTTGGGAATCCTCCTTATGTTAGACAAGAAACATTGAAAGCTAAAGCACAGATGTAATTGCCACAAAATTCTAATTTGAGAATATCTAAAAATTTTATAATTAATAGTAAATCAGATTTGAGTTGTTATTTCCATGGTCATAGATTACATCTATTAAAAAATAAAAAAATCCTTGGATTTATTTCTAATGATTCTTGGTTACATATGAGATATGGCAAAAATATTCGTCTGTTGTTTTTAGATAATACTAGCGTATTAGAAATAATTAAACCAACTTATAATATTTTTAAAGATGCAGATACACCAACTGCAATATTATTACTTCAAAAACAACAAACAGAAGATCATACTGTATTATTTAAAACTGTGAATAAGGAGGGCTTTGAGAGTGGTAAATTTACTATTATTGCAAAACCACAAAAGGAGATACTAACTGATAATTGGAATAATTATTTTTCAAATACAGAATTTATACCAAAAATTAAGATGGTAAACATGTTTGATGTTGGAATTATCAAGGGAGGTCAGAAAACAGGATGTAATGATTTTTTTGTCTTAACTAAAGATATGATTAAAAAATATGAAATTGCCGAAGAGTATAGAAAATCCATAATATCAAATGATATTCATGAAGGATTATTGACAGACTATGTTGTTTCTGAATATCTACTTGATGTTAATGATTCAAAAGGAGAATTAGTAAGAAGTAAAAATGGGAAAAAAGTCTTAAAATATATAGAATATGGTGAGGAAACAGAAATTATTCCTCAAAAAGGTAAAAATGTCAAACCTTGTTTAATTTCAGAATTATCAAGTGTTACGAATCGCAATATGTGGTATTCTCTTGGATTGCAAAATCCCCCATCTATATTTCTTAGTCAAATTATAGATAAACGATTGAAAGTGTATGAGAATAATGATGAATTTTACTCATTAGATGTTTTCGCTTATTTTACACCAAATAATAAAAATCACATACATGCATTCTTAGCTTATCTTGCATCATCCTGGTTTTTACTATACATGGAACAAAACGGTCACTCTATGGGAGGAGGTGCCTTGAAATTTCAAATTTATGACTACAAAAATTCTCCTGTTCCAGATTTTAATGAAATGGGGGAGAAAAATATTCATCGAATGGAGATGGCATGGTTATTTTATAGAGAAAATTTTAATAGAAAAAAACTGGATAATATTGTATTTCCGATATTAGGATTTAATGAAAATGAAAAAAATATTATTTTGGATAAATTAGAATCTAAAACTAATTCTAGAAAGAACAGGAAAAATTAATACACATAAAAAAATACTATATTGCTGAAGAATTAATGATTAAATGGGAATCCATGCCTACAAATTCGAAACAAGCTTTAGAGATGGAAGCCAAAACATACAAGTATCCTACTCACATAACACTGATTCAAGAAATTATTGCAAATGCACAAGATGCGTTTAGAGAATACAATACACAAGATCCTACAATAAATATCTCTTTTCAGAAGCATAAAAACAAGAAATTTATTATATTTCACAATAACTCAAAACCTATTCCGGAAAGTTTTTTTAAAAAGAAATATTCAACTCTTTATCAATCTTCCAAGAATATTGGCGAAGCAATAGGATTTGTTGGTATTGGTGCCAAAATCTTTCTTCCATCACATAAAGATGCAGAAATAATTACAATAACAGGGAATATAAAGAAAATTGCATCCAAGTGGATATGTACTAACAAGGGACCACAATACATCACAAGCCTACAAAATTCTCTTTCGGATGTAGTAGACATGAATGAATTTTATCATAAAAATGGAACTACGTTTATTTGTAGATTATCAGATGAACAGTATTTAGAATTAACATCAAAGATAAGCAAGATCATACATTTTTGGTGGAATCCTGCATTGATTGCAAACTTGTTTACTATTAAAATACATAGAAAGATAATAACATCTGAATTTCCAAGTAAAATAAAACAATCCATCAAATCATTTTCTATACGTGGAGAGAAACTAAACTGTAATTTTTTCATATCTGATGATGAATTAGATGATGATTATCAAAATATTATATACACAGTACATGGAAAAAGAATTGAAAATGACAAATTAGAAACTGCATTGACAGTAAAAGAAAATTATGGAAAAAGAATTTTTTGTTATGTTGATGTATCAATGTTGGCAAAATATGTTCTTAAAAGCAAAGAAGGATTTGAAAAACACAAATATGTCACAAATATAAAAAATAAAATTCATCAAAGATTTTGGGATTTTGTTAAAGAAAAAGAACTATACAAAGATCGAACAAAAACTATTACTAAAAATGTGGAATTAGAAACTCTTGTGGATAAACTAAACCTGATGTTACAAAACCAAAAATTCAAAGATCTAAACCCATTTCTTACAAAAAAACTACGTAAGACAATCATTCCTACAAATGGCGGAGATGAACCAATTACGGAGGTCGAAGGCACTCAACAAACAGATGAATCAGGAAATGGGGACGATCCTAGTACCGCATATGGGGATAATGCTGGAATTGGTTTCGTATCAGATGATAAAGGAAAAAAATTAGGAGAAAGAAAAATGAAGCAGACTCGTGGGCTCAGTATAAGTGAGATTGAGCATGATGAAACAGAAAAAATGGAGGCGTATGTAAGTGAAAGCGATAATGCAGTAATAATAAACACAGGTCATCCATTTTATAAAAAGATCGAAGGTAGACTTATGAGTGAATATCACAAATACAAAATTGTGATAGAGGCATTAGTTCGATATAAGGCCGAATCCGAAGGATGGAATACAGATATGTCTCTAGATAAAGCCCGAGATCTCTTACATTCAACATATGATTGACATGAAAAAGATACCTGTTAGAATAATTAAGGTAACTTCGCCTAGTGGCGATACAAAGATTGGCATAATGTTAGATTCTAATCATTATTTTACAATGAAAGAAGATACGAGAACTACTATTAAAAATCTTGAAAAGGAATACTTTGAAGTAGTAAGAAAAGCAGAGAAATTATTTTACAAAGATGGCAACAAAAGTAAGCGTCAGAATTTACCAAGTACAATATTCTGGCAATTAGGCAATATGTTACGTAGATTTTATAATAAAGCATCTCACAAATTTTTTATTACTAATTACGCTAGTGCGTTACAACGTGATTTTGGACTTACAGAACCTTATCTAAGAGAGATAATCATATTTTCAAAAGAATTCAGTCTAAAAGATATTTCAGACGATATTTCAATGGCAGTATACCGAGCTCTTGTATGGAAAAGAAACCAGCTTGATAATTTGGGGTTACTTGAGCAAGAAAAGCAGAAATTAATCAAACGTGGCACGACAAAGGAGTTCATTGGACGTGAGAATTACAAAAGAGAGTTAAAGGAATTAATCGCACAGCGTTTACAAAGTAAAAATCCATCAAAGTAATATCTAATCTTAACTCTCTACTCTTGGTGCAAGATAATATTCGGCTTTGGCCTTTGATTCCATCTCAAACAAAAGATGAATTGGTGTCTGTGTTCCATATTCCATGCTAACATTCTTGCTTGCCCGTCCTATATTGCGAATAATTCTTGCCATATACTCTAGACTGTACACAGAGGAGCTGTCCTCTTGCACATCAAAGCAAGATAGTTCAGAATCAGTATTCTTTATGTCCATCTGAACACTTCCGATAATTCCATCTCCTTCAAACTGGATCATCTCAGGTTTGGAAGATATTGTGATGTATTCAGATACCTTCTCAACATTGGATATTATCTTTGAGAGCATGCTGGGAGATAATGCAATCTTGCTTTTAGAATGCACCTTTGGGACAGGTGAGTTGACCTCTGATCTCTCTATTAGATTCAGAGTATATCTCATTTCAAATGAGCCTGTAATGAATATCTTCATCATATGGGGATCATCAATTTTGAGCTCTATTGTATCTGCACTTGATGCTACACTGAGAATGTTTCGCAGATCACTTACGTGTATTCCAAAGAATGTCGCATTGCACTCAAATGATTCAAAGGAAGATTTTGGAAATGTGATATCCAACAGTGCAACATGTGAAGGATCCATTCCTCTAAATGTAATTCCATCCTGACTGCAAATGAACATTGCCTCTTCTGTGATATCTGATATTGCCTGCAGAATTGCCTTCCATTCATCTATGTTCGTAAATTTAGTTTCTAGCAACATTATATCATAACCATAATTGGGTGTTAAATGCTTTTTCGCCTATTAAAAATAATTCTGATCCAAGTTAGATTTGTCGATCTAGATACATTGATTAAATTTTAATTAACAATGAATCATTGATAGTAAAATGACGAATTTACTTATATTGAATAAAATAAACAGCCAAATGATAATAGAATCAAGGAATTAGACAAGATATGGAAAGCGTTGAAGGCGCAACACGATCCAAAAAAACTAGATCGCTTGATGATTTTTTAGATACATCATATACTTCAACCAATCCCCGCAAATCATTACAAATAATACCAATACTTCGGATCTTCCTAGCAAATGCACAAGGTGTGGGGCAAAGACAAAACGTGCAGGCCACAGAAAGCGCAAAAAGACTGCGGAGATCATATATCGAGTGATATGTACAAACAAACAATGCAATGCCAGTTATTCCAATATACAAGACAAAACGAAGACAATTGGCACAGCATTTGATGAATTAGTAATAGGGTGTAGTTTAAGAGAGATTGCATCTATTTTGGATAAAAAATATTTCAGCAAATATTCTCATGTTGGAATCATAGGATGGTCGAAAAAATATCAAAAACTAGTCAAAATCCTGACTGATGATATTGCGTGTTCGCTCAAATTCGGGAACTCCTAGTGTGGAAATGCAAAACCACTTGGCTTCATACAGTTGCTCAAAGTAGAAACTCTACTGTAGGATTGCCTGCAAGATCCTTTGAGATATGCAAGAAATGTAATAAAATGGCAATATCCCTACAGGAAATACATAAACAGAACGGATTCAGGAAAATGGAAAACAGCACCATCAGAACTCAACCTCGATGCAGGACTTGCAGACATGGCAAGAAATCCAAAGATGATACAAAAAACATAATATTACATTCAATAATGCCAATTGACACAATTGCTAGTAAGGGCTAATCAATTCTAACATATTTTCCAAAGCATCCTACTCCTGACACTACGTAGTTTAGGGCATGTATAACCATAGACACATACAAAAAGAAATCATCTCTCCAACTTACAGTTCATAGAAGGATTCCTAGACAGGTACTTTTGACCAATTATTGTTAACAACTTGCCTCAAACCTCAAACCTCAAACCTCAAACCTCAAACCTCAAACCTCAAACCTCAAACCTCAAACCTCAAACCTCAAACCTAGCAATAATAGTTCCCTACAAGATACAGGGCGAGTTCTCGGTGTTCATAACGGATATGATACCCGACCTAGAGGTGGTTCATCACGGTCAGGTGTTCCCGATGAGAGTGATGGAGAAATGATTGATAATATCACCGACTATGCCCTAAAGGAATACCGGGAGTATTACACTGATGACGAGATAACCAAGTAGGACATATTCTATTACGTCTACGACATCCTCCACCACGACGGGTACAGAAAGAAATATGCAAACAACCTGACACGTGAGTTGCCACACATTCCCATGGCGCCTGATTTTTGGGCATTTTCAAAGATTGGAAAGGATCTGGCAGACCTGCATCTATCATGGGAGACATGTGAGAGATATGACCTTGGAAAGCCGAAAAATGAGTTTGGCAAGTACACAAAGATGACGTTTGCAAAAAAGAAGAAAAATGGCAAGCAGGTGACTGATACAACAACGCTGAAGATAAACGGAATCGAGGTGTTTGACAACATCCCGGACATCAAGTACAGAGTCAACGGCAGGACGCCGCTGAAGTGGGCAATAGACCGCTACAAGATTCATACGGACAAGGAAAGTGGAATAGTAAACGACGCTACAGATGTGGACATAATACCGCTCATTGAGAGGCTAGTGTATGTGGGAGTAAAATCAGACGAGCTTGTATCCGGGCTCCCAGAAGCGTTTGAGCCTGATAACTGGGAACCCAAAAAGGCAGGCCTTGACACGTTCGTTGAAGGCCCGGCCCAAAGCAAGCTGGCATAATGTGCCCGTAATGGCCTCAATTCTCTGTTTTGTAGTCATATACTGTCCTGATGTGGGGCAGGGCCTGTTTCATGTCCTCCATACTGCTGATCACAGACATGTAGTGACCCACCCCATGCCCGCCAATATTTGATACATCCTGGACGAATTCTGATGCGGATAAGATATTCTTGGAAACTGTTGTGGAGTATTTCAATTGTATTTTTGATTTTGTGATAACAAGGGTGCATACGCATGCGTCGTTTTGCTTAAGGTAAAACCCGACGTACAACTTTCTCTGGCGTGCCTCCAAGCCCTCAAAATTGCCCAAAATCATGCCTTTGATTTTAAAGTACAGTTCCCTTGTCTCTTTGCTTGGAGTTGCTGTGTACTTTCCATTCAGATAGTCTTCTTCACTGTATTCGTCCAGCCTGACATAATTCTTGGGGATTGTTTTCACATACGGTTCATCACCTGTGCGTTTTTGAGCATCCCCAATCTGTTCCATGGTTATTATCCCGTCATCATGTTGAACGACCTGATGCAGCTGGATTGGCAACCCGATGCCACTTGCACCGATTTGGTATTTTGTAAACTCTGGCGAGAGAAAGATGACATGTGACTCGTCCCAGTTGAAGTAATCTGTTTTATGCTGCTGGTTTTTTAGGCGGTTGTATAGAAGCACAAAATCACCCATATGCTCTTTTAACAACCTGTAGTATGTGGCACCTTGGTCTAAAACCTGCTTGTTTTTGATGTTCTTGTATTCGATTATTACAAAGCAGTTCTTTTCGCTGTCGTAAGCTACACTGTCTGGCCTCAAATCCCTGATTTGAAATTCCGATGTCAGGAATTCCAGTCCGTCAAAAACGATGTCTAGGTTCTTCTCAATGAGTGTCTGTAGTGTCTTTTCATTCTCAAACTTTCGTTCTTTGATATGCTTGAATACGCCTGAACTGCTTCTGAAAACCCTCATGTGTGACATGGCATCGTAAACCAGTTTAATAAGTTCTAGCCAAAATGAGTACAAGGTTACCCCCTACCCAACGTGTAAACTAAATGACATCAACCTTGATTTTCACTCCACCCTCGGCGGCAAAAAGGTCTTAAACTTTCTGTGAACTGATCCAGTAATTGAGCAAGACTATAACAAGGTACTATCCACAAAGCGCGGGCATAGAGTCCTCAAAGCCAAAGTCATGCTACTGCGGGCACGGTGACGACTTTAGGACGATATCCAAGACAGACAAGAACGACACGCGCTACATGTGCAACAAGTGCAAGAAGAGTTACTTTGTCAGGAACCCCAAAGTGGACAGGCAGCATCTCAAAAAAATGGGTAGCATTCTAGACAACGTCATACTCGGGATGAGCTCAAGGCAGATATGCCTCAAGATGTTCGTAGACTGGGGCCACGTCATAAAGCATCCCACCATACTCAGATGGTCAAAGAACCATGTCCAGTACACAAAGATGTTCACAGACGACATACTGTGCTGCCTGGAGTACGGGAGCGTGTGGGGAATAGACGAGACGGCAATGGACATACGAGGATGGTGGCACGAGGCAGACCCCAAGCTCCTCTCCCAGATGAGGACAATCGAGAATAAAGCTAGGGAGTACGGACTTCTCAAGGACCCCGAGTTTAAGAAGGAGTGGGAGGATCTGCGCGCAGGATCAGAAAGGTCAAAGAGGAGTGCAAAAAAGAAATGGCTTACGGCAGTAGTCGATCTGAAGACAAGGCGGGTCATACACTACATCATCACCGACAAGCGTCCAAACAACAAGGGCATCTACCGCCTCGTCAAGATGGCCACCGTCGTGGCAGGCATGCCGACAGACATCATAACTGATTGCTATCCGGCATACAAGCCAGCAATTCGAAGGCTTATCGGGGACATTGAAAAGCAGGGCGGGAAGCTAAACCACATCTTGGTGCGCGCAAAGAACCAGTCCGAGCTTCACTTTACGCCAAAAAAGCCAAAAAATGGCGCGTCATACCACAACAACAGCATCGAGAGCGCATGGTCAAAGATAAAGAGGAACATGAACATAATGTCCGGGTACGGGGAGTATCATTCTGACCATGTTATCAGCTACAATATCATAAACCACAATTTCATCAAGCCGCATTCCTCCCTGAGAAAGTTCAGGGCAGTCAGGCAGATGCAGGCAGACATGATAAACATGACTCCTGCCATGGAGGGCGGGTACCCAAAATGGTTTGCCAACTTTAACGAGCTGCTCACAGAATCGTGGGGGTATGACAAGTCGTTCATCTTCAAGCTGGGCCCGAAGATGCTGGACAGGCTCCGTGTTGGCATACAGGGCAAGAAGACGGTAGCCATAACCGTCAAGGAGCGGACTGCAAAAAGCGTGGTTGCAAAGATAGACAGGAAGCTTCAGACAGAGTGCAGCTTTGAATACGTACCGGAGAGAAGGGGGTGGAGGCGCGAGATACCGTCGATTATGAACATGAACAGGAGGCGCGAGGACAATATGGGTGCGGTAATGCCGATGCAGACATTTGAGGTGTGCAACAGATGCGGATTGGCAGCACTCACTACGCAGACCGTAGTTGAGCTCATCGGATACAGAAAATCCAACGGCAAGATGATCACGCAGCCAAACTGCCACAGGTGCAGAAGCAAACTCTCAAGGAATCCCAAATGCCGTACGGGGCAAAACCGCAAAAAAATGACTGAAAAGTCAGTCCTTTTGGTCATCCAGAAGAGGCTTGACTGATGAACGGAATTTTGAAGCAAGAGTGTTTTGAAAATAATTCACATAAACTTTACAGAAGTACGCCTGTTGCTACAAAACCTTTTTTTATTCCCAGAATTCTTATTATAATGATTTGTGTCTATTTGTTTCTTTGAATTTGTCAAGTATTTTTTCGCGATCTACAGTCTATTTTGACTCTGCAAACATATCTTTAAAAACCCAGTCCTGAGATGTGATTAGCGTGACTGAATCCGCCCAAGTTGTTCTTACCGGTTATGACAAACCAAAGATTAACGAATCGGTCAAAACATTAAGAGAGTATTCTAAAAAAATTAATGTAGAGATCGTTGAAGAACATGCAAAAATTAAAGCTAAATCAAAATTGTGGGGTTGTGAAAAAAACAATCTAAAACAAGAAATCTTGTTTCTGAGTGGAACGATGGATGATCTCCGTAAGATCCTCCATGTCAAAACCGAGGATGGGATATATTTGCAATTACTTTTAAAATAGATTACATACACCTGAGCCATGGCAAGCACTGTAAATTCTTTTGATAAAAATTATCATAAGGAAGTAACCAATGCCAGAACGTTTGTCAAAAAATTAAACAGAGTTAGCGGCATTTACGCTGTTGCACATTTTGATTTAACAGGATCGACAAAAAACATACAAAAAAATCAAGAAGCTACAATAACTCAAATGCTGACCCATAACAAAATTTGCAGTAACATAATTAAAAGAAATAGAGGCACTGTCATTAAAGAACTCGGAGATGCTGTGTTAGCTACATATCCCAATGCTCCAATGGCCTGTCAATGCGCATTAAATGTGATTTACAATTTTAAAAAATATGGAAAAAGCATAGTTACAAAAGTAACAATTACTGCCGGTACTCTTGAAAAAGTAAAAACTTCGCAGGTACCTGATGTTTATGGAGTTCCTGTAAATTTATGTGACAGAATGTCAAAACATACTTCGGAAAATTCCATAGTTATAGAAGAAAAAAGATATGAAGATATCAAATCATGGCTGCCTCACGATAAACGCATCAAGTTTTGTCAACCAAGAAAAGTAAAACTAAATGATTTTAAACCCATAACCATACGTAAAATCACACTGAACTGATGGTCTATTTTTAAAATTGAATGGAATTGATTAATGATTCATAAAATAAACAATAAAAATCTTAAAACTTGTTAATTTTCACAGGTATGATTTTTTTAACGTTAGTGTTTTGGCGCGGACCCATCTAGAATGAGACCAGTTAAAATCGTATACTTTTTGGCACGGGGGCTAGGACAGGCATGAGCAAGAGACACACCCCCGGGAAAAGGCAGACACCACCAGCATGTCTGCAATGCTACTAAAAACCAATGATCACCCAAATTTAACAGCAGGGTATGAGTAGCGTTAAGATCACTTTTGAACGGAAGGTGAAAAGGCAGATCACTTTTGAACGGCCAGCCTGCATTGGCCGGAATTGTGAAAGTCTGAATCAGAAGAAGATCTGAAAAGCTCACTTTTGACCAACAATAACCGTAGATCACCTAGATTTACCAGAGCCTAACATTTTGAGCAGATCACATAAATTTACCAGTGCTAATTGAACAAGTATCTATGATTATTTAAATCTGGAGAATTTTAGGTATATCTCACCAAGTTACATGAACTAGATCTTTGAGGTTTCGCCTTGGTTTTGGGAATTTTGTTTGTTCAGGATATCCAATACATAACACAGAAGATGGAACAAGATCTGTTTCAATAATATCCATTACCTTTTGTTCATCAAACATGCCAATCCAAATTGAGCTTAATCCTAATGCTTGAGCTGCAAGCTGAGAATATCCAGCAGCCAAAGTTGCGTCTTGTATAGCAAATTTTTTAAGAATGTAATCAGGAAAATCGAATTTTACTCTAGAGGGGTTTTTGCAGAAAATTAATACAACTGGGGCATTAACATAAGGTTGTTTATTACATGCTTCAGCCAGAAGTTTTTTCTTTTCTGGATTTCTAACATAAAAGATTTCAAATCCTTGATAGTTTCCAGCGGTAGGTGCAGTATCAGCCGCCGCAATAATCTTGTCTACCTTTGTAGTTTCTACTGGCTTGTCTGAAAATTTTCTTGTTGAACGTCTCTTGGCCATCACAGCAAACAAGTCAGTATCTATTTCTTCAGAAGGTTCTAAAGGTACAGAAGGCCCAGAAGGTCCAGAATGTAAGATGAAATCAAGTAATTGATTTCTCACATTGCTGTCAGTGGATTCTGGAGTTTTTTGGGGTTCATAGCCTTTAGGATAGATTTCATCTCCAATCTTTTTTGAATCCACAAACAATTTACTAGATTTATCGTATTAAAGAATTGTAAACTAAATTATTCAGCTTCAAAACCATCACAACCAGAATTGCATGGCTTATTCATTACGCCCTCACATTTTCCTAATTCGTTGTGCATTATTCGGTGATGTCCACAAATTCTGCATTTTTCCCTAAAATGTGAAATCAATTCAGCAGTTGAAATTCTTGATTCTTGTATCTTTGATTCGGTTTCGTGAGTCATAGTCTCATATTATAGATTATTCTGATTTTTTTCTTTTTATTATCTTAATGGTTTTATTTTTCCATGAGAGAAAATAGATTTTTCAGGTACATTTGCTTTAACGACTTCGTTTGCTGCGATAACTGAATCTTTACCTATTTCTATGCCTCCAATTATGATTGCATTTGCACCAATTAACGCACCATCACGTATCACAGGAGAAGGTTCTTCAGTTGAATCCCATCCACCTGAACGATCCCTTTGAGCATGAACCATTCTTCCAAAGCGTCTTACCCCGTTTCCTATGATAGATCTATCTGGTGCATTTCCGCCAATTACTAGAATCAGCACAACTAACCATATCATCATCCATAAAAAAGTTAAATCAGATTTAAAAATAAAATTTAGAAATAAACCAAGATTTCTGAGTCCAGATATGTCACGATGGCAAGATTTTTCAAAAATTATTTCATAATCTTGGTTTAATGTGTATTTAGAAATAATTTGAAAAATTTCTAATTGTTTTGAATTAGTAATGTGAATTACATCCAATCCTGAACTTGCAAATTCTTTTAAGATATCTAAATTTTCTAATGCATTTTCTGTAACAGAATCATCCATTACTATCCAACATGCATTAGATGCAGTTTTGCTGTGTTTTGTTGCAGTAGAGATACAACGCTTCAAAATTTTTGGGCGATTATGTGCCAATAATACAATGAGGGAACTACTAGATATCATGCGATACCACAATCCTATTCACATGTAGTGATTCTAAATTAAAAAGTCAACGCCGGGAAAGGGATTCGAGCCCCTGCACGCTTGCGCGTAGCCGTTTTCGAGACGGCCGCCTTACCACTTGGCTACCCCGGCATCTAATCTGAGATTTTCCCCATAATAAAACAAATCAAATGAAAAGGGCAAACACAAAATAGCACAAAACTACAACAGATTCCATGGGACTAAACCTAAAGGATTTGGTAGTAAGAGAGAAAACAAACCTAGAGGCGTTTTCGACTAAGATTATAGCAATTGATGCCTACAATGCGATCTACCAATTCCTAGCAAGCATTAGAGGTTCAGATGGATTACAGTTATCAGACTCTGAAGGAAGAATCACAAGTCATCTTAGCGGTCTACTTTACAGAAATGTCAACTTTCTGTCTTTAGGAATAAAGCCAGTTTATGTCTTCGATGGCAGGCCACCATCACTAAAGACAGCAGAAATTGAACGGAGAAAACAGACCAAAAAAGATGCAACTGTCAAATATGAAAAAGCAATCACTGAAGGTAACATGGAGGATGCAAGAAAATATGCACAACAAACAACCAGTATGAAAGATGGGATGGTAAAAGAATCAAAACAACTTTTAACATATTTTGGTATTCCATACATAGATGCGCTATCAGAAGGAGAAGCAACAGCTGCGCATCTAACAAACACTGGACAAGCATACGCATCTGCAAGTCAAGACTTTGATTCTATTTTATGTGGCGCAAAAAGATTGGTAAGAAATTTTACCAATAGTGGAAGAAGAAAATTACCAAGTAGAAATACTTACATCGATATTGTTCCAGAGATAATTGAAATACAGAAAACACTTGATGAATTAGGATTAACAAGGGAAGAACTTATTGACGTTGGAATTTTAATTGGAACTGATTTTAATCCAAATGGTTTTGATAGAATTGGTCCAAAAACCGCACTAAAAATGATAAAACAACATTCAAGATTAGAGGATATTCCTCAAATTCAAGAACAGTTACAAGAGATAGATTTTCAACAGATCCGAAAAATCTTTTTGAAACCAGAAGTAACTGACGTGGATGAGATTGTTTTTGATAAAGTAGATTATGAGTCAATTACAAATTATCTAGTAAAAGAGAGAAGCTTCTCAGAAGACAGAATTCAAGCAACCTTAAACAGACTGAAAAAAGCACTAGAGAGAAAGAGTCAGAATCTAGACCAGTGGTTTTGATAATATTTCAATTTAATAACTAGTCAATCTAATTTTAAAAAATGTATCAAACCGAAGCAAGAAAAACTCTCAAGGATGCACCTGTAATGTGGAGAAGAATAAATTCAATTGGCATAATTCTTGACTGCAATTCCACATATGCTGCAAACCTTGGATATGCAAAGTCAGAGATTTTAGGCAGGCCAATCTTTGAACATGTGCCTAAGGAGTCATGGGAAGCCATGAATGACTCTCTAAAAACATGGTTTGAGACAGGAAAGGTAACGGATAGAAAGATCACATTCAAAAGACAGGATGGAAGTACTTTCCCAGGATTATTGCAGGCAACAAGTCTTTATGATGAAAATAAAAATATGCTTGGAAGTAATACAGTGATTTTTGATTTAACACATATGACTAATGAAAAAATTATAGAGTATGAGGAATTTTTTACAGAAGCAAACAATAGACTAGACGAAATCAAAGAAAAGGAATACGGTCAACTAGATAAGAATTCAAAATCAGAGTATGATGGACTCAAAAAGATGTTCGATATGCTTTCCACTGTTGGTCTAAGGGAATTAAAATGAATGTAGTAAATTATTTAGATTTTTCTTTAATTGATTTTTGAATCTGGTCAAATACACTTTGAACTTCAGTTACTGCTGTACTATCTTCTAGTGTACTAACATCACCAATTTTTTCATTGTTTGCAATTGCTTTTAGTAATCTTCGCATAATTTTTCCACTACGAGTTTTTGGAAGTTTTGAAACGAAATAGATTTGTTTGGGGGTTGCAATTGCACCAATATCATTTCGTATTTTATTTGAAAGTTCTTTTTCTAAATCGCCATGATTTTTTTCTACTCCTTGTTTTAGAACAACAAACGCAATTATCACTTCTCCTTTAACATCATCTGGAATTCCACATACTGCAGATTCTGCAACATGATTATGAGATACAATACTACTTTCAAGTTCTGCGGTTCCAATTCTGTGTCCTGCTACTTTTAGAATATCATCTGCGCGTCCAAGTAACCAAAGATATCCATCTTCATCTTTTAGTGCATAGTCCCCTGGATAGTAATAGTTTTCATATTTTGACCAGTAAACAGTCTTGTATTTTTCATCATCACCCCACAACGTCAAAAGCATTCCAGGCCAAGGATTCTTAATCACAAGGTATCCCTTTGTGTTTGGAGAAACATCAGCCCCATTTTCGTCAACCACTGCGATATTCACGCCTGGGATTGGGAGTGTTCCAGAACCGGGTTTTAGAGGAATTGTATCTAATCCAGGTAATGGGGAAATTAGCATCCCTCCAGTTTCAGTTTGCCACCAAGTATCAATGATTGGACACTTTTCTCTTCCAATAGTTTTGAAATACCATCTCCAGACTTTTGGATTTATTGGTTCTCCCACTGTTCCAAGCAATCGTAATGAAGAAAGATCAAAAGAGTTTGGAATGTCATCTCCAAATTTCATAAACATTCTAAGTGCAGTAGGCGTTGTATAGAAGGTTGTAACTTTGTATTTTTGTAAAATATCCCACATTCTTGATGCATCAGGGTAATCAGGTGCACCTTCATACATTATTTCAGTGGCACCATGAAGTAATGGTGCATAGACAACGTAGCTATGGCCCGTTACCCAACCAATATCAGCAGTGCAAAAAAACACATCAGAATCTTTAATGTCAAATGCCCATTTGAAAGTAGAATACAAATGTGTTAGATAGCCGCCAGTTCCATGCAAAACTCCTTTTGGTTTTCCAGTGGTTCCAGACGTGTATAATATGTAAAGAGGATGATTGCTATCTAATTTTTCTGCATCACAATCACCAGACACATCTTTCATTAAATCATTCCAAAGCTTATCTTTTAATGTCATCGAGATTTCATTTTTTGTTCTTTCAAGAACTATAACATGTTCTACAAAATCAAAATCTTTGACTGCTTCATCAACTACTTCTTTGAGTTTGACAATTTTCCCTCTCCTATATCCACCATCTGCAGTAATGACAACTTTAGATTTAGAATCATCAATTCTATCTCTAATTGATGTTGCACTAAAACCTGAAAAGACTACGGTGTGTGTAGCACCAATTCTTGCACATGCTAACATTGCCATTGGTAGTTCTGGCACCATTGGAAGATAGATAGTAACTCTATCTCCTTTTTTGACACCCAATGACTTTAGAACATTTGAGAGTTTTTGGACTTGAACAAACATATCATGATATGTTATTTTTCTAGATTCACCATTTTCTCCTTCCCATAATATAGCAGGTTTGTCAGCCTTAGTATCTTGATGCACGTCAAGCGCATTATATGAGGCGTTAATTGTGCCTCCGACAAACCATCTAGCAAAAGGAGGATGCCAATCAAGTGTCTTTTCCCAAGGTGAAAACCAGGAGAGGTTCTTGGCCTGATCATCCCAAAAAGATACAAAATCAGAGTTTGCATTTTTTCTTATTTTAGAGTCATCGTTTCCAAGGCCAATATTGTAAGTCTCAGACATCAAAAAGTGTATGAACGTAGATCTTTCTAAATGTTAAAAAAATAAATTAAAAAATTATTGTACTTCCATTCTAGCGAGCCAATCATTATCGTTGTCTTCTTTTGGAGTTTCCGGGGTCACCTGTTTGGGTGGTTCTGGAAATTCAGCTGAAACTTCAGATTCAGTTGGAGATTCAGGTATTGGAAGAGTCTCTGTTCTGATTGGTTCTGAAGGTTGGGTTGTTGATACTGTTGGGACTTCTGGAAGTATTGTCTGAACTACTTGTTGTGGTTCAGGAGTCTCCAGATATGAAACGGCGGATTCTTGGATATTTACTTGTGGAGGAGCACTTACTGCTTGAACTTCCAATTCAAGATCTGCAATTCTACTCTTTACATTTGAGATTTCTGCTTTTTCGTGAGAAACACGCTCAATTACTTCAGTTGTGCATGATTTCACAGAATCAAATGTTATTTCAGAGATTTCATTGCTCTTGCATTGTACATTTGCATCAAACAATAGCATCCTTGCAGACTTCATCTCTTCGTCTAACTCAGTTATTCTTTCCTCTAGTTTGGCTTGGATTTCACTTTCTGTTTCATCCAATGCTACAAGTTTTGACTTGTATTTTTCATGAATCATTTCTGCATCTTCTTTCATGTGATCATTTTCAGAAGCAATGTCCATCAGTGCCTTTAGACGACGTAGAGTTAGTTGTTTTTCACGAATGAGTCTTTGAGAGTCAAGTCTCCATTTTGGAATGAAAATAACAGCTTCATTTTGGACTACTATTTGTTCAAACTGGATTTGCTGTAATCCTTGAGAACCGCAGTCAATACCAATGGATTGGATACTACCATCAATGTCAGTTATTGTTCCTATGACTTTACCCATGAATGTTCCGTACATGTCTTTGACATTCTTGCCGATAATTTCGATATCATCGTTTGTCATGTGAGATAATTATGAGGTTTGTATAACCGACAAAGTGTAAGTAATGTTTTTAGTTTTAGTAAGATTATTTTCACTAACTCAAAATATCTCAATTTTCAGTAATTTTAAAATTTAGAGGCATACTAGTAGGCACATGATTCAAAGAGAAGAATTAGAGCAAATTTTGAGTTTTGTCGCAAGTAGATGGGTAGAACTTACAAAAGATCCAGATAGTAAAAATCTCGATAATTTACCAAGTGATTTTTGGATGAATTCTGTAGGTGGAAAAACTGCAAAAAATGGATACTGGGTTACAACATTAATGTATACAGAAAACGAAGCAGATGCAGCAGGCTTCAAAGAAGTACTGTTAAGATGGCAAGCAAAAGGAAATGACAAAAACAGAGACAAAGGTCCCGATCTAATTCAAATTGGAAAAAAGAAATAGACTATTAATAATTGAAAAACTGGACATTGGTATTGTCAGAGTTTTCAATTAAAGAAAAGAAGATCCTGTCAGATCATTTTTCAAATACTGATAGAAGTGTCTTTGCAATAATTACTCCTAGACAAGTTGATCGTGGTGCACTGATGTCAAGATATAGTAGAACCAACAAAAGTATGAGACGAATTTTTCTAGATGAGTTTTTAAAAAATAAAAACAGGGGTGAAGAATTTTACAATAGAGTTCTTTTAGAATATGGTGATGACTCTGTTGCAGAATTAGGTGAAGCACAAATTGCAATTGAGGGTTTGTCAAACATTGCAGTAAAAAAAATTGAAGACAGAAGGATTGGACTGTCCTACTTGGAAAAATCGTCAAGATATGTTGCGTGGGATAAAAAAGAAAAAGGAAAATACCGATTTTACAGAGATCCTGAAATTATTAAATCAAGATTTGCAGATATGTATGAAGATACTTGTAATTTTTCATTTGATGTTTATTCAAAAAACATTGAACCGATGATAAACTATATCAGGAAAAAATATCCTATGGAAAAATATAGTTTTAAAGATTCAACAGATGGAAAAGAAAAATCATTTTTCAAATTAAAAAATGAAGGAGACATAAAATCTGCCAATATGATTTACAGAGGTTCTACTAAAGCTAAAGCACTAGATATTCTTAGAGGATTATTACCGGCATCAACTTTGACAAATGTTGGAATTACGGGTAACGGCCGTGCGTTTGAATATCTTCTGACAGTTCTAGGCTCATCTGAACTAAGAGAAGAGAGGGATTTAGCCTCAAAAATCAAAAAAGAACTCGATACAACAATCAAATCATTTGTTGGGAGGGCAGATGACAAATACGGAAAAGCATTTCAAAAATATCTCAAAGATATTAAAAATAAAACAAAATCAATTACTGCAAGACAGGTCAAACCAAAATCCACCATGGGAATGATAACAAAGCTTGTTGATTTTGAATCAGAGAAAATTGCGATGGATAAAATTATTACAAGTATAATTTATGAACAGTCACCAAGTACATCATATCAAAATATTTTACAGCAAGTAAAAAAATTTTCAAAGGAAAATAAAATTAAAATAATTAATGAATTTGCTAAACTTCGAACAAACAGACGCCATAGACCATCTAGGGCATTTGAAAGTGTCTACTATACTTTTGATTTATGTAATAATTTTGGAATGTTCAGGGATTTTCATAGACATAGAGCTTTAACTCTAGAACGGCAATTGTTAACAACTGATCATGGATTTAATATTCCAAATGAAATTAAGATTCTTGGAATTGAAAGAGACTTTAAGGATTGCATGAACAAAACCAAAGAAACATTTGAAAAAATTAGAAAAAAATATCCCGAACAGGGGCAATATGTAGTAAACTTTGCATACAACTATCCGTATTTCATGAAATTCAATCTAAGAGAAGCCTGTCACCTAATTGAATTAAGAACAGTTCCACAAGGACATGTAGATTATAGACTAGTGGCACAACAAATGTTCAGACAGATTAACAAAATACATCCCAATTTGAGTAAAATTATGAAATTTGTGGATTTAAAGAGATATGATTTAGAAAGATTTGAATCAGAAAAGAGAACAGAAGAGAAGAGGAAGAAGTTAAAAAAATAGAAAAATATTCTAATATCAAAGGAAATTGAATAGATTATGACGGAGAAAATTGTAAAAACACCCGAAGAATGGAGAGAGAAGCTAAACCCTGATCAATATGAAATTTGCATCAATCATGGAACTGAACCGCCATTTTCCGGAAAATACAACAATAGTAAATTTGATGGAGCATACAAATGCGTATGCTGTGGAGAAGAACTTTTTTCATCTGATACAAAGTTTGATTCGGGTTCAGGTTGGCCAAGTTTTTGGAAACCAATCTCAGAAGACAGAATAGAATACATTTCAGATACAGCACACGGAATGGTTCGTACAGAAGTTAATTGTAACAAATGTGGAGCACATCTAGGTCACGTATTTGATGATGGGCCAAAGCCCACAAATTCTAGATATTGCATAAATTCGATCTCATTGCAACATGAAAATGATAATGATGAGTGATTTTGTATTCATTGTTGAGAGAAATTATTTTACAATAGTTTAATTACAACACGATTTCACCAGTTTTAGAAAGATATGTCATTTGATAGGGAAAGAGAAATGTTTACAGCAACTTGTGGTGACTGTGGAAATGAATGCCAAATACCATTCAAACCAAAAGAGGACAGACCTGTTTATTGTAATGAATGTTTCCGAAATCATAAGCCAGAACCAAGAGGTGGTGGCGGTAGATTTGGAGGCAGATCCGGAGGTTATGGCGGAAACAGAGGTGGAAGATCCGGAGGTTATGGTGGAAACAGAGATTCCAGATTTGGTAGAAGAGATGACAGACCACGGGAAATGTTTGATGCAAAATGCGGAGATTGTGGAAATGATTGCCAAATACCATTCAAACCAAAAGAGGACAGGCCTGTTTATTGTAATGAATGCTTCCGAAATCACAGACGTTAGTAAATTGTTTTGAATAAGCATTATACATAATTAGTTATATGAAAATCAAAAGGGAGATAAAATGAACTATATTTGTATACCAAAAAGGAATGAGGAATTTTGAGAATAATACTATGTGGTTTCGGGGTTGTTGGTCAAAGTTTAGTTAAATTATTTGATTCAAGATCAGAGGATCTTTATGCAAAATATGGACTCAAGCCAAGAGTAGTAGGAGTAGTTGATAGTAAAGGAAGTGCGGTAGACCCATCAGGATTAGAGTTTAACAAACTTATCGAAATAAAGAAAAAATTTGGAACTGTAAAAAATTATGCAAACACAAGAAATGCTATGTCTGGAATTGATGTGTTGAAAAATATCGAGGCAGACGTGTTGATTGAGACTACTGCAAGTAACTACAAGGATGCAGAACCTGGAATGACTCACATTACAACTGCCATGAAAAAAGGCTTGCATGTAATTTCTGTAAACAAAGGCCCACTGGCTTTAGCATTTCCATCACTCATGGAACTTGCCACATACAATCAAGTCATTTTAAAATTTAGTGGCACAGTAGGAGGAGGAACCCCAATTCTAGACTATGCTAAAAACAGCTTAAGTGGTGAAAGAATAACGGCATTTTCAGGAATCCTAAATGGAACCACAAATTACATTTTATCAAATATGAGTACAGGATTATCTTTTAGTGAAGCACTCAAAGATGCCAAAGGCAAGGGATATGTTGAAGCTGATGAATCCTTGGATTTGGATGGTTTGGATGCAGCTGCCAAACTAGTAATTCTTGCAAACTGGATAATGGGAATGAAAGTTACAATGCCAGATATTAATTGTACAGGAATACGAAAAGTTTCAACAGAAGATATCAAAAAAGCGGCCAAGAATAATTGTGTTATAAAATTAATTGCAACATGTAACAAAGAACTTGTTGTAGGGCCAAAAGAGGTGCCAAAAGATGACCCGCTTTGTGTTAATGGAACACTAAATGCAATTGCTTTTACTTCAGAGCACTCAGGTACACAAACAATAATTGGTAAAGGAGCTGGAGGAATGGAAACTGCCAGTTCTGTTCTAAGGGATTTGTTAGATATTAGACAAGAGATTGCAAAAACTTGAAATCCAATCTAATTTCAAAAAGTGAGACATCTGCACTACTAAAAACAGTTTCAGAGATATGGAGGATAGAGTGTCCGAAAATAAAAAATCTCAAAGTTTATCAAATTTCTAGCGAGGCACGAATCATCACAGGAAATGGAATAAAGATATTGAAAATTAATAATGATTATTTGCCATTTTTATCAGAAACTAAAACTCTGGAAAAATTCCCAAATGTCATGGTGGATATGGGTGCTGTTAAATTTATGTGCAAAGGAGCAAATGTTATGAGACCAGGAATTAAAAATTTTACGGAATTTGAGAAAGACAAGATTGTATGCATCATAGAAGAATCTCAACACAAGTTTTTAGCAGTTGGAAAGGCAATGGTTTCTAGTTCAGAGTTAGAAAATATGGAAAAAGGAGAGGTTGTAAAAAATTTACATTATATTTCTGATAAATTTTGGGAAACTGGGAAAACAATTTATGATTAAAGCAGTTTTTTCAAGATTAAGATTTGTGTTTATTTGATTTCTTCTGTAAATTCTTCAGTGCCTTGGTTAGTGATTACAAGAATGTCTAAACCATCACCACTTGCAGAATCTCTCAGAATTGCTGAATGAACTGCACGTTTAGCCAAATCAATTGCGTCGTCTTTAGTCATGTTAGGTTTGAATTGAGGATCTAATACGCCTAATGCCATTTCAGCGCCAGTTCCAACTGCTGCATATTCATCGGGAAGAACTGAACCTAAGGGGTCAAGAGTATACATTACTGGTTTGTCAACAACACCTCCAACAATCACTTGAGTCAATAATGGGAAATATCTTCGCTCATACATCATATTTGACATCATTTTTGCAACTGTGTTTGGAGGAACATCTCGTTTGATTTCCATTTTTCTAATTTTTGCAAGAGCCGCAATTTGCAAGGACAAAATTTGCATATCTGCCACAAGGCCAGCACAAGTTGCACCAACTTTGGAAGTTATGGGAAATGTTTTCTTGGTTGATTTACTCACAAGGAAATTTCCAAATGCGATCCTTTTTTCACTAGCAAAAACGACACCGCCATCAAAAGTAATTCCAACAGCAGTTGCTCCTGGCATATACATGGACATAATTCAAATAATTTTGCAGCATAATAAAGGGCTTTCTACATAGCAAGCATGATTCCGAGTAAAATAGCCACACTAAATTTCAGATGTCTTTACTAGTTTTTTCCAAAGTTTTCCATAATCAAACAAATACACTTGGTTGTTTTCTTTAACAAATCAACCCGGGCAAATTCGTTTGGAGAATGAATTCTAGAAAACATGTAGGTACTTCCTATCGATATGCATGGAGCTTTCAAAATATCAACAAAGGGATACATTGGACCTGTTCCAGCATTTGAGACATTTAGGATAGATTTCCCATATGATTTATCAGCTGCCTCTTTAACTTGGGTTACAAATGGTTCTGAAGAGCTAGTTCTGGCAGCTGCCTCGCCATGAAATACCTTGATTTTGATATCAGCAAATCCTTTGGATTTCAGATGTTTTTTTAATCTCATAACTTGTTTTTTTGGATTCATTTTAGGTACCAATCTAAAATCAATTTTGACTAGAGCTTCACCCGGAAGAACTGTTTTTGCGCCGTCACCGGTATATCCAGAGACAAATCCAGCAATATTACAAGTAGTGCCTCCCGCCAAAGCCTTTTTTGCACTCATTCCTTTTTTGTCACCTACAAAAGATTTGATTCCAAATTCTTTTTTGAAAACATTTTCATCAAAAGGTTCTTTCCGGATTAGTTCCAAGTCATTTTTTGAGAATGGTGTGACTTCTTTGTACCAATCTTTAATGAGGATTTTTCCGTTTGAATCCCTAAGGGTCTTAACAGCATCAATTAATCGCCATGCAGGATTTTTTATCAAAACTGCCAAACTGGAATGAGCATCAATAATTGACTCCTTTATTGATAATTCAACAAACAATAATCCTTTCATTCCTAGGCCAACTATCGGCCTATTTTTTGCATCAACATATCCAAATTCCCAGATAACCCCATCACAGGAAAATTTGTTTTTATATTTTTTTAGATATTTTTCAATATGAGCACTTCCAGTTTCTTCTTCGCCTTCAATTACAAATTTTATGTTGCAAGGAACATCGCTTGATGTTTTTAGACAGGCTTCAACTGCTTTGATTCTAGTAATTAATTCACCTTTGTCATCAGTTGCCCCCCTCCCAAAGATTTTATTTCCTTTTCTTGTTCCGCTAAATGGAGGATCATCCCATAAATCAAATGGTTCAGCCGGTTGCACATCATAATGATTGTAAAACATCAAAGTCTTTGCTGAGTTTTGTTTTGATTTTATTTCTCCATAAACAATAGGTGCAACCCCTTTTTTCAATCGTAAGATTTCAGATTTTAGTCCAGATTTCTTCAATAATTTTTTTACAAGTTTTGCACATTCCTCAATTCCTTCGTTTTTTGCCGAGACGCTTGGCTGCCTAATCAAAGTTTGTAGGTCTGAAATTAGATTATTCATGTTAGAATCTATGTGTTTTAATGCATTCATGTTATTCACACAATTTTATCAAAAGGCTTCATTACAGTTGGAATTTCATCTAAAAGATCCATAGAGGTCATATGTAACCCCAATTTCTTTTGAACAGCCTTTCCTAGCAATCCGTTGATGAAGGTAGCTGCTGCTGCAGATTCTAAAGGATTTCGATTTTTAGAAAGCATTCCGGCTACTAATCCTGAAAGAACATCACCAGTTCCACCAACTGTCATGGCAGGAATTTTTTTCTCGTAAAGATAAGTGGTTAAACCATTTGATATCACGTCTGTTGATCCTTTTAGTAGAACTGTGATTCCATATTTCTTGGCATTTTTTTCTACCAATTTGATTCGTTCGTTTTTTGAGTTAGAAGGAGATTCTCCAAATAATCGCTTGAATTCTCCAGCATGAGGAGTTACTACAACATTTTTGTTTGCTAAAAGAGGTAAGACTTCAGGAATTAATGCGCTTGCATCTAATGATAATCTAACATCTCTATCTAAAAGTGATTTAACCAGAATCAACAATGCATTTTTTTCTTGTATTGCAAGACCCATACCAATTGTTGCGGAATGTAAGTTTCTAGGTAATGCACCCACAAGTTTGTTTACAGCACCACGAGTTAATTTTTGATCAACTAAAGGAATCACAATAAGATTTGGGGAAATTGCACGTGTTGGTGTTACGTTGATTTTCGGTACAGAGGTATAAACTAGATCAGTTCCACATCTAAGAGCCGCAATCGAGGATAAAATTGGAGCGCCGTGATAGATGTAGCTTCCACCAACCACAAGAACAATTCCATTATCACCTTTTCTAGATTTAGATTTTCGTGCAGGAATGAATTTCTTAACAATGGATGTTGAAAGATTCTTTCGTACCATTACAATATACTCTAAAAAATAGAGGAATAAATCTTGTTTTGATATAAATTGAGACTAGTTTTTTGTGGTTTTTTTGGAAGTCTTTGTAGTCTTTGATTTAGAGACTTTTTTTGTATCTCTGCCAAAAAATGCCTTTCTAGCAAAGCAAAGATAGGCAGTATGACCTATTCCTTGAAAAGAGTGTCTGGTTTTTCCTTCTCTAGCTTCAATAGTTCGGAGAATATGCTCAGTGGATTCTATATCAGTAAATTCATTTTCAACTAGAGACATAGTTAATTTTTCTAACTGATTCACAGTAGGACAAATAGCAAAAACTGAACCACTTCCTTTTAGCATCTTTCTCACTTGCGGAATTACTGTCCAAGGATCACCCAAGTCAACTAGAGCTACATCCATGTCTTTCAGTGGTAACTTTTTTGCAGTTTTTAGATCCAAATTATGGGGTGTTACATATTTAGAAACTCCAGCTTTTTTGATATTTTTTTCAGCTATTTTCATGAAATCTTCATTAACATCAAAAGTGTATACATGACCACGTGGTTTTACGATATTAGCAATAAAAGAAGTGAGTGAACCGCTGCCAGTTCCAATTTCTAAAATTTTTTGTCCGCTTCCAATTCCAGCTCTTGCAACAATGTAACCAAGATCTTTTGGATAAACAATCTGCGTACCATGTTGAATTTTCATCACATAATCATACATTGTGGGTCTTAGAAGATAAACATACTTGTCCTTGTTTGTGATTACTTTAGAACCATACTCCTTTCCAATCGCATCAGAATGTTTGATTACTCCAATATGTGTATGAAGAGATTCTTTTTTTGAAATTTTCATTAACCATTTTTTGGAATGATTAAAGTAGAATAGTACTGGAGAGTTTTGTTTTATTTTATCCATGGATTTTCCCTAAAAATTTTAGATAAGAATCTACTGATTCAGATTTAGACAATAAAGTCTGTAGAGGCACAGGTTCTAGTACAAATAGTATTTTAATGATAATAAAAATATCAATGTGAATTGGCAGAATTAAAAGTTGAAGGCTCTGGCGGATATGTCATAGCTGAATTAACCGAAGAACAGGCAAAAAAGGCAGATTTAGGAGTAGGAAAATTGTTTTTGGCTCCAATTGGGAAACTTGAAACCGAGAAAATGTTCAAACATTATTGTAAAAACTGTGAAACAGAATTTGACAATCCACCAAAAATTCAATTGGAGGAAAGTACCAATGAAGAAGTGACAGACAATTTGATATTGATAGAAAGAGGACAATACACTTGTGAAAAATGTAGTTCAATAATTGGAGAATATAGAGTATTCAAAAAGAAGGATGAATCAAATGAAGTTGGAAATGCAAACCAGTCTGGATAAAATAGTAGAAACAACATCTGATGATTTTCTAAAAGAGATTAGAGATACCTTTTCTAACATTGATTTTGAGATCATTAGAGAAAGACTAGAAGCAAAATACATGCAAGGTGATCATTCAGCAATGATTCTAGATGGGCGAAAAAGAATTCACATAATTGTTGATCATGGAATGAATAAACAACAATCAGGGATAAACTGCAAAACTGAAATCAAAATATTTGAAAAATATGGCATGACAGTTACTGATCATATAATTGGGGAAAAAGTATACAATTATGTTGTACAACCAGAAAAAGAATTCTATCAAGAGTTGGAGAAAATTCCTGAGAATGAATGGTCAGGCATGAGTGTAACTAGGACAATTTCACAAGACATACTAGGAGAAATTGAAAAAACTGCTTCAAGTATTGGATTTACACTCGATGAGATATCACAATTGATGGCTGAAAATGCATACATAACAGAACTTCGATCAAAAACAAAAAAGAAGCTATAATACTAACCTAAAATCAAATTTTTGTATGGCAAATCAAAAATGCGTATCTTGTGGGATAGGATTTTTCTCACCAACAGGTTCAGACAAGTGTTCTAAATGTGCAGGTCAAGAATCTAAAGGACATGAAGGTCATGATTCCTGTGGTTGTGGACACAGCCACTAACTCTATTTTTCTAATTTATTAGAATATTTTTTAGATTAATTTTCGACACATCCTTCCATACACGAAAAAAGAAAGTGCAGTTAATTAACCCCATTTAACAATTAGACATAATGGGTACAAAATATGCTCTGATTGACATGTTTTCTGGTGCCGGATGTGCATCTTTAGGATTTCAAAAGGCAGGATTTGAAATTGCCGCTACCTTAGAAATCAATCCAAAACGCTGTAATGTATATGAAAAAAATTGTCAAAGAATCAATAAGATGTATTTTTGAATCACAACAAAAAAATGGTTTATGGGCAAAATCAAACCCGATCTTTGTTAGTCCAAAAAGGGGAAATGTGTATTCACTTGCATTTGAAATGCTTGATGTGCTTTTTTTACCACCAAAATATGCCAAAACATTCACTGGGTATCTTGATAATCTTCAATCTATCATTGATTGGATATCAGACAAAACTATAAACTACAAAAAAGAGAAGAATGACATTTGTGGCTGGAGATCAAATCATATTGCCAATCCAAAAGGATCCCCTATTTCATGGAGTACTGCGATCGTTTTCAACACGATGTTTAAGATACAAAGCTTTGTAGCACTATTGCTTAACGAAGCAATTGTTAGTACGCTGGTACCTTGGCGGGTGTTTTGCATGAAATCTCAATTAGTGTTACTTTAGTCGGGTGCCAGCTAAATCATGTTTAATTCCTTGAGAATTTCTTCAAGTTTCGACCAGATTTCTTTAGGGCATTCTTTTTCATATTTTCCACTATGCCAAGATTTACGTGTTGTAGTTCCATGAAATCGTTTAATCTCTGCAATCCAACAATCCTGAATCATAGGTTTTTTGTATCGTTTTTCATAAATTTTTCTAGCTTCATCATAAGTCACAAATACTTCTAAAAATCAACTAAATAAAAGAATTTAGGAAATTATCTTGAACCAACAACGATCCTTGCCATTAGACAACCACGCAAATTTGTACAGTCTTAGAATGTTATTTATCTTACGCCATACTTTTTTATCAGTCCATATCTCGGGCATAATCTTGATGAATCTCCTTCATTAACTATAGTTACTCCCATACGAAACCATCTCTTATCAGGTTTTATTCTTCCCCCTACATTTCTGAGATTTTAGTAACTTTCCAGTCTGCTCGTCTTTCCCAATTTGAAGGCAATTTTGCTACCATGAACTGAATTTTGGTTTTCTTAAGGAATTTCCTTGCATCAGGTTCTATGTTTTTGGTTGTTGTGACAAACCAAAAATTAAATGATGTCACCCCTGTTTTTGATTCATTTTTTTTAATTTCTGTTGATTTTGTCAGAAAATAATCCAATTCATCTTTAGTAATCTTTGTGTTATTGCGTTTAAGCTTGCATTCACAGATCACAACTTCTCTATTTTTTCTTGAACCCCTTTCTCCAAAAATGTCAATCTCTTTTTCTAAGTAATTTGGAACAAGTCTCGTAGTTGTGTTATAATGTTCATAACTGCGTAAATATTCTGAAATGGCATCTTCAAAAATTCGTGCCAGCACATTTTCATATGAATATAGCCCTTTTCCAAAGGATGATTCCTGGGAAACTTCTTTAGATGTTTCTGGTTTTTTTATACTTGTTTGTTTTTGGATATCCCAGATTCTTTTATCAAATCCTTCTATGTATCCAATAAACTCCTTCTTCCAAGATAAATTTTTTACATCTTTTAGTAGCTCTTTACTTCCTTTTAGGAATCTACGTTCACTAAATTTTTTTTGCAACATCTTCCAATTTTTTCTCTCTTTTCTGCTATTCCGTGATTCAATGAACGGTTCCATAAATCTGCCAGTCAATTTTCCGCTTTTTGTAACACTTAACTCTATGGCATCAAAAAAATCATCAACTACTTCAAAAATTTCTGTTTTATAACTAAAATTTGTTCCAAAATTAATTACGGTGATGTGACTATGTACTCCTGATTGTATTTCATTTTTAAATTCTTGGGCTGTTTTATAAAATAATTTGTATTTTTTCTCTTCAAAATCAAAGAGTTTATGACTCACTTGTATATGTTCGTTAATCCTTAGATATCCATCAGGAAACACAAGTGGTAAATATGGTTTAGCATTGTAGTTAAGATAAACTCGGTAGATTTTCCCGTTGGTTTTTTTAACATAACCTAGATCGGTTAGATTATTTAATGCCGTTATCTCTTTATCAGGTATTTTGGTTTTGTTACGATACTTTCCATCTTTTTTTATCTGTTCAGCAACTTTTGGATCTTTTAACTGAGTATCCGAAAGCATCTCCCTTGGAATCTCATCGTGTACTATTTCTACCTGAATTGTTTTTCTTTTCATTAGTCTGCGCCATACATCTGAAATTGTTTTCTTCTGCTCTTTTGAGAGTTTCATATCAAGGTGTTTTTTTCCAGCCACTTAACTTTTCAGGAAAATCATTTGAGATTTCTTGAGCAAGGTGCATGACATTAAGGAATACACAAGCAGTAGAATAAGAATTATTTTTGCCAATCCAAACATGGATCCGATAAAATTTGACAGTAGAAAAAACCAGCTCAGATTTGACAGACGTTATACGAAACCTTTTCCATCCTGTAATGTGTCATTATTGCTGGGACTGAGAGTCGAAGTATTATTGCCATGTACAAGTACCTTGTAGACTGACTCAAAAGACCAATTGCGTAATTATTAACAAAAACACATAATTTTCAATTGCACTGATCTCCCATCTCATGGAATCACAATAGAATGTGGTAAATTTTGGTGATAAACACTCAGACACAGTTTTAGGATCTTTTCTGAGTTAAGATTTTGTAACTTTGCAAGTATTTTGTATGCAAATAAAATCAAAAAATAGAGGATTCAGTCAAGATTACACCAAAAGGTTGAATTGACAAGCAGATTTGGAGAGAAATAAATGATATTTTAAAACTTTACAAATTTAGCTGATTATCAAATGGAAAAGATAGTTGCTGGCTTAAACTAGTTATTTAAGTAACAATTAAACCAGAACCATTTGAATCATTAATACTTTTTCCTTCGTATTTGTTTACTTGGATTATTGATTTGATTTTACCGTCACCTTTTCTTAGGTTAGGATGAATGACACGACTTGTATCTACTATTTGTTTAGAGCCGTCAGTATTTTCCATAATCTGGTTAATTACTAGTTACATATAATTCTAAAAATCTCAATACACTGTTCAATCACCCTAAATAGACCTTATGCATAATTGATTAATTTTCAGCTAAAAAATTTGGATCACCCTAAAAATCACGCATTTCTAATTTAAAATTAGATTACGCATAAGGTCTAATGAACACCTTGTTGAAAATTGGGAAAACCACATGCTAGAGTATGTAATTAAGGTGTTGAGAAATTATGGAAGTGGTTCGTGCCCTCTTTTATATCCTGAGAATTTATGATACTCATAATCCGTTAAAGGGGTTTAACGTCCACATTTACAAAATGTTTTCATGTTTTCAATTAATAACACATGTACAAAAAGATTAAGAGTTCATCTTAAGCCAACAACTATCCTTTCCATTGGATAACCAGCTAAACTCATGTAGTCTTAGAATGTCATTAATTTCTCTCCAAATTTGCTTGTCAATCCATGTTTTAGGAGTTATTTTGATAGAATCACTTTCATTGATTATGGTTACTTTGCCGATTCTCTTTCCCAAGTTGTTTGCAAAGTTTGACTTTGTTCCAGTTGCTTTATCAAATCTATATACTTGTCATCGCCTAGTTCCAAATCAATTCCAGCCACTTCAGCTGAGGTTTTGCCATCCAATCCATGATGTGGTTTGACAAAGTTATGGTTTATCTTCAACAACTCTGAGAATGTCTGAGCTAATTCATCATTACCCAATTCACGTCTGGTCTTTAGTCTTTCCCTTATCTCATTATGGTATCTCTTTATGGGCCTGTTGACAAACCCATCCTTTATCGACTTGGTTTTAACATGTGCAACCCTGCTTTCAAATTCCTTTCTGATTGCCTCTTAATAGGAGTTTAAGGAATCAGTCAAGACGTAATTGGGATTTTTTAATATTCGTTTTTTGCCACTTGATATTATTTTTCTTGCATCTGCAATCTCTCTTTTCTTTGAGACTTCTATTGCTATGAGAAATCGGGTCTTTGGATCAATGATGTTCTACAGCCATACATGAAATCCTTTTGCCATCTTTTCTGTATCCTTGACGTTTAGAACCATTTCATCAATAGGCCTTGGTAAATGTAGTAGAACTGTACTTTGGGCAAAAGTATGTCAGATTGTCAAATCTCTCTATGTTTTTCTTGGCAAATTCTTCTTCTCTATACCTCACACATGTTTTGATATGATAGCAGTATCTTTTTTTCCCATTGCTTCTGGCAATGTGATGGTGAAAATATTTGCAGCCACAATACCAGATGTTACTTTGTGGCACTCTCTGAACCATATGATGTCTTGTAGGATCAGACTTTGAATCTACTCCGAATCTGTGTTTTGTTATCTTTGTTACCATGTCTGCATATTCCATCACGGTCTCGCTTACAACGCTTTATTTTCTATTCATTATACTTTATTGGCAGTATAACTATAACATGAAGTTAGTTTCTCTAAAAAGTATAACTTTATTGTATGTGTTGGATATGTCTAGATATGGGATCCCGCAATTTGAAAAATACCAAGGACAGGGATTATCTATATTATGTAATCGCAGAAAATGGAAAAAAAGGCACACACTATTGTGGTTTGGCATCCAAGCCAGAATCAGAAAAAAAGGCATTGGAACTAGAACTGTTGGAGCTCAGGGAACAAGGTAGACAAATAACAAAAAAAATGGAGGTCATAAAGAGCAAGATATCCAAAATCAAATCTTAATACCGTAATTTGATCCGTCAGACATGATCTTATTTGGATTTTAGCATGCAGCCAATTTTTTTTCCACTGCGGGTGAGTGCATATAATCTACCTTTTCTTGATTTTGGATTTATGCATGTGACTAGATCTCGTTTTGCTAGTTCTGATAAAGTGTGACTTACATGACTTGAATAGTATTTTGTCTGTTCTGCTATTTCTTTAGGGCACAAATACTCATCTTTTAGCGCAAGGATCACATTTTTCCTATATCTGCTGGCTTTGACAAAACCTAGGATCTCTGGTATGGTCTTTTCCATGTATCTATCTTGTAGTTATCTCATGACTGCCTTTTTCGATTATTACAGGTTAGCTACAAAATATATACAATTTACATACAAGATTTTTAATTGATCATAATATCTTCAAAATTCATCGCAGTATTTTCTCAAGTGGGGGGTTGCTTTTGAAAAAGAAGGCAAAATCAGAATCAGTCGATCAGTATACTCACAGTAATGAAAAAAGGCCGAATAATCCTCCAGTTGGTCTTGTAACGCCTGGAACTGATCCTGATCAACCAAGCAAAAAATATTCATATGATCCAAGATTGGATCCACAGCTACAGTGGTCTGGAAAACAAGAAAATTCAGAGTTTGAAGTAGATACCGTATCTTTACACGTACATGAAAGAATAGATCCTCTTACAATTCTTGAAAAAGCAATGAAACCAAAACAGTCAACACAGCAAACCATGTTTAATTATTTTGAAACTCCAGGAAATAATCCTCCATTGCGTGAAGCAATTGATTTTTACAAACATGATCAAAATTGGTCGAATCGATTGATTGCAGGAGATTCCTTACTGGTAATGAATTCGCTTTTAGAAAAAGAAGGAATGGAAGGAAAAGTACAGATGATCTATATGGATCCCCCCTATGGCATCAAGTACGGTTCGAATTTTCAACCATTTGTAAACAAGCGAGATGTCAAAGATGGCAAAGATGAAGATCTTACGCAAGAGCCAGAAATGATTAAGGCATTTAGAGACACTTGGCAGCTTGGAATTCATTCATATTTATCATATTTACGTAATCGTTTATTTTTATCACATAGATTGCTTACTGATTCAGGAAGTATTTTTATACAAATTTCAAACAAGAATATGCATCTAATAAGAATTATTTTAGATGAAATATTTAACCCACAAAATTTTTGTGGGATAATTTATTATAAAACTAAAGCAAGTCCACAACAAGTTCAAACTATTCCTCAAATGGGAGATTTTATTTTATGGTATGCAAAAAATAAACAAAATATCAAAGTTAAAAATCTCTACATACCAAAACAAATGGATGAAGAAATAAAAAAAGAATTTGGATTGATTGAGCTTGAAAATGGAGAAATAAAGCACGCCAAAGAATTAAATTGGAAAATTCCAAACAATTCTAAAATTTTCCGAACTCAATCGATTTTAACAGCTAGACAATCAGAAGATAGAAATTTTAGTTTCGAAATTGCTGGCAGAGTAATAAAGCCTCCTATAAATTATTCTTGGGCAATTGATAAAAAAGGCATGAATAATCTTTTAATGCAAAACAGACTTTTAGATAGAGATGCAACATTTAGGCTTTATAAACAATATTTTGATGATTTTCCATATGTTTTAAGATCAAATTTATGGTTAGATGCAATGGGTGCAATTGATAAAATATATGCAGTCCAAACGTCTGATAAAATTATTCAAAATTGTGTGTTGATGACTACTGATCCTGGAGACTTAATTTTGGATCCTACATGTGGTTCAGGCACAACAGCATTTGTTGCTGAACAAACTGGAAGACGATGGCTTACTTGTGATTCATCACGTGTTTCTATCACAATTACTAAAAAAAGATTAATGACTTCGATATACCCGTATTACAAATTAAAATCTACATCTCTAAAGGATGGATTTATTTACAAAGAAATTTTACGCAAATCATTAAAAACTATCGCATCAAAAGAATCACCTGAAATCATTATTTTGTATGATGAACCTAAAGCTGATCTTTCTAAAAAAAGAATTTCTGGGCCATTTACCGTAGAAGCAGTACCTTCCCCAATTGCTAAATCACTTGATGTTTTATCAGAAGATGACTCAAAATCAAATTCTAGCATCTCTACAAATAATAAAAATTCACAGCAAGAACAATGGCGAGATGAATTACTAAAGACAGGAATCAGAGCCAAAGCTGGTCAGAAGATAGAATTTAGCAGAGTTGAAACGCATCCAGCAACTAAATGGCTTCATGCAGATGCAGAAACAAAGGAAGACAAACCAAAACGAGTAATGATATCTTTTGGTCCTGAACATGCACCACTAGAACAACGTCAAGTCGCACTGGCAATAGAGGAAGCTCAAACTCTAGTTCCAAAGCCAAAGATGATAATCTTTGCTGCAATGCAGTTTGATCCCGAAGCTGCAAAAGACATTGATGAGCTAAGCTGGCCTGATGTTACCATGCTAAAAGTAGAGATGAACAAGGATCTACTCACAGCGGATCTGAAAAAGAAACGCGTAAGCAATGAATCATTTTGGCTTATGGGACAGCCAGATGTGGAACTGCGAAAAACCAAAGATGTAAAATACATCATAACAGTAAATGGCTTTGATTATTACAATACGAGAACTGGCGAGGTTGAATCCGGTAGTTCATCTAAAATTGCAATGTGGATGCTAGACACTGATTATGATGGAAGAAGTGTCTATCCACAACAGGTATTTTTTCCAATGGAAGAAAAGACTGGAGGATGGAGCAAGCTTGCCAAAACCTTACAGGCTCAAATTGATGAGGAGTTAATTACAAAATATCAGGGAACTGAATCCATACCATTTGAAGCAGGATCAAACAAGAGGGCAGCTGTAAAGATTATTGACGACAGAGGAATCGAATCACTAAAGATCATCAGGCTGGAATAATGTCTGGCATTGAAAACCTCATAATTTGTAACCCGTATAAAATGCCCTCATATCACTGGAAGTATGATCGTACGAATAGAAAGTTTGATCTAGTATCAGACAGAAGGCCAGCAGGATTTCTTATTGCATCAGAAGACAGCAAGACATTTGATGATCCTGGGGAATTCAGAGAGTTAGAACTAGTAAACAGGATACGAGAGAAAGTCGATAGTTGGAGAGCAAAAGACTATCCAAATGTTACGGGAATTACAAAGCAGCTGCTCCGATTTTGGCACGATGGAACAAAACGAGAAAACAAGTTCTTTTTTTGTCAGCTAGAGGCAATTGAGACTTTAATCTGGCTGGCAGAAGCATCTGATGCAGAAAAACAGGGAATACAAATTCCATCTGATGGCGGTTTGTTTCAAAGGCTGTGTTGCAAGATGGCAACAGGAACAGGCAAGACAATTGTAATGGCAATGCTGATTGCATGGCAGGTAATCAACAAAGTAACCTATCCACAAGACACACGGTTTTCAAAAAACATTTTGGTCATGGCGCCAGGACTCACTGTAAAATCAAGATTACAGGTTTTGTTTCCCACAAATGCGGATAATTCTTATGACATGTTTTGTATAATTCCAGAGTCATTTTATGAGAAATTATTTCAAGGCAAATTCACCTTACATAACTGGCACACATTAATGCCCGAAGATGACGCGCCAAGAAGCGTTGTAAAACTAGGCAAAGAAAGCAATGGTATCTTTTCAAGAAGAATTCTAGGACATGATTCCAAAAACATCATTGTCATAAATGACGAGGCACATCATGCGTATCGCGCAAATGTTGATCAGGCATCCAAGATATCAAAAACAGAGCTAGAACGTGACAAGCGATGGATTGAAGGATTAGACAAGATACACGATGCACGAAACATTGTAAAATGCTTTGATTTTTCTGCAACCCCATTCATACCATCAGGAAAAAATGTAACTGAGGATACGTTGTTTGAATGGATTGTATCAGATTTTTCATTAAATGACGCAATTGAATCCGGACTGACCAAAACGCCTAGAATTGCAATCAGGGACGATGGTGGCAAATTCTCCAAGGAATATCGCTCCAGATTTTATCACCTGTACAGAGACGATGAGGTAAAGCCAGATCTTAACAGAAATGCAAAACCGCATGAAAAGTTGCCTGACTTGATATCTAATGCATATTTTCTTTTGGGTCAGGACTGGATTGAGACAAAAAAACTATGGGATAAACAAGGATCAAAGATTCCACCTGTAATGATTACCGTATGCAACAAGACGCAGACTGCAGCTAGAGTCATGTATTCATTTGAGAAAAACAAATTTGGATTAGAAGAGCTCTCAAATCCTGAGCACCTGCTGCACATTGATTCAACTACAATAAACAAAGCAGAAGAGCAAGAATCTGCCGGATCCGAATCAGACGAGGCAGAAGGCCTCAGAGAAAAGGTAGATACTGTAGGCAAGATAGGCAGGCCAGGCGAGCAGATCAGAAACATCATTGCAGTACAGATGTTATCAGAAGGATGGGATGCAAGAAATGTCACCCACATTATGGGTCTGAGGGCGTTTTCTAGTCAATTGTTGTGTGAGCAGGTAGTGGGCAGGGGATTGCGAAGAACATCATATGAAATCGACTCTGATAAGGGATTATTCTCACCAGAATATGTCAATGTGTTTGGTGTGCCATTTACCTTCTTGCCTCACGAGGGTGGAGAGGGAACACCACCGCCCCCAACTCCACATACTATGATAGCGCCAGATCCTGACAAGGCAGAACACAAGATCTCTTGGCCAAACATTGACAGAATCGATGTGGATTTTTTACCAAAGCTTACAGTTGACTGGAAGAAAATAAAACCACTAGAGCTGCGAAGCGACGGTATTGCTACAAGTGTAGGAATGGCTCAGGTTTTGGATGGAAAGCCACATGTAGATAAAATGTCAGAAATTGATCTGTACGAGTTAAACAAAGAGATAAGACTGCAACGGATAATCTTTCTTGCCGCAAAAGATGTCTATGACAGCATGTCTCCTAACTGGAAAGGAAACAAGGAATTTCTTCTAATACAAGTTGTAAAGCTAGTTGAGGAGTTTATCTGTTCATTTCAGATCAACGTAGTTGATGTCTCTGATGATGACCTGCGAACAAAGATGACCATTATGTTTAACATGCAAAAGGTCGTAGCTCATGTCTGTAAAAGCATTACAGATTCTAATGTGGAGAAAAGACAGATTCATCTCAATTCAAACAAGCCAATAAAGTCTACATCCGATATGCGTCCATGGAATACAAAAAAGCCTGCTGAATACACTGTAAAATCCCACATCAACATGGCAGTGTACGATTCAAAATGGGAGATTGGCACAGGGCAAGAATTAGAGAGAAACAAAAATGTGGTATCTTGGGTAAGAAATGATCATATCGGCTTTGTGATAAGGTATCTGTATAACGGAATCATACATGACTATTATCCAGATTTTTTAATTCATTTAGAGAATAATGTTACCTTGGTTTTGGAGATAAAGGGAGTGGATGATAACCAGAACAAGGAAAAACGCAGATATCTAGCAGAATGGATAGATGTGGTAAACGAGAATGGAAGTTACGGAACATGGACATGGGATGTTGCGTTTCATCCAAGCGAGGTACGGGGAATAATTGCAGATCATGGCAAGACGAGGGTCTCTGCCAATGAATATGCAAGATGTCCCAAATGTGGTAAGGATGCCAAATCAAGGCAGGAGATTGACAAAGAGTTTGGGTTTAGGAATATGGATGGGATGAGTAGACCTCAATCATGGTGCAGGAATTGCAGAAAAGGCATAACTGTTGCATAAAACATGATGCAAAAAAATCAACAGTGGTTCAAGATAGTCCAATCTTTCGAAACCCTATAGAACCGTATTTGTTATTCAAAGATGTTAAAGAATCTCACTTGATCCCTGAAAACACCCTAACTTGACAAAGCAGTAAAAACTCCCACTAAGTTAACAGAGCAATTGTTAAAGAATTCAATGGAAGATTTGCATCCAGTCTAACAACTAACGGCATAGACAAAATCAAAGATTCTAATGTCATGATCAAAGACAAGGAAACGGGATTAAAGAATATCATAATGGAGAACATGATCAATCCCAGATCAGATGGATACAAGGGAGTCAAGGAACCATTGTACTCAGCGATTTTTTTGGCCCTCCTAATACTAGCAAAACTAGCTTGGCAGAAGCTATATCTTCTGTTCTTGGATAGAATTTCATCAAGTTTCAATCAGGAGGTTTCCTTACGGACGGCATCCAGAAAGCAACGGGTAGAGCCAGATACGTCTTTGACAGACTACTGCATTTGGAAGACACAGTTGTGTTGTTTGACGAGATTGAAGGGTTTGTAAGATCAAGAGAACCAGGTAAAGAAGGAGAAAAACCAGAATTAGACAACAGGATGCTGACAACATCCATGTTGATTCTTATCAATGATCTAAGACGTAAAGAAAAAATAATTTTCATCGTAGCAACAAATTATTTTGAAGGTTTTGATTCGGCTGTAAAAAGACCAGGCAGGTTTGACATGATATTACATGTAGGCCCGCCCCACAAGGCATCAATGAAGGAAGTTGCAGAAGAGTTCCAAGGTAAGAAAAAACTTGGTGAAAATGTGGATCTGGAAATCGTCAACAAAATCATAGATGAGGAATACGATAACAACCTAGAATATTTTACATACGGCGAATGGACGTTTTTATTGAAAGAGTTGAACGAGGAGATGGAGAATGGATTAGACATACAAGACGTTGAAAAAAGGTGCAGGGAGATGGTCAAGGATAAATTCAGGTCAACAATTTTGTCTGACGAAAAATTAAAAGAAAGATATGATGAAAACAAGGGTAAGTCGAGGGCAAGAGGATAAGCAAATGACAATCAATTGTACAGTGTCAGGAAGTTTCAACAAACATTTGAACTTAGTATTTGACAAGATAAAGGAACTTGAAAAAAACGGCATTGCAGTACTGTCTCCCAAAATAAATCCAACTGTACGAAAAACAGATGATTTTGTCTATCTAGAAGGAGATGTAGGATCACCAAGAGAAATTGAGCTCATGCACCTAGATGCAATCTCGAGAAGTGATTTTCTATACGTGGTAAATCCAAAAGGATATGTTGGAAAGAGCACCTTACTTGAAATAGGATTTGAGTTGTCAAAAGGAATCAGAATATTTTCTAGTGACAAAGTGACGGATACGCCATTTAACGAGATTGTGATGCATGCACCAAATATTTCAGACATCAGAAATGAGATTGCGGATTGCCTCACATACCTGATTGATTTGGCCAATCTTGCAAACGTAAACCTGCAGGATGCTTTCATGGAAAAAGAAAACATCAACAAAGACAGAACATGGGGAACTAAGAAAGATATCCAACGACTAACGACAGAGGAATAAAATGGAAACAAAAAGATTTGCAAAAAAGGAATCAGGGAACATATAAAAAAAAATTGAGATAAAAATCCCTTGGAGAGATTTATGAAATTAGTTTAACACTCTAAGATCTTAGAGACTTGAACCAATCATACAATTCCCCTAATGCGAACCGAGTCTTCACAAATCCAAACATTTATGGCACATTTTAACTCACTAAATACCGATTGGTTTGCACGCCAACAAACCTAGAGGGATAGCAATGTTATTCCTCTAGGACATTACATTCTATCAGGTGCAACTATACCTAAAAGATCTAATGCTTTTTCAATAGTAATTTTAAAAGAATCCACAATGCAGAGACGAGAATTCTCTAATGATTCATCTCCTAATTCTAAAACCTTGACATGCTCATAAAATGAATTGAATGATACAGCCAAATCATGACAATATCTTGCAATGACTTTGGGAGATAAATTGTTTGTAGCATCACGAACATGTATATCAAATAGGCCAATTGTTTTAATCAAATCTAATTCAGATTGTTCTTTGAGTAAAGAAAAATCAACGTCAATAGATACAGTACGTTCAGATTTTTCTAAAATTCTAACAGCTCTTGCATGTGTATATTGTATGTATGGTGCAGTGTCACCGTCCAAGCTAAGTGACTTTGTTAAATCAAATGCAATAATTTTATCCAAATCTTGTTTTATCATCTCATAACGCAAAGTGCCAACTGAGACATTATGAGCAATTTTTTCAATCTCAGATGAATCCATTTTAGGATGTCTTTTAGTAGTTTCCTCAATTGTTTTCTTTTTTAACAAATCATACACAGAATCAGCATTGACATAAAGTCCCTTTCGTCCCGACATTTGAGCTTGCTTCCCATCAGTATTCAGTCCAAGAATTTTTGCAGTCTCAGAACTAAGAGTAACTGATTCATACCCAAGATGAACATATGCATCTGGAATTGATTTGAATTTCCCCATCATAAAAGTAATGATTTTTTGTAATCTTGCCTGACGGGAATCAATTACAGTGATGACTTTATCTCCAGTAAAGTTCTGAGATGACGAATCACTTTCATTTAGGCTAGTCTGCCACAATACTCGAGAATTAGGTTGTTTTTTTTCATATTTTTCATAATGAAATGGATCATCTAGTAATCCCAGTTTCCACGCAGCATATGGAATGTCTTTGGCAATGTAGGTAGCAGTTCCATTACTTCGCACAATTACCTTGTCTTCTTTTTTACCATCACCACGAATTACCCAGCATCTCGCATTCTTACCTTCATTTTCAAATTCTATTAGGCTCATTTCTTTTAATTTTTCAAAGATTTTACTCCATAATCCTGAACGAATAATCTGAGATTCAAAATTAAGACAATCATAAGAAACTGACAAATTCCAACATGTTTCTAGCTGATTTGCTAAAACTTTGCGTGTAATGGTATCGGCAAATTTTGCAGTTTCAGAATTTCCATCCTCAAGTTCTTGTAAAACATTTTTTCTAATCTCTTCAAGACTAGAATCAGATTCATATTTTTCTGTGGTTTTGACATATACGTCATCACCACAATAATGATCAAACTTCTTTCCATCAGGTGGTTCTGGATCAAATCCTAAATGTTTGAATCCAACTATAATATCAGCTACTTGAAGACCAGAATCATCAACATAGTTTAGAACATTAACTTTGTAGTTTGCTTTTTGCAAAATTCGTGAAATGCAATCTCCAATGATAATATTTCTAACATGTCCTATGTGTAAAGCCTTGTTAGGATTTACACTTGTATGCTCTACTACAATTGTAGAATTTTTTCCAATATCAACATCACCAAATTCCGGAAGATGAGCCTCAGCTAGAATTAAGTGGTTTAGTTTTTCCCAATTAGCAAAGAAATTCAAGTATCCTGATGGATGTGCTTCTGATTTTAAAACAAGTGTACTAGAACAAGAATCATATTTTTCAGATAACATTTCAGCAATATCTTTTGGGTTTTTTTTGAGTTGTTTTGAAAGTAAAAATGAAACATTTGAGCTAACATCACCAAAACCAAGTTTTGCAGGTTCAACAGTGAATTTTACATCAGATATTGAAAGGTCTCCAAGTATCTTGTTAAGGTTATTTTCAATTTCATCAATAATTGATTTGAATGTCATCTTATATCTCAGATAATTTAGGTGCTAATTTATCTAATGGCGTAATGATTCGTAATTGTTTTACAATCACTGTGCCTAGATTAGATTGATAATTATGATAAATGCGTGGATTGATGCTAAAATGCTATTTCCAATTCATACAGAACATCCTACTGAATATATGCGAGTAACAAACAAGATCAATATTGTTAAATTGAACAAAAAATATGAGATTTAGAATGGTTAAACAAGAAAATTACAATATTGTTTCAGAAGCAATTGTAGAAGAACTTCTAAAAAAAGAGTACGGGGACAAAGTAAAAAAAATTAGTGGAACTGGTGCTGGAAAAGTAGGCGATTTTAAAGTTGGACAAAAAATAATTGAAGTTAAAGGGTCGTGGTCTGATGAGTCTGGGAAAAAAGATGATGAATTTGATTTTGTTTCAAGTGGTTTTGACGTTTCTGATAAAGAATGGGAAATCATTGAAAATAATTCAAAAAATTTTGAATTATGGGTTGTTTATAGATTAAATAGAACGCATAAAGATGTAAAAGGTTGGCCTGTAAGATATGCTATTCTAAGTGGAACAATATTAAAAAAATGTAAACATACTTTTCCCAAAGTAAGATTACACATTCTAAAAGAGTTATGGAAAGAATCTGATCAAGAAGATGTACCAAAAAAAATTTTAACTAAACATATAAACAAAAAGAAAAAAAAGACAATCAGATAACTCAGTCATTTATTTTTCTGCAAATTTTTTTGATTCCCTTTATTCCTATTCCAATAAAATTATCATCAATTCCAAATCTCTCAAAAATTCTTCTCAAGAAATAACTTCTAGCAAATGAAACTGTAGCATAAACAAAGGTGATTGCTAAATTTGCAACAAGTGGATCTTCTTTAATCCAGCCCATTGATATAGACCTATTGAGGTTATACGTGAGTATCGTACCTATAAATTTGAAAATTTTTGTGTTCAAGAAACAGAAATCATTCTGACTGTCTTTATTCCCAAGGAAGTCTCCATGTATATCATGCCCTTCAAAAATTATTCTCCAAATTTAAAAATTGAATTACAAGATGGAAAACCATCTCCTATTTTTTCCTATAAAGAACTACATAGAATACTAGGAAGAGAATTCACTTTGGATGAAATTAGAGGATTATGTGCTGAAAGTTATGGTTTAGATAAAAAAGAATTTGAAATATACACTAATTTTGGAATAATTTTATTTCCTGATCATGAAGATCATATTAATGAAATAAAAATTACGTATCTTGAACCTGGAGAATTAGAAAAAGATACTTCTTTCTTTCTCACAAAAAATGTAAAATTTTCACATAGATTTTTGCCTGCTGATAAATCTAGTCTTTATGTTTCGGTAAATGTGAATGACAAATATGAAATCGAAAAAGAACCCACAATCTCAAAAATTAAAGAAGAACATTATGGATTCGATAATACTTCAGTTGCTGAAAATTATGAACCTATTGATTCCAAACCTCACGTTATTTTAGACGATAAGAAACATAACGTTTTGAATTTTCCAAGAAAATTTTCTGATGAAATAAAAATTGATTACAGAATTAAAATTCCTCAGATGGTTATAGTTTGGCTTTGGTTTGGTTTTTTTATTGGTGTAGGAACCATATTTTTCACTATTTTTGCTTCTATTCAAAATTACCCTGTAGCTTTGGGAGGTATTGGTGTGTTGATTGGTCTCAGAATTATGTTATTTCATGATGTAGAATTACTTGATAGATGGAATTGGGCTTACTTGATTTTAATTGCTTTGAATATCATAGTTTTAGGATTAGTTTTGTTATGAAAATAAAATGGAGATTCTATAACTCTGCGGTTAATTTGTTTCCTAATGATGCCTTAACAATTTTAGAACAGTCATCATCTTGCAAGTCTAAACAACGTATTGGAATTCCCATTACAGCCACTCATTTTTTATAAATAATATTCTGTATATAAATCCCCCATATCTGCTTGAGTTGAAACTTTTGTTGGATTTTGTCATGTTTGCTTACATTTTGATTATTAGGTAGATCTAATTCATTACTTTTCTATGCGTGGTAAATATGAGGTCAACATATGACATAATTTCTGTAAGGGGAATGTTATCAAGTAATTTGTAGGAATAAAAACAATCTATTTGTTCAAATCGGTAAAGGCGAGTTTATCTAGTGCCTCTAAAACACCATCACCTGCTTTGGCAGAAACTACCATTGCAGCCTCAGATTGTACCGATTCAGAAGCATTTCCTAGTGCAATACTTGTTTTTGCCACCTTAAACAATGGAATATCTGTGGCACTGTCTCCAATGGCTATAACATCATCTCTCAAAATAGAAAATTTTTTCATGATTTCACTAAATCCTGCACCCTTATCAATTCCAGAAGAATTGATATGGTAAGCATATTGACTGTCAGATAGTTCTACATCAAGATTATTTTCAGCTATCACCTTTCTTGCAAGATCTAGATCAAATGTTCTTTGTAAAACAACTTCAGTCATTCTTGGGAAAACAGGTTTTTCTTTGACGTTTTCAACATTACTTTTGATAACTCGAAATGCATTTTTACATTCTTCAATATTCCCTAACAGAATATGTTCATTAGAACCAAGAGTAATGCAACCACCATTTTCACCAACAGAGATTTTTGTAGTTCCCCCAAATATTGATAGCAAGAATCCTTCAACGGAAGAACGTCCAGTTACAAAGATCACATTATGTCCCATGTTAGTTAATCGCCTTAATGCCTCAAGTGCATCCAAATGTATTCTGCCTCCACCATTTTCAGTAATTGTTCCATCAATATCTACTGCAAATGTTCTCTTTTTCATACAAAGTATCTTACAAACCGAATAATATTTGCTACGTACACAAGTAATACGGTTTTATTTGAAGGGAATGTTGCAAGAGATGAATAGTATTGGGAATTCCTGAAAAAATTAAAGCCATTCAAGACGAGATGTCAAAAACTCAGATCAACAAAGCAACAGAGCACCACATAGGTTTACTCAAAGCAAAAATTGCAAAACTGAAAAGAGAGCAAGAAGAGAGTATCATTAAAAAATCAGGCATGAAATCTGATGGATTTGATGTCAGGAGATCAGGTGATGCAACAGTTGTATTTATTGGATTACCAAGTGTTGGAAAATCCACATTATTGAATAAAATGACAAAAGCAAAATCCACGGTAGGTGCTTTTACATTTACAACACTTACCGTAGTTCCAGGTATGATGGAATATAGGGGTGCAAAAATTCAAGTCTTAGACCTTCCAGGAATTATTAAAGGAGCATCTACAGGTAAAGGGTTAGGAAAGAGAATTTTATCGGTTGCAAGAACAGCAGATCTTGTATTACTAATGTTAGATGTATTTCAGCCATATCACGAAAATGTTTTAGTAAATGAATTAGGCAATATCGGAATCAGACTTAATCAACTACCACCAAACATCACTATTGAAAAAGCAGCAATGGGTGGAATTGCAGTTGCCCAACAGGTTAAACTTAAAAAAATTTCAGAAAAACATCTAAAAGATATATTGCATCTTTATGGAATTGTTAGTGCTCGTGTTGTTATCAGAGAAGATATCACATCAGAACAACTAGCAGATTTTATTGCAGGAAATATTAGTTATTCAAAATCAATTACAATTTTAAACAAAATTGATTTAGTTGATAAAAAGTTTCTAAAAGAGTTGAAGAAGAAAATAAAATCAGAGGTAATAGAAGTATCAGCAGAATCAGACATCAACATTGAATCACTCAAAGAGGAGATCTATCAGAAATTAAAATTTATTAGAATTTACATGAGACCGAAAGGGGAAGAAACAGATTTCAAAGAACCATTGATTGCAAGAGAGGGAGACACGGTTGAAGATATTTGCAACAAACTCCATCGTAGGATGAAAAGAGCATTCAGATATGGTTTAGTTTGGGGTAAAAGTGTAAAGTTTGGCGGACAAAGAGTAGGTTTGACTCATATTTTGCTAGATGAGGACGTATTAACAATTATCAAGAAACGTGGAACATAATTCAAAAAACGTAACATGGAATATGAAGTTGAGCACAGATGGTGCAAATATTGTATGACAAAAACAAAACAAGAGCTAATTTTTCTTCCAGATATGGCAACTTACAAGCGTAGAAGAAAATACAAATGCACAGTTTGTAGTAAAACTAGTTGGTTGCAAGGTAGAAGACCATCTGCAGAAAGTGTTTATTAAAAAATATTATCAAAAGAAATTTTTTGGTAAAAAATTACGTGGTAAATTGTTATCAATTTGTGTAATTTTCTTTAGTTTAACCACTGAAAAACAATGAAAATGTCGACTGAACAATGGCTACAAAAAGAAAAGCTGCAACTAAACGTAGATCAACTAAACGTAAAGCAGCTCCAAAAAGAAAAGCAGCAACTAAACGTAAAGCAGCTCCAAAACGTAAAGCAGCTCCAAAACGTAAAGCAGCTCCAAAACGTAAAGCAGCTCCAAAACGTAAAGCAGCTCCAAAACGTAAAGCAGCTCCAAAACGTAAAGCAGCTCCAAAAAGAAAAGCAGCTCCAAAAAGAAAAGCAGCTCCAAAAAGAAAAGCAGCTCCAAAACGTAAAGCAGCTCCAAAACGTAAAGCAGCTCCAAAACGTAAAGCAGCTCCAAAACGTAAAGCAGCTCCAAAACGTAAAGCAGCTCCAAAACGTAAAAGACGATAATCTCGTCAACAAACTAACATTCGTCATCTAGACGACGAATTGTTTTCTCTTTTTCTAAATTCTAAAGCAGTGTTAACTAAACATTTGTCCTGGAGGTTGAGTATTGGTTCCTTTAACAGATTTTTTTTCTACTGAGAACTTTTTATCAGGGGGTATTATTGATAATTTAACAGCAGTGCTAATCGCATAATGAGGAGTGCCATCCGGATTTTTATAATTTACAGCTTTTCCAACTCTGTCTAAATCAACTTTAACTTTTACTACAGTTCCATCTTCTAATTCGAAAGATACAAAGTCATTTTCTAATCGTTTGTAATCTAACATCTTAAATTCAATTTTATTTGGTTTTTCACTCATTGTAATTACCTATTCAAACTGGTTAGTAAAGATAACTCATTAGTTTAATTTCTTCTTCAGTTGTAATGATATTTTTACTAGTCAAAATTTCTAATAGTTCTTTGAAAATTGTTTTTTGTTCAGATGACATTCCTCCCGCAGCGCCTTTTTCACCTGGGGGGCCTGGTGGACCTCGTGGACCGGGTTGTCCTATTGGGCCTTGTTCTCCGGAAGTACCTTGTTCGCCTGCTGAACCAAGTGGACCTGTTGGACCACGTTCACCTTGTGGACCTTGAATTCCTTGTGGACCTTGTGGACCTTTTTCTCCTGGCGGTCCTGTTACACCACGCTCACCTTGAGAACCTTGTGGACCTTGTGGACCTTTTTCTCCAGATGTGCCAATGGGGCCAGTCTGACCTTTTTCTCCAATAATTCCAACTGGTCCTTTTTCACCTTTTTCTCCTTGTGGACCCGCAACTCCTGTAAGCCCTTTTGCTCCTGCAGGACCTTGTGGACCTTGTGGACCTTTTTCTCCGGATGGACCTTCTGAACCTTTGTTGCCTTTTTCTCCAATTGGACCTGACAAACCTGCCGGACCTTTCTCTCCAATTGGACCTGTAACACCTTTTTCTCCTTTTATTCCAATTGAGCCAGTGGCTCCTTGAATTCCTTTTTCACCTTGAACACCTGCTTGTCCTGTCGGACCTTTATTGCCGGAGGTACCAATAGGACCAGTCAATCCTTTATCGCCAGGTGGACCTTGTGGACCTTTTTCTCCTTTTTCTCCCGGAGAACCTCTTAATCCGGATGGACCTTTATCACCGGGTTGACCTGTTGGACCTTTTTCTCCGGATGGACCGGTTGGACCTTTTAATCCGGATGGACCTTTATCACCGGATGGACCGGTTGGACCTTTGTCCCCTTTGTCACCAAGTGGACCAGTAACTCCTTTATCTCCCCTATCTCCTTTATCACCGACAATTCCTTTGTCACCAGTAATTCCCTTCTCACCAGGAGCACCTTTCGGACCTGGTGTACCTTTGTCGCCCGGTGTGCCGGGTACACCATCCAAACCTTTGTTACCTTTTTCACCCTGTGGACCAGATGATCCCTTGTCACCAGGCGGACCTTGTGACCCAACGCTAGTTGATTTTGTAGAACGTTTTGTTTTTCCCCCTTCAGAAATTGTTTTAGTTTCAGATTGTAATTTTCGTTTTGATTTTGCCAAAGGAACATCAAATACAGAGTATAATGAAGAAAATAGATCAGTAACAATAATCCAAATTTTATCAAGATCATCAAGAGATGAAGGAAGAGGATTTTCTGGAGAACCAATTATTTCAGAAAATATACCATTTTTGACTTGAAGATGAAAATTGCCTTTCCATAAAGATGAGAATTGTTTAGTTTTAATTGAATCATCTGAAGGCTTACTATCAGTTATTGCAATTTGGGCTTCATATACACCTGATTGCTTAAAAGGTGCCTGTCCTTGAATTTCTACTCGTGACTGAGATGACACATTCGTTTGTGCAATTTTCAAGTATTTCTGTATTTAGATCGCATAAGACTATTACAAATTCAATCAAACTATGTCAAGCCCATTAAGGATAGTATTTATCTAGAGAAAAATGCATTTTGGGCTAGTGAAGAAACTATTCGGAAAAAAATCAAAGGGAATTGATGAGCCAAAATCAGAAAATAAAGTTGAAAAAAAGATGAGTCTGGTTAATCCTGATTATAATCGAATGAAGTTATTTAAAAAAGGAATCAATTTGATGGCTGATGAAAAACTAGAAGATGCTGTTGAGATGTTTCAACAAGCACTAAGAATTGATCCTAATAGTGTTGATACTTTGATGAAGTTGGGTTATGCGAGATTCCATTTAGATGATCACAATGAAGCACTAGCAATATATGATAAAATTTTGGATATTGATGTTACAAATCCAGAAGCTTGGAATCTTAAAGGACTTGTATATTATGAACAAAAAAAATATGCAAAAGCATTAGATGCAGTTGAAAAAGCAATTGAGTCGGACCCCACATACGGAATGGCTTGGTACAACAAAGCTTGTTTCTTATCATTACTCAATCAAGTGCCAGATTCATTAGAAGCATTGAAACGCTCGATTGAGATTGATGTTAAAAATGCTAGAAGATCAATTCGAGACTTTGACTTTGCAAATGTAAGAATTGAGGAGGGATTTAAGAGAATTCAAGAAGTCGTAGTTTTGGAATCAGTCAGACAAGGATATCACACAATAGGGGCAATAGTTTGGACAACATATCTTGATAAAGTTGATGCTGAAGAGGGATTAAGAAAATTAAAAGAAAAAGGGCTCATAGTACAAAATGAAAAACGTGATGGTTTAAGCAAAATTCCAATTTATGATCTTGCACCTAATGTTGCAGAAAAAATGGGAAAGGCAAAGAAGGGATTATTTGGAATCACAAGAAAAACATTACCAAAACCTGTTAAGAATTTAAAAGAACTAAGTCAAGCCATTCAATCTGCAAAAGAAGCAATTGAGGAAGGGGATGCGGAGAAAACTATTGATGTTTTTGAGGAATTCATAGATACCACAAAATCTGGAGAACAGATGATTGAGATGTTCTTAGATGAACATAGAGAAATTAGATTATGGCAAATTAGATTGAAAGACAGGGGAGGAGATTATATTGTGGACAACAAAGATAAGATGCTAACATTGTTTGATAACATCGAAGTAACAATTACTAAAAAACTCAGAAATGAGATTTCTTAATTATTCTGCAGATAAATCCCAGTAGGTTGCATCTTCTTGTTTTTCTGTAGGCTTTTGAAGATTTTTCCATTCCTTGAAAGAGCGAACATATAATTTTGCATTAGACAAACCTGCAGATTTTAATGCATAATATGCCAAACCAGAAAGAGTGCCAACGCTACCACAATAGGTGATTATTTCTGAATTTCCAGTAATACCACGATTTTCAAGTAATCGCTTCATGTCATCTTTTGGACGTAAAATTTTATCTTTACTAGCAAGTGTTCGATATGGCAGACTAATTGCACCTGGAATATGTTGTTCAAGAAAATTCAGGCGTTCTCTATTGTCAATCAAGATTACGTCATTTCGTTCTTTGACACTTTGCAAATAATCAGCTGTTGCCAGAATATTTGGTTGTAAATTCAAAGTGTGTTCTTTATGTTGTATTTCAGGAATCTTAGAATCGCTTTCCAACTCAAGAGATTTCCAATTACTATAAGTGGTTTCAAGTAAAGTTACATCTGAATGTCCAAGATATTCAAAGGTCCAAGATACTCTTGATGCGAGAGCACCAAAAGTATCATCATAAACAACAACTGGTGTTTCATTATCAATTCCCATATTATTCATGAGTTTCAAAACACGTTCTGGGCTATCATCAGACAGAAGATTTGCCAAAGGTAAATTGACAGCAGTAGGAATATGATCTTGTTTGTAATCGTCTTCCTTTCTTACATCAATTACTCGAACACTTTTGTCCCTTATTTCTGAACGTAAAGAATCAATATCTTTTGTAATTTTGCCAGAATCTGTCAAGCAGCACATTCACCTTTTCCAGTTTTTGTGTGATAACTAGTTTCATCACCATAATCTAGGTAAAAATCAGGATCCTCTTCTTTTGTAGGAGGAATTGTCAGTGGCTCTAAAACTTTTTTGATATCATTAATGGACTTTATTTCAGAGTCTTCATTGCTATTTACAACTCTATGAATCCAAGATTCAAGGGTATCATCAGATTTCTTATTTTGTTTGAATAGTTCAATGATTTTTAGAATTACAGGAATTACTCTCTTTGCAGGAACTCTGAGACATGTTAGACCTAACATTGTATCACCATCAGAACGCCCACCTAAAGACATCTGATAATTTGCGTACATATCTTTTCCAACACGTCCTCCACCCCCAAAGAAACCAATAGTTGCAATTCCATGTTGGCCACAAGAGTTTGGACAGCCACTTATCTTAATAGAAGAATCACTCAAATCGTCATCTTCATCAAATTTCAATTCAAGTAATTTTCTTTGAATTTCTTTTGCTAGTCTGTGCGAGTTTGTCAAAGCAAGATTACAGGAAGTTGTTCCTGAACAGCCAATTGGGGCAGTCATTGTTAATGCGCCGGATTTTGCTAGTCCAGATTCTAGAAGATTTGAATACAAACGTGGTAAATCATCTTCATGAACATAACGTAATGCAACATTTTGTACAAATCCAAATCTTGCTTTACCCTCAGAAGAGAAATCACGAATGAGATCTGCTAATGCGTCAAGTTGGCTGGTAGTGATATCGCCTGCTTCAAGAGTGATAAAGATAGAATGATAATCAGATTGTTTTTGTTTAATGGTATTTGTTTTGAGCCATCTTGCATAACCATCAGGAGTAGATACACCACTTTCATCAGAGATTCTAATTGGTCGTTTGATTTCGTTTGGAGTATGATCAACTTCTAACTGAGTAATTACTGATTGAGTAGCTCTTACAATCGCTCTTTCTTTTAGAACTAGATTTTGGAATTTTTCCCATCCCATATCATTTACAAGATAACGCATTCTGTTTCTTGCCATATTTTTTCTATCACCAAGTCTATCAAAGATTCTCAATACTGCCATTGAAGTATAAACTAAATCTTCCTCAGGGGTAAACTCTTCTAATTGATGTCCAACAAAGGATTTATTTCCCAATCCACCTCCAAGGAAGACTTTGAAACCTCTTTGTGTAGTTCCATCAACTTCTTTGGTTTGTGGAATTAATCCAACATCAACCATTCTTACCATTCCATGTTTTTCACAACAAGTGAAATTGAATTTGAATTTACGTGGAAGATTTTGAACCATAGGATTTCTCAGAAAGAATCTTGCTGTTGCAAGTGCATATGGAGTTGAATCAAATTCTTCATCAGGACAAACACCTGACAAAGGGCTGCACATTACATTTCTTATTGTATTTCCACATGCTTCTCTTGATGTTAGTCCAACTTCAGTAAGTCCTCTAAATATCTCGGAAACATCTTCAAGTACTACCCAGTGCAGTTGAATGTTTTCTCTTGTTGAAAAGTGTGCACTGCCTATTGAAAACTGCTCACTTAATTGGGATATTTTTTCAAGTTGATGTGGATAAATTTCACCTGCAGGAATCTTGATTCGGACCATAGCATAATCTCCTGTCATTCTGGTACCATATGCACCATGTTGAAGTCTAAATCGTCTAAAACTATCCTCGTCATATTTTCCTTGGCGGAATAGTTTTACTGTCTTTGCAAAATTATCCGCCTCCTCTACATTAGCCCAATTAATTTTGGGTTTTGTGGAGTCAAGTTTTGATTGTTTTGAATCAGATACTGTCATTACAGGGAAATTCCTTTGAATTTAGTTATAAATTTATGATATATGGGGGTTTTAGGAGAAAAATTTTCAGCAAAGTACATAATTTTCCTGCTTTTCAGTAATTTACTAGCAGAGAAAAATCATTAGCATTACCTAATTTTTTAAAAAAAATTGTGAGAAAGTATTAATGGGTTTGGAGAATGAGCATCGATATGCAAGAAACAACAATTGCAGAAGAATCATCCAAAATATTTGTAGATGTACGTGAAGTTGAAATTACACGTGCAATAGCAAATGAATTTCATGAAGTTTTAATCGATAGAGCAGATTCAGATGTTATCATCATTGGTGCTGGACCTGCAGGATTAACAGCAAGCAGAGAGCTTTCAAATATGGGTTACAAAGTTCTTGTCATTGAACAAAACAACTACCTTGGTGGAGGTTATTGGTTAGGAGGATACATGATGAATCCTGTCACTGTCAGAGAACCCGCACAGAAAATTTGGGATGAATTAGGAGTGCCATACAAAAAAGTTGCAGAAGGATTGTACATAACACCAGGACCACATGCTGTATCAAAGTTAATTGCAGCTGCATGTGATGCAGGAGTGAAATTCCTTAATCTTACAAAGTTTGATGATTTAGTTATGAAAAATGGCAGAGTGGTAGGAATTGTTGTCAATTGGATGCCAGTTTCAGCATTGCCACGTAACATAACATGTGTTGATCCAATTGCTTTGGAAGCCAAAGTGATCATTGATGCATCAGGTCACGATTCTGTAGCAGTGAAAAGGCTTGTCGACAGAGGATTAGTTGAATGGAAAGGAATGAACCCTATGCATGTTAATGAAGGTGAAGAACATGTTGTTCACAAAACAGGTGAAGTATTTCCAGGACTTGTTGCAGCAGGCATGTCAGTTACTGAAACACATGGTTTAGCAAGAATGGGCCCTACATTTGGTTCAATGTTATTCTCAGGAAAAAGAGCAGCAGAAATTGTAGCAGCAAAAATCAAAGAGTTAGAAAGATAAGCCATTATATCGAAAATATCTTATTGAAAACTTGTAAAATTATTTTATATAACGAGCCCACAGTTCCTGAAATTCAATTAGAACGATTAGAAAAATTTCTCAAAGAAACATTTCCAGTAGAAATTGAGACAAGAGAAAATATCATTCAAGGTTCAAATGAAGATATGTTTGAAAAAATCGCAGGTTGTAGAATTTTTGATTTAAAAAAACCATTTGAAAAACATAATCCTTCAGATGAAGACATGCGGTTAGAAAAAGAAAACAAAGACATGTCAGAGAGAGAAGAAATGACACTATATGATGGATTTGAATTTCATAAAGTAATTACTGAATTAATTCCGATTAATGAAAACAATATAGACACTTTACATATTATTTTTACAAATAAGCTCACATGTACATTTGATGAAAATGACTTTAGATATCATGCAAGAGCCTTAATTGGATCCAATCCTACAATTATCTCAACAACAGGAATTATAGAAGCCCCAGCAAAACCAAAACAATACTATCTAGATCTAATGACAAATTTTTCCGATAAAAGAGTAGAAGAAATCAAGAAAAAGTACAGAGGGGAATTTTTAGAATATCACGATTCACGAATATCAGAAATTACAGAGGGTTATCTATTACAAGCCATAATTTATTATGAAACAGGAGAAGCATTTTGTGAGCATAAAGATTGCAGAATGTTTAACGCTCACTGGCAGAAAGATCTTTTTTTCTCACAATTAGAAAATAAAAGATTTTGCAAAAAACATCAAAAAATTTTAAACGAATTAAAAAATCAAATTCAAAGGCAATAGATGCAGATTTTATTTGTAATACAAAGAGGATATTCACTTAAATTATTGAAGCATGCGAAGGTGAATTATCATGATGGCAGCAGATGAGGGATCAACAGTGCTCGAAACAAAAGATGAGGGTCCAAAAATACCAGACAAAAAGAAAACAAAGTTTGATGTAGTGATCATCGGCGCAGGTCCATCAGGATATACTGCAGGAATTTATTGTTCCAGAGCAGGTTATGATACTTTGATTTTATCAGGAATACTGCCAGGAGGTCAATTAGTCAACACTACTGAAGTTGAAAATTATCCTGGATTTGAAAATGCGATAATGGGTCCAGATTTGATGATTGATATGAGAAAACAATGCCAAAAAATGGGAACAGCAATTATTGATGATGCAGCAGTTGATGTAGATTTTAGACGCAAACCTTTCAAAGTTCTCACAGCAACCGAAGAATATGAAGGACGTGCAGTCATTATTGCAACAGGTGCTAATCCAAGAAAACTGGGGTTAGAGGGAGAACAGACATTTGCTGGAAAAGGTGTTTCATATTGTGCCACATGTGATGGGCCTTTCTTTAGAAATCTAGAATTAGTAGTTGCTGGAGGAGGAGATTCAGCGATGGAGGAAGCAACATTTCTAACAAAATTTGCAACAAAAATTCATCTAGTTCATAGACGAAGTAAATTACGTGCAAGTAAAGTGATGCAAGAAAGAGCATTTAACAATGAAAAAATAAAATTTCATTGGGATTCAGCGGTAATTGATATTAAAGGAGACCAAAAAATGCAACAAGCAGTTCTAAAAAATCTAAAAACAAATGAAGAAACAACACTTGATGTAGGTGGTCTTTTTGTCGCAATTGGACATGAACCTAACACAGAACTATTCAAAAATCAGATTGAATTAGATGATAAAGGATACGTGGTTTTAAAAAACAAGACCAACACAAGTGTCGAAGGAGTTTTTGCCGCAGGAGATGTGCACGACAGAACTTATAGGCAAGCAGTTACTGCTGCAGGATTTGGCTGTATGGCGGCAATTGATCTCGACAAATATCTCACAGAAAGTTCAGACAAGCAAGAATGAAGAATTCACAATGCAAAAAATTAAAGGTCTAAAATCTTTATTGTAAGAAAAAATAGTGAACTTTATGAGCCCAGATCAAGAGAATCTAAAAAAATCAGCTAAAGAACATAGTGAAAAACTGGCAGAATTAGGAATGGAACTAGGTAAAATTCAATTCAGTTACAAGGTTAAGGAGAATTCATCCAAAGAATATTGGCAAAAAAGAATTGATGATTTTAAAAAATACAATGAAAAAGGCATGAAATATTACAATCAGGCATATTCCTTGATGAATTTAGTTAACAAGGAAGAATCACAAACGTTCCTATTACGAATCAGTAAATTTCGCCAGCTTGGATTAACATTAATAGAAATTATAGAGAAGATAAAAGAAAATCCATCGATCATTGATTCTAAAGATAGACAACAGAGTCAATGGAGTAAAGAAATCAGAGGCCAAATTACTGAACATAGTAACAAATGTCTCCATCATGAAAAGGATATGAATACATCATTCAGAGAATTTTATGAAAAACATATGAAAAAAATTCTAGAGTAGTTACAATCAGTATGCTAATTCAGACATGTGTTTTGCTTCTTTGAGTGTGTTATCAAATTCTTCTTCGGTCATAACATTTTGTGTAGAATCAGTAGTCGGAAATGTCCCCATAAAACCAGCCAACAGATGCTCTCTGATGCGTTAACATTTTTCGATCATACAGATCTATTATCTACAGTGCCCTTACCCACCTTAGTGTTAGTGCAAAAAGGTGGGCAGGTACACCGTAACAAGATTGGAGAAAGGATACTTAATACCTTGTCAGCAATACTAGAGTCTTCATCCATAGGATTCTCTACTAGGAAGAATGCTCAATATGGGGTAAGCGAGTTTGTAGCCATACTGATGAAGATGTCTGAATCCAACATAGCTTCCGAGGAAGCAATCAGGCTTCTCAAGCACGCAGAAAAGAAGATGCCATCACCCAAGTGGTTTCGCAACAGGATAAACTCGTTGGGATCAGGCAGTGCAGACAAACTCTGCAGGGACATGCTCACACGCACCGCAAGACTTGCCAAGAATACATGCCGATACAAGGGAGGCGTACTAGTAGCAATAGACAAGCACCTGATACCAAGGCATGACAAGGACAACATGTCACATTTGACAAGATCCAAACCAAAGGGCGGTACAAGCAAGTTCGAGTGTTACGCAACAATGCATGTGGTAGCAGAACGGGTTCCTGCCATTTTGGAGTGCATGCAGGTAACGCGCAGCGTGGATGATGCCGATTTTGTGCGTAAATTCGTACAAAAACTCAAGGGTTACAGGATACGGGCCCGGCTGCTGCTGATGGACCGCGAGTTCTACTCTACTGAAATAATCAATCTTGTATCAGAACATAGATGCAAGTTCCTGATGCCTGCAGTCAAGAACGCGGGGATAAAGAGGATGATACGGGAGCACCACGATAAATCACGCAAGGCAGTCTCACAGTACGCCATCAGAAACGCAGCAGGTCAGTCTGCCACATTCACATTGATAATCACGCCATCAAAAAAGATAGACGATCCTGATGCTGACATCACGGAAAGATACAATGTCTTTGCCACCAACCTTTCCCCAGCCAAGGCATTAGAAGAGATTGAGACGCTTCCAGATGAGTACAAGAGTAGGTGGGGAATAGAGACAGGATACAAGCAGGTCGAGCAGGTGCGTCCGAGGACAACAAGCCGCAATGCGTCATTTAGGGGAATCATGTTTCACGTCTCGATGTTCATGTACAATGCATGGGCAGTGGAGCAGTACCGAACAGATTCAAATTATGATCGGGTAACCCTGGCACTTGTCGCATATGCTACGGCAATGGCTGCGTTGGAATTATGCAGGATGGCGGGTCAACCGTATGATGTCGGAGGATCTGCCTAAGAGGCATATTTCCGACTACTGAGAATAAACACTTCTGAATTTTCTTCCATCATCAGCAAAAATTCCTACTACACACGCGCCATCTTCAACAGAATATTTCTTCATACATGCATAAACAGCAGCAGATGAAGGACTGATGAGAAGCTTATCTTTTTCAAATACTTCTTTTATCACAGAAAATGCTTCATCATTATCTACAGAAATCCAATCATCCACAATATTTTCTCTTTTCAAAAACAAGTCTGGTTTTGCAGATTCTTCAAAATTCCTCCATCCTTGAATCAGGTGATTTTGTTGTGGCTGACATCCAATGATCTTGACATTAGGATTTTTTTCTTTAAGAAAAGTGCCAATTCCAGTAATTGTGCCTCCGGTACCCACACCTGTAAAGAAATGAGTTACTTTTCCTTCAGTTTGTTTCCAAATCTCAGGACCCGTTCCAACATAATGTCCCTTGAAATTTGCTTCATTGGCATATTGATTTGGAGAATAATAGGTATCAGGTCTTGATGATGCAATAGATGTTGCAAGCGCAATACTTTGGTCAGTTCCTGCACCAACCTTTGGACATAAATCATCACTTGTCTCAAATACTTTGGCACCGAGATTTCTAATGATTTCTTTGGTTTCGTTACTAGCTTTTTCTGGAATAACTATCTCAGCTTTGTAACCTAACACATTAGCAATTCCTGTTAATGCGATTCCGGTATTTCCAGAAGTGGGTTCAATGATAATGCTCTTTCCTTTTGTTAAAATTCCTCGTTCTTCGCCATCTTTAATCATCCAATATGCAGCTCTATCTTTAACAGAACCAAACGGGTTATGACCTTCTAATTTTGCAAAGTACTCCGTATTATTTTGAGAAAGAGAATCTAATTTTACAAGAGGGGTATTGCCCACTCGACTTAACACATCAATATCAGTAACAGTAGTCATGAGTTAATTATTTCACCTTTTTAATTTTGAATGTAATTACATCTCCATCTTTAGACATGTCTAATAATTCATGTCCTGTTCTCGTAACCCATCTTGAAATATCATCTTCAGCAGCAGGATCATCTGCAGAAACAGTTAGAGTTTCACCAACTTGCATTCTTTCGATTTCAATTTTTGTTCTAAACACAGGTTCAGGACAATACAAGCCAGTTGCATCTAATTTTTTTTCAGTTGATTCAGACATATGGAACCATTTCATCAAGAGCGTTTTGTCATATTAAAATCTATTTCAATGTAACAAAAGAACAGCTAAAGCTAACAGGCTTATATTATTTGAAAAGATCTTCATTTTCTGGACGAATTAATTCATCAATCACATGGTCTTCAATCTTAAATGAATAATCGCGAATAATTGCCACAGGGCAGTTCAAGGCTTTTTTCATAACCAGTTCTGCAGCAGAAGAGAGTTCATCGGCAACAGCAATTTCAGTTATGCGTAAAATTCTTTTAAAAGAGTCTAATGTTCCAGCATAGTTTAGAATAGGATTCAGTCCTGAAATTCCAATTGCACAGTTAGTTTGACCCATTCTAAAAGGACGACCAAATGTGTCTGAAATTATTATTGCTACATTTTTGTTTGTTTGTTCTCTAATTTTTTTGCGGATCGTTTGTGCAGAGATATCAGAATTAACTGGAAGTAAAGTCGCATATCCTTCTTGTACATTGCTTTCATCAACACCAGCATTTGCACAGATAGTTCCATTATTGGTCTCAACAATGATGATTCCATTCTTCATTCTAACGATTCTTTTTGTTTCGGATAAAATTAATTCAATTATTCTAGAATCTTTTTGATACTGAGAACCGATACCTTCTGACAGCAATGAAGGCTTTACAGCTGATAAATCAACAATCCTTCCTTCTTGCTTTGAGACAATTTTTTGTGCAACAACAAGAATATCCCCATCACGTAGATCAGAAGACATTAAAATTAATTCAGAAATGTCATCTGAGGGTTCAATCTCTTTTTCAATGTGAAGTGGAATGATTTCCAATTATGGTATCTGAGATAAGGGACTAAAAAATTGTTTATGCGGTAGGTGTAGTTTCTAATTCTAACTTGAAGTGCTGGTTGATGATATCTAAAATTTTTGATAGATCTTTTTCTTCCAAAATAGTTGTAGCTAAATCCTTGACTATATCTTGAGCCCTATAAGCAATGTTTAATCCACAGATATCAAACAATTTCACATCATTTGCACCATCCACAACACAAACAATGTCTTCTTTCTTCTCACCCCATTCTGCGATTTTTATTTTTGCGGATTTTGATTTATCAGAATCAACATTAATTTTTACACCATCAAGCTTTCCGTCTTTGAATACTAATTCATTAGAATAGACATAATCTAGTTGCAATTCTTTTTGTAATCTTTCCATCATCAATGTAAAACCTCCAGATACTGCCACGAGTTTCCATCCAGCAGCCTTTAGCACCCTACAAGCCTCCTTTGCACCAGTCATAATAGGCAATGAATCAGCTACTTCTTGACAGGTTTTTTCATCAAGTCCTTTCAGAGCAGCAACACGAGTTCTAAGTCCTTCTTCCCAGTTAATTTTTCCTTGAATTCCTTGTTTAGTGATTGCCCAAATCTCATCTTCTTTGTTGAGTTTTTCTGAAAGAAGTGGAAGATATTCTTCATCATACAAAACACCTTCAACATCAAAAATCACTAGCAATTGGTTTCTAATTTGCAAAAAAATTTCTAATTATATTAAAGTTTGAACTTTTTTAATATATAAAAAACGCTAGTAATAAATCCCCCAAAGTTAGGAATTTAGTATGGCTGAACTAGAACACAAATACGAAGTAGATATCAAATCAACAGAAAAAAGACAAAAACTTCCAGATAATGTAAAAGAAGAACTAAAAGCATCAGGAATGATGGATGAGAAAGGGAAATTAAAGCTTAAAGGAGTTAGCCCAAAAATGCTTAAAAGAATGAAACTAGAATTTGTGGATTGTCCAGTTTTAAAAGAAGATATTCAATTCATCCAATGTTTTGTGTGTCCAAACTTCCAAAGCAGAGTTATGGGTAAAGTGCTTTGCAAGGGCGACCCTCTATAACGCAAACAGAACTAAAATATCAAAATTCTCACGAAAAGCTCATTAGTTAAATTAATTCTTTGAATTCTAGTTTGAGTAAAGAAGACATAGGAATTACAGTTTCAAAAAAAGATGATTTCAGTGAATGGTACACACAGATAGTCCTAAAAGCTAAACTTGCCGATTATGCCCCAGTTAAGGGACTTATTGTCCTTAGACCAGATGGATATTCTATTTGGGAATCATTACAAAATACATTTGACAAAAAATTTGCAAATAATGGAATCAGAAATGGATTTTTACCCATACTAATTCCAGAATCACTATTAGGAAAAGAGCAAAAACATTTTGCAGGATTCAATCCAGAAGTATTTTGGGTAACTCATTCAGGGGATAGTGAAGTTGGGGATAGGCTCGCATTGAGACCAACATCTGAAACATTAGCATACACAATGTATTCCAAATGGATTCAAAGTTGGAGAGATTTACCATTAAAGATGAATTTTTGGAATTCAGCACTGAGAGCAGAGATTAAAGGAACAAAACCATTTCTCAGAACATCGGAATTTTTGTGGCAAGAAGGTCATACAGTCCATGCAACACAAGAAGAAGCAGAAGAAGAAGTGAAAAAAATTCTAGAGATTTATAAAAATACTGTTGAGGAAGAATTAGCAATTCCAGTAACAACAGGAATGAAAAGCGAGAAAGAAAAGTTTGTAGGTGCAGTATACACAACTACTATGGAATCCATAATGTCCGATGGAAAGGCACTACAAATGGGCACTTCACATTTTCTAGGACAGAATTTTTCAAAACCATTTGAAGTTAAATTTGCAGACAAAGACAATGTTGAACATTTTGCATGGCAAACTTCGTGGGGGGTCTCTTGGAGGCTGATTGGAGCAATGATTATGACTCATGGTGATGATCAAGGTCTAGTTTTACCACCAAAGATTGCACCGATTCAAGTAGTGATTGTTCCAATATACAAAAATGACGAAGGAAAAGATAAGGTATTACCAAAAGTAGAAGAGATTAGAAAAAGTCTAGAGTCAAAAGAGATTAGAGTTCATGTTGATGACAGAAGTGAGCTAACTCCGGGATACAAATTCAATGATTGGGAACTAAAAGGAGTTCCCATTCGAGTGGAGATAGGTCCTAAAGACATAGAGAACCAAAGTGTCGTAATAGCAAAAAGATACAATCGTGAAAAGTCAAGTTTAGGGTTTACTGAAATTGAAAAAATTCCTACAGTCTTAGATGAAATCCAAGATGAGATGCTAAAGACTGCCAGAGAACAAGCCAAAGAAAACACTATAGACATTTCAGATTATACAGACTTTAAATCAAAGATTGAGAAGGGAGGTTTCTTTAGTGCTCCCTGGTGCGGAAAAGTAGAATGTGAAGAGAAGATCAAAGAAGAAACAGGAGCAGACATTCGAGTTATTCCATTTGATGGTGCAGATGCTTCTTCAGGAAAATGTATCTATTGTTCTAATCAGAGCGAGTCTAGGGTAATTTTTGCCCGAGGATATTGAAATAATTTCAGAAAAAATGATACCTTAATGATACTTTAATTGAGGTATCACTTTTGGAATAAAGTATAAAGTAGAATCATTCTTTGGATTGCTAATGGCAACCGTTTCAGCTCAAAAATCATCAAAATCTCTCCTAGAAATATTTAACATAGTCAGAGAACAGACACTAGAACTAGTCCAAACATTAGAAAAAGATGATTTTGTGATCCAAACCGCATTCTACACGAGCCCACCAAAGTGGCACATTGGCCATGTAAGCTGGCTCTACGAAGTTGTGATGAGCAAAACTAATCCAAATTACCAATTTTACTCCAAGGAATTTTCTGAATATCTAAACTCTTACTATCAACAATTTGGTACACCACATGACAAAGGAGAACGCGGAATAGCCTCACGGCCAACAGTTGATCAAATTTTTGAATATTTTGAAACAATAAACACTAGAGTTAGGGATTTTATCAATTCTGGAATAGATGAAGAAGCCAAGTACCTCTTAACAATGGCATTTCATCACGAATGTCAACATCAAGAGCTCTTGACATGTGATCTACAACATCTTTTAACTGATGTGTATAAACCTGTTAAGAAGATTGCAAGACCTCAAGCTTCTCAAGTTGAACAAAAATCAGTTTCAATCAAAGGTGGATTATATCCCATGGGATATAATGGAACAGACTACTCTTATGATATAGAACTACCAGAACACAAAGTATTTCTGAATGATTACAAGATTGATGCTTATCCAATTACAAATGGACAGTATCTAAAATTCATTGAAGATGGCGGTTATGAAAATTTCAAGTTCTGGTTGTCAGACGGATGGGAAAAAGTCAAACAAAATAATTGGAAGGCACCAATGTATTGGACTAAAGAAGATCAATGGTATGTTCAAGATTTTATGGGAAAACGAGAGATAAATCCAAATGAACCAGTTTGTCACGTTAGCTTTTACGAAGCAGCAGCATACTCCAAATGGGCAGATAAGAGACTCCCAACAGAAGCTGAATGGGAGAAAGCTTGTTGTTGGAATGAGCAAAAACAAACAAAGACAATATTCCCATGGGGAGATGATGAACCAAAGGAAGATCAAGCTAATCTGCTAGAATCCCATCTATGGGCACAAACAGAAATTGGTTCATATCCAGATGGAATGAGTTCTGCAGGATGTCAACAGATGATTGGGGATGTGTGGGAATGGACATCATCAGAATTTACTGGATATCCCGGATTCAAGACAGGATTTGATGAATATAATGACAAATGGTTTACAAACCAAAAAGTCTTGAGAGGAGGCTCGTTTGGAACTCCAAAGATGTCAATCAGAGGAAGTTACAGAAATTTCTTCAGACTAGATGAGAGATGGTTATTCTCAGGCTTTAGATGTGCAGAAGATATCTAATTTTTTGACGCCAAAGTTAGTGAAAAGTGCTTGTTATCATCTAACCATGTTTGTTTAATTTGAAATCCCGTACTATCAAGCAGTTCACTAATTTGAGATAATTTGAATTTGTGTGAATGCTCGGTATGGATTAACTCATCTTTTTCTAAATTCAGTAAAAGATTAGATTTTGATACTATTACTGATTGATTTACAAGAGATTTTAGATACATCTCAATTCTTTGCTCCTCGTCATTGTAAATTGCATGATGTGAAAAGTTTTTCAAAGAAAAATCAGCATCAAGTTCGTCATTAATTCTGGAAATAACATTCAGATTAAATTCTGCGGTTACACCTTGTGAGTCATTATATGCAGATTCCAAAATCTGTTTGTCTTTTACTAAGTCCAATCCAATCAAAAAGAGATCACCAGACTTCATTGTAGAATTTATTTTCTGTAAAAATTTGTAACCATCACTTGGAGAAAAATTACCAAAACTAGAACCCAAAAAGATTATCAAATTTTTCTTACCATCAAAATTCTTAAGAAATTGTAAACCGCCTTCATAAGTATCAATTAATCCGGTGATACGCAATCCATCATGGCCTTTTAGTAATTGTTCAGAGCTTTCTGTGAGAATCTCAGAGATATCTATTGGAAAATACTCTATAGTATCTTGTAATTTTGATAAAATATCAAGAATCAGCCTAGTTTTTACAGATGTGCCACTTCCAAGTTCAACTAATCGAAAGCTTTCATCAAGGTAAGAAGGCAATTCATCTTGTAGTTTTTTTAGTATAGAAATCTCAGTCCTAGTGGGATAATATTCAGGTAAAGAGCAAATTTTTTCAAACAAATCTGAGCCTTTTTTATCATAGAAGAACTTTGGAGGGATAGATTTAGAATCCTTATTCAAGCTAGAAGATACTTCTTCGGCAAATGTTTTCTCAATTTTTGTAGCATGTGGTTTAAAGTATTGAAGTTTAGGCGATACTACGTATTTTTTGTAATCAAGATTTTTTTGAATTGTGTTGCTCAAGTCTTAAGATCGTTTATACTTGACATAAATGCGTTATCCCAAATTTTTACGCACAAATCATATTTCTTGATATACTTCTTTGTTCAATAATATCTAGTGAATGAAATACTCAAAGTAGAACGTTTGAAAAAACACTTTTCAAAAAAAGGATTGTTTGGTTCAAAATCCACCACAGTCAGACCAGCAGATGATGTTTCATTTTCTCTTGAAAAAGGTGAAGTTTTTGTTTTAGCTGGAGAATCAGGTTCTGGAAAATCAACTATTGCAAAACTGATTCTAAAATCAATTGATGCAGATTCTGGAAAAATTTTTTTTGAAGATCAAGAGATCAATAACGAACAAAAGAATTTAAAAAAAATCAGAATGAGCTGTCAAATGATTCACCAAGATCCCTATGACTCTATCAATCCAAGAATGAGGATTGAGAATATTGTTTCTGAACCTCTTGAAATACATAACATCGGAAATAAAGATGAAAGATTCAAAAGGGTGATTGAAGTTTTGCGCGAAGTAAAATTAGAACCTGCTGAGGAAATAGCGAAGAGGTATCCGCACATGTTATCCGGAGGGCAAAGACAAAGAGCGGTATTGGCAAGAGCATTGTCACTAAAGCCTAAACTAATCATAGCAGATGAACCAGTTTCAATGTTAGATGTATCAATTAGGGCAGAGATGCTTGAGTTAATGCAGGAATTGCAAAAAAAATACAGTATTTCTTTCATCTATATCACTCATGACTTGGCAACAGCGAGATATTTTGGCCAAAGAATAGGAATTTTGTATCTTGGTAAAATTGTAGAGATGGGACCAATTAACAAAGTTCTGGGTAATCCAAAACATCCATACACACAAGCACTAATTGATGCAATTTCAGAGCCAGATCCTGAAAATCTTCACAGAGAAAAGAAAATTAGAATAAATGAACCATCTGATGTTGATGTTTACCAGGGATGCAGATTTAGAGCAAGATGTCCCTATGTGATTGAAAAATGTAAAGATGAACCTAATTTAGAAAGTGATGATGATGAGCATTATGCTGCATGTTTTGTAAAATTAGACTAGGAAGTTCTGACAGATGGCATTCGCTTATCTTTGTAAGTAACAACATGGGAAACGCCATTCTTTGGGAAAACACCATAGATCAGTTTTGCTTTTTGTACAACAGAGTCCTTTAGAGACACCAAAATGAATTGGCTTTCTTTAGATCGTTCTTCTAAGATCTTTGCAAGTTTTTCAGAGTTTGGTGCATCAAGGTGTGCATCAATCTCATCAAACAAGTAAAATGGGGAAGGTTTTAGTTTTTGAAGTGCAAGTACAAACACAATTGCAGCTAATGTCTTTTCACCGCCACTAATTGATGTAGATTCTCTTTTTGGTTTATTTTGGAATTGAATTAGATAAGAAATTCCAGAATTAAAAATATCATCTTCGTTTTGTAATTCTAACCAAGCATTTCCATTAGTCATTTTATTAAATATTAAACGAATTTCTTTATCGACAGTATCAAATGCATCCAAGAATGTTTGTCGTTTTTCTTTGTTAACGCCTTCAAGGAATTTTATAATTGCATTTTTTTCTTCCTCAAGAGAATTCTTTCTTGTGGACATTGAACGATAACCATAAGAGACTTCAAGATACATTTGAGGTGCCTTTGCGTTTAGTGAATTAAGTGAAGTTAATTCAGCATTGAGCCCCTGAACAATAGGTTCAACATCAAAGGCATCCATGTCTTTATCAAAGCTAAAAGTAGAAATAATTTGCTTTAATTTTAATTCGTTTTCTTTCAAATCATCTAAATCATGATTCAATGAATCAGACTGACGTTCCAATGTACTGATTTGTTTTGTTATCTCAGTTTTCTTATCATATAAAATTTTTAGTTTGTCATCATATTCTTTGAGTTCCCCAATAGACGAACCAGAAGTGGCAATAAGATTTTGTTCTTTTTCTCTTAATTTTTCAAGAACTTGTTTTTTTGGTTCTTTTTGTTTTTCTAATTCTTGGATCTTTGTTTCCAATTCTTGGCGTTCTAAATTCAAAGAATGTTCTTCCTCATAAAGTTGATTAGATTGAGACTTTTCTTGACTAGCTTGAGTTTCTAGTACTGTTAGCTGAGAAGATTTGTCACGAAACTCATTCATTATTGTTGTGAATAGTTTCTCAACTTCTGCTTTCTTTACGTTAATTCTAGATAACTCATTTGCAATACGATCTTGTTCTCCACCAGCGTAGTTTTTCTCTACAATTGAGATACGTTCATTCAATGATTCAATGTGAGATTCGTTTGTAATTATTTCTGATTCAACATGTGTATTTCTTGAAGTTAATTCAGAATTTCTTTTTGTTCGCTGTTCTTGTAGATTCATTACAGAAACAATGTTTGATTTCAAATTAGAGTAATTCTCATTTGTTGTAGATAGAGACTTTTCTGAAATGGAAAGTTTCTCTTTATGTGATTCAATTGAATCTTCTAATTTTTTCAAAGAATGTTTTTTCTGTAGTAGATAATTTTTAATCAAGCTTATGGATTGGAACAAACCATCAATGTCGCTACTCATTGAAATTAGTTTTGTAAGTTTTGAAACCTTTGAATTAATATCAATTACAACAGTGCCACCTCTTGCCGCAAAATATTCACCATCTATGGTAACCGCTTTGTATCCTAATTTTGATACATTATAGGCAGATTCTCGATTTTCTGTAAGTACGACATTTCCAAATAGGAATGTTTTGAGCGTAGAATAGGCGGGATCGCAGGTTACATAATCAGCTAGAACCCCCATGACCCCAGATTCTTTTGGTATAGTTAGCTTGAATTTTGGAATGGCATCAAGTGGTATAATCTTTAGTTTTGGAAGTTTCTTAACTCTAGCAGCTTCTGCAATTCCAATTAGAGTTGCAAAGTCTTGAACAACAATTGCCTTGATCCAATCAGAGCTCACAGCTAAAACAGAACGTTCGTATTGTTTGTCCCATGAAATCATTTCATATACTAAACCTTTAATGCCAAGTTTGTCAGAATCTTCTTTTAATTTTGCAACAGTGTAATCTTCATGCATGAATCCTTTCACTGTTTTGATTTTAGATTTGGCAGTAATTGCGGCTTTAGTTGATTTTTCTAATATTGAGTCCCATTCTTCCATGTCATTGTTTAACTTTGATTTTTTTGTTTGTAATTTTATAATTTTAGATTTCAATTCAGTAATAGTCACATCATCACGTTTCATCATTGATTCAAACTTAGATTTAGATGCAGATAAATTCACCATACCATGTACTAATCCATCAAATTTTCTAGAATTTCTTTTAATTTGATTTTTTAAGTATTCTTTTTCTTGTTGAGCTTTTGAAAGTTTGAGTTTAGTATCATTTAGTTCACCAGTAAGAATTTGAATTTTGTTATCAATTTCAGATTTTTTAGCTGCAATATCTGACTGTGCTGTTAGAACTTTTTCATATTCAGAGTCAACAATTACTACATCATTATTGATTTTATTCTTTTTGAGATTTGTCTCTTCTATTGATTCTTTTATTTTTAGGATTTGAGTGTCAACATCGATTATAGAATTTTTGATGTCTTCTAGCTCAGTTTTGATTTTTGGACTTCTGTTATCAATTTGTTCTATTCTTTTTGTGGATACTGAGATTATGCTATTATCAGCTTCATATTGTTCAAATGCTGAGCTTATTTCTGTCTCAAGTAATGCTTTTTCTTGATTGAAGTTATCAGCTTCTTTCATTAACTTGGATTTTTTACTCTCCAAAACATCAATCTCATCTTTCATGACAGTTTTTTGACCATCTAATTCTGTGATTTCAGTAGTCATAGTGTGCAAAGTGGATTCTTTTGAAGTTTTTTGGCTTAAAACCACCTTCATTTCATTGGCAGCAGCTAGTGCATTATACCGATTTAGTTCACGCTCTAGAAAATCATGACGTAATTGTTGATTTCTTTCTTCTTCGAGTTCATCAATTCTTTTTTTGATTTCACCCATTTTTGCAGTTGCAACTTCAAATCTTCTATCAGCATCATCTAGCTGTTTTAGAGCCTCTGTCTTTTTTTCATCAAAGTAAGATAACCCAATTAAATCCTCAATTGTTTCTCTTTTTTCTTCGGATGTAAATTCAGAAATTCTAGTTACGGTTCCTTGTTGAATTGCATTAAGTTGACCTAAACCCGCATTTGCCATGTCAAGTAAATCAAGAACTTGACTTCGAGTTGTTTTCTTTTTGTTGAGATAGTATATGCTTTCACCATGTTCATTCATTTCTCTTGTAATCACAACAAGATCAGAGTCAACCGGGATTTTTCTGTCCGAATTATCAAAGTGTACAGTAGATCTTGTCAGTTTGGGTCCACGACGACTTCCCTCAACATCATGAATTAATGATCGTAATTTGTCAGCCCTCAATGTTTTTGGTTTATTTTCACCCATTGCAAACTGAATGGCATCTAAGATGTTACTTTTTCCTGAACCATTTGGGCCGGAGATGGATACAAGACCAGGTTCAAACGGAACTATGGTATTCTTAAATCCAAAAGATTTGAAGCCAAAGATCTCAACTTTTTTAACATGAACCAATAGCGATCTTTTCTTAATCTGTAGGATAATCGGTGATTAACAAGTTTAGTTGACATAATTGCATAATTTTTCTTGTTTTATTATGAAATTTTTCGTAGTGGGTGTAATGATGAAACACTAGAAAATAAAGAGTCTAAAATTGTGCCTACCTATAATTATGAAGTAGTTATTGTAAATTCATGGTAAAATTAGGACTATTCAAACTATCTCATACAGCACAAATCAAAAGGGAATTTCTAGAGTTTCAGCAATGTTAAAAAAATTGGGCAAAAAAGAGACGGAAATAGTATGCTTGCCTGAACAATGGTTGAAGAACAATGAAATTTCAGATTTTGATTCAGAGTTTTTAGACTTTAAGAAAATTGCAAAAGATTTCTCTATGACAATAATTCCTGGAGCGTTTTATGAAATCACAGATAGAAAACCATCAATATCGCGCCCATAATTGGTCCAGAAGGGGAGTTCATAGGAAGACAGGAAAAAATACACCCATTTGATTATGAAAGAGATGTTGTAAAGCCTGGAAGAGAAGCCAAAATTTCCAATACTGCCTGTAAATTTGGAGTAGTGATTTATTACGATCTAGTATTTCCAAAAGTTGCAAACACTCTAGTGAAAAAAGGAGCCCAGGCGTTGTTATCTCCAAGCAGGATTGTAAGAAGAGGAATAGAACATGGCAGTTGTATGTTCAGGTAAGAGCACTAGAAAATGGGACTCCCATTCTTGCTGCAAATGTAGAAAACCACAGATTTGGGGGAACAGCATGTCGTAGATTTAACTGAAAATAACAAAGTTGTTACCGCAAAAATCACTAAACTAAACGGAGAGAGTGAAGTTACAAGAGAGTTCATGCTTGACAAATATGAAAAAAAGTAGAAAAATCAGATTTTCAGATTCAAATAAGTTTCAATGATTATTCACCAGCAACAAATTTTTCACATGCAGCTTTTGCTTGAACATCAGAAGTTTGTTCTATTGGATGTTTCATCAAATATGCGCTTGCCGGTTTGATTGGTCCACCAACCCCTCTATCAAGAGCAATTTTTGCCAATCTAATTGCATCAATTACAATTCCTGCAGAATTTGCTTTATCATCAACTTCTAAGCGAACTTCCATATTGTAAGGGATGTTTGCCCATTGACGACCTTCGATTCTCATAAACATGAGTTTAGTATTACCCAAAAACGGAATGAAATCAGAAGGGCCAACATAAATTTGATCATCATCTAGTCGTTCAGCAAGTTGGCTTTGAACACTTTCTGTTTTAGAAATTCTCTTCGAGGCAAGTCTATCTTGTTCTTTCATATTTAGAAAATCAGTATTTCCTCCAACATTGATTTGGTATGTTTTTTCAATTTTGGTTCCTCTGTCACTGCATAGTTTAGCTAATGTTCTATGAACTATGGTTGCACCAACTTGACCTTTGATATCATCACCAATGCAAGGGATATTTTTTTCTTCAAATTTTTTCGCCCATTTTTCATCTGAGGCAATAAATGATGGTATACAATTTACAAAGGCAGTGTTAGTATCAAGACAGATTTGAGCCCAAAACTCAGTTACCTTATCAGAACCAACAGGCAAATAAGACACAATGATTTCAACACCAGTGTCTTTGAGTACTTGTTTTACATCTTCAGCAATCTGTTCAGTAGTTTTAGAACTTTGAATTGGTTTAATTCTGTTTTCCACCCATATTCCAACTCCATCTAATACAGGACTTTCATAGACATTAGCATCTGTTTTTGGCATTTCATCTTTTGGAATCCAGTCAACCATGTTTGGGTACTCATAAATCGCTTCATTGAGTGGTTTTCCAACTTTGTTTTCACCTACATCAAATCCACATACAAAATCAATGTCGTGAATTCCATATCCAGCTAATTTATCATGAATAATTCCAGTAACCTCTTGAGAGGGATTTATTCGATAGTATTCAATTCCTTCAATTAATCCGGAAAAACAATTCCCAATACCCACTAAACCAACTTTAATTCTACCTGCCATTCAAAAAGTGTGTCATTGGGCCGGTTAAAAGTTTTCTCAGAAAAATAATAAAATAATTTCATTTAAGACAGGAATTTATACTTGCTTTCAACGAGTAAAAAGATGATAGAGTCAGGTCGTCCAGTCAAAGATATTGAGATTGATTCAAATTCATCTATTGAAAAAATATTTGAAGAAATATCTCAGTCGGGAGGGTTTGAATCAGTAAATCTATCAGACGGATTAGAAATTTTAACAGAGATGATTTCAGATGAACAATGTCTCGGATTTATCTCGTTTGTAGCAGCTGTAATGTCAACAGGGTTAAGAGGGATTGTCAAAGATATGATCAAAAACAAGTGGTTTGATGTAGCCATAACAACATGTGGGGCATTAGATCATGATATTGCAAGACATTTCTCACATTACAAAGAAGGTTCTTTTACAATGGATGACAAAGAGTTGGCAGACCAAAACATTCACAGATTAGGTAACGTACTTGTGCCTATGGAAAGCTATGGACCAATCATTGAAGAAAAGATGCAAGAATTTTTGGAAGAAGAGTATCAAAATGGAACAAGAGAGATGACAACTGCAGAAATATGCAAAATGATTGGAAAGCATTTAGGGGAAGATTCATTTCTTTTTTGGGCATACAAAAATGATGTTAGTGTAGTAGTTCCAGGAATTGTGGATGGTGCGGTAGGAAGTCAAATTTGGCTCTTCACACAGAAACATAATGATTTCAAACTAAACATAATAGGAGATGCAGAACTACTTTCAGGATTAATTTTCAAAGCTAAAAAATCCGGAGCATTTATGATTGGAGGAGGAATTTCAAAACATCACACATTATGGTGGAATCAATACAGAGAAGGATTGGATTATGCATTTTACATTACAACTGCACAAGAGTTTGACGGAAGTCTTAGTGGTGCATTAGTAAAAGAAGCAATTTCTTGGGGAAAAGTAACACAAAAGGCAAAGCAGACAACACTCCATGCAGAAGTAACAACAGTATTACCATTCATCTATTCAGCACTTATTTCAAAATTAAAAAAATAAATTTAAAATTAACCAAAAATTATTATTCTATTAATACAAAAATTATTCAATGTTTCCTAGAATTAGAATTAGAGAATTAAAACCATTCAATTTAGAAGGCGGGTATCTTATTGATGGTTTTCCGTCAGTTGGGTTTACTAGTGCAATTGCATCTGAATCAATGATACACACATCAAAATTTGAGTTGGCAGGAGTCATTGATTCGGATATTTTTCCACCAATCAGTGTCATCAAAGATGGAAAACCAAATTATCCAACAAGAATTTTTGTTAACGAAGATTTGAAAGTTGGAATGTTTTTGTCATATCTTACTCTTGATCGGTCGTTGCATCGAACTCTAGCTAAAACAATGTTAAAGTGGGCAAAGAAACACAAAATTGAATTAATTGTCAGTAGTGTTGCAATCAAATCATCAGATGGTGATGAAAAGATGATGGCTATTGGGAGTACAGATTCTGCTAGAGTAAAAGTGAAAGAGGCAGGTTTGAAAGTTTTAGAACATGGAACTGTACCAGGAATTCCTGGAATTTTGTTAAATGAAGGAAGTATGACAGGTCAAGACGTTATTGTTATAATTTTTCACACAGATGGAAAAGGTCCAGATTTTAAATCAAGTGCACAGCTTTGTATGGCAATGTCTCAATTAATTCCCGGAGCATCATGCGATATTCCATCATTACAGCAAGAGGCTGAAAAAGCTGAAGTAGTAATAAAAGAAGCAGAAGAAGAATCAAGACATCTTAAAGATTCCATGTATAGATAGAATTTTTCAATTATGTTTATTTCATAACTGAAAACAAGTAATGTCAGAAAACAATGGTTGAGATCCTTGAATTTGCAGTAATAGTAATAGTAATTTCAGCATCAGGAGTCATGGCACCTGGGCCTCTTTTTGCAGCAACTGTATCGTACGGGTTAAGAGAAAGCACAAGAGCAGGTGTTAAGATAGCAATTGGTCATACAATTGTTGAATTACCATTAATAATTTTGTTAGGAATAGGGGTTTTTTCTTTAGAATCGTTTCCAGAATTTAGGACTATAATTTCAATTTTCGGAGCAATCACACTTTTCGTATTTGCAACAATACAGATTAGGACAATATTTAGAAAAAAAGAACTTGTTTTATCTAATTCAAAACATGGTCCGCTAATTACAGGAATTGCATTAAGTGCATTAAATCCATTTTTCATAATTTGGTGGCTAGCCATTGGATTCAGATTAATTTCAGATGCAATGTTAATGTGGTCTTTTGCAGGCATACTAATTGTATTTGTATTACACATTTGGATGGATTTTGCATGGTTAGGAACAGTTTCATTTCTAGCATCAAAAAGTTCAAAAATTCTTTCCAACAAAAATTACAAGATAGTGATGATAGGATTAAGTTTAATGTTAATTTATTTTGGAATAACGTTTTTGGTAGACATATTGCCTTAACCGCAATCTAAAATTTCTATTTGTGGTTCACAATCGTCATTAAATAAATCAATTTTTTCAACTACAGTTTCACAGAATTCAGGTTCAAGAGATTTCTCATATGAAGTAATTTCATTTAAAATTATCATATGTTGAGTTCCACAAGAATAACCAATTAAATTAATTGAAATTCCAATAATTGAAATTCCGATTATAATTAAAATTAAATTTTTCAAATTAGTCTTTTGTAATGTCAATTTCCATTATAGAAACATTACGCTGTTTTCCATCTTGAGAAGTAAGGGAGTCAGACGAAATTCTTACATCACTAACAAAATAACCAACTGAATCCATTCTTTTAACAATCATTTGAGATACATCAACTGCTTGCGTGATTCTTTTTCCTCTAGCCTTGATAGTGACAGTGTGTCTTGTTGATAATTGAGTTAAGGTTGCAGAAACATAAGTCATAATTGGTTTAGTACCAACAAAAATTGTATCTCGTTCTTCTGATTTTTGGGGGGAGTCTGAAGTTTCGCTAGAAGGTATTTCATGTTCTGGTTCAGGTGTTGGTTCTGGTTCAGGTGTTGGTTCTGGTTCTGGTGTTGGTTCTGGTTCAGGTGTTGGTTCTGGTTCAGGTGTTGGTTCTGGTTCAGGTGTTGGTTCTGGTTCAGGTGTTGGTTCTGGTTCAGGTGTTGGTTCTGGTTCAGGTGTTGGTTCTGGTTCAGGTGTTGGTTCTGGTTCAGGTGTTGGTTCTGGTTCAGGTGTTGGTTCTGGTTCAGGTGTTGGTTCTGGTTCAGGTGTTGGTTCTGGTTCAGGTGTTGGTTCTGGTTCTGGTTCAGGTGTTGGTTCTGGTTCAGGTGTTGGTTCTGGTTCTGGTGTTGGTTCTGGTTCAGGTGTTGGTTCTGGTTCAGGTGTTGGTTCTGGTTCAGGTGTTGGTTCTGGTTCAGGTGTTGGTTCTGGTTCAGGTGTTGGTTCTGGTTCAGGTGTTGGTTCTGGTTCAGGTGTTGGTTCTGGTTCAGGTGTTGGTTCTGGTTCAGGTGTTGGTTCTGGTTCAGGTGTTGGTTCTGGTTCAGGTGTTGGTTCTGGTTCAGGTGTTGGTTCTGGTTCAGGTGTTGGTTCTGGTTCAGGTGTTGGTTCTGGTTCAGGTGTTGGTTCTGGTTCTGGTTCAGGTGTTGGTTCTGGTTCAGGTGTTGGTTCTGGTTCAGGTGTTGGTTCTGGTTCAGGTGTTGGTTCTGGTTCAGGTGTTGGTTCTGGTTCAGGTGTTGGTTCTGGTTCAGGTGTTGGTTCTGGTTCAGGTGTTGGTTCTGGTTCAGGTGTTGGTTCTGGTTCAGGTGTTGGTTCTGGTTCAGGTGTTGGTTCTGGTTCAGGTGTTGGTTCTGGTTCAGGTGTTGGTTCTGGTTCAGGTGTTGGTTCTGGTTCAGGTGTTGGTTCTGGTTCAGGTGTTGGTTCTGGTTCAGGTTGTTCTTGAGGTTTAGTTCGAGAATCAAATTCTGATAAAATATCTTCTGCGTCTTTTGATTTTTTAGAGTCACTCAATTTTAGATTCCTTTTATAACAAAATCTTCTTTTGCTTTTATTTAATTTTTAAGGTTTTGTCCTTTGATATACTCTTCAAATAATTTTTCAAGTTCTTCATCATTATCACATATTCTAATTTGCTCGACTAGATCCTCTTGTTCGATCTCATAACAATTTAAGATATCTCGGGAATCTTTGAAAATCAAAAATGCCTTGTTCTTAAATATACAATGATATAGTTTTTCTTTTTCCATTTTCTCAGGTTTTAAATTAACACCATTTTCATCTGCTGAAACAGGATAAACCACAAAAACAATGGAACTGTTCAGTATTTAGATTAATACACAATATAGTAATAATCAAAAGAGCTAAGAACAGTATTGGAAACAAAAGTAGTTTTTCACATAGATTTTGATTATTTTTATGCTCAATGCGAAGAGATAAGATCCCCTGAACTAAGATCAAAACCAGTATGTGTTTGTGTCTTTTCGGATAGGGGTGGAGACAGTGGTGCTATTGCCACAGCTAACTATACTGCAAGAAAATATGGAGCCAAGTCAGGAATACCCATAATCTTTGCAAAAAAAATACTTGAGGAGAGAAAAGATGCAGTGTTCTTACCAATAGATTTCGACTACTATTTCGAAATATCTGAAAAGGCTATGAAGATAATGGAAGATAATGCAGATGTTTTTGAATATGTAGGAAAAGATGAAGCATATTTGGATGTAACAAAAAAAGTTGAAGCTAATTTTGAAAAAGCAAGTCATCTTGCACAACAAATTAAAAATTCAATTAGAGACAAGACAAAACTTAGCTGTTCTGTAGGGATCTCACCAAACAAGTTAATTTCAAAAATAGCATCAGATTTTCAAAAACCAAATGGTCTTACAATTGTGTCTCCAGATAAAGTTGATGAATTTTTGGAACCATTAAAAATTAGATCAATACCAGGAATTGGAAAAAAGACTGAGAAAAGATTTTCAGAAATGAATCTAGAAACAATTCAAGATTTAAAAAAATTAGATATTTTTACTTTAAACAAAGAATTTGGGAGAAAGAGTGGAACTTACATCTATAATGCAGTCAGAGGGATAGACAATGAACCAGTTAAGGAAAGAGAAGCTAGAACACAATACAGTAAAATCGTAACTTTGAAAAAAGATTCAAAAGAGTATCAATTTCTATCTGAAAATCTAATAAAATTATGCAAGGAAGTACATGATGTTGTTATGAAAAATAATATTATGTTCAAATCAATTGGAATACATTTTGTTCAGTCAGATTTATCAAGCAAGTCAAAATCAAGAATGTTAAGAAATCCAACTTCAAATCTTAAAGAACTAGAAAAAAATGCTGATCAATTACTAAAAGAAGCCCTAGAAAACCAAGCAATCACAATTAGAAGACTAGGGGTCAAAGTTTCCGAACTTTCAGAAGTTCAAGGGCAAAGCGACATTACAAACTATTTCTAGGCGGGGCTTTTCCTGTAGATTCCAACTTCTTTAGACGTCTAGATTCTATCATTATTACAACTAGGATAAATGCAAAGAGCCACGGCAAAAACATAATTTCGCCTGCAATTTTGTGAAATTCTTCCCATGCCACAGGATCCGTAGTAACTTTTAGGGCATACCAAGATAACGAAAAAATTCTGATTAAATTTACAATAATTGTGCCAATAATTCCTAAAACAAAATACACAGCTTTTCTGTTTCTAGGAATATTCATCTTTAACATGAATGCACCAATTACCAAAGAGAAGATGATAATGCTGTGAACTCCTGCAGATGGCCAAAATACTTGAAGTGCCATTGAACCATGTTCACCTCGTAAGAACATCACGTTATCTCTAGCTACTGCAGTTCCAAGATCAAGTATGGTAATTAACCATACATTTGCCTGTACAAAATAAGGAACAACGTATTGTAATGGACCAAGAGTGTCATATGGGAAAAATGCATCAAGTGAAAGAATTATTGCAGTTCCAGATAGAAAGATGGGTCCTGCAGGAGCAATTCTAATCCACCGCTTCCCAAAGAAGATATGCAATGCAACAATGGCAAAAATTGCCATCACAACAAAGTCCCACATCCACATCCATGAATAAATTAATTGTACATCAAATTGTTCTGCAGATTCTATAATGTAATCTCTTAACCCATATTCTAATGAAATTAGATACAAGATAGTAACGAGTGCCATAGGAATTACTGCAAACAGTCGTTTTTTTGAAATGACAATTTTAAGACCAATGAGCTCAGCCACTAGAAAAACAACTGCAAAAAGATAACCTCCTCTTCCTTCATTCCAACTAAAAGATATAGAATCTGGAAATGCAATCATTGCAAAAAGAATTGGACTGGAAATAATCAAAATTCCAAATATAAGATTCCAATTCCACATCATGTTTAACCTAAAAAATGGCAAATAAATATCTCAACTTTACAAGGTCTAAAAATTCTTTAGTTCATCATAGAAATTGAGAAAAAGATGTTAATCCTCTATATCTTCTATTTCATCAGCTTCTGGATCTCGTTTATGAGGTCTAATTGGAACATAAATGAATGTCACAATAATTATTCAAACGACTCAGAGATACATTCCAAGGTTACAAAAATTTGTCTAATTAGTAATTTCTAATACATCAAGGTCAATGATTGAGATTACATTCAACTTTAAGGGATTTGACAGTTGTAAAATACGTAACAGTCAGAATTACAATAGCTATTATTCTAATTGGGATCTCATAATTGGTTAGAAACGCAGTAGCAGTAGCCCCAACAGAACCAAATGTGGAGATTACTGCAAACCCAACGGGTCCACAGCTGCATACACCGGAAGCAGCACCAATAATTGAACCAAAAATTCCACCTCCCATTTTTTGTTTTGAACTTTTGAGGATATTTATCCTAAAAATGTTCATTGGGATAACCAATGCAGATGACGCCGAAAGTATTACAATTAGGATAAAGCCAAATTCACTTCCAGAAGGAAGATGAGCAACAACATAAGGTTCTAAGAAAATATATTCGGATAATATCAATAAACCAACTAACATCGATACAAAAATTACAGATGATAAGAGAACATATTTGGAATTAGAGTATACGAGTTTAGTTGTTTGTACCATTTAGATCATAGGATCCAATATTTGTTTAAAGACAGAGAAGGGTTGTGCTCCGCCAATTTGTTGTTGTCCATTAGGGCCAACAATGAAGAATCCAGGAGTTCCTTTTACACCATTTTCTCTTGCTTGTTGTATGTTATACTGTACACGTTTAGAATATTTTCCAGAATCAAGACAACTTTCAAACAGTTCCATATCAAGTTCTAAGCTATCTGCAAAAGCTTTGAGTCTTTCAGAATTTGCCCATCCATTATCTACATGTTCTTGAAAATTGTATAGGACGTCGTGGTATTCCCAATACATTCCTTGGTCTTCAGCACAATATGATGCTTGAGCTGCCCTCGGAGAATCTTTTCCCAAGAATGCCAAATCAACAAATACTAGATTTGCTTTTCCAGTATCAATATAATCTAGGACTATTGCGGATTTTGTATTATGAAACCATGCATAACATTGTTCACATTGATAATCACCAAATTCAACAATAGTAATTGTGGCAGATGGATCACCTAAAATTGGCGAGCCCATAGCCGTAGAAATAGTACCATGGGTTCGGCCCATATCAAGATTTACAGTTTCAGATGAAGGTAATGAGTATGATGCAGCTATTCCAACAACAATTGCTGCAACAATGACGCCTATAATTACACCATTCTTATTCATAATCTAAAACAGTAAAAATGGCTAAAAAAACTTATTCCAAATTTCTGGACGATTTTCGTTTAAAAATATTTACAAATTTTGAGATAACAGTATCAATTGGACACACCTCGCAAGCAACATTTGATGAATGTCGGTCAAAATGCTTTTCAAATTTTTCTCGTGATTCAAAAATTAAATCACATCTAGTACAATAAACCTTGGTTACATTATGTTTTGATGCTCTTTTCATAATTAACTTCTGCGATTAGTGCTTATAAAGATCCTGTATAGTTATAGAAATATCAAAAATTAAAAGAAACACAATTTTTAAACAGATTTAAAGATAATGTATTCGCATGTGGACATTAAGTTCAACTTCATATCTTGTTACAAATCCACAATGTGTACATGAAAACATATCAGATTGAGGTGCGGTATCTCTCTCTATGGTTTTACCAGAGATTGATTTAATACTTATAATTTCATTATTGGCGATTACAGCAAAATTGTTACCTTCTCCAATTGAATCTAAAAATTCTTTAATTGAAGTGATAACTGTATTAGTATCAATAACTTCATCATCGTCTAAAGTAGATAGAGTAAATTGATGATGCTTTAGAGTTGGAATAGCGGCAGCTTGATCCGAAACATAAACAAGTAATTCATTTTTTATTGATAAAACATCCTTGCAATCAATTGTAAGCATGAAATTTCAGGGTCAAATCAGTATTTTAGTTTAACAATGATTATTATGGTTTGACATAGTAAAATTTACTAGATGGCAATTTCAGAAACATTTGGAATTGAGAAAGGTCAGGGGGAAGAAGTCATTACATGGCTAAATGGGCAAGCAAAATCTCAAGGTACAAAACTGGAAGCAAGACTATATGGTTATGATATTTCCACTAAAAATTTTGGAGATTTTGAAATGTTTTCATGGATAGGAGATGTGCAAATTGCAAGAAAGTTGATCATCAAAGCAAGTAAACGATTCAGGATAAAAATTATTGAAGGAGGATACAAACCAAAAGAAAAAGTGTTTAGAATGAGGAAATTTGATTATGCAAAAGTCAAAAGAGGGGATAAAACAATAGGGCAGTTAGAATTCGTAGTATCAAGACTAGGAAATAATCAATGGGAAGTTCAAAATGAAGAACGCCATTAAACTTACAATTGTATGGAACAAGAAAAGATGAAAAAAATAGGAATTATTGGACTTGGAATATTAGGAAATGCAGTTGCCTTACATTTACTTAATTCAGGTTTTGAAGTGACAGTTTACAATAGAACAGAAGAAAAAACAATACAAGTAAGAGAAAAAGGAGCAAAAGTTGTAACATCACCAAAAGAGGTTGCAAAGAATTCAGAATTAATCATTATAGTAGTAAAAGATGCAACAGCAGTGAAAGAAATTTCATTTGGAAAAGACGGAATCATAGAAGGAAAATATGAGAAATTAATTGTTGCAGATATGAGTACTATCGATCCATCAGAATCTAAAAATATTTCAAAAAAATTTCATGAACATAATATCAATAAATTAGATATTCCTGTAATGGGTGGGCCAAATGTTGCCATCACAGGAAATTTGGTCATGATGGTATCAGGAAACAAAGAAAGTTTTGATTATTGTAAAAATGTCTTTGAAAAAATTGCAAACAAAGTATTTTTTCTAGGAGAAAGTGGTGTAGCCCACTCTATTAAACTAGCCATGAATCTACAAATAACTATGCTTGCACTAGCGTTATCTGAAGGAATTACTCTTGTCAAAAAGGCAGATGTAGATCCAAAAATTTTTCTTGAAGTTTTAAACTCCACATATTTCAAAACTGGAATGAGTGAAAAAAAGGCATTCAAGATGATTGATGGGAACTATGAAACTACATTCACACTTAGTAATCTAAAAAAAGACATTAACACAATAACAAGTGCTGCAAAATCATTAGGAATTGAACTTCCAATGGTCAAAAAAGCAGAACAAGTGTATGAAAAGGCCGTAAAAGAGGGATTTGGGAAAATAGACTATACAGGAATTATCGAATACATCAAAAAAATTAATGATCTCAAATAAAATCAAAATTACGAATGGATCTAAACAAAAATTCTATAAGTTATGACAATAACACAATTTTATGCGATTAAAGGATAAAGTTGTAATTGTCACAGGAGCATCAAGTGATATAGGCAAAGGAATTGTAAAGAGGTTTGTAGAAGAAGGTGCCAAAGTTGTTCTAGTTGCAAGAAATCTAGAAGGATTAGAAAAAACTAGAAAAGAAGTAGGAAATGATGAGCCTACTACATCAATTACCTGTGATTTGAAGGATGAATTACAAGTGTTACAAGCTGTAAATCAAATTATGGATACATATGGCAAAATTGATATTTTGGTGAACAGTGCAGGAGCAATTAATGATCCGGTACATTTTCACGATATGAGGGATTCAGAAATTAAAAAACTCATTGACATAAACTTGTTAGGTGTATTTCACATGACAAAGGCAGTGCTTTCAAAAATGTCAGATGTCAAAAGTGGGTCAATTGTAAACATTGGTTCCATTTCAAGTGAAAGGGCAATTCCAAGAGTTCATTTGGCTGTATATTCTGCCACTAAGGCGGCAATTTCGATGTTTACAAAATCAATTGCTATAGAATATGCAAGAAGACATATCAGATGCAATTGTGTTAATCCAGGGATTATCAATTCAGGAATGATAAAGCCATATCTTGATGATCCTCAAGCAAGAAAAGTTCTAGAGGAAAGATTACCACTCGCCAGAATAGGAGAACCAGTAGATGTTGCAAATGCAGCACTCTATTTAGCTTCAGATGAGGCAAGTTGGGTTACAGGAATTATTCTGAATGTTGATGGCGGTAAAACAGCTTCAGAAGGATAATCATTTCTGAAGTAATGTTTTTGCAAGTAATTGTGATACTCGTATAGGTTCTGGAACAGAACCATGTAATGTTAATTTATTCAGAAGATGTTTTACATCTACTAAAGTACAACCCTCTTTTCTAACAAAAACATCATAAGAAGTGTTTAAAGAAATTTTTTCGCGTTTATCTAATTTTTGGTATGCAGAAATTTTTGATTCAAACGAATTTGGAAAATGATTCTTGATAGCATCTTCAATCCCTTCAGATGCATTGTATGATATTCCAATTATCGGAATTCTTAGAGAATCGTATAATTTTTTAATGTTTATGATATTATACATAGATACTATCAAACCAGAAATCAAAACATAACTAATATCAGGTCTTTGAAGTTCATCATACATCTCCAATATTGTGTCAGTGGCATCATCCCCTTCTAAGGTAGCACTTCCAAAGACAAACCCATCGATCACAAAATCTCGTCGCATTACAATTCCAGCAAAGATAGATTTTGAAGAATTTTGTTTGAAGCTTTCAGCAATTGCGAGTCCACGTAACCCCTTTTTCTCAAGATGAAGAGATCTCATGATTCTTTCTCCTCAGATATACACGATAACTTAGTCCAGTAACTATCATAATAATTCCAGTTACCACTGACCACATTACAAGAGATGAGATTGCAGATTCATCCACAATGAATTATGAATTCCTAAACATCTAAAGTTTCGGTTAACTAGGAATAAATAATTTTCATGACAAAATCTGAAACATCTAAATAGATTTAATACGGACTGAATTCATGCCTGAATTCATATGTCCTGATTGTGGAAAACGACTATTTCATGAAAATGAAACTACATTAGACATAGAAAAAACAGTTCATTCAAAATTCTGTAGAAAGGAAGAGGGGGAAACTCACAGTTTTATGCACAGAGACCCTGCACATATGCAAACTTTTGATTCAGAAAGAAAAAATGATACAGCAGGCGCTGCTATTTTGAAAAAATAGTTCCTACAACACACCTCAAAATTATATTCTAGGTAGGATGATTCAAGTTAATTGTCGGAAGAATGTCATTATGATTTAGTAGTTGTAGGCGGGGGTCCAGCAGGATCATCTGCAGCGATGGTAGCGGCAAAAAATGGAATCAAAGTTGCATTGCTTGAAAAAGAAAGTTCTATTGCAGAGACAGTTAGAACTAGTGGAGTAACATGGATTCAAAGTATCAAAGAATTTGGAATTCCAGAGGATTGTTTTAATCCAATTAGAAATTTTTCATTTTGTTCACCAAATAATGAAATTACTATCAATGACTCAGTCCCCAGAGCGGCAGTTTTAGATGTAAGAAAAACATACAGATGGTTAGCACATGAAGCAGAAAAAGCTGGTGCAGATATTTTTCTTAAAATTAATGTCAATCAGGTAATAAAAAATGACAAAGGAGACATCGTAGGGGTAAGTGGAGTTGGACCCAATGGAAAAATAACATTTCATTCCAAAGTAGTAATTGACGCAAGTGGATTTCCTTCAACAGTTTGTAAAGCAATGGGTTTTGTAACTCAATGGGAAAGATTTGGTGCAGGAGCTGAATATGAAGCAAAAGTGGGGAATGTAGATTCTGAAACATGGTGGTTAATGGTAGGAAAACAATATTCGCCAGCAGGATATGCGTGGATTTTTCCTTTAGGAAACAATATTGTAAGAATTGGAGTAGGCATAGGTAAACCAGAATCAAATGTTGACCCAACACAAAGACTAGAAGAACTAATGAAAAAACAACTGGGTCCGATTAAAAAACTAGGAAAAATAACACCATTAGAATTTCATTATGGACTAATCCCAAATGACGGATTATCAAGAAAAACAGTCTTTAACAATTTGATACTTGTTGGAGATTCAGCTGGACAGGCAAATCCTCTTGTTTTAGAAGGAATTAGATACGCAATAAAATTTGGGAGAGTAGCAGGAAAGGTATCATCAGACGCCATTAAATCTGGAAAGACAGATGAGACTGTACTTTATTCATACGAAAAAAATTGGAGAAATGAGATTGAGTCAAAAATCAAATCTGCAGGAAAAGTCCAGGACAGATGGATTGGTCTATCAGATGAGGAATGGGACAAAGAATTAGATATTATCAAAGAATTAAAAGCTGAAGAATTTCTTGATTTCATAAAAGCTGATTTTGGGTTATCTAATATGGTTAAATTAGCAACACATCATCCAAAACTTGCTGTAAGACAACTCTTCAATTTAGTTAAAGGAAAAAACTAATTATCTTACATTAAAAAAGTCAGTTACTATCATATCATGATACTGTAACTGAGCAACATAAACTCCAGAATCAAATGGTTTTGACAATACTTCAGTAAATAATCCTGAAGAATTATCTTTTAGTGCAATCTCTTCAATCAGAGTACCTCTTTGATCATATACATCAACAAAAAGATCCTCTCTAAACGCGATAGTCTTTTGAACGGCACCAGATACTATCAATTTATCATTGTCATAACTTGCTTCAATCACTGCAACACGTGATCTTATAGGAAGATATCTTTCAATAATTGTTTTGAGTTCATTTAGATCATCATCTACATTTTCAGCATTCCTGTTACTAAAACTAGACTTGATTTCATTAATTACGGAAACAAATCTAGGATTTTCATAAAAATTCTCCCCGCCGAATTCTTTTGCAAATGACTTTAATTCCTCAAATTCGCGTGCTAGATCAACCATGTTCAAATCAGATTGGCCGTATTCATAATCAAACTTCTCTTCAATATGAACAATCTGAGTGGCCTTTGAATTTTGATATTGTAACATCACAACATAAAGGCCAGGATCTGTTGGTGCAGCCCACTGGGTGTAAAAGTTGCCCTGTTTAGTATCAGTGAATTCCAAACTACTATGAGCACTGCCATCCATATTGTAAACAGTGACATGCAGATTTTTTCTCTTTTCAAATATTGGTTTGTCAGTAGCTCCTTTGATGATCCAAATGTCTTTTTCAGTATCAAATGAGATATCATAGATAATTTTAGGATTATGAAGAACCAAATATTCACTAAGATAATCTCCAATCTCCAAAATCTTAGATTCCGCATCAACAAAATTTGTTATCTCAATTAACTCATAGGCATCGTCCATCATCATATTATAGCCATCAACGTGTGCAGAGAATTCGCTATTATAGAAAGTAGAAACTGTATTTGAGAATGCATCTAGTTTTTCACGGAATTCAATACGTTTGATTTCATCTACACTGTATCCTACATCAGAACCATGTGGATTATCAGCATATGCTTTAGAAACAAGAGTCCATTCACTAAACAGGTCACGGACTTGAGCGTCGGCTTGATCAAGATCATTTTTGATTACTAGATCTCTCACATCATCAATTTTTTCATTAATTGTCTCAGTAAATTCAATATAATTTGGTAAAAAGCGATTCTTAGTCAGACTTAGTTCAACAAGATTTTCAAGTGATTTTGCTCTCTGTAAAACATCACTAGCACGAACTTTGAATGCATCTTTGTTATAAGAATCCAAATCTGTTTTAATTTGAGGAGCTTTTTCACTGACCCATGTTAACAAAACCTCAATTCTATCAATTCTAGTAATTGAGGGATTTCCAGATTCCATTTGTTTAGCAGTATCTAAAATTTTTAAAGCATTATCAATTAAAAACAGATTTTCATAGTCTGCTTGAAGTTCAGCCTTCTCTTTCATGGTTTTATATTGAAATTCCAAAATGAACAAAGGATTTCGTTTCTCTCGTAGTTCAGTTATTGATTGATCAAACATTGAAATAGTTTCTAAAATCTCGCCCACTGATTCTGCATTTCCAACTCTTTCCAAAAGCAATTTCCATTCATCTACAAGGGCAGAACCAGCACCGCTTGTCTGTGAAATCTGAATACTTTTACTAATTCGTGATGAGATCTCTATAATCTGAGTCATTTGATGAATTTCAGATTCAGATTCCAAAATATCCTCAACTGAAGTTGCAAATACCAAATCAGATTCTAATTTGCTCCAATCAGGCATTATCAAATTTGCAAGGTCGCTATTTTCTTGAGAATTAGAAGAAACAAATCTATCAACTGTATCTAGCTGTCGCAAAAGTATTGCTGCTTTATGTAATTCCGATACAGAAGTCTTTGATGCAATTAATTCCGAAATAGATTCTTTTCCCTCTAATGAAGGCTTGATAGTTTCCCAATTATTTTGAACAAGTCTGTAAAGATCACTTTGCTTTCGTGACACAACATCAAGATATCTCGATTTTGTAAGAATATCAATGAGTTCAGTGATTTCGTCAGAGTAAATTGGAGCCGTGCCTCTAGCAAAGATAAAGCCAATTTCATTTTTTACAGACTTGCTCATTATCGTATCAGATTTTTTCATCAAGTTTAGTAATGTTTCTTCTAATTCATCAAAAGTTGGCGCTCTTGTACTAGTTATTTTTTCAGGATTAGCATTTCTAATATCAACAAAGACATCAGTTAACAAATCAATAGCTTTTACTTTGTCACCAATTTCATAATAAAATACTGCTGCAAAAATTGTTCTGTCGATAGACTTTGCAACATCAAAAGATATCTCATCTTCATTTAATAATTGCTCTACAGAGTCTAATGATGAAGATACTGCAGGTCTGATTAATGGTTCTATTTCAATAATCAAATCATCTATAAAGAATTCATCCCACAAATCAACATAAACAGATTCCAACTCAGACAAATTAGCAGAAGTTTGATTTGATATTGGAGATGAAATGCCAAATATTTCACTAATTAACGATGCATGATCTGATACCAAGTTTTGTGCTAAAGAAATCTTTTGGCTATTATTTTGTTCAGCAAAAAAATCAGAAGAAACATTGAAGGCAGTAGATTTTGAATAATTGCCATAGAATAATTTAATTTCATATTCACCAGAAATCCCACAAATTCTACCTTTTAATGGGATTATATCTGTGATAAAAACACCATTTGGTAATGGCATGAGTTGTTGGATTTGACACAGATCACCAAGAGGATTAATTATTTGCATTATCAGAAAAGAATCATCTGAGATGTTTGCAACTTGGCCATAAATGAATAGAGGTGCACCATGGTCATAATTACCAAAATTTTCAATAATTATGATCCTATCTGGACTTTGAGCAGAAGCATATACTGGCATTAAAAGAATGACAATCATGCTTAAAACAACAGGAATTTGTCTCACAAATATCCAAATCGATGCTCATCTTACTTAAAAGATAGGCAGCTATACTACGAATATTTTTGATTTGAAAAAATCAAGGTTATAATGGAAATATAAAAATAAAAAATCATGGATGGGGTTAAAAAAACGTTTGACAAATGGGCTGAAAATGGCAGGGCAGAATTAATGGAGAAAGAGCATGGGAATAATGTCTCGAAATTTTTGCAAACGATATCATTTGATAAAGCATTTACATTTCTTGATGTTGGATGTGGTAATGGGTGGGTAGTAAGAAAAATTGCAAAAGAAAATAATTGCAAAAAATCTATGGGGATTGATATTAGTAAGAAGATGATTACTCAAGCTAAAAAGAAAAAGGAAGATAACAAAGAAGAGTTTTTTCATACAGATGTTGAATCTTGGAATTATAAAGGAAAGTTTAATTTCATTTTCTCAATGGAATCACTTTACTATGTAGACTCGATTGAAATGACACTTGATAAAATCTACAAATTATTGAAGCCTAATGGACAATTTTTCTGTGGAACAGATTTTTACTCAGACAACATTGCAACCGCAAGATGGGCAAACATTATGAAAATACAGATGCATCTTCATTCAAAAAAAGAATGGAAAAAGTTTTTTCAAAATGCAGGGTTTGTAGTAAAAACAAAACACATCAAAGACATGAAAAACAAAAAGAAGTGGAAAAGAGATTTTGGGACTTTATTCATAATAGGCACAAAACCTGAAAAGTAAAACTCAAATGCAATAAAGGAATGTTATTTTCATGTGAGCTGGAGCACGACACGCTGCTACGGCAGAGGAAACTCCTCCCTCCATGCAGGAAATGTGATCCGGAGATGGATAATCAGAGATGATTGGCAACGGAACAGAAAAAAATCCAATATGGCGCACAATGATGGCAAAACCTGAGATTTCCATAAAAGGAATGAAAAAGCCGACCCACATGGAGCAAGGCCAAACAGAACTCAAGGTTCCTGTACTAAGTTCAGGTAGGCTGCAAAGCGAAATATCGTGAAAACAGAAGGAGGGTTACTCCCAGCACACATAATTTTTTTTAAAAATTAAAAATTAGATTGTAATTAAATGTCTTAGGACAATTGTCCTACAGCTTCTTTACATACGTCGGTTGAACATTTGCAATCTGCACTGCATATACAAGCGCCTTGCATTGCACAGTCACATGCATAATCAGGATCACCACTATCTGCTTCGCATCCACAGGCTTGATCTGTCATGGTAGAGGGTACTGTTTGCGGTGTAGGACTCTGTTGCTGAGTTTCTTCATAAACACTTCTGGTTTGTTGATAACTGGAATCATCTTTTAATTGTGCCTCACCTCTATTGGTTTGATAACCGCCAGATGATGCGCTGGTTTGATAACCTACTAATCTATTAGGATCAATTCCCTGTTGACCTTGTGCTTCCTTTTTGAGCGATCTGTTACTGAAAATAAAAAATCCAATTCCTGCAACAGCTGCAAGTCCTGCCATACCATAAACTATCATTATTGGAAAGCCGCCAGTTGAAGTTGTTGCATATCCTTCTGGTGGAGTTGGAGTTATACCTGCAATTTCAAGTCCTTCTAATCTGTCCAATGCACCAAAACCAATTGCTGCCAAGTTACCTGCATCAGCTGATTGTACACTTCTAACAACATAATTTTCGTCAGACACTATTTCAGCTTCAAGGATTTTTTCAATTTGAATTCCTTCTCTGAGGCTACTTTCACCCATAGTCCAGCTAGAGATAACAAATCCTTGAATGCTTTGATCCAGCCCGAATGTTTCCGCATCTGAAGTAATTCCTGTTGGATCAAACAAAAAGTGCCAGTTAGTCATTGGTTGCTCTAAAATAAAGTCTGCATTAATGAGAGGTTTGTTAAGAATATCTTCTGCTTCAGTTCCAACAAGGAACGTATAGACATCAGGTTCTTGGTCTTTAAGTAGGTTTAATGGAATATTGATATCTAGACCATCAATTACAACTTCACCATCAGCAGAGAGTCCCCTCCAACCCAAATCAATCAAAGTTCTCTGAGAATCTTTTGTAATTACATAATTAGTTAATGTTCCTTCCAAGAGTACTTTGTAATCAATAGATGTGTTGATGTTTCTTGCTTTAAGGTGAAAATCATAAGTGATATTCAAGTCTGAGACTCTTGCTTGGCTCCCATCAGAAATAATTTTTTCATTAAGTTTAGCTAGAAGTTCTTGAACCCCAGGATTTGATAAATCAGCAGTGCCAGACACAGTCCATGTTTTCCCACGTAATTCATCAAATAGGTTTCCGCCATTTGGATATTCGATAAATATAGTTTTTAGATAACTCATTTTAAATGGGGATGAGTCATTATTGGGATTAATTCTAGCATCTAATTGTGCAGCCCATGCAGGAGCACTTGTACCTACTAGAATAAGACCTGCCAGCATAATTGTTAAAATTATGATCCTAGACACGAGAAAAATCATGCCCATTAAAGTAATAAACTTATCCAAAATAATGATCGCAATTTTTTGAAAAAGTAATATTGAGTGATGCAAGAACACTTTGCAGTTTTAGGAGAAATGGCATGATTACGATTTTAGCAGGTGGGACAGGTTCAGTTAAGCTAGTCAGAGGATTGGTCTCTCAAGAACCCAAAGTCAATGTAATCAGCAACGTTGGAGATAATTATTGGCTTTATGGGCTCTATGTATGCCCGGACATAGATACAATTGTTTATGGCTTGTCAGATTTACTTGATCAAGAAAAAGGTTGGGGGATTAAAAAAGATACATTCAACTTTTTGCGTCAAATGGAAGTTTTTGGAGAACCAACCTGGTTTAGAATAGGAGACAGAGATGCTGCAACACATTTGATTAGAACAAACATGCTAAAGAATGGGAAAAATTTAAGCGATATTACAAAATGGATGTGTGAGAAATTTGCAGTTGCTGCAAATATCATACCAGTTACAGATAACACTATCGAGACAAGAATAACTACAGATAAGGGAGAATTACATTTGCAAGAATATTGGGTTAAGCATAGGGGAAAAGACACCATTACAGGAATTCAATATATTGGGGCAGAGAAATCTCGTCCAAATCCCGAAGCTGTGAATGCAATACATGATGCAGACATGGTAATTTTAGCCCCAGGAAATCCACTTACATCAATTGGGCCAATGCTTCAGATTAAAGGAATCAGAAAAGAGTTATCAAAGATAAAGAAAAAAGTTGTAGCAGTTAGTCCATTAATTGGAGATAATGCAATTAGTGGGCCCGCTGCAAAATACATGCAAGCAGCAGGGATAGAATCAAACGCATATGGATTAGCAAAAATGTATTCGGATGTTTGTTCAAACATCATTGTAGATAGCAAAGATAGAATGCTGATAAAGAAAATTCAGAGTTTAGATATGAAAGTTTTTGAAACAAAAATTACTATGAAAAATAAATTAGCTGAAGATGCATTAGCAAATTTCATCTTAAAGCAAGTACACGTATAACTTGAAAATAGCTGCAATTGTTCCTGTAAAGACTTTCTCTAATGCAAAGACACGTTTAGATTTATCTCCAAATCAAATAGAAGACTTGTGCCAAGTAATGTTAGAAGAAATTCTATATACAATATCAATATCTCCACAAATTGAAAAATCAATCTTAGTAACAAAAGAGGAAAAAGCAATTGAGATTGGAAAAAAATTTAACACAATTACCATAATTGATGAAAAAGAAGAAAGTGTTAACAGTGCAGTTGCGCTTGCAGATAAGTATCTTTTAGAGAATAATTTTGATGCTTCGATCGTGTTTCCTCAGGACATCCCATACATCAAAACCCAGGATATTGACTTTGTGTTGAACTACAAGACGCCACCAAATTTTGCAATAGTTGTGCCATCAAGGAGGTTTGATGGAACGAATGCGCTTGTAAGGATGCCCATAGATCTAATGGAAACGCATTATGACGAGGACAGTTACAAAATTCATATGAATACTGCCAAAGGACACACACGAAATGTAGCAATGGTTTTCGTAAAAAGAATTATGTGGGATGTAGACAATACGGAAGATCTAGAATTTCTCTTAGAACAAAATGAAAAGCCCATGATTGCAGAAAAAATCAAAAAAATTTTAGGCGTGAATTAATGGAATATATCAAAAAATAGCATAATCGGCGCGCGGTCATATGAAATGATCGACACTTAAGAATACGTGACATGGTTCTGGTAAATTCTGGTGATCTGCACCATAAATCATCAGATATAGTTCTTCTCCGAACTGCTCTTTGAAACCCTGGGATAACCAGTACCTAGTAACTTTCTTGAGATTATCTATCACAACCCTGCTGTGATAACCCCCTTTGAGCCATCACATAAACTTGGCACAAAACTGCAAAGTGCAATTCAGAGAAGATCCATATTTCACTCAGATCACTGGAATTTGCCAGATCCTCCTAAAATTGAACACCCATTTTGATCGCTATTCTTTTATCCAGCTATGTAATCGTAGATTATTGAATTTTAGCAATAAACTGACAATTCCAGTCATTGTGGTTGCAGCATTGGTTCTGTTGGGGCTGGCAGCTTTGTCCATGACGAATTCTGGCAACATGACAGAATATGCTGCAATTCCCAAAGACATTGTCACGGGCAACAACGACTTTGCAGTAGACTTTTACGGACAGGTATCGGGCAACGATGACAACATCTTCTTCTCACCTACAAGCATGTACATAGCATTCTCCATGCTGTACGAGGGAGCGCGTGAAAATACGGCACGGCAGATTCAGCAGGTCTTCGGATTTGATCCCAACGAGGCCCTGCGTCACAACGCAACTGCGCACATAATGGCATCTGTCAATCAGGACGACCCGCATGTAACGCTTAACCTGGCAAATGCCATCTGGATTGCCAACTGGTTTGCCCCGTACGACTCATACACTGACATAATACGCAAGACGTATCTTGCCAAGGCCGAACGCGTCGGTTTTCCGGGCGATGGTGTAGATAAGATAAACGCGTGGGCATCTGAGAAAACGCACGGCAAGATAAAGAGGGTGTTAGCACCTAATGATGTAAGTGGCCTTACTGCGATGGTTCTGGCAAACGCCATATACTTCAAGGGAACTTGGGTGACGCAGTTCTCGGTAGAGGATACGCGCGAGTCGGACTTTTGGACAAGCAGTAACAGCATCAGGACTGACTTTATGAACATGCGTGGAACATTCAACTACACCGAAGGCGACGGCGTGCAGATCCTAAAGATGCCCTACAAGGGCGACAGGCTCTCCATGCTGGTGGTTCTTCCCTCGGAGAGGGATGGCATAAGGGAGCTACAGAAGACGCTTTCATCAGAACTCATGCAGAAATGGCAACAGGGCCTAACGGAAAAGGAGGTGATAGTGTCGATTCCAAAGTTTGAGATGAATACACATTATGAGATTGGTGATTCTTTGTGGCATCTTGGAATGACAGATGTCTTTAAAGCAGAAACAGCAGACCTCTCAGGTATTGCAGACGTATCAGCGAGAAACTTGTATGTCTCAAAGGCGATTCAGGACGCATACGTAAAGGTAAACGAGGAGGGAACAGAGGCCGCAGCTGTGACTACCATAGTGATTCTGGCAGATAGCCTGCCACCCCCACCACCAAGATTTATCGCAGATCATCCATTCATCTTTGTCATACAGGACGATGAGAGCGGCATCATCCTGTTCATGGGACGGGTGTCAGACCCGTCATAGACGAGCCCATCGGTTCTGGTGAAAAACGGTGATCAGGACCACCAGAATTTAACAGCAGAGTTGTGATGGATAATTTCGAGAAAGTTACCAGGTACTGGTTATTCCAGGGTTTCAAAGAGCGGTTCGGAGAATAACTATGTCTGATGATTTATGGTGCCAAGGTGCAAGAACAACTGTGGCAGCAGGACTGTTCGGAGAAGAACTATGTCTGATGATTTATGGTGCAGATCACCAGAATTTATCAGAATCCTGATGCATGTATCGCATACGCAGAACCACCGGCAGTGCTACGGTCCTCATTTTCATTGCAGTGGCTTCAATTATGATACTTCTGTACTCAAACGGCAATGCGGTACATGCATATGAAGATACAAGGATTACCTAGATCCACAAAAATGGCGGCCTGTCAATCACAGACTGAACAGATTGAATGGTACAAAGCCAATGGAGTAGTAGAGAATATGCACCACAATCCAAATTGTGCATGTACTTACACGAGCCACTAACTAATGGATGGGCCCGCCTATGACGGGTCTGACACCCTTCCCATGAACAGGATGATGCCGCTCTCATCGTCCTGTATGATAAAGATGAATGGATGGTCGGCGATAAATCTTGGTGGTGGGGGTGGCAGACTATCTTCCATAACCACTATGGTAGTCACAGCTGCGGCCTCTGTTCCCTCCTCGTTTACCTTTACGTATGCGTCCTGAGATGCCTTGTCAACGTACAGATTTCTGTCCGGTTCCACCTTTGCTATGCCAGTCAGGTTGGCACCGCGTGGTTTAAAGGCGTCTTCCATACCCATGGCAATGAGTAACTCATTCAGTTTATAATTTACACGGGTCTCAAACTTTGGAACCGAGACTGTGACTTCCTGGTTTCTCAGGCCTGCCATCCATCGCTCTATCTGCCCTGCTGATAGAGTCTCTTCAAGCTGCCGTATCCCGTCTGCGTCGTGCGGCAGCAGGATCAGCATCGAGAGTCGGCCCCCGTCGTACGGCATCCTGAGCACCTGGACACCATCCATGCTGGAATAGTCAAACATGTTATGCACGTTCATAAAGTCTGTGCTTGTACTCTCAGCACCGTTACCGTAAAAGTCAGATTTCTTTGTGTCCTCTGCAGGAAACTGCGTCAGCCACGTTCCCTTGAAGTATATGGCGCTGTTGATCACCATTGCGGTGTCCTTGTTGACATCTTTTTTTATGATTACTTTGTCAATCTTGCCCTGAGTGTTCTCTGATGCCCATTTGTTTATCCTCTTTATGCCGTCATTCTTATCCAGAAAATCTACCTTTTCCGCACTTGCAAGGTATGTGTTGCGTATTATGTCAGTGTATGAGTCGTACGGGGCAAACCAGTCGGCAATCCAGATGGCATTTGCCAGGTTAAGCGTTGCATGCGGGTCGTCCTGATTGACAGATGCCATTATGTGCGCAGTTGCGTTGTGACGCAGGGCCTCGTTGGGATCAAATCCGAAGACCTGCTGAATCTGCCGTGCCGTATTTTCACGCGCTCCCTCGTACAGCATGGAGAATGCCATGTACATGCTTGTAGGTGAGAAGAAGATGTTGTTGTCGTTGTCTGATATCTGCCTGTAAAAGTCTACTGCAAAGTCGTTGTTGCCCGTGACAATGTCTTTGGGAATTGCAGCATGTTCTGTCATGTTGCCAGAATTTGTCTTGATGTCTGAAACTGAAACAGCGGGGTCGTATAGAGTTGCCGCAGGCTCAGTCTGCGGGCTGTCAGTTGCAGAGTACGGCATGACCACCATGGACAAAGCTGCCAGCCCCAACAGAACCAATGCTGCAACCACAATGGCTGGAATTGTCAGTTTATTGCTAAAATTCAATAATCTACGATTACATAGCCGGATAAAAGAATAGCGATCAAAATGAGTGTTCAATTTTAGGAGGATCTGGCAAATTCTGGTGATCTGAGTGAAATATGGATCTTCTCTGAATTGCACTTTGCAGTTTTGTGCCAAGTTTATGTGATGGCTCAAAGGGAGTTATCACAGCAGGCCCTGCTGTTAAATTCTGGTGATCTCGCCCAATCTTCTGCCAAATCCCAATCCCGTTAGACAGTTGCACAGTCAGGGGTTCCGGTAAAAAATGGTGATCAGGACCGCCAGAATTTAACAGCAGGGTTGTGATGGATATTTCGAGAAAGTTACAGGTACTGGTTATCCCAGGATTTCAAAGAGCGGTTCGGGGAAGAACCATGTCTGATGATTTATTTTCTGAACGTTGGTATGATGCGGTTGCAGTAAACTTTGGAGAAGAACCATGTCTGATGATTTATGGTATAAATCACCAGAATTTGCCGGAACCGTATTTATGAATAAGAAATAATTGCCTTCATTATTGAATGACAAGCAGATCAGTTTAGAAATTCTACTTGATTGTCATAAGGCATCAAGAAATCAAACAACGGTTCCACGCCAAAAAGAGAATGAAAAATTAAAAGACATGGATCAGAAAGATTATCATTTTAACTGTATGTGCCTAAAGGAGCATGATTTATTGCATGGCACTATTACCGCACACGGCCTGGTACCATTTGTGCAATTAGTGGAACAACCGGAACTGGAATGGATATTGTAGAGTCCTTTATTGATGAGTGCATAGAAAAAACCAAAGATAAGATTACTGGCAAAGCTGTTCATATTCAGATAAGATTCCCGACTTGCCAATATCCGGACTTCAAACTGAGTTGTGTCAACAAGTTGGGAATTACTATCGTCTCTAATTTCATAAAATGCCTATCTCCATACGTGACACCGGACCCCGAATGTAACGGCACTGAAAACCCCAAGATGTACAGCGCAACACTAACCCCAAATGTCCCGGGTTTAGGACGCAAAAACGACATCACATGCCATACTTGAATGGCCTGGCCAGCCTGTACCGGCCGTCATTGGACCTTACAAAGTAGACTGGCTTTTTCTGCGGATTGCCCCTTCGGTATCTGGAAGGATACCTTGATGCGGCACTTGCAGAAATGCGGCACGCCTTTACCAGGTCATTTGGATAAAACGGCTCTTTTAGCTTCCTTGATTTTACCGCCCTGACTATCTTGGCATATGTTGGGTGTGGGTTTTTTCTCATGTCAAAGAATGGGTTTCTGCCTGTTTTTTAGTTTTTGTTTTAGTGTTTTGTTAACTCATCAGTCTCATCAAAAGTACTGACAGTTAACATGGAGAAGATACGCCCACAAAGTTACCAGTCCCAAATGATCAACAGACTTATAAGTAATGAATTAGAAAATGTTAAATATTATCATAAAAGGTTTTGGTGAATATAAGAATGGTTAAGACAGTAAATGTGAAGGATAAATGCCCTAGATGTGGACAGGGTTCTTTAGTTACGGATGCCAATACTGGTGAAAATTTTTGTGGAAAATGTGGATTTGTAATTACAGATAAAGTAGAAGAGTCTGGTCCTGAGTGGAGATCATTTTCAAATGAGGGTGAAAACAAAAGCAGAGCAGGAGTTCCAACTTCACTTGCAATGCATGATATGGGATTAGCAACTGTCATCAATCCTCAAAATAGAGACGCAACTGGAAAACCACTTACTGCTTCTATGAAGAGTACTATTGAGAGATTAAGAACATGGGATAGCAGAAGCCAAGTTCACGAACCTGTAGATAGAAACTTTAGACAAGCATTTAGTGAATTGGATAGATTAAAAGATAAGCTTGCAGTAGGGGACGCAGTTATTGAAAAAGCAGCTTATATTTATAGAAAAGCACTTGAAAAGGGACTTGTCAGAGGACGTTCTATTTCAGCATTGATTGCATCAGCACTATATGCAGCATGTAGAGATACAGAAACTCCTAGAACGTTAAAAGATATCGGACAGGCAAGTAATATTAAAAGAAAAGACATTGCTAGATGTTATCGTCTGTTATTAAGAGAATTGAATTTGAAAATGCCAGTGGTTGATCCAGTAAAATGTATTTCACGAATTGCAAGTAAAGCTGGATTATCTGAAAAAACTAAAAGAAAAGCAACAAAAATTTTGCAGACGGCTGAAGAACTCAAAATTTCTGCAGGAAAAGATCCAATGGGATTAGCAGCTGCTGCACTTTATGTTGCATGTGTAACAAATGGTGAAAATAAAACACAGCGAGATGTGGCTGAAGCAGCAGGAGTAACTGAGGTTACAATCAGAAATAGATACAAAGGCTTGAAAGTAGCCTTAGATCTCTAAATCAGATACTTTTTTAGAATAAAATCTACTAACTAACAATATACAAATTGACAGAGAACCGGTAACCAAGAACAATAGTTCTAATGATGACATTAATGAATGAGAAAATGCATCCTCAATTGAAATTAAATTTAACTGAGAAATAAAACTTGCATATGAAAATATGAAATAATTTGTAGCCCAATGAATCAAAAGAGAAGCTACAAAACCATATCTGAGATATACCCATCCTAAAATAATTCCACTTGCTGCAGCTTGAACAAATTTACCTTCACTCCAAGGCTCACCTAAAGCAATATGTGCAAATCCAAAAACAACCCCAACAAAAACAATCAAGAAAATTGCTTTTTTAGAATTATGAATATCTAAAGAACCTGGATTCCATAAACATTTGATAAAATATGTTATGGAAGATTTGTGAGAATAAAAAACAAATAATGGAACCCCAATTAAGATTAAACGGAATCCAAATTCTTCTATCAATGGAGCAAGACTTACATAAAAAAATTGGATAAGATCATTATCAGCAATTGGAGGAATAGTCACAATATCAAATTGCTCTTGAATGAAATTAATTAATATAGAAATTAAAACCAAAATAGAAAACCACTTTATTATACTAATCAGATAGTTTGAATTAGTGCCATATTTTCCAAAAGATATTATCGATGAAAGGGATTTCAAAAATCCATGTTTTGGTCCCAATATTGCAATTACAAAGATTATAAGATAAAAAGTCCACAAAATAACAAACACATCACCAATGCTTACATCAATTGGAGCTTGATACATTCCCGTTCCAATAAAAAGTTCTAAATGAGTAAGAGGGTACTCATAATTAATGTCACCTCCAATTTCACTTTCAAAAACAACAAAAATTCCAATTGGAAATGAAACAAGAAGCAAACCAAAAATTACAGATAACAATGCTGTGAAAGGAACTCCAAGAGCTTGAGGAATTTTATTTGAATTTTGCAATTTGTTCTAATGTAGTTCTATACTATCTTCAGAAAATCCTAATCCAACCAAAGTATCTTTGATAGTATCTCTATGATCACCTTGTAAGAAAATATATCCTTCTTTTGCAGTTCCGCCACAAGCATATTTATTTTTGAGATCTCTAGCAACGGATTCCAAATTATTTAGTTTCGGATCTAACCCTTCTATCATAGTACCCTTTTTTCTAAATCGTCTGGTTTCTAATCGAATTATAATTTTTGTACTATCTTTGGCAAGCTCACCACAAGCACACAAGTCATCTGGAAGACCACATGTATTACAAATTACTGCCATTCGTTCGAAATCAATTCAATTCTACGCACTATTAAGCCTTGTTTGGATGGTAGTTAGAAATTGAAAATAATCAAATTTTTTAGATAGAAAATTAAAGAAAGAAAGTGTCAAAAGACCTCACAAAAAAAGCTGCTGAGATGTTGCTAAAAGGTGCAACATTACTTAGTGAACATTGCCCATATTGTAAGGGGGTGAGAGTCATGAAAGATGGACATGCATTATGTGTCAGTTGTGGGCGTGAACCTGAAAAAAAAGAGATTCTGAAAGAAAAACCCATACAAAGCACAAGATCACATTTGGAAGAAACTCTGGAAAAAAAGCTTGAATCCATATCAAAAGACCTTGAACAAGAAAATAACCATGAAAAACAACAAGAGATTCTAAAATCGATCAATCTGTTATTGGAAACCATTGCAAAAATAAAGAATAGACAATAAGGTTTTTATGTTAAAATTTGGATTTCTGAATTGTTATGAGCAGTAAGAAGGCAGCACCACTTCCAGCATCAAGTGGTGGCCTCATGAGATTCTTTGAGGATGAAACAAAGGGATTCAGAATAGATCCAAAAATTGTAGTATCAATTCCTATCAGTTTAATTGTAGTTTCATGGTTGATTGATATATTTCTAGCCCCGTGAAAAGATAATGGAAGAAACTCCAGATGATGTTTCAAATATACACAATAGGTTTTCTCTTACTCTGATTAATCCATCCTCACATTATTTTTCCTTAGTTGCCTCATTAATTGTTGCGGCAGTGATTACAGTTATAACGTATTTGTGGTATCTTAGTTCTGAAGATTTCTGGTTTAGAATTCCTCTTGTGATAATGGTTTTAGCAATCACACAATTATTAGACACTAGATTTACAAAAAAGAAAGAATATTCTAAAGCGCTTCATGTGTCACTTTTTGCAAACTTGTTATGGGTAGCAACTCTGCTTATGGGATTATTAGCAAGTTTTGTCTTATCAAAAGAAGTATCATTATTTTTTGTAACATTTGGAATATTTTTGTTCGCAAGTATAAGAATCGGTATTTTTACAACTACTCTAGGACTTAGCATCAAAAAGGCTTGGGCAATTTGTTTTGTACAGCCACTTGCAATGTTTCTAATATTAATTCCACAAGATATGTGGATTCCAATGCTTACAAACCCAATGTCATTAGGATATGGAACAGCATTTTTGATCATTGCTAGTGTTTGGTCTGCATTAACAGATAAAGCTGGAAAACCAGGAATGAAAAGTACACATAAAACAATTCAAGCATATTTGGCTTCACAAAAAAATGACTTTACTGATGCAGAGGAGTTAATGGAGCAAAGATCAAGTAAGACAAAAGTGTCAACATCTCAAATCAGACTGATATCATCTAATGGAAATACAGAATTTAGAATGGTTTTGCCAGAAATCCATCCGGGACCATATCACCCAGTAGGAGGCAGCAACATACCTTATCTCATTTACAAAAATTTCAATTCATCAGCAATGGTATTACATAGTATCTCAGACCATGCACTAAACCTACCCTCAAAAAATGAAGTTGAGAATTATCTAAAAAATCTAGAAAATAGTCAAATCCAAGAAGAGGGACTTGTTTGTACAGAACCCGTAATAGTTCAAATAAACAAAGCTAGGGTAACGGGGTTACTATTTGGAAAAAATCCAGTATTATTTTTATCATTATCACCACATGGAATGGAAGACATCCCAAGTTACATGAAAACAGAAATTGAACAGTATGCAAAAAATCGAGGTTACATAAGGACAATGATTATCGATAGTCACAATGCAATGGGTTCTGAAATTTCAAAAGAAGACGGGGAAGACATGCTAAAAGCAACAAAGTCTTGTTTAGATTCACTAATAACAAAAGAAAATTATCCGATTGAATTCGGGTATGCAAATTCTGATAACATGGATGTTTGGACTGAAGATTTAGGAATGGGAGGTCTTGGAATAATATGTCTAAAAATAAATAATAAAAAATACTTCATAGGTTGGGCCGATGCTAATAATATGGAAAATGGGGTAAGAGAAAAGATTGTAGAAAATTTTGCCAAAACAAACTATAATCTTTTAGAGATTTGTACATCTGATACCCATTATGCCCCAGTCAAAGCTAGAAACAGGAATGGGTATTATCAATTAGGTTTGATTACAGGTTCTGAAAAATTATCAAAATGGTTTTTGGGCATTGCCAAAAATGCTGAGCAAAAAACAACATCTGCAAAGTATGAAATTTTGGAAAACCAAACAGATGTAAAAATCATGGGGCAGGGAATATTTGAGGACTATTCGAGAGCACTTGACAACTCTTTGAAAATATCAAAAGTATTCATGATTGGTAGTGTCTGTCTTTTCATAACTAGTTTGTTTGTATAGTCTAAAATTTTTGAATATATTTGCCATTTTTATCTCTTTTTTGTGGTACTAATTAGATTAAAAGAACCTAAAATTTGTTCCGTTTTTTTATCTATAAAATCAATATCTTCCTGAGTAAGATAATCTACATACCCCCGGCCTTTCCCTTTCTGGTCTTGAATGAATTACTATCATTTACATCAACTGGTTTTAAGAGATCTGTTTTGAACTCATTACTCTTTTCCATTCTGTGCATGTTATCAAAACTGGAAAATTCAATTGCTTGTGATATTTTTATTTCATCAAGACCTATACCTAAGAAGCAAAGAAGTTTTTCAAACTCTTTATGCTGATTTTTATGAAAATCATTGTAATTCAAAAGGTAAAAGTCATCAAAATTTTGCTTTTCATCAAACCAATATTTGTAAAAGTGAAGAAATGTTTCTAGCCCACCAATATCACTATGGATGTATTCAGAAATGGAGCCCTTAAAATTTGGATGACCACCTTGACTCGCCCTTTTTGTTTTCTGGAAATATGCAGAAACCATAGTATCTTTTGGATCACGAAAAAGTAAAACTATTTTTTTTCCGTAAAACCTTTTCTTCTCTTTTGAAAGATCTTGAACTGTACACCATATAGGCTTGATAAAATCATGGGTGAAAATTATTTTTGGAGCGTTAGGATGTAAGGTTAGAAAATTGAAGTTAGTTGGATCTAATAGTAAATTATAATACAGTTGGCAATATCTCATTAGCAGAACTCTAAACCAAGTCCTACCTGTCTTTGCAAATGACGTGAAAATAACATCACTTTGTTTCAATGCAAGATTATCAAGATAGTATTTTCCGCTTTCAGTCTTTTTCAGAATTTTTTTAATGAATGACTTGCTCAATATTTCTCACCTTTTGCTGTCTATTCATCAAAAATTCTTTTTTAATCATCTTTAATACAATTCCTGAGACTTACCATTATACAAATGCTTTATTCACGTCCCTATTTAGAAAAATAAAACTACATTTTTCTTTCAAGTTTTTCTAAATTTACATTGGGCTTTTACACCACTTAATGCTTGCTTTAATCCCATCTTCATAACTAGTTTGTTTGTATAGTCTTCATCTGATCAATGTTCCCATAAAATTCATCAATAAATGAAGAAAATTGGAAAATAGGAACTATGGGTACGCTTTGAATAAAATCTACTTTATCTTGATATAGTGTAACAATTACAGGTACAGCGATTGCCCCCCGAGTTTTTTCAACGTAGTGTTTTGTTCTTTCAATCTGTTTTTTGACAACAGTTGTTAATGATGAAACGCTGTAACGCTTCCAATGCTTACAATCAATTAAAATTGCAATACCCAATCGAATACCAATAATATCAATTTCCATTCTAGGTTTGGTCAAAATCATGTTCTTGATTACTGCAAAATCTTTTGAAGCCAAAATTGCTGCAGTCAAACCTTCAAAATCTTTCCAATCTAATGCAACCGAAATTTCATCGATAGGAAATCCGTTTTCAAGTAATGCAGCAGCAATTTTTAATTTATCACCATCTTCAAAATAATATGAATTATCTTGTTTTGTTCCAATATTGTTTTTTGTGAATTCATCTAAAATTATTTCAGAGTCTATAACATTCAGTTTTGTAACAGCAGAAAAATCTTCAACTGAAATTCCGCCTGAAATAATTCCTTGTAACCCAATAATCATTTTAGGATGAATTTTCAACTCCATATTTTGATTCATACGGGCGATATAGGTTTTATGAGCTAATAACTTCAGAGTGTTATGATATAGATTTTATTACAAGCATTTTAAATTAGGATTATGAAAAAATTGCTAGTTCTCATACTAGCTCTTTCAATTGTAACTATAATGTATAATGAGTCATTTGCAGAAAAAAGCACATTTTTTGATTCAGTGAAATTCATTCAGTATCTAGATGAAAATACAGCATTAGAAGAAGTACGAAATGGAAATCTAGATGTTTACTATTACACAATTTCATCAGACAGATTAGAAAATTATAAGGCAAGAGAGGGGTTACAGGTTTTTGATTCTACAGGAGGGTCATATAGTATTCTAGTTAATCCTGCAGAATCTGAAGAATTCAATCCATTTTCAAGCAGAGATATCAGATTTGCTCTAAATTATTTGATAGATAGAAAGTTAATTGTAAATGAGTTGATGGGCGGATACGGATCTCCAATCATTTCTTACTATAGCCCATCAGACCCAGAATATCTTACAGTTATCGAACAGCTAGAGGCATTTAATTTCAAATATAATCCTGTCCTTGCAGAAGAAATCATCTCCAGAGTACTAAAAGAAAAAGGAGCTGTCAAAATTGATGATAAATGGCATATTGATGCAAGCCCAATAGAAATTACAATTTTCATTAGAAGTGATGATACTGTTAGAAAATCAATAGGTGAGATTTTGGCAGCTGAATTACAAAAAATTGGATTTACAATCAAGAAGGATTTTGGAGATCTTAACAAAGCATTTGTTGTCGTATATGGTTCAAATCCTTCTGATTTGAAGTGGAGTTTATACACTGAAGGTTGGGGACGTTCTGCATTTGTAAGATATGATTCTGTAGGACTAGGACAAATGTATTCTCCATGGTTTTCAACCATGCCAGGATTTAATGATCCATCATACTGGAATTACAAAAATGATAGAATAGATGCACTAACTCAGAAAATATACACGGGAGGTTTTGAGTCATCAGAAAAAAGATCACAGTTAATTCAAGAGGCAGTTGTTGAAGGAGTCAATGAATCTGTTAGAATTTTTTTGGCAAGTAAAATTGATCAATATGTCGCAAATGAAAAAGTTGAGGGGATAGTTAATGACTTTGGCGCAGGAGTTCCAAGTAGATTTACTCCCATTAATGCTCAAAGTAATAACGATGAGTTTGTAATCGGCGTAAAGCAAATCTATCAAGGCGCATGGAATCCAGTCATGGGGCTGACCGATAGTTATAGTAGACATATTTGGGGAATAATTTCAGATCCTGGAACATTCAAGCATCCTTTTACAGGAGAAACATTCCCTATTAGAGCAGAATGGCAAGTTGAAACTGCAGGACCAGATGAGAAACTAACTGTTCCTCCAGAGGCAATAATTTGGAATCCTTATTTTCAAAAATGGGACAGTATTACTGCAGGTACACTTGCAACAAGTAAAGTAACATTTGATTTTAAATTCAGTAACTGGCATAATGGACAAAAGATGGATATCAATGATATTCTACATTCACTATATTTCACAATAGAATGGGGAACTCAAACTGATGAGAATGATAGAACTTTTGACACAGAATTTACTCCAAGAACTTCGCAAATCATTCAAGCAATCATTGGAGTGAATCCAATTGATGATGATACAATTGAAGTTTACGTGGATTATTGGCATTTTGATGAGGGGGAAATAGCGGATTGGGCAGTACTGTGGAATTCAATGCCATGGGAAATTTCATCTGCGATGGAGAAAGCAGTCACAGATGGAAAAGTGTCATTTTCGAGATCTGGTGCTACAAGTAAAAATGTAAACTGGTTATCACTGATTATTCCAACAGATGCAAATCTTATCAAAGAGTATTTGCAAGAATTCAAAGATTCCAACTACATTCCCGAATCATTAAAAGAAAATTATCAGAATTCTCAATACTTTCAAAACAGATATGATTCTTCAATAAAATGGATTGAAGCGAACAATCATGCAGTGATTAGTAATGGTCCATTTTATCTAAAATCATATTCACCAGAATCACGAACAATTTCAGTCAGTGCATTCAATGATGATTCATACCCATTTAAGATTGGAGAATGGGCAGAATTTGAAAAAGCTGAGTTCCCAACCATCAAGAACATAGAAATGAAAAATATCATTCAAAGGGGAGAAGAATTGGAAATTGGAGTAGAAGCTGAACACTCAGATTCAATTCTATACTTTTTGATTAATAGTGAAGGAAGGGTGATATCATCAGAGACGCTCAAAATTGATGCAAATAGTAATACCATTACTGTGCCATCAGAGAATACGAAAGATTTCGGAATAGGGGCAAACAATGTCAAGATATTTGCAATTTCAAATTCTGTGCTAAAACCAGATTTTTATGAATCAAGTTTTCTTGTGACAGATGCCAAAGCAGAATTACCAACTAGTTTGTCTACCAACATAGAATTTACTGAAGACAAATCAGAGTATTGGATTTGGATAATACTAATACCGTTCTTGATTGGTATAGGGATTTATCTTAAGAAGAGACATCTATAGTAATCCAAAATCTTTTAAAATTGATTCTATTTGATCTTCACTTTCAAGTTTTGAATATTCATCCAAGAGATTTTGATTAAGTTCGTAGAAAGTATGTCCCCATTTGAATTTATCAAGTAATTCTAGACCTTGTTCTTTGAAACCTAAAATAAATAATGAAGCAGATAATGCTTCTGCAGTTGTCAGTTTGTTAGGTTTTGTATAATTCACAGGATTTCCTGCAAGTAATGGTGGAAGTTTTCGTTTAATGCCATTAAATTTTTTAGAAAATATTTGATCTGTCCGATTCCAGGAGCAATCAATTCCAACAATAGAGTTAATTAAAAATTTATCTTTAGGCAGCAGGATCTTTTCAGAAAAAGGATCTAAAACTAATCCTTTTTTACCAATCTTTTTGATGTTTTGAGCAAGGCCAAATTTCACCATCTTTGCGGCTGTACACTTTTTTGGATCATCTTGAAAAAACATTAAAACTTGTAACTTCATGTCACTCAAGTATGAAATGAATGATATTTTGAATTTACTCTAGAGTTTTGTATGTGACTTTATAATAGAATCGTGAAACTTGATCATCCTTGATGACTTCAATGTTCCAATTTGCGTCAGGCAAAAATTCTGTGGAGGATTCAGGTAGAATGCTGAATTTTTCTAGGCGTACATCTGGACCGCTATATCTAACATTAAGGCTAATTCCATCAACTTCAACAACATCATAGATTTGGCCTTGTTTTCTTGTAGATTCTTTAACTAAACAATCAACATCAGGGCCAATAATACATGTACCAGTTGCAGATGATATCTTAAGATTAACATTTGATTCATCTGTCCTTGAAGTTGTCAACAAAGAACCAGAAAGAACTCTAGGGGCAATACTTGAATTATCAGCAATTTTTTCCTCAGCGAATATAGAAATTATTTTTTCAGAGATTCGGTTTTCTTTTTCAATCACAGTATTCAATTTTAGAGTTTGAGGTTTTTCAATTACATCAAATTGGATTCGCTTTATCTCAAATCCAGCATCAACGGTTACTTCATACGACCCAACAGCAGATACAGAATTAGGAATTACAAATTCATGAGTAAATGAAACAGAAGGACTTGGAAGGATTGAAGTTACAGGACCAGCATGTATTCCACAGCTATAATTAGTACATGTAATCTCAGTGTCTGCTTTTTGAATAATACTTACGTCAAATTTTTCAAGATAGGTTGGGTTGTTTGGGATTCCACTAATTATTACTGTGTCACCAGTATGATATTCTGATTTATCCGTAAAAACTAAAAGAGTCAATGGATCATCAGGATTAAAAACAAGATCATTAGCTACACCAAATGTTGCTTCAGCACTAGTAGTGGTGTAAAGTGCTTTTACAGTATAGGTTCCTTCAGTAAAAATTGTAAGAGGTAATTCAAAGATACTTGAGAACTCACCACCATGGTTTGGATAAACAGAAGATTCATGAATTTGGGCATATGGGAAAGTACCATCAAGCACTCTGATATGTACTCTTTCTGGAACAACCAATCCTTGATCACCTTGTTCACGTTGGATAAGATTTCCAATTACTTTTAATTTTTCACCAGCCTTGTACAATGGCTTTTCTGTAGTTACAATGAGAGGTGTTTTTGAAAGGGAGTCATTTTCAGGATCTAAAGAAACTTTGAAGAGAAGATCCATATCAAGGGAGTCAGCTGTAATCTTAATTTTGTAAATTCCAAAGTTTGATTTTGTTACATCTCTTCCATCATCAGTTTTAATGATTTTTTCAATTAAAGGAGTAGTCCAGGACCATGAGATACGTTGGTCATCAATAATAGTGCCAGAATGTATCATAGTTCCATCAGACTTTGTCAACAAAATATCAAGATGTCTCGCACCAGTAGAAGGAAGTAATCCAGTTAGAAGTACAGTTTCACCAGGACCGTACACTTCCTTATCAAGTGAAACATACTCATTCAAATCAGGATCAAAGACTGTAAAAGTTTTTGTTGCAGTCTCATCCAAATATTGGGCCTTTACAACATAGTTTCCATCGGCAAAGATATTTTTAGCAACATCGATTTGAACTGAATATTTTCCTGAAGTTTCAGGAATTGCTGTATAGCCAAGGGCAACATCAAAGCTGCCAGTTGATAACGATTGTTCTTTTGACCAGCCGGAAATTTCTAGAGGGGCACCATCTTCATGATTAATGGAAAGTTTTACAAAAGCTCCAGTTTCATAATTTGTATTTGAAAATGGATCTTTGATAAATCCACTAATGGCCATTACATCATCAATTTCATAAATTTCTTTATCAGAAAGGATTGTCAATGGTTCATCAGAAGCAACAAATTCATCAGGGTTAGTAACTACATGAATAATTTTAGTTGCAGAACCAACATTCTTTGAGACACTAATTTTGTAATCACCTAATCTAATCTCATCGTTTGGAAGTGTGAAAGAGTAACTAAAAGAGCTATCCCCCATAACTGTTAATTCTGCTTGTATTTTAAATCCAGATGCACTTCCAGAAGATGAAGTTACAACTGCAGATTGTTTCGTATCTATAATCTCCAAGTTTAATGAATTAACCCAAACTTGGTTAACTCTACCAGTAATTTTTACTTCTTCGCCTAGACCATAAGCCTCTTTATCAGTCCAAAGTGAAATTGGTACGGATTCTTTAAAGTCCTCGACTACGTCGAAAGTTGTTAAAGCAGCTTTATCAAAATATTCAGCAACAATCTCATAAGTTCCATAGTTAGGTTTTACAGTTGTAAGGAAAACACTAGTTGTAAATTCGCCGTTAGTTGGAAAGAGAGTTCCGGTATAGATTATTTGGTTCTGGGAATCTTTGACAGAAAATTTCATTCCCTGAAATGGAATTATTTCTGTGGCAACACCAGTTATCGAAACTTGTTGTCCTGGAAGGTATTGAGTTTCATCAGTGGCGATACTAAATGAACCAGCTTCTTTTGTTTCTTGTTCAACTATTTCAGTACCTACTGAGAAATTTGTGTTTGTTGTAGATCCAGCATAGTTAACAGATACATCAAAAGTTCCTTCTTCGATTCCAAGAACTTGATGTAAACTAACTGTTGTCTCATAATTTAGATTTAGATCAGGATACAGAGATACGATGTCGTAAAAGTTACCGCCAGAGATAGTAACTGTAATTGGTTCAGGTTTAAACTCTGGTTTTACAGGAGTAGATACTTCTGAAACACTTCCTGCAATAATTGCTACATCACCAAATAGATAAGAAGATTTGTCTGATGAAACTGTTACAGTAATTTCTTTGGATTCTTGCATTTCGATTAGTTTTCCATTTGATAGCCCCGCCGTAGATTGCGCAAATTTCCAATCATCAGAACTATCCGAGTCATAACCATCATAGATTCTCTGCCATGATGTAATGTCACTTTGAATATCAGAAATTAAAGGAGTTTTATCAATAACAATTCCATTTTCATCTCTGAGTTCAACAGATTCACCATTATCTGTAAACCAAACTTTTGCATAAGGATATGTTAAGAATTCTCCTGACTTAATTATTGTACCAGAAGAGATGGTCATTGTTTTTTTAAGAACAGTTGTAGATGCAATTTCCCAACCACCTAAATCAATATCAGAATCAGTAGGATTGTAAAGTTCAACCCATTCAGATATAGTTGCCGCATCATTTCCAAGGGGGTTAGTGTCTACCTCATTAATTACAACATTTTCAGGATTTGCCTGAGCGTATGCAGGAACTATAACTCCTACAAGTAAGAACATAGAAAATACAATTGACAGGTTCCGATTCATTACTGTTTCCTGATTTGTTTGGCTAAAGGACTCATTTTAGAATGAAATTGAGGAAAAGTTGAGCTTATTGTTAAAGTTGACCTCAAAAATCTAACTTTATGGGCATTTTTTATGCGTAAAATAGGTGTTTTTTGCCTTATATGAGATCCGTAGGAATAATTCTTGAATATTCAAGTTTTTAATTCTTTTTTTGATTTCATTCATTTCTATAAATGTAGATTCTATTCTTTTTTCAATGTCCTCAAAATCTTTTTTGTTAATTTGTTTTTTCAATTATAACTTGCCGAACTGTGGGAATCACATCACATAAAAATCACATGTGTTGTTGGAACAGGTTTTTAGATATATCCTATTTAATTATAGTCTCTATATCCTATTTTTCTCTTCCAAAGGAAGAAAATAAATCTTAGATATTTTTAATTTTTTCCAAAACGACGTTAAAATCAAAGGGTTTTGGAATAAAAGTAGAAGCACCAGCTGCAAGGCAATCATCAACCATCTTCTTGCTGTCAGCTGCACTCAACATGATTATCTTGGCATTTGGATCGGTTTCTTTGATTTCTTTGAGAGCTGTCAAACCATCTTTCTTTGGCATTGTCAAATCTAGTAACAAAACGTCAGGCTTGAGGGAAGTAGACTTTATGCGTAATCGCACTTCCAAATTTTTCGAAAGATTTAGATCCGCCTTGATCGCCGCCACATGCAATGGAGTCCCCCGAACAGAGCCTCCACGCATTCTGCACGAACAATTACGTGCTGGAAAATATGGTGAAACAAAAAAAATCATTGTAGTATATGAAAAGTCGGTCCGCTAGTCATCTGTGTCCCTCTCCATCCATTGCGGGTCGCTTTTCCTGATCGTATCGGTAGCCGTCTTGTCCGAGAACGCCATAAGTGGCGTCTGGTAGTTGTCTATGTCAAGGGAGAAGTGCAGCCTCTCCCCGTTGTAGTATTCCATGTACGCAGACAGGCTCTCGTAGTGCCACAGCTCGTCCTCGACTGTCCTGTGGAACCGCTCCAGTTTCCCGTTGGTCTGCGGGTGGTGCGGCCTGGAGTTTATCAGCTCGATTCCGCGGTCCAACAGCTCTGCCTCAAAGGCAGTCGGCTTCCACGATTTCGCGGGCGGCACCTTGCGGCGGCCTCCCCGGCCCACAAAGCACGAGCCATTGTCAGAGAGTATGGTCGCAGGCGTGCCAAAGCACCCTATTGCCTTCCTGAGAACAGCCACGGCGTTCTCAGACGTGGCCTGTGTGAATACCTGCGAGGCCACTATGCACCTTGAGGCGTCGTCCAGGTATGTGACCAGCTGCAGGCCCCTGAACCTGGGCTCCTTCATCTCGTGCCAGTCGACGTGCCACATGGCGTTGGAATACCTGCGCTCATAGCGTACCCATTTCCGCTTCCTGGATTTTGCAGCAGAGTGCACCACTGAACCGTTCTTGCTCAATATCCGGTATACTGTCTGGTAGCTTATATCATGGCTCTTCCTGAGGCTCCTAGCCGTGCGCACCACCCCGACTGGCCTTCTCCCGTGCTCCTCCGTCACCAGCCGCATCTGGGCCGCAGTCGCAAAGGCGCGGGGCCTGCCCATCCTTGCGCGCGTGGTTCCGGTCCCGAGGAACCTTGCCCACAGCCTCCTCACGTGCCTTGCAGTGATGCCGAGGTCAGCTGCCACCTTGGACGGTGCCGCCCCGTTTTTGCGCTGCCTTACTAGGTAGCGCCTGGATTCATCCGTAAGTCTCTTTACCATGGGCTTTCGTGATCGGTACAGCCTAAAATAGTCAGATACCGTCCTCTTGATCCTGCGCGGACCTACTTTCCGTACAATTGAAAACAAAAAAAATCATCGAAAAAATATTGTATTTGATAAAATGATCCTAATTCACAGGTAAATGCGTCCAATAGTATGGGATGTCACTATTACCAATTTTGGTCTGACCTGATATCAAGAAGACATGAACAGTGCCAGGAGGATAATGCGAAGGCTGGGCACGTCTGCCAAGACGGGTCCACATAAACAGGGCCAGGGCGGACCAAATCAGAAAGTGGCAGCGCAACGCAAAGAGGCGCAATCTCAATCCTAACACGGGGTTAGAATGAACTGTTGATAGTCTCATTCCACAATGAAAATCGTTCATAAAGGTTAAGATAAGCTCGAGTTTGATCTTTTTGAGTAGCGTCTTGATTCGCAGCCATTAATTTCTTAAGAAATCGTGCGGTTCCATGTAAATTTATTTCTTCGACTTCCTCAATCCTGTTCAAAAGAAAATGCTTGCCTGTTAATTCCAGTTTTCCATCCGTATTATTTTCATCCCTTAAAATATCACAGTACTGGCAGGTACATCGTTCTAATTCTAACTCATTCTCAATTTCATCCATTCGTGTAAATGGTACCTTTGAGTACAGATGTGTCTGGTAGAATCTAATGATAGATCCGCCACCTCCAATAGCAAACGGATTTTTGTGTTCTCCGTAACAAATTGAATGTGAGGTCCCAGCCATGCCTTTGTCTTCAAGTAACAGTGAAAACAAACCGCCATACATGTTGTAAATTGGTTTTTTATGATCTGCTAACTTTCCAATAAACTCTTGAAAATAGGACAGATCTTGCAGTTTGGCCGAGTTCTCATCCATATCTGCACACCATACCATGTATCCGTCCACACCATCAATATCATATTCTGCCACCATCTCGTCAATATCTTTTGCGTGTGGAAGCATCTCTCTGTCCATCATTATCGCCGCAAAAATCTTTTCGTTCGAATTCTTGTTTTCTACTGCTAACTTGACTGAGTTAATGTTAACCGGACGCCAGTCTCTGCGGCTTGCATTTACGAAAAAATACGGTGGAATAATCCATTTCGGTTTCAAATCTAAAGTATTCCGGCCTTGTTCCTCGTCAAACTCCTCAAATTCATTAATTTCATCATAAGTTTCTCGAATTCTTGTTCTTTGATAATTTGTGACGTTTTCAACGAGCTCTTTTAGATTGTTTGTTGACTGTATGTTCTCATCAACAAGTAAATTTGGCAACAGCTCAAAATCATTAGGATCATTCATCATACCATCCAAACCATAGATCCCCATAAGCTTGGAAAACCATCGTTTTTCAACAATATGTTCAACATTTAGACCAAATACATATGTATGAGGATCAATGACATAGGGTCTTTCTAGTTTCGCAAGCATTGATGTGGTTCTTTTTGTCAGGCCTTCCAAGACATTGGCTGGTACTATAACATCATAATTCCCTAAATCGCTATCTTCCAACCATGTCATCTCTCTGCCGATGTTGACACGTATCATCAGTTCGGTCAAGTAGTGATACCTCCTTTTGACTTGCATTTGTTTTTTGCATAAATCCTGCATCTAGGAATAACCTTCCTTGATCTCTTAGCCTTTGTTATTACTTCACATGAGCCGTTCACTTTCAGTATTCCTATACCTAAATTTTTAAAGATGTATGTGTCTACATTTGGAACTGTCTTGTGCCATAGTGCTACATATGAATAGTCAGATACATACAGGTTAGAATATGCCTGTTGTAGTGCTTTTCTCCAGTTGCTGACTTTTACCTCGATCGAAACCAGTTTCCTGTTTTGGAATGTAACCATGTCTATCTTTTTTCTGCTTGTGGCCCAATCACCGATTGGGATTTCATAATAGAATGTTTTTTTGGCAAAAAGACCTGTATTCTCAATTGTAGGATACATATCTTTTTCTTTAACAGTCATGACAGACCATCCTTGAGTTCTGCTATTTGTTCCCTAAATGAATCATTAATACAAACAAACTTTTTGAGAAAAAAGATGAGAAATACTCCCAATGTTGCACAAATACCCGAGCATAAGACTGCCATATGCAGTATACTTACTCCAAACGTGTTGTAAGCTGAATTTATAAACAATTCATTTGTCGCAATATAGGCCATGATCACAGCTGCAAGGCAAGAAGATGTGAGCAGCGATAATTCCAACATCATGATGATGGATACACCCATTTCACTAACTTTGTTAAATTTGAATATATGTTTACGGTACTGGGATAATTTTTGTATGACTTCTGGCGTGTTAAAAAATTCTCTGGGTTTGTATTTTCCTCTCTTACTGCCAAATATTTCTTCTAAGATAGGATCTAAGGTGTGTTGCTTCAAATATTCATATGCACTTGCAGTGTATGCATCAAGCTTGTCTTGTTTGCTATCCCGTATTCTAAACAAAGTAATTGCTAGTCCTGCAAATATTGAAAATAATGCTAGAAGAGGTATTATTTCATTTAAAAGCATTATTGTTCTAATACTTTGCCCAGTATTTCTGAGTTTACAGTAAAGTCCGGATATGTTATGTAGACGTACTTGAGAAGAACATTCAGTTCCTTTTTGCCATATGTTTCTTTGACATCAGATATACGTTTTATCATATCTGCACTAACTCTTTCAAATGTTTTCTTCTCAAGAAATCTCACTCCTTTGTCTGTGATCTCATATTTTTTTTGATCTCCTTCCTTTACCATTCCAACTGATTTTAAAAAATCCAACTCGTCATAAATTTCCATTGACAGAGGGCCGAATCTATCGGGCCCAAAATCAAACTTTATTTCTACATTCTCGGATTTATCCAAAACTTTTTTCTGTGTTAAAAAAACTAATTTTTCAAATCTAGTTATCCCCTCAATCGGATATCTGTTGTCCCCATTAAGCAAAAGAAGAATTAAATCTGATTTTTTCATAGATGCCATGATTAATTCATAGATATTATAGCGGGGAATAAATAATTATTGCTGCTTTTTTTGATGGCAACTGCTTAATTCCTAGTCTGTTGCACAACCTCCACACCCATGGCTTGGTGACACCTTACAGTGCAGGTTCACGCCGTGCTACATCAGGCCCATCCTCCCTTTGACGTAATCATGTTGTACGTGGCGACCTTGAGCATGATCTCGTGGATCATGTTCTCCCGCTTTGCTGCCATCACATACTCGCCAAATATCCTCTTAAAGGCAGAAAACACGATCTCCACTATCCAGCGCCTTCCGTATCTCACCCTACTCTTCCACTTTTTCTGGTTCTCCTCTTTCTGTTTGCTTGTAAGCGTTCCCACGGGCTGACAGGCGACCCTCCAAGCTGATCCCGCACTGCCAGCCCCCACGCATCGCCGGATCCCTTGCCGCGTGCAGTGGAGTTGATCCCAAGCCGGATGAGTGGCGTGATGCCGCGGTTCTTACACTCCTTGTGGATATTTCGTGATGCATATGCACCGTCCCCCAGGATCGAGATGCCTTTGGGGACGGCGGCCGCCTCGGCATCTGCACCTTTGGCTGCATCCTGTTGTCCTGATCCTGCCGTACCAAGCTCCGCCTGGTTCAGCTTGCTGTTGTTGCTGTGTCCTGATCCTGCCGTACTAAGCGCCTGGTTCAGCAGGGGGACAAACGTCTTGGAATCCCCCACAGAGCCGTCTGTGATCTTCAGCGAGAGGATCAGCCCCGTGTCGGTGTCTGCCAGCGCGTGCATCTTGATAAACCCGCGCCTGACCTTCCACTTTTTATTTATCCACTCCCTCCTGTTGGCCACCTTGATGCCTGTTGTATCGACTGCATAGAACATATGCCTGGTGCCGTCCCTTGCAGTAACGGCAACCATGCTGCCCATGACCTGGACGCTGAGATCACGAATTCTCCTGAACATGGTGGCGTGATCCGGTATTGGAACGCCGGGCATCATCTCTGATACCATGCCCCGCAGCTGCCTGTAGGGTATCTGCGCCATGGATCTTATGATGGCAATTGATACAAACAGGGACTCTGCGTATAGGAACGGCGCCCCGTTCTTGCGGCAGTTTGCAGATTTCAGCTCTTGCTCCCACCCTGGATCCTGGTGCATGGCAAGCATCCTACCACGCTCCACGTACTTTGCGTTGTCTGTAGATGCCACTGTGTATACTGACGAGCAAAAGTTCATGAGATCAAACATGTTAGACGGCAACACATTTTGATCACGTCCCACTACGCATTACAATGCCCGCAGTAAAATCCAAAGACCTGAAGAAGGCGTACAAGAAGGAAAGGGATCCCAGGGTCAAGATCAGGATGGCCGCAGTAAACATGGTGTACATGAACGGCAGAAGCGTTCGGGAGGCTGCAGACGACCTGATGCAGTGCCCCAACTAGGTCTCCTTCTGGGTGGAACGCTTCCGGGAGGACGGCATCGACACCCTCCGGGATCTTCCCAGGAGCGGCAGGCCACCGAAGGTCAGGCTCGAAGACATTGAAGAGACAATATCCGGGGCAGGCAACATCATTACTCCCCCGCAGCTGAGGGAACGTGTCCGCAAGATGCACGGCATAACATACCACATCACAAGCGCCAGGAGGATAATGCGCAGGCTGGACATGTCTGCCAAGACGCAAGGCGCGTCCACATAAACAGGGCAGGGACAGACGAGATCAGAAGGTGGCAGCACAACGCAAAGAGGCGCGCATATCGCGCCTGGAATCGAGGGGTTTTGCCGTCGTAGTCTTTGACGAGGATTCTGTAACGTTATCGTTACCTGAAATACGGATCTTCTCCAGATTGAAAAATTTACATGAAAATTACAAGTTCTAAAACAAAGATTCCTAAAATGATGATATTATTGGTATTGGCTCAAAGAGGCATTTTGAATGATAGTCTTCCATTTGTTAGAGCCATCTACAAGAATACCCGCACATTCAGCTGGTGTTTTCTTGTCAATCCCGCCATGTTTCTTCGAGAAATTATAGAATGTCTGGAATCCTACAAATAACGGACTAGACATTTTTTTGATTCCCCTGTATGCAACTTCACGGTCTCTAATTGTTCCATTCAATCTTTCCATTCTATTGTTATTTTTGTCGCCTTTCATGTGGATATGGCGGATATGTTCAGTTTCTTTCCACAAAAAGTTTTTTGCCTTGTAATTGTCCTTCCAAGCCTCATGAAAGTTAGCTGCACCATCAGAGATTAATGTAGTTGGTATCTTATCTGCAATCATCATGGCTTCTCTGAACATAGGTCTTACATTTTCCGTACCCTTTGTGTTTGCCACATACTGGGTAATCATAAATCTGGTCTCATGATCTAGCATTGAATATTGTAATTTTTGAACACCGCTAATTTTCATAAAGATTTCATCTGTTCTCCAAGTTTCAGAAACTCTTGGTACAATCCCCTTTACGTAATTACTGGTCATTTTGGAATATTTTTCAATCCATCTGTATATTGTCATGTGAGATACCTTGATGTCTTCCTGCTCAAAACAGTCTGCAATATCCCTGACTGACATTCCTGAAAAATACATCTGCAAGGCTCTAGTGATAAGAACATCTTTTGATCTCATTTTCTCAAAGCCAAGATTCAAAGTAAATATTTTATTGCAATCTTTGCATCTGTACTGCTGGACATCTCCTTTCTTGTTTTTTCTAATTCCTTTTTTGATTAATCTGCCAGAATCACAGAACTTGCAAACTTTGATTAATGATCTTTCAATTATACGGAATGGTTGTTTTTCTCCATTATTGTTTCTGATTAAATCCAAAACTATCTTGATATGCTTGCAGTCTGATTTTCTTGTGGTATGATCTGAACAATCACATACCAACCCACTGTCAGTCTTGAATACGATATAATGAATCTGTGGAATACTTTGTGATCTTACGCTAAATTTTTCAGAACTTAACTGCACTGCACAGTTTGGTAATTCCATCATCTGTGCTACTCTTTGTGTTCTTGCGTTCATATCAATATAATATTGATAACATAATATAACTATTATCAATAGAATATGGATAACAAACTAATAAATAACAATAAAAAATTGATACTGTGATGGGGTCGCAGGTTATACGTAGAGTTCGTAATAAAGAGTATCTTTACTATGTTTATTATGATGATAAAGAGAGAAAAGAGTTCTATTGTGGAGTTGTAGGAGATTCCAAGGCAGAACAGAAAGCAAGAGAAAGTGAGATTAAGGAATTACAGTTACAAAAAGAACGAATTATTGTTAAAATTAAAGAATTGAAAAGTAAATAAACTTGGATAGTGACTGTTCATAAAAAAATGATGAGTATGAATTATATTACTGTGAATCCATTTCAGTGTTTTGTAGATATAGTAGACTTTACAAAGACTTTACAAAGACTTTACAAAGACTTTACAAAGACTTTACAAAGACTTTACAAAGACTTTACAAAGACTTTACAAAGACTTTACAAAGACTTTACAAAGACTTTACAAAGACTTTACAAAGACGATAGCTATCAACATCATAAAGGTGCTACCATTTGGTAGCACCAGAAGCACTATCTCAAGATGAGATTAATGTAAATGCTATTGAATTTTCTAAAAGGTGGAAGGATGAAAAAAATGAAAAATCAGAGGCACAGACATTCATAAACGACTTCTTTCAAGTTTTTGGTTTAGATAGAAAGTCAGTTGCAAAGCTAGAAGCACACCCTGATGGCTCTGGCGGTTTTATGGACTGTTTTTGGCAAGGCAAGTTTATGATCGAGATGAAAAGTCTTGGAGAAAACCTTGACAAGGCAATGGATCAGGCTCTTGATTACTATCTACAACTGAAAAAAGATCAAGAACCGAGATACATCCTCGTATGTGATTTCGAGCATTGGTATTTACGGGATAAAAAAGAAAATACAGACCATTTCTTTATACTGCCTGAGCTAGTCGAAAATATCGGACTGTTTGGATTCATGACAAACAGATCCAAGCTGATACGTGCAGATCCTGTAAACTTGTATGCCTCAGAAATTTTAGGCAAAATCTTTGACATGCTAAAAGCATCAGGCTATGGCACTCACCATGCGGAGTATTTTTTGACAAGATTGGTATTTTGTCTGTTTGCAGACGATACTGGCATATTTGGAGATCGTGGAAAGTTTCAATCATACATTAAAAATTCCACCCAAGAGGATGGGTCTGATCTGGGCAGGTATCTGGCATACTTATTCGGCGTATTAAATCAAGAAAGAGAATCACGCTCAAAAACAATGGACCCTAAAACTAGGTCTTTTCCCTACATCAATGGTGCATTATTTGAAAAACCAATCGAATTTCCAGACTTTAGTGCCAAGATGAGAGAGTTGCTAATCCATGCGGGGGCATATGACTGGTCCAAAGTGTCCCCTGCAATCTTTGGCAACATGTTTCAGACGGTCATGAACCAGGATGCCCGTCGTGAGATGGGTGCACATTATACATCAGAGGAAAACATTCTCAAGGTGATTAGACCACTGTTCCTGGACAAGCTAAATGATGAATATGATGAAATAAACAAAATATCAGATGACACCAAAAAAGACAGGTTCGTAGAGTTTCAAAACAAGCTAGCCAGCCTAAAGTTTTTAGATCCTGCATGTGGCTCTGGAAATTTTTTAGTTGTTGCATACCGTGAAATTAGAAGACTGGAACACCGTGTCATAATGAAGATATATGGATATGATGGAAAAAGAACAGACACAGACCAACTATCAAAGGTTGATGTAGACCAGTTTTATGGCATTGAAATTATAGAGTTCTCATCACGCATTGCAGAGACCTCACTTTGGATGATGGATCATATCATGAATGTCGAATTATCCAACAGATATGGATATAGATTCAGACGTATCCCAATCAACAAGAAACCAACCATCGTATACAGGGATGCGTTGGAGTTTGACTGGAACGAACTACTTCCAAGCTCAGAATGTTCATACATCTTGGGAAATCCGCCGTATGGTGGTTCGAAGATTATGAAGCGTGAGCAGAGGGAGCAGATCAAAAAAAATGCATGCATTGGAAAAACTGGTGGCACACTGGATTATGTTACTGGTTGGTTCTTCAAGGCGGTTAGATACATCAAAGGCAGTACTATCATAGGATTTGTGGCCACAAACAGCATATCACAGGGGGAGCAGGTAGGTCAGTTATGGCCAGCTTTGACCAAGGAGATAGAAATCATATTTGCACACGAGTCATTCAAATGGGGATCAGAAGCAAAGGGAAAGGCAAATGTTCACGTAATAATATTAGGATTAGTAAAAAAAACAAAAGCCGACGGGCTTACTAAGAGATTATTTTATTATGAAAACGGAGAAGTTTTCGAGAGTAATCCCAAGTACATATCACCATATGTGTGTAGTACAGAAAAGCTGGATATTATAGTGCATAAATCACCAAAATCATTAAACAATTTGCCTGAGATGATAATGGGTTCCAAACCTATTGATGATGGCAACTACATATTCAAACAAGAAGAAGGAGAAGAATTTTTGAAAAAGGAGCCAAACGCAAAGAAATTCATGAAGGAATACATCAGTGCCAAAGATTTCATACACGGTAAAAAAAGATGGATTCTGGCACTACATGAAATAGAGCCGTCTGAATTAAAGAATCTACCTGAAATAAAAAAACGTGTGAGGATGGTAAAGGAATTTAGATTAAAAAGCAAGGATGGTGGGACAAGACAACTTGCAGATACCCCAACAATATATCATCTTAATGTAATTCCCAAAAAACGGTTTTTGGTAATACCCCGTGTAAGCTCAGAAGAACGAGACTATATTCCTATTGGATACATAACACCACCTGCAATACCTAGTGATGCTACAATGATTATCCAAAATGCCGGTCTTGGATTATTTGGACTACTAACATCAAAAATGCACATGGTGTGGTTAAAATCAATCGGTGGCAAATTGGAAACTAGATTAAGATATTCATCAGGAGTGGTATACAACACGTTTCCCGTTCCAGATGCTGACATAAAGGTATTGAGAGAATTTGCACAGGAAATACTTGATGCCCGTAAGAATCATTCTGATTCAACTTTGGCCGACCTTTATAATCCAGACACAATGCCAGTTGATCTGACAAAGGCACACCAAAAGTTGGACAATGAGGTAGAAAAACTGTACCGAAAAGAACCATTCAGATCAGATGATGAAAGGCTGGAGTTTCTCTTGAATGAATACCAAAAAATGACATCAAAACAAACTACTCTCTAATGGGGCATCTATCAGGCATTAACCGTTCTGAATCAGGAGAAGATCCATATTTCAGGTAACGATAACGTTACAGAATCTTGACGAGTCTATATTTATAGACGACCCGGCATCGGGGACAGTACTGGTCGCCAAAAGGCCAACCCATAGTCACCACATACAAGGGCCGGCACGGCAGGGTCGTGGCGTACGGTTCCATCGCGACTGACGGCAGGCAGTCCATCAGGACGTACGAAAAATTTGACAAGGAGACGGTGCTACGGTACCTGAAGGAGCTTGTAGGACATTTCGGAAAGGTTGCCATAATAATGGACAACGCGCCGCAGCACAAGGCAAAGACGGTGAGCGAGTTCCCAAAGGCCAACAAGAACGTCAAGGCAGTATGGCTTCCAACCGCAACACCGGAGCTCAGCGTCATGGAGGAGTACTGGCACCAGTCAAAGCGCGACGTGCTGGTGTCAGAGTATTATGGAACAATAGGGCAGATGCGCCGCGCAATGTCAGAGTATTTCAGGACGGCGCGGCCGTGGCTTGACGCAATGAAGTTCATCTGCAGAAAGTCATTTGATCTCAAGAACTTTTGATCGACAGTATATGGTTGGCAGGTTACCTGATCCAAGTGTCTTTTGGCGCACCAATGTTTGTCCAATGGTAAAAATTGTTGGCATCAGTCAGGTTTTAGGCGTGGTTGTGCAACAGACTATAATTGTTGTAATTCTTTTAGAGCATGAGAGTTTCCTTTTAATTCTACTTGTAATTGTTGTATACGATCTAAACTAGATGATGGTTCTTTCTCTTCAATTGTCAGTATTTCATTTTTCACCATTTTTAGGCCTCATGGTAACACTTTGCTCTCAAAATATTTTGTTATAATATTACCCATCAAATTACGGTATGCCTTATTTGATACTCTAGATGCTAGCCACAATTTGGACATTTCTTATTGAATATTTTGGAACCACATTCCATGCAAATTCCTTCTCCAACATCTTTTTCAATCGATTGTTTTCTCTTTCCCACATACACCTTAATTCCAAAATACATGATTACCACTATAAGAGCCGCATAAACAGGTGCCATAAATGGTGTCAAGCCAACCATAAAAAGCAAAAGTCCTACAATCAAAAGGATATCTCGTCTTTCAAATTTCATTTAAATCAAGACAACATAGAATTAATAAAAACATGCCGGAGCTCAGAGCCAATTAGTTACTTCATTTCAAAGTCATTACTCTAACTCTTCTTCATTGCTCGGCAGTAGTATTGTGTAACAATTTGATAATAAGATAATGGTTTGTGGTGGGATCGGCGAGATTCGAACGCGCGACCTCTGCGTCCCAAACGCAGAATCATACCAAGCTAGACCACGATCCCAGTAAATTCTAAAAGTTGCCCAATTTAAGCTTCACAGATAATCATTTTAAAGGCACTCAAAAGATCAAAAATATGCAAATCGAAGATTATATCAAAGCAGGAAAGATTGCTGCTGAAGTAAGAGAAATAGTCAGAGTGAAAGACTGGATTGGAAAAACAGTTTATGAAATTTGTGAAGAAGTTGAAGGGGAGATTAAAAAAAGAGGAGCGAAATGCGCGTTTCCAGTAAATACTAGTATTAATGAAGTTGCAGCTCACTATACTGCCGAACCAAATGATCCGATTACAATCAAAGATACAGACTTGGTAAAAATTGATCTAGGTGCACAGATTAATGGCTACATTGCAGATACTGCCGTTACTGTTTGTTATAATGCCCAATTTGATGGCTTGGTTCAAGCTGCTGAAGAAGCATTAGGTAATGCAATGTCTATGATAAAATCGGGAGTAAAGGTAAGTGATATTGGACGTACTATTGAATCTACAATTAAACAGATGGGATTCAAACCAATTGCAAATCTTAGTGGACATTCATTAGAACAATATACAATACATGCTGGAAAATCTATTCCAAATATTTGGTCGATTGGGGGATTTTCGCTTTCTGAGAATTCTGCTTATGCATGTGAACCATTTGTAACAACAGACCAAGGTGGAGGATTTGTCAGAAACGGACAAATAAAAAATATTTTTGCCATTAATTCACGAAAGAAAACAAAAGACTCTGAAGCAGATAGACTACTTGATTTTATTTGGGAAAATTTTAACATGCTGCCATTTGCATTAAGATGGATCACGAAAGAATGGGAAGAAAAGAAAGCAAGGGAGTTACTAGGAATTTTGATTAAGAAAAAAGCAGTACAAGCTTATCCTATTCTTATTGAAGTGAATGAGCAAAGAGTTGCTCAGGCTGAACACACATTCATTCCAATTGAAAATGGAGTGACTGTAACAACTATTGCTCCATAGTTTCGCCAAATATTTTTTCAATATTTGTCATTTCGTCACATGAAGCACATTTTGAGGATTCGGCAAATAAAATATCACCTTCGGTAAACTTTCTTTTTCTCAACATTCCACATTTTGTACATTTTTCAACAGTATATGCAATAGTGATTTTTTTCTTAGAGAACATCATTGAGGCACTCCAGCAGTGTTACCCACACCAATTATTACTACAGATTGACCTTGTTGGGTGTTTTCTTGAATCATCTCATCAACTTGTAAACGCACATTATCCGATTGATTAGCAATTTCTTGTGTCATCAAGGTTATTGCTTCCTTGACCGATTGTTTAACCACTATTGAAAAGACTGGGATGTCATTATTAGTTGCAATTGCTTCAATTTGAAATCTCTCAACTCCAATTCCACCAATCGCAGCACCAAAGCCTTGGGCAACAGATGCAGAGTCTTCACCTTCCATTTTTAATGCAGCATCAATCATAATTATTGCATCAATTTTGTTGCTAGAAACAATTGTTTCTAATGCATCTGCTGGTCTACCTACAGTAGGACTTGGCCCTTCCGCTTTTAAAAGAAACAATTTCCTAGTCTCAAATTCAGTTTTTGCGAGAACAGTTTGAAATGCAACTGTTTCTTTTTCACATTCCAACATCATTTTTCCAACAACCATTGGACCAATTCCATCCCCAACAGGTTGTCCCACTTTAAATGCAGGAATTGCTTCTTTCATCGCCTCGGCTTGTTCCATTACAAAAGGGAGAATCATTTGTAAAGGTAGAATTAATGGATAATTGTTTTGTTTTTTTGCAGTCAAAAACATGTGATTAACTATTTTGTAAATCATTTGTAATGAAGAAGCTATTTCAAGTATAGTTTGTACTTTGGTTAATTCTATATCACTGATTTCGGGAAAAAGTGATTTTACATGTTCTCTAGTATAATCTTCTCTTGACCTAACAGTATGTCTAACCTTGTCAACTATACCAGTAGGATCCATATCAACAGGCATTATAGTAAAGTAATCCAAAAATTGGTCGATTTTTTTTAGCGGGTTATCTTTGGGTTTTAAATTTTTTGTAACATAATCAATTAGTTCTTTTCTTGATTCGTTTTTAAAACCATCAAGTTTTTTTATTCCTTTTTTGATTTCACCAGAAGTAATGTAAAGTTGAATTCGTTGCCCATAAAATACAAAGAGAATTATCGGAATTATCCAGATCAGCATCATTATTGGATTTGTATCATCACTCATTGCAAACAGTTGATCAAAATCCAAATTTGTAAAGTTCACTAAACTCAGCATTTGCCAGATCTAAATTAAATCATTCGTCCTAGTCTCCACAAAGCAAAACAGTGGCGAGTGCTTTTATTATAGTTCAGAGAGAAAAAACCAAATATGCCACAAACAAAACCTATCGTAAGCATAGAAAATGTTGTTGCATCAGCTGATGTAGGTCAAAAGATGGACTTGAATGAGATCACTAGAACATTTCCAGGTGTGGAGTATCATCCTGATCAATTTCCAGGCCTAGTTTTTAGATTAAAGACTCCAAAAACTGCAACGTTGATTTTCACTTCAGGTAAAATGGTATGTACGGGTTCCAAATCTTCAGATTTGGCAAGAAAGGCAGTAAAAACAGTTGTACAAAAACTTCGCAAGGGAGGGATTCCAGTAAAAAAGGATGCTACTGTAACAATTCAAAATATTGTAGCTTCAATCAATCTAGGTGGAAGAATTCATCTGGAACAAGCAGCAAGAACATTACCTAGAAGTATGTATGAACCAGAACAATTTCCAGGGCTTATCCATAGAATGTTAGACCCAAAGACAGTAATTTTGTTATTTTCGTCAGGAAAACTTGTTTGTACAGGTGCTAAAAAAGAGCCAGATGTTTACAGGTCTGTAAACAACTTACATGCATTGCTGGAAGAAAAAGAACTAATGATTTATGGATAGTCCTATTTGATAGGACTTCCTAAAGGAATATCTTCATTCACTGTCAACCAAAATGGTTTATCGTCAACATCAGCTGCCAATAACATTGCATTTGATTCAACACCTGCCATCTTTTTTGGTTCTAGATTTGCAATCACAATAACAGTTTTTCCTACAATATCTTCAGGTTGATAATATTGAGCACCTCCAATAATCACATCTCGTTGATCATCATTTCCCAGATCAATCCTTCCTTTGATAATCCTGGATTTTCCTTCGATTGGTTCGGTTGCAATAATTTTTGCAACTCTAATGTCTAGTTTTGCAAAATCATCATAGGATACATTTGTCATAACAAATCCTAATTTTTCCTGTTAAAATGAATTTCGAATTTATTGGAGGTCGTTTTTGTCTAATCCACTTGTTTCAATTTCATATTTTAGAGCAGCAGGAAGTTCCATGTACTTTTTGTTAACTAGTACAATAATTTGATCTTCTGGAACATTGACTTTTTTTAACAATTTACCTCGTTGATGAGCGTAAGCATTTTTCCAAAACCCATTACCATCAAAAGTTTCAATTTTTGGCATATATTTTGAGGGTTTCATTTTCATTCAAATTTTAATTGACTGTGATGGAAGAATGGCAAATGCCATTGGAACTGGAGTTACTGTTCCGGATTTTAGGCATGTTGCCCACCACAGTCTATTGAAATAAAATAGTATTCTAATATATTTAATGCGGAATGAATGTTCGTAGAACATGGCAACAATTGAGGTTGAAGTAGAAATCAATGCTACAGTTGACAAAGTTTGGGATGTTATTTCAGATATTGACAATGAACCAAAATTTTGGAAAGGAACTAAACAAGTCAAAAACCTATCCAAAGATGGAAACAAAGTCAATAGAGAGATCACAATTGCATTTAGAGATCAAAAATGCCTGCAAGAAGTAGTACTCCAACCTAAAGAAAAGATACATGCAAAATTCACAAAAGGGATCATAAGTGGAGAAAAAATCATATCACTTTTTCCTAAGGATGAGAAAACCATACTTTGCACAGTGTGGGACATAAAACTAACAGGTATGATGGGAATGTTTACAGGCATGATTAAAAAACACATCAAAAGTGGTACTGAGCAAGCAATGCAAAGTATCAAAGAAGAAGTCGAGAGATAAATTCATGGAATTAATTATTGATGTTTTCAACTATTCATTAACTGCAATTTTGATTGGGGTTTGCGGATCTTGGATATTTCTTATCAAATCAATGGTTAATTCATTTAAATTTACACCATATCTTGACAAATTTGAAAATACTTCTAAATCATTTCCCAAGGTTTCAATAATTCTTCCAGCAAGAAATGAAGAAGTATTTATTGGTAAATGTTTAGACTCGTTAACTAAACAAGACTATGAAAAATATGAGATTATAGTAATTGATGATTCATCTGATGATGCAACATATAAAATAATTTCAGAATATGCAAAAAAATATTCTAAAATAATTCCAGTTTCTGCGAGACCTAAACCAGAAGGGTGGATGGGTAAAAACTGGGCATGTATGGAAGGATATAGAAAAGCAACAGGAGAACTCTTGTTGTTTACTGACGCAGATACAAATCATTCTAAAAATATAATATCGCTTGCAGTGGCTCATTTAATTTCATTTAATTTAGATGCATTATCTGCAATTCCAAAAATGCTTACGTTTGACTTTTTGACCAAGATTACACTTCCAATGATTTCTACATTTTTACATACTAGATTTTCAGCATTGAATGTTAACAATCCATCAAAAAAAACAGGTTATTTCTTTGGAAGTTTTTACATCTTGAAAAAAAAGACATACGAAGAAGTTGGTATGCATGAAGGAGTAAAACAAGAAATTATCGAAGATGGTGCGCTTGGAAAAAAAGTGAAAGAATTAGGATACAAAATGAAGATGGTAAGAGGAGAACATCTAATTGATGCTGCGTGGGCTCGAGACAAAAGCACTTTATGGAATGCGCTAAAAAGACTAATGGTTCCACTATACCTTCAAAATGGAAAGATTGCAATTGGCATTTTCTTTGCGGTATTATTTTTGTTGTTTGTTCCATTTCCGATATTTGCTGTATCTGCATTGCTACCAATAGAGACCATATCTGCAAATATACTTTGTATTACTGCAGCAATTGCTTCAATTCTAATTTACATAGGTGCAATAATTGAGGCAAAAGTTGGACTTGAATTAAGATTTGTTCATGCACTATTTGCACCACTAGGTAGTTTGGTAGTAGTTTTAGGATTTTTGGGAGGACTGCTTCAAGCAAAGAGTACATCGGCTGTTACATGGAAAGAGCGAAGCTATTCAATGAAAGATCATACTCAAAGTTCAATCAAGGTATAGCAATCCTTTTACATAGAAAACTGAGAATAAAAAATCTCATGGCTAATTCAGGTATGTTTGTGGGCGGTGCTGTGGGAGCTATGATTGTTATTATTGTATTTGCAGTACTATTTGTTTCACCACCAGAATCGATTAAACCAGAGATTGTGGTAAGTAATGGTCATACGCCAAGTACAGTTGGAGAAGTAACTCCAATTTATTCAAAGAGTTTATCATTAATTGAGATTTTTGAAAAATCTGAATCAGGTGTAGTAAGAGTAAATGTTCAAAGAAATGAAATTGAGGATGTAGCAAATGGGTTAGGTTCAGGTTTTGTTTTTGATAAAAAAGGACACATCATTACAAATGCTCACGTTGTTGATAATGCAAAAAAGGTTGTAGTTACATTTCTTGACGGAAGATCATATAATGCAGAAATTATTGGGACAGACCAATTTACAGATCTTGCAGTGATCAAAGTCAATGCAGACTTGACTCTTTTACACCCATTACCACTTGGTGATTCATCTAATCTCAAAGTGGGAGAAGCAATAGCTGCGATTGGAAACCCATTTGGGTTATCAGGTTCCATGACTTCAGGGATAGTAAGTCAATTAGGAAGATTACTTCCATCAGGTTTAGGATATTCTATTCCAGATGTAATTCAAACTGATGCAGCCATCAATCCTGGAAATTCAGGAGGACCGTTACTTAACATGAGAGGAGAGATTGTGGGGATTAACACTGCAATTCAATCAGCAACAGGTGAATTTACAGGAGTAGGATTTGCAATACCATCACAGACTGTTGTCAAAATTATTCCAACCCTAATTGGAAAAGGAGAATACAAACATCCATGGATTGGGATCTCAGGTAGAGACATTGATCCAGATTTAGCAAAAGTTTTGGGCCTAAAAGATGCAGTAGGATTTTTGATTGTGACCGTTATAGAAAACAGCCCAGCCTCTAAAGCAGGATTAATTGGGTCTGAAAAAACCATTGAATTTGAAGGGCTCAATTATCCAATGGGTGGAGACATAATTTTAGCAGTAGACGATATTGAAGTTAGACAGATTGACGATATTTTGATACATCTTCAAAGAGGAAAAACAGTTGGAGATGAGATGTTTTTAGAGATTTTAAGAGATGGTAGAACAACAGATATCACAATTGTTCTCCAAGAAAGACCAAATGGAAATTAGTTCAATACAAGCATAAATACTTCAAATCAAGAATCTTTTTTGTTGAGTAAGCTTATCTTAAATTCTGAGAGTTTAAACAATGTTTTAGAGAATAAAGCAATTTCTCGTCAAGACATTATGGGAATTTATCAAAATGCAGTGGAAGATTCTAGTGAGCTTTTTTCAGTTGCACAAAATTTGAGAAAAAAATTTAAAAAAGATTCAGTTACATTTTCAAAAAAAGCCTTTTTTAACGTAGTTAATCTCTGCAAAGATACTTGCTCTTACTGCACATACAAAGCTGAACCGGGAGAGAGAAAACTGTCTTTGATGTCAAAACAACAAATATTTGAATTATTACAACTTGCAAAAAAATACAGATGTGTTGAGGCACTTTTTGTTACAGGTGAACAACCAGAACAGAAATATCAAGAAGCACGAGATTGGTTAAAGGAAAATGGATTCAAATCAACTGCGGAATATCTCATTCATGCATCGGAGCTAGCATTAGAATTAGGATTATTCCCACATACAAATGCAGGTAATCTAAATTTTGAGGAGATGAGAGAACTAAAGAAAACAAATGTGTCAATGGGCATAATGCTTGAAAATGTCAGTGAAAGACTAACAGAAAAAGGAATGCCACATTATTTAGCTGCAAGCAAAAGACCAAAAGCAAGATTACAAGTCTTAGAAAATTCTGGAAAGTTAGGAATTCCAATGACAACAGGAATTCTTGTAGGTATTGGTGAGACAGTAGAAGAAATTATTGATTCAATTTTAGCAATTAAACAGTTACACCAAAAATATGGAAATATTCAAGAAGTAATTTTGCAAAATTTTCAGCCAAAACCAGATACTATAATGAAGAATACACCATCAGCTGATGAAAAATATTTCAAAACAATTGTAGCGTTATCAAGAATCATCATGCCAGAGATGAACATACAGATTCCACCAAATCTATCCCCAAAATCATATCAAAGTTTCTTATCAGTTGGAATTAATGACTGGGGAGGAATATCACCATTAACTCCAGATTTCGTTAATCCAGAATTTTCCTGGCCAGAAATTAACAAAGTAGATAAAAATTCAAGAAATGCAGGATTTGAATTAAAGTGCAGATTCCCAATATATCCTGAATTCTTTTCTTTTGTCAGTAAAGAGTTAAGAGATAAGATGTCAGTTATTGAAAATGGGGAAGGATTGGTAAAAGAGAAGTATTGGAGATGACTAACATAGATTCACTTTTCAAGAATGCAGACCCATTAGTGTCCAAAATCCTAAACAATGCATTATTAGATAAAGAGGTTTCTGTAGATGATGCTTTAACATTATACAATACAGCAGGGATTGATTTCCATTTAGTAGGACTTGTTGCAGATGAAATTAGAAGGAGAAGAGTCGGCGATGTTGTGTCATATGTAGTTAATAGAAATATCAATTTCACAAATGTCTGCATCAAGCAATGCGGTTTTTGTGCATTTAGTAGAGATTTTAGAGAAGAAGAAGGATATTTCTTACCAACTGAGGAGATTGTACGAAGAGCAAAGGAAGCGCACCAATTAGGTGCAACTGAAGTCTGTGTTCAGGCAGGACTGCCGCCAGATATGGAGGGGGATTTGTATGAAAACATATGCAGAGAAATCAAAAAAGAGATTCCAGATATCCATATTCATGGATTTTCACCTGAAGAGATTCTATATGGAGCAACAAGATCAGAGGTATCTATTGAAGAATTTCTAAAGAGAATGAAAGAAGCTGGAGTTAATACACTTCCTGGAACATCTGCCGAAATTCTTGATCAGAAACTCAGAGATAAAATTTCCCCAGGCAGAATCAGTGTAAAAGATTGGGAGAAAGTTATCAAGACTGCCCACAAAATGGGAATCAACACAACATCAACTATGATGTTCGGTCATCTGGAAACACCTGAAGATAGAGTGAAACACATTGCAAAACTAAGAGAAATTCAAAAGGAGACAGGAGGATTTACAGAGTTTGTTCCCTTGAATTTTATTCCTGAGGAAGCACCAATGTACAAGCATCAGTTGCATGAGGGAATTAGACAAGGAGCAAGTGGAAATGATGTTTTGCTCACACATGCAATTGCAAGAATTATGTTGAATAATTCTATTAACAATCTTCAGATGTCATGGGTGAAAGAAGGACAAAAGATGTCGCAACTATTACTAATGTGGGGGGCAAACGATTTTGGAGGAACTCTGATCAATGAAAGCATATCAACATCCGCAGGTTCTGAGCATGGTCAGTTATTAAGACCTAAAGAAATAAGGAGAATGGTAAGAGAGATTGGAAGAATTCCAGCAGAAAGGGATACTACTTATAATATTCTAAAAAAGTTTGACAATGAAAGTGAAAGTGAACTTGACAAAGTTACAGACACTTCTCGATTTGGGTCATATGTAGAATTAATTAAAATTAACAAATTCAATTATAAAAATCCAAGGAGAAAATGATTGTCTGCCTTAGACAAGGCATTAAACCATTCAAAGAACATAGGAATCAATGAATGTGAAATAGTTGTTGTTAAAAAAAAGATCATTACTGTTAGAATCACAGACTCGGAGATTGCCGAAATTAAGCAAAATTTTGATGAAGATTATGGCATAAGATTAATTCATGACAAGAAAATTGCGTCAATTGAAACAACTAACCAGCATGAGATAGAAAAAAAAATTGATAATGCGTTTAAAACATCGTCAAAACTCAAGACGAGAGGTTTTTGGGGAGGATTGCCACATAGCACAGCCCTCAAACAACTTGATGGGACATTTGATGAAAGATTGGAGAAGATTTCCGGTGCAAAAGCAATGGATATCGCACAAAATATGATAAATTCAGCAAATAATGATAAAGTAAATACGATTACAGGATCGCTAAACATAGTTTCAGAAAATTTTGAAATAGCAAATTCAAATGGATTACACCTAAATGAAAAGGCCACGTACATTTCAGGAATCATTAACGCAGAATCAGAACATGGAACCTTGCCAGTATCAGGAATAGGACATGTCAGTGGTAGAACATTATCAAATTTTTCTGCAGAACAAATTGGAAACGATGCAAAAATTATGTGTATTGAATCAATTAATCCACAAAAAATTGATTCAGACAGCTATTCTATAATTTTTGAACCATATTCAGTAGGGGAATTATTAGCGTTTGTTGTTGCATCAAATTTTAATTTTAAAACATTTACAGAAAAGAAAAGTTGTTTTTCAAATAATTTTGAGAAGAAAATAGCAATGAATCAACTTAGTTTGATTGATGATCCTCACATCCCAGAAGGTGTTGGAACAAAATCTGTAGATGATGAAGGAGTTGAAACTCAAAAAAGGAATTTAATTGAAAAAGGAATTTTTAAAAATACTTTTTCGAATCTATATGATAGCTACAAAGAAGGGAAACAGTCTTCAGGTAATGCATCTAGATCTGGTTCTCCTATGGGAAGAAGTTCTGAACCAATACCAATTTCAGCACCACATAATCTCAAAATAAATCCAGGAGGTATTTCCCAGGAAGACATGATCAAAGATACAAAACATGGATTGTTAGTTGGAAGATTATGGTATACATATGCAGTAAATCCAATTAAAGGTGATTTTTCATGTACAGCAAGAAGTGGTGTAAGAATTATTGAAAATGGAGAGATAAAGGGACCTGGAAAATCAGTGAGAATAATTCACAACCTTCCAACTATGTTAAAAAATATTTCAGAAATTGGAAACAATCAAAAAAATGTAATTCAATGGGCATCACTTCCATCTATTGTGCCATCACTGAAAGCTGAAAATATTATGACAAATTCTATCTAAATGCCAAATTCAGGCACAAATTACTTGAAAAACGTGACTGCAAGATATGCAACATAACCAATAATCAGACAAACACCCATGACTCTGTGGATAATTCCAGTTTTCAGGGCAATTAGTAACGAGAGACTAAAGATAATCATTATTGCATAATCGACATAAACATCAGATGCAATTATCATGCCACCAAGTGTAGCACCAACTCCCATTATCATCAAGATGTTGTAAATATTACTTCCAATAATAGTTCCAATACCAATATCTGTGTGACCTTTTCTAATTGCAATTATTGATGTTATTAATTCTGGAAGAGATGTTCCGATTGCAATTACTGTCAATCCAATAATTTTTTCTGATAGTCCAAACTCTTTTGCTAAAATTACAGCATTATCAACTGTAAGAATTGCGCCAACATACAAAAGCGCAATACCTATTCCAATTAGCCCTATAGATTTTAGACATATATTTTTTTTACCGTTTTCAGTTTTCGCTTTGTTTTCTCCTCTTTGTTTCATTGCATCTTTGTATGTATAAAATGCAAATACTCCTAATCCACCAAGTAACAGTATTCCATCGTACTGAGAAAGTTCACCATCAATTGAGAGTAAAACAAGTAGAAGAGATACTCCTAACATGATAAAAATTTCTTTTCGTAAAACAGATTTTTTTACTACAAGAGGAACAAGAATTGCAGCTATGCCAATCACCATTCCAACATTTGCAATATTACTTCCAATTACATTTCCTAAAATAATTGCACTGTGTTCTCCTGCTGCAGCTATACTGGCAGCAAGTTCTGGAGTTGAAGTACCGTACGCTACAATAGTCATTCCAATTACAAGATTACTTATTCGAAATTTTTTTGCAATACCAACACCGCCACTGACTAGCCAATTTCCACCAAAACATAACATCACTAGTCCAACTATAGTTAGAATTGCACTTACTACTACTTCCACAAAGAACTTTGAGATTTTGATAGTTTAAAGGAGATTATTCACTATAATTTCACAATTCTAACAATTGCAATAAACCTGAACTCATCTATTGAAATTCAGGTGTAAAAAAATCAGCTGGATGGATCAACAAAGCTCAAGTTAAAGACTAATAAAGTAATGTACCGTACTATACGGTATGATGCGAACAAGACTAACATACGTACCACTAGAAGTGGCAGACCAATTCGAGGATTTTATCATACAAAGAGACGAGCAAATACTTGATGCTGTAAAAGCAAGAACGAGAGATTACAGTACACTATCTCTATTGAAGTTGCTATATCAGCTCAAAGCAAATCCTATGACGTTTACAGATTTGTATTCAAAGTCAAAGATCAGAATGAAAAAGTCATTTTTGAATTATCTACATCTGTGTGTGGATTACAACTTTATCAGAAAAGAACCAGTAGGACCAAATATGATCTATTCAATTACAGATAAGGGACGAACCATGTTGAATCTCTTTATGCAGAAAGGTAATTAGACAGAAAAAATCGACGTAAACTGTGCAGAAAGAATTTCCTGAAGCAGAAGTCTTTGAGACAAAGAAAGTAAAATTAAAGAGCCCAATAATTTTTGCAGGTTTTGTTGGAGCAGGTCTTGTAGGTCCTCTTGCAATTAATCACATTATTGAGAAATTAAAGATGGAAGAGATTGGAATGATGAGATCAAAATATCTTCCCCCATCAACAGTTTTTATGAGAGGGAGATTACGCCATCCATTTAGATTTTATGCAAACCAAGATGGAACAATTTGCGCAATAATTTGTGAGATAACATTGAAGATGGAAGGACTTTGGTGTTTGGTATCATCAATTTTAGATTGGGCAGCAGAAAAAGGATCTAAAGAAATTGTAATTCTAGACGGAGTTGCAAGTACTGAACATGATGACAAGGCATACTGTGCAGCTGAAGAAGATCTAGTAAGAACAATGGCAGACAAAGACATCAGTATGATTCCTCAGGGATTTATCACAGGTATTCCAGGTGGTATACTAAATGAATGTCTGGTAAGAGAAATTCAGGGTTTGACTTTATTGGCAAAAGCAGATAAAATATCACCAGATTCTGCGGCTGCAGCAACTCTGATTGAAGCGCTAAATCGATTCTATGAAATGGATATAGACACAACAGAGCTTAAAGAAGACAAAGAAAGGATTAGCTCAGAATTCAGTGAGTTGTCTCAGAAATATGTAGAACATAGAGAAGAGACATCTGGAATGTACATGTAATCTAAATAATAGGCAAATTCTTATTCACAGCAAATACGCATCAAATTATGGCTCTAACCTACAAAAAAGCAGGTGTAGACATTTCTAAAATCAAACAAAGTCAGGCGGCAATTGGCAAATTAATTTCAACTACTCACAAAATTCAGAAGAAAGCAAAGATAGCATACGGGTTTGGACATTATGCAGGAATTGTAGAGATTCCAGGTGGAAAACTTTTGGCCACACATACAGATGGTGTTGGAACCAAAGTAGTGATTGCAAATATGATGAAAAAATACGATACAATAGGAATTGATTGTGTTGCAATGAATGTTAATGATATAATCTGTATTGGTGCAACACCAATCTCATTTGTAGATTATATTGCTGCAAACAAAAATGATGTAAAATTATTCAAAAAAATTGTAGAGGGTTTAGTAAAAGGTGCAAAAAAAGCAGCAGTTCCTATTGTAGGAGGAGAGACTGCAATTATGCCAGATGTAATTGAAGGAACAGGATTCGCATTTGATTTAGCTGGAATGGTTTTAGGATTGGTTTCAAAAAAAGAGTTGGTTTTAGGAAATAAGATAAAACCAGGAGATGTAATTATTGGTGTAAAAAGTTCTGGAATCCATTCAAATGGTTATTCGCTTGCAAGAAAAGCTTTATTGAAAAAGTATTCTTTGAAAGACAAGATCAAGGGAGTGGGTGTATTAGGAAATGCTTTGCTTGCCCCTACAGAAATTTATGTAAAACCAGTTTTAGAAGCAAATCAAAAATGCAAAGTCAATGGTTTGGCACATATCACTGGTGGTTCATTCACAAAACTACTACGGTTAAAAAATATCGGATATGAGATTGATACATTGCCAAAAATTCCACCGGTTATGAAACTCATCGAAGAGCAGGGAGTAAAACCAGAGGAGATGTACAAGACGTTCAACATGGGAATTGGTTTTTGTTTGATCTCACCACAGAATCAAGTTAAAAAAATAAGAAAGATCTTCAAAAAACACAGAATGGCCACATATGAGATTGGTCGTATCACTAAAAAGAAAGGCGTCTATGTAAACTCTAAAAAAATAGAATAAATAGCCTCAATCACAATCAAAATCGAGTAAGATTAGAATGCTGCAAACAAAAATGATGCCAATAATTGGAATTGCGATGGTCGGCATAGTCGTTATGCTGTTCACATTACCACAAATGATTGGTTTAGAGTTTACAATAGCAATGGCGATGACCATGTCAGTTTTGATGGGAATTTATGTAATTTTGGTGACTGAGGTGATACACAGAACAGCACTTGCGATGATTGGTGCACTCATCATCGTTATTGTTCTAATTTACACTGGCTTAATTCCTGCACATGATAGTGTTGACTTTGTAATAGGTTCCATTGATTTCAACACAATTGGATTACTTTTGGGAATGATGATAATTGTTGGAATTCTTGGAGAGACAGGAATTTTTCAGTATATAGGAATCAAGGCAGCGAAACTGTCCAAGGGAAATGTCTGGAAGCTTCTGTTATTGTTGTCAGTTATTACAGCAGTTGGTTCTGCATTTTTGGATAATGTCACTATGGTTCTGTTAATAGTTCCTGTAACCATCTCTGTTGCAAGAATTCTGAACATAAACCCATTATCCATAATTCTTGCTGAAATTTTTGCATCAAACATTGGCGGTGCGGCCACTCTCATTGGTGATCCTCCTAACATCATTATTGGATCTGCTGCGAATCTTGATTTTATGAGTTTTGCATACCACATGACTCCAGAAGTAGTTATCACATTTTTAGCATCACTAGTGGTTCTTAAAATCTTGTTTAGAAAAGATCTTAAACAAAAACCTGAGAATGTCGATAAACTTATGCAAATTGATGAAAAAAAGGAAATCAAAGATCCTGCACTGCTTAAAAAAAGTGTAGTAGTTCTTTTTGGAGTAGTTATTGCATTTATGTTACATGGAACTTTAGATATTGAGGTTTCAATTATTGCATTGGCTGGAGCTGCAATTCTTTTGGTAATTACAAAAATTCATCCAGGAAAAGCATTTGTTCATGTAGAATGGCCGACCTTGATGTTTTTCGCAGGATTATTCATTATTGTATCAGGTGTTGAATTAACAGGAGCGCTTGAACTCTTTGCTCATCAAATAGTTATTGCAACGGGTGGTAATTTTGAAGCAACAGCTGTCATGATTATATGGTCATCGGCATTTGCTTCAGCATTTGTTGACAATATTCCCTATACTGCCACTATGATTCCAATTATTGAAAACATTTCACTAGACCCAAACATAGCAAGTTATCTAGAACCTCTCTCATTCAATCCTTTGTGGTATGCTTTAGCAATAGGGGCAGATTTTGGAGGAAATGGAACTTTAATTGGTGCTAGCGCAAATCTTGTAGCTATTGCAGTTGCTGAAAGGCATGGATATCGCATGATGTTCAAAGATTTCATCATAAAAGGAATGCCCTATATGACAGCAACGGTAGCAATTGGGACAGGAGTATTTTTGGTAAAATTGATGCTAAATGTATAACAATTTCTTTGGCTTTTTATTTGAGATGGTGAGGTATAAAGTATGGTGTTAGACAAAGAATTCAAAACGAAAATAGGTTCGTTGATTGATGAATGCCTTATCCCCCATGGAATTCAAACACATGAATGTGGTCAAGAACATTGGAAGTTCAGAAATGAGGATGATTTCAAGTACGGTCACAAAGCGGGCGTATTAATAGGAATAACTCTTGGATATTATATTGCAAAATATGGTAAACTTCCTGAAGATGAAGATTTAACGGAAATGACACACATGGTTGAATCACGGAAAGAGGAGATCAAAAAAAGTTTTGCAGACATACACTTTTTCTACAAAGTATAGAATCATTACTATTTTGAATTTATTAGAATAGTCTAGCACTAAAAAATTGTAAATTTAATGAATGTTCAGATGTTCAAACTACAAGCCATATATTCTTAAATTGTATGAAAAAATTGAGATGACAAGATATGTCAACTGAAACAAACAATGATGCATTCATAACAAATATGCTTGCAACAATCAAAGAAATTCAAGGAGAACTAAACCAATTAAAAATTATGAAGAGAGGTATTGTGAAAAGAAAAACTAAGAGAAAACCAGCTAGAAGAACTAAAGCTAAGAGAAAGACAGCTAAGAGAAAACCAGCTAGAAGAACTAAAGCTAAAAGAAAGACAGCTAAGAGAAAACCAGCTAAAAGAACTAAAGCTAAAAGAAAGACAGCTAAGAGAAAACCAGCTAGAAGAACTAAAGCTAAAAGAAAGACAGCTAAGAGAAAACCAGCTAGAAGAACTAAAGCTAAAAGAAAGACAGCTAAGAGAAAACCAGCTAGAAGAACTAAAGCTAAAAGAAAGACAGCTAAGAGAAAACCAGCTAGAAGAACTAAAGCTAAAAGAAAGACAGCTAAGAGAAAACCAGCTAGAAGAACTAAAGCTAAAAGAAAGACAGCTAGGCGAAGATAGATTTCAACTAAGCCAAGTTATTTAACGAATTTATGTCCAGATTAGTGTGATAATTCATGAGTAAACTAGATTCTGTTTTTTCCAAGGCATGTAGTGAAATCACTCAGAATCTACTAACAATTAATGAGCCTAGCAAAAAGCAGGTAAAACAAGAAATCATAAAAATCTGTGCTAAATATGCACTAGAAAGAATTCCCAGAAACCATGAAATTCTATCAATGGCGAAAGAATCTGATTTTAATAAATTAAGAAAAGTTTTGTTGAAAAAGCCAGTTAAAACTGCATCAGGAGTAGCAGTGATTGCACTCATGCCAAAACCATATGCATGTCCTCATGGTAGATGCACATATTGTCCAGGTGGAATTGAATTTAATACTCCAAATAGTTACACGGGAAAAGAACCATCCACACTTAACGCAATTGGAAATGAATATGATCCTAAATTACAAATCACATCAAAGATCGACAAGCTGATTGCATTTGGACATGACATATCTAAAATGGAGATTGTAATTGTCGGAGGTACTTTTCTCTTTATGCCAAAAGACTATCAAGAAAATTTTATCAAATCATGTTATGATGCACTGAATGGAACAGATTCAAAAGATTTGCAAGAAGCCAAATCAAATAACGAGCACGCAGAGATAAGAAATGTAGGATTCACAATTGAAACAAAGCCAGACTACTGTAAGAAAGAACATGTAGATTTAATGTTAAACTATGGAATCACAAGAATAGAGATTGGCGTTCAATCATTACAAGAACTAGTTTATGAAATAGTTAACAGAGGTCACAACTATAATGACGTAATAGAATCATTTCAGATTTCAAAAGATGCAGGATACAAGATTGTTGCACACATGATGCCAGGTTTACCTACAATGACTCCAGAAGGAGACATTGCAGATTTTAAAAAACTATTTTCTGATTCGCAGTTACGTCCAGACATGTTAAAGATTTATCCATCATTAGTAATTGAGAACACTCCACTCTATGAGGATTACAAACAAGGAAAATACACTCCATATTCTGATGAAGACATGATCAGAGTGTTAACAGAAGCAAAAAAGAATGTTCCAAAATGGGTTAGAATCATGCGTGTACAAAGGGAAATTTCTCCAGGGGAGATCATTGCAGGGCCAAAATCAGGCAATCTAAGGCAAATTGTACATCAGAATTTAGCCGGACAGGGACTATCATGTAGGTGTATCAGGTGCAGAGAAGTAGGCCTCTCTAACAAAAAATCAGACGGAAGAGATGTGAAACTAAACAGAATAGATTATGACTCCTCAGGCGGAAAAGAGGTCTTCTTGTCTTACGAGGACAAAAATGAGTCCATCTATGGATTTTTGAGATTAAGGAAACCGAGTATTGATGCTCACAGAGACGAGATAGATCAAGACACTTGTATTGTAAGAGAGATTCATGTATATGGAAAATCATTGAAGGTTGGAGAAAAAGAAGAAAACGAGATTCAACATTCCGGGCTAGGAAAAAATTTGATGAGAGAAGCAGAAAAAATTTCCAAGGAAGAGTTTGATGCAAAGAAAATTCTAGTAATCAGTGCAATTGGTACAAGAGAATATTATCAAAAGTTAGGGTATTCGTTATATGGACCATACATGTACAAGACGTTGAACTAAGGAATAAAAATGTCAGAGCAAGAAGTTATTGGAAAGGGAACTTGGATAGACAAATTATCTAATGAATTAATTGAACGTGAAAAATCTCTTGAAAGAAATTTAGATATCCTTAGAGTTGAAAGTGGCCTTGGCGCATCAGGAGTTCCACATATTGGAAGTTTGGGAGATGCAGTAAGGGCATACGGAGTTAAATTAGCATTAGAGAATTTTGGTTACAAATCAGAACTAATTGCTTATTCGGATGATCTAGATGGATTAAGAAAAATTCCAGAAGGATTTCCAGATTCTCTAGAAGAGCACTTGGCAAAACCAGTATCATTAATTCCAGATCCTTTTGGATGTCATGAATCATACGGCATGCATATGAGTAGTATTCTTTTAGATGGACTTGACAAGGTTGGAATAAAATATGAGTTTAGAAGAGCTGTTGACACTTACAAGCAAGGGTTGCTAAAAGATCAAATCCACACAATCTTACAAAATAGTACAAAGATCGGAGAAAAAATTGCA